>NZ_JBQFQB010000003.1:0-521756 GCF_056536665.1 Ruegeria sp. CJ6 | reverse complement strand
CAACTGACGTGACCGGCACCGTGACCCTGGCGGCTGGCACCGAGATGGTTATGCCCGGCGACAACGTCGGCTTCACCGTCGAGCTGATCGCCCCGATCGCGATGGAAGACGGCCTGCGCTTTGCGATCCGCGAAGGCGGCCGCACCGTCGGCGCCGGCGTCGTCTCGAAAATCATCGAGTAATCACGGTAGTCGGGCTTTGGCCCGGCAAATCGGTGAACTAAAGAAGGCCGCTCCACATGGGGCGGCCTTTTCTCATCCAATCTTCTCGGCGCATTGAGATTATTCGTCGAATAATCTCGGGCAAGCTGAGTTCATTGAACAAAACAGAAGTCGATCTCGCATTCTTAATCTACCGTCCACTCCAAACGAAGACTGAACTCCCAGCTCTCTATTGCAACAGCAAGGGTGACGCGCAAATCAAGCGCGTCCCGGCTATCAGGGGAGACTAAGATGTTTGGTTTTGAATTTCTGAACTATGGAACGCAAATCCTTCACAGCAAGGATTTGGACGATATGAGAGCCGCTGTTCTCGGTGACGACGAACAGGAAGTTGAGTGCAAAATCAGCGACTTTTGCCGAGAGCGCAAGCGATTTGATATCAAGCTTGCTGAAATGTCGGACAGCATGGCGAGAGGAACGACCTCGGTCAAAACCAGCGCAGACGCGGCCTAACGGCGCAATAGTCGTTTCACGCCGGGTTCTGGGTTCAAATGCTCTTTGCCCATGGCTCACGCCCGACCATCCGGTCGGCCTCGGCGGTGATGTCGTTCATATGCTGCTCAAGGCTCAGACGAAGGGCCTCAATCTGCTCTTCGCTGGCCTTGCGTGGAACTGGATCGGTCCATTCGCGGCACAGAAATACGCCGTCGTTGCGCCAGGGGCGAGGCATCAGCAGACGATCCCAAGTTCCGGCTTCGCGCCCGTGCCGCGCGGAATAGGTGATGCCGAAAACTCGTTTACCTGATGTGCGAGCCCAGACCAGCGGTACAGTCGAGGATACCCGCTCGGGTCCGCGAGGGCCGTCGGCGGCAATGCCGATCGAGATACCCTGTTTCATCTTACCCAGCACTTCCCGCGACAAGGCGACGTGGCGCTTGCGGCTGGACATTGCAATTGTATCCATCCCGAACAGCTTCTGCACTCGCCCCACCATGCTGCCCGCGCGCGCTGCCGAAGTGATCGAGCAGATGCGGCCCTTGTCCAGTGGGAAGAAATATGGCGATTGTGCCAGCCTCTGGTGCCACAGCACCACGATGACCGGTTCGCCCTGTTCGGCCAGTTGATCCAGCTCTTCGTAACCGATGCGCTGCCAGCGTGTGTTGCGATGCACCAACCGGATATAGCTTGCGATCCTTCGCGCGACCCAGTTCAGCACAGCTTCGCTGTCTGCGATTTTCTTGCGGATGCTCAAGGCTGCGGTCCTCCTGCTGGCCGAGCCTTGTCTTAAAGAACTGCGCGCCGGGCGCAACTTTTTTGTCAGCGGTAAAGTGTTCGGAAAACTCAAAAAGCCTCTTGAGTCCGCTGCGCCTCTGTCATATCTGATGGCCCAGCCTAGGGGTATAGCTCAGTTGGTAGAGCGACGGTCTCCAAAACCGTAGGTCGCGGGTTCGAACCCTGCTGCCCCTGCCATTTCCCACCGGACAAGCGAAATTCCTGCAACAGAGGCGCGGGCTTGGTGCATACGTGTGGCGCAATTCACTTGACGTGTGCGGCAATAAAGAAAAAGCTTGATCAAGGCTGAAGGAAAAGCCATCAGGACTGTCCAGCTAATGTGCTAAAGTCGTTCGGCTTTTGTGTCACAATATGCAAGCCTGACCGGGTAGGGGAACCCGGAGACGATCGGGGACAACGGGGATAATGACAGAGATCGACGCATTCCTTGAAGAACACGGGCTGTCGAAATATGCGCCGGTATTCGCGTCGAACGAAGTTACATTGGCCGATCTCGCACATCTCTCCGAACATGATTTGATCGACCTTGGGCTGCCACTTGGACCAAGGCGCCGATTGATGGCCGCATTGGGGCAGGCGCGGGATGCCAATCCGACCCCGGTGCAAGGCAGCGGGAAGATTGTCGCCGAGCGGAGGCAACTGACAGTTATGTTTGTTGATCTGGTTGGCTCGACTGCCATGTCCGAGCGGCTTGATCCCGAAGACTTGGGGGAGCTGCTTCGGCGGTTCAAGGAAATTTGCTCGACCTCGGTTGCTCGCTTTGGTGGACATATCGCCGATTTCATGGGTGACGGGGCGATGATCTATTTCGGGTATCCTCACGCGGTGGAAGATGCGGCCTCGCGCGCCGTTCATGCGGGTCTGGATATTCTTGAAGGATTGAATCGCATGGAAGGCCAGGAGCGTCTGACTGCGCGGATCGGTGTTTCGACCGGTCTTGTCGTTGTGGGCGAGATCCATGGCGAAGGGTTGAAGGAACATGACGTGGTCATGGGGCGGACACCCAATCTGGCAGCACGTTTGCAGAGTTTGGCCGAGCCCAATACACTGATCATCAGCCCATCCACTCGCAGATTGGTGGGCAATGCATTTGAACTGCAGGATCGCGGGTCTTTCGCACTGAAAGGGTTTTCGGAACCGATACAAGCCTGGAGCGTCACAGGGCAGGCGCGGATCGAGCGCAGATTTGACATAATGCCTGATGCCGGTTCTGGTCGGCTCATTGGGCGCCAGGCAGAGTTCCGCAAGCTGACCGACAAATGGAATGAGGCAAGTCAGGGCGCTGGACAATCGGTTCTTGTCACTGGCGAGGCTGGGATCGGCAAATCACGCCTGATTGAGGGGCTTAGCCAAGAAGTGCTGGATCAAGGTGCGCTTCGCCTGAACTTCCAGTGTTCGCCCTTTCATGCCAACTCGGCACTTTATCCGATCATTCAGCATCTGGAACGCGCCGCAGGATTTGCGCCGACAGACAACGATGAGGATAAACTGGGAAAACTCTCGTACCTCTTGCGCCATCACCCGCCTGAGCATGTGCGCCTGATCGCTGATTTGTTGAGCGTTGATGCTGATGCTACGCTGGGGCCTCTCGACCTGCCGCCGCAAGTGAAGCTTGAGAAGACGTTGGAGGCAGTGACAGAACAGCTTGCAACGTTAGCGCGAGAACGACCGGTGTTGCTGTTGTTCGAAGATGCGCATTGGGTTGATCCGACCACCTTGTCTCTTACAGATCGGGTGATCGAACATATTCGGGACTTACCGGTGCTGATCGTCGTAACAGCACGTACCGGTTTCGATCCGGGTTGGGGTCACCACAACAATACCCTGAGTATACCTCTCAAGCGTTTGACCAATCGGGATGTGGCTGAGATCGTAGCTGAGGTGGCGGGGGGGCACCCTGTACCACCCGAGGTTTGCGACCTTATTGCGGCCAAGACGGATGGCATTCCGCTTTATGTCCAGGAAGTGACCCGCGGTCTTTTGGAATCGGGGCAATTGCGCTTGAGCGACAAGGGGTATGTCGTGCGCGGCCCCCTGCCATCGCTTTCAGTTCCCAGCACGTTGCAGGATTCGCTGATGGAGCGTCTAGACCGTTTGGGCAAGGCCAAAGAAGTGGCGCAAACCGGCGCCGTGTTCGGGCGGCAGTTCTCGATCGCGTTGCTGGCCTCTGTTTCGTTTCTGTCTCCGACGGTTCTGCAGGCCGGACTGGAACAGCTCTCATCGGCCGGGATCATTCTTCAAGCCCCGGATGCGGCAGAGGATGAGTTCATCTTCCGCCACGCATTGATTCGCGACATGGCTTATGACAGCCTGCTGCGCACGGAACGGCAGTCGCTGCATGACCGCGCGGCGGGTGCGTTGCTAGAGAACCAGCCGCAACTGGCCCAGACTCAGCCCGAGGTTCTGGCACAGCACTACACGTTGGCCCAACGCGCGGATGAGGCCGTGATGCACTGGCAAAGCGCGGGGCGTCGAGCGATCGAACGCTCGGCCCAGGCCGAGGCGTTGACCCATCTGTCGAAAGCTCTGGATCAGCTTGCCGATCTGCCAAAGAGCCGTGCACGGGATTTGCAAGAGATCGACATCCAGATCCTGCGTGCCGGTGTCCTGCGCTCAACAAGCGGTATTTCGGGGGATGCGACGGGTGAGGCCTATGGGCGTCTGCGCGAACTATGTCACCGAGCTGACGAGACCGAGCGGCTGTTTCCTGTGCTCAACGGGCTATATGCATTCCATCTTGTGCGTGCCGAATATCGATTGGCGAAAGGCGTGGCTGCGCAGATCCTCGATCTGGCGGCGACAAGCGGCAAGACCGAACACCGCATGGTCGGTCATCGCGCCATGGGGGCGGTGCAATTGCATCTGGGCAACCTGTCAGATGCAAAGCGCCATCTTGAGCAAGCTTGGGCGCTTTATGATTTTGATCAGCACAGCCAGCTAGCCTATGTCTATGGAACGGATCATGCCGCGATTACATCAGCATTTCTGGGCACATGTTATTGCCTGATGGGTCGGCATCAAGATGCCCTGCAGGTGCAGAATACAGCGCTGGAATGGTCCAAGAACCTCAAGCACGCGCATAGTGTGGCGCAGATCTTGGTTTACATGTGCAAGGTTCACCTGCTGGCGCGCGACATCCCTGCATTGCAAAGGGATGTTAAGGCGCTGTCCGAAGTCGCCGAGGAGCATTCGCTACCCTTTATGGCGACAATTGCGCGGCTATGGGAAAGCTGGGCAAAGGCGACCACGACCTCTGAAGTCGAACATATCGAGGACCTGCGTCAGGCGTCGGAAGACTGGTGGTCGGTTGGGGCCGGAAATTACAAGACTTTCTTCCCTTCGCTGATTGCCGAGATTCAGACAAACGCCGGCCATCACGACGCGGCGCATCAGACTCTGACGCACGCCAGAAATGCTCTGAGTAAAACCGAAGAGAAATGGGCCGAGGCCGATCAGCTTCGTATTGAGGCTGCCCTTGTAGCCAAGACAGGGGGCGATCCCGTACCGCTGCTGTTGCGCGCTATCGAAACAGCGCAAAGGCAAGGCGCGCGGCTTTACGAGCTTCGTGCGGCGGTCGCGTTGGCGGAGTGGCGGCAACACCGAGGCGAACCGGTTGGTGAGGCGTTGAATTCGGTCATGTCGCATTTCCATCAAGATGCCCAACTGCCGGACCTCAAAGACGCACGAGCGTTGATGGAAACGATTACTTGACCCGAAGGCCAACTTGCTGCCAGCTTGGGCGCGGGCAGAGTTGGGATGATACCTGAATTTCGACTTTTAAGCGCTGGGTCACCAGTCCGGCGCCCCGCTCTTGTGGTATGAGGAGACCTAATGCGTAAGATCAGCAAAACCCTTCTGGCCAAGGATGTCTTGGCGCAAAGCCGTACCGATCTGGCGCTGCAGCAGTACCATTCGATCACGCCCGATGAGTTACGTGAATTTGAGAAGAAACTGATCGGAACGGTCACTCTGCCGACCGACGCGGATTACAACAATGACCGGCAGGTTTGGAATCCGGCTTTCCAGGACTACCCAGAGATCATCGTCTATTGCGAGACCATTCAGGATGTACGCGCCAGCCTTGCTTTCGCGCGCGAGCATGAACTGTGGGTTGTTGCGCGGTCAGGGCGTCACAGCACGGCGGGATATTCGGTCAATAACCAGATGGTGCTGGATACCAGCCGAATGCGTTACGTGACCGTCGATCCAAAGGTGCCGATGGCCTATGTCGGTCCGGGCACACCGTTCAAGATGCTGAATTCGGAGTTGAACTCTTATCACCTGCACGTGCCGGGCGGGGCCTGTCAGGATGTCTGCGTGGCGGGTTTCATGATGGGCGGCGGCTATGGCTTTACCTCACGCCGGCTTGGGATGGCTTGCGACAGCGTTCTGGGTGTCACCGTGATGCTGTGGGACGGCAGTATCGTGATCGCGGACAAAGACACGAACTCCGACCTCTTCTGGGCCATACGAGGCGGGACCGGCAACAACTTTGGTGTGTTGCTGGAAATCCGCTACCAGCTGCACCAGCTGTATGAAGTCTGGGGTTGCCACATCACATGGCCGTTGGGCAAAGCCGCCAAGGCACTGGAGTACCTGCAGGCCAACTACATGCGCACCTGCGAAGATGACCGTTTCGGGGCCTATATCTTTCTGGCCTATCAGGGAGATCGAAAGGTGTTGCTGGTGTCGGCGCTCTATGATGGCACGTCCGAAGAGGGGAACGCGTTTGTTCAGCCCCTGCTGAGCGATGAAATCGGCGGCGAGATGGGTGAGGACGACCAGAACTATGGCACCTATCAAGAAATCAACTCATGGTTATATGACGACAAATATGACATCCCCGTCGTCCCCGATCAGGCGCGTGAAGATAAGCAGGCCGGATATATTGAACGCCAGCTCAGCGAAGTCGAATGGCAGCGCGTCGTAGACTACCTCGACAGCACACCCAACGCTTATGGCGCTGTGGCCATCGAACCCTATGGGGGGGCGATCAATCGGATGCCGTTGGGCAAACAAGGCAATGCCTTCATTCACCGTGATGTGTCGCTGAACTTCTACGTCGATGTGTTCTGGGTGTCGGAAGAAGAAAAAGAGATCGTTGTGCCTTGGCTCGACGGATTCATGGAACTGATGACCGAAGAAGGCTATTTCATTGACCGCGTCTATCAGAACTATCCACGGCGGACCCAGAAGAACTATCGCTGGCAATACTGGGGCGAGTATTTCAACTCTTTGCTGTTCGTGAAGCAGAAATTCGACCCGCATAATTTCTTCCATTATCAGCAGAGCATTTCGCCGGTGCCGGATGACGCTCCGCCAGACATCATCCGAGATACGTCCAAGTCGATCTTCGACGACCCAACGATCACATACGAGAGCTATTCGAACCCCTGAAAGCGGGGACTGCCAAGGCCAAACGGGGGAGGGCCCAGTATGGACACGATCCAAGAGATTTTCTTTCTGCCACCCATGGCGGTTGCCCGTCTTGGACCGGGTGAGACACCGCTGGAAAGCTATGAGTGGCAGCAGGACATGGATGCCCATGGCAACAACAAAACGGTCATCCGGTCGAACATAACCTTTCGCGAGATCGAAGATGGCAGTGTCACCGCCTATCTTCCCGATCCCAACACGATCCGCTTTCGCGACGAAGGCGGCGCGTTGCGCCCGGTTGCCCCGTTCTTTGAGCTGTGGGCGCGGATGCATGATGCCGAGACGGGCGAGGAATATGAGACACCGGTGACGCTCGATCTGCTCGACGATCAGGGCCTGTCGCTGCAAAACGTGCGCTATTCGGTCACCGTCGGGAACACCAAGGCCGAGCGCCGGACTGGCGACGCGGCTTGCGGGTTTCGTGCACGGGTCGAGATTGCGGGTCAGGATTTCGCCCCGAAACCCCTGCTGGCCTTCAGCCCGTATACGTCCGAACAACAGCCGATGGTCTATGAGCATAACCCGATCCCGCTAGGTTCGATCCGTGTGATGCATCCTGTGCAGGGTCATGATGAACCAGTCGAAGGGGAGTTCATCGACCGCAGTATCCTGCGCCTGCGCTTTATGCCTCCGAAAGGCGAGGTTTATGGCCCGCCTGATGCTGCATACGGTCCGGCGACGCTGGCCGTACCGGGCTATCAGAACGACCCGCCGAAATCGGAATATGGTCGCATCCACGAAATCGTGCCCGAACAGAACCGCATCCTGAACCCCGACACCCCTTGGTCGAAATGGATCATGATGTCCGGCACCTCGGACGACCCTGAGCCGCATGATAGTTACGACGGTGCCCGTGTGGGCAATGACCAATCCTGGGGAGTGGCCGATGACACCAGCGATGGCGTGATCGAGGCGACGCTGGCCGTGCGTGGCGAACGCCTAACCGCACGCGCCACGATCATGACCGGACCACCCGATTTTGCACCTGATGCGCGTCCGTTCTATAGCCTTGAGGATGATCTGGCCGATCGTGATCTGTCGCTAATCTCGGTAACTGAAGAAAACTACACGCAAGCTAAGGATGAGGTGGTTGATATTTTCCGCCGTGCCTTCGAGACCAACAGCCTGATCAACCTCGACGATATCCGCGCGCAAGGTTTGAAGGACAATGCCAAATTACAGGCGAAAACCGGGATTTCCCCGACGCCGGGCCTGCCGTCAACCGATGCGAAATCCATGACGGAGGAGGATGCAAGGCCGCCGGACAAGATCGACGAACTGATCCGCCCGCAACCGATCTCGGTCTTTTCGAACTCCGTGCCGAATGATCGGCTGCCCTATACAGTGGCGACGAAGTTCGTGCATGAGCAGTTGATTGACGAGGCCAACCTGCTGGATTTCCTACGCCGTCGCCCGGATTTCGTTAAAACACTGCTGCGTCCACCATATGGTATCCTGACCGAGCTTGAAACCGACCCGAACCCTGATCAAAACCCGAACCCGGATTTTCGCGATCCTCGGATTATCCGCGACTCGATGCACGACGCGCGGATGCCGCCTTATATGCGCGATTCCAACTATTACCCGCTGTCGCTGTCGCGCAGGCAGTACCATCTGGTGATCTCGTTCATCGACTATCTGGTTGCACAGGAAACGGAGGCTCAGAATGTCTGATCAGCCCGGCCAAATCCGCGTTAAACCCCGCAACCTGACCGCCCGCGCGGCCTATAAGGTACCGGGCAACCCCGACAACACGCGACTGGACGGATCCGTGGGGAATTGCTTTCCCGGACTGGAAATGGATGTGCGCAACCTGGACCGCCGCTTTTTCCCCGGCCTGGTGTTCAACGCCGCGCGGGTGCCGCTGAACCCCGTGCCCGAGGCACCGAAGAATTCACAGGGCTTCCATCTGGTTTTTGTGGACTATTTCTATGATCCGATGCTGCCCGACAACAGCCCCGAGGAGTGGGTGCAGACGCTGTTGGAGGCCTACAGCGGTGACATCGGCGCAAAGCTCAGCCAAGGTCGCTGGTTCCTGTCATGGGTCGAGCAGAGCGGTAAGCGCATCACTTTCAAGGAGGAAGACGGCACACCCTATGACGGGCTGATGATTTGGCGGTTCATCCGCAGTCTGGAACATGGTGATGACAAACCGGTCAGCATTGCTCTGGAACGGCGCAATCATGAGGGCATCGTGGATACCGAGCAGGTCGTCCTGCACGGATTCCGCCGCCAGTACCGGACCGAGGCGGGGGTCTTCAGCGAAGCTTATGACCCCGGCGAATTGACGCAAAGCCTGTGCAATCCGTGGTCCCATGACTTCCGCGACTGCGGCTGTCACTACTGGCCTTCGAACCACCCCGACGTAGTGATGGCTGAGGTGGCGCATGACGATCAGCTGCCCTCGGGTCAGTCAAAGAACCCGATCGAGGCCGAGACCTATCTGGATTGGCTGCGCTCGGACAAGTCTCCGTCCGGTAACGTCGCGGCGCTGAATACGGTCGAACAAAACCGCCCCTACCAGATTGACCATTATCAGGTAAATCAGATGTGGAGCGAATTGCCTATCGTCGTTGAAGGCCGCGAAACGGGCGAGGTTTATGAAGTTGATCCCGAAATGCCAGGCGTGGAGCCCTATGACACGCCGCAGGCGATGATCGAGGACCTCAAGACGCGTCTGGCCGCGATGGAGATGACGCTGAGCCTGCAATATCTTTACGCCTATTTCTCTCTGGCTGATCCCGAGACGGCGGATACCCAAAAATGGCCGACGCTGAAAGACGATCTGATATTTGCCCGGCGTTCGGTGCTGGAGGTCGCGATTGGCGAGATGACCCATATGCGCTGGGCGAACCAACTGCTGTGGGAGCTTGAGCCCGAGGGGTATGAACCCATCTTGACCCCGTCCGAAACCTTGCCGGCGGGCAAGGGTAAGACGCAGCCGCGCGCACTGAGGCCACTAACGGCCGAAGCGCTTGCGGATTTCATCGAGATCGAGCGCCCCGGAGGCTTTATTGACCGCGCTTATGCGCAATGTGTGGCGACTTTGGAGCAGGAGGATTTGTTCCCGGAACGCCGCCTTTATGCGCTGGCGGTACGGATCGACACTGACGGGGACGAGCACTTCCTGCGCTTCAGTCAAATGAAGGACGTTTTGGCCAAATACGATACGGGAGAAGGCACGCCTGCCTATTTGCGTCAGATTGAGGTTGGCACCGAAGAGGAGGCCAGGACGGCGCTGGAACTCTACGCTAAGGTCAAGGATGGGTTAGCCAACGCCTATACGCTTGAAGCGGATGGCAAATTTGAAGACTCCCAGGCCTACATCCAGCAGGTGCGCGATGACATGAAGCTGTTCCGCGTCGAGGGCGAAGCGCTGGCCGCCAAGGGGATTGGCATCCCGTTCTGGACGGAGGGTAAGGCGTGATCCCACCCGCCGCGCAGGTGCATTTCTTTGACACAGGGCATGGAGATCACATGCTGGCCGTTGATGGATCGCGCGTGTTTGATGTGCCTGAGGGGACGGCGGACCAATTCGCAACGATGGACAAGAGAAGTCAGAGCGCTTTCCTCAGGTCCATGGGATTGGATGGAACACCTTTCATCGATGACACGCCGCCTCAGAGTATGCCCGTGAGGTCGCTGTCACTGGCAGTGGCGCAGAAATGCAATCTGGCTTGCACTTATTGCTATGCTGCAGGGGGAGAATTTGGCGGACCCGCGCGGAATATGGAATGGGAAGTCGCCAAGGCTTCGGTTGATCGGCTGGTGGCCGAAGCCGAACCCGGTGTGCGGATCAACCTTGCCTATTTGGGTGGAGAACCTCTGATCAACCGCGATCTGGTGCAACGCACTACGGAATATGCCGTCGATCAGGCGCAGGCCAACGGGTTGAGCGTCGGGTTCTCGATCACAACCAACGGGACCCTGCTACGCCCCGAGGATGCGGCGTTTTTCGAAGCGCATGGATTTGCTGTCACCATCAGTCTGGATGGCGTGGGCGAGGTCCATGACAAGCTGCGCCCAAATCGTGGCGGTCGGGGTAGTTTTGATACGATCCTGAAGCGGGTCGAGCCTTTGCTGGCGGCTCAACACCGTATGCAGGTTGGTGCCCGGGTAACGGTTACGCCGAAGAATATGAACCTGCCAGAGACGCTGGATCGGTTTGTGGGAATGGGATTTCATTCGATTGGATTCTCGCCCATGCTGGCCTCGCCCAACGGTCAGCATGAACTGAACCGGAGTGATTTGGACGAGATGTTATCGCAGATGATCCGTTGCGGCGAAGTTTTCGAGGCGGCGGTAATCGAAGGGCGGCGCTACCCATTCTCGAACATGGCAGCGGCGATGCAGGAGATCCACCGAGGCACCCATCGGCCCTATGCCTGCGGGGCAGGGGGCGGGTATTTTGGCGTGTCCGCTGATGGCGGCCTGTTCGCTTGCCATCGCTTTGTTGAAGACGAAGCCGGAGCCATGGGCAACGTCTATGATGGCCCCGACCTACGGCGCGAGAACTGGTTGGCGGATCGGCACGTGCACACGCAATCCCCGTGCGGCACCTGCTGGGCGCGGTATCTATGCGGCGGCGGGTGTCATCACGAAGTCATCCATCGCGGACGCCCCGCTTGCGACTACATTCGAGGTTGGTTGCACTATTGCCTTCAAGCCTATGTCCGCTTGTCCGAAGCACGTCCGGATTATTTTGGCGTGTCCGCTCAGGTGGCCTCTGCCTGAACGGATGGAGATTGAGACCGAAATCTGCGTGATCGGAGGCGGCCCGGCAGGTAGTTCTGCCGCGCTGAGGTTGGCTCAGCTAGGTCGGCGTGTCTGCCTGATCGAGCGGCAAACGTTCCCGCGCCAGCATGTCGGCGAGTCATTGCCGCCATCAATCTGGCCGATCCTGAACCTGTTGGGGGTCGACGAAACCGTTTCCCAAACCGGTTTTCTGCGTGCAAGCGGATCGCTTTTGCATTGGGCCGGAGCGTTCGAACGTCGCGGCGTCGACGGTGATCACCCCGGACTTTTGGTTGACCGGGGCCAGTTTGATGCGGTGCTGTTACGTGCAGCACAAGCGGCAGGGGCGCAGGTCGTCCAACCTGCGCGCGCATACCGCCCGGTGCGCCAGCAGTCTGGTTGGGAGATTCCCGTTCGGACCGACACGGGCGCCTTTCGGATCCAGGCACAAATCCTGCTGGACGCAGCGGGACGGCAAGCCGGGCTGGGCCGCAGGTTTCTCCCTGCATCCCAACCTTTGTTGGCGCTTTATGCTTATTGGCACGTGCCGCCGGGCTTTGGCCCGCAAGCCCGGGTCGAGGCGGGACAAGGACATTGGTATTGGGGCGCGTTGTTACCGGGAGGAGTGGTCAACGCAATGGTTTTTGTCGATCCCGACGCCTGCATTGGGCTGCCACCCGCAGATCGTCGCGATCTCTATCTGAATCTTCTGGCCCGTTCGACACTACTAGCGCCCTGTCTGGAACAGCGCCGTATCGGGCCTGTGCGGCGGGCGGATGCGACCAGCCAGGCCGAGACAACACCACCAACGCGCGACCTTCTGCGGGTCGGAGAGGCCAGCTTCGCGGTCGACGCGTTGTCGTCGCAGGGGGTGCAATTGGCGATGGGGCAGGCGGTGCAGGCCGCAGCTGTGGTGAACACGCTTCTGACAACCCCCGAACATAGTGATCTGGCCTTGTCTTTTTATGCGGATCGGCAATTCGAGCGTGTGCAGACCCATGCAGCGCTTGCAGCCGATTTCTATGCACGGCAGCATGCTGTCGATCCTTCGCACTTCTGGGCTGAGCGCGCAAAGCCGTTGGATTGGGTAGAGTCTCCAGCGTTCGATCCAAACACGGAGGCGTTGCGTGATGATCAGCCCCTGATCCTGTCACCTCAGGCCAAGCTCATCGCTTCCGGCGTGCAAACCGCTTCGCATATCGAACCCGGCCTTGTCATAGGGCACCCGAATCTTCCAAGGCCAGTTGCCAATCTGGAGGGCGCAATGCTGGGACCGTTGTTAGAGCGGCTGGGCGCCCCGACAACCACTTTGAACATCATCAAGAGCTGGTCAGAGGTTTTGGCCACACACACGGCGTCGCGCATTCTGCGCTGGCTTTGGTATCATCGCATCGTGATCCCCGCCGCTGATCAGGCTTAATCGAGGTTTCCTCGGCGCGTTGAATCACCTAAAGTCCGCCGCAACGCCAACCGCCAAGAAACAAGAGGTCGCATGTCGCGTTTTGATGGGTATTTCCTGCGGCAATTGCTGGTGCTGTTTGGCTTTTTCACCCTTGTGCTTGTCGGGGTGTTCTGGATCACGCGTTCAGTCAGCCTTTTTGATCGGGTCATCAGCGGCGGCCAATCGGCGATGGTATTCCTGGAGTTCACGGCGTTGACCTTGCCGACGCTGATCCGGACGGTCATGCCCATGGCTGTGTTTGCGGCCGCTGTTTACGCCACCAACCGTTTGAGCCGCGAAAGCGAGATGACGGTGATGCTGGCAACAGGCTCCAGCCCGTGGCGACTGGCGCGTGCGGTCTTGGTGTTCGGGCTCAGTGCGGGACTGATGATGGCTGTCATCAGCGTCTTTTTGCGACCTGCATCGGTTGATCAACTGGAATTAAGACAGGATGAAGTTGCCGGAGATGTCACCGCACAGCTGTTGAATGAGGGCGAATTCTTGCATCCAGCAGAAGGTGTAACCGTCTATATCGGCGATATCGATTTGGACGGAACGCTGCGCGAAGTCTTCGTCTCGGACCGTCGCGATGGGATTAACCCTGTCAGTTATTCCAGTGCTACGGCCTATCTGGTCAATCAGGCTTCGGGCATTCATCTGGTTATGCTGGATGGGATTGCGCTGCGGTATGATCAGGCTGGTAACACGCTGTCATCCACGTTGTTCGAAGACGCCTCTTACGACATTTCCGAACTGACCCAGAATTCGAGTATGGGCCATCGCAGCCTTGAAGCCATCCCGACGGTCGAGTTGATCTGGGATCGCGAAGCGGTCTCAGTGAAAGATGATCACAGCATCGGCCATCTGGTGGATGAGCTGCACCAGAGGTTCTCGTGGATTGCGATATGTATTGCGGTCGCATTGGTCGGATATTCGACCCTGATGCTAGGTAGCTTTTCGCGCTTTGGGCTTTGGCCTCAGATCCTGGGTGCCTTTACCATTCTGGTCCTGCTTGAGGGGGTTCGGGGATTCGTATCCCCGTTCGTCATCAATGATCCCAGACTTTGGGGCTTGCTGTATCTTCCCGCCGTTATGGGCGTGCTTGTGTCGGTTCTGTTTTTACTGGCCGCGGGGCGACCCTTGCTGCGAAAAAGGGTTCGAAACGGAGCACCAAAGCCGTCACCGGTCTGAAGTCAGCGGCGAAGTTCCTCCAGGCACTGCAGGATGTTTTCAACTTCTTGACTGTCCGAACGGACCACCAAATACAGCGGTAGCATTAAGTCGCGCGCATCTTTCTCGCGCAACAGCTCGCCCGAGTTCAGATGCTGAGTGATGACATAGTCCGGGAAATACCCATACCCGCCACGCTGTAGGAGATAGCGTAAAGCCATCAAGCAATTACCCAGAAAGATAGTTTGCCCTGTCGCGAGACGCGCTGTGGAACGGACATGATCCCGGTAGGTCTCGCCCAGTTCTATGTTGACAAATACCCGTTCAGCGTCGGTGTTCGCATCCTTCCTGCTTTGAACCAAAGACAGCCGTTCGGGCGCAAGTTCGTGGAATACCACGCGCCGGTCCGCAGGTTTTTCATGGGTCAGCGCGGCGTCAAGTACGTGGGTAGCAACGGCGTCGACCATATCCAAATCATGGTCGTAATTCAGGGTTAAAAGCAATTGTCCAAACCGTTGTTCAAAGCGAACAGCAAGGTCCACCAGTAACGGATCCCACACGCTCAACTGGGCACCCAGACGCAGTGCCAACCGATTTTGAATCTGTTCAGGCAGGTCGTTGGCTGCGAACGACCACAGCGACAGCATCTGTTCCGCATAGGGTTTGAATTGGCGACCGTACTCGGTCAATACCGTTCCGCCTGCCCCGCGCGAGAACAGCGGTTTGCCTGTTGCGTCCTCCAAGGCTCTAATCCGGGCGCTGACCGCGGTTTGTGTGATGTTCAACTTACGGGCCGCTGAGTGAAACCCGCCGGTTTCGGCAACGCACAAAAAAGTTTCCAGAGATTTGGTTTGCATACCGAAAGTATTTTTTGATCGTATTGATAAAATCAATTCATTTTTTTGCCTGCAACTGCCGCCTTAAGGTGATTGGATGAATGCAGCCAAAGGATACGCACCATGCTGGACAAGAGCCACAAACCCACCTGGACCAGTTTTGAAGAGGCGACCAAGGCCGACTGGGATGCGGTCATGGAGTATGAAGAGAGCTACAACGCTGCTTTGCCGGATCGCATACTGGACGCCATTCGTTCACTGGATGAAGAATGGACGCCGTATCCGGTGAATCGCTATCAGCACAGCCTACAGGCCGCGACACGAGCGTATGAGGACGGCGCTGATGAAGAGTTGGTTGTGGCTGCCCTGATCCATGACACCGGCGATATCTTGTCGCCTTATAATCACGGGGAACTGTCCGCCGCTATGATGAAGCCTTATGTCAGTGAGAAGACACACTGGATTCTCAAGCACCACTGCGTGTTTCAGGGCTACTACTACAATCATCATCTAGGTGGTGATCGGAATGCCCGCGACAAATATCGCGACAGCCCGTATTGGGAGGACTGCCGCTATTTTTGTCATGAATATGATCAGAAGGCGTTCGACCCGGATTATCCGACCAAACCGCTGGAGTTCTTCGAACCCATGCTACGCCGCGTTCTGAACAAGGGCGAAGGGCACATGGAACTGAATGAGACCGCCGAGGCTTAACAGGCGGCCATCATGCGATAGACGATCTGGGCGGCGGTAAAATCCCAGGCGGCATTGCCGTTCGGGGCCAGTTCGACGACGTCGAAACCCACACATTTTCGGCCCTTCAGGGCGTGTTCCACCAGGCGCAGGGCTTGATAATATCCCAGCCCGCCTGGGACGGGTGTTCCAGTGGCGGGCATGATTGCCGGGTCCAGCCCATCAACGTCAAAGCTGACGTACACCAGTTCGGGAAAATCCTTGGGCAGATCAACCGAGTGGATGTTGCCGGTAACCAGTTCTTCGGCGTCTACATGAAACACGTGATTTTTCAGGCGGCTTTGGGCTTCTTCGGTCGAAAAGGCGCGAACTCCGAATTGCGCCAGACGGATACCTTCTTCGGCAAGAAGATGCATGACTGAGGCGTGAGAATGTTTCTCGCCCTGATAAGCGTTGCGCAGATCAGCATGGGCGTCGATTTGCACGATACCAATCGGTTGGTTTAGAGCGCGGGCAACACCCAACACTGCGCCGTAGCTAAGTGAATGCTCGCCACCTAGCGTCACCGGGATTTTGCCGGCGCGAACGGCCGCTTCCGTGCGTTGGGCTAGGCGTTCCATTATCTCTGACAACGCTGCATCGCAGTCAACGGGTTCTTCGGTGAAGATCCCCTCGACGCAGGGCTCGGCGTGGCCAGTGATGCGTTCCAGTTCATTACTGGCTTCGATAATTGCGTCCGGGCCTTTGGCGGTGCCCGCCCCGTAAGATACAGTGCGTTCCAGCGGCACCGGGATCACACGGAACCGCGCGTCCTCGGTGCGCTCGCATGCGGACAGTTCACTGTCGAGGAAAATACTCATGAGAGGCGGCCTTTAAAGTCGTCATAGCCGAACTGTTTGATGATTTTCAGTTCGTCAGTTTCGCTGTTCCACAGCGCTATAGTCGGCAGCGGAACTCCGTTGAAGGTGTTGGTTTTGACCATCGAGTAATGCGCCTGATCGAGGAAGGCAAAGCGTTGGCCTATTTCCAGTGGCTTGTCCCACGTGTAGTCACCGATCACGTCGCCCGCCAGACAGGACGGGCCGCCAAGGCGATAGGTATGGCCTGCCTCGGCCTCATCCATGAGGGCGGGGCGATAGGGGGCTTCGATGACGTCCGGCATATGGCAGGTGGCCGAGATATCGGTGATCGCAAGGGTCATACCGTTGGTCGGCAAGTCGAGGATTTCGCCAACCAGAATGCCCGCATCCAGGGCCACTGCCTCACCGGGTTCCAGATAGACGTCGATACCGTGTGTCTCACGGATGGATTTGATGAAGGCGACCAGCCCGTCGCGGTCATAGTCATCACGGGTGATATGATGCCCGCCGCCGAAGTTCAGCCATTTGAGTTGGCCAAGGTACGGTTTGAGCTTTGGCTCAACCGCGTCCCATGTCCGCTGCAACGGCGCGAACCCCTGTTCGCAGAGCGTGTGCATGTGCAGCCCGTCCACGCCACTCATAGTCTCGGCGGTCAATTGGCTGACCGGCGTGCCCAAACGCGAGCAGGGCGCGCAAGGGTCGTATTTGGGGATTTCGCCTTCGGAATGTTCCGGATTGATGCGCAGACCGACCTGTACGCCGGCGGCTTGGGCTTTTGCCAGAAAGCGGTCCTTTTGCGCGGGTGAGTTGAAGATGATGTGGTCAGACAATGACAGGATTTCGTCCATGTCCGCGTCTTTATATCCGGCGCAGAAAGTGGCGACCTCGCCGCCATATTCCTCGCGCCCCAGCCGCGCCTCATAGATGCCGGACGCGCAGGTGCCGCCAAGGTGTCGGCGCACCAGTGGGGCTAGCGAGAACATGGAAAACGCCTTAAGCGCGCTCAGGACATGTGCGCCGGAACAGGTGCCTATCTCGGAGAGGATGGTCAGGTTGCGCTCTACGGCTTTCTCATCGACCACGAAGCAAGGGGTGGGCACGCGGTTGAAGTCGAAATTGCGGAAAGCACCGGCATCTCCGGCTTGGGTGGTCATCATGTCGGACAATTCGGGTGTCTCCGGATTGTGGAGAGGCCGGGGGGCGCTGCCCCCGGACCCCCCGAGATATTTATAGCCAGATGAAGCTGATGCGGATCAGAAATCGACGGGGCTGTCGAGTTCGTGGACCTGCCACGGCAGGCCGTGGGTGTTCAGCATGTCCATGAAGTCGTCCGGGTCGAGCTGTTCCATGTTCCACACGCCCGGTTCGCGCCAATTGCCTTTAAGCACCTGCGCCGCACCGATCATGGCGGGGACGCCGGTGGTGTAGCTGACGGCTTGGCTGCCGACCTCGGCATAGCATTCCTCGTGATCGCAGATGTTGTAGATATAATAGGTCTTTTCGCCCGAGCCGTCCTTGGCCTGACCTGTGGCGATGTCACCGATGCAGGCTTTGCCCTTGGTCTCCGCGCCCAGATCGCCGGGATCGGGCAGCAGGGTTTTCAGGAACTGAATCGGGATGATTTCCTTGCCGTCATGCATCACCGGGTCAATGCGAGTCATACCGACGTTTTCCAGCACCTTGGCGTGGGTGATGTAGGCGTCACCGAAGGTCATCCAGAAGCGGGCGCGCTCAATCTCGGGGAAATGGGTGCTGAGCGACTCCAGTTCCTCGTGATACATCAGGTACATGTTCTTGGGGCCGATGGCGGGGAAGTCGAACTCGACCTTGTGGGTCATCGCCGGGCTGTGCTGCCATGCGCCGTTTTCCCAATGGCGCACCTCGGCCAGCACTTCGCGCAGGTTGATTTCCGGGTTGAAGTTGGTGGCGAATTCTTGATCGTTGCTGCCGCCATTCGCGTCCAACACATCGATCTGACGGATCGTATCCAACTTGTGCTTCTTCAGCCATTTGGCGAAGACGGATGTAACACCCGGATCGAAGCCCGAGCCGAGGATGGCAGTCAAACCAGCCTCTTTGAACCGTTCTTGATAGGCCCATTGCCAGTGGTATTCGAACTTGGCCTCGTCCTCGGGCTCATAGTTCGCGGTGTCGAGATAGTGGATGCCGGCCTCAAGACACGCGTCCATCAGAACCAGATCCTGATACGGCAGGGCCAGGTTTACGAGGATTTCTGCACCCGTTTCTTTGATCAGTTTGACTGTGTCTTCAACCTTGTAGGCGTCCAACTCGGCAGTCGCGATGTCCACACCGACGCGGTCCTTAACGGCCGCTGCGATGGCGTCGCATTTCGATTTCGTGCGGCTGGCCAGCGTGATCTCGGTAAAGATGTCCGAATTCATCGCCATTTTGTGCACGGCTGCGTGCGACACGCCGCCCGCGCCGACAACCAGTGTTTTGCCCATGGGATAGTCTCCTCTCAAGGGGTTATTCGTAATAGGTGTAGCCGTTGATCGAGTCGCGATAGGCGCTCATCAGGGTTTTTCGGTCCTTGGCTTGCAGAGTACCGGTCGAAATCGCCTCGTCCACCATTTTGCGGAACGCGGCGACACAGTCTTGCGGGTCGAATTCCACATAAGACAAGACTTGAGAAATTGTGTCGCCCTCTTGTTCATGCAGCAAGTCGAAGCCACCGTCGGTGCGCAGGTCGATGGTGACGACATTGGTGTCGCCGAACAGATTGTGCAGGTCGCCAAGTGTTTCCTGATAGGCGCCAACGAAGAAGACGCCCATGAAATACTCGCCTTCTTCGGGCAGCGAATGCACTGGCAGGCTGGGGGACACGCCGTCGGCCAAAATGAATCGGTCGATCTTTCCGTCGCTATCGCAGGTGATGTCGGACAGGACCGCGCGGCGGTCTGGTGTTTCATTCAAGCTTTGCAGCGGCACGATCGGGTGTAATTGGTCGATGGCCCAGACATCGGGGAGGGATTGGAACAGCGAGAAGTTGCAATGGTAGATGTCTGCGACCTTCTCAAGCTGGTCATCCACTTCCGTGTCCAGATCATCACTTGCCGCTAAGGCCTTGAGACGGGCCATAAGGGACAGGTAGATGCGCTCGGCCCGGGCCATCTGGCGCAGGTCGACATACCCGCGTCTGAAAAGCGCGCGCAATTCATTGCGATAGAAGGTTGCGTCGTTCCAGCATTCCTGCAGCCGATCCTTGCTGAGATAGCCGTGTACTGCGGCGAGGTCCGAAACCATGTGGTGGTCATCGGGCTCGGCCATTGGTCCGTCCGGGGCGTCGTAGAGTGTGCTTTCCAACACGTTGAAGACCAGCATGGACGACGTCGCAACCACCGCACGGCCGCTTTCGGTGATCAGTGTGGGGTGGTCGATTTCAGCCTCGTCCATGGCGTAAGCCACGGTTTCGACTACGTTGGCGCAATATTCCTCGACCGTGTAGTTGATCGAGTTTTCCGCGGCCTTTTTTTCGCCCGTGTAATCCACCCCCATGCCGCCGCCGAGATCCAGATAGCTGAGTGGTACACCTTCACGCGAGAGTTCGGTGTAATACCGGCATGCCTCGCCAACAGCGCGGCGCACATCGTTAACGTCTTGCACCTGTGAACCCAGATGCGAATGTTGCAGCTTGAGGCAGTGCAGCAATCCCGCCGCTTTCAGCTTGTCCACGGTGGCAACAAGCTGGTCGGTGTTCATTCCAAAGGCGGAACGGTCGCCGGAACTTTCTTCCCATTTGCCGCTGATCTGATTGGTCAATTTGACCCGAACGCCTATTAGGGGCTCGATCCCCAGTTGGTTATAGACCTCGATGACGGTATTGGCCTCTTTTGGACTTTCCAGCACGATGACGGTGTTGAACCCGATCTTGCGAGACAGGATCGCCAATTGGATGAATTCAGCATCCTTGACGCCATTGCAGACGATCAGCGCTTCGGGGGCCAGGCGATGGGCCAGGGCCACCACCAGTTCGGGTTTTGATCCTGCTTCAAGGCCATAATTGTATTTCTTGCCGAACTCGACGATCCGGTCGACCACCTGCGCCTGTTGGTTCACCTTGATCGGAAAAACACCGCGATAGTGGCCCTTATAGTTTACGCGCGCGATTGCCTCGGCAAAGCTCTCGTTCAGGTGCGCGATTTCATGCTCTAGATAAGACGCAACACGCAAGACCATCGGGGCTTTGATCCCCCGGTCGTCCAGATCGCTGAGGATACCCGGCAGGCTGATTGGCTCGGCTTCGGGGGCCATCGGATTGCGCAGAGCTATCTCGCCCCATTCTGTCACCTCAATGAGGCCATGGCCCCATTTCTCAACCCCGTAGATGGAATGCGGTGCGTCGGGCGTCTGTTTCAATCAGATCAGTCCTTAACTTGGGTGTGCTGGTTTAGCGCCTGCCAATACGGCAGCGGTTTGATTCGTCCAAGTGTAAACTGTGAGAGGGTTCGCTGCCGAATTCTAGCCGTATGTACGGATCGGGATCAGGTGGTTGTCCCACTGGCAATCCGACCGCGCGGTGATTTCGGCGCCGGTGGTCGTCAGAGTGCCAAATGCACCGGTTCCGGTGGTAAACGCCAACCCAGCCTTACCGGCGCCTAAACCACAAACATCTTCGAACACTAAAGCTTCGATGAATGCTCCGCTATTTACGTCGAAACGGTGCAATGCATCGCCTCGCGGACAGGTGATCGCAACCGATTGGCCATCGGTGGAAAAGGCAATGCTGCCAGCATACCATTGCAACTCTCTTTGCTGCGTTTCGGGCGCTGACAAAAGGCGAGGCTTTTCGCCCCTTCGGTGAAGCCCCAGAAGGGCAGGGTACTTGGTCTGGCTGCCTTGCCATTGCATTGCAAAACCCACTAGACCATCGTCACGCACCGCAAGATGGCGGATCGAGCTTTTGTGCAGCGCGCGGGGTAGCTCTACTTGCTCCAATATCGAACCCGAAATGTCGAGATAGCTCAGGTTGGGCTGCATCGTTGGCAGATTTAGCTTGGTCCGACCGCTGTCGGGGTGTGTCTCGATGCCGCCATTGGCGATGACCAGTATGTCGCCACCGGGCAGCAAGCGCATGTCGTGGGGGCCTATCCCACCTGACGAGAACTCTCCCAGCCGTGCGAAGCTGATCGCGTCCCAGACGCCAACCACACCTTCTGCGGCCTCATAGTCGTTTTCGGTTGTGAAAAACTGTGTTCCATCAGCCGAGAATGCACCATGCCCGTAGAAGTGGCGGCCATTGGGTGCCTCCAGCCGCTTTAGGACAGAGCCGTCTTTACAATCAATTACAATTGCAAAGGTCCCGGGGCGGCGCGCAAACGCGACCGCTTGGGCTTTGAACGGATGGGCCGCGGCGGCGTGCCCGCGCGCGGGTAGCGGTATAGCGAACAAAATTGCGCCCGAGTTATCCAGGCCGGACAGGCGGTAGCTACCATCTGGGAATAAGGCAGCGGCCAGATAGCGGGGCGCGCCGACGGACGCCCAGCCCGGCACCGAAGCAAGACTGGCGGCACCAAGGCCTGCAAGAAATTCGCGGCGGCTCGTCAATGGTCAATCCCCATCCAGTGAGTTGAATCCGGCGCTGATGCCGAGCGTCGGGCCAAGCTCGGTCGCGGCGATCTCGCGAATATCGTTGATCGATTGCTGCAGCGCTTCGATGCGGACGCGACCTTGCGGTGTCGCAACACCGGCCAGGGCGGGGTCGTCCAGTGATTGAGCCCGGTCGATGGCCCGCGCGAAACCGGCATCCAGATCTGCAGCAATCTCGGGGTGGTCAAAGGACAGACGGGCGGCCAAGTCACGCAGGGCGATCAGAGACAGCGTGACATGATGCAACGACCGCTTGGACCGCCGCGCTTCAGCACGGTTCGGGCGCGGACGCTCGAACGTTCCTAAAGGGCGTCCAATGCGTGTGTCGGCTGTGAACTCTAGCCCCGTTGTAAGCGCCTTGAACAGCTCCTGCATTGCCTCATCGCCCGTGCGATAGGGGCTGTTGTCCCCCGGCTGCGTCAGTCGTGGTGCGTAGCTTTGCCAGTCCGTGTTGATTGCGACGGCATTTCGGTTGATATCAGTGGTGATGGCGCGGATAAGCGCGCAACGATAGTCGGCGCTTCCTTGTTCTGTCATCGCTGGATCAAAGAGCATTCGTTCCAATGCAAAAAAGCCGCGCCCGGCGATTGAGGTTTCGGCAAAGGCATCGGGGTCGTCGACGGCAGTGTCTTCACTGGCGATGTGTCGGGACAAGGTTTTGGGCGTGAACCCTTTGGTATCTGGCCAGAAAGCCAGCGCAAAGGCGAGATCGTCAGCCTCGGACGGCCCAAAACGTAAATGGCTGGCCGAAATCCAGCTATCGAATGCCGTGGCGTAATCAGCGCGCAGGTCGTCTGACACCGGTTCACAATCTGTTTGGGCTGTGGTCGACAAAGCTCCAGTTGCATCAGCCAGCTCTGCAAAGCGTGGCAGAATATGCGTTTCGGTCACATCCATCAAAATCGGAGCTCGATCCTGAGCAAAGGCGCCCAAGGGCACCAGCAGGGCGGCGGCGAAAGTAAGGCTACGCATGGGTCAGAGGCTCCCAAGAAAGCGGATCAGAGCGTCGCGGTCGGCTTTTGGCATTGAAACAACCGTGTCACGGGCGGCCTGCGCCTCGCCACCATGCCAAAGGATGGCTTCAAGCAGGGATCGCGCGCGACCATCGTGCAGGAATTGGGTGTGGCCTGAGACGCGCTGGGTCAGGCCGATGCCCCACAAAGGCGGCGTGCGCCATTCGCGGCCCGTTGCGCGGGCCTCGGGGCGGTTATCGGCCAGACCCTCGCCCATGTCGTGCAACAGCAGGTCGGTATAGGGCCAGATAAGCTGGAAGCTCTGTTCGGGCCTATCGGGCATCCTGTGGGTGACATAAGCAGGCGTGTGGCAGGATGCGCAGCCCGAGGCAAGAAACACTTCTTTCCCGCGCAGCACTTCAGGGTCATCGGTGTCTCGGCGCGCCGGAACACCGAGATTGCGGCTGTAGAAGGCGACGAGGTCCATGCCAATTGCGTCAATCTCGAATCCCCGCGCATCATTGTCTCCGTGCGGTGCATCAATGCAGTTGGCCTGCAATTCGGTGCAATCGCCGTACGGCGCGGGGTAAAGCGGACTTGATATGCCGATATCACCTGCGAAGGCCGCCGCCGATTGCTCCATCACCGTGGGCATCCCGGCCTTGTGACCAAAGCGGCCCATCATTGGTTCGCCGAATTCCGTCGACCATACGATGTTCGGACGGCCCGAGATACCATCGCCATCTTCGTCATCAGGATCGGCTTTGGCCAGCAAGTCCTCAACCGGAATTGATTCCAGCAACCCCAGTCCAATCATCTGCGGCGCAACTCGAGGGCTAAGCATCGCGTCCGGGTTCAACGGGCCATAGCCTAAATCGGCGGCCTTATAGTTGGGGCGGCGGAGCGAAGCCGTTTCGCCGTCGGACAGCGCGACGGGGACTTCCTCATACGTGATGTCCAGCCGATATTCTGCGGGATGGCCTGCCAGAGCGAAATCCTGCAGTTGAGTGCCATAACTCGGATCAGGCAGGGTGGCGATATAGTCTTCGATCTCGGCAGGCGCGCCCTCTGGCTTGCCGGGAACCGAAACTCTCAGGAACATCGAGACGGCATTGTCATCCGGGCCGTTAGGCGTATGACCGCGCCCGTCCTTGATGTGACAGCGCTGACACGAGCGGGCGTTGTATAGCGGACCCAAACCGTCCGAAGCCAGAGTGGACGACGGAGACGAGACCCAGATCTTTTTGAACAACCCGTTGCCGACTTTGAAGTCCAGCTCCTGTTCGAAGCTTAAATTGGCGGAGGGCTGAGAAAACGCGTCCGCATCAGTGCGCGCCCGCACGGTCGCAGCACCAGCGGACAGTTCTTCGAACCGCTGCGGCACACTGAAGTCATCCGGCGTAGCTGTGACAGCGTCGATCCGGGCGCGTTCTTCGGCAGTTCTTGGAAGGAAATTTAGATGAGAGTCCCGCAGCTCGGTGGCTTGGGAAGAGGTGGCCGTGAGTGCGGCCACCGATGCAAGGGCAAGCTTACTCGCCTTCGTCCATCTTGGATGCGTTAAGTTGCGCATAATTGGCTTCGCCAATCCTTTCATAAAGGTCGAGCTGCGTTTCGAGGAAGTCGATATGTCCTTCTTCGTCGCTGATTAATTCTTCGAACAGGCCCATGGACACATAGTCGCCGGCCTCGCGGCAGTATTCCCGCGCTTCGACATAAAGCGCCCGCGCGTCTTGTTCGGCGGCTAGATCGCATTCCAGTGTTTCTTTCGGGGTCTGCCCGATGCGGAGTGGGTCAAGTTTCTGCAGGTTGGGGTGGCCCTCCAGAAAGATGATCCGCTCGATCAGCTTGTCTGCATGGCCCATCTCCTCGATGGATTCCTCACGGCTTTTCTTGGCCATATGGCCAAGCCCCCAATCCTCTTGCAGGCGGTAATGTAGCCAGTACTGGCTGACCGCCGTCAGTTCATGCCGCAGTGATTTGTTGAGGTATTCTATGACCTTGGGATCGCCCTTCATGTGCTTTCTCCTGTGATACTTCGGATCGAAACGACCGAAGCTGCATGGGGACTTTAAGATTATCGTCTGCGCGCATTGTGTCTAGGAAAAGCGGCATACATCCGCCGCAATCCGCTGACTTGCCAAGGGCATGATAGATCTTGCCGGGAGTGATGATGGTCTGTGGGTCTGCCGTGCGCATCCAATCGATCGCCGCTCGGATGTCGTGGTCAGAGATGTTGGTGCATTGGCAAACGATCATGGCGACTCAGTCGGGGTATGCTATTTCCTAGTGAAATAGTAGGTTATTGAGGGCGCGTCCAGTGCCAAGACGCCACACTCGATGTTGAGAAAGGCCGAGAGCACTAAAAATGCGCCCGGCCATGATACCTATTGGAATACCGCGTCAGGGTTATCCAAGCTGTCCGAGCCTTCGAAATCGATCTGGTCAAGCTCCAGCACGGTCACGATGCGTTCGATGGTCTTGGTTTGATCGACCAGTCCATTGACGCCACCCATAATCAGCGCTTCGCCACCTTCATTGCCGCGTTCCAGCATCTGGTCATACGCAAAACCCGCTTCGGCGGTTGATTTGATACGGCCTAGCGCCAGCATGGTGTTGGCCAGCTTGGCTTTCATCTCTGTATCAAGCGTCGGATCGGCTGCGGTCACCAGATCCGATAGGGATGCACCCGAAACAGGCGTGCCATCGATGCGGGTATAGCTGCCCAAATACACATTCTGGATGCCCAGGCCGTCATAGTAATGGCTGTTGTGGGTGTTGTCCGAGAAGCAGTCCTGCTCTTCCTCGGGGTCGTTCAACATCAGGCCGAGGCGCATACGCTCACCCGCCTGCTCGCCGTAGGACAGCGAACCCATGCCGGTTAGGATCGCACTAACGCCAGCAGTTTCATTTGCGGCAAGAGCGGCACGTGCGTCACCATCTTCGGTCCACTGGGCAGTCATCCATTCCAGATCACTGATCAGCAGATCGGTTGCCGCTTTCAGATACTGGGCGCGGCGATCGCAGTTGCCACCTGTACAGCCGTCACCAACTAGATAATCGGTATAAGGACGACTTCCTGCGCCCGTGCCGTGGCCGTTCAGGTCCTGACCCCACAGCAGGAATTCGATGGCGTGATAGCCGGTGGCGACGTTCGCCTCGATCCCGTCAGCCTCGTGCAGCGTATCCGACAGCAGGGCAGGGGTGATTTCGCTTGCGTCGATGGTCTCGCCAGACAGATCAAAGCTGGGGTTGGCGATGACGTTCAGCGCCGCAAACTCGTTCTCATCGCTGGGGCCTCCGTAGGAGGAATCCACATAATCTATCATGCCCTCGTCCAGAGGCCATGCGTTCACCTTGCCTTCCCAATCGTCGACGATGGCGTTGCCAAAGCGATAAACCTCGGTCTGCTGATACGGCACGCGCGCGGCGATCCATGCGGCACGGGCTGTGTTCAGAGTGGCATCGGACGGGTCAGCAATGAGGGCGTTGACGGCAGCTTGCAGTTTCTTTGCTGCAATCAGACTGTCGTCATATTTGGCTTCGGCGATATTGGAATATGTGGTCAGAACATCGGCTTTGGACGGGGCCTCGGCGACAGCTGTACTTGCGATACACAAGGTCAGGGCACTGGCCGCGTTGAACAATCTGGTCATGTGGAACACTTTTCTTTCTTAGCGGGATTCGGACCCCGGCAGGCACAGCGGGGCTGGATGCGGCAATTTCTTAGTGAAATAGTCAGCAATGTCAACCTGAGTTTTATTGTCAGATATTATTCCTATTTCTGACTAACCATATCTGGGGAGCCCGATGCACCCGGCGAACATTGCGCTGAGGCGCAATTGTATTAAAATGCCCTACGGTTTGTTTGGTTAATGGTGAACAGAATGAAACGCGCGGCCGTTGTTCTTGCGCTAATACCAGCCGCGCTGATGGCGCAGGCAGAGACCGCCATCGAAGCGCATACTCATGGCGCGGGTCATATGGCAATTTCATTCGTTGAAACCGGATTTAGCCTGACGCTTGAAGTGCCAGGCGTAGATATTGTTGGGTTCGAACACACTGCCGAGAACAAAGATGAGAGGGCGGATGTTGCCGTCGCAATCTCGGACCTTTCTAAACCGCTTGCGATCTTTGAGGTGCCGCCTGAAGCGGGGTGCGTGACTACAACGGCCAATGTCGCGCTTGTTGGTGATGTCTTCGTTCAGGATGAGGGGCAAGTCAGCGATAATGCCGTGCATCACACCGAATTTCAGGCCGATTATCTGGTGCAGTGTCAGGAGCCGTCGTTAGTGAATTCAATTCAGTTCACCTATTTCGAACGGTTTGCGCGCGCCGAGCGCTTGTTTGTTGAGCTGACGTCATCCTCGGCCACACAGAACCTTACGGTGGAACGCCAAACGCCACATTTGAAGGTGCCAAACTGAACCGGCGTGTGCCCGCAGTAGCAAAGCTTGACGGTCAACCAGACTGATCCCGGACCAATGCGGCCTGCAACGCGCGGTAGGAATCCTTTGGCCTTCTTTCCAGCGTCTCAAAATCTACATCGACCAGCCCGAACCGTTTTTCATATCCCAGCGCCCACTCGTAATTGTCGAGAAGGGACCAGATGAAATATCCCTTGATCGGAACGCCGTGGTCCAGGGCATTACACACTTCGGCAAGATGCTGGTTCAAGTAGTCAATTCTGTCAGCGTCGTTTTGACGTTCTGCGCTCGCCATGCCATTTTCGGTCACGTAGATAGGCAGGTCCCCAGTATACTCTTGCGCGGTCCGGATCAGGAAACGGGACAGGGCTGCCGGATCAATTTCCCACCCCATTTGCGTTTTTAGCAAGGGGCCAGGGACGTCGGTTAAGGAAGGCCAAGGCGTATCTGCGCGCGTTATCAACTTGCGCGTATAGTAATTGAGCCCACACCAATCGACCGGCGACGCGATTGTGTCGAAATCATCCTGCCACTTGTCCGGCAGATGCGGCTCCAATCCTTCCAGAACATTCTGAGGGTAGGATTTCTTAAATGCGCCGCCCAGGAAAAAGCGGTTGTAAATCCCGTCGTAAAGCGCCGCCGCAGTCTGTGCCTCATCGCTGTCGTCAGCAGGTTCCGCCCATTCAAGGTTGAACACTGCGCCAAGGTTCGACATGCCCAATCCACGCATGGCTTCGATTGCGCGACCATGGGCCAGCAGCACGTGGTGCATCGCGCGCGCGGTCGCCCGGATGTCGCGCAAGCCGGGGGCATGTTGGCCTTCGAAATGGCTCAGCCAGCTTACGCACCAAGGCTCGTTGACAGGTGCGACGCTGAACATCCGATCGCCGATGCGGCCCATGATGATCTCGGTGAAGTCTGCAAACCAATTCGCGATATCCCGGTTTCGCCAACCGCCCAGATCGGCGAGCGGTGACGGGAGTTCCCAGTGATACAGCGTTGCGCAAGGTTTGATGCTGCGTTCAAGCAGCGCATCGGTCAGGCGATCATAGAAATCCAAGCCTTGCTGATTGATCGGTCCGCGTCCTTCGGGCAGCACGCGCGCCCAACTGGTTGAAAAACGGTAACAGTCGAAGCCTGCGCCCCGGATCAGATCCAGATCCTGTTCGAACCGGTTATAGTGATCGCAGGCCAAATCTCCGTTTTCCGCATTGGTGACGTTACCTGGAGTTGCGGCGAAACTGTCCCAATGGGTCTTGCCTGCGCCCCCATTGGCGTGTCCCTCGATCTGATAGGCCGACGTCGCCACGCCAAACTGAAAATCTGGCGGGAAATCTGCGCGTTTGTACTTCATCTCACATCCTTTGTGGGGCTGGCCCCGTCGAGCTGCCGACGACAAGTTCAGCCTCCAGCAAGCGCGTTTTGGGTGGGTCATCCGGAGCGTTGATCCGCTCGATCAGCATTTCGGCAGCCACCTCGCCCGCGTGTCTGACCGACGAGCGCGTTGCGGTGAAAATTGGAACATCCATACCATTGCGCATGTATGACAACTCGTCATCATGAGCGATCACCGAGATATCGCGCCCCATTTTCAGACCGCTTTCTTCCAGTGCGCGCCGGACTCCAACCGCAGAGATAATCGAAGAGGCCAAAATTGCTGTTGGCGGGTCGTCGAGCTTCAGCATGTCGCAGGCTGTCTGATGCCCATAAATCTCGGTCATCTCGGCGCTGCGCAGCAGGTGTGGATCAAGCGAGATCCCGGTTTCTTTGAGCGCCGCCAGATAGCCGTTCCTCCGCCGACGCGCGAAATCCATTTCCTCGAGTCCGTTGATTAACGCGATGCGCCGATGGCCCAGATCGATCAAAAACCGAGTAGCGCGTTCGAATGAACGCTGATTGTTCACATCGATCCAATCATATGGCTCTTTGGCGTAGGTCGACCGGCCATGAACAATGAAGGGTACGCCGAGGCGCGATAACACCGAGATGCGCGGCTCTCGTACCTTGGGGCCTTGCAGGACCACGCCGTCTACGACGCCCCGATTGAACAGGCTGCGATAGGATTCTTCAATTGATGTGTCCGGCGCGTGCGTGAACATCATGTCATAATTGTTCGCCGCATAGGTTTTGGCTGCGCCTGCCACAAAATCTCCGAAAATCGGATTGACCATTTCGTGCCGGGACGAGGTGGGAATCACATGGCCGATGACCATAGACCGCCCTGTCGCCAGCCCCTTGGCGCGGCTGTTGGGGCGGTAACCATGCTTGTTCGCAGCAGCCTGAACCCGGATGCGCGTCCCTTCGCTGACCTCCGGGTAACCGTTCAGCGCGCGGCTGACGGTTGTTTGTGAAAGGCCGAGGATCTCAGAGAGTTGCTTTAGGTTCATTTTACTCAAAGCGCCTTCAAATTGATGCCCATTTGTTTTGTTGTGAAAACCTGGCTCAGTCAACATGTTTCGAGAGAATGTCTTAGAATGGCAGTTTTTTAGGTGTTAGTAGGCGAGATATTGACAGGGTCTGAATGTTAGCGGATAAAGTACGGCATCCAAAGCGCTTTGAAAACGAATCTCGTTTGCGCCGAAAATATTGGGAGGAGAACTCATGAGACACGCACTTTATTCGGGTGCGGCGGCGATCGCTCTGCTGGCCGGGTCGGTCCAAGCACAAGATTTGGTCTTCGCGCCGGGCGAGGGGCCGTTCAACTGGGACAGCTATAATGCCTGGGCCGAAAGCGCCCCGGATCTGAGCGGTCAGACGGTCACGATTTTTGGTCCGTGGCTGACCCCGGAGGACGGTTACTTCAACAACATGATTGCCTATTTCGAAGAGGCGACTGGCGCAGATGTGATCTATACCGGTTCCGACAGTTTCGAGCAGCAGATCGTTATCGATGCCGAGGCAGGATCAGCCCCCAATATAGCGGTCTTCCCGCAACCTGGTCTGGCGGCGATAATGGCATCCAAAGGGCAGCTGACGCCGCTGGGTGAAGATATGGCGGCCTGGGTTGGTGATAATTATGCGGCTGGCGATTCCTGGGTTGATCTTGGCACTTACAAAGACGCTGACGGCAATGACCAGATGTATGGCTTCTTCTACAATGTGAACGTCAAGTCTCTGGTCTGGTATAACCCGGAAAACTTCGAGGATGCCGGATACGAAGTGCCGACGACAATGGAAGAACTGAAGGCCCTGACCGAGCAGATCGTCGCCGATGGCGAAACCCCGTGGTGCATTGGCCTGGGATCGGGTGCCGCCACCGGTTGGCCCGCGACCGACTGGGTTGAAGACATGATGCTGCGGACTCAGCCGCCCGAGGTTTACGACCAGTGGGTGACAAACGAGATTCCGTTTGACGATCCGCGCGTTATCGCCGCAATCGAAGAGTTTGGCTGGTTCGCGCGTGATGACGCCAAGGTCTCGGGTGGGTCAGATGCTGTCGCCTCGACTGACTTCCGCGACAGTCCCAAGGGTATGTTCTCATCGCCGCCCCAGTGCTACATGCACCGTCAGGCGTCTTTCGTTCCGGCCTTCTTCCCCGAAGATGTCGAGTTCGGCCTGGATGCAGATTTCTTTTACATGCCGTCTTTCGCAGACAAGGACTTGGGTAACCCGGTTCTGGGTGGCGGTACTCTGATGGCGGTAAGCAATCCATCGGATGCGACCAGCGCGTTCATGGAGTTCCTCAAGCAGCCGATTGCACATGAAGTCATGATGGCACAAACCGGATTCCTGACCCCGCATAAGGGCGTGAACACCGAAGCCTATAAGGATGATACTCTGCGCGGTCTGGGTGACATTCTACTGGGCGCGACCACCTTCCGCTTCGACGGCTCGGACCTAATGCCGGGCGCCGTGGGTGCGGGTACGTTCTGGACCGGCATGGTTGACTATACTGGCGGGAAATCCGCCGAAGAAGTCACCGGCGAAATCCAGTCATCTTGGGACGCAATCAAGTAATCCGCTGAACCTTCGGGCAACCTTTCAATCAGGTTGCCCGAAACCCTAGCAAGGGAGAGGACGCCATGAATCCGGCAATTCAGGGCCTGCTAACAATCGTAATCGGTGTGTCGGGATGCGTGGGCTATTTCTACCTGTCCAACCAATTTCTGGATAAAGTCCTGTTCCCTGCGCGTGGACCGAACGCGGGTCGCAATATCAACCGCGCGAATATGATCCGGCCCTGGCTGTTTCTGCTTCCCGCGATCCTCGCCCTTGGGGTCTATCTTGCCTATCCGGTGTTTGAGACGCTGCGCCTATCGCTGACTGATCGGGTCGCCGGTGGTGGATATGAATGGGCGGGTTTTGACAACTATACCCAGATGGTAGCCGAGCCGAAATTCTGGGAGGCGATGCGCAACAACATGCTTTGGCTGATTGTTGTACCTGCCATGTCCACCGCATTTGGCCTGCTCGTGGCGCAGCTAACGGATCGCATCCGCTGGGGTAACGTCGCCAAGTCGCTGATCTTTATGCCGATGGCGATTTCTTTCGTTGGCGCCTCGGTAATCTGGAAACTGGTCTATGATGCACGTCCGGCCGATCAGGATCAGATCGGCGTCCTGAACGCGATCTACATCTTCTTTGGTGGAACCGAAACGCACACCTGGCTGACCCTGCCTTTCTGGAACAATTTCTTCCTGATGATCGTGCTGGTCTGGATACAAACCGGCTTTGCGATGGTCATTCTGTCCGCCGCGCTGCGCGGCATCCCGGAAGAGACCATCGAGGCCGCCATTCTGGACGGGGCCAATCCGTTCCAGATTTTCTTCAAGATCAAAGTGCCGCAGATCAAAACCACGATCATGGTGGTCTGGACCACCATCACCATCGTGGTCCTCAAGGTCTTTGACATCGTTTTTGCGATGACCAACGGCCAGTGGGAGACGCAGGTTCTGGCCAATTACATGTACGACAAGATGTTCCGCGCCAATGACTGGGGCGTGGGATCGGCATCCGCCATGGTGATCATGTTGCTGGTGACGCCGATCCTGATCTGGAACGTGCGCAATGCGCGCAAAGAAATGCAGTAGGAGGACGGGGTTATGAGCGATATTGCAGGAACCCGCCCAGCCCTAAGATGGGTCGTTCACGCCTCGGTCGTGCTGCTTGTGGTGCTTTGGGTTTTCCCAACACTCGGTTTGTTGATCTCGTCATTCAGAACAGCGGACCAGATTTCCAGCAGCGGCTGGTGGCGGGCGCTCTTCCCGTCGGAACAAAACCTGACTCTGCGCGCGGCGACACCTGAAACGCAAGTTTTGCAGGATGGTCTCTATGTGATCGAAGGCAATATCTTCGATGGTGATCGGGCCTCGGACATTTCGCGATGGGGTGTGAATTCCCGTGCGATTGATGCCTTTGCTCCGGGCGAAACGGCTGAGCTTCGTCGTGGCGGGACGATCACGGTTCAGGCCAACGGTGACTATCGGATGGAAAACGCAGAAGAGTTTTCGGGCAAGCGCGGCCCTCGCGTGTTTGTGACGACTACTCTGCCGCCTGAATTCACCTTGGAAAACTATGCCCATGTTCTCTTCAACGAAAGCAGTTCCGACAGTATGGGCAAGGCGTTCTTCAATACCCTGACGGTGACGATCCCGGCGACGATTATCCCGATTCTTGTCGCAGCATTTGCGGCTTACGCGCTGGCATGGATGGATTTCCCGGGGCGTGCCCTGCTGATCGCTGCGGTGGTTGGCCTATTGGTGGTGCCATTGCAGCTGGCGCTGATCCCGTTGCTGAAACTGCATCTCAATATCGGGATCGGCAAAGGATACCTGGGGGTCTGGATGGCCCATACCGGGTTCGGGATGCCATTGGCGATCTACCTATTGCGTAACTACATGGCCGGGCTGCCTCGTGACCTGATTGAGAACGCCCGGGTAGATGGCGCAACCGAGTTTCAGATTTTTACCAAGTTGATCCTGCCGCTTAGCTTTCCGGCACTGGCATCCTTTGCGATCTTCCAGTTCCTTTGGACATGGAACGATCTGTTGGTTGCCAAAGTCTTCCTGATCGATGCTAGCGGCCAGACAACGGTAATGACCAACCGTATCGTCGAACTGCTGGGTACGCGGGGCGGTAACTGGGAAATCTTGGCCACGGCGGCGTTTGTCTCAATCGCGGTGCCGTTGGCAGTCTTCTTTGCAATGCAGAAATATCTGGTTCGCGGCTTGCTGGCCGGTTCCGTAAAATAAGGGCGTGTGATGAACGTGCAGACCAACGCGACAGCATTCGAAAAAACCAAGTCGGCGTCAGATTGGTGGCGGGGCGGGGTGATCTATCAGATCTATCCGCGCAGCTTTCAGGACAGCAACGGTGACGGGATCGGAGACTTAAAGGGTATCACCCAGCGGTTAGGCTACATCGCCTCGCTGGGGGTTGATGCAATCTGGATTTCGCCGTTCTTCAAATCTCCGATGAAGGATTTCGGTTATGATGTCAGCGACTATCGCGATGTCGATCCGATGTTCGGCACCATGGGAGATTTCAAAGAGCTGCTGGATCAAGCCCATGCGCATGGGTTGAAGGTGATGATCGATCTGGTGCTATCCCACACCTCAGATCAGCATCCATGGTTCAACGAAAGCCGCGCCAGCCGCGAGAACCCGAAATCCGATTGGTATGTCTGGGCTGATCCCAAACCCGACGGGACACCTCCGAATAACTGGCTTTCGATCTTTGGCGGCTCGGCGTGGCAGTGGGATGCGCGGCGGTTGCAGTATTATCTGCACAACTTCCTGACCTCGCAGCCGGATTTGAACTTCCACTGCAAGGAAGTTCAGGATGCGTTGCTGGATGTGGCGCGCTTCTGGCTGGATATGGGGGTCGACGGGTTCCGTCTGGACACCATCAATTTCTATTTCCACGACGCCCAGCTACGTGACAATCCTGGCCTGCCGATGGATCAGAGGAACTCATCAATTGCGCCGATGGTGAACCCGTATAACCATCAGGATCACCTCTATTCCAAAAGTCAGCCCGAGAATATCGCCTTCCTGGAAAGGCTGCGCGCCCTGACTGACGAATACGAGGGCCGCGCCTGTCTGGGTGAGGTCGGCGACGCGCAGCGCGGGCTTGAGATTATGGGCGAATACACCAGCGGCGATAAACGGATGCACATGTGTTATGCTTTCGAGTTCCTCGAAAAGCGGGCTTTGACGGCAGCTTACGCAAAGCAGGTTTTTGACCAGCTTGAGGACAAGGCGGGTGATGCATGGCCATGCTGGGCCTTCTCAAACCACGACGTGCAACGCCATGCTTCGCGTTGGGGGTTGGACGATGCAGCTGTCCGGCAGCACGCCGTTCTGATGATGTGCCTGCGTGGCTCAGCCTGTCTTTATCAGGGTGAGGAACTGGGCCTGCCCGAGGCAGATGTTGCGTTCGAAGATTTGCAAGACCCCTATGGCATTGAATTCTGGCCTGAATTCAAAGGTCGCGATGGCTGCCGTACTCCGATGGTCTGGGCCGCACAGGACGAACAATCCGGGTTCAGCACGAGCCGTCCCTGGTTGCCAGTCAGCGCTGCGCAGGCCGAGCGGGCGGTGGATCGGTTGGAAAAAGATCCAGCGTCGATGCTGCACCACTACCGCCATGCGATTGCATTGCGTCATGCGCATTCAGCGCTGATGTCCGGCGCGCAGACAGGGATGTCACAAATCGGTTCGGTATTGACCTTCACCCGAGAGGATGAAGCCGAGCAGGTCTTCTGCGCCTTCAATCTGGGTGACTGTTCGGTTGGCGTGACCCTGCCAGAAGGTGACTGGCAAGTGATCGGGGAGGAGTTGGGCGGCGTTCGCGGGGAAAGCAACGTGACGCTGGATGCCGCTCAATTCTGTCTATTGGCTCGGGAAAAGAGGTAAACCATGTCGGAACTCAAGCTTACGGATGTGGCCAAATCCTATGGTCCTGTCGATGTTCTGAAACATATCGATCTCGAGATCGAGCAAGGCGAACTGATTGTCTTTGTCGGTCCGTCAGGTTGCGGAAAATCCACTTTGCTGAGGATGATCGCGGGCCTTGAAAAGATCACTGGCGGTACGCTTGAGATCGAAGGGCAGGTGGTGAACGATGTGCCACCTGCGCAACGCGGCATCGCGATGGTGTTCCAGTCCTATGCGCTTTACCCGCATATGACGGTGCGCGAAAACATGGCCTTCGCGCTCAAGATCGCGAAGATGCCGAGCGCTGAGGTTGATGCCGCCGTGGAGCGCGCGGCCCAGATTCTACAGCTTGAACCCCTGCTGGATCGCCTGCCCAAGGCATTGTCTGGTGGACAACGCCAGCGCGTTGCCATCGGTCGTGCCATCGTGCGCGACCCCAAAGTATATTTGTTCGACGAGCCGCTTTCGAACCTCGACGCTGCCCTGCGCGTGGCGACGCGGATCGAGATTGCACGCCTGAAAGAGGCGATGCCCGACAGCACGATGATTTACGTCACCCACGATCAGGTCGAGGCGATGACACTCGCCAGCCGCATTGTGGTTTTGGCCAATAAGGGAGTTGCGCAGGTTGGCACGCCGCTGGAACTCTATGAGACGCCAGATAACGAGTTTGTCGCGCAGTTCATCGGCTCACCAGCAATGAACCTGCTGCCCGGGACCATTACCGCGACAGGAGAGACAACAACCGTCACGCTGGATGATGGCGGCGTGGCAATCTCATCAATCCCGACGGATGCCGCTGACGAAGGCAAAAAGGTCAATATCGGTGTCCGGCCTGAGGACTTAAATATCACTGATGGAACACCAATTTATTCCGGCTTGGTGGATTTCACCGAAGCTTTGGGTGAGGTCACGCTGCTTTACTTTGCAGTCCCGGATGGACGGGAGGCCGTGATTGCAAAACTACCTGGTGTTCAGCGCAATCTGCGAGGAAAAACCGTCTCGGTCACGGCGGCACCCGAAAAGGTGCATCTGTTCCACAACGGCCAGTCGATGAGGCGCTAGTCGAGCTTCGCAAGGAAGGTGGAAACTTTTTCCAGCCCTTCGCGAATGATCGACGGAGTATTGGCGTAACCGATCCGAACACAGCCTTCGAGACCCAAGGCAGAGCCCGGCGTGAACATCACGCCGGTTTCCTGCAGCAGTTTCACGCAGAACTCGCGCGAGGGCATGTCGAAGTTGTAGTGCAACAGCGCGGTTGTTCCGGCCTTGGGTTTGACCCAACTGATTTTGGGCTCGCTTTCGACCCATTCTTCCAGCATGGCGAGGTTGCCGCGCGTTATGGCGTGGCTGCGCGCCAGAACCTTGTCGTTGTTTTCCAGCGCAAGCGCGGCGAAATGGTCGTCGATCATGCCGACCGAGATCGTGTCATAGTCCCGATGGATCGAAACCGCTTCGATCAGTTCTGGGTTGGCCGCAATCCAACCCAGTCGCAGCCCTGCCAGCGAAAACGCCTTGGACATGCCCGCGGTTGAAATGCCTTTCTCATAAAGATCTGCAACCGCATCCGTCATGCCCGAACCTTCTTGCCCGGTACCGCGATAGACTTCATCACACAGCAACCATGCTCCAGCGGAGCGTGCGATTTCGACGATCTCAAGCAGGAACGCGCGATCCATCACCGCACCGGTTGGGTTGTTGGGGTTGTTGATGGCAATCAGTTTGGTGCCCGGAGTTACGGCGGCGCGCAGCTCCTCAAGATCGGGCAAATAAGCGTTCTCGGCCCGTAGATGGATCTGCGTCACCTCCGCGCCGATGCTGGCCGGGATGGAATAGTGTTGCTGATAGGTGGGCACGACGGCCACCACCTTGTCGCCGCGCTCGACCAGCGTTTTGTGGACCAGCATGTTGGCACCGATCGTGCCATGGGTGACGATGACATTCTCACGCTTTTGCTGGTCATACAGGCTACAAATCGCATCGCGCAGCCGGTCCGAGCCCCGGATCGCGCCATAGGTCATTTTCATCCCCAGCAATTCAGACAGATCATCCGAGTTTTTGCCGGAAAGCTTCAAAAGCTCGGCGATACTCAGGCTCTCGACGCAAGTCTCTGCAAGGTTATAGGCGCAGCGGGTTTCCCATTCATCCATCCAAATTTCGACGCCAAAGGGTTCGATCTTCATCGCGCTATCCTGTTCGACTAAGCCATCGCGCATCGTTCCCATGGCGAAGCGGCAAGGTCAACCTCGGCAGATGACCGTCATCGAACTTGCACAAGAGGCGCGTATCGTTACCGGTAGATCGCCACAGGATCACCCAACGCATCTTCATCTGGGTGAACGCCAAGGCCGGGTGTTTCGGGTAGATGCAGGTGGCCGTCCACATTTCTCGGTCCACGCCCACCGGCGATATCGACGGTGATCATGTCCTGACAGGCCCAGACAGCATGGCAATTCGCATCCGGAATTGTCGCCGCCAGATGCAGCGCTTCGGTATCCGCCAGCACAGAACCACCGGTTGCCATTACAAACATGTCGATCCCATGCGCCAGCGCGACTTCGCGCATTCGGACCGCTTTGGTCAGCCCGCCGACCCGGTTGAGCTTGATGCCAAATATTTCGGCAATGCCATCGCGGGCTATGCGCGTCGCGTCCTGAAGGGTCACAAGGCTTTCATCAACGGAAACAGGCGAAGCATGTTTGCCTGAGATCGCGGCAATGTCATCCAGTGTTTCGCAAGGCTGTTCGATCATGACATTGAGGTCTTCGACCGCACTCATCACGCGTAATGCCTGCTGCCGCGACCAGCCGCGATTGACGTCATAGAGGACGATGTCTTCGGGATTGCGCAGGCTTTCCATGTCACGGATTCGGGCGATATCACGGGCCACATCGCCGCCGATTTTGACGGAATGGGCGATATAGCCGCGCTGCCGGTATCGTTCGATGACGGCGCGGGTTTCTTCGATTGTCTTGGCTCCTACGGAGGATGCGATTGGGCGCGGCGTACGCGACCCTCCCCCCATCAAATCAGCAATCGGAAGACCAGCAACCTGACCGGCTATGTCCCAGCACGCCATGTCAATCGGGCTTTTGGCGTAGAGATGTCCGGGTAGGGCCTGATCCATCGCGCGTTCAACATCCAGAACTCGCCGCGGGTCGAGGCCAAGAACAAACGGTGCCATCGTCTCGATCCCGGCCCGTATGCCGGGGCCGTGGGCGGGTACATAGGTATGCCCCCAGGGCGTGCCTTCGCCCCAACCAACAAGCCCTTTGTCGGTTTCAATCTTGACCAGCGTCGCATCCAGCTTCTCAAACTTCAATCGCCCGCCTGACAGCCAGTATGGATGCTCCAATGGCAGGTCGATTTGAAAGACAGAAATCCCGGTAATTTTCATTTTGGTTTCACCTCGACGCAGTATGTCATGCGGCATCCATCCGAGGCAGTTCATCCATTCCATCGCCCCGCCATAAGACAAAGGTCAGGATTGAATGATCGCTTGTCGTCATGGCGTGGCTTTGCCAACTTTCATGCTGGCGGGTCTGGCCCGGCCCGACAAGCTGTGCATTCCCTTCAACCTTAAAACAGGCTTTTCCAGCGAGCGTCAGGTATAGCTCTTCAGCCTGATGGCTGTGCCAGTCATACTGCAGACCTGCGCCCCAATAGGCGACATAACCGCGTAGTTGGGTCGAATGGAAATGCCCGCTGGGTCCGAACAGTTCGTAATACCCGTATCGAGACAAGAAATCCGCACCGACTTCGGATTCGGAATAGGTCAGTTTCCAGTGCGCTTGCTCAGCAGTTGCTGCAATAGCCGTAACCAATGCCTGTGTTTCGGGCGTACCGTTCAGACCAAATTTGCTGACAAGCCGGGTTGCCGGAATCTGTGCGGGCTGTAAGTCCGTTCTGGATAAATCTGTTGGCCAACCCCCAAAACCCGCCAAATCCGGGTGGTTCTGATGCAATCGCCTGGCGGCCATTAAAACATCATCCAACTTCATGGGATCACCACGATGTTTCCGGTGTGTTTCTTCGCGATGAAGGCGGTTTGTGCCTCATGCAATTGGCTCAGAGGGTAGGTTGCGGCCAGGGCCGGTTTTACTTCGCCCGCTTCGATATAACGTACAAGATTTTGCATTACTTCGGGGTCGATGACAGTCGAGCCTGTAAAGGTCAGATCGCGCAAGTAGAACGTCCGCAAATCGAACTCGACCATAGGGCCCGCGATGGCGCCCGAGCAGGTATAGCGTCCGCCGCGTTCAAGAATGCTGATAAGCTGCGGCCAGTATGACCCGCCCACCACGTCGGCAACGACCGTGATCTTTTCGTCTCCCAACGATTTGCGCAAATCATCGGGGGCGCGGGACAGGATGACATCTGGACCCAACAGGGCCACGTCGTCGTGCTTAGCCTCCGACGCCATCGCGATGACCCGCGCATTTCGGCGCTTGGCCAGTTGAACCAGAGCGCCACCGACGCCGCCAGATGCGCCCGGAACAAGAACAGTGTCAGCCGCGGTGACCTTGGCGCGGGTCAGCATGCCTTCGGCGGTTGAGTAGGAACAGGAGAAGGTTGACAGCTCAGCATCCGAAAGTGTTGATTGGATGGCTATCGCGTTGACGGCCGGGATCGTTGTGTATTCGGCAAAGCCGCCATCTCGCTCTGATCCGAAGTAGCCGGTTTTGTCCTTGTTCATCGGATCGGTCGGATCGCGCAACCAGCAATCGGTTATCACACGCTCGCCCAAGCGGATTGAATCCACGCCGTCCCCAACTCCAACAATCTGCCCACAGACATCCGCCCCTTGAATGCGTGGAAAGGCCAGTGGCGCTCCGCCCCAGGTTGGGTCATCAGTGCCGACCTCTTCAAACGCGCCACCGGTGGTCGCATCGCTGACTGTTTTAGAATACCAGCCGGACCTAGTGTTTACGTCGGTATTGTTCAGGCCACAGGCACCAACCTTGATCAGAACTTCGCCCGGTTTGGGAGTGGGGCAGGGCCAGTTTTCGTGCCAGACCATCTGATCCAGATCACCGTGCCCCATGGTGACCATCGCCTTCATTGTCTCGGATTGGGCCATGCGGCAAACTCCGTCGATGCATTTACGGTGACCTCAATCAAACGCGGGAGTGAGCTGAAATACATCGGTCCGGCCCCCTGAGTCGATTTGGTCTCGACACCGTATGCAAACAAAAATACCATCGTCAATCATGAATGGGACAGATGTATCAAATTTAGTTTTGGAACGACTGGCGGAAGAACTGTCTCAGTTGACACCCGAGGCACGCAAGGCTGCGACCTATGTGCTTGAGAACCCGCGCGACGTGGGTGTATCGACTGTACGCGAAATTGCTGAAGCCGCCAATGTGAAACCCAATACCATTGTCCGAATGGCGCGGCAGGTGGGGTTCGAAGGCTACGAAGATTTCCGGGTTCCCTTCCGCGAGGCGATCCGGCGCGGTCAGGCCGATTTCCCGGAACGCGCGCGTTGGCTGCAGGATATTCGTAAGTCCGGCAATATGGGCGGGCTTTATGCGGATATGGTTCAGGACGCTCTGCGCAACGTCGAGGAGACGTTTGCCAATATCTCGTCCGAACAGCTGAAAGCCGCCGCTGAAGATATCTGGAATTCGCGTAACGTGTTCGTACTGGGCGTTGGCGTGAACAATTCGAATGCGCGAAACTTTGTTTATTTGGCCTCGACGGGCATGGTGCAGTTTCATGCTATCCCGCGCGCCGGATCAAATCCGATTGACGATCTGGCATGGGCGGACAAACGCGATGTACTAATTGCGATGACCTGCAAACCTTATCGGAATGAAGTGGTCGAGGCGGTGCAAGTTGCCCGAGAGCAGGGCATGACGGTGGTCGGTCTTTCTGATAGCCCAGCCAGCCCTGTTCTGCGCAATGCACAACACGGGTTCGTCATCTCGGCGGATACGCCGCAATTCTTCCCGTCATCAGTAAGTACTATAGCATTGCTCGAAACGCTTTTGTCCTTCGTCATTGCAGTGGCCAGCGACGAGATCGTCGAAAGAGTGGCGACCTTTCACAAGCGTCGCCATCAGCTAGGCCTATATCACGCGGAAGAGCCCTGATTGGATCAGGCCAATCCGCATTGGCCATTCAGCCACGTACCAGGTGACCACCATCCACATCCAGCACAGCGCCTGTGAGATAGCCATTTGTCATTGCCATTATCACAGCTTGGGCGATGTCCTCGGCCTCACCAATACGTCCGACGGGCAGGCTGCTACCAACCTGAGCGAACATGGCCTCGCGAGCCTCATTCGACATTGCCGCGTAAGCCTCGGTTGCAACCATTCCAGGGCTGATGCAGTTCACACGCGCACGGTTTGATAGCTCCAATGCCAACCCCTTGGACAGGGCTTCGACCGCCGCGTTCACGGCCCCAAGACCCGTTGCACCGGCAGAGGGTCGGCGGCTGAGGACGCCAGAAAAGAAGGTGATGGAGCCGCCTTCAGTCAAGACAGGCAAGACTTCACGCGCCGCCACATAGGGCCCGATAAATTTAGCCTCGAACATCGCGCGCAGGTCAGTGGTTGGCAATTCGGCGAAGGCACCACGCGCTGCGCTTGAGGCAGAGATGACCAGATGATCTACTTTTTCAAGGCCGCTGGCCCAGGACTTCATGCCAGTTTCGTTGGTGGTATCGACCGGTGCGATCTGAACTCCGCCTCCGATGTCTGCCGCTGCTGCCTCCAGCTTGGCGAGACTCCGGCTGGCGATGGTAACTTTCGCACCAAGCGCCACCGCCAGCTTTGCGGTGGCCTTACCCATGCCGCTGCTGCCGCCAATGATAACAACGTGTTTGCCGATGAGGGCCGTTTCGAAAACCGAGTTCATTGCTTTGGTTCCTTGCTTGTCGTGTTTGTTAAATGAGTCAATCGATGCTGAGCACCAACTTGCCGGTGGTTTCGCCCGCCTCTAGGCGGCGATGCGCTTCCGTGGCCTTGGCGATTGGGTATGTGGTGATCTGAGGACGCAGAATGCCAGTTTCCAACAGCTTGAATACCTTGGTCATGTCCGCGCCGAATGCAGTTGGTCGGTTGGAAAAATACGTGTAAATATCGCTGACCCGAACTGAGACAGATTTCTGGAAGTGTTTCGCCAGATCCTCGGCAAAACCGCCAGCTGGCGGCCCGGCAAGGAATCCGAAGAGCACAGCCGTTCCAAGGGGAGCCAGCGCATCAAGGTCTGATTTCAAGGAGTCACCGGAAACCGGATTCAACGTCAGATCAACACCGCGCCCACTTGTGATCTCTGACACCAGCGTGGCCACGTCCTGAGTACGATAGTCGATGACAAAATCTGCTCCTTGCGCCTGGGCGTATCCGACCTTTTCAGTGCTGACCGAAGCGATCACAGTCATGCCCAGATGCTTGGCGATGTGGAGGGCCATCGTGCCCACTCCGCCTGCAGCCGCATGCACCAGTACGGATCTTCCGGCCGCCGCACCGCCCAGATTGACCAGCATGTGATAGGCCGTCATTGCGTTGACAGGGATTGCTGCTGCGGTTTCAAAGGCGATGGTATCGGCAATTTTGGTTACATAAGTTGCACTTATTACGGAATGCGTACCATAGCCGCCCGCACCAATCGGCCCCATCCATGCGACGCGATCACCCACGGCGAAACCAACGGCATCTTTGCCCGTCGCTTCGACGATTCCGGCACCTTCAACGCCGGGTACATGGGGCAGGTCTGGCATCATGCCCTCTGGCATTTCGCCACGGCGAATAATCGTATCGATAAAATTCACCGCCCCGGCATGATTACGGATCAGGATTTCTCTGGCACCGGGCTGTGCGACAGCTTGGCCAACACTTCGCAGAACTTCGGGCCCGCCAGTTTGGGTGATTTCTATCGCGTATGGCATAATGCATCTCCTTTTGTTTCGCAGAAGATAGCGATGACGCCATTTCGTGATAATAGTTGAATTTAGAAGGTATTATCTCATAAATAGAATTATGATCTACAACGACCTTGGCCTGTTTACTGTTGTCGCCCACCACCTCAGCTTTTCCAAAGCTGCAGATCGTCTGGATATTCCGCTTAGCAGGATTAGTCGCAGGATTGCCAAGTTAGAGGATCATCTGGGCGCTAAGCTATTCGAGCGCACGACAAGGCAGGTGCGCCTGACCGAAGAGGGGCGCCGTCTTCTGGATCGTTGTCAGGATCCGATTGAAGCGCTTCAGCGTGTTGCGGGTTTTACCGATGACACGCGGCACCACACGATTCGCATTACGGCCCCACCCTTGGCAGCTCGTACAACGATAGGGCCAAAGCTGGTGGATTACGCCGAACAAAATCCTCAGGTCCAGCTTGAACTGACGACGACTAACATCATGCTGGATTTTTTCGCGGACAATATCGACCTCGCCTTTCGGGTCGGTCCGCTTGCGGACTCCGGTCTTGTTGCCAAGCGGTTATGGTCAGTTCCATATTGTTTTTGCGCAGGGCAGGGCTTCATTCGAGAGCACGGGCTTTCGCGTCCTTTAACGCGACCGAAGTTCCAGACTCTTCCTGCGCTGATGGCGGGTCAACCTTGGGTACTGGAAACGGGAGAGACGGTGAATCCAGCCCACATAGCCCATAATATTGGCGACCTTGATGTCATAGCACAGGCCGCTCGTCGTAATCTGGGGATAGCGATGTTGCCGAAGGATATGGTGGAGGGCGATCTGCGACGACTGGAAGTTGAGAATACTGTCCCGCTGACACGAGACATGTACGCGGTTTATCCCAGCCGTCGTCTGTTGCCCGAGCGTGTCAGGAAACTGATCGATTTCATGGCGCCGGGATAAATCCTACCAATCAATTTGCACCCCATCCCGAAAGAAACCACCTGTTGGACCGTTCACGGGCAGTGTTGCAGCCCACACGACGCCCTTGGCCCCTTCGGGAACCGGGCGACCACCCCCGCCCATGTCAGTGGCGACCCAGCCGGGGCACACTGCGTTAACAAGGATGCCTTCGGGCTTCAAATCAGCCGCAGTCTTGATGGTCAGTGCATTGAGCGCTGTTTTCGAGATGCCATATCCAGGTGTGCTGGATGACATGCCTGTCAGCGCTCCTGAGCCGGAAGACACGTTTACAATCCGGGCATCATGACCATTTTGAAGTAAAGGAACGGCCGAAATGGTTGTTGCCCAGGCTCCGAAGAAGTTGGTCTCGAAAGCACGGCGCACGCGCACCAGGTCGGCGCTGAGCGTGTGCTGATCCGTGTCGTAGTCAACGCCTGCATTGTTTACCAGTATGTCGAGATATCCGTATTCGGAGTTGATCTTATCAAAGGCAGCGTTGACCGAGCTCTGATCGGACACGTCCAGTTGCAAGGCCTTAGCTCCATGCCCAATCTCTTCGGCCGTGGCTTGTCCCTTTTGCGGGTCGCGCGATGCTACCAAAACAAATAATCCATGATCGCGGGCCAGTTGTAGGGCGACTTCTTTGCCGATGCCTCGATTGGCTCCGGTCACAAGTGCGATACGTTGTTCGGTCATGAGGTTTCCTTTGAATTTTCGTCAGTTAACCGAAAGCAAAGCCTAATAGTGAGATTGCCAACATCGCTCTGGCAAGGCAACCGGCGCGCAACGATGCGGCGTTAACTGATGTCAGTTGGCCCCGGCCCCGCGTTCACCGGCGAGGGCGACTAGACCACGGTCGCCGGTTTCCCAAAGAGCGGTCATTGTCATCGCTGTTACAACCCAGCGGTCACCTGTTTTTTCCAGCACATAGTCATAACGGCCGCCCAATACCCATAGGCCATCGTCAAGCCGGTGGGTAGCGGTGAAATCAGCCTGCGCCGTCGCGGCGGTTTCTGAAACTGAGGTGATTGCGTGGTTGGTCACCATGTGATGCGTGCTGTCGAACCCGGGCAAGAAGGCGGCCCAGCCCGCAACAAGTTCGTCAGCGGGTTGGGTTGCCGGGTCTCCACCCCAAAGGCTGGTGTAGTCAATGGTGACGTGATCGGCGAAGGCATCCCTTACACGGGTCCAATCATGCCGGTCTGCGCCTGCAGCGATATCCGTTAGGGTGCGGGTGATGTCAGTTTGATCGGCCAATGCAGGGCCTCCAATCATTGTTATGGCGGCGAGCATGGCGATGAGGGATCGTTTCATATCCGGGTCCTTTGTCAGAGTTGGAAAATGCAACGTACATTGCTGCGCCTGCTTCATTCATTAGCCAAGCGTTCAGGCACGGGCGCTAAGGTGTATTGCGACCAAAAAAACGTATTCGCCGCATCCTGATCGGCACTGAGATTGGTGGCCTCGACGATCTTGCCGTTCTCGATCCGGTAGACCAGAGCCCAGATGGTATCGACATTCGGCTTACCTTCGGCGTTGGACCAGCCTCGGTGAATATCTACAACATGGGTTTCATCCGCGCCAAAGTAGATCGGGTCAGCCTGAAACCCAGCTGCGCCCAATTGGGCGAAGAAGGCCAAAACTTCATCCCGACCGTTTTTGGTGCCGCTCAGCGGATGGCGGCCGGGGATGTGCCATTGTACGTCCTCGTCCATGACTGCGGCGATTCCATCAAGGTCGTTCGAGCCGTAAGCCGCAAAAAAGTTCTGAACCACTTTCATATTGTTTTCGGGGGTATCGGCCATTGCGTTGCCTCCCATAACGGTCGCGACCGCGAGTGCTAGTTGAAGTTTTCGGGACATAGGGGTCTCCAAGGGAATGAGGCGTCGGATAGCGAGGTCCGACGCCTGATCAGCAGGATCAATTATCCAATCCGGCGCGGAAGTGGTCGGCAACGGCGTCGGCCGCCCGTGTCACCTCCTCGGGGTTGTCGTAGAAATCGAACTGCGTGACATCCTCGAGCCACTGCGCAGTCGCGTCACCGGCAAATCCGGCAAGGAAGGTCTGCACGCCCTGCGGGATCGCTGCGCTTTCAGAGTGAACAATGGTCAGCGGTTTATCCAGCCGCTGTGGGTTGTCGGCGGGATGGTAGGTCAGCCAGCCTTCCCAGCCTGCATTGTTCCATTTGTCATCATATTCCGGGATCGCCCCACGGTCAGCCTCATAGTAGTAGCCACCGATCGGCATCAGCACGCCTTCGGCACCTTCTGGACCCGCGGCAGGAATGATCTGGCCCCCGGCGGCTTCGGCAGCCCGAGAGACTTGAAGCAAGCCGGCAACACCTTCTGCACCGCCGTAGACGGCCTCAACAATTTCGGCGTTCTGCAGCCAGGGAGCAACCAAACCAAGTCGCTGAACCAGCGGGTTGCCCGAGACGGCATCGACCATATAACCCGCTGAGGCGCAGATACCCAGCCCATTGATGTGCTCGGCGTCCACTTCTGGCAGGGTCGCTATGAATTCGATCGCTGCCTTGATGTCCGAGGTCTTGGCTTCGGGGCTTTCGACAAAGCGCGCTTGGTTCGGCAGATCGCCGGATTTACCCCAGCCCCGGAAATCGAAGGTGAAGGCGGCAAATCCGCGTTCGGCCATTTCCCGGGCATAGTTCGCCGGCATCTGTTCTTGTACCGAGGTCCAGGCCCCTGTGACCACGACCGTTGGCAAAGGTGCATCGCCGCGTTCTTCGGGTAGGTACAGTGTGCCGGATAGGGTGGCACCTTCATTCTCAAAGGTGACAATGCGGGTTTCGACCTGTGCGACGGCAGCTGTCGAGGCCATTAAAGCCGCAGCGGTATTCAGAGCGAGGGTTTTCATCGCGATATCTCCCAAAGTCTGTCTGGATGGGCGCAAGCCCGATGACGAAAGAGATACGTTGCCGGAGGTTCACTTGATTGCACCGGACTGCTGTGTTTTTGAATGATCCTGCATCAAGCCATGTTGGCCGCGCGATAAGCCTTGGGGGTTTGTCCCACCACCTGTTTAAAGCTGCGCGTGAAATGAGCCTGATCGGAAAAGCCACATTCCAAAGCGATATCACCCAGAGGACGCTGCTGGTCCTGCATCATCTTCATCGCCTGTTCAATTCGGTAGGCCATGACATATTGCATCGGGGTCGTGCCCAACGTCTCTTTGAACATACGTGCGAAGTGCGAAGGGCTCATTCCCGCCTCGGTCGCGAGCTGCTCAACGGTTATGGTCTGATCCAGCCGGTTCTGTACAAAGGCCAAAACGCGCTGGTAATGCCGGGATGTGAAGCGGGATGACAACTGAACATCTTCGATCCGGCGTTTTCCATATTTCTGGAGCAGTTTCACTAGGAATACGCGGCTCATGGCTTCGAACATCACGACTGAAGACATGTCGGTCGATTCCAATGCGTCACGCAGTATAACGCCAGCCGTGCACAGATCAGGGTCCGAGAACTGCGGCAAATCCCGAAATTGCTGCGGGTCAAGCAGCATGCCCAGCTCGGACTGAGCAAAGCGTTCAACCTTAGCCGGGTCCAGTGTGATAACGATGACATCAGACGTCGCGTACCACCGCCAACCCGATCGCATACCAGCCGGAGTGACGATGATTTCATCCTTGTGAAACATGAAATCCCGCAACTCACCATCCCTCCAGTTCTGAACTCTGTGCGGAATGGTCTGGAGATTGAGAAGCACGTGATGCTCTTTGAAAACATCCTCGGGCATCTGATCCGGCTCAGCCCGGAAATACCGAACGGACATCAACCCTGCAGCCGAAGGCCGCTCGATCGCATCACTGTTTAGTAAAGGTTCCGAGGGGTAAATGTCCGCATATCTCGAAGGCAATCGTCGGCTCCCATAGTGTACCTGGGCAATTCTCGCTGGCGTCGATCGTACACGGTTGAAAACATCCAACAGGGGTGCGAACCCATGGAGTGGTGCCGTGGCCACCTGCTTCTCGCAGCGCAGCTGTAGCGTTCGGGTCGACGCTTAGAGAATTTTCAAGATTGCGGTCGCTGAATCAAGACGGAACACGATGCCCGACGAGAAACACGTGCTGCCGTTGATCCGAGAAAATAGTCCATTGCCGATGGGTGATGCGCTCCGACAACAATCAAATCAGCGCCGATTTCCCGTGCGAACTCGGTAATGCGCAGCCCTGGCTTTCCCGTTTCTACCTGGCAGTTTATATCGGTCGCTTCTCCGGCGATCAAGTTTAGGGTTCCCATGATTTTGTTGGTCAGATGGTTCTCGGATTTCACTGTCACGAATTCCGCCGTAAAACCCGGGATCTGTTCCAGAACTGTAAGTAGTGTGATCTTTCCGTCAGCTGCCAAAAGCTTGCGGGCAGTGGTGATTTTCTCGGCAACCAACTCTTCATGATCAATGGCAACGGGGATCAATATGGATTTATACATGTAAAGCACTCCCAGTGAGTTTCGGCGATGTCAACGAGCAGGGCTTGGTGCATCATAACTTGATAAGTACTTTCAGAATTAACGGTTCTGATCTGTTGCCCAGGACCCCGCCCTGCCTTAGTGGCCAAACACCTCGAGCCGCGCCCATTCTGGACCTCGGTTCAAGAGAAAGACGGCCACCGCATATGCAATGGCCGCCTTGAGGTTACTATGCGCTGCGATACAGTTTTGTCATCGAGAATTCCCGATGTCCCAGCGCCTCTGCCGCGGTGTTACGGCCGTTTGCTGTCCTGCGGATCATATCGATCAGAGCATCACCAGCCTGATCGATGGTTTGTTCGCGCCGCAAGATGCCTGAAACATCAACGTCCACATGCTCGCCCATGGTGCGCACTGTACGCGGGTTCGCGGTGATCTTGATGACCGGAACGATCGGGTTGCCCACCACGTTGCCCTGACCTGTCGGGAAGGTATGGATCACAGCACCGCCCGCCGCCATCAGCGTCACACATTCCGCCGCAGCGGATGAACTGTCCATGAAGTACAGGCCTTTGCCCGAGTTAGGTTGCTCGGCAGGTTCCAGAATGTCGATATACTGCGAAGTCCGGCCGATCTTTTCGAGGTTGCCAAGCGCCTTTTCCTCAATGGTGGTCAGGCCACCTTCGATGTTGCCCTTGGTTGGCTGGCTGTCGCTGAGGTCATCGGTCTGATGGGCAAAGATTACATCGTCCTGATAGGCCTTCCACATCTTGTACCAGCGCTCGCCGACCTCTTCGTTGATGGCGCGTTTCTGGCAGATATGTTCCGCCCCGGTGATTTCCGAGGTTTCACCAAAGAACCCGGTGATCCCTTCGGGCAGCAACTTGTCATACATGTTGCCAACGGTTGGGCAGGACCCCAGACCCGTTGTCGTGTCGCTTTCACCGCATTTGGTCGAAATCCAAAGCTCGTTGATCGAGCATTCCTCGCGCTGGACCTCGGTGGCCTTGTGGACAAAATCCTTGGCGGCCCATGAAGCGCGCCGGATGGTTTCAAAATCACCGTTCTGTTCGATTGAGAACTCTGCCACGTCCTTGCCGGTCTCGCGGATGCCGTCGGCAATGCGTTTGGTCCAACCCGGCTCGATGCCGATGACGACCACCGAGTGGACATTCGGGTTGGCCCCTGTGCCGATCATAGTGCGGAAATGCAGCTCGAGGTCCTCACCGAACTGAAGGCGGCCATAAGCGTGTGGGATTGCCAGCGTGCCCTTGACGTTGTTGGCGACCGCCTCGCAGGCGGCGTTGGAAATGTCATCGACGGGCAGGATCAGCACGTGGTTGCGCACACCAACCCGGCCGTTTTCGCGCCGGTAGCCCATGACAGTCATGTTTGAATATTTGCTCATGGTATTAACCCCTTACCAGCGCTTGGTCTTGCAGTTTTGCGTGTGGACATGCCCGCCGCGTGGGATGTCAGCGATGATCTTGCCGATGTCTTCGCCATATTTGATCGCCGTATCGCCGTTCTTGAGGTCCGTGAGCGCAATCTTGTGGCCAATCGGAACATCCGCGCCTGCGGTCAGGCGAAAGGTCGAGTTGTCATGTGTAATACAGCACAGCATGTCGGTGCCTGCAGTCAGGCCTTCGACGACCACGACACCGACATTGTCTTCCTCTTCATGCACCAAAAGGTGCGGTATTTCATTTGGGGCTGGATTTGACATGAAGGTCTCCGGTTTTTGCTATGGTTTAAGGATGGTTTTCGGCGCAAGCGTCTTGCCAGCGCGAATGTCTGTAAAGGCCGCGGCCCCGTCGGACAGGTCACGGGTTTCAATCCAGTCAAGCGTCCCGAGGCGGCCCTTGAACATGGCATTGCATGTGTCGCGGAAGTCCTGTGCGGTATAGGTGTAGGTGCCGATTAGCGTGATTTCCTGCAGCGTGATGCGTCGGATATCCAACCCACCTTCGGAACTGCCTAGGCCGATGTGCAGAATCACCCCGCCCGGGCTGACGAGCGCCGAGGCAACCGCGCGGGTAGACGCAAACCCCACTGCGTCGATCACCAATGGAATGTCCTGTTCCGGTGTGTCCACAACGGCGATTCCACAGGTGTCGCGAAGATAGGTCGCACGGGCTGCGTTGGGTTCGGATAAGGTCACCTGCTCGACCCCCATCGCAGTGAGCGCGAGAGCTGCCGCTAGCCCGATTGCCCCGCCGCCAATCACATGGGCACGCCGTTCGTCTGCCGGGTGCAGGGCCGCAAGCCCCAGCCGCACCGCATGCCAGCTGACCGCAATCGGTTCGGCGAGTGCGGCCTGCTCCAGCGTGATATGCGAGGGCACTTCAATCAAATTGCGCTCTGGGATAGCGACATATTCCGCAAAAGCGCCTTCGCGCGGCGGCATTGAGATGATCTGTCGCGAGGGGCAAAGGTTCTCACGTCCGGACCGGCTGGCCGCGCTGTTGGGGTCGTTTACCAGCGGATTGATGGTTACGCGGCGACCATCAGCAGTCACTCCGGCCCCTTCATGGCCGAGGATCAGCGGTGCCGGGCGGCGGTCATCATGGCCCAGATAGGCGTGCATGTCGGACCCGCAAATGCCGACGCTATCGATACGGACGAGAACCTCATCGGGGCCGGGCTCCGGGTCCGCGAAATTGCGGTATTCCAGTGTTTCTACATCGGTGTAGACTAACGCTCTCATTTCGCTGTAAACCCCCCATCAACCATCAAAACTTGCCCGGTCACGTAGGCACAGGCATCAGAGCAAAAGAACAGCAACGGGCCGTCGAGGTCTTTGGGCTCACCGTTGCGACCGATACAGGTCTGCGCAGCATTACGGTTCGCGCGTTCAGGATCATTGAACACTGCAGCCGTCAGCTCGGTTCGAAAGAACCCAGGGCCAATCGCGTTTACGCATATTCCGCTTGATGACCAGGCCTCGGCCATTGCTCGGGTCAGCTGTGCCACGCCGCCCTTAGACGCCCCATAGCTAAGCCCACCTGGAAAAGCTCGGCTGGACTGGAGCGATGCGAAATTTACGATCCGTCCCCAGCCTTTGGCCTTCATATCGGGCACTAGGTGCTGCGACAGAAAGAAGGGAACGGCAAGGTTCAATCCCAGTGTGATGTCCCACCCCTCAGGCGATACATCATCCGCAGCCTCGCGCGTGTTGATCCCGGCGGCATGCACCAGAATATCCGGTGCCCCAAACGGCTGCGACGCGGCAACGGCCAGCTCCGCCAACCGATCACGATCCGAAAGATCCCAGGGCAGGGGATGGACCTGATCCAGCTCGGCCAACGCTTCTGCACGTCGCGCCACGCCCACGACCTTAGCGCCGGCATGCGACAGTACCTCTGCCGCTCTGCGACCAAGGCCGGAGCTGGCCCCGGTCACAAGAGCGGTATGTCCAGTGAGATCAGGATGATAGGTCACGGGTTGGGTCAGTCTTCGGCTGTCAGGTCAAAGTTTTCATCAGGGAAGAACTTGGCCAGTCGAATATCCGCGGTACGCGCGTGCCCCTCCATACCTTCAAGGCGTGAGATACGGGCCGTCGCCTGCGCAATCGGCTTCATCGCATCAGCGGTCGAGCGCTGCCAGGTCACGATCTTCATGTATTTATGGACGCTGAGGCCACCGGTGTAAGTGGCCGCCCGGCTCGTGGGCAGCACGTGATTGGTGCCCGAGGCTTTGTCGCCAAAGGCAACCGTGGTCTCTTCGCCCAAGAAAAGCGACCCATAGCACGTCAGCCGATCCAGCCACCAATCAAGATCATCGGCCATGACAGTCAGGTGTTCCGGGGCGTATTGATCCGATGTCGCCGCCATTTCTTCGCGATCCGCGCACAGGATGACCTCGGCATAATCGCGCCACGCAGCCGTAGCGTTTTCGCGGTTCACTTCGGGCAGGTCCTCGATCAGCACTGGCACCAAGCGCATAACCTCTTCGGCGAGGTCGCGATTGTCTGTCACCAGCCAAACCGGTGAGTTGTATCCGTGCTCGGCCTGCCCAACGAGGTCAGTTGCAACAACCATCGGATCAGCAGTGACATCCGCAAGGACCAGACTGTCCGTCGGGCCCGCGATCATGTCGATGCCGACACGCCCGAACAGGATACGCTTTGCTTCGGCCACAAACTGATTGCCGGGGCCCACAAGGATGTTAGCCTTGGGAAGCCCGAACAACCCGAAGGTCATCGCCGCAACCCCCTGCACGCCGCCCATGGCCATGATCTTGTCGGCGCCACAGATATGCGCGGCGTAGACGATCGCAGGCGCAATGCCGACATCGGGGCGCGGCGGTGAGCACGCGACGATATGTTTACATCCCGCCACCTTCGCCGTCGTCACGGTCATGATCGCGCTGGCGATATGGCTGTAGCGCCCGCCTGGGACGTAGCAACCGGCTGCATCCACCGGGATCATCTTCTGGCCAGCGGTCAGGCCCGGCACAACCTCGACTGCGATGTCGGTCATGGACGCTTTCTGTGCCTCGGCAAAGCGTTTGACGTTGCTGTGGCTGAACTCGATGTCGCGCTTCAGCTTTTCTGGCACGGCATCCATCGCGGCCTGGATTTCGGCATCGCTGAGAATGACGTTGCCTTCGTAGTTGTCGAATTTGGCGGCGTATTCCAACGCCTTGGCATCGCCACCTGTCTCAATGTCGGTCAGGATTCCCTGCACAATTTCACTGACATCCGACGCTCCGCTGCGCGCGGTCAGCGTGGCTTTCTTCAGGTATTCACGGGTCATGAACTAGGTCCTTTTCTTACCGCGTCTTTCGGCGGCTTATCGATAGACATCAGGCAACAGCGAGGTAGAGAACGCCGGGATATAGGCGATCATCAACGTCACGATCAGCATGAAGAAAACAAACGGGATGGCGCGGTAGGCGATCTTGAGGATCGACTCGCCCGTAATCCCCGACACCACGAACAAGTTCAGCCCCAAGGGTGGAGTAATGAACCCGACCCCCAGCGCGGTGATCATCATGATGCAGAACTGGATCTGGTTCATCTCGATCTCTTGCGCCAGCGGGTAGAGGATCGGTGCGAGGATCACGATGTTGGGCGTCGTTTCCATGACGCAGCCCGCAATTATCAGGATAAGGACCATCATGGCGATCAGTACGAATTCGTTACTGCTGACTGAGGTCAAAGCTCCGACAAATCCTTGCGGCACTCCAATGATCGCCAGAGCTTCGGCCAGAGGGATCGAGAAGGCGATGATCGGAAGGATCACACCGTTGACCTTGGCCGAACTGACCAGCATGGCCGGGAAGTCGGACAATTTCAGTGTGCCCAGGATAAACCCGATGACGATGGTCACGACGACCGCCACGGCACCTGCCTCGGTCGGGGTCAGTTTCCCCGAGAAGATGCCGTAGAAAATGATGCCGGGGACAAGGAAAGCGTACCAGCCGGACTTGACCGTCTTCCACAGGTTCGCGCGCCATTCAGCTGCGGTCATCATGCCGCCACCTTCCCAAAGGTTCAGCCGGTTCATCACGACGTTGGTGATCAGGATGGCCGTCAGGATCAAAAGGCCGGGGATCAGCGCAGCAAGGAACAAGGTCGAGACCGCTATGCCCAGCACGAGGCCGATGATGATATAGGCGATAGAGGGCGGGATGAGGATGCCGGTGCAGGCCCCCGCCGCGACCAAAGCACAGGCGTAGGGGCGGGGATAACCGCTCTCGACCAGCCGGTCGATAGTCATGCGCCCTACCGCTGCCGCACCTGCTGCGTCCGACCCGGAGATCGCCGCGAACATGCCGCAGACCAGGACGGTGGCCGAGCCGAAGCCACCCTTGGCCCAGCAGGTCAGGGCTTCGGCGACGTCCAGAAACTTTCGACTGAGCCCGGTTCGGACAAGCACGTCTCCGGTCAGGATAAACAGCGGTACGGCCGTCAGCGCGAAGGCATCGATGCCCGAGAACAGCTTTTCGCCGACAAGGCTCAGCGGCAATGCGCCGGACATGATCAGCATTGTGATCGATGCTGCGCCGATCGCGGCCCAGACCGGAACGGCGAGCGCGACAAGAGCGACGAAGAGAATGACGGAGGCGTAGAAATCCCACCCAAGTTCAAGCGTTTGACCGCCGAGTTGTTGCCACATCATGGCTCAGGCCCTCCCTTAATCAAACAGCTTGTCGCCTTCGTAGACGGGACGGCCCGTTCGAAGGTCGGCAATGTCGCGGAGGAAGGACTGCACCAGCCGAAAGATGACCAGCGCGAAGCCAAACGGCACCGCCATGAGGAAAAAGACCTGGCTGATCCGCAGGCCGTGCGTGACAGACCCGAATTTCCAGGACACGTGGACTGTCTCCCACGACCAATAGATCGCGACGAGTGCCACGATGAACATCACGATGTCGCCGAAGATGTAGAGCAGCGTTTTGACCGTGCGCGGGACGTAGTGCATCAGAACATCAATGCGGATATGCCCGCGTTCCTTGACCGCAGCGGCGGCACCGATCCATGCGAGATAGATGAACGCATACCGGACGATTTCTTCGCCCCAGATGGACGAGTAGGCAAAGACCTCGCGCCGGACCACTTCGATAAACATCGTGCCGACGAGCATGACGTAGAAGACTAAAAGCAGCCAACGTTCGGCATTTTTATCAATCGCTCGAAAGAGCTGAGACATAGCATCCTCACTACCGTCACGCGGCGGCGACGTGTTCTAGTGGGTTTTTAATGGGCAAACATCGGATGAGCCGACGCTGGACGCGCCGGCCCGAAGACGCGATCAGGCGTCGTGCACGTAGTATTTCGCACGCGTGTCTGCGGCTTCTTCCAGCTTGGCGAACGCATCCATCGATCCGGCCAGCTCGGTCTTGAAGCTGTCCCATTCGCTGCGCTGATAGCCACCGGCCTCTTTCCATTCGCCCAACTGATCTTCGCTGAGCGAGTGGAACTCGACGCCGTTCGCGATCAATTGAGACATGGCGTAGGCCCGTGCCGAAGGCACTTTGGAAAGGTTCTGCTGCTGGGTGACTTCGCCCGCAAATTCGATACCTTCCTTGACGTCCATCGGCAGGCTGTCGAACCATTCAAGGTTGATCGAATAGACCTGACTGTCCGGCACCGCCTGAGTGAAGGTCACATGGCTGAGGATCTCACCAAAGCCAAAGACATGCAACGCGCCCACCGAGGGATCAAGCGCGTCTGCGACGCCTTGCCGGATCGCTGACGGAGTCTCACCCCACGCAACAGGCGTCGGGTTCGCACCCACCATGCCATAATACTGCTGCAGCATTTTTGATCCGGGTACGCGGAATTTGACACCGGACATATCGCCGGGGGTGATAATTGCGTTGCCTCCCTGGCGAACAGCGACGACGCGCGGATCGATCACGATATACATCAGCGCTTTAAAGCCGGATGCCGCGATCTTGGGGTCTACTTCCGCCTTCCAAGCTTCGGAGGAAGTCAGGTTCGTGAACCGCTGGTTGGACCCGCAGAAATATGGAAGGTTGATCAGATCGACGACGCTTGCGAAGGGCGCGAAATTTGACAACGAGTGTTGCGCCGCTTGTATTGTCCCGCCCTGAACTGCCTGCGCCAGTGCTCCGCCCGCGCCAAGCTGGCCACCGGGAGCCAGTTTCACATAGACCTTGCCATTCGTCATGTTCTGGATGTTTTCTTTCAGGTCCAGCTGCATGATCGGATAGCTGCGAGACGCGCCCAGAACATAGGCCGTTGCCAACGTCATCTTGAATTCAGCCGCGTTTTCGCGATCGCGTTCCTCGGCGGCGGTCTGTGCTGCCGCTTCGCTGGACCACAATGTCCCAGCCGCGCCGGCGACCATGGCCGCCGTGAACGAGCCGGTGCCCGCGAGTTTCAAAAAATTCCGACGCTCGGCCGAAGCCAGCTCCTGTTTAGTCTTGTCCATGTGTTCTCCTCCCGTTGGACTTTTTTCGGATTTATTCCTTTGATTTTTTCTCCGAAATTTCTTTTGCTTCGCTCCGCAGAATGCCGATCGAAAAGGCGATGGCCGCAGCAAACAAGATCAACATTTCCCAGATATTGTTGACCAAGGGCGCATTCGACACTGCTCCGATCACTACGTTCGCTACAAACGCGAGCAGCAATATTCCAGCTATCAAATATGGCATGCGTCCTCCCCAACCCATCCAATGTCTCGCACTGAGTCGCCCGCAATGTAAGCGCTTACATTTTGTTATGCAAGCGCTTACATTGCATATGTGCTGTAGGTTCCCGACAAATCGTGCTTTTGATAGAATTCGTCTTGAGCTATTTGCCCATCCAGAATGACAAGAAAAACCATGCCTCAAAGCGGTCACGAAAACACAGTCCCAACCCTTGCAGATGTTGCCCGACATGCGAACGTGTCCACCGCAACCGTCTCGCGGTGCCTGAACTCGCCAGAGCGAGTAGGGCAAAGCACAAGGGAACGAGTTCTGGCAGCTGTACGAGAACTTGGGTATGCGCCGAACTTCGGAGCCCAAGCCCTTGCGGCACGGCAGACAAATACCATCGCCGCCGTGATACCGACTATGGAGAACGCTGTTTTTGCACGCGGATTACAGGCGTTTCAGGAAGAGCTGGTGAGGCATGGTAAAACGCTTTTGGTTGCTTCGTCCGCCTATGATTCAGAGCTGGAAGAACAACAGGTGCGTGCGTTGGTAGCGCGGGGTGCAGATGGGTTGCTGCTGATTGGGTACGATCGCGAACCGGAAATCTATGCGTTTCTGGAAAAGCAGCGTGTACCAACTTTGATCGCCTGGTCATTTGATCCTGACCAATCCCCGCCGGCCATCGGCTTTGACAATCGGGCTGCGATGTTTGCCCTTGCCCGGCAGGTCATTGGATATGGGCATCAGCATATCGCGTGTATCTCTGCTCCAACCGCTTCGAATGATCGGGCAAGGGAACGCGTTCAAGGCATTCGGGATGCCAAACAAGAGGCCGGTCAGGACCCGAATACAATGTTTCTTTTCGAGACCGCTTACGGCGTTGAAACTGGTGAAGTTGCTTTGCGCGAGGTCATGACAGCCGCACCAGAAACGACTGCCGTGATGTGCGTCAATGATGTTTTGGCGGTCGGAGCCTTACGTGCGGCTCGGGAAATGGGGCTTGAGGTGCCTAGGGATCTCTCAATTACCGGTTTTGACGATATCGAAATTGCAATGCTCGCCGAACCCGCTCTTACAACGGTCCATGTCCCGCATCGCGAGATGGGTCGTCGCGCCGCTGGGATGCTGATCCAGATACTCCTTGATGCGCACAGCGGTCAAAGTGTTGAGTTGCCGACAGAAATAAGACTACGTCAATCACTCGGTCCTGCCCGCACTATTGTGTGATCCCAACCTTGAGGGCTATCTCTGGAAATCTACCCGCTCGAATCTACCAACGATGTACGACCCGGATTCGGCATGCACGGCCAATCCAACTTGAACTACTGGTGTGAGTATTTCTTAGACTAAGAGTTTATGGCTAGCAGACTAAGAAAGCTGTGAGGAAGGCCTTTGTACGCGGCTCATCCGTTGCGATGCAGAATGCCCCGAACCGGACGATGCCTGCCGCGGCAATCGGGCAAAAATTATTTTGTCGCGGCTGTCTTTCAGGTTCTGGTCACGTGGTTAACAGAGCCGAAAGTTCATTTGCCCCCTTTTTCAGGATACCCAGAAACGACATCAGGCTGTTGACGTTGTGACGTTGTGTCGGTGCATGAACCGAAAGTGTGCCCACCAATCGGCCTTGCCCATCTTGAACGGGTACTGCTAGGGCTGCCATTCCACTCATGAACTCTTCATCATCAGTGGAATAACCGTTCTGAGCGATATGTTGGATTTCCGTGCGCAATGACTGCGGATCGGTCAGGGAACTTTCAGTCTGTGGCTGCAGATTTCCTGCTGAAAGAAATCCATCCAGTGTTTTCTGCCGGAGCGTGGACAAGTACATCTTGCCGCTGGCGGTGCAATGAAAGGGAACCTGTGTCCCGACCGGTAATTGAATGCGCAAAGGCCACTTCGTCTCAACCCGGTCAAGATAGATCATGCCCTCTCGGTCAGGAATGGCGAGATTGCATGTCTCACCAACCTGCTCGGCGACACTGCGTAAGATCGCCAAACGCGCTGTGCGCAGATGCTCGGACGACATGGTGTTGACTGAAAGCAACCTTAGACGGTGCCCAGGACCGTATGAGCGGCCATCCAGATCGCGCTGCAGGAAACCTTCGGCCTCTGCTGTTTGCAATAAACGGTGGATTGTTGGTTTCGCCAGACCGAGTGTCTCGATCAGGTCCGATGGTTTGACGGCAACCCCGCGTCGCGCCACCTCCTCAAGGATGAGGAGAAGGCGCAAGTTAGTTGGGATCTGGGTTTCTTTGTCTTGTGTTTCCGTTTCGGCCATCCCGCAACAGTCTAGTTATTTGGCAGCAGGATCAAGGCCAGATCAGGTACAAGCGAGATCAAAATCCACACTGATATCAGCGCTGCTAGATAGGGCACAGTGTACCGAAGCAGACGGAAGTAGGGAACGCCAGTCACCCCTGATGCCACGTAGAGATTGAGACCGTAGGGGGGTGTGATGAAGCCAATCGAAGCCCCCACAAGGAAGATTACCGAGAAATGGATCGGATCAATCCCGACCGAGGCCGCAATCGGTGCCAGAATCGGGGCCAGGATGATCGTGACAGGCAGGCTTTCGAGTACCATGCCCGAGAAGAAAACGATCACCATCGAAGTAAACAGAACCGCATGGTAGCCACCCATCGAGGTTACGAAATCCCCAATGGTTTGCTGAGCGCCAAGCAATGAAAGGATCTGCTGCATCACCACAGAAATCGCGATCAGCGGTGCGAGGATACCTGTGATCTGGGCCGAGCGGATCACGATTGAGGGGATCTCGGGGATCGTGAAGCCTTCGACGACAAACATCTCGGCATAGCTTTTTTCGGTGGGTGAGATGTCGTTCCGCGCGCCCATGATCCGATTGATCGGATAGCTGACCAACCCTGCAATAACGCAGAAGCCGACCGTCACTCCGGCTGCCTCAGTTGGTGAGAATTTGCCTGTGTATATACCCCACAGCACCAGCCCGATGGCGAAGAATCCAAGCCAGGCACCGAATGCAGTTTTCAACACCCGGTTCAGTTGCAGCGGGATCAGATGACCCCAGCCGTTCATGCGGCAAATGATCCAGCAGGCGAACTGCATGCCAAAGACCATCAGCGCGCCCGGAAGGATACCCGCGACGAATAGCTCGGAAATCGGCAGGTTCATCAGGAAACCGTAGACGATGAAGATAATCGAGGGAGGAATGATGATCCCCACAGTTCCACCAGCCGCAGCGGTGGCTGCGCTGAAACGTTCGTCATAACCCCCTTTGACCATCTCGGGGTGCAGCATCGAACCGATCGTGGCGGTTGTGGCCGAGTTTGAGCCTGAGATTGCTGCGAACAATCCGCAAGCCCCAAGGGATGCCATCGCCAACCCGCCGCGTATCCAGCCTAGACAGGCATAGGCGAAATCGCTGAGCCGCCGCGCGATGCCCGATTTATTAATCAGGTCGCCGGTCAGGATGAAAAGCGGCATCGCCAGCAGGGCGAAACCCTTGTTGAACACGTTCAGAAGTTCAGCACCCATGTTGTCCAGCGTCAGGCCAAGAACAAACGAACAGCCGATGACCCAATAGCCGATTACCAACAAAACCGGCACGCCCAGCATGAACAGAAAGGTGACCGCAAGAGAGATCAGTGTGACCATAGTTCCGTCTGTCATCAGTCTGCTCCGATCACGGCCTGCTTGATCAGCGGCTCGCCTGTTTTCCAGTTGTTCAGATCATCGGCAAGGTTCTGAAACACGCGCCCGACCATCAGAAAGAACGACAGCGGTGCGGCCAGAAGGAACCACCACTGCATGATATTGTCTGTTCCCAGAACGATTTGAAAGTTTGATGCCGACAATGCCACCAGCCGTGTTGTGGTCACGATGACGATCACCGCAAAGATGAACCACAATATCGCGTCGAGTATCAGGCAAGCCAATTGCCCAGCCCTCGGCATTGCAGTGCGGAATTCGCTGAAGCTCAAATGTGTGCGCAGGCGGACATTGTACGACGCCCCAAACCACGCCATGACCATGAACAGCAGCGGGGGAATGGTGGTCGACCAGGGTTCCTGATCGTTGAACACAAACCGGTCGATCACGCCCCAGAAGATGATTAATGCGATCGCAAGGTAGGAATACACCATCACCGACCGTTCCAGATGACGTTCAACAAAGGGCACCGCCCGATAGATCAACATGATCACGATTCCGCCAATCGCCGAGACAATCGCGCCCAACACCCAGGCGGCGTCGGATTCCAGTGCGGATTGAATCTCGAACGAATCCTGGCTGAGAAAGGCGCTGAAAATCGCGCCGATGTCTGCCCAAAACGACATGAACCCCGTCCTCCCAGTCGGTATGAAGTTGAACCGGCCCGCTCAGGGCCGGTTCGTAACAGTCTATCAGGCTTCGCCTTTCCACCAACGGCGCGGTTCGACATTTTCCGGCAGGGTGTCGGCCGGAATCTCGCGCGCGATGTCGTAGATTTCCTGATAGGTATCAATGCCGCCTGCCCATTTATTCAGACGTTCGCGCCACTGGGCCCAAGGCTCTGGGTTGTAGTTCGGGGCGCACATCTCTTCGGCCAGCTTGATCTGATCGTCAGCCAGGAATGCCGGGCGCACGCCATTTTCGGCGAAGATAGTGTCCGGCAATTGCGGCTCTGAGAAGCCTACCGTATTCAGCAATGCGGCTTCATTCGCACCCTGGATCAACGCTTGAGTGAAGTAGGAAGATTCCATAACTGCGTCCTGCAATTCTCCACTCAGACCGTCAAAGACCTCGGCCGACATGGACGTATGTTCAGTGCCGCAGAAAAATTTCAGATTGACCGACTGCGAAACCACCGGCGCCATGTTGGCGTAAGCCACGGCCGAGGCCCAGGTTTCCGCCCCATCGATCAGACCTGTCTTAAGCGCATCCAGCGTCTCTTCCCAAGCCACCGGGACTGGGTTCAGATTCAGCAATTGCATTGCGATCCGGCCCAACTGCGTACCCGTCACGCGGTTCTTGGTACCAAACAACTCTTCCAGTTTGGTGACGGTCGGCTTGTCGGCAAAGGTCGATCCCATTTGCAGGCCGCGTAGCTCACAATGGGTAAACAGGAACTTCAACCCGTGCCGTTTTTCCAGCGGATCACGCAGGATGCGTTGGCTCGCCGGGCTATAAAAGAAGTGATACTGCGCCGCGCGGCTGGGGAACATATAGGCGTAGTCCAGCACGTTCAGATAAGGTGCGCCTCCGGCCGAGTTCTGAGTTGAGGCAGCATAAATATCGACGATTCCCTGCTGGGTCTTTTCGACACAGCTCAGCTGGCCGCAGATCTGGTTGTCGCCGATGAATTCGATGCGAATCTCGCCGTCCGTGCGTTCTTCCAGGTCGCGCGCGAACTCAATTGCGCCGGCGCGTTCAATCAACAGGTTGCGGGTGTTGAAGCCCGACGCGCCGAATTTCAGCGTGTGCTTCGGCTCTTTCGAAAAGCGCTTTTCATAGGTGGATTCGGCGGCCTGCGCCAGATTCGCCAGACTCATCGCGCCGCCGAACCCGCCCGCCGCCAGCAGTGTCGAGCTCATGCCGTAACGCCCGGCCACGCGGAAGAAATCTCGCCGTGAAATACCACTTAGTTTCCGTCCGATCTCCATTGCTTACCTCCCTGATCGCAATTATTGAGACGTTTTGTATCAAAAAAGGCTAGTATAATTCTTGCATCTTGCATAGAGTTTTTTTCAGCGACGTTGGAAGGAGGCGGTCATGGAGGTGGATTATGCAGTTGTTGGCGCAGGATCGTCGGGCTGTGTCATTGCCAATCGGTTGAGCGCAGACCCCAACACAACTGTTGCGCTGCTCGAAGCAGGTGGCCGCGATACCAACCCGTGGATTCACATCCCCGTCGGCTATTTCAAAACGATGCATAACCCCTCGGTTGACTGGTGCTATCGCACTGAGCCCGACCCCGGCCTTAACGGTCGATCCATCGACTGGCCACGGGGCAAGGTGCTGGGTGGCTCATCCTCGCTGAACGGGTTGCTCTATGTGCGTGGCCAGAAGGAAGATTACGACCGCTGGCGGCAAATGGGCAACGAGGGTTGGGGCTGGGAAGATGTGCTACCCCTGTTCAAACGCTGTGAGGATCAAGAGCGCGGCGAGGATGAATATCATGGCGTCGACGGCCCCTTGTCAGTGTCCAACATGCGCATTCAGCGCCCGATCTGCGATGCCTGGGTCGCAGCAGCACAGGCCGCCGGTTACCCGTTCAACCCAGATTATAACGGGGCCGAGCAAGAAGGCGTGGGTTACTTCCAACTGACCACGCGCAATGGCCGCCGGTGTAGCGCCGCCGTCGCCTATCTCAAGCCCATTCGCGGTCGTCAGAACCTCAACATCATCACCAAAGCGCTTGTGTCGCGTGTGGTTCTGGATGGGAAAAAAGTAACCGGGCTGGTCTACCGGGATCGTTCTGGTGCCGAGCAGACCCTGACTGTTCGGCGCGAGGTCATCCTGTCCGGCGGGGCGATCAACTCTCCCCAAATCCTGATGTTGTCAGGGATCGGAGAGCCGGATCATCTAAAGGAAAATGGTATCAAACCGCTGCACGCCCTGCCGGGTGTTGGCAAAGGTCTTCAGGATCACTTGCAGGCGCGGCTGGTGTTCAAATGCAATGAGCCCACACTGAATGACGAAGTTCGCAGCCTGTTCAATCAGGCGCGAATCGCGCTGAAATATGCACTATTTCGTGCGGGTCCGATGACAATGGCCGCCAGCCTTGCGACTGGTTTCATGAAAACCCGGCCCGATGTTGAGACGCCCGACATTCAGTTCCACGTGCAACCCTGGTCCGCCGACAGCCCAGGCGAAGGTGTGCATCCGTTTTCGGCCTTCACGATGTCGGTCTGCCAACTGCGTCCGGAAAGTCGGGGAGAGCTGCGCCTGAACGGACCGGACCCATCCGAACATGTCAAGATCATCCCGAACTATCTGTCTACTGAAACGGACTGCCGAACCATTGTCGACGGCGTGAACATCGCGCGCGGGATTGCCAAACAAAACCCTCTGGCCTCGAAGATATCAGAAGAGTTTCGACCAACGGCAGAGCTGAGCTGCGAAGATTATGAAGGCACTCTGGATTGGGCCAGATCGAACAGCGTGTCGATCTACCACCCAACCGGCACCTGCGCGATGGGGAACGCCGAGACGTCTGTTGTCGACGCAAGACTAAAGGTACACGGTATTTCGAACCTGCGGGTGGCTGATTGTTCGATCATGCCGGAAATCGTTAGCGGCAACACCAACGCACCAGCGATCATGATTGGCGAAAAGGCAAGCGACCTGATTAAGGCGGATGCTTGAGAAATCTGCCATCGTATCTGATCGCCTGATCCCTACAGTATCAATAGATCAGTGCGTCAATCGCATCAAAAACGATCTGGCGCTGTGCCGGTGGTTGGAATCTGCATTCGCTTTGCGACCGCTTTGTCTTGTGACTAAACGAAGTCTGGTAACCGAACCTCGGATGATATTGCGTTAGCCAATAGTCCTAACCGCAAATCCAACTTTCCTTTGACCTCCCCCGCGTTTTGGCCGGCTCAAAATCGGTCTTTGCTGCCTACATGAATGTCTCAGGCAGCTCCCTTTGGCTAACATTCACGAATTCCAAAACGACACGCTACCCACGTGCTAATGACGTGCCAACAGGGAACTCATAATAAAGTCTTCAGCGCACACAATGATCCCGGTCATGGGCAATTCTGACAGCACACTACGATATGCACTGCCTTCCAGAACTTCGATCACCAGTTGTGACGCCTGAAGGGGATCCGGAACGGCGCGCAATTCACCGCCAGTAATTCCTCGCTTCACTACGGCTTCCAGGGCCTCAGTCAAACTCGACCGGTTCTCGACGAACAGCTGCGCGATGTCCGGTTGACGAACTGCTTCGCTCGAAATTTCCAATGTTAAAATAACGTTTTCCGGCGCAGCAAGGTATTTTGCGTAGGCCTTGATGAACTTTCTTATGACTTTGGGCGCGGGCGCATCTGAGTTCAGGATTTTCAGAAACGGCTCCATCTCGTGGCGTTCAAGTATTGCGATTTCTACAAGCACATCATGTTTGCCGCGAAAATGATTATAGAGATTTCCAAGGCTGACGCCCGCCCGCGCAGCGATATCGCGGACGCCTGTCTGATGATAGCCCCGCTCAAGGAAACACATAACTGCGGCCTCCAAAATCTGGTTGCGACGCTTGGCTGTTGCCTTTTCCCGGATTGATTCCGGCTTCTTGGTGTCATCGGACATTTTTTCAACTTAATATTGAACGAACGATCGTTCATAATATATGACACTCTATCGAATGCCACAAGGTGCAATGGATTCGGCGGCACAGGAAAGACTGGTCTATGACAGAAAAAACTTTGGAAACTCGGCAAAGACCGACCCGGCGATGGCTTTGGATTGGACTATCGTTGGCACTGTTTGTAGCGATCGTCATCCTCCTGTTTGATACAGAAGATACAATTGATGTTCAGGCAACAACGACCTCACCTCCGCCACCGACCGTCTCGGTCGTCACGGTTGCTTCAGCAACCGTACAAGCGCGGGTTTCGGCGTTTGCCGAAGTTCGGCCTCGGTGGGATGCCAAGCTGCGATCTGCTGTGTCCGGGCGCATCATTGCAGTACACAACGCCGCTTTGGCAGGGACTAAGGTGGAACGGGGTGCCCCTTTGTTTTCAATCGAAAATGCACCTTATCAAAGCGCCGTTGCAGCCGCTGAGATGGAGCTTGAGCAAGCGGAACTGGCGTTATTGCGCGCGCAGAACAAAGTGACAGTCGCGCAACGACAGTTTGACCGGGATGAAACAGAACCGCCAAACGAACTGGCTGTGAATCTGCCGCAATTGCGCATTGCCGAGAAATCCGTTGCAGCTGCGCAGGCACGGCTGAATGCGGCGCGAAATGAATTGAAGGACGCGGAGGTTGTCGCCCCTTTTTCGGGATTTGTAACCCATCGCTTTGCCAGCCTGGGCCAGACGGTCAACCCAGGCGATGCCCTGATACACCTTTCGGACGACCAGCAATTCGAACTGGTCGCCGAGTTTAGTCAGGCGGACTGGGCGTTGTTGGATCATCCGATCTCTGGCGCCACTGCTGATCTGACACAGCGCTCGGGCGGAGCGTTGGGGCGGGCTCAAGTCCGGCGTGGAGGAGGGTTTCTGGATCAAGACACACGGCAGGTGCGGGTCTTTCTGGATGTCACAAAGCCCGATGAACGCATACTCGCCGGAGACTTCCTGCAGGTTCACATTCCCGGACGCCGGATCTCGGACACATTAACCCTACCCGAAAGCGTCCTGACCCGTGCGGGATACATTTGGCTTGTAGACGATAAGGACCAATTGCAGAGACTTAGCCCGAACATCCTGTTCCGCAGCGAAAGTACAGTGACGGTATCGGCTCCCGAAGGGACCGGCCCGTGGCGCGTGGCCAAAACACCTTTGGCCTCGTTTCTACCGGGTCAGCGGGTGACGCCGCAATCAGATGGGGGCTGAGCCATGCACGCTCTGACTTCCTGGTTTATTCGAAATCCGGTCGCTGCCAATTTGATGATGGCGCTGATCCTATTTCTTGGGGTGCAAACGCTGCTGAACATTCGGATCGAAGGCTTCCCCCGCATTCCGCCGGAAAGTGTTACAATCGCGATCGAGTTTGCGGACGCCACAGCCGAACAGGTTGATGAATTGGTGACCCAGAAAGTTGAGCAGGCCCTCGAAGGTTTGGAGGGCGTGCGTAGTGTGACCTCACAATCCCAAAATGACCTAAGTGTCGTGACTGTTCGCCGCGCAGGTGGCCAGAAACTACAAGCCGTCCTGGATCGTGTCCGTATTCGGATCGACGGCTTGACTGATCTGCCTGATACTGCGCGCCGACCCGTGATCGAAGCCTCGGGTTTCGATTTCCCGGCGCTGTATCTGAACTTGTTCGGAGAAACAGACCCCGCCACATTACAGAGCTTGGCGCAACGCCTGAAAGAAGAGTTGCTGGCGCAACCGGAATTGTCGCGGTTGCAAATCTGGGGCCTGATACCGCGTGAATTACGCATCGAAATCGACCCGGCGTTGCTGCGCCACTATGGGTTGACGGTTTCGGATGTGACCCGCGCCATCGAAGGGAATTCGCTAGCCTTTCAGGCAGGTCGTCTGAGGACCGATGGTGGCACGATTTATCTGCGGGCCGATGACAGGGCGAAATACGTGCCGGAATACGCAGCTCTGCCGATCATCGAACGTGACGACGGTTCCTATGTGCCTTTGGGCGATATTGCCAAAATCGAAGACGGGTTTCAGGACGGCGAGTACCTGTTTCGCCTGAACGGCAAACCAACCGTAGGGATGGAGGTTCTGGTCGGGCAGAAGGAGAACCTGCTGGAGATCAGTGATGTCGTGCGCAGCACGGTTGACGAGTTCAGCCGACAGCTGCCGTCGCAGGTTCAGGTCGAGGTCTGGGGTGATAGCGCTGGCTACATCTCGGACCGTCTGGCGCTGTTGCGCTCAAACGGGGTGCAGGGTTTGATCCTTGTGACCCTGATGCTGTCGATTTTCCTGAACGTGCGTTTGGCCTTCTGGGTTGCCATAGGCATTCCCGTTTCGGTCATGGGGGCGCTTGCTGTCTCGGGCTCGAAATGGGTGGGCTATTCGCTGAACGATGTCACGACTTTTGGTCTGATCATTGCCTTGGGAATTCTGGTCGATGATGCCGTTGTAGTCGGCGAAAGCGTTTTTGAAGAACGCCGCAAGGGGAAGGACCCGATTAGGGACACGGAACGCGGCGTGCATCGCGTGGCTGTTGCGACCGTCTTTGGCGTGCTGACCACAATCGCAGCCTTTTTCCCGATGCTGTTGATCGACAATCCGCTGGGCAAGGTACTTGCCGGGTTCGCGGGCATCGTGATCCTGACGCTGATCTTTTCGCTTATCGAAAGCAAATTCATCCTGCCCGCACATCTGGCGCAGGTTTCGATGCGGCAAGAGCGTCGATACTTGCTGACCCGCTTGTGGGGGCGGGTACAGGATTCTGCGCAGGGCGGGCTGTACTGGGTGCGGGATCGCATCTACCAGCCTTTGCTCGTCGCGGCGGTGCGTCAGCGCTACGCTGTACTGATCTTGTTCATTGCCGCCGCAACGCTGGGGCTTGGCCTGATGTACAAGGGCAAGGTCAGGACGGTGTTCTTTCCCGAGGTGCCCGGTCAGGTCATCACGATGAACCTGGAAATGGATGCCCGCGCCCCCTTTGCACTGACCCGCACGAACGTGAATCGGATCGAAGCCGTGTTGAACGAGCTGAACGTCGAGCTTGCAGAAGAGGCGAGTATGTCTGCTCCACCCGTTCAGACAGTATTCACCATCATCAACAGCGCTGGAAATGCGCAAGTATTCGCTGAAATGATCCCGGTAGCTGAGCGTCCGAATGTCCCGATCCTTTCTGTGGTCCGCGAATGGCGCGACCGGGTCGGTGCGGTCGAGGGCGCCACCGAGTTGGAGTTCACCGGATCGGAAACGCTTGCCGGAGGGTTCCGAATCCGGTTGGCGTCAAAAGACGAAGATCTTCTGCAGCAAGCCAGCGCTGAAATGAAAGGTTTCCTGTCGAACATCGAGGGCGTGGCAAATGTAAGGGATGGGTTGGTGGGCGGCCAACCTGAGCTGAAACTCCGCCTGCGCCCGGACGCGCGGCACCTTGGTTTTAACGCCGAGGCTCTGGCCAGACAGATTGGCTATGGGTTCGGCGGGGCCGAGGTGACCAAGGTCAGACGCGATGGGTCCGAAGTCCGCGTAGTCGTACAGAACGCGCGTGAAAACCGCGATACGTTGGCGGATCTGGTGCAGACCCGGTTGCGCAGCGCATCCGGCGCCTGGGTGCCGCTTGAGACCGTCGCCGAAATCGAGGGCACCTATGCCTCTGGCACTATCGATCGCCGTGACGGCAAGCGCATGAACATCGTAGCCGCGTCCATCGACCGCGACCTTGTTGCTCCCGAAGAGGTGGGGCAGGCGGTGTTCGAGCAACTGGTCCCGAAACTCCGTGCCAAATATCCCAGCGTAACCGTCCTGCCGGCCGGTGAACTGGAAGAAATGGCCGATATAAGCGATGGCCTGAAGCGCGCGCTGTTGCTGGCAGCCGTTCTGATCTATGTGCTGATGGCCGTGCCGTTGAAAAGCTATTGGCAGCCTTTCGTCATTCTGGCCATCGTGCCATTCGGCTTTATCGCAGCCGCCGTCGGGCACCTGATCATGGGTGTCTCGCTGTCGCTGTTTTCGTTCTTCGGCATGCTTGCTCTGACCGGTGTGATTGTGAACGACAGTCTGGTCATGATCACCCGCTACAATCAGGCGCGAGAGGAAGGTCAGCCCGTGAATCTGGCGCTGAGAAGCGCAGGCATTGGACGTTTCAAGGCGATCTTTCTGACCACCGCAACTACAGTGATTGGTCTGCTGCCTTTGCTGACCGAAACCTCTGAGCAAGCGCAGTATCTGATCCCTGCGGCAATCTCTTTAGCTTTTGGAGAACTCTTCGGCACAGCCCTCATGCTGCTGTTGGTGCCGGCACTGATCGCCATCACCGAGGATGTCATTGCCATTTTCAAGTCACCCCTTCCGCAGCCTTCTGAAGAAAGGACAAAGCCATGATACGGAACCTTCTAGCCCCTGCATTCGCCGTGGTAACGCTTGCGACTCCGGCCTCCGCCGAGGGTCTGAATGTGACTGTGGACGGCATCCGCAACGCCAAGGGCAACATCGTGATCCTTGTATTCGATAACGCGCGCGCCTTTGACAGTTTGGATGTCTGGAGCGCCATTGACTACGCCCAGATTCCGTCACGTAAAGGCAGCGTCAGCCATGAGTTTTCTGACCTGAACGCGGGCCCATACGCTGTGCTGCTGTTTCATGACGAAAACAAGGACGATGACCTGAACATGACTGAGACGAAACTGTTGGAGGGGCTGGGTTCAACAGGTGCCTCAGACCCTCAGGACGAGCCGGATTTCAAGGCTGCCTCGGTCTGGCCGGGCGATGTGCGTGTTCGCATTCACTATGATCAGTAATTCGCCATGCTGACAGATCGAAAACTGACAATCGGCACGCTTCTGAGTGTGTTCCGCTGGCGCGTAGGGATTACGTGGTTCCTGATCCTGGCTGAAACTGCCCTGACGGTTCTGATTCCGCTGTTCGTCGGCTTCGCCATAGATGGATTGCTGAGCGAAGATTTTGAGCCCTTTGTGCAGTTAGGTGCGCTCATGGTTGCCCTCACTATGATCAGCGTGATCCGGCGGATATACGATACACGTGTCTACGGTATGATCCGTGTCGAGTTGGGCAAGGCGCTTGCCGTACGGTTTTCAAATCTTCCAATTTCGTCGCTGAACGCCCGGATCGGCATGGGGCGCGAACTGGCCGACTTTCTTGAAGAGATCCTGCCTTCGGCAATCGCGGGGGTGGTGCAGTTCGTCGTATCAGCAATTTTGCTGTTTTACTTCTCGCCAGTTCTGGCCCTGTCTGCCTGTGGGGTTCTTGTCGGAATGATATCTGTATACGCTCTGTTTCATTCGACGTTTTGGCAATGGAACCGTGCGCTGAATGAGCAAATGGAGCATCAGGTCAGTGTTCTGGAACAACGACGTGACCGTCCGGTTTTCGTCCACCTGAGTAAACTGCGCCGGTTCGAAGTAAAGCTCTCGGATACCGAAGCCGTTCTGTATGGCGTAATCTTCATTCTGTTAATAGGTCTGCTCCTATTCAACCTGTGGTTCGCGACCCAAAACCTGGATGCGACACCGGGCATGATATTTTCGATTATCAGCTATTCGTGGGAGTTTGCGGAAGCCGCACTTGCTTTGCCCGTCACCTTACAATCCTGGTCTCGCCTGTCAGAAATTACGACCAGGTTGCAGAGCGATTGATCAGGCTTGCATACCATAAATGGCGTGATACGGGATTTGTAATCAGGAAGTAAACAGTCCATTCCGGTCGTGCGCAGCCTAGCTAAAGGAGGGGTAAGAAGAGCTGATAAACTAGAGCTTTGTGAATTCAGACAAAGCCTGCAACGGGCGCATTATGACTGAAGATCGGGCGTCGCGCTGTAATCGTTCGATGAGCTTCTTGAATATGGCCGGATTTCAATAGCAGATGCAGGTAAGTCAGCTCCAAAAGGTCACGCTGTGCGCGGCTGCCACCCAGACGAGCGTGATCTGCCATGACTTGAGTCAGCTGTTGCAGCGCATCCGTCCAATCTTGTCGCGCAATCGCGCCCCACGCACGGGCCACCGGGCGAACAAGATCTGCCGCAAAACCCAAGCTTGTTTCGGTCAGAACCGCAAGGCGCTCCCCTTCCCCTGCCATTGCATGAGCCAGCGCGCCATGTATGTCCGCAAAACTCATGCCTGGGTTTGGAAAAAACCGTGATGCGTATTCGCTCAGGTCGCGCCAAAGTTTGGGCGCAACTGTTAGACCCGCAATTTCAGTGCGGTGCAAAAGTGCAGCAGCATCGGTTAGAACATTTATCGGCAACGAATAGGACGCTGCGGGTGCGATAGCTCCCTCGTAAATCGTCCATAGCTCAGCCTCATCCCCTTGCTCCAAGGCCCACAGAGCGCGATGCCAACTTAAGTGGCCGTGCAATACCGAGCGCACATCATAATCCGCGATCCAGTCGGCAAGGTATGCGCGACCGGCCTCTCCATAACCTTGCTCGTAGAGCGTGTGCGCTTTGAAGTGTGACGCGTTTGCATTGGCGTTGTTCAAAGCGAGCGAGCCGTCCATCATGGACATGGCCTCATCAAGCCGCCCAACTTCGCACAGCGCCTGACCGTGTACGCTCATAACCCACCAGTCTTCGCCCAAGGCATCAAATAATTTGGTCGTGTAGGCAAGTTGCGTGCTTTCCCGACCAGGCTCACCCGATGTCCCAATCAAACCAAAAATGTTGGTACAGATCTGCGCGACAAGGACATCGCGGGGGTGATGAGCAGCGTGCTTCAGAACTGCGCTTCGTGCCTGTGAAACACGTCCCTGAAGCAAGAGATCGAATACCGCGAGATGACCCTCCTCGCGCTCAGTCAACCCAGATGCGCAGGCGCGGGCCGACGCCATTGCCTCTTGAGCGCCAGACATATCGTTTTCATACATTCGAGCTCGAGCAAGCCCAACGTGACCGAGGGCGAAGCCGGGATCGGCCGTGATGGCGGCGGAAAAAGCTTCGCTTGCACCAAACGTTGCTGCAAGGATGTGATCAAGCCCCGCGACATAGGCGTCCCGCGCCTCTGGCAGGCTGGTCGTCAGCGTCAGTCCATATCGGTCAACCAGCATCTCCATACTCCCACTTTCGTAAGCATACTCAAACGTGCGTGCTCGCAACTGCCCAACGCTAGCACAAAAAGCGAAACCATAAGCACTATTGTGGATAATCGATTGCTATAAGGATCGAACCATCGGTTAACGGGCTGGCCTTCTGGCCTTCACTACTGATTGAAAAGATATTGATTGAACCAAGCGTGCCTCATAGCCTTTCTTTGCCAATAGGGTTGTCCTAAGGAGGCACAGTGATGAGGTGCACATTGCCTACCAAGTATATGGCGATGGCTTTCTCGCTACGTTTGACGGACCCGGCCAGACGATCCATCGTGGCAAGGCGATTGGCGATGCCATTTCCAAGCTGAATCTGGAAGTTCGCATAGGGGTTCACACAGGCGAAGTCGAAGTTTCTTTGCATTATGTGCGCGGAATTGCCGTTAACATTGCAGCGCGTATCTCTGAATTGGGCGGAGGCGGCGACATCGTCGTTTCCAGAACAGTAAAAGATCTGGTGGCTGGGTCCGGTTTGGACTTCGAAAGTCTTGGAACAAAAGAACTGAAGGGCTTATCCGAAGACTGGCAAGTTTTTAGAGCGGTCTAAAGGCATCTCTAGCCATTCCACCCAACAGCTTTTGGAAGTCACAAATTAAACATCAAATGATGACGGCGCGTGGGGCCGAGCAGATCTTCATTAGCCTTAAATTGTGGTTTTCACCCAATCAATATGAACGGCGGATTTGGCCTCAAAGCCGCCGAATAGCAGCATGCTAGCCACCTCGGCACGAATGCTTCGGAGCTGGGCATCGCCTAATGTGTAACCGCTCTTTGAACGTCCGACATCGTTGATCCATTTGCCAAACGCATACTTTTTAGCCAATTTGCGACAATGGAGTTTCTCGACGTCAGCCACAACAGTTTCCTCGTCGCCATGTCCTGCATTGTTGCCTTCGTGGCAGGGTTTACAGGATTGTCGATGACGCGAGATCTTTCGACGAAGCCGGTCTTTGAAAAGAAGGCCTCGGTGGCTCTTGCAGCTGTTTCGCTTGGCGGTGGAATCTGGGCCATGCACTTCGTGGCCATGCTCGGGCTTCAGATGCCGATCCTGTTCTATTACGACGCTGCAATCACACTTGTGTCTGCGCTTGTCGCGATCCTGCTCGTCGGAGCTGCGCTTATTCTGTTGCATTTCACCGAACGCAACCGCGCCACGATTGCGATGGCAGGAGGCGTTGTTGGGTTGGGCATCTTGGCGATGCACTATATTGGCATGGCTGGCTTGGAGCTTTGCCGGGCAGTGTATACGCCCAGTGGCGTCATCTTGTCCTCGATTGCTGCAATAGCGCTTTGTATGCTGGCTTTCGCGATTGCCTACGGGCAGCGAACAAACAGAAACATTTTGCTGGGCACTTTGTGTTTTGCAGCGGCGGTTTGCACCGTTCATTTTCTTGCTCTGGCGAGCACCCGTTTCGTCGCGGTGCCAAGTGGGGTTGAGTTTGGCCCGTTGATGAGCAATGAGACGCTGGCCATTGGCGTAATCCTGTTCAGTTTCATCATATTTGGTGCTTGCTTGTGGGTCAGCGTGACCTACCTGCCAGGACCTTCGAGGAAAGACCCGGAGCCAACAGAAGCGACCGTGGATGTAAAACCATTGCTGCAAATTCCTTGCGAACGGGATGGTGGAAAGGTCTTCATCTCTGCCGAAGATGTTCTGTTTTTGCGCGCGGATGGGCACTACACCCAAGTTTACACCGAAACGGATCGGTTGTTTTGTGTCTGGCCAGTGACCGAGGCCGCCAAGCGATTGGTGCCCACCGGATTTCTCCAGACCCACCGCAGCTACCTTGTCAATCCTCAGCGCGTGGCGCGGTTTGAGCGTACCAAGGATAAGGGTCGATGCCTGTTCGACGGGGATGGTTTGCCACCCGCGCCGGTCAGTCGATCCAAACTCAAGACGGTTCAGGATGCGCTTGCATCGCAGGTCGGTGCAATTCGTGCGACCTAGGGCGCATTTCGTGCAAAATACCTGTTTTTTGTTGATTTACTGAAGCGTCGCCATCCAAGCGCATGCAGTGATCCTTTCAGCCAGAACATTTGCTTGAAGGGAGGAGAGCCGATGATTCCAGCGGCATTCGAATACTACAGACCCAAGGACATGGCCGGTGTGCTGTCGATCCTGGAAGAGCATGGCGATGATGCCCGCGTCATGGCCGGTGGGCACAGCCTGATTCCGATGATGAAGCTGCGGATGGCGGATGTGCCGCATCTGATCGATCTTCAGGATGTTGGCGGCATGTCTGATATCGAGATCGGAGGTGACAGTATTCGCATCGGTGCGATGGTCACCCAGCACGCGATTATTGATCACGACGCACTGGCTGACGCCGCTCCGATTCTGCGCGAAGCTGCCCTTCAGATCGCAGACCCGCAAGTCCGATACATGGGGACAGTTGGTGGCAACGTGGCCAATGGCGACCCCGGCAATGACATGCCCGGCCTGATGCAGTGCCTGGATGCGCGTTTCACTGTCGAGGGTCCTGACGGGGAACGCGAAATCGCTGCCCGCGAGTTTTACGAAGCCGCCTACATGACCGCTCGGGAAGACGAAGAAGTGTTGACTGCAGTCACCATCCCAACGCCGCATGGCGGTTACGCCTATGAAAAACAAAAGCGCAAGATTGGCGATTATGCTACCGCTGCTGCTGCAGTCCAGATCGTGAAAGAAGGTGGCACCTGTGCCTCCGCCTCGATTGCAATGACCAATCTGAGCGACACACCGGTCTTTTCCGAGGCGGCTGGGGCCGCTCTGGTTGGCACCGGCGTCGATGCAAATGCCATTAAGACCGCTGTGGCCGCCATGCTCGGTGATATCGACCCCACCGAGGACAACCGCGGCCCCGTCGCTTTCAAGAAACACGTGGCAGGTATCATTCTGACCCGCGCCATTGAGCGCGCCTGGTCGCGTGCGTGAGGAGATCGTCCGATGTCAAAGAAACAACACTACAAGATCACGGTGAACGGCAAGGAAGAGGAATTCCTTGCCGAGCCACGCGAACTTCTCATCTACACGCTGCGCGAGCGGCTCAACATCACCGGCCCGCATATTGGCTGCGAGACTTCCCATTGTGGCGCTTGCACCGTCACCATTGATGGCAAATCAGTCAAGTCCTGCACCATGTTCGTGGCACAGGCTGATGGTAAGGATATCACAACCATCGAAGGCATCGGTGGGCCTGACGCGCTGCACCCGCTGCAAGAGGCGTTTAAGGAACATCACGGGCTGCAATGCGGTTACTGCACACCGGGCATGATCACACGCGCGGCAAAGTTGCTCGAAGAGAACCCGAACCCGTCCGAGGAAGAGATCCGTTTTGGCATGGCAGGTAATATCTGCCGCTGTACCGGGTATCAGAACATCGTGAAGTCCATCAAAGCCGCAGCGGCCGAGATGAATGCAGCCAAGGAGGCGGCCCAATGAATGACATGACACCAGATCGTGAGGAACGCACTGCGAACCTCAAGGGCATGGGCTGTTCGCGCAAAAGGGTCGAAGATGCCCGCTTTACTCAAGGCAAGGGCAACTACGTCGATGACGTGAAGCTTGACGGGATGCTCTTTGGAGATTTCGTCCGCTCTCCCTACGCTCACGCACGGATCACCAACATCGATACGGCGGCAGCGCTTGAAGTGCCCGGCGTTCTCGCTGTGCTGACCGCCAAGGACCTTGAACCGCTCGGCCTCCATTGGATGCCGACGCTGGCCGGCGACAAGCAAATGGTTCTGGCCGATGGCAAGGTTCTGTTTCAAGGCCAGGAAGTGGCGTTTGTGGTGGCCGAAGACCGCTATGCGGCGGCGGATGGAATCGAGGCCGTCGAAGTCGAATACGAAGAGCTTGAGGTTCTGGTCGATCCGTTCAAGGCGATGGAATCAGAGATAGTTCTGCGTGAAGACACCGTGGGCGAGGATGGCAAACCAATCGATGGAGCACATGGTCCTCGAAAGCATCACAACCACATCTTCACGTGGGAAGCGGGCGACAAGGATCCAACATTCGAGACAATCGACAATGCCGAGGTCGTTGCCGAAGAGACCATGTATTACCACCGTACGCACCCATGCCCACTGGAAACCTGCGGCTGTGTCGCCTCAATGGACAAGGTCAATGGCAAGTTGACTCTTTGGGGCACGTTCCAGGCGCCTCATGCTATCCGCACTGTGGTCAGCCTGATTTCCGGGATCGAGGAACACAATATCCGTGTGATCTCTCCCGATATTGGCGGCGGGTTTGGAAATAAGGTTGGGGCCTATCCGGGCTATGTGTGTTCGGTCGTCGCCTCCATCGTCACCGGCAAGCCGGTAAAGTGGATCGAAGACCGGATGGACAATCTGATGACCACCGCCTTTGCCCGCGACTATTGGATGAAGGGCCGCATTTCTGCCACCAAGGACGGCAAGATCACCGGGTTGCATTGCCATGTGACAGCGGACCATGGTGGATTTGACGCCTGCGCCGACCCAACCAAATTCCCGGCGGGTTTCATGAATATCTGCACCGGATCTTACGACATCCCGACTGCATTCCTTGAGGTTGATGGCGTCTACACCAACAAAGCGCCGGGCGGGGTCAGCTACCGTTGTTCCTTCCGCGTGACAGAGGCGGTTTATTTCATCGAACGGATGATCGAGGTGCTGGCGATCGAGTTGAACATGGACGCGGCAGATTTGCGCCGGATCAACTTCATCAAGAAAGAGCAATTCCCCTATCAGGCTGCGCTTGGCTGGGAATATGACTCTGGCGATTATCACACTGCATGGGACAAAGCGCTCAGCACCGTCGACTACGAGGGATTGCGCAAGGAACAGGCCGAGCGTGTAGAGGCGTTCAAACGGGGCGAAACGCGCAAGCTCATGGGAATCGGTCTCAGTTTCTTCACTGAGATCGTGGGTGCCGGCCCAGTGAAGAATTGCGATATCCTGGGTCTCGGCATGTTCGATAGCTGCGAAATTCGCATCCATCCCACGGGCTCTGCAATTGCACGGCTTGGAACGATTTCGCAGGGGCAAGGCCACGCGACGACATTCGCACAGATACTGGCCTCCGAGATCGGATTACCTGCCGATAGCATCACCATCGAAGAGGGCGACACCGATACCGCGCCCTATGGTCTGGGCACCTACGGCTCGCGCTCGACCCCGGTTGCCGGGGCGGCTACGGCCATGGCTGGGCGCAAGATCCGCGCCAAGGCGCAGATGATCGCGGCTTATCTGTTGGAAGTGCATGACGATGACGTCGAGTTCGACGTCGACCGTTTCGTGGTCAAAGGAGCGCCCGAGCGGTTCAAGACCATGAAAGAAATCGCGTTCGCCGCCTACAATCAGGCCATTCCAGGGATTGAGCCAGGGCTTGAAGCGGTTAGCTACTATGACCCGCCAAACATGACTTATCCGTTCGGTGCCTATGTCTGCGTGATGGATATTGATGTGGATACAGGCGTGCCAGACATCCGCCGCTTCTACGCGCTGGACGATTGCGGTACCCGGATCAACCCGATGATCATCGAAGGACAGGTGCATGGCGGCCTGACCGAAGCACTCGCCGTCGCTTTGGGCCAGGAAATCGCCTATGACGATCAGGGCAACGTGAAGACGGGCACGCTGATGGATTTCTTCCTGCCGACGGCATGGGAGGTTCCGAATTACGAGACCGACTACACCGTCACGCCGTCGCCACATCATCCCATCGGTGCGAAGGGCGTGGGCGAAAGTCCGCATGTGGGCGGGGTGCCATGCTTCTCCAACGCGGTGCAGGATGCGTTCCGGGCCTTTGGTCTGCGGCATACCAACATGCCACATGATCACTGGCGGATCTGGAAGACCGCCAATGAGCTTGGCCTGCACGGCTAAAGGCGAAAGGCAGGGCGGAGACGTTCCGCTCTGCCCGGAGACACACATGACCTGGACCGATTTACAATCCGCTCTTGAAGGGCAGGGCTATGTCGCATCCGACGACCTAGCAGTTGCTCTCCATTTGGCGCTGACGTTGGAGCGGCCCCTTCTTCTGGAGGGCGCCGCGGGCGTAGGTAAGACAGAGGTCGCGCGCACCCTGAGCGATGCGCGCGACACCAAATTGCTCCGACTGCAATGCTATGAGGGGCTCGACGCCGCACAGGCCATCTACGAATGGAACTACCAGCGGCAATTGCTGACGATCCGCGCCGCCGCCGAAGATGGTGAGACGGGCAAAAGCGTTGAGGAGCGTATTTTTTCCCGTGATTTCCTGTTGGAACGCCCTCTATTGGCCGCCATTACCCAAGTCACGCCGCCTGTTTTGTTGATTGACGAAATTGACCGCGCTGATGTGGAATTCGAAGCCTACTTGCTGGAAGTTCTGGCCGACTATCAAGTGACTGTGCCGGAACTCGGCACCATCACGGCCTCTAGCAAGCCGATCGTGATCCTGACCTCAAACGGCACACGCGATCTATCCGATGCACTGCGTCGTCGCTGCCTTTACACCTATGTCGATTATCCGGACCGACAGACAGAACTTTCAATCCTCAAAGCCCGCTGCCCTGCGATTGAGGCGCGTCTTGGCGCGCAAGTCGTAGGCTTTGTACAAAAGCTTCGCGAGGAGGAACTGGAAAAGACACCCGGCATCGCTGAGATGCTCGATTTTGCTGCCGCCTTGATGGGACTTGGGATTGCGGATCTGACCGACGATCCAACCGTGCTGCACTCCACCTTAACCACGCTGCTGAAAACTCAAAGCGATCAGGCACAGATCACCGCTGAAGTCGCGGCCCGCATCGCGGGGAAGGCCGCATGAGCCGGGTTTCCAAATTTGCGGCGCGTGATCCGGGGCCAGCGGCCCGTGTCGCCGGGTTCATTGCGCATTTGCGCCAGAACGGCCTTCGCCTAGGTGTGGCAGAGGCAGAGCTTGCCTTGCGTGCCCTCGGAGAGGTCAATGCCGCTGTCCCGAATGAAAGCCGTCGCGCGTTGCGAGCCATCTGCACAGGATGCAAGGATGAGGCCGAACGGTTCGACAGCCTCTTCGATAGTTTTTGGATGGATTCCGGTCGGGTGAAGCAAAGGGCCGTGCCCAAAGCGCAGTCTGCGCTCAGCGATGACGTGCATTCCTCTCGTCAAGCCAAGGGTCAGGATATGGGCGCATCGGGCAGCGCCATCGCTCCTGATTCCGGTGACGGCGAGGCCGACAGCGACGGCACCGGTAAACTTATCGCAACTCAGCAACGCAATCTCAGCCGCCGCGATCTGCGTGATCTGGTCCGCGCGGATGATATCGCAGAGGCCGAAGCAGTTGCGCGTCGCATCGGTGCCGCTTTGCGCGACCGACGTTCGCGCCGTCGGATCGCCGCCCGCAAAGGCGACCGCCTGCATTTTCGCAAGACCATTCGCCTGAGCCTTGCGACAGGAGGGGAACCTCTGCAGCTCTTGCGCAAGTCTCGCCCAGATCGCAGCCGCAAAATCGTAGCGCTTTGCGATGTATCGGGATCGATGAGCGTCTATGCACAAGTTTTCCTTGCTTTTCTCGCTGGGCTGATGCGCGCTGACAAAGATGCCGACGCTTATCTTTTTCACACACGGCTGGTTCGCATCACTGAAGCATTGCGCGACAAAGACGCACTGCGTGCAATTGGTCGGATGTCGCTGATGGCAGATGGCTTCGGCGGTGGATCAAAGATCGGGCCATCGTTGCAACGCTTTGCCGATACCTATGCGCGGCGCTTTGTAGATGGCCGGTCTGTCGTAGTGATCCTGTCGGACGGCTATGATACCGAGCCACCCGCAATCCTGTCAGCAGCGCTTGAGAAGCTGAGAAAACGCGGCTGTAAGATCATCTGGCTCAATCCATTGAAGGGCTGGAGCGACTACGCGCCCGTAGCTGGCGGAATGGCTGCGGCCTTGCCTTATCTCGACCTTTTTCAACCGGCCAACACCCTTGCCGATTTTGCCGCCCTGGAACCAAAATTGGTGACGCTATGAGTCCGGCAGAGATCTTAGACACGGACCTTGCCGATGCGGCACAAGACCTGCGTGACCGGCAAGAACCATTCGCCTTCGCGACAATCGTGCGCACTGCGGGGGCGACGGCGGCCAAGCCGGGTGCTAAAGCGCTGCTCAGCGCGGACGGGACAATCCTGCATGGATGGCTTGGTGGCGGATGCACGCGTGGCGCGGTCAAACGCGCTGCGGTAGAGGCTTTGCGCGCCGGTCAGCCGCAACTGGTTTCTGTCGCGCCCGAGGAACTCCTGGAAGAAATGGGCGTGATAGCGGGGGATGAGATCGACGGGACGCGCTTTGCGCGCAATGGTTGCCCGTCAAAAGGCACCGTCGACATTTTTATCGAGCCCTGTTTGCCAATGCCTGAACTTGTCGTGCTTGGCGCATCCCCTGTGGCCCAAGCGCTTAGTTCCCTGGCACCGCAATTCCACTGGTCGGTTTCTGGCACCTCGTCGGCTGACACGACGTGCAATCGACGACGCTTCGTTGTCATTGCGACGCAAGGCCAAGGAGATCTGGACGCGCTCAAATCCGTACTGACAGATTTGCCCGACTATGTTGCCTTCGTCGGAAGCGCGCGGAAATTCTCGACATTGGCGGAAAAACTAAGGTCCGCCGGCATAGCGCCCGAGGCCATCAACACCGTCCACGCCCCGGCGGGTCTGGACCTGGGGGCGGTCACGCCCGAGGAAATAGCGCTGTCGATCCTTGCGCAGTTAGTCCGTGTCAGACGGCAGACTGTGGGGCTTGCCGATGGCTGATGTTGCCGCGATCCTTCTGGCCGCCGGTCTTTCCCGTCGCATGGGGGCGCAAAACAAGCTGCTGTTACCAATAGACGGCGTACCGATGATCCGCCGTGTAGCCATGGCTTACTTAGGCGCCATTGATACTGACCTGACGGTGGTAACAGGACATGAGGCGAGCGCCGTGCGCCGGGCGTTATCAGGGCTAGCTGTTTCTTTGGTTCACAATGCAAACTTCACCAGCGGCCAGCAGAGCTCGGTTGCCACGGGATTGCATTGTGCACCTGACGCCTATCTGCTTCTGATCGGCTTGGGTGATCAGTCGCTATTGACCACTCAGGATCTGCAAGATCTGATTGCCGCTCACGTTGCAGGTGATGCGACTAAAGTGACGATACCTGTCCATAACGGCGCACGAGGCAATCCAATTACTATCTCGCAGCTATTGCGCCGGCGATTGCTGGAAAACCCCGTACGCCCCGGCTGCTTGGGCTTTACGCGCGATCATCCCGAACATGTACAAGCCGCTACGCTGCCATCGCCAGGGTTCTACACCGATGTCGATACCCCGGATGACTATGCGACCCATTTGGCAACCGCGAAGGAGCCGATCTCATGAGCCGACTTCTGATCTGGATGCGCAGGCGTCTTAAATCGCTCGAAATGACCACTGAACAAGCAGACAACATAAGATTTCCCTGTTGCTAAGAAGGACTAGAGTATGGAACTGAAGGACGAAATCATCATCAACGCCCCGAAAGATCGCGTCTATGCGGCACTGAATGATCCCGAGGTGTTGAAACAATGCATCCCGGGTTGTGAAGAACTAATCAAGCATTCTGATACTAAATTGGAGGCCAAGGTCTTGCTAAAAGTAGGGCCCGTAAAGGCGCGGTTCGGAGGCAATGTCACCCTGGATCAGACCGGCGCCCCTGATGCATTCTCTCTGTCTGGTCAGGGCAATGGTGGTACCGCTGGTCATGCAAAGGGTGGCGCAGATGTGACGCTGAGTGCAGACGGCGACAAAACGATCCTGCGCTATGAAGCCAAGGCCGAGATTGGCGGAAAACTGGCTCAGCTCGGCAGTCGTTTGATCCAGAGCACAGCCAAGAAGCTCGCTGGAAAATTCTTCAAGTCCTTCGCTGATGTAGTAAATGAAGGCGCGATGATTTGATCTTAATGGGTGGGGATGAAGCGGTTCTGTAAGCTTGCTCCACCCGCGAACGACCAGAAAGGTAACTTGTACCGCCTGCGCAACTGCCTGACGTCATCGCCAATGGGACAGTTTAAGTCGATTTGATAGGAGAGGGTTTCTGGCTCATCGTAACCGCCAAGGAGTGGAGATGAGAAAGCAACCCGGAACCAAGCAGAGCCACGGTGAGAAGGTCGTAAAGGACATTCGCCGTGCGACCCGCAAACAGTATTCCGCAGAGGAAAAGATCAGGCCGTTCCGGATGACCGGAAGGGTGAGGATAGCATGCCGAGTTTTGCCGCTGTGAAAGCATTGCACAGAGCCTTTACTACAGCTGGTCCAAGGAATTCCTGGAATCCGGCAAGAAACGCGTGGCAGGTGATACGGCCCGCGCGGCGACTTCCACCCAAGTAAAGGATCTGAGACGGGAAACCCGTGATCTAAAGGAAGTTTTTGCTGAATAGGCCTTGGAATTGCGCCTGCTCAAAGAAAGCGTGATCGCGGATGGGGACGACGACAAGCGGGGCTCAAAAGTTTCCCTTTGAGGCTTCCGTCAGGAATAATTTGTCCAAGTCAGATCTGAAGCCGCGTGTTTCAGCCGCTCGGTCTCTTTCTAACGCCGTTTCAGTTCCTTCAACTGGTCTACGCCCATTCCACCGTTCTTCTTTCTCCAGCAGTAATAGGTTTGTTCAACAACCCCGATCAGTCTGATCGCATCAAGACGGGACATGCCTCGCCCCATAAGAACTTCAACCTGCCGCAACCACGAAACAATCTCTTCTGGCTTCGGTCGCTAGTTTGCCATTCTCATTCATCCGTTTCCTAAACATATCGGTGGACCAGTTCAGTTGGGGAGGCTCACATCTCTTCTGGACTTTCGAAATGATGCAAGTTTTCAGCATTTGTCCCAGGATTGGCGGCGCGAAAGCATGCAGCGGCGTTACGTTTACAATTTCGATTGGATGGGGCGGCCAATTATCCAATATCCGCAGGATATAGTCGCCTTGCAAGAGATAGTATGGGAGACAAAATCCGATGTTATTCTTGAGACGGGCATCGCCCATGGTGGCTCTTTGATTTTGTCCGCGTCATTGCTGGCCATGCTCGACTATGCTGACGCTGTGGAAAGCGGAGATTTGCTTGATCCGGCTAATCCGAGGCGACGCGTCGTCGGCATTGACATCGATATTCGTGCACACAACAAAGTCGCGATGGAACGCCATCCGATGGCCTCCCGGATCACTATGATCGAGGGATCCTCGACTGCGCCAGACACTATCGCGTGTGCCAAGGATGCTGTGGGCGACGCAAAAAGAGTCATGGTTTGTCTCGATTCGATGCATACCCACGACCATGTTGTCGCCGAAATAGAGGCATAAGGGCCTTTGGTTGCCTCAGGTTGCTATTGCCTGGTTCTTGATAGCTTTGTAGAAAACATGCCGCAGGGATTCTTCGAAGACCGCCCTTGGGATGTTGGGAACAACCCCAAAACGGCTCTGCACAGCTGGTTAAAGGACAATCCCGATTTCACCATTGATCGCGATATGGCGACTAAACTGCAGGTGACCGTTGCACCTGATGGATTTTTGCGTAGGGATTAGATTTGACGGTGAAGACTTTTATGTGGTCGCGATCAGCAGGGCCATGCACTTAGCTTTCTTTTTGTTGGATAGACGCCGTTCAATTTGTTCCCGTTGTTGCGACACCGTGAACAAGATCGGTGCACTTAAAGCTTTGTTGCGTGGACTAACATCGCTAGAGCGTCCTATCGAAAAACTGAAGCGCCGGGATTCCCATGAGAACTGAATTGTAATTCATCGTTTATGAGAGGATGGATCATAACAGCACCATTGCCAGATGCGTTTCGGTCGCGGCTTCGAAAGTTGATTGAAGAATGGTTATGCGGGAGCGCGACGGCGTTATGGTTGTAACTTTCGCCTGCAACCGGCGCACGCACAAGGTTTACGGTCCGACGAACTGGACGATTGAAGGCCGCGCCGCAGGTTCGACCTTGCAGTGAAAGCATTCTTGATCCCCATCGCTCATTTCTTATCGAACGGATTGAGCAAGACGAAGACACAACCATGCCTGAACTAGCCAATGTACTGGCATATACGACCGGTGTGCAATCACACCCTAATGCGATGACAGGTTTCCGAGCAAGTTTGGCTTTAATTACAATAGAAGACGCTGGTGGCCACCGAGCGACGCTACACACGGACAAGGGGACAACGCTACGACTGGTCTACCCGCCACCCGCCAGCTGTCTCGGCCAAGCCAGATCGCGTTGGAGCAAGGACATTCACTGAAATGTTCGACGCCTTCTCAGAGATCTACGCTCTCTTCTCACCAGAAGAATGCTGGAACCACTTTAGGGCTGCCAGATTTGTCTCAAGTTAAAAGCCGGTGGTTCAAATTGTGTGTCCAAGTCGTTGTATAGCAACGTCATGTGCCGGGGCTTGTACTGGTTGGAAACGATTGCGTCTTGAACGTGTGCCTCTGATACGATTGAAGTTCTGAGTTCAACAACGCTGCGTTAGAATGGTATGGCAACTATGCGGCATAGCAGTTGAATAAAGGGGATCGCCGGTTGCACTGATGCGCTTTCCTAGAATAGTTCTGCGTATCTATTGATACAATCCAGATCGGTGGTTCGAATTGCCCTTCAGTCTTCACCTTAGTTCATCATTGCATGCTATAATCTTTCGACTGACACACCCAAGAAAGTACGTCGAAGCACGTAAACTTCGTTCTGCGGCAAAACACGCTCTCGAGAAGAAGAACTTTCGTTCAGCGTCGGGGACGATTTTGAAGGCGTTGAATTGTAATCCAGCGCTGAGGAATGGCGCGCAGCTTCTTGCCAAAGCAAAGGCTGAGGACGTGAGAGCAGGAAAGGCAGACTTAGTTGCAGAAGCGGAGATAGACCTTGTTCACGAAGTCGAACGGAAGCTTGAGACCCGCAGATTGTGTTCTGATGCAACGTTCGAGGCGCTGGCCGTCGTCAAGGCACTGCAACTTGATGCCGAACAGTCGCTTGACGCTCTTTCGCGTTTGAAATCGCGCCGCCGCCGCAAGGTACTGTCTTCTGCAATGATCGGCGTGTTGAGTAATGCGTTCGAGGATCGTAGTCATTTCCAAAAGTTCATTCAGTTGTTGGACCAATTTGGTGTGGCCGAAGAGGCAAATTCTCGCCGAAGTGTATTCAATATGTGGTTGGTGCACGAACTGAAATTCGGGGTGCCTTACAAGGGTGGACTTCCTCTTCTGGTTCCCGAAGTTTTTCAGAGGTTTATGCAAATCGTGCAGGAAGGTGATCCCGCCGTTGCTTCTTTCCCTATCGAATTGCAGAACCTTATAGGCGCAGGGCAGGTTGGCGGCGCGCATGGTGGTTCCCCCGTCGAGTCCAAAAAGGTGTTGGTCGTCTCTGACAACTGGAACTTTTTTCCGCTGGCTGCGAAGGCACTCGAGGACGATGGATTTGAAGTGCGTTACCTCGATTTTGGAATTATCAGGCAGGCGTTTCCCAACACGGATCGCAAACTGGGTATTTCGTACCAAACAAGGAGCATCGCCGGGCGACCCTCTGCGACCGCTATCCGTGAAGCGCTGGCAGACCGCAATCCGTTAGCGAGTGACCTTGTTGGTTGGGCTGATGTCGTTTTTTGTGAGTGGCTGACGGAGGGCGCTGTCTGGATGAGTCACTATTTGCAGGAAGAAAAGCCGCTGATAGTTCGTTTGCACAGCTACGAAGCATTTACGACGTACCCTCTGATCGCGAATTTTCGCAGGATCAATGGGTTGATATTCATTGCGCCACAAATTCGTAAGGTGTTGAGTGCGCTGGTGGGTGAAAAGGCTCTTTTGGATACCGCTACAAATGTCATTCCCAATTTTAGAGATGTGTCGAGTTTCAACTTTCTAGCGCGCGAGACGTTATCAATAAAGACCCTGGGTATGACGCAATACGCTTCCGCAAATAAGGACCCAATATTCGCTCTCGACATACTCAAAGAACTTCAGGTGCATGATCCATCCTGGAGGCTTCGTTTCGTTGGAAAGCCTTGGGGTAGCGATGTATCGGACTCTGAAGCGCAATATCAACTCAATTTCAAGAAAAGACTATCTGAGTTTGGAGATAGCGTTTCAGTTGAAGGGTATACAAACGACATTGCTAGTTGGTACCGGTCGATCGGCTTTGTTTTATCTACGAGCCAAAGAGAAGGTAGTCATGAGAGTCTCGTCGAAGGCATGCTTACTGGTGCTATACCGGTTCTACGGAATTGGCCCATGATGGCACCTTTTGGGGCTCCCGAGTCAGTCTTCCCGGATCTTAAACGAGTTAATACTGCGGCCGAAGCAGCTGCATATATTCTTCAAGCATCCGATCAATACGAAATGCGCTCTAAAGCCGCTGCAGATTACGCCGTCGATTATGTGACTATGGATAGGCCGGAAATTGAGTTGCCTCGGTTTGTCCGAGCAGTATGTCGGCCTGACCGCATTGGACAATCCGTGGTTGCTTCGTGACTGTTCTCATCACCGGAGGCGCTGGCTACGTCGGCAGCCATATCGCCTGAGAGTTTCTGGACCAAGGCGATTCTGTCGTGATCCTTGACAATTTGATGACGGGTGTCTGTGAAAATCTACCAGAATCGGCAGTTTTTGTTGAAGCTTGCGTTGGTGATGAAAAGGTAATTGCAGAACCACATTCTGGCATCCACACCATCCTGGTAATTGACCTACCGATTGCGTTGGGAAAATGTCAAAAATTTTGTTCTTTCTGAAAATGGTATGAAAAAAAGTAGCGGTAGCGTTCTTCTCGCTTTGTTTCTTACCCTCTCGAAACAAACAGCCATGGATTTCACGATCCTCAAGCGAGGTTCAGAAACGGACGTTGGAGTGGCGTCGGTTTTCCGCGGTTGGTTTGTGGCGGCCGACTTACTAACCAACCACAAGAGTTAAGTCGGCCGCCTAAAGCTGTACGGCAGGCGCATTATCACTTGGTGCATGGCTTAAGAACTATATTAGCCGCAGCCGAAATGGAGGCTACGGCTAAATCTATGCTATCGGATTGGGCGCACCATCGATCTGTTTTGAAACGTGACGTAAGTTACTCTCCGTCCCGATTACAACTTCCGTGATCTTCTAGGTTTTCGGAACCGTGCGTAGACAACTCGTACTTCATCGTCGGGAAAAGAGTCAGAGTTCAGACTTCATTTGATGCGATGTGGATAAACGTCACACCATCAAGACTATGCGCAACCGTATGGGTCTTCGAATTCAACGGCTTAAACCAATCAAAAGCAGATAGAGCCGTTTCACCTAATCCTACGGGTGAAATGAGTTCCTGCGCGAAATTCACGGCAGTTCGTTCGCTTTGCAGTCGCTCGTAGAAGAAGCATTCCCACCATCGCAATGCATAACAGCAAAGTGGGCTACGTTCGCAGCATTTGAGGTCATTTATGGATGTCGGCTCGGAGCCAAATTCGTGGGCCCGCTGATTCGAGCTGAACGGCAGCTTTGGTCCGCTCACCTGCCACCTAACACTGGATTTGGAACGTCAGGAATGCGCGGTTGTGGCATGCTGCATGAACGAATGGCAGAGGTGGAATCAAAGGCAGGTGAGGGCTCTTACTTCAAATCGATGCCCACCGCAGAGAACGGCGAGAGAGAGCCCTTACCGGCCATTGCTACAACGGTTCAGCGCTGCGGACGCATTAGACAGGCCTGCAGCCCAAAGCGGACATTCAAATCCAGGCATGGTGATTTCCAATATGCGGACAATCTGCCGTTCGCTTTCATCCGCGCAATGCCTGCATCCGGTAAGCGATATTCTTTGAGGAAAGGTTCAACTATTTGGGAAACAGCAAGGTAGCTACAAGTCTCACGCCCCAACCTTCGGGCCCAATATCGGGGCCGTCGGCCGAATAGCGTATCCCCCCGCCTACGCTGATAAGTTGATCCCCGAGTTGGGTAACTTTGGTGACAACACCGTTGATTGGCACAGACCATTGTTTGTTTTCCCAATCGTAGGTGGACTCAGTGTTAATAGTGAACGTCCACGCGTTCGAATTTGTGTAGGAAATAAATGGCTGTAAGAACGTCTGGCTGATGTCGGTATCACCATCAATGTCCCAGATGTGATTTGTCAGGCCACCATATGTCCACGGACCCTGCTGTTTGAGTGCCACGCCGGTAACTCCTGCACCCCACGCTCCGAGACCTAAGCTGTTATCTGTCGACGTTGGCAGCAGAAAAACGGGTCCAGCCCCCCAGATCCAACCGCCCGCACTTGGTTTTTTGGGCGAAAGAAATAAGCTTTGAACAGTATCTCCTAGCCCAGTCTCGGATCCAGAACCCGGTATGCCACCATCTATGGAGGCGATTGGGAGAATTGTTCGGGATATGACGTTCCAATCGTCCGTAAGATTAAAGGGTACAACCGGCTGTACATTCAATATCCAACGCGAACCGTTTCTGTCGGCACCCAAATTCTGATCATAGTTCAGCTGGAATGGCACACTAATCAGAGCGGCCACGGGGTTGGCAAGTTGCTTTGCTAGTTCTTCTTCCTGGGACTCTGCCCACGCAGTACCAGAAAGGACACCAACCCCGGCAAGTATGGAGCAGCGTAACAACCTTAGTTTCATAGGCGGTCTCCTTTCAACTGGCCGTTTCCTCATGGGTGGCTTGCACTTGAGATCGCCAGATTGGCAATGACGTCAATGGCCCACTCACAGTCCGCCACCGCCGAACTGGATGAAATTATCCAACCTGGTTGACTTATAGCCAAAATACTTGGTCGAAACTGGCTTTCAGACTGTCTCCATAAGCGTGTCCGAAAGCACATCCTCGGAGAGCGCCCCCGGTGCGCCTATTGCGACAAGCCTTGTTTCGGGTTTGCGGTCACCCCAAGCACCATCCCGTGCGATGTCCATTCGTTTTCCAACCACCTGAACAAGAATGCGATGATCTGGATCCTCCTCGCTGAAAACAAAACCCTTGAGGCGATAAACGTCGCCCGGAAGCTTCCGAATTGCACTCCGGAGGGAAGACAGGCTTATTGGGCGTTCAGCTTTCATCATAGTTGTTGAGAAGCTGTCTGAGTGATCAGAGTGGTGGCAACCACAATCTGGCCCATGTTCGTGATGATCGGGTATTTCTGTTTCGAGCTGTTCGGCGGCAAAGCGACCGACTGAAAGAAGTATGTCCAGAGGGACGTCTGCGTTTACAGCTTCGACAAGACGATAGCGACGGAAGCGAGAGCCAAGCCAGTCGTGCACCTTCTGAACTGTGGCCCTGTCGACAAGATCAACCTTGTTCAAAATAACCATGTCCGAGAACGCAATTTGACGAAGCTTCAATTCCATTTGTTCTGGCGCAGCAAATAGCTGTTCCGCATCGACAAGACACATGAGACTGTCCAAGCGGATCATGTCCCGGAACCGTTGATCCGTAAACGTCATCGCGATTGACGATGGATCCGACACTCCGCTTGCTTCAAGGACGATGTATTCTGGTTTCTCAGGCCGAGCGAGAACAGCTTCTACCGTTTCAATCAGATCATCTCGTATCGAGCAGCAAACGCACCCATTAGCCAAGCTCATCACATCATCTTCGAGGCCAACCACCAAGTCGGCATCTACGTTTATTGATCCAAAGTCATTCACCAGGACTGCCACTCGTAATCCGTGATTGCCGGTAAGGATCCGGTTCAAAAGTGTCGTCTTACCGGCTCCAAGAAAGCCGGTAAGGATCGTAACAGGGATCGCAGAAGTCGAACCAAATTCAATCATTGTTCGATCTCCTCTCAGTCTTCATCACGCGAGCCGATTACATCCGAAACTTTGATGGTAAAGTCCTGCGGCCAGTCTCCGCCGGGTGCTCGGAAAACGTCAGTTGGGTAGTATTCGCGTGGATCGATCTCCATATCTCGATACTTCTGGTCTTGCTGGTCTGCGCGGGTGAGTCTTGGGTTCGGTAATGTGATTTCATCCGGAAGCTCAATACGCCCGGCCTCGGCCGCCGCAGCCAGTTCACGAAATGGTGGCACAGTACCGGATTTTCCGGGCAGTGCAGCTTTCCTGTACCAGATTGCATCCTTGGTCACGTTCACAACGGCTACATCGAGACCCCATTGGAACAGACCGTCGTAGTGGGCGCGAATACCAGCCAGCATTTCAGCGTCGATGTCTTCATCCTGGGTATAGTGTGTCACCATTCCCAAACGCGGCCTTGTGTCAGCAAAGAGCTTACCCACGGCATAGTGGGAGGTGTGATGCGTATCGATAGTGTAGTTAAAGAGATCTTGTGGGATACCGTATTTGTAGGTCATCAACTGACCAATATCCTGCCCCGACATTTCGGTTACAAAGACATCAACGCCTTCGCCGTATTTTCGTGAAAGCTCATCCGGGCGTCCATCGCCAGTCCATACAAAGCTCAGACCATTCCAATCGAGCCGATAACCAACCGCACCGTCCTTGGCATGGCTACGTGGCCAAGACCGAACAGTCACACCGTCTTCGTCATAAACGATGCCACCTTCCTGGCGGAAATCAAATTCATTGACTTCGATCTCGTAGCCGTCCCCAATCGGGAAAACATCAAAGGCCTCCAGATGCCATTTGAGCATCTGTTGCATGCCTTTGACCATTCCGGCTGTGCCAAGCTCGGGCGTTCGACCTGACGGCCCATGGATGCGTAGTGGCGTGTAGCCACCCGACCAGGCACGGAAGGGGTAAATATACGGAATGTCAGCATAATGGTCGACATGCAGGTGAGAGATGAAGATGTCGTTGATCAACTGCCCAGGCACTTGCATCGCAATGATGTTGCGGACACAACCGGACCCAAAGTCGAAGAAGAACCGTTTTCCATTCCCCAACTCCACCATGATACAAGTACCCGCCTGATCTTCGCGCGGCGGATATGGTGTTGAGCCGCAGAATGAGATGCGCATCTCATCTGGCCCCAACTCCTCACTAAGCGGAAAATAGTTCGCATTTGAACCGGTCATGTACTTCGTAGGACGGAAGTAATCCGGCAATGATATGCCACCTGCGGGTCGACCACCATATGGGTTCTTGAGTGTTTCTCCTAGTGGGCCGCCTCCTTCGTGGGCCTCGGCAGTTCCTGCCGCAAACCCAGCCGCCCCTGTGGCAGCCGCTCCAGTGGCCAAGCCCTTTAGAACACTCCGCCGCGACGGGTCTTCAATTTGATCTGACGCCTGAACCTGTTTGTCGTCCTGGTCTTTTCTATTGTCTTCCTTGGTCATGGATTGGTCCTCAGTTAGAGTATCTCACAGGTTGCGCTTCAACATCCGGCGAAGCTCGTTGATGAGTTCAGATTTGATGTGGGCCCATTCGGCGCGCTCTGAGGCCGTGATCGATGCGTCTTTCGAAAACGCAGATGCTTTATTCAGGTCCTCGATGACCTCGCCGAGTAGTGCATCCGTTTCAATGCGCCTCGAGAGCACATCAGAAAGTTCCGGAATTTCTTCAATCAGGTCCACCGTCACTGGAAAAATCCCGACACCCACTATCTATTCTCAAATCAAGATGAGTGCGGTTGACCGCAAAGGCCAAGTGAGTCACCGTGAGTTGGGGGTAAGTTGACATTGAACAAGTCAAACGATTTGCCAATAAATCAACAAGTTGGCCAACCTTCTCCGGAACTCATCCGGGAAGCTCTGAGTCGAATTGTATCAAGCGACGGGTTTCAAGCTTCACCCCGACTCACGCAGTTTCTCACCTATATAGTCGAGGAAACTCTATCTGGTCGAAGCGCTCAGATTAGAGGCAAAGCTATCGCTGTTGAGGTCTATGGGCGGCGCATAGATGGTACTGGTGGTCAAAACCTGGTTCGAGTTGAGGCTAGGCGACTGCGTCGTCTTTTACATCAGTTCTACGAAGATCACTGGGACGGCAACGGAGTTCGCATTTTTGTTGATCCCGGCGGATACAAGCCGCGGTTTTCATACGAATCTACAATTGAAGACCGTACATCAAGTGAACTGAAGAGCGACAATCCAGTTGGCCGTTGGCGTTCGCGGCAACTGCTGCCTGCTGGACTAGGTGTTGTTGCATTAGTCGCTGTGCTTGGCATCTGGATGAGCCAGGATAACAGGGAGGTTGTGCCGACAATTCGATCCATCGAGAAAGCAGAACGTGTGGCGCTTGGTGAACAATCATTGACGAGACTCCAGGCGGCCAACATTGCAGACCAAGCCCGAGGCATGTTTTTTCCCGTTTTTGATGTCAAACGTCAGCAGATAGCACTGGGAATGTTCCAGCACGCGATGGAACTCGATCCGGCTCTGTCCGACGGCTATGCCGGCTCAGCGCAGGTCCTGGCGATCCTGGCGGTGTTGTCGCCGGATGAATCACAAAGGGATGATTTCTCCAATCAAGCTTCAGAAATGTCTGAAAAAGCGCTTCAATTGTCCCCGGCCGACGCCTGGGCAAACAGCGCAAACGGTTGGGTGCTGGCTGTCAAAGACCAGCCAAACGAGGCATTGAAATACGCAAGGATGTCGGTCGAACTGGCGCCGAATGATGGCCATATTCTCGACCTTGCAGGTATCACCGCCATCTTGGCTAACGCCCCGGAATTCTCTGCCGAGGTTAGCAACCCGGATAGACCCAAATCAGGATCCGGTAGGTTTGGTGCGAGAAACATCTGGGGCGTCTCGCAACTTATGCTCGGGAACTACGAAAATGTTGTTGAAGCCTTTCAGGGAGCGCCAGCTGCTGGAGCGCCAGTCAGTGCTCCTTCGCTCTTGTTCCAAGCCGTTGCGCACGATCAGTTAGGAAATTCAGAAGAAGCACGACGGCTCGTTGCTGAAATGCGCAGGACATGGCCTGAGTTTCCGTCCGAGTTTCTCGCCGACAGGATTTTCCACAACGACATCAATACGCGGAACATAATACTAGAGGCACTGAGCAGATACTGACGAAACGTATCGCGACTATTGCCTCGAAAAGAGCGTCAAAATCTATTCAAATAGTTCCGCTTCGAAAGGGTAAGATGCCGACAAAATCGGCGATTGAACCGGACTACGCCGTTTGTGGATTGAGGGTGGACATTGCAGACTTGCAGAGTCTGCCTGCCGCGCATAGCCGCCGCTCATGAGGCGCAGTGTTGCTGATGCAGCGAACGGCAGTTTGGTGGCCAATTTGCTGCATCAGCTAGAACTCATAAAGTGACTAATGGCGGTAGTGGCTCTATCTGCCGAAATTGTCTGGACTTTGGTCCGTAAGAAAGCGGTACTGAAATCGCCAATATTTGCCCGGAACAGCCGGGCTCCGCTCAGTACAGGGCGCAGGATCAGCCTGTGTCCTTAGAGTGGAGACATAAATGACAACTTCATCCGATACAGAAATCAATAAATCGCCTGCCATATCCGCGCGAAACAAACTGACGCGTCAGCAACAATTACAGAAACAGCTGTGCCGCAAGGCAGGTTCCACGATTGCGCAGATGCGGAACGCCTTTGGCTAACAACCGCATTCAGCACGCGCAGCGATTTCGATGATGCGCAAGTCAGGACATATTGTTGAGCGATCAGGATCTGACAAAAGCACAGTCTACCGGATTGTGAAGGCGCGCCGGTGGTTGGCGATGATCAATGATGGCAGAGCTTTCTCAGAAATCGTTCAAGAAGAAGGTAGCTCCAAACGCCGGGTGCAGGATGTGGTCGATCTGGCCATGCTGGTGCCTGATGCTCTGGATGCCATCGATTCAGGCGAACAAACTGATGGCCTGACAATGGACTACCTGATCAGGTCGGGTTTCCCGGCGATCTGGTCAGATCAACACAAGCGCTTTTCTGCCCTCTGATCTGCCGCCTCTCCGAAACACACCAAACTCGTACCGTCGGAATCGCGACCTGGGACTGTGGTCGGAAATCGACCACTGTTGCGCACACGCTCGGGTCTCAGTTGAAATTGCTGGATCTTAAGTCGCTGAAAACACGCTATAATCGGCGTGCAACTTCTCGGTATGTGATTTCCGGGAAATCATGGCTGGGGTGGTAGGATTCGAACCTACGATACACGGTACCAAAAACCGCTGCCTTACCACTTGGCTACACCCCAACGGTGAGCGGCTATCTACGACTGTTGCTTTCAGGGTTCAAGGGCTTTTTTGGACAATTTTGATGTGGATATGCAATTTAGTCTGATGGCGGTTGGATCGTTGGGATGGTCGAGTAGGGGTCAGGCGATTGTTTGAGGCGAAGCTAGATCTCTAAAACGAAAATCCAACTGGCAATCCTTGGTTTAGCGGTCGCGAGATACAATCCGCAATGCGCCACAACGCTCGTTCCTGCGACTGCGTTTCAATAGCACAAGAATTGGATTAAATTATTGATTAATAGCGATAAAAATTTCCTTTATCAGTTGAATGTCTTTGGCTTCGGACCTAGCTAGATAAAGTCCGCTAACCAGCACGAAAAAGGAGCGAGCAATGAAACTGAACCCGCAAGTTGCAGAAGCATTGAATAAGCAGATCAACAATGAGCTCCACGCTTCGTACGCCTACTTGGCGATGTCGGCTTATTTTGAGGCGCAGGATCTGCCTGGATTTGCCAGTTGGTTTCGGGGGCATTCTGCCGAAGAGGAAACCCATGCAATGCGTATATTCGACTTTATCGCCAAGCGGGGTGGGAGGATAAATCTCGACGGCATCGCAAAACCGCAAACGGACTATGGATCACCCGTTGATGTACTGGAGCAGGCGCTGGCGCAGGAGCAAACCGTGACGGGCCAGATCAACGCGTTGTTTGAGCTGGCGCATGAGGTCAAAGAATACAGCACACAGAATATGCTGAACTGGTTCCTGGCCGAACAGATAGAGGAAGAAGACCTGTTCACATCGATCCTGGATAAGGCCAAGGCGGCCAACGGGGACCGATGGAACCTGCTGTTGTTGGATCAGGAACTGGCCAAACGCGGCAGCGCTGCAGGCGCGGAGTAGCTCAGTCGGCGCTGTCGCGCACGCACGTCATTCCCGAATCTCGGTGGGGTCGACCCCCCAAAGATTGCTTTTCAGGGTCCAGCCGCGATAGCCGCCTGCAGAAATGCGGCACCAATCGGGTGAGCACTTTTCAAGCCGGGCGACGACGCCGGTTTCAAAATGCGCATTCACCTGCGATTTGGGATCAGGCATCGCGTAAACCGGCAGCAAGTCGGCTTCGATAAGGACTGTCCGCACACCTGAAAGCAGCGCGTAATGCACCCAACCCCCGGCACCGTCTCGATCCTGAACCTTGCGCCAGTTTCCATATTCGGCCGTGATCTGCAGCGGCATGCCACGCCGTTTGAACACCCAATCGATTCGGTGAGTCAGCGAAGGGCCGCGACGGACATTACCCTCGGCGGCTTTCATCGAGACATATCGCGGAAGCGGTAGATTCGTCACTGGACCGCGTTTTTCCTGCGCGGACACGGCCACTGCGCCGAGCACGAGCAGGAAAACCGATATCAACACCACAAAATGGCGGTTCACTGAAAAACTAGCACTCACTGCCTGTCTGCTCTTATGCCTGTGGATCGTATGCAAAAAAGGTTGAGACGATGCCCAAGGGGTTCTTGTGCCCCGTGTAATCCTGCGCCACGATGCCATGGCGCGCGGCAGTTTGCAAAGCGGTAGGAGGGTCAAGGTGCCAAGAGAACGTCTGAGTGTTGTCGTTACGCGACGGTTGCCCGAAGCGGTGGAAACACGGCTAAGCGAGCTTTTCGATGTAAAACTGCGTGACACCGACGATCCCATGACTCGCGAAGAGCTGGTGGCAGCAGTGAACACAGCAGATGTGCTGGTTCCGACGATAACCGATACAATTGATGGCGGTATCCTGGGGCAGGCTGGTGAGAAATTGCGACTGATCGCCAATTATGGTGCCGGTGTCGACAATATTGATGTGGCGACGGCGAGGCAGCGCGGGATCCTTGTCTCGAACACACCAGGAGTACTGACTGACGATACTGCAGATATGACTATGGCTCTGATCCTGGCGGTTACACGACGTATCCCCGAGGGGTTAGGTGTGATGCAAAAGGGCGATTGGGCCGGTTGGGCCCCGACGGCCTTGCTGGGTGGCCGGGTCGGTGGTCGCCGCTTGGGTGTTCTTGGGATGGGCCGGATAGGGCAGGCCGTTGCGCGACGTGCCAGCGCGTTTGGAATGCAGGTTCACTATCACAACCGCCGCCGGTTGCGCCCCGAGATTGAACAGGAACTGGAGGCGACCTACTGGGATAGTCTTGATCAGATGGTGGCGCGGATGGACGTCATCTCGATCAACTGCCCGTCGACCCCTTCGACCTTTCATTTGATGAATGCGCGGCGTTTGAAATTGATGAAACCCACGGCCGTGATCGTGAATACATCACGCGGTGAAGTCGTCGATGAGAACGCCCTGACACGCATGATCCGCGCCGGTGAGATTGCAGGCGCTGGTCTGGATGTTTATGAACAGGGCACAGATGTGAACCCACGCCTCCGGCAATTGCCGAATGTGGTGCTGCTGCCCCATATGGGCTCGGCGACGCTTGAGGGTCGGATCGAGATGGGTGAGAAAGTCATTATCAACATCAAGACCTTCGAAGACGGTCATCGCCCGCCAGATCAGGTTGTGCCTGCAATGCTTTAGGCTGTGGCCTGAGAAAAGGGGAACGCAATGGTGCAGGCAACCGCTTTGCCGCGAAACGAGGCCGGGATCGACACGGCGCTGGGAATTCTGAAGCAGAGGTTCGCAGACCGGCTGCAATCTGGTGCTGCGATTTGCGAGCAGCACGGGCACACGACAACGTGGATTGAGAACCAGAGTCCGGATGCGGTGGTTTTCCCGCATTCAACCGAAGAAGTGGCCGATATCGTCAGGACCTGTGCCGAGCACAAGGTGCCAGTCATCCCGTTCGGAACAGGCACCTCGCTCGAAGGTCATGTGAACGCTCCTGCTGGTGGCATATCCGTCGATCTGAGTCAGATGAACAAGATATTGGCGGTCAATGTCGGTGATCTAGATTGCGTTGTCCAACCGGGTGTCACCCGAGCCGAATTGAACACCCATCTGCGGGATCAGGGGTTGTTCTTCCCGATTGATCCGGGCGCGAATGCGTCGCTAGGTGGCATGGCCGCGACACGCGCGTCTGGCACCAATGCTGTGCGTTATGGGACAATGAAAGACAATGTGCTTAGCCTTGAGGCCGTGATGCCGGACGGGCAAGTGATCCGCACGGGGCATCGTGCGCGAAAATCTTCGGCGGGTTTTGATCTGACCCGCTTGCTAATCGGTGCCGAAGGCACACTGGGAATAATCACTGAAATCACATTGCGATTGCAGGGTATCCCCGAGGCCATCAGTTCAGCCCGCTGTTCGTTTCCATCGGTGGATGCAGCCTGTCAGGCTGTGATGATGACTATTCAGTATGGTATCCCGGTTGCGCGGATCGAATTGCTGGATCAGATGTCGGTCAAAGCGGCAAACGCTTATTCGGGACTGGATTTGCCAGAAACGCCACTGCTGCTGCTGGAATTTCACGGTTCGGACAGCGGTGCAGCGGAACAGGCAGGGACCTTTGGCCAAATCGCGGAAGAATTTGGTGGCAGCGATATCACCACCACTACGACAACCGAAGAGCGCAACAAGCTGTGGCAGGCCCGGCACGATATGTATTGGGCCAGCCTACAACTGCGCCCAGGCGCGCGGGGCATTTCTACGGATGTATGTGTTCCGATCTCGCGTTTGGCCGAATGTGTGACCGCCGCACAGGATAAGGCCGCTGAATTGGGTTTGCTGGCCCCGATCGTGGGTCATGTTGGTGACGGTAACTTCCATACACTTCTGTTAATCGACATGGATGACGCAAAAGAGGTCGCAAGTGCAGAGGAATTCGTCGGTTGGCTAAATGATCTTGCAATTGCGATGGAGGGCACCTGTACCGGAGAACACGGAATCGGGCAGGGTAAACGCCCCTATCTGGTGAAAGAACTTGGTGCGGCGACAAATTATATGGCGGCGATCAAAGCAGCGCTGGATCCCGATAACATCATGAATCCGGGCAAGGTACTCTGACCGCGATTGTTGGGCTCGGCCATAACAGCGCCTCAATTTTAGGTGAATGATCTGGGAAAGAGCAGTATTTGATTCCGAGGTTATTCATGGGCGCGTTGCGTTTCATTGGGTTTTTGCTGATTGCGGTCGTGGTTGTCGTAGGTCTGGATTATTATCAGCAGGATAAGAAAGTCGAAGGCAGGTTGTCCTTCAACGGATATGTCGACACGATTAATCAGCGGTTCAACTTATATCAGGCGGAGCTAGCCGCGGAAGAAGTTGAACGCGAAAGGCAGAAGCGTTGGCGAGAGGGGGCCAAGCCGTACCTGCCGGATTCGGGCGAAGGCTGGGTGCGTCGTTCGATCGTGGATGCAGATTTTACACGCGATGCCCGAGAAGGTGTTTTGCAGGACGGAATAAGTGAAGCCGCTCGTCCAATTGCAAAAAGAGTTGCTGTGCAAGAGACCGAACAACTGGTCAGAAAACTCGATAATTCTAGTTGGGTCTACGAAAGCGGCGAGCATACGGTCTGGCTACAGGCGAAACTCAGGAAAGACGCTAAATCCAATACACTGACTGGCAACATCGTCAGGTCTGTCGAAGGGTTGGGCGCAGGATCGAGTGGCTACACTCCATTCGGCATAATTGGTGGTGCTGCGTATTTCAGGTTTGAAAACAGCCGATACAAACCCGTCACAGTGAAAAATCGAAAGTTTTGGTCAATGATCACGGCGAGCCTGACGGACCTTGAGGTCGAACCTCGGTTTGAAATCTACAAGGCTACAATCGGACTGGGCGAAGAAATTCGTTTGCAAGTCTATTCCGATGCACCAGCGCCTATGCTGCGAGCGTTTCTGGATCGACTGGATTATGACGGATTGAACGCACTGCTTCAAAAGCAAGTGCCTGGCGTCGGCAACGATACCGTTTTTGATGCTGAACGAGAAAGTGAACTGGCGACAAACATGGCCGCCTTGCGCGGCGAGTTTGTCAAGCTTCGCAGCGAGCTGGCGCGTTTGAAGCTAGAAAACATTGATGGGTTGTCTCTTGTCGCAAATACTTTGGCCGCGCAATACGGTTTGCCGGCAGACACCTTCGACTTGACCGCGAACAGAATCGAATCTGCGGATGATTTGGTCCAGGTCGGATACCGCAAAGGACTGACAGATTTGCTTGAAGACGAGATGCAGCAGGCAGACAGAGATGACGAGGGTTTCTTTGGAAATTTGTTCGCCAAATTCAAAGATCAGGAAACCTCTGAAGAAGTCGCATCTGCAAACGAAAATGAAGGCTTCCTGTCCGGACTGTTATCAGCCTTTGGTAGCTCTGATTCCGAAGCAGAAACTGCCGTGCGGGTAAACCGAGGCGGTTCCGGAACGGGCATTGATTGCGCAACCACCGGAACGTTCAAAAGGTGTAAATTGGGAGGCGGATAACACGTCAGATCGACTGTTGGAAAGCGACGTGGTGCAACGCTCAGGTCGCTTTTCTTATATCACTGGTCGGATGAATGTCGCGTCGAGCCCCTCAAATGCGCCATATGGTGTCAACTGAATTCAAGGGGAGACACCCGGCTATGAAAACCCAAGTCAAAGCACTGGTCGTTGGCGGCGGCGCCGTCGGGACCTCGATTGCCTATCACCTTGCCAAAGCGGGCTGGGATGATGTGATGCTGATCGAGCGGGACGAACTGACATCCGGTTCCACCTGGCACGCAGCGGGCCTGTTGCCGTTGTTCAACATGTCGTATGCCACGACCCACATCCACAAGTACTCTGTCGATTTCTACAAGACACTAGAGGAAGAAACCGGCTTGAATGCAGGCTTCGCCGTAGTCGGAAACCTGCGTATGGCACAGACACAAGAGCGTATGGATGAATACATGCTCTATGCATCCACAGCGGAAACTTGTGATGTTGCATATGAGTGGCTGACGCCCGAGCAAATCAAGGAACGTTGGCCTCTGATCGAAACTTCGGACTTGAAAGGCGCGATCTATCACACTGAAGACGGCTACATTAACCCTGCGGACGTGACCCAGGCGATGGCCAAAGGTGCGCGTCAGCGCGGTGTCGACATCGTTCGCAAGATGCAGGCTGATGCCTTCCACTGGAATGGCACTCACTGGGACGTCACCTGCACCAAGATGATCGAGAAGGGGGGCAATCTCGTTCCGTCAGACGAGCAGGTTGTGATCACCGCCGAACATGTTGTGACCGCGTCAGGCAACCACGCACAGCGGACCGCGAAAATGCTGGGTATCAAGATGCCCGCGATCCCGGTCGAGCATACCTTCATCGTCATGGACAAAGACCCCGAGCTGGTCAAATGGCGTGAAGCGGGCAACCCCGAGCATCCAGTTGTGCGTGATGCAGACAACGAGTCGTATGCGCGCGAAGAACGTGGCGGCTGGATTCTGGGTATCTACGAACATGGCGCTCCTGCGCAGTTCGAACACGGCGTGCCGGACAGCTTCCGCGCTGACCTATTCCCGCTGGATCTGGATCGGATCGCCGATCAGTACATGGCGATGGCCGAACGCGTGCCGTCCTGTGCTGAGTCCGGTCTGAAAGACGATTTCAACGGCCCGATCTGCTACACACCTGATGGCAACCCGCTGGTCGGTCCCGCTCCGGGGCTGCGCAACATGTGGCTTGCTGAAGGCTTCAGTTTTGGCATCACCGCTGCGGGCGGCACCGGTTATTATCTGGCTCAGATGATGGTCGATGGCGAAGCCGAGATCGACATGGCTTCGCTGGACCCCAAGCGGTATTCGTCGAACTGGATGACCACCGAGTTCGCGGCGCGCAAGAACGAAGAGTGCTATGAGCACGTCTACATCCTGCACCACCCTGACGAAGAGCGCGAAGCTTGCCGTCCGCTGCGCACCGTTCCGGCCTACGACCGTCAGAAAGCGCGTGGCGCACAGTTTGGCTGGGTCAACGGCTGGGAGCGTCCGAACTATTTCGGCCCGCTGGATGCGCCTGATAACTTCGACAAAGAAAGCCGCAGCTTCCGCCGCGGTGGTTGGTGGCAGTATGCCGTCGAAGAAGCCAAAGCGATCCGAGAAGGCGTTGGCCTGATCGATGCGTCGGCCTTCACCAAGCATGTCGTCAAAGGCCCCGGTGCGACCCAGTTCCTGGATTGGTTCACCTGCAACAAGCTGCCCAAGGTCGGTCGCATCAACCTGACCTACGCGCTGACCGCGCACGGCACCACCCGCACCGAATACACCATCGTCCGCAATGGCGAGAACAATTACTACATCGTCTCTGCCGGTGCCTGGACCGAGTACGACGCCGACTACCTTCGCAAGGCGGCCGAGGACAAGATGGAGGAGTTCGGCTACATCGAAATCCAGGACGTGACCACCCAGTGGGGCGTCTTCGCGATCGCCGGACCCAAGTCGCGTGACGTTCTGAAAGAGGTCATCAAGGATGCCGATCCGGAAACCGCGCTGTCCAACAAGCGCTTCCCTTGGTTGTCGGCCCGTCAGATCGAACTGGGCATGTGCCCGGTCAACGCGATCCGCGTGGCCTATACGGGTGAGCTGGGCTGGGAACTGCACCACCCGATCGAGATGCAGAACTATCTGTTCGACCTGCTGGAGAAGGCCGGTGAAAAGCACGGCATGAAACTGGTTGGTGCCCGCGCCCAAAACTGGCTGCGCCAGGAGAAATCCTATCGCGCCTTCGGCACCGAACTGGGCCGCGACGCGACCCCGCTGGAAGCTGACCTGCCGCGCTTTGTTGATCTGTCGAAAGACTTCTACGGCAAAGCCAAGCTGGAAGAGACCGGCGTGCGCGTGAAGTGCTGCACTCTGCTGATCGACGGACCGGACGATGCCGACCCCTGGGGCCGCGAGGCGCTGTACACGCCGGAAGGTGAGCGCGTGGGTCGTTTGACCTCGGGCGGGTACTCGGTGGCGTTCGAGAAATCCATCGGCATGGGGTATGTGAAGCCTGAGCTGGCGGTCGAAGGTACCAAGCTGCAGGTCAAAATTCAGGACAAGCTGTGGGATGCGGTCGTCACTTGTGACAGCCCGTATGATCCGAAGAACGAGGTCATCCGCAAGGACGGCTGACGCTTTTTAGAAATAAGGCGGTACTCACGTAGCACCGCCTACTAAAAGCCCGCTCTCGGTGGGCTTTTTTCATGCGCTCAATTCATCAAAGCAGTCTAGTGCCTTGGCGGCGTACATCATGGACGGCCCACCGCCCATCTGGATGGCCATTGCCAGAACGTCCGAAACCTCATCGCGGGTGGCTCCCGCCTTGGCCAACGCCTCGGAATGCAGGGTAATGCAAGGCTCACACCGTACTGCGATTGACATGCCTAACGCGATGAACTCTTTGGTTTTGTAGTCCAGCGTTCCGCCTTCCTTGACAGATTTTCCCAGCGCCCCGAAGGCACGCGCCGTATCAGGAATGGCTCCGTTAAGGTTACGCAAGCTTTTGCGCGTTTCGTTCAGTGAATCCTGCCAGCTCATTATAACGTCCTTCTTGATACATATGATAATCTGCATATGAATGATGAAGAGCAAAGCAGACTTTGATCCTGATCAGATTCCAGTTTTTTGGGCGACAAATGCCAAGTTGTTCGCAGGCATCTTTACGATTTCGACCAATTCGAGGGCGTTGTCCTTTAACATAGACAATATATGTGTGTCGTCTTTGTACCCGATCTCAGGGTCTTGTTGGACCAGTGCGTCGTGAAATCGCTGGTCGCCATCGCTTGTCAGGTGTCCGTCACGTTTGAAAGGGCCATAAAGCACCAAACGCCCATCCGCTTTCAGAGCGCACGCTGCTTCGGCAACGAGGGTTTCAGCCTTGGGTAAACTGATCAGGTGCAAGAGGTTGATCAGTAAAACCAAATCTTGCTGCGCCATTGATTTGTGCCAACCCTCCGCAGTCGCATCCAGATGAACGGCTGCGGCGGTGTTTGGTATACCCTTGGTGTACGCATCGATGCTGGCGCGCCGTTCGGAGGTGACTTCGCTGGGTTGCCAATGCAACCCGGGCATCCGCTGGGCAAAGGCCGAAATGTGTTGTCCGGTTCCACTGGCCAGTTCCAGGGCCTGTCCTGATGACGGGGCGACCCGTGCCAGAAGATCGCACAGCACAACCGTGTTTCGGCTGGCAGCTGGGGCGACGAGTTTGCTGCCGTCGCCCTCGGTGGCGACGCTGGCATTTGAGGGCAGTTTGCGTTTTGTCATCGTTACAGCCTACCGGGTGTCAGCGCTTTCACAATCGCCGCATCAAGGCGCGGCGACGCGCCAGTCACAAGATCCGCCACAAGTTGCGAGGCAGCAGGAGCGGTCTGAAACCCATACCCTCCCTGTGCTGCCGACCAGATAAACGATGGATCGGTTGGATCAGGTCCGAGCACCAGCGTGCCATCGGCAACAAAACTGCGTAACCCCGCCCAATTGGTTTCTACCCGAGTTACAGTTTCGGTAACCATCGCTTCGTATCGTGCCAGTCCTTCTGCGAGAACCATGTCATCGGCGTAAGCGTCATGGGGTGTGGTTGGGTCCGCCTCGCAAGGCGAGACCAGTAGCTTGCCCGCATCAGGTTTGGCGTACCAGCTCTCGCCTGCGCCCAGCATCATTGGCCAGTTTCGCAGGTCATGTCCGCCCGGTGCGGGGATGCGCGCAATCGATCGACGGTAAGGTGTGATCCCGATGGGGGAGATTCCTGCCATCTGCGCCACCTCATCGACCCAGGCTCCGGCGGCATTTACCAGATTGCGTGCCTCAAAGGATTCTGAGGTTTCGACGGTCCAATGAACCGATTTGCGGATGCTGCTGACCCTCTGACGGGTCAGGACTGAACCGCCATTCTTGCGGACGGTTCGCGCAAAGTCCTGCAGCACACGATCTGTATCGATATCATATGCGCTATTACTTATGGCTGCATAACCGACAGTTTCAGCATTCAGGACAGGAATGTGTCCGATGGCATCATCCGGCGAAATCTCTTGCACACCAAGATCTTGGGCGTCTTTTTGAAACAGCGCTTGTTGATCCCTTCCGCCAATCAGCATCAGGCCGCGTGGTGTGAGGTACGCATTTGTTTTAAAAAACGCAGCACTTGCCTCGTTCAATGCCTTGACCGAGTTTGGACCGTAACCCTTTTCGAACAGGGCAGCTGAACGACCCGAAGTATGATATCCCAATCCGTCCTCGGCCTCTAACACCGTGACTGTGCCGTGCTCTGACAGGCGCGCACCTGCGCTTAGCCCCGCGACACCGCCACCGATTATCAGAAAATCAATCATGCGTTTTGTTCCGTTTCCGGCCGCCAAGTGATCGAGGCGGTGGTAAGTTGACTGGCGACATTGGCGGACCATGGCACGCGTACTGCCAAACGAAAAGACACAAGCCCACCGCAATGGAAACTTGATCGTAGGCGGCCAGCCTGCTTTTAGTGCAAACAACATAAGATTCGGAGGCGGACGTGAACGCGGCAGATATTCACCCGATGGCAACGGGGCACATTCCGTCATATGTGACACAAGCAGATGGTAGCGACTTCCTCTTCACCTTCATGTTGTTTTTTACCGTCGGGATGGTCGTGCTGATCGGGGTTGCCTACTTTACGTTGCATTCGATCCCGGAAAAAATGGCGCATGAAACCAATCACCCGCAATTCCAATTGGTTGGGATTCTGGCGCTTTTGGCTTTGTTTACGCATAACGGCCTTTTCTGGGTTGCCGCCATCCTTGTGGCTGGGTTCCAGTTCCCTGATTTCGCGGCACCGCTGCGCTCGATTGCCGATGCCATCCGATCTTTGGCGCCTGGGCAGGACAAAGAACACGCTTCACCCCCTCCTGAGCCGGAAACTGAGCCCGAACAATCCAAACCCTCCGAACCGGCAGCACAGGGGCACTGAACAATGATCGAGACGATGCTGTGCGCCCTGATTACCGTGCTTCCTGACTATCTGTTTCGCCGCTTTGTGCAGGGCAAACGGATCGGACACGAGATCACGCTGTTCACCATGTGGTACGAGTTGCGCTGGGGGCTGACGACTTGCGCTATTTTGGCGCTAACCGTTATCACAACGCTGTTTTATTTCCACCCGTCCAGCAAAACAGCGGCTTCCTACTTCCGGACGGTAACGATCCTTCCGCAGCTAGGGGGGCGCGTTTCCGAAGTCTACGTGCGCAACAATGAGCAGGTGACAGCTGGACAGCCGATTTTCCGGATCGAAGACTTCACGCAAACCGCGCAGGTCGAAGCGGCGCATGCACAGATTGCTCAGGTTCAAGCCTCGTTGAAGGTGGCGGAAACCGATCTGGCCGAGGCTGAGGCCGGGATTGCTGGCGCGCGCGCAGCTCTGGATCAGTCGCTCGAGGATCTGGAACGCAATACCACCCTACGTGACGAGGGATCCAGCGCGGTGCGCTTGGCCGAGATTGATCGGTTGGAAAATCTGGTTGCCGAGCGTGAAGCGCAGGTCAAAGCAGCCGTCTCAAAGCGCGCAGCGGTTGTACAACAGATCGAAGAGCTGATCCCGGCCCAACTTGCCAGTGCCAATGCGCAGCTGGATGCGGCATTGACCGAGTTGGACAAGACTGTGGTCAACGCTGGAGTGACGGGCAGGGTTGAACAATTCGGGCTTCAGGTCGGCGACTATGTCAGCCCTTTGCTGCGCCCGGCGGGTATTCTGGTGCCATCCTCCTCCGGACATGACCGATTCCAGGCGGCGTTCAGTCAGCTTTCGGCCCAGGTGGTCAAACCGGGTATGATTGGCGAATTGGGCTGCATGACCAAGCCCTTTACCGTTATCCCGGTGGTTGTCGTCGAGGTGCAGGATGTGATCCCATCGGGGCAGATCAGGCCATCTGATGAGTTGCGGGACGTGCAGAGCAACACTAATCCGGGTTCGATCCTTGTCTACCTTGAACCGCTCTACAAAAGCATGGCCGATGATGTGCCTCCAGGCAGCAACTGTCTGGCGAATATCTATACGGACAATCATGCAAAGCTGGAGGATGAGAGCCTCGGCTTCTGGGAAAAATCGTTCCTGCATGTGGTAGACACGATTGGCGTCGTTCATGCGGCAGGCCTGCGCCTGCGACTGATACTGATGCCGGTGAACACTCTGGTGCTGGGAGGACACTAATTTCACGCCCTAGAAGCTGACCATTGCGGCGTTTCAATCGCTTGAAGTCCTGACCCGACGACAGCTGGGTATCAAAACGCTCGTGGCTATTATTGCCCACGGGCCGATGGTGTTGGGTCTCCAATAAGACTGGCCACCAAGTAGACCTTCGCCGTGCGTGCAGCATTTGCTTTCTTTGAATGCAGCTATGCGGACTTAGCGGCTGTTTAGCGATTTGCTCATGCTTTTGAGAACTCGTTGATGGAGTTCGGTTGGTGCATCCTCAACTGCAGGTCTTTCGACCCATTCCAAATCCAAGTTCAGTGATCCCGCAGGTACGATTTTTCTTGCGATTTCGGGCGGCGTGGTATCGTCAGTCGTTCCATTCTTCCAGTCGTGAAAGGCTGATGAGTATCGAACGACCGCTCCACTGGTCGACAATTCGAGCAATCCGCCCTCGGCAAAGAACGTCAGCGCATCACCCATTTCCTCACCAATGAGTTTGAGCCTGTTTCCCAATCGATGTTTGAGGATGGCTACAAACACTATCGCTGCGGAAAACGTGAATTTATCGACAAGCATAACAACCTGCTTGTTTGCACTTTCTGAGATCGCGTCGATCAAGGGCATCGTTAGAAGAAAGTCGCCACCAGTGTTTCCGCGAACATCAATTAGTAGTGTTTTGTTCGAGGATGCGCGCACGCATTCCACCGCGGCTGAGATGGCTTTAGGCAGCGCACTTTCCTTCGGATCAAAGAAGCTTGGTAACGCTATTGATAGCCCTAGCTCTTGCCAGTCCTTTATCTCTACAAATATCTCGGGTTCCCAGGCTGGATCAGCCTTGCCGTGCTCGTTTCTCGGGTAGAGCATCGATCCAGGAACTGTATGTTCATTGGCCACTTTCAGATTGGCTATCCGCCCATTTTCGTCCTGCACACGGAACTCGGTCGTGCCGCCGTTTGACGAAAAACCCAAACGTGCCAAAGCGTACGGCCAAGCCAGTAGAATCGGGCCGATGACCCGTTTCCTTTGGCACGTTCCCGCCAGAAATTTCTCTGCAGTAGCTTCAATCTGGCTCAAAGCTGAGCCGTTGACCGCTATCAACTCTCCTCGCGGTGCGGCTATCTCTGGCGCCGCGTCGATGAATTGAACGGAACGTCCAACGCTCACGAATCTCAGCGGTAGCACCGCGATCGCATCATTCGGGATCAGCCGTGTGTGCCCATTGCCGGGAAGTGCCAATAAACGCATCGCTGACAACAGGAAGGCTTCGACAGAGCCCTCTGAGGCATATTGCCGGGTTTCACCAATACAGTCGTCAATCACGGCCTTTTCGATCTGTCGAAAACTGGGATCGGTCGGCAGGGCAGTTTCTAAAATTTGGTTTAGGTCTTCCGTGAGCGACATGTTTCACGATGCGCATAGCCGCTCGTCAATGTCCAGATTGGGCTCAGGGCAACTAAAAAGGCCCGCAAAAACATGCGGGCCTTGTTGTTAGTTTCCGGATCAAATTCTACTGCGGAATTTCGCCTTCCAGCCCCTCAACGTAGAAATTCATGCCCGCCAGCGTACCGTCATCGGCGGTCTCGCCTTCGGCCAGCCAGTCACTGCCGTCCTGCTTTTTCAGCGGGCCAGTAAAGGGGTGGTATTCACCGGCTGCCATCGCGGCTTTCAGCGCCAGTGCTTCTTCTTTAACATCAGCCGGAACGGCGTCCGAAATCTCACCAATTGCTACCATGCCTTCCCGGATGCCATCCCATGTGTTGGCACTTTCCCATGTTCCGTCCATAACGGCCTGGGTCCGCGCGATGTAATAGGGAGCCCAATCGTCGATGATTGAAGACACACGTGGGAAGGGTGCGTATTCGCTCATGTCGGAGGCCTGGCCAAAGGTGACAACGTTTCCTGCCTCTTGCGCGGCTGCCTGCGGTGCAGTCGAGTCAGTGTGCTGCAGGATCACGTCCGCGCCCTGTTCGATCAAAACTGTGGCGGCGTCAGCTTCTTTCGCAGGATCGAACCAAGTGTAAGCCCAGACGATCTTGAACTCGACATCCGGATTCACCTTCTTGGCGTGGATGTATGCCGAGTTGATGCCGCGGATCACTTCAGGGATCGGGTAGGACCCGATGTAGCCGATGATATTCGATTCCGTCATTTTACCGGCGATGTGGCCTTGGACTGCGCGACCTTCATAAAAACGGGCCGAGTAGACCGAGACGTTGTCGGCGGTCTTGTAGCCGGTTGCGTGCTCGAATTTCACATCCGGGAATTTCTTCGCGACATTGATGGTCGGATCCATGTAGCCGAACGAGGTGGTGAAGATCAGGTCCGCGCCTTCCAGTGCCATCTGGGTCATCACGCGTTCTGCATCTGGGCCCTCAGGCACCGACTCGACGAACACGGTTTCAACCTTGTCGCCAAAGTGCTCTTCCACGGCCAGACGGCCCTTGTTGTGCTCATAGGTCCAGCCGCCATCGCCCACTGGGCCGACATAGACGAAGCCGACTTTGGTCTTGTCTTGGGCCATGGCCCCCGAGGCCAGACCCAGCGCCATTGTGGCGCTTGCCAAAAGTGTAGTGAATTTCATGTGTTACTCCCCAAGTTGGTTCAGTTGGCCTCGCCTAGTGCGAGGCATGGAAGGTCCGGCCCAATGCGGCAGGTGCGCTGCTCTTGTCGGCCGAAAGGATCACAAGCACAAGGATCGTGATGATGTAGGGCGACATTGCCAGATACTCGACAGGAATGGCAACGCCCGCTGCCTGCAAATTAAGCTGCAACACAGTGATGCCGCCGAACAAATAGGCGCCCAGCAAGACACGCCATGGTTTCCAGCTGGCAAAAACCACCAGCGCCAAGGCAATCCAGCCGACACCGGCAGTCATGCCCTCGGTCCACTGCGGCACGCGGATCAGGCTGATGTAGGCGCCGCCCAAGCCAGCGCAAGCACCACCAAACAGGATCGCCATGATGCGAATCTTGATGACCTTGTAGCCCAGCGCATGCGCCGCATCGTGGTTTTCGCCAACGGCGCGCAATATCAGGCCGATGCGTGTGTATTTCAGCGTGGCCCAGACGGCGGCCGTCAGGGCAATTCCGACGTAGAGGATCGGGTCGTGCTGAAACAGGATTGGTCCAATAACAGGGATATCGCTGATCACAGGGATATGGATTTCACCCATGCTGGGCGGCTTGATTCCTACGTAGCTCTGCCCCATCAGCGCGCTGAACCCGAGGCCGAACAGTGTTAGGGCCAGGCCGCTGGCAACTTGATTGGCCAGCGCCACCTGCGTCAGCAGCACAAACAACAGCGATAGCACCGCGCCACCGATTGCTGCCGCAATAAAGCCCAGCCAGGGCGAACCGGTCTCAACCGAGATTGCGAAGCCGCTGATTGCGCCCACGATCATCATGCCCTCGACACCGAGGTTCAGGACGCCTGCTTTTTCGACCACCAATTCTCCGATTGCGGCCAACAAAAGTGGGGTTGCGGCCACCATTAGCGAGGCGACCAGAAGGACGGGGTTAATTTCACCAAGGTCCATATTACGCTACCTCGCTACGGGCCGCACGAATGCGGTAGTTTGTCAGAAGATCAAATGCCAGCAGGAAGAACAGAAGCATCCCCTGGAATACCTGAATGGCTGCGGCGGGCAGACCCAGCTGAGATTGGGCGATTTCACCACCAATATAAGTCAACGCCATCAGACCTCCGGCCAGCAGGATGCCTACCGGATGCAAACGGCCAAGGAAAGCCACGATGATCGCGGTAAAGCCGTAACCGACGTTGAAATCGATGCTGACCACGCCAGCAGGGCCCGAGACTTCGAACATCCCCGCAAGACCGGCCAGCGCGCCGGCCAGACCCAAACAGAACAGGATCAGGCGGGCAGGGTTTACACCGGCGAACTTCGCCGCACGCGGGGCCTCACCTGTCAGGCGGATGTGGAAGCCCAGCATGTGCCGGTTCAGCAAGACATATGCAAAGATAACAGCGATCAGGGCAGTGACTACGCCCCAGTGCATGCCTGAACCCGCAATCAGCTCGGCATTATACGCGCTGTCGTAGGATTGCAGATTGCGCGAACCCGGAAAGCCGAACCCTTCGGGATTCTTCAGCAGGCCTAGCGAGACCGAGGCCAGCATCTGTTCGGCCACATAGACCAACATCAGCGACACAAGGATTTCATTGGTACCGAAGCGCACTTTTAGGAAGGCTGGGATCATTGCCCATAGCCAGCCGCCAAACGCGCCTGCAATCACCATGATCGGAAAGATGTAGAATGCATCCAGCGGATAGAATGCCAGACCAGCGCCCGCACCGAAAATGGCCCCCATAATGTACTGACCCTCGGCCCCGATATTCCAGATACCGGCGCGGAAGCCTAAAGACAGGCCGATGGCGATCAAAACCAGGGGCGCGCCCTTAACCAGCAATTGCGGCCGATAATAGAAGGCGAACTCGCCAAACAGGGGTTCCCAGAAAATGGTTCCAATAGCCTCGACCGGGTTTTTGCCCAGAATGGCGAACAGTATGCCACCAAAAACCATCGTCGCCAGGACCGCGACCAGAGGGGTGGCATAAGACCACGCCTTGGACGGCTGAGGCCGTTTCTCCAACACAATCATTTGCTCATACCCCCGCGTTTCTCTTTTCTTGTAATTGTTTAGACATGGGCCACCTCCATGCCATGCGCGCCGCCCATCATCAGGCCGATCTCATCGACCGTCAGACCCGTAGTTTCACGCGGGGCGCTTAGTCGTCCTTCGTTCAAGGCGGCAAAGCTGTCTGAGATTTCCATCAGTTCATCGAGGTCTTGCGAGATACAGATGACCGCAGTTCCCTTGGCCGCCAGATCCAGAATGGCCTGCCGGATCGAGGCCGCCGCCGCTGCATCCACGCCCCAAGTCGGCTGGTTCACGACCAGAACATCCGGGTTTTGCAGCACTTCGCGACCAATCACGAACTTCTGCAGGTTCCCGCCCGACAGCGACCGGGCGGCATTTTCAGGACCCGGCGTACGCACGTCAAAGGCGCTAATGATCTTTTCGGCAAAGCTCTTGGTCTCGGACCACTTCAGAAAGCCGTTATTCTCTAGCCCCTCGCGGACCGACCCAGTCAGCAGAGCGTTTTCGGTCAGGCTCATATCAGGGGCAGCCGCGTGGCCCAGCCGTTCTTCGGGCGCGGTCAACACGCCCAGCTTACGCCGCGCGGTCGGGCCGAGTTTGCCGATGGGTTGACCGCTGAATTTGATCGCATCTGCGGTGGTCGGAATTTCGCCAGAAAGCACACCCAGCAATTCATCCTGACCGTTCCCCGCGACACCCCCGATCCCCAGAACCTCGCCCTTGCGGACGGTCATGTGGACGTTGCGAAGCGCGGTTCCGAATTCCGACGGCGACGGCACTGACAATCCGCTGACATCCAGCGCAACGTCACCGAACTCCCGGCCGGAACGTTCAGGTGTCTGCAGGGTCGAGCCCACCATCATCTCAGCCATATCGCGCGCTGAGGTTTCAGCTGGTACACATTCGCCCACATTCTTACCCAGCCGCAGAATCGTGGCGTGGTCGCATAGCGTTCGAATCTCTTCCAGCTTGTGCGAGATATACAGGATCGATGTCCCTTCCGAGCGCAATTTGTTCAGCGTTTCGAAAAGGATTTCAACCTCTTGCGGCGTCAGAACCGAGGTCGGCTCGTCCATGATCAGCAACTTCGGGTCCTGCAATAAGCAGCGGATGATTTCGACCCGCTGACGCTCACCTGCAGACAGATCGCCAACCGTGCGGAAGGGGTCCAAGGGCAGGCCGTAGGTTTCGGATACTTCGCGGATACGCGAGGCCAGATCACCCATTGGGGGCGGGTTCTCCATCCCCAGAGCGATATTCTCGGCGACGTTCAACGCATCGAATAGCGAAAAATGCTGGAACACCATCGCGATCCCGTCCGCACGGGCGGCGCGCGGTTCAGGCGGTGCATAGGACTGCCCCCGCAGCAGCATTGAGCCGCTGTCGGGCTTCACCAGCCCATAGATCATTTTGACAAGCGTGGATTTGCCTGCGCCGTTCTCGCCCAGCAGCGCGTGAACTTCGCCTTCACCGATGTCAAAGGACACCTGATCATTGGCCACGACGCCGGGATAGGCTTTGGTCAGCCCTTGCAAGCTCAGAAGTGGAGTGGTCACGCGCTCAGGTCCTTCTTCAATTCGTTCTGTCGGGCGGGGCGTAACAGTTGCGCTGCCACCCCAACGGCGATCATCTGCGGGTGTTTGCCCAAGCCCGGATCGCCGATCGGACAGGTGATCCGGCTGATCCGCTCGGGCGGATGTCCAAGGGCTGCAAGTCGCGACCGGAATCGCGCCCATTTCGTAGCCGAGCCGATAAGCCCCGCAAAGAGGAAATTGTGCGAAAGCAGCCGGTTGCACAGTTCCAGATCCAGATTGTGCGAATAGGTCAGCACCAGATGCTCGGCATCGGTTGGCGCGTGGCGAACCAGCTCGGCGGGTTTTGCGGTCGGAACCGGGGTTACACCGGTTGGAACCACATCGGGAAACCGCTCGGGTCCGGTATCGACCCAGGTGATTGCCAGATCGGGTAGGGGGGACAAAACGTCCACCAGCGCCCGGCCTACATGGCCTGCGCCCCAGATCCACAGATTACGCGTCGGTTTGTGAACGGGTTCGACCATCCAACCTTCGATCAGTTGGGGCTCGGGCGCGACACCCTGTCCTCGCGCTGCCGCCAGCCGACGTTTGACCGATAGCGGCATCTCTCCGCCCGAGGCCGAACGCGCGATGACGGTATCGTCCAGTGCATTCAGCGCTTCATGATCAAATACTTCACTCAGCAATGAAACTGCACCGCCGCAGCATTGCCCCATGTCGGGGCCAAGAGCGTGATGCGTTAGTCGGGTGGCGGTGGTTTGGGATCGCGCAGCTTCGGCTGCCTGATACTCCAACGTGCCTCCACCGATGGTGCCACTTTGCCCGTCCTTCCAGACTAGCATCGCGGCCCCCACTTCACGTGGAGACGACCCTTTGATGCCGGCGATGACCACCCGGACCACTGTTCCGTGGGTTTTGACCGCCTCCCTCAAAGCCTCTAAGTCAAATCCCATCAGATGCCTCCCTTCATCTTTTGGACGCCGCGCCAAACCTCTTCAGCCGTGGCTGGTGCATCAAGAGCGGGGTAGACCTCTCCACAGGCCGCGACCGCATTCGACAGGGCCAGCCATGCAGAAATCCCGAGCATAAACGGAGGTTCGCCCACCGCTTTCGAACGATAGATCGTGTCCTCACGGTTTTCGGCATCCCAGAGTGCGACGTTGAATACGTCGGGTCGATCTGAGCAGGCGGGGATCTTATAGGTCGAGGGTGCGTGTGTGCGCAGGTTGCCCGTGCCGTCCCAGACCAGTTCCTCGGTCGTTAGCCAGCCCGCGCCTTGCACATAACCTCCTTCGACCTGCCCGATATCCAACGCCGGGTTCAACGAAGCACCGGCATCATGCAGGATATCGGTGCGCAGAATGCGGTTCTCACCAGTCAGAGTGTCGACGGCCACTTCGGTGACCGACGCTCCGTAGGCGAAGTAGAAGAACGGACGGCCTCGTCCGGCGATCCGGTCCCATTCGATCTTGGGTGTCTTGTAGAAACCGGTCGCCGACAGGCTGATCCGACCCTGATAGACCAGCGCCGCAGCTTCAGCGAAGGTGTAGCGTTCTGCGCCAACCGAAACATGGCCATCAGAGAAGGTTACAGTCGACGGATCGGCCTGATGCCGCTCGGCCAGATAGTCCGCCATTCGATCGCGGATCGTATCGCAGGCCGCCTTCACGGCCATACCATTCAGGTCACTGCCCGAGGATGCTGCCGTGGCCGAAGTGTTCGGTACCTTGGCCGTATCCGTGGCGGTGATTTTGACCATCTCCAGCGGGATGCCAAAGCGCGAAGCCGCCACCTGTGCCACCTTCTGGAACAGACCCTGACCCATCTCGGTGCCGCCGTGGTTCAGATGGACCGAGCCATCCTGATACACATGCACCAAAGCGCCTGCCTGATTCAGGTGGGTCAGCGTGAAGGAAATCCCGAACTTGACCGGAGAAAAGGCAATGCCCTTCTTGATCACGCTGTTCTCGGCGTTCCATTTCGCAATAGCGGCCTTGCGCGTTTCGTAATCGCTGGATTTCAGTAGCGCCTGAGTCATCCCGTGTAATTCGAAATCGCTGACCTCCATTCCGTAGGGCGTGGTATTGCCGCCAGCGGGCAGAGGGCGCACGGGGGCGTCCCCGGTTTCGACCGCGCCGCGGCTTGTTAGGTCCTCATGCGGGTCGGGATGACCCAAAGGCTTCTCGGACGGCGTGATCTCGGCAATCGCATGGGCCGGTTCGTAATAGTTTCGGCGGCGCAGTTCCACCGGGTCCAGACCCAGCTCATACGCGGCGTGGTCCATCACGCGTTCGATGCCAACCATGCCCTGCGGGCCGCCGAAGCCGCGATAAGCGGTGGCGGATTGGGTGTTGGTCTTCAGCCGGTGGCTTTCGATCCGTGCATTTGGCAACAGATAGGCATTGTCCGAATGCAGCATCGCGCGGTCGGCGACGGGCAGGGACAGATCCTGCGCCCAACCGCAGATGGCGTGGTGTAAGAACGAAACGCCCTGAATGTGGCCATTCTCATCGAACCCAGCCTTGTAGGAAATCCGGAAGGCGTGGCGTTTGCCGGTGATGATCATGTCATCGTCGCGGTCATAGCGCATCTTGCAGGCCTTGCCGGTTGCACGTGCGGCTATAGCACAAGCCACAGCCAAAGCGTTGCCCTGGCTTTCCTTGCCGCCAAAACCTCCGCCCATACGGCGGGTTTCAACGCGGACCGCGTGCATCGGAACGCCCAAAGCGTCCGCCACCTTGTGCTGGATCTCGGTCGGGTGCTGGGTCGAGCTGTGCACTAGCATATCCGCGCCTTCATTCGGCACGGCCAGCGCCGCCTGACCTTCGAGATAGAAATGTTCCTGCCCGCCAAGTTCGAAAGACCCTTCGATCACGTGTGTCGCGCCAGAGATAGCCGCATCTGCATCACCCTTGGCGTAAACGCGCGGGCCGTCCTCGAACCGGCTGTCGGCGGCCAGAGCCTCTTCGACCGTCAGGATTGGCGTTTCCTCGGCATAGTCGATCTTGCCCAGACGTGCGGCCTTGCGGGCGGCCAGATGGCTGGTGGCGATGACCAGAAACACCGGCTGGCCGATATAGTGGACTGTTCCGTCCGACAGCAGCGGTTCATCATGGATCGAAGGCGATACGTCGTTGGCGAAGGGCAGATCATCCGCAGCCATAACCATCACGACGCCCTCGGCAGCCTTCACCGCAGACAGGTCCATTGCGGTGATCTTGCCTTTGGCAATCGGGCTGAGGCCAAAAGCCAGATGCAAACTGTCCCTGGGTGTCGGGATATCGTCCACATACCGCGCGGTTCCTGAAACGTGCAGCGGTGCTGCGTCGTGGGGGAGGGGTTTGGTCACGCTCATGCCGATACCTCCAGCACATTGGTCACTTCGCCCTGATCTTCCAAGAAGTATCTTTCGAGCATCGCTTTGGCGGTTTCCAGTCGATAGGTGGCCGAGGCGCGCATGTCCGTGAGTGGTGAATAATCGTCGGCAAAGGCAGGCAGCGCGGCGTCAATCGTCTCGCGCGCCCAAGGTTTACCGACCAATGCGGCCTCGACATGGGTTGCCCGTTTCGGGATGCCGGCCATGCCGCCGAACGCGATGCGCGCCTGCGTGACGATGCCGCCCGAGACGGTGATGTTGAAACACCCGCAGACGGCCGAGATGTCCTGATCGAACCGCTTGCTGAGTTTATAGGCCTTCAGGCGATCCAGCTGACGGGGGAAACTGACAGCTTCGACGAATTCACCGGGAACGCGGTCCTGTTTGCCATAGTCGATAAAGAACTCTTCCAGCGGAACGGACCGGCGGGTGTCGCCTTTGCGCAGATGAAGGGTTGCGTCCAGAGCAATCAGCGCAGGCGGGTTGTCACCAATGGGCGAGCCATTGGCGATGTTGCCGCCCACCGTTGCAGCATGGCGCACCTGAACACTGGCATAGCGACGGATCATTTCGGCGTAAGAGGGGTGAAGATCGGCCAGAGCCTCACCCATCCGATTCATGTCGACCATTGCGCCAAAGCGAATTTCATCGTCGGTGATGGTGATTTGTTTGAGATCATCGCAACGGTTGAGGAAGATTACTGGATCCAGGTCGCGCAGTTGCTTTGTCACCCACAGGCCGACATCTGTTGCTCCGGCAACCAGCGTGGCATCCGGGTTTTCAACATATACAGCTGCCAGTTCATCGGAAGATTCAGGCAGCATGCGCGACGCAGCAGAAGATGCGAGTGGCTTGTCTTTGACCCAGACTGGCACGGGACGGTCCTCGACCGCTTTCGCGGCGCGAATAATCGGTGCATAGCCAGTGCAGCGGCACAGGTTTCCGGCAAGCTGGGTGTCATGATCCGTGGCGCCCGTCGCATGGCTGGCGACCATCGACATGACAAAACCCGGAGTGCAAAAACCGCATTGCGAACCGTGCAAGTCAACCATTGCCTGTTGAACGGGATGTGCTTCGCCATCCGGGCCGCTTGCCCCTTCGACTGTACGGACCGCTTTGCCATGCAGCTGGGGCAAGAACAGGATGCAGGAGTTCAGAGCTTTTGCGCCGTCTTCGTCCGTCACCATGACCGTGCACGCGCCGCAATCGCCTTCGTTGCAGCCTTCTTTGGTGCCTGTCAGACCGCGATCTTCACGTAGCCAGTCCAGTAGGGTGGCCGTCGGATCGACATCCGGCAGCTCCACTGTCTCTCCGTTCAGAAGAAACGTGATGTTCATTCGAGAAACCCGTCGCGTTACCCGGTTGCGCCCGTTCGGCCCTCCTTCGATGCGACGTAGAAAGAGTGGCGGGCGGTAGCTTGCCGTCAGATGTTAGAAACAGCGCACCTTATCTGGCAAGAAAAACTGCCTATATGATACACCATTGCACCCGAGCGGCCCATGATTGTCGTGTATGTGTGAAATTTAATAAATTGAAAATAAACACTTTTTGGGAAGGTGTGCGTTCCTACGCCCGAAGCACCTTCTGAAAAAGCCGAATAATCACCGATGATTTTTTCGGCATTCGATGGTGCCGGTTCCCGCTTTTGCAACATCGCTGGCTGAGATAGCTTAGCCTGTATGAGCAGTTCCCCCCGATTCATTCACCTCCGCGTTCACACTGAATATTCGTTGCTGGAAGGCGCCGTGCGGCTGAAGAAGCTGCCGGACCTGTGCCAGAAGATGGAGATGCCCGCCGTCGCGGTGACGGATACCAATTCAATGTTCTCGGCCTTAGAGTTTTCGGTCACCGCCAGCGGGGCAGGTGTGCAACCGATCATGGGCTGTCAGGTCGATCTCAGTTACGTTCAGGCGCAGCCGGGAGAAAAGCCCAAAGCACCCGCGCCGCTGGTGCTGCTGGCACAATCCGAGGTGGGATATGAGAATCTGATGAAGCTCAGTTCCTGCCTGTATGTAGACAAAAGCGGGCAGTTGCCGCAGGTCACTTTGGACGAATTGGCGGAACGATCAGATGATTTGATCTGCTTAACCGGCGGTCCAGACGGGCCCGTAGGGTTGCTGTTACAGCAAGGTCAGCGCCCTGCTGCCGAGGCTTTGGTGGATCGTTTGTCCGCGATTTTCCCGGATCGCCTTTATGTTGAGTTGCAGCGTCACCCTGGCGAAGGAGGTCAACCTGAGGCCGAGCGCTTGACCGAGCGCGGTCATGTCGAGATGGCGTATGACAAGAACCTGCCGCTGGTGGCCACCAATGACGTCTATTTTCCGACTTCGGACATGTACGAGGCCCACGACGCGCTGATCTGTATCGCCGAGGGGGCTTATGTCGACCAGCAGGACGGTCGCCGACGTCTGACCGCGCAGCACTATTTCAAGTCGCAGCAGGAGATGGTGACGCTGTTCGCCGATCTGCCCGAAGCCGTCGAGAATACGGTTGAAATCGCGCAACGCTGCGCCTTCATGGCCTATCGCCGCGACCCGATCCTGCCGAAGTTTGCAGATGATGAGGTCGCCGAACTGCGTCGCATCGCCAACGAGGGTCTGCAAAAACGTCTGGCCGTGATCCCGCACGCCGTGACACCTGAAGAATATCAGGAACGGCTGGATTTCGAACTTGGCATCATCGAAGGGATGGGCTTCCCAGGCTATTTCCTGATCGTTGCCGACTTTATCCAATGGGCCAAGGATCATGACATTCCGGTGGGTCCGGGGCGAGGCTCGGGTGCGGGATCACTGGTGGCTTATGCGCTGACGATTACCGACCTTGATCCGCTGCGGTATTCGCTTTTGTTTGAACGGTTTCTGAACCCCGAGCGGGTTTCTATGCCCGACTTCGATATCGATTTCTGCATGGATCGCCGTGAAGAGGTTATCCGCTACGTGCAGCAGAAATACGGGCGCGACAAAGTGGGGCAGATCATCACCTTCGGTGCCTTGCTGTCGAAGGCGGCTGTGCGCGATATTGGGCGTGTATTGCAGATGCCATACGGACAGGTTGATCGCCTGTCCAAGATGATCCCGGTCGAAGGCGTCAAACCCGTTTCCATCGAAAAGGCGCTGAAGGATGAGCCGCGCCTGCGGGAAGAGGCACGCAATGAAGAGGTCGTGGACCGTCTGCTCACATATGGCCAGCAAGTCGAGGGGCTGCTGCGCAACGCCTCGACACACGCTGCCGGCGTGGTGATCGGAGACCGGCCGCTGGATGCACTGGTTCCAATATATCAGGACCCGCGCTCGGACATGCCTGCGACCCAATTCAACATGAAATGGGTTGAACAGGCCGGGCTTGTAAAGTTCGATTTCCTGGGTCTGAAAACACTGACCGTGATCCAGAACGCGATGGATTTGATCTTTAAGTCAGGCCGTGACCTTCACATAGCTCCCGATGGCACGGAACTCTATGAACCCGCCGAAGGGGCAATAAATCAGATCAACGCCATCCCGCTGGATGACGAGGCGACGTACAAACTCTATTCGGCGGCCAAGACGGTGGCGGTGTTCCAGGTTGAATCCTCGGGCATGATGGATGCGCTCAAGCGGATGAAGCCGGATTGTATCGAGGATATCATCGCCCTCGTCGCGCTTTATCGACCCGGCCCGATGGAGAACATCCCCAAGTTCTGCGAAGTCAAGAACAAGCTTAGCGAACGCGACACGCTGCACCCGTCCATCGACCATATCTTGGATGAGACGCAGGGCATCATCGTCTATCAGGAACAGGTGATGCAGATCGCGCAGGAAATGGCGGGTTACAGCCTTGGGGGCGCGGACTTGCTGCGCCGCGCGATGGGTAAGAAAATTCAGGAGGCGATGGATGCAGAGCGGCCCAAGTTCCTCAAAGGTGCTGCCGAAAACAATGTGGATGAGGCCAAGGCGACCGAAGTCTGGAACCTGCTGGACAAGTTCGCCAACTATGGCTTCAACAAATCCCACGCCGCCGCCTATGCGGTGGTCAGCTATCAAACCGGCTGGCTAAAGGCGAACCACCCGGTCGAGTTCATGGCAGGTGTCATGAACTGCGATATCCATCTGACCGACAAGCTCGCGATCTATTTTGAGGAAGTCCGCAAGGGGCTGCAGCTGCCCTATGTTCCGCCGTGCGTAAATCGATCCCAAGCGACCTTTGATGTGGCCGATGGGCATTTGGTCTATGCGCTGGGCGCGCTCAAGAACGTAGGCGGCGAGGCAATGAATCTTGTGGTTGAGGGGCGTGGCGAAAAGCCTTTCGTAAACCTGTTCGACTTCGCCCGCCGTGTTGACCTGAAGAAGGTCGGCAAACGCCCGCTTGAGATGCTGGCTCGCGCCGGTGCCTTTGACGAGCTCGATAAAAATCGTCGCCGTGTGTTTGAAAGCCTTGATCCGTTGGTTCAGTATTCGGCGGCGATTCACGAGCAGAAGAATTCCAACCAAGTTTCCCTGTTTGGCGAGGCAGGCGATGACCTGCCCGAACCGCGTCTGTCCCCTTCGCCTGATTGGCTACCTGCCGAACGCCTAAGCGAGGAATTCAAGGCCATCGGATTCTACCTGTCTGGCCATCCGCTGGATGACTATATGCCGGCCCTGAAGCGCAAACAGGTGCTGACACTGGACCAGGTGACTGAAAAGGCGCGCTCTGGACCATTTATCGCTAAGATGGCCGGAGTCGTTGCAGGTCGGCAGGAAAGGAAATCAGCGCGTGGCAATCGGTTTGCTTTTGCGCAGCTCTCTGATCCGACTGGGGCATTCGAGGTCACGTTATTCTCGGAAACACTGGAGAAATCCCGAGAGTTTCTGGAAACCGGCGCACAGGTGGTACTGACGGCCGAAGCGACCATGGAGGCCGATCAACTGAAACTGCTGGGCCGTTCCGTTGGTCCGGTTGATACAGTTGTGGCCGATGCGGGTGCGACGGGTTTGCGTGTGTTTGTCGAGGATTCGAAGGTTTTGCCGAACATGGCCACGGTACTGGAAGGCGCAGAGGCTTCAGCCAAAAGGGTGGCCAAGGGACCTGTTTATGTTTGTCTATTCGATCCCGGACTGCCAGGCGAGGTCGAGATGGATCTGGGCCGGGAATTTCCGATCAACCCAGAAATCAAAGGCGCGCTGAAGTCGCTCGAGGGGATATCGGAGATCGAAGAAATCTGATCCCGAACCGTAATGTTGCCACACGCGATGGACCCCGCTAGGCTGGGTGAACATCCTCAAAGGTCATTTCACAGGAGGGTTCCGAAATGGCAAGTTCAGGCAATGTTTTCAGGATATTTACACTCGCCGCGGCATGTTCACTGGCATTGGCCACTGCGGTACATGCAGACGACAAAAAGAAGAAAAACACTCTTACCGGGGCCTTGGTCGGCGCGGGCGTTGGCGCGCTGGTAGGCGATGGTAAAGGGGCTGCGGTCGGTGGGGTGGCCGGTGCGATTATCGGACATAACTGGAAGTGAAGCTGATGCAGTCAATTCTCATAAAATCTACTTTCTGTGCCACGCTCTTTGTCGTACCCACATTCGCGCTGGCTGACGATTCAGCAGAGCAGATGGTACAGGATGCCTTGCCTGTGATGCACTACACATGTGCGTCGATCGCAGAGGAGGCTGATGGCGACGAAGAATTTGTCGTGGCCGTTGTTGGAAAAATGACGGCCCTGTCACTCTATAACCGCCAGATCAATATCGAAGATCATGCGGCCACTGACGAGGAAAAGACCCAACTGCGCGAAGCCTTCATTGCTGCTCTGTCAGAGGGTTGTGCCGCCGACAAGAATGCCCTTCTGGGCGGTGTGGTCGATAACGCGGTGAAGTCGACGCTGGGGTTGTAACCCCTCAGTAATGCGGCGGGCGTTCGTCGCCGAACACAACGCCGCCTGAGCCTTCCTGCGCGCGTTCCGCCTCGCGTTGCAACAGCATCTCGACGCGGCGGGTCAGGCGGTCGATCTCGTTCTGTTGGTTTGTGACGACCGAGTTCAGCTCTTCGACCGTGCGGGTCAGATGGGCGATCTGCTCTTCCAGATGCTGCATGGGGCTCTCCTTATAGGCGTCTCATAGCGACCCTGTGACGCCCTGGCCAGAGAAACCCCGCCTTGCCCCGAAACAGACCATGGGATAGACCGCGCGCGGAACACTAAATCCCAAGGACGCCCCACATGGCCAAGCCCAAGAAACAGCCCCGCCCCAAGGCCGTAACGCCGAAAGGGTTCCGTGACTATTTCGGCGAGGAAGTCACGCAGCGCACCGAGATGCTGCGGACGATTGCGGGTGTGTATCATCGTTACGGGTTCGATGCCTTGGAAAGCAGCGCGGTTGAAACGGTTGAGGCGTTGGGCAAGTTCCTGCCCGACGTGGACCGCCCGAACGAGGGCGTGTTCGCATGGCAGGAATTTGACGAAGGCGGCAATGGCGACTGGATGGCGCTGCGCTATGACCTGACTGCGCCTCTGGCCCGTGTCTATGCGCAGCACCGCAACGATCTGCCGACGCCTTATCGCCGCTATGCGATGGGTCCGGTCTGGCGGAACGAGAAGCCGGGGCCGGGGCGGTATCGCCAGTTTTTTCAGTGCGATGCGGATACGGTGGGCACGGCCTCAATGGCTGCGGATGCCGAGATTTGCGCCATGCTGTCGGACACGCTGGAAACCGTTGGAATCCCGCGCGGTGACTATCTGGTGCGGGTCAACAACCGTAAGGTTCTGAATGGCGTGCTCGAAGCGATGGGTTTGGGTGAAGACGCCGCCGCCCGAGATAACGTTCTGCGCACGATCGACAAGTTCGACAAGGTGGGCGAGGCTGGTGTGCGTGAGCTTTTGACCAACGGCCGATTGGATGCCTCTGGCGCTTTTATCGATGGTGTTGGTCTTAGCGGTGATCAGGCCGAGCCGGTGATTGCCTTCCTGACTTCTAAAGCTGCAGATACCGCCGGAACGCTGGCCAACCTGCGCGCCGCTGTGGGTGACAGCAAGATCGGTGCGGACGGGATCGCTGAGTTGGAGCAGATTGGTGCGCTGCTGGATGCAGGCGGGTATGGTTCGGACCGGATCGAGATTGATCCTTCGGTCGTGCGTGGCCTCGGCTATTACACCGGGCCGGTCTATGAGGCCGAACTGACCTTCGAAATATACGACGAGAAGGGCCGCAAGCGGCAATTCGGGTCGGTCTCGGGTGGTGGTCGCTATGATGATCTGGTCAAGCGGTTTACCGGACAGGAAGTACCCGCGACCGGCATCTCCATCGGTGTTGACCGATTATTGGCCGCTTTGCGTGAGAAGGGGCGGATCGCGGCGCAGGCCACCGGCCCAGTGGTTGTGACCGTGATGGACCGCGATCGCATGGCGGACTATCAGGCGATGGTGGCAGAACTGCGCAATGCCGGTATCCGAGCCGAGGTCTACTTGGGCAACCCCAAGAACTTTGGCAACCAACTGAAATATGCGGACAAGCGGAACTCTCCAATTGCGGTGATCGAAGGCGGTGACGAAAAGGCAAATGGGATCGTGCAGATCAAGGACCTGATTCTTGGCGCCAAGATTGCCGAAAGCGCCACGCTTGAGGAATGGAAAGAACGGCCCAGCCAGTTCGAAGTGCCCCGCGGCGATCTGGTCGCTAAGGTGCGCGAGATTCTGGACAATCAGGACTGACCCATGCCGAACCGTTCCCAAATACAGGCCCGCGCCGCCATGATGCGTGTCCGGTTCGAGGCAGCGGGCGCGCAGGTGGTTGATACGCCTCTGCTGCAGCCAGCCGGGACGCTGCTGGACCTCTATGGAGAAGATATCCGCGCCCGTGCTTACGTAACCTCGGACGCGCTGCGGGGTGAGCAGATGCTGCGCCCGGATTTCACCCTGCCGGTGGTGCAGATGCACATGTCCGACGGGGCTGAACCAGCAAGATACACCTATTCCGGCGAAGTGTTCCGCCGTCAGGAACACGATCCGGATCGTGCTAATGAGTATATCCAAGTCGGCTACGAAGTATTTGATCGCGAAGACCCCGCCGGAGCCGATGCCGAGGTGTTTTCGTTATTTGCCCTGCAATTGCGCGGGCTGCCCTTGCGGGCAGCGACAGGTGATATCGGTATTCTGATCGCCGCTGTTGAGGGTCTCAAGACCACTAGTCGTCGTAAGGCTGCACTGATGCGGCATCTCTGGCGGCCTCGCCGGTTCCGCGTTTTGCTGGACCGATATGCCGGACGCAAAGCTAGTCTCGAGGGGCGCGATGCTCTGCTTGACGCGGTCGACCCATTGGCGATTGACGTGCCCATGATAGGCAAGCGCCGCACACCCGAAATTCTCGAACGGATTGATGCTCTGCGCGAAGACCGCGCTGCGTCGCCGATCTCGGACAATGAACTGGCCGGTTTGGAGACGCTGCTTAATGTGCGAGAAACCATGCCTTTCGCGCTGGAACAACTGCGTGACATTGCGGTTGATCTGCCACAGATCACATCTGCTTTGGATCGTTTGGAAGCTCGTATCGCAGCCCTGCAAGCGCGGGGCGTGGATGTGGATACACTGGATTTTGAGGCGTCTTATGGCAGGACCTCGATGGAGTACTACGACGGGTTTGTATTCGGCTTTTATGCCGAAGGCCGCCCTGATCTACCACCGGTTGCGACCGGTGGGCGCTATGATGCGCTGACCAGGCATTTGGGTGGTGGAGCCGAGATTCCGGCAATTGGCGGCGTGATCCGCCCGGACCTGATGCTCGAAATCGAGGAGGCTGCACAATGAGCCTGAAACTCGGTGTGCCTTCGAAGGGCCGGTTGATGGACAAGACCTTCGCATGGTTTGAAAAGCGCGGCATTACACTGTCGCGCAGCGGATCAGACCGGGAATACGCGGGCAAGGTTGATGGGATTGGTGGCGTCTCGCTGATCCTATTGTCTGCAGGGGAGATTCCGCGCGAGCTGGCGGCGGGACGCATTCATTTGGGCGTGACCGGCATCGATCTTGTGCATGAAAAGCTGCCGCGCTGGGAACAGCAGGTGGAAGAGGTTGCACCTTTGGGGTTCGGCAAGGCGGACCTTATCATCGCAACCCCAGCCTGCTGGGTCGACGTGGACACTCTGGATGATTTGGATGCGGCGGCGGCAGGTTTTCGCAGGGCGCATGGCCATCGGCTGCGGATCGCTACCAAGTACCACCGTCTGGTCCGCGAATTCCTGACCGAAGCGGGAGTGGCCGATTACACGCTGGTCGACAGCCAGGGCGCAACCGAGGGGACGGTGGTGAATCAGACAGCCGAGGCGATTGCCGATATCACCTCGACCGGGGAAACACTGCGGGCGAACCACCTGAAAATCCTGTCGGATGGGTTGATCCTGCAATCGCAGGCCACGCTGTGGCGCAGCCGCGTGGCCAAATACGATGCGGCTGAAAAGACGGCTTTGAATGAGCTGCTGGACAGGTTGGCCTAAAGCACCCCAATTTCCGCTAGTGCGCGGTTCAGATCGTCGGGCAGGGCATCGTCCTGCTCGCGATTTTTAGGCAAGTCGGCAGGGGTGTCCTCAGGCTTGAGATACCGCCAGCCCTGGAATGGACGCTTCAGAGCGTTCTGCGTTCTGTGTACCTCGGGGTCCAGGACGATGGCGCAGCGGCGGATGCCGTCCTCGCCTCGGACTTCATCCAGCCGCAGGATGCGCTGGCGGCACTGGACCACACCTTTGATCACCCAATAGATCGACCCGCCATTCAGAATTTCAGCGTCGCGCTTGGGCCACATGCGGGTGACGTGGCGCGGGTATCCGTCCTCATAGAGTGGTTTGCGGCTGTCTTGCCATGCCATCAGCGTGTCGACGCTTTCTGACCCAACCGAAAGTTTGATGAGGTTTACGTACTTATCCACAGCTTTCCCACAGAGTCGTCCCAAGGGTGATCCCTATATTGTAGCCCTCATGCGCTTGTCATCAAGGTGTTGTGGTTTAGATGTGATCTGGGCTAATCTGAATGCCTCTTTCAGCACAGGGAATCACCAATGAGCCGCTTTGCCGCCCCCATCGCCGAGCAGATCTGGGATATGAAATACCGCTTTAAACAGGCGGATGGTACGCCCATCGATCAGACAGTCGAGGACAGCTGGCGGCGCATAGCTCGTGATCTGGCGCGTGTAGAAGAAGACCCGGCGCATTGGGAAGAAAAATTCTATGAGACGCTAGAGGATTTCAAATACCTTCCTGCTGGCCGCATCACCGCCGGGGCGGGCACCGCGCGACAGGTAACCCTGTTCAACTGCTTTGTGATGGGGACGATCCCCGACAGCATGGGCGGTATCTTCGACATGCTGAAAGAGGCCGCGCTGACCATGCAGCAGGGCGGGGGGATCGGTTACGATTTCTCAACCATCCGTCCGCGCGGCGCCGATGTGAAAGGGGTCGCAGCGGATGCCTCGGGCCCGCTAAGCTTTATGGACGTCTGGGACGCCATGTGCCGCACGATCATGTCTGCAGGCTCGCGTCGTGGTGCGATGATGGCGACCATGCGCTGCGACCATCCAGATATCGAACAGTTCATCACCGCGAAATCCGACCCGGCGCGTTTGCGCATGTTCAACATGTCGGTTCTGGTCACCGATCCATTCATGGAGGCCGTCAAGGCCGATGGACCGTGGGATCTGGTATTTGACGGAAAGGTCTATCACACCGTTCAGGCGCGGGATCTTTGGAACAAGATCATGCAGGCCACCTATGATTATGCCGAGCCGGGCGTGATCTTTATCGACCGGATCAACCAGGCGAACAACCTGAATTACGTCGAGACGATCTCGGCGACCAACCCGTGTGGAGAACAACCTCTACCGCCTTATGGTGCCTGTCTGCTGGGTTCGATCAATCTGGCACGGTTGGTTGCCGAGCCGTTCGAGGATGCCGCGCATCTGGACGAGGAGGCCTTGCAAGAGCTGGTGGCCACCGCCGTTCGCATGATGGACAACGTGGTGGACGCGTCGAAATTCCCGCTGGCCGAACAAGAAGCCGAGGCGCAGGACAAGCGCCGTATCGGGCTGGGCGTGACTGGTCTGGCCGATGCGCTGTTGATGTTGGGTTTGCGCTACGGCTCGGACGAGGCGGCGCGTCAGACCGAACGCTGGTTGCACGCAATCGCGCGCGCCGCGTATCTGGCGTCGGTCGATTTGGCGAGGGAAAAGGGCGCTTTCCCACTGTTTGACGCCGAGAAATATCTGGCCAGCGGCACCATGCAACTGATGGATGACGATGTGCGCGACGCAATCCGCGAACACGGCATCCGCAACGCGCTGCTGACCTCGATCGCGCCGACGGGTACGATTTCGCTGTATGCGGGCAACGTGTCTTCGGGGATCGAGCCGGTTTTCGCCTATGCCTACACGCGCAAGGTGCTGCAAAAGGACGGTTCGCGCACCGAAGAAGAGGTTGTGGACTATGCGGTGCAGATGTGGCGCGACAAGTTTGGCGACGCCGAATTGCCCAAGTATTTCGTGAATGCGCAAACACTAAGCCCGTCCCATCACGTAAAAATGCAGGCGGCGGCGCAAAAGTGGATCGATAGTTCGATATCGAAGACGATCAACTGTCCCGAAGATATCAGCTTTGACGCCTTCAAAGACGTCTATATTCAGGCCTGGGATCAGGGATGCAAAGGCTGCACTACCTATAGGCCAAACGATGTGACCGGCTCGGTTCTGAGCGTATCGGAAAGCGACGACAAAGCGCCAGGTGAAAGCGCGGATGCCCCGCATGAGGTTGACGGGGGCGAGGTCGTTTATATGTCCGAACCGCTGGATCGCCCACAATCGCTTGAAGGGTCGACTTACAAGCTGAAATGGCCGGACAGCGAGCACGCAATTTATCTGACAATCAACGATATCGTCATTGGCGGACGCCGTCGCCCCTTCGAGGTGTTCATTAACTCGAAGAATATGGAGCATTATGCTTGGACGCTGGCTTTGACCCGGATGATATCGGCCGTGTTCCGACGCGGTGGCGATGTGTCCTTTGTGGTCGAGGAACTGAAAGCTGTGTTCGACCCGCGAGGCGGGGCCTGGGTTAAAGGCAAGTACATTCCGTCCATCCTGGCCGCGATTGGCGGCGTGATCGAGCAACACATGGTCAATATCGGCTTCCTTGAGGGCGAAGGCATGGGCCTGAAGTCCGATCCTCAGGCGCAGGTAGTCAACATGGACGCCCCGCGTGGCAAGACTTGCCCATCCTGTGGTCAGTTCGACATGGTGATGATCGAAGGCTGCATGACCTGCCGCAGCTGCGGTCATTCTAAGTGTGGCTGATTTGGCGGAAGAGGACTTGATGTTGTGGTGCTTCAGGCGACACCGCCATTATTGTCACCAAATGACCTCTAACTGCGATCTGCCGACCTGCTGACGGAACCTAAGAAGCGCTAGTTTTTTTACGTTTCTTGTCTGAAGGAAATTTACTGGCCTTGTCGACCGAAGCACCTTTGGCGAGTTGCTTCGGCTTCTCTGTGCGACTTGATGCATGGCATTTGTTCCAAACATTTGCTTTGGAGTACTTTTTAGTTCTTCAAGCGTCAGGTGCAGGTTCAAACCTTGAACGTTTAATAGAGCAGCACCCTAAACTCGCTCGTCGAGTGGCATTGCGTCTGCGACAAATTTTAAGAACTGCTCCGGGGGAATGCTAAGTGCGCGCGATAGTATAACAAGTTCTGGCACATCTATGCGCCTTTGGCCGATCTCAATCCTGGCAATAAATAACGGATGACACTTTAACTTCTTGGCGAGCTTCGCCCGCGAGTATCGTTGGGCTTTGTCGGCGGCGATAGGCGCGGAGATCAGCGCGAGATGCCCTGACGAGCGGAGAGATTTGGCCGCTTTGGTGTCCGTTTAATGCTTCGGACATTTCCTAATCTCATTTTCAGAGTGTTTAGAAAGTCAGATTGAATATCTAAGAGCGGATGATGAAAATTGCTAAACATATAATCAACGCAGCTTTTTTCCCCTGTTTTGCGTTTGCCCGAGAGCCACTCACACTAACTTCAGACGAATATGAGCACTTGGAGCCTATCTACTAAATCCTTTGCGTAGCGCCCGGTAGGACCACTGACGAAGCAATGGAAGCGTTATTAGCGCACTTCGATCAACCACTTGCCAATGAAGTGGAGACTCTGATTGTGCGTAGTTCATGCGGCGCGAATTTCGATACGAATTTACCCAGCGGTTGCTGTCCCCAAGTTCCTACGAGAATCGTGCTTCGACCAGCATGATTGTCATTCTTAGTATCTGATACCTTCGCACCGGCAGCTGATCAAATCAATTCACCAGAATTTAAGCGATTGTTAACGTTGCTTTTATTGTGTTTGATCGGTGCAGAAAACAAAGCTCTTTCTGAAAGCGAACTGGCATTATGTCTAAGAAAAGTTGGATTTTCACAATAGCTTGACGATCTGAAGCCACCTTTGATTCCGCCCCATGTGCCCACGGCGGCGGCATTCCAGATGAAATATCCCTTACGCAAAACCTGTTGTTTGTTGACCTTCCAGCGCGGGAACCGGGCATACAGCCCAAATGAGTCGTAAAGCAAGAATACACGTTTGGGATGGCAGGCATGAAACCGAACAGGGATAGAAAGGCTGTTACGCGACGCGGAGTGATTGCCGCGTTTGCTGCGACAACTCTTTTTCCAGCACCGGCCGTTTGGGCCCAATCGATGACAACCGAGAGGACGCGCCGCAATGTTTCTTCATTCCGCGTTGCTAAATGGCAGGATCACTTTGATACGCTTAAGAATGGTGTGATCCTGTCCGATACACAGTCCAAGGTCCTGCAATATTGGTCAGAAGACGAGAGCGTCTATCGGATGTATCCAACCAGCGTGCCGCTGACGGAAGACCTTACAAGGCTGGGCTACACCACAGTAACTCGCAAGGTTGAGGGGCCATCTTGGCGACCGACACCAGAAATGAAAAAGCGCAACCCCGCTTGGCCCGACTATGTGGGCCCGGGTCCGGAGAATCCTCTGGGGACACACGCACTTTATTTGAGCTGGCAATACTACCGGATCCACGGCACCAACGACACACGCAAGATCGGAAGAAGATCCTCGAATGGCTGCATCGGCTTGTACAATGAGCAGATCGCGGACTTGTTCGAACTGGCCACCGTGGGCACGCAGGTAAAACTGATCTGACCATGGTCAAGTCGGCTTTTCTGGACAGGTGCTTAAGCTCGGTAACTGACAACGACGTGAAATAGTAAAATGGATAAACTTACACTCATGATAGGCGGTGTGGCGATCGCAGGTGCCGTCGCAATCGTCTACAATCTAAATCAGCAACCAGCTGGCCATTCGATGACGGCACCTGATACGTCGACGCTGGCGTCGGGAGATCCAATCCAAAACGTCAATCTACCGGACCAGCTAAGCGAATTTGCGGCCGTCGGCAAAGTGGCATTCGACGCAAAATGCTCGGCGTGCCATGGCGGGAATGCAACTGGTCTGGAGGGCCTTGCACCACCATTGGTGCATAAAATCTATGAACCAAGCCACCATTCGGACGAGGCATTTTACGTGGCCGTCCAGAATGGTGTTCGGGCACACCATTGGAAGTTCGGTAACATGCCGCCGGTCGATGGTTTGACCCGCGCGGATGTGAAGGGCATCGTGGCGTACATAAGAGAGTTGCAGCAAGAAAACGGGATTTTCTGAAGGTGACGAGTCGAGTGGGCACAGCAATTCGTTACTCCATCCTGTCAATTGCGCTGGCTATTGGCGGGCTACTTGTGACGGCCGATTCTGCTCATGCACATGGCGGTGATTCACAGCATGTGATTGACCAAACCGACTCTGCGGACGTCGAACATGTCAAGCAGGGTCATCCCGGGCATTGTCATGGCGGAGCGATCTGCAACGCTGTTGGACTATTTTTGATGGGTCCAACACCGCCTGGTCCCCAAGGCACGGAACGAAGATACTCGATCCCGCGAGCTCAATACCGGGTTCTTGGTATTATCGCGTTTGACCCACCACCGCCGCGTGTCCTGATCTGACGAGTCGAATTGCGCTCAAGATGGGCGCGTCGAAGCAGACGAAAAGGACAAAGAAATGAACTTTCTAAAAATGACTACAGGCGTGGCCCTGGTTTCTCTATTTGCGGCGGCCGCCTTGGCGCATGGTGGCGCAACCGGCGTCGTCAAAGAACGCATGGACGGTATGACCGCGATGAAGGACAGCATGAAGGTCCTTACACCGATGATGCAGGGGAAAACGCCCTACAATGCGCAAACGGTACGAAGCGAAGCCAAGAAAATCGGAAGCCACGCCGGTGAAAGCATGACAAAGCTGTTTCCAGAGGGATCTGATGGCAAACCCTCGGAGGCCAAATCGCAAATCTGGCAGGATTGGGGTTCCTTTACAGAAATAGCCAGACGGTTGGAAATCTACTCAGAAGGCCTTGCGCTTTCGGCAGACAACGGGCTGATGGCGTCCGGATCGGGTCATGGTTCCGGCATGATGGGCGGCAAATCCATGATGGGAGGTCGTTCCATGATGGGAGGTGGTTCCATGATGGGCAGCGGGATGATGGCTGGCAGTCCAAACTTAGCACAGCTATCTGAAATGCCGGCAGATGGTGTGTTCATGATGCTGAGCCAGACATGCTCGGCGTGTCACACGCGATTTCGGTCGGAATAGGAATGCATCATGAAGCCGATAATACGGTTGGGTCTTGCTACCGCCGTTACGGCGTCAGCAGGGTTTGTTGCTGTGATGGCTTGGCCGATTGGCCAGCCCTTACAAGCTCTCGACATTCAAGGTGACGTTAACCGCGGGGCGTATTTGGCAAGGGCAAGCGGCTGTATCGCCTGCCACACAGACTTTGCCAAAGGAGGTGCGCCCTTGGCCGGTGGGGTGGAGTTGGATACCCCGTTCGGCACGCTCTTTTCGCCGAACCTGACCACAGATCCCGATCACGGGATCGGTGATTGGACCATCGAGGAATTTGCCCGCGCTGTGCGTCAGGGTGTGTCGCCCGACGGACAACCCTACTACCCGGCCTTTCCTTATCCGTTCTATGCCAACTTCACGGATCAGGACATCGCCGATCTTTGGGCCGCCTGGCAAACGGTTCCGCCAGTAGCGGAACCGTCAAAAGAGCAGGAAATGGTGTTCCCCTTCAATCAGAGATGGGGCCTGAAGCTGTGGCGGGCGGCATTTTTGGAACCGCCGCGGACCGATCCCGTGCAGGGCAATGATGATGTATGGAACCGAGGCCGGTTACTCGTTGAAGGTGCCACGCATTGTGCCGCCTGTCACACCGGGAGAAACCTGGCTGGCGCAAGAAATTCTGACACGGAACACTTCAAGGGAAGTGACTCACTGCCGGGCGGTGACAAGGCACCGGCCATCGACTTTGAGACCCTGCAAATGCGTGGGTGGACAGTTGATGATCTGGCCTACGCGTTGCGCACCGGCGTCATGCCTGATGGCGATGTCTTCGGCGGCGCCATGGGAGAGGTCGTAAACTATGGCACCAGCTTTCTGACAGACGAAGACCTGAAGGCAATGGCGACCTATCTGCTGGATGTGCACGACGGGGGATAATCCAGTGCGAGATCAAGTATTCTTTGGAAGGAAGTCCTAATGAAGCTCAATCGCAGGCAATTCGTTGCAGGCACGTCGGCACTAATCGCAGTGCCGACTATTGGGAGGTCGGCTACCGCCCCCCGAATAATCGAGGCGCGTTCAGGATTGGCGCGTGTTGCCCCCAACAACTATCCGGAAACCGAGATATGGGGATATAATGGCGGTGTTCCAGGCCCTGAAATTCGTGCCCGGCAAGGCGAAACGGTTCGCCGGACACTCCTGAACTCGCTACCTCAGCCTACAGCAATCCATTGGCACGGATTGCGGGTTCCGAACAATATGGACGGGGTGCCGGGCCTTACGCAGGAGGCTGTACCAACCGGCGGCAAATTTCAGTATGACTTGCCTCTGAAGGACGCGGGGACCTTCTGGTATCACTCTCACAACCAGTCAACGGAACAAGTGGCCAGGGGCCTTTACGGCGCGTTCATCGTCGACGAAACGGACCCGCCGGACACGGACCATGACATCACGATCCTTCTGGATGATTGGCGGTTGGGTAAGGACGCTCAAATAGTAGATGATTTTGGTGCAATGCATGATTGGACCCATGCAGGTCGGATGGGAAACTACGTTCACGCGCGCATATCGCCAATGACCGAAGTTTTGACGAACCAGCGATTGCGAATTCGAATGGTCAACGTGGCAACTGATCGGATCATGTATGTGTCAGTAGGTGGCGCAAACGGGAAACTGGTCGCTTATGATGGCATGCCTGTAAGGCAGCCAGAAGATTTCGAAACACTTGTTTTCGGACCTGCGCAGCGAGCAGATTTGATCGTCGACGTCACAGCGGAATCGAACGAAGCCGTTCAAATAACTCTTCACGAACGCGATGAATCATTTGTTATCGCTGAGATCCCGGTTTCGGGAAGCGGTACATCTGCCAGCCGCGGTGAGATTGAAGCTCTGCCACCCAACCCTGTTTCTTTTCTTGAAGATGTTTCTGACGCCTTAAAGGTTCCATTGGTGATGGAAGGCGGGGCGATGGGCGGACTGCGTCAAGGTACTTACAACGGCCAAGTCATGAGCGCTAATGAGTTGGTTCAGGAAGGACAGATCTGGACATTCAACGGAGTCGCAGGTTTACCCGAAGACCCGCTCGCTTCTGTTTCGCGTGGCGACATAGTCCGTATTCAGATGCAGAACGACACTGTCTTTGCGCACGCCATGCACTTGCACGGGACGCACTTTCAGGAAGTTCTGTCGAACGGGAGCCTGGGACCGTTGCGAGACACAATACTGGTTGACCGGATGGAAACGCGGGAGATTGCGTTCGTTGCGGATAACCCGGGGGACTGGCTGTTTCATTGCCACATGCTTTCGCATCAGGCCGCTGGAATGAAGACCTGGCTGAGCGTGGCGTCATGAACAAGAGCGCGGCGAAATGGGTGTCACTAGCTGCTGTGGTGATCATTGTCGCGGTCGCTGGCTGGGGCCTGAGCGGGCGTGCACAAAACGGTGCATCAGCGGATTCGGCACGTGGTGCAGTTTTGTACGCCGAAAACTGCGCGTCATGCCACGGGGCAAGTCTGGAGGGTCAACCAGATTGGCAGACACCTGATCCAGATGGCGTCTTGCGAGCTCCCCCGCATGACCGAACAGGGCACACCTGGCATCACGGCGACAAGCTGTTGTTCGATTATACAAAGCTTGGCGGGGACCAAACTTTGAAGCAGATGGGTGTCACTGACGTCAAAAGCGGTATGCCAGGTTTCGAGTACACTCTGTCGGATCAGGAAATCTGGGACATCCTCGCCTTCATCAAGGAGAGTTGGCCGGATCGGGAACGCAAGCTGCAAGAGCAGCGCACCGAGGCAGAACAAACGGAAGGTAACTGATGTGAAACGATTTTTTGCAGGCTTAATTGCCATCACTATGTCGATTGGTGCTGCTATGGCGAGTGCTGACGAATTGTCTGACGCCGATGTAAAACGGCTTGCTCTGGAAGCCATTATGGAAAACCCTGAAATCATCATGCAGGCGATTCAATTGCTTCAACAGCGCGAAGATCAGGCAAAAGCCGAAGCCATTGGAAACGTCTTGGAAAATCAGCGTGAATTGCTGGAACAGGATCCGAATGCGCCTGTCATTGGAAACCCGGAAGGTGATGTAACCGTAGTCGAGTTTTTTGCCTATAACTGCCCATATTGCAAACGCGCGGCCCCGGTCGTGAAAAACGTAATCGCAGGCGATTCCGAAGTCCGAGTTGTTTACCGAGAATGGCCCATACTCGGAGAAGGTTCCGACTTTGCGGCACGCGCCGCGCTTGCCTCACGTAATCAGGGAAAATATGAAGAATTTCATTGGGCGCTTATGGCTCTGAACGGTCGTGCCACTGAGGCCAGTGTCCTGAAAGTTGTTCGGGAACTTGGCCTGGACGAGGATCAATTGCGCGCAGACATGGAGGCGCCGGAAGTCGACGCGCATATTCAGGTGTCCATGGAATTGGCCCGGCAGCTTGGCTTCAGTGGCACCCCTTCGTTTGTGATTGGAGATGCGCTTGCCCCGGGTCTGATCGCCGAAGATGAAATGACCCGGCTAATCGAGGCAGTCAGAGACGCAAGATAGAACTAAGGGACGACAGCATTTGCGCTCCTAAACTTCTGTTGCGAACGTGGCTTCGTATCACTCGGACTCTGAGCTGCAAGGATATGATCAAGTTGATTGGTGCTTAAGACACGTACCCTGCGGTTTTTCATGTCAAAGTCCAACTGTGCGGAGGAACTTACTGTGTCAATGGCTTTGTCTATAGCTGACTTGCGGTGCCCGCAGCTCATATCCGGGATACTTAGCTTCGTCATGAATGATGAGAAAGAAAGTCAGCCTCATCCCTTGACCTTCCACTTGCTGGAACCCTTATGTTGCCCGTCAGCAGAACATACGTGGTGACAATATGACTGAAAATTCACATGCGCGGTTCCAGGTTCAGGGTATGAGCTGTGCTTCCTGCGTTGGGCGCGTCGAGCGCGCATTGAAAGATGTGCCAGGGGTAGATGCCGCTTCGGTTAATCTCGCCAGTGAAAGCGTTCAGGTCGATTTCCGCGATCCAGCCGATAAAGCGGCCATTGCTGATGCGTTAAACCGCGCCGGATATCCGGCGCGGACGGCAGAGGTCACGCTGGATATTCAGAACATGTCCTGCGCATCCTGTGTAGGGCGCGTTGAACGAGCCCTGGAAGCCGATGGCGGCGTCTTGTCTGCGTCGGTCAATCTGGCCACTGAAAGTGCAACTGTGCGTTATGCTGAGGGAGTCACAACACCCGAAGCCATCGCGGCGCTTGCGGCAACTGCTGGCTATCCGGCGAGCCTGCGATCCGCAACGCAGACCCAACCACACGACCGCAAAGCGGCAGAGATCAGCCATCTGGCGCGGCGAACAAGCTTCGCCGCCTTGCTCGCTTTGCCGGTATTCATTCTCGAAATGGGTTCGCATGTTATTCCGGGCATGCACCACCTGATAGCGAGCACCATCGGCATCCAGAACAGCTATTACCTGCAATTCCTTCTGACCACGATCGTTCTTTTTGGGCCAGGCTTGCAGTTCTACACCAAGGGATTCCCTTCCTTGTTCAGAGGCGCGCCGGACATGAATTCTCTGGTGGCTCTGGGCACTTCGGCGGCCTATGGGTTCTCGCTTATCTCGACCTTTGCGCCGGGTGTTCTTCCGGTCGGAACCGCAAATGTCTACTACGAGGCCGCAGCGGTGATCGTGGTTCTCATATTGCTCGGGCGATTCCTCGAGGCGCGCGCCAAGGGTCGAACTGGTGAAGCGATCCGAAAACTGGTCGGTCTGCAGGCAAAAACAGCACGAGTTGAGCGCGACGAATCGGTTGTCGAGCTACCGATTGAGCAGATTGTTGTAGGGGATATTGTGCACGTTCGACCGGGCGAGAAAATCGCGGTGGATGGTGCCGTAATGACCGGCGCGTCATATGTCGATGAAAGCATGATCACCGGAGAGCCGGTTCCCGTCGAAAAAACCGAGGGCGCAACTGTGGTTGGGGGGACCGTAAATGGCACGGGCGCATTGACGTACCGGGCTGAAAAGATCGGCGCAGACACTATGTTGGCCCAGATCATTCAAATGGTCGAACAAGCACAGGGTGCCAAGCTTCCGATTCAAGGCCTGGTCGACCGTATCACGCTGTGGTTCGTGCCTGTAGTGATCGCTGTGGCCGTAATGACTGTGCTGGTTTGGATGTTGTTCGGACCCGATCCCGCGCTTAGCCTGGCGTTGGTGGCCGGGGTTGCGGTACTGATCATTGCTTGCCCCTGCGCCATGGGGTTGGCCACACCCACCTCAATCATGGTCGGCACCGGCCGCGCGGCCGAGATGGGCGTCCTGTTCCGAAAGGGCGATGCCTTGCAAATGCTGCAGGAAACCACCGTTGTTGCGGTGGACAAGACGGGCACCCTGACCGAAGGGCGTCCGGAGCTGACCGACCTGATTGTGGCCGAAGGAATGACCGAAGACGAGGTTCTGCACCTTGTTGCTGCCGTCGAGGTCACATCCGAACATCCGATCGCCACGGCCATCGTGCGCGCGGCTGAAACCCGTGGTCTGGAGCTTTCGAAGCCAGAAGACTTCACGTCGATCACCGGTTACGGGGTAAGCGCTTCAGTCGAAGGCCATAAAATCCTGATCGGGGCCGACCGCCTGATGAGTCGCGAAGGGGTAGAAATGGGCGCGCTTTCTGATCGGGGCGCTGAACTCGCAATCAACGGAAAGACTCCACTTTATGCTGCCGTAGACGGGGCTATCGCGGCCGTAATCGCTGTGGCGGACCCAATCAAAACCACCACGCCGGATGCAATCGAAGCTCTGCACGGGCTGGGCCTGAAAGTAGCGATGATTACTGGCGACAATGCCGCTACTGCCAAATCCATTGCAGCGCAGCTTGGCATCGATCATGTCGTGGCTGAAGTTCTGCCCGAGGGTAAAGTATCCGCGTTACAGGATTTGCGTTCAAATGGCGGAAAACTGGCCTTTGTTGGTGATGGCATCAATGATGCGCCTGCTTTGGCGGCAGCTGACGTAGGAATTGCGATCGGGACAGGCACTGACATTGCCATCGAAGCGGCTGACGTCGTTCTGATGTCAGGCGACCTGACCGGCGTGGTCAATGCCTTCGATATTAGTCAGCGCACCATGCGTAACATCCGCCAAAACCTGTTCTGGGCGTTCGGCTACAACACACTGCTCATACCGGTTGCGGCAGGGGTGCTTTATCCGTTTGGCGGCCCGCTGCTGTCGCCGGTTTTGGCCGCAGGTGCCATGGCGCTGTCCAGCGTATTTGTCCTAACCAATGCGCTGCGGTTGCGCTGGGTAAAGCCGATCAAAGTTGGGCGAGAACAGATCTCGCAGAACACCGAGCAAACGCTGCGTTCAGTGCATGCTGGATAGTATAGGAGAACCGCTGTGAATATCGGAGATGTAGCAGAACGTTCGGGTCTGCCTGCCAAAACCATCCGCTATTACGAGGATATCGGGTTCATCAAACCCAAGCGGAGCCTCAATGGGTATCGCCATTTCGACGAAAAGGAACTGCACAAGCTGGCCTTCATCGGGCGGGCCCGCTCATTGGGCTTTACCATTGAGGATTGCCGTTCACTACTGGCGTTGTACGAGGACAAAGAACGTGCCAGCGCGGACGTGAAAGAAATTGCAAAACAGAATCTGAAAGAGATCGACGATAAGATTTCCGATCTGAAGGCGATGCATGAAACACTGTCTCATCTGATCGAAGAATGCGCTGGCGACCACCGCCCAGACTGTCCAATTCTAAAAAACTTGGGCCAAGCGTAGTTGACCTTGTTGTTTGATCTGCCTCCAAGTTTGGCAATCTTTTTCTTCAGACGTTGCAATCCGCTCTTCTCTAGTGCGTGCCGCGCTATCAATTGTAGTTTTGTTGGCTTCGGGTCGGCACGTTGCCACGATCACACTACGTCCGCAGTACGGTGAATGAGTTGATCCCTGTTTTAAGAGAAACGCTTTTAGTGTGCGTTTGCCTGACGGTGACAATCATCGGCTCTGTTGCTTTTGCAAATAACGACTTTGAGATCGCAGACAGCCACAAACAAAATGGCGTTTCGATCGCGTCAAAAGCATCAGAATTCAAACACAACAATTGCCGTTTTCATTCCACCACCGATCAAGATTGCGCGGACGACTGCGTGAGTTGTGGCGGGGCATGCCACACTGGAACCTGTTGCGTTGGTGAAAACCCGACCCAATTAGGACTTGCGGTTTTGGTGGAAGCTTATGGCCAAAGAAACCGTAACATGGACACGGATAACCAGAATTCTCAAGCGCCTCTGACGCCCAATCTTCCTCCACAAATATCCTAACATCCAAAGTCCCGAAAGTGCGGGTTTTCAAATTGTTTCTGTTCGAGCATGCACTGCGGTCGTAAGGAGATTATTATGCGTGGAAGAGAGGCTAAACTATCAGTATTTGCCTTGGCGCTCATCTTATCCAAACGGTTGCGACATGCGTGCGCTATGCACCGAAAGCGAACAGAAACAGGGCTGGTCATGATCGCGTGCTTGACACAAATCATAGCACTTGCCTGCGATTTCGGTCACAAGACCGAATATCACAGCGCAGGCGTAAACACGGAAAGGAAATGACATGACCACCACGATACTTGACCGACGCCTTTTCCTGGCTGGCCTCAGCGCCTCCGGTATCGCCCTGGCTTCACCTACATTTGCAACGACCAAACCGCTGGTGAAGGTTCTCAAGGACCCCGCATGCGGGTGTTGTGGCGCGTGGATTGATATTATGCAACGCGAAGGATTCGAGATGGAAGTGCAGAATGCCTCCTGGGAGACTTTGTCTGAATACAAAGCTAACAAGGGTATTCCAGAAGAGATGGCGTCCTGTCACACGGGCTTGCTCGAGGGCTATGTCATAGAAGGTCATGTGCCCCCGGCGGACATCCTGCGCTTGTTGGCCGAACGCCCTGATGCGGTCGGGCTGACAGTGCCAGGTATGCCCTATGGCTCACCTGGTATGGGGCCGGAGAGTGAGCGGGAAGCCTATTCGGTTTTCCTGATCGGTAAGGATGGCACCACTGAAGTTTTCAAACATTACAAGGCAGCGTGATCGCAAATTTTTTTGCAACAACCGCAAACGGAATTGTCATGCGTTTAAGGTGAATTTCGCTAGCAGCGATTGAAAAGCGAGTTCAAGGTCGGCTAGTCCGATACGGGGCTGGTCCGATGCTCCGAGAGAGTAAGGCCCACCCAAGACGCTCTACAACTGCTGAAAACGTTAGAGCGACAACGGCGTGTTTGCACGGATCATGGAAGGGCTGGCTTCGGACCATTCCGATCACAGGGCGATCATGATAAAAGTGAGCAGGTGAACGCCATGCGTTCGAGTGGGCCTGCGCAAGTATCTGAAGGCACATCGCATGGCTTTAAGCCTACGGTTGAAAAAAGGGGCGCTGGTGCCTGATTGGGCGTGCCAAAGGCGGAATGAACACCAAGTTGCATGCCGTCACCGATGCTTCTGGTCACCCAGTCCGGTCTTTCATAACTGTCGATCAGATCAGTGACTACACGGGTGCCAGGGCACTTCTGAGCAGCCTACCAGCCGCCGATTGGATGATTGCTGATCGGGGTTACGATTCTGACTAGTTCCGAAAGGTTATGAAATACAAAGGGACACGCCTATGCATGCCCGGCAGAGAGTCACGCGAGAAGCCTGTCCGAAAAGACAAACACAGGTTCAAGCGCCGAAACCGCATCGAGGTCATGTTCGGTCGCTTGAAGGAATCGAGCCGAGTAGAATCCTGCTACGAAAGATGGCCGAAAGAGTTCCCATCAGCCATCGCACTCGCAGCGATTTTCAGGCTCCGAAATTCAATGAGCCTAGAGTCTAGCGCAGTGCGCCAGACGGTCACCAACATTCGACGATAAGTATCAATATGAGGCTGTTCTTTAGCAACATTTTCGTGATTGCTGCATTTCGGTCTCTTTTCCGCCCATTTTTTCGTTGATACACAAGCACAGTTACTTGTGGGATGAGTAAAAGTGCGGGCGGACAGATGAGAACCGGTTATAACGGTCGAATAGCAATATTTTGGACACAGACGGAAGTTGACGGGCTTGAGGCGGCGCCTTTGGCCCACATGCGCGTTGGTAGCTCTTGGTCTTGGAGGGGGCGAGGGGTCCAACTCGCCGCAAGTGCAGACCAAGTTGCGCTGCACGCAGGCTCCACCGGTCTTGGATCTATATTGGCGGCCAGAGCCAGTTTCGCCAACCCCGGCGAGATCAACGAAAGTGCCAAGATCGAGTTGTCAAACGGGGCTCAGACTTTCGTTGCCGAGCTGGTGCGTGAGGTGAACGAAGCGTCTCTGGTGCTTGTGTTTGAGGATGGATGCCCTGAGCCTGATCAAGATTTCTGGGTCAGTTTGGCAGCTTCGCATATTGAACCTGTTGAGATTGACAGCGGTTATGACGACAAGGTTGTCGTGTTCCCGGCGGCTCGCGCAAATGCAAGTTCAGTGCCGGTAAGTCTATCAAATACTGCCGGTTGGGCCGCTGAATAACGGATACTTCTCAGAAAGATTCCAACTCTAAGCAGAAATCCTACCCTTTGCTTGCTGTGGCGTGTTGACTCTGGCCGAAGCAGGGATATAAGCGCGGCTTCATTGGTGTTGGTGGCCCCCGCGAGGGGATGCCTGTCATGGGGGAAACCTCAAGAGGACAACGCCCTTCATAGTGGCCCATCGGGGCCTCAATCTAAAGAAGGAGATCAGCCGTGACCAAACGCACGTCTGCCAAGTACAAAATCGACCGCCGGATGGGCGAAAACATCTGGGGTCGTCCGAAATCCCCGGTTAATCGTCGTGAATACGGCCCTGGCCAGCATGGCCAGCGCCGCAAGGGCAAACTGTCTGACTTCGGTCTGCAGCTGCGTGCCAAGCAGAAGCTGAAAGGCTACTACGGCGACCTGACCGAGAAGCAGTTCCGCCGCATCTATGCAGAAGCTGAGCGTGTCAAAGGCGACACCGGTGAAAACCTGATCGGTCTGCTGGAGCGCCGTCTGGACGCCGTTGTTTACCGCGCCAAGTTTGTTCCGACCGTGTTCGCCGCACGTCAGTTCGTGAACCACGGCCACGTTAAAGTGAACGGCAAGCGGGTCAACATCCCGTCCTATCGCGTCAAAGAAGGCGACGTTATCGAAGTGCGTGATAAGTCCAAGCAGTTGGCCGTTGTCCTGGAAGCTGTCGGCTTGGCCGAGCGTGATGTGCCTGACTACATCGACGCCGACCACTCGAAAATGACCGCGACTTTCGTGCGTGCACCGGGCCTGAGCGATGTGCCTTACCCGGTTATGATGGAACCGAACCTGGTCGTCGAATTCTACGCGAAGAACTAATCTTCGCCGACCTGTTGAGTTTAAGGGCCGCGCTTTCAGCGCGGTCTTTTTTGTTTTGATGGGGCTCTGCCCCAGTCGCTGCGCGACTCCCCCGAGATATATTCGGCCAGATGAAGAGGCGGATCAGATAGGAAGCGGGCGACTTTCGGCAATGGCCTCCATTGCGAAATAGGAGGTGACGCTGTCCAGTTCGATCTTATCGATGAGGCGTTGATAGACTTTGTCGTAAGAGGCCATATCTTCTGTAACGACCTTGAGTTGATAGTCATAGTCGCCGCCAATGCGATGGAAATCGACCACTTCAGGAATGGTCAGGACATGACTGCGAAAGGCCTGCAACCATTGGGCAGAGTGGTGGCGCGTGCGTAGCATGACGAAAACCACCAGATTCAGCCCAAGCTTTTCGCGCGCGATGCGCGCCGTAGAACCTTGCAGGACACCTGTGTCGTTCAAGGCCTTTATTCTTCGCCAGCAGGCATTTTGGGACAGGCCGACCCTATCTGCCAATTCTCGCTGGGAAAGTGTTGCGTCTTTTTGCAGTTCCTTCAGAAGACGCGTGTCAATTTGATCTAATTTTTTCTCCATATAAACTCATATGACACAAAACTCGGACACATAAAGCATAAAATTGTGAGGTTTCCACAGGATGGATCAATCATATTGGAGTTAGCAATATGGAGCCTGTGTTATGACCTTGTCCAACTTTCGCGCAGAAATTCAATCTGCTGCTCACGGAAATACTCTGCGTGATGGGCTGATCGGTGAGGGGGTACTCATCCCGGGTCTGCATGGGGACGTGCCGCTTGTGTATGCGGACTACGTTGCCTCGGGTCGCGCGTTGCGACAGGTCGAAAATTTCGTGGCCGAGCATGTGTTGCCGTTCTATGCCAACAGCCACACCGAAGCCTCCTATTGCGGTTCCTATATAACCCGTTTGCGCCGCGAGGCGCGGGCCAAGATCGCCCGCATAGTTGGCGCCAAGGAAGAGGACGCGGTGATCTTTACCGGGTCTGGCGCTACAGCGGGTCTTAACCGGCTGGTTAGTCTGCTGGGAGTGCAAGAGGCTAATCAGCCGGTCGTTTTGATCGGTCCGTATGAGCATCATTCGAACATTCTGCCGTGGCGTGAAAGCAAGGCGCGGGTGATCCAGATTCCAGAAGCCGTTGACGGCGGTCCCGATATGCAGGCGCTAAAGGCAGTGCTGATCGAACACGCAGATTCCGATCTTGTGATTGGGTCATTCTCAGCGGCGTCAAACGTCACCGGCATCATCACCGACCCTGATCCAGTGACGCGGATGCTGAAAGAGCATGGTGCGCTTGCGGTATGGGACTATGCGGGTGGTGGACCTTATTTGCCAATGGACATGGGGCCGGAAGATGCGCGGAAGGACGCGATCGTTGTCTCTCCGCATAAGTTTCCGGGTGGGCCGGGGGCGTCGGGTGTTCTGGTCGTTAACCAATGCGTTGTGAAGCGGACGTGTCCGAGTTGGCCCGGAGGTGGGACTGTCAGCTTTGTCTCGCCTTGGCGGCACGACTACAGCGCCGATCTCGCGACACGGGAAGAGGCGGGTACACCAAATGTGATCGGAGACATTCGTGCGGCCCTGGCCTTCATTGTCAAGGATGCGGTCGGAACGGATGAAATCGCACAGCGTGAGGCGCAGTGTAACCGCATGGCGTTGGATGGGTGGTCCGACAACCCACATCTGACATTGCTAGGTGCCGAGAATGCACACCGCCTGCCGATATTCTCGTTCCTCGTGTGTGATCGGAATGGGCAGCCGGTGCATCAGCAGCTGTTTACCCGGATGCTCAGCGATATCTACGGCATCCAGGCACGTGGCGGCTGTGCCTGTGCCGGACCCTATGCGCATCGTTTGCTGGGCATTGATCGGGCAACGTCGGAAGAATTGCATGCGGCCCTGTCGGAGGGTGAGGAAATGAAGAAACCGGGTTGGGTGCGGTTGAATTTCTCTTACCTCATGAGCGAAGAGACCGTTCGGTTCATTATCGACAGCGTTAACGAGCTGTCGCGCCGGACCGAGGAGTTCGTCCCATTCTACAATGCCGATCCGGCGACGGCGCGCTTCAAAGCGGCGTAAGATAATTGCCGCTTTTCTCAACCCGTTGAGAAAGGTATGAGGGGCCAAGCTAGTGGAGCCCCTCATGAACCAGATCACACCTCAACCCGGCATAATGGACATCGCGCTGTATCAGGGCGGACAGTCGCATGTTGACGGTGTTGCGGATGTCATCAAGCTGAGTTCCAACGAAAACCCATTTGGGCCAAGTCCCAAGGCGATCGAAGCGGTGCGCGAAAGTGCCGTTTCGCTGCATCGTTATCCCAGCACCGATCATGCCAGCCTGCGCGCCGCAATTTCTGAACGGCACGGACTGGATGCCAATCGGGTCATCTGCGGTGTCGGCAGTGATGAAGTGTTGCAGTTCGTGGCGCAGGCCTATGCTGGTCCGGGTGATGAGGTGATATATACCGAGCATGGATTCTCCATGTATCCGATCATCGCGCGAATGGCTGGCGCGACCCCGGTCATGGTGCCCGAGAGGGATCGCCGTGTAGACGTAGATAGCATCCTTGCCGCGGTCACTGGGCAGACACGGATTGTCTTTGTGACCAATCCGGGAAATCCTACTTCAACCATGGTCTCTGACGCCGAATTGCAGAGGTTGGCGGATGCATTGCCAGCCAATTGCCTGATGGTGCTGGATGGTGCGTATGCCGAATTTGTCGATGGTTTCGATGGAGGCGCAGGGCTGGTGGACCGGTTTAGCAATGTCATCATGACCCGGACGTTTTCGAAAGTGTACGGTCTAGGTGGGATGCGCGTTGGCTGGGGCTATGCGGCGAAAGAGATTATTGATGTGCTGAACCGCGTTCGTCAGCCGTTCAACCTATCGCTGACGGCTCTCGCGGCGGCCGAGGCCGCCGTGCGGGATGAGGAATATCTGCGGTTCTGCCTGTCTGAAAATGCACGCCTCCGGATTTGGTTGTCTGATGAACTGGCGAAGGTCGGCGTTTCATCCGATGTGTCATGCACGAATTTCATCCTCGCCCGTTTTGCTGACAGGGCCGAGGCGGAAGCCTGCGATGACTATTTGAAAACGCAGGGTTTGATCGTGCGGCGGGTCGCGGGCTACAACCTGCCAAACGCGCTGCGGATCACCGTAGGCGACGAAATCGCCTGCGGTCGCGTGGTTGCAGCGATTACTGCGTTCAAAGGGGGCGCTGTATGAGCCAGATTTACGACCGTGTTGCGCTGATCGGGTTGGGCCTGATTGCATCGTCCATGTTCTGGGCGATCAAACGGGCTGGGCTTGCGGGCGAAGTGACGGGCTATGCGCGATCCGAGGCAACCCGCGAGACGGCGCGCCAGATCGGCCTTTGTGACCGGGTTTGCGAGACCGCGGAAGAGGCGGTCGAAGGTGCTGATCTAGTGGTTTTGTGTGTCCCCGTTGGTGCAATGGGACCTGTGGCGCAGCAGATTGCGCCGGTTCTGAAATCCGGTGCCACCGTTTCAGACGTGGGGTCGGTAAAGCGTCACGTGATTGACGCCGTCTCACCCCACATACCCGATAGCGTTCATTTCATTCCGGCACACCCTCTGGCCGGGACCGAGCATTCCGGGCCTGAATCGGGATTCGCCGAACTGTTCGACAACCGTTGGTGCCTGTTGGTGCCGGTCGAAGATTCCGACCCGGATGCAATCGCTCGCCTGCGGGCTTTGTGGGAGGGTCTGGGATCGAATGTCGATGAGATGGACGCCGCGCATCATGATTTGGTGCTGGCGGTCACCTCGCACGCACCTCACCTGATTGCCTATACGATGGTGGGAGTTGCGGATGATCTCCGGCGGGTTACAGACACCGAAGTCATCAAGTATTCGGCAGCTGGTTTCCGCGATTTCACTCGCATCGCGGCTTCGGACCCGACGATGTGGCGTGATGTGTTTCTGACCAACAAAGACGCAACGCTGGAGATTCTGGGCCGGTTTACGGAAGAGCTCTTTGCGCTACAGCGGGCCATCCGAACAGGTGACGGAGAGCAATTGTTCGACTACTTTACGCGCACACGGGCGATCCGCCGCGGCATCATTGATGCGGGCCAGGATACGGATGCGCCAGATTTTGGGCGGGGAAAAACATCGACATGAGAAAGATCGGTTGCAGCCATTTGATTTTCTGCGTTGCTTTGGCGGCAACGACTGCAAATGCGGCGGCGCCTGAAACTTCTATTGTGCCGTTGACGCGCCCGGAAACCACCCAAGCGATGGTGGCAATCGTCACCCCCAACATCCGGCCTGTGCTACGGCCCGCTTCGCCGCAGGTAACGGCCGCTGCAGCCCGTCCCGCTGAATTACCATTGCTCGGGCCCGAGAATTCGATCCGCCCGTTTGTGCGCCCGGAAGAATTGGAACAACGCGTCTTTCTTAAGAAACGCAAGCTGCGTAAGGGTTCAGTCTGTGGCGATATCGATATTCAGGGTAAGCCGGTTGGACGTGTGAAGGGCAAGATCAAAGCCTGCGGGATCAAGGATGCAGTGCAAATCACCTCAGTATCGGGGGTCGGGCTGAGCCGCCCAGCGACGATGGATTGCGGCACTGCACAGGCGCTGAATAATTGGGTCGACAAAACTGTAAAGCCCACGTTCAAACGCCGAGGTCCGGTGGTAGAGCTACAGGTCGCCGCGCATTACGCCTGCAGAACACGTAACAACCGTAAAGGGGCGCGGATTTCTGAGCATGGTAAAGGGCGCGCCATCGACATTTCGGGCTTCAAGATGGCCGATGGTGAGGTGGTGACGGTTCTAAATGGCTGGCGCAAAAATCCGTCCAAGAAGCAACTGACCAAGGTATGGCGCGGCGCGTGTGGGCCATTTGGCACGGTTCTCGGACCAAACTCTGATCGCTACCATCGGGATCATTTCCACCTAGACACCGCGCGCTACCGCAGCGGCACCTATTGCCGTTAACGCAGCACCAGTCTCGGGGCAGGACCAAGGGGCAACGGACCTAAGGCGACGAACCCATCTCTGAAATTCAGCTGTAAATCCAGCGCATTTGGGTTGCCACCCAGTCCAGCCATGAAGCCCAATGCGCGGGTCACAGGATCGACTGCCTGATCCGGCAGCGCACCTGCGGCGTTTGCCATCGCGATCATGTCGCGCCAGTTTTCGGCTTTCATCGCAATTTCACCCGTTGGAATGCCCTGTTCGTCAACTTCCAGTTCGCCGGTGGCGAACAGACGCAGCTCACCCCATTTCATTTCTGCCAAACGCAGATCAATCGCAACGGGTTGGGGGCGACGCTGCTCAAGTGCGGTGCGGTCCCAGGGTTTGTCGAAAGTGACAAACATATCCATTTCCAGCGTTTCGAACGATTGCGGCAGGGTCGATGCTGAACGCATCAGGCGTCTCAGATCATCGCCGGGGGTAAATCCGTCGATCTTCGCAGTAATCCCATAGCTTTCGGGCGCTCCAGATTGCTCCATCACAAGGCTCAGCGACTGGCCTCCGGCTTGCGGATCACCTTCGGTTGTCAGCAGCCAGCGCTTTGAGGTCAGCGCCATTTTCTCGAGCACCAGCGCGACACCGGGTTGGAGCTGCAATTCGGCTTGTAGCGCTTCGGCCTGAACGGTCGTGGTCTGGTCGAAATAGGAAAGGCGCTGCGGCGTACTGGCAAAGCGCAGCATCTGGCGGCCGGGCCAGATTGCTGGGCTTTGGAACTCGACCCAGTCCGCACTCCACGCCGTTCCGTTGACCGGATCGGCCAAAGCGGGATTATTCAGGCGTGTGATGTGCTGAAATGGATATCCTGCCGTCGACACGTCCGAGAATTCGGCCTGCCAGCCCAGTTCTTGCTGCCGGTCAAACCAACCGGTCAGGGCGTTTCGCAGACCATAACCGGCAACAAACCAGTACGCGCTCCACGCGAGGGCGATAAATACGAAAACGCGTATCAGACGGCGCATGATGAATGGCCCTTTTTCCTGCCTCGGATTTGATGTTTATAGGGCCAAACGGGCAAGGACCAGTGCAATGACGATGTGGGTATTCGGATATGGATCGCTGCTGTGGAACCCGGGCTTTCCGGTGGCACGCAGCGAACGCGCTAAGTTGCACGGATATGCGCGGTCGTTTTGCATGCGCTCTATCCACCATCGCGGCACGGAAGAAGACCCCGGTTTGGTATTGGCGCTGGACGAACAGCCAGACGCGCATTGCACTGGATTGGCGCTTGCTGTCGAGGCAGGTCACGAAGAGCGCACTTTGGCTGAATTGCGTGAGCGTGAGCTGATCTCGTCAGCCTATCTGGAGCGGATGCTGGACGTGCATCTGGACTGCGGGCAGATCGTAAATGCAGTGACTTACGTCATCGATGCTCACCACGTTCAGTATTGCGGCGGTCTTCCATTGGAAGAGCAGGCTCGGATCATCGCCCACGCGGTTGGCGGACGTGGGCCAAATACCGAATATCTCTACAATACTGCCTCGCACTTGACCGAGATCGGACTGCACGACCCTGATCTTGAGTGGTTGTCGCAACGGGTGCGGACAATCAGCGCATAAACTCTTGGCGTCACGGGGCGAACTTCGATAGGTTCAGCCCAGAGCAGACAATACCAGGAGCCACGCGCATGGCGCAGGCACAACAGGGCGTGAGACCACATTTCTCACAACCGATCCGTCAGATTTTGATGATGCTGATCGCAATAGGGCTGTCAGGACTTGGCGTGTTCATGGCGTTGCCATATGTACTGCCGGTTATTCAGGCCAATCTGTATCTTAACGGGTTCATTTTGCTGGTCTTTGTCATCGGTGTCGCTGCCTGTTTTCTGCAGGTCACACAGCTGATCGGATCGGTTCGTTGGATCGAAGCCTTTGCCGGAGGGATCGAACGTGACGATGTGCGCCCGCCGCAACTGCTTGCCCCACTGGCGTCGTTGTTGAGGGAACGCGGGGCGCGGTCTCAGATCAGCTCTAGCTCTACCCGATCGATCCTCGATTCCGTCGCCGAACGGGTCGAAGAAGAGCGCGAGATCACCCGCTACATCACCAACGTGCTGATCTACCTTGGCCTACTGGGGACATTTTTTGGTTTGGCCACCACTGTCCCCGCCATCGTTGATACGATCCGCAGCCTGAACCCGCAGGAAGGTGAAGAAGGTCTGGCCGTCTTCAACCGTCTGATGACCGGATTGGAAGCGCAGCTGCAGGGCATGGGCGTTGCTTTTGGGTCGTCATTGCTGGGTCTGGCCGGATCCTTGATCGTCGGTTTGCTGGAACTATTCGCGGGCCATGGCCAGAACCGGTTCTATCGCGAATTGGAAGAATGGTTGTCCTCAATCACCCGCGTTGGCTTTGCTGCGGGCGATGAGGGCGGCGCGGAACTGGCCGTGCTGACCCCAGTACTGGACGCCATGTCTGAACAAATGGATGCACTGCAGGACATGTTCTCGGCGCAAGAAGTTGATCGCACGAACGTCTCGACCAAACTGGGACATTTGGTCGATGTCATCGGGGAAATGAACCAGCGGCAGGCCCAGACCGAAGGCGTAACGGCTGCGCTTGAACGTGTGGCGCTGGGGCAGGACGCTTTGTTGGATCACATGCGCGAACATGGCGCGGGCGAGGGGATCGATGCGGAAAGCCGCATGCGCCTGCGGTCGATGGATGTTCAGTTGCTGCGTATACTCGAAGAAATCTCCGCTGGTCGTCAGGACAGCATGAACGAACTGCGCAAGGATTTTGAGCTGCTGGTCAAAGCGTTGACTTTGCCACGGGGCGCCGTACGTACCCCCCCGGAAGGAGAGTAACCCATGGCGCTGTCCCGCCGCACAGGTCAACGGTTTTCGGGCTCGGTCTGGCCCGGCTTCGTGGATGCGATGACGGGATTGTTGATGGTGCTGACCTTTGTGCTGACCATCTTCATGGTCGTGCAATTTGTGCTGCGCGAAACCATTTCAGGTCAAGAGGATGAACTGACTGCGCTGTCCGACGAAATCGCCGCTCTGGCCGGGGCGCTGGGGTTGGAAGAGCGGGAAAACAGCCGTCTTCAAGCGCGTCTTGGGAACTTGAATGCAACGCTTAATCAGGTCGAAGACGATCTGGCGCAGGCACAAACCCGCATAACCGACTTTGAAGCACAGGTCGCGGCTTTGCTGGCTGATCAGGCGCGTGCGCAGGGGGATATCGCCGCGCTAGAAACGCAACGCGATGAGTTGCTAAATGAACAAGATGCCTTGAATTTGGCACTTGCTCAAAGCAGACAAGAAATCGACGCACAGGCCGAAGCCGCCCGCCTTGCCGCGGCTCGACGCGAAGCACTTGAAGCTCTCGTCGCCGAACTTGAAACCAGCGAAGATGCACAGGCAGCTCAGATATCCGAGCTAGAACAGCAACTGACCGAGGAAGAGGCCGCGCGCCTGGCCGAAGCCGCCGCTGCTGAGGCGTTGCGTGATCGTCTGCAGAATGCAGATGCCGAACTGACGGCAATGACCTTGGCGCTGGAAACACAGCGAAAGGAAGCCGAGGACACTCTGACTTTGCTGGCTGCGGCACAGGCTGCCAAGGCAGAGCTTGAGCGCCAGTTTGGTGAGATCAATGCCGAAGAACTGAGGGCACAATTGCAAGCCGCATTGGATGCCCAAACCCAGGCGCAAGCAAATGCAGCCGAACAGAGGTCGCTGGCCGAAGAGCGCGCGGCGCTGCTGGCGCTCGCCCGAGAGGCGCTTGCATCGGAACAGGAAATCTCGACCGAAGCGCAACGTCAGACCGCGCTGCTTAATCAGCAGATGGCAGCCCTGCGCAGCCAGTTGGGATCGCTGCAGGCTTTGTTAGACGATTACGAAGAACGTAATACCGCCGCCGAGATCCAGATACAGACGCTGGGCCAGGATCTGAATGCCGCTCTAGCGCGCGCAGCCTCGGAAGAACGCCGTCGCCGACTGCTGGAAGAGGCTGAACGTATTCGGCTGGAAGCCGAGGCCGAGAAACTGGCGGGCCAAAATCAGGAACTAGCCGCACAGGCCGAGGATTTGCAGCGCTATCGCTCGGAATTCTTCGGGCGACTGCGCGATGTGCTGGGTGATCAGGATGGTGTGCGCATTGAGGGCGACCGCTTCGTGTTCTCGTCGGAGGTGCTGTTTGCCACCGGGTCCGCAAACCTGTCCGCGGAAGGCCGTCAGGAGGTTGCCAAAGTTGCCAATATCCTGCGAAGCGTTGCCGCCGAAATACCCGAGGGGCTGAACTGGGTCATCCGTGTCGATGGGCATACCGATAATGTGCCACTTGCAGGCAGCGGACGATATCGCGACAACTGGGAGCTCAGCCAGGGCCGTGCCCTTTCTGTGGTGCGCTACATGGTTGACGCACTGGGCATTCCACCTGATCGCTTGGCGGCAAACGGGTTCGGAGAATTCCAGCCTGTTAATCCCGCCGACACACCCGAAGCGCGCGCCCAGAATCGTCGGATCGAGTTGAAGCTGACAGAGCGATAAGGCTGGTACGAACCAACTTGGATTACCTGCCAAAAATGAAAAACGCCCACCGAAAAGGTGGGCGTTTTTCGTTATAGAAGCCGTGGGTTAGTCCGCTGTCAAAAGCGGGGGCTTGTCGCCCGGAATGCGGGGCTGATCGGGGCCCAGGATTTCCAGGTTCAGCTCGCCCTTCTTCATCGAGACACGGACCACGCCGCCTTTGGCCAGTTTGCCGAATAGCAGTTCCTCGGCGAGAGGTTTCTTGATGTGCTCCTGAATGACACGGCCTAGAGGACGCGCACCCATCTTGTCATCATAGCCCTTGTCGGCCAGCCATTCGGCGGCACGCGGTGTCAGATCGATGGTTACGCCACGATCCAGCAACTGTGCTTCCAGCTGCAGGACAAACTTCTCAACGACCTGCAAAATGACCGCTTTCGGCAGCGGCGCGAATGAGATCACGGCGTCCAGACGGTTGCGGAATTCCGGCGTGAACATACGTTCGATCGCTGCGGTATCCTCACCTTCGCGCCGGTCGCGGCCAAAGCCGATGGCGGCTTTCGCCTGCTCCTGCGCACCTGCGTTCGATGTCATGATCAGGACCACGTTGCGGAAATTCACCGTCCGGCCATTGTGGTCGGTCAGCTCGCCGTGGTCCATCACCTGCAACAGAATGTTGAACACGTCCGGGTGTGCTTTTTCAATTTCATCCAACAACAAGACGCAATGTGGGTGCTGGTCGACACCGTCGGTCAGCAAACCACCCTGATCAAACCCGACATAACCCGGAGGCGCACCGATCAGACGGCTGACCGCGTGCTTCTCCATGTATTCCGACATGTCGAAACGCAGCAGTTCAACACCAAGCGTGTCAGCCAACTGTTTCGCCACCTCTGTTTTGCCAACACCGGTGGGGCCAGCGAACAGATAGTTGCCGATGGGTTTTTCGGGCTCACGCAGACCGGCGCGCGCCAGTTTGATCGCACTGGACAGCGCTTCGATCGCTTCATCCTGACCAAACACCACGCGTTTCAGCGAGGTTTCGAGATCTTTCAGAACCTCTGCATCATCCTTGGTGACGTTCTTGGGTGGGATTCGCGCAATCTTGGCAACCACCGCCTCGATCTCTTTGACGCCGATGGTCTTGCGACGTTTGCTTTCGGCCAGCAGGTGCTGCGCTGCCCCGGCCTCATCGATCACGTCGATGGCCTTGTCGGGCAGTTTGCGGTCGTTGATATAGCGCGCCGACAATTCGACAGCCGTCTTGATGGCGTCGGCAGTATATTTGATCGAGTGATGCTCTTCGAAATACGGTTTCAGACCGCGCAGAATTTTGACGCTGTCCTCGACCGACGGCTCGTTCACGTCGATTTTCTGGAACCGGCGGCTCAGCGCGCGGTCTTTTTCGAAATGCTGACGGAACTCTTTATACGTGGTCGAGCCCATGGTGCGCAGTTTGCCGCCCTGAAGCGCTGGCTTCAGCAGGTTCGACGCATCCATCGCACCGCCCGAGGTTGCACCCGCTCCGATCACAGTGTGAATCTCGTCGATGAAGAGAACCGCATCAGGGTGCTCTTCCAATTCGGTCACAACCGCTTTCAGACGCTCTTCGAAATCGCCGCGATAGCGAGTTCCTGCAAGCAGGGCGCCCATATCAAGCGAGTAGATGGTGGTTTCCGACAACACGTCCGGGGCCTCGCCCGCAACAATCTTATGCGCCAGACCTTCGGCGATGGCAGTTTTGCCGACACCGGGGTCACCTACCAGCAACGGGTTGTTCTTGCGCCGGCGACACAGCACCTGAATACAGCGTTCAACCTCGTCCGAGCGTCCGATCAGCGGATCTACATCACCGGCGCGTGATTTGGCGTTCAGATCAACGCAATATTTGCCAAGCGCGCTTTCTTTCTGCTCGGCGTCACCAGAGGTCGTCTGAGCCTCTTCTTCGGCTTCATCAGCACCCGTTACAGGACGATTCTCTCCATAGGCCGGGTCTTTGGCCACACCATGTGCGATGAAGTTTACCGCGTCATAACGGGTCATGTCCTGCTCTTGCAGGAAATAGGCTGCGTTGCTTTCACGTTCGGCGAAGATGGCCACCAATACATTGGCCCCGGTCACCTCTGTGCGGCCAGAGCTTTGAACGTGGATCGCGGCGCGCTGAATGACACGCTGGAAGGCTGCAGTCGGTACTGCTTCTGACCCGTCGATATCAGTGACGAGGTTTGACAGATCTTCGTCGATGAATTCGACCAAGGTGCTGCGTAACTCGTCCAGATCGACGCTGCACGCTTTCATGACGCGCACCGCATCGGGTTCTTCCAACAGCGCCAGCAGCAGATGCTCTAGCGTTGCGAATTCATGCCGCCGTTCATTCGCCGCCGCAAGGGCCGCGTGGATGGCTTGTTCAAGTGTGCTCGAGAATGAAGGCACGCGGGTGCTCCTCTGTATTGGGCCGGAAGGGGGCGGGCTGCAGGCCGGATCCCCATCCCAACCATGTCCTCATACTATTAGAGTTTGGTTGATCCCGCCCCGGCTTCAAGGGTTTTCTTTCACTTGACAGTCACATTTGTTGTGACCGTGGCCGTGATTGGGGCTTGAAACGGGTTAAAAGCTGTCTTTTTGGGCTCGAATTTCGGCGAATACGGACACGGGATCAGAGTTTTCCATGCCCAGATGGGCCTGAATCGCCGGATCAGAGGCCCTTAGAAACGGATTTGTCGCCTTTTCCAGGCCTAAAAGCGAAGGCACAGTAGGTTCTCCGGCAGCGCGGGCGCGATTAATATCGGCCACGCGGTCAAGCAAGGCTGGGTTGTCGGGATCGATGGTCAGGGCGAACTTGGCGTTTGCCTGTGTGTATTCGTGGCCTGAGCACACGATTGTTTCATCGGGCAGGGCCGCCAACTTGCTGAGAGAGGCCCACATTTGCGCAGGCGTGCCCTCGAACAATCGTCCACATCCCAGCGCCATCAGGCTGTCAGCGGTGAATACAACGCCAGTTTGGGGCATGTAGAATGCAATGTGCCCAATTGTATGACCGGACACATCAAGAACCTCGACCGGCTCACCGCCGATATAAAATGTGTCACCTTCAACCACCGCCTGATCGAGTTTTGGCAACCGATGTTCATCTGCTTTTGCGCCGATCACACGCGCGGGCTGTTTCGCCAGAATGTCGCCCAGCCCGTCCACATGATCCCAATGATGATGGGTCAGCAACACATGGCTTAGCTGCCAGCCGCGCGAATCCAGTTCTGCCAGAATCGGAGCTGCCTCTGGCGCATCGATCAAGGCAGTCTCACCGCTGGCCGGATCATGGGCGAGAAAGGCGTAATTATCGCTGAGGCAAGGAATGGTAACGATCTCAAGAGGCATGGCCTTTTGCCCTTTCATTGCTAGACTGCGCCCAGCTAAGCCGATTGACCGGGTGTCCGCAATGCATCTTGATGTGCAGGATCTGAGGAATTTCTACTATCGCAGCACCCTGGGTCGCGCGGCCCAGGCAGCGATCCGTGGTCGGTTGGTGGATCTTTGGCCCGAAGCCAAGGGGCAAACTGTGGTCGGATTTGGTTTTGCCGTACCTTTATTGCGGCCTTACCTCAAAGATGCGCGCCGTGTGATTGGTCTTATGCCTGGTCCGCAGGGTGTAATGCCATGGCCTGCGGGGATGCCCAATGTTTCCGTTCTGACCGAAGAGACGATGTGGCCAATCGAAACAGGCCATGTGGATAAACTCGTGGTGATGCATGGTTTGGAAACTTCAAACCGACCCAGTCAATTGCTGGAAGAATGCTGGCGCGTTCTGGGGCCCGGAGGGCGTGTGCTATTTGTCGTACCGAACCGGGCCGGGCTGTGGTCGCGCTCAGACCGGACGCCGTTTGGCTTTGGGCAGCCCTATTCAACAACCCAGTTGGAAAACCAATTGCGCGCGCACCACTTCGTCCCTGAAAACCATTGCTCGGCGCTTTACCTGCCGCCTTCGTTCCGTCGGTTCTGGCTAAAATCAGGTAGCCTGATCGAGAAGACTGGACAACGCATCCCAACCGTCATGGCCGGAGGCGTGCTTATGGTTGAGGCCAGTAAACTCATTCGCCCGCCTAGCGGGAGCGTTACCAAAGACACAGCGAAGCGCCCGATCAAAGCGTTGGATGGTTTGTTAAAGCCTGCGTGACAGTTCGGCGCATTTTGAACGGAAAAAATGCGGGAAAAAGGTCACAGGAATCGCAAAAACCTGCATATTCGTAACATTTTTCAACTGCCCCAATCGGTCCAAAGGGTCGCAGTTGGGTTAAGTGTATGAAAAATAATAATTTGTGGATAAAACTGTTACCGCTATAGCGTATTGCTTGGTTGGAACACCTCTGCTACATCCCCGGTGATTTTGATCCCCGCCCTAAATGGACGGGGTTTCCTCACGCCCCAAGGTAGCGGCCGCTACTCAAAATCGGGGCCTCAAATATCGGAAGGGTGGACGTGTCCGAACCAGCTTCGATTTCCACTGGCATCGCCGAGCGCTATGCCACCGCGATCTTCGAGATCGCCAAAGAGAATAATGACCTTGCAGGTCTGGAAAGCGGAATCAACGATCTGGCAGCCGCATTGGGTGATAGCGCAGAATTGCGCGACCTGATCGCATCGCCTTTGGTTTCGCGCGCCGAACAGGAAAGCGCAATCACTGCTGTTGCTGACAAGATGGGCCTACATGCCATCCTGCGCAATACGTTGGGTCTGATGGCGCAGAAACGTCGTCTGTTCGTTGTACCGCAACTGGTGCAGGTTCTGCGCGACATGCTGGCTGACGAGCGTGGCGAGGTGACCGCCGATGTCGCCTCGGCCAAGGCACTCACCAAGACCCAAATGGATAAACTGTCCAAGACGCTGTCCGAGCGTGTGGGCAAGACCGTGACAATCAATGCGACCGTTGATGAAAGCCTCATCGGCGGTCTTGTCGTTAAAGTGGGCTCGAAAATGATCGATAGCTCGATCCGTTCGAAGCTGAACTCCCTACAGAATGCAATGAAAGAGGTCGGATAAATGGGAATCCAAGCTGCAGAGATTTCTGCAATCCTGAAGGACCAGATCAAGAATTTTGGTCAGGAAGCCGAAGTGGCCGAGATCGGCCGCGTGCTGAGCGTCGGTGACGGGATTGCCCGTGTATACGGCCTGGACAATGTGCAAGCCGGTGAGATGGTCGAATTCCCCGGCGGCATCATGGGTATGGCGCTGAACCTGGAAAGCGACAACGTCGGTGTTGTTATCTTCGGTTCCGACCGTGACATCAAAGAAGGTGACACTGTTAAGCGCACCAACTCGATCGTGGACGTTCCGATCGGTGACGAGCTGCTGGGCCGCGTTGTTGACGGTCTGGGCAACCCGCTGGACGGCAAAGGCCCGATCAACGCGACCAAGCGTGGCGTTGCAGACGTTAAAGCGCCGGGCATCATTCCGCGTAAATCGGTTCACGAGCCGATGGCAACCGGCCTGAAATCGGTTGACGCAATGATCCCAATCGGCCGTGGCCAGCGTGAGCTGATCATTGGTGACCGTCAGACCGGTAAAACCGCCGTTGCTTTGGACGCGATCCTGAACCAGAAAGTTTACAACGACGCAGCAGGCGACGACGAGTCGAAGAAGCTGTACTGCGTGTACGTTGCGATCGGTCAGAAGCGTTCGACCGTTGCTCAGCTGGTGAAGAAACTGGAAGAGTCCGGCGCGATCGACTACTCGATCGTTGTGGCGGCAACCGCGTCCGACCCGGCACCGATGCAGTTCCTGGCACCTTACGCCGCGACCGCGATGGCTGAATACTTCCGCGACAACGGCCGCCACGCGCTGATCATCTATGATGACCTGTCGAAGCAGGCTGTGTCCTATCGTCAGATGTCGCTGCTGCTGCGCCGTCCGCCCGGACGTGAAGCCTATCCTGGCGACGTTTTCTACCTGCACTCGCGCCTGCTGGAGCGTTCGGCGAAGCTGAACGAAGACTTCGGTGCGGGCTCGCTGACCGCTCTGCCGGTTATTGAAACGCAAGGTGGTGACGTTTCGGCGTTTATTCCGACCAACGTGATCTCGATCACCGACGGCCAGATCTTCCTGGAAACCGAACTGTTCTACCAAGGCATCCGCCCTGCTGTGAACACCGGTCTGTCGGTTTCGCGTGTGGGCTCCTCGGCTCAGACCAACTCAATGAAGTCGGTTGCTGGTCCGGTTAAGCTGGAACTGGCTCAGTACCGCGAAATGGCTGCGTTTGCGCAGTTCGGTTCCGACCTCGACGCCGCGACCCAGCAGCTGCTGAACCGTGGTGCGCGTCTGACCGAGCTGATGAAACAGCCGCAGTACTCGCCGCTGACCAATGCCGAAATCGTCTGCGTTATCTTCGCCGGTACCAACGGTTACCTCGACAAGATCGACGTGTCCGATGTTGGCCGATACGAAGCCGGCCTGCTGGCGCACCTGCGTGGCAAGCACGCGGATCTGCTTCAGTGGATCACGGACGAAGATCCCAAGATCAAGGGTGACGCTTCCGACAAGATCAAGGCTGCGCTGGACGAATACGCCGCAACCTTCGCTTAAGGGAGAGGCGGGCATATGCCAAATCTTAAGGACCTTAAAAACAGGATCGAGTCGGTCAAATCGACCCGCAAGATCACCAAGGCCATGCAGATGGTCGCGGCAGCAAAACTGCGCCGCGCCCAGGAATCTGCCGAAGCCTCGCGTCCCTATGCCGAGCGGTTCAATGCCGTGATGGCGGGACTGGCGGCTTCGGTCGGGGGCAGCGACAGCGCCCCCAAGCTGCTCCGTGGCACGGGCAGTGATGATGTCCATCTGCTGGTTGTCATGACAGCTGAACGCGGCCTGTGTGGCGGCTTCAACTCGAACATCGCCAAACTCGCTCGCCAAAAGGCGGACGAGTTGCGCGCCAAAGGCAAGACGGTCAAGGTTTTGACCGTCGGCAAAAAAGGCCGCGACGCGCTCAAGCGTGATTTTAGCGATCTGTTCGTTGGACATATCGACCTGAGCGAGGTCAAGCGTCTGGGGTATTCCAACGCGCAAGACATCGCCAAGGACGTCCTGTCTCGTTTCGACGGGGGTGAGTTCGACGTTGCCACGATCTTCTACTCGAAGTTCGTCAACGTTGTGACCCAGATCCCGACGGCACAGCAGGTCATCCCCGCCTCGTTCGAAGACGAAGCGACGGGTGACGACAGCGGTGCGGTATTCGACTACGAGCCCAGCGAAGAGGCCATCCTGGCCGACCTGCTGCCCAAGGGGGTTGCCACCGCGATCTTCTCGGCTCTGCTCGAAAACGGAGCGTCTGAACAGGGTGCACGGATGTCCGCAATGGACAACGCGACACGCAACGCGGGTGAGATGATCGACAAGCTGACGATCCAGTTCAACCGCTCGCGTCAGGCCGTGATCACCAACGAGCTGATTGAAATTATTTCCGGCGCCGAAGCGCTGTAGAGACATACCGGAGACGAAACATGGCGAATGCAAAAGGCAAAGTCACACAGATCATCGGGGCCGTCGTCGACGTGCACTTCGAAGATCAGCTGCCTGAAATTCTGAACGCGCTGGAAACCACCAACAACGGCAAGCGCCTGGTGTTGGAAGTTGCCCAGCACCTGGGTGAAAACACCGTCCGCACCATCGCGATGGACGCGACCGAAGGTCTGGTTCGTGGCGAGGCAGTCACCGACACCGGCGCACCGATCTCGGTTCCGGTTGGTAACGCCACCCTGGGCCGCATCCTGAACGTGGTTGGCGAGCCGATCGACGAAAAAGGCCCGGTTGAAGCAACCGAAGCCCGTGCGATCCACCAGCCCGCACCGACTTTTGACGAACAGTCGACCGAGTCGGAAGTTCTGGTAACCGGCATCAAGGTTGTTGACCTGCTGGCCCCATACGCCAAAGGCGGTAAGATCGGCCTGTTCGGCGGCGCCGGCGTTGGTAAAACCGTTCTGATCATGGAACTGATCAACAACATCGCAAAAGTGCACTCGGGCTTTTCGGTGTTCGCGGGTGTTGGTGAACGGACTCGTGAAGGGAACGACCTGTATCACGAGATGATCGAATCGAACGTTATTAAGCCGGACAACCTGTCGGAATCGCAGGTGGCCCTGGTTTACGGTCAGATGAACGAACCTCCCGGAGCACGTGCACGTGTTGCGCTGACCGGTCTGACGCTGGCCGAACAGTTCCGCGACCAGTCCGGTACCGACGTTCTGTTCTTCGTCGACAACATCTTCCGTTTCACGCAGGCGGGTTCTGAGGTTTCGGCTCTGCTGGGTCGTATTCCTTCGGCTGTGGGCTATCAGCCGACGCTGGCGACTGACATGGGCGCTCTGCAGGAACGCATCACCTCGACCAAGTCGGGCTCGATCACGTCCGTGCAGGCCATTTATGTTCCTGCGGACGACCTTACCGACCCTGCGCCAGCAACCTCGTTTGCTCACTTGGACGCGACCACCGTTCTTAACCGTGCGATCTCGGAAAAGGGTATCTACCCTGCGGTTGACCCGCTCGACTCGACCTCGCGTCTGCTCGACCCGGCCATCGTTGGTGAAGAGCACTACAAGGTTGCGACCGACGTTCAGCAGATCCTCCAGCGCTACAAGTCACTGCAGGACATCATCGCCATCCTCGGCATGGACGAACTGTCGGAAGAGGACAAACTGACCGTGGCACGTGCCCGTAAGATCGAGCGCTTCCTGTCGCAGCCGTTCGACGTGGCCGAAGTCTTCACCGGCTCGCCGGGCGTTCAGGTTCCTCTGGATGTGACCATCGCGTCGTTCAAAGCGGTTGTCGCTGGCGAATACGATCACCTGCCCGAAGCGGCCTTCCTGATGGTTGGCGGCATCGAAGAAGTGATCGCCAAAGCGGAGAAGATGGCCGCAGAAGCCGCCTAAGGAGTATCCCTGATGGCAAACACGATGCAATTCGACCTCGTCAGCCCTGAGCGGAGCCTTGCTTCGCTTAGCGCGACGGCGGTCCAGATTCCCGGCGCGGACGGGGACATGACGGCAATGCCCGATCATGCCCCCACAATTACAACTCTGCGCCCGGGCATCCTGAAGGTCGAAGCACCCGAAGGGGCCAGTGAATACCTGGTCACCGGCGGGTTTGCTCAGATCAATGGCGATGGCCTGTCGGTTCTGGCCGAAAAGGCCATTCCGGTTGCTGAAGTAACACGTTCGCATCTGGACGATCTGATCGCTGACGCCCGCGCCTCGCACGAGGCAGCCAAGGCCGGTGACGATCAGACCATCGTCGACGATGCTGCAAAGTTGCTGGCTGACATGGAAGCTCTAGGAACGCATATGAGCCTGTAAGGGTTCATGACATTCTGATCACTTGGAACGGCCCCGTATACGCGGGGCCGTTTTTTTGTCGTGATTTTGCCATTCGCTGAAGTTAAGCTGCAGGAATTGAACAATAAAAGACGATAGATGAAAAAGTTTCAAACCCATCCCATCGGCATTGATCAGGGCGAGGAGGTCTTGTTTTCCGATTTCGCCGATGGTGGCGTGATGTGGACTGGTGAGGGCCCGCGTGAGCGTCGCGTAAGCGTCCGTTTTTCAGAAGTGTTCCGCTCTGTGCCAATCGTCCAGATAGGCGTGGTGCTTTGGGATGTGGATACGTCTTCCGCTTTACGCGCTGAAGTTCAGGCCGAAGATATAACGTCGGAAGGATTCAATGCGGTGTTTCGCACCTGGTCCGATACGCGTATCGCCAGAATTCGGGTGAATTGGACCGCAATTGGAGATGTTTCGCATGAAGACGATTGGGATATCTCGTGAAGCAGGCCTGTTCGTGAGATAAGATTGCGCACCTTCGCGCGTCGTCCCATAAAGAAGACTGTCCACCCCAAATAGCGGCTAACGCAACCGGAGGATCTTACAGGTGTTTGCACGAGATCATATCGAATACGAAGCCTTGGATCTTCCGGATCGTATGGACTTGTCTGATGAAGAAATGCTGACCGAAGCGCGAGCGTTCTACGACAAGATGAAACGCCGCCATACCGTGCGTGATTATTCGGACCGGCCCGTCGAGCGCACGGTCATCGAAGAGTGCATTCGCGCAGCCGGAACAGCGCCCTCAGGGGCCAATCATCAGCCCTGGCACTTTGTGGCAATCTCGAACCCTGAGATGAAGCACCGTATTCGGGAAGAAGCGGAAGCTGAAGAGCGCAGGTTTTATGAAGGCGGTGCCGGGGATGAATGGCTGAAGGCGCTTGAACCAATCGGGACTAACGATCAGAAGCCGCATCTGGAAGACGCACCGTGGCTGATAGTGATTTTCGCCCAACGTTGGGGTCATTTCGATGATGGAGATCGGTTCAAAAACTACTACGTGCCTGAAAGCACGGGCATTGCCACGGGCTTTTTGTTGACTGCGCTGCACCATGCAGGGCTGGTTTCACTGACCCACACACCCAACCCGATGAAATTCCTGAATAAACTGCTAAACCGCCCTGATCATGAAAAGCCTATTATGATCGTAGCTGTAGGCCACCCGCAAGACGACGCGAAGGTGCCAAAAGTTGCAAAGATGAAAAAACCGTTGGAAGAAATCATGACGGTCGCCGAATAGGCAGGCCGTCATGAATTCAGACATTATCTATGGTAGCCAGCAGTTTTTCGATCAATCCATATGATAAAGTGACTCGTAGATCGGCGTCAGTGTCTTGTCTTCGAACAGTGATGATACACTTGTGCCGTTCCAAATGTTCAGGATCGCCTGCGTAAAGATCGGCGCTGTGGGCACGATGCGGATATTGGCGGCCTTGTTGATCTCAGCCGTAGGCTGGATCGTGTCCGATAGGACCAGAGATTTCATCACCGAATTGGTCACACGTTCAACCGCCGGTCCACTCATGACACCGTGGGTGATGTAAGAGTGCACTTCCTTGGCACCGTTATCCATCAGCACCTGAGCAGCTTTGCACAGAGTGCCAGCGGTATCGCAAATGTCATCGACAATCAGGCAGATTTTGTCTTTCACGTCACCAATGACAGTCATCTCAGCCACTTCGCCTGCCTTCTCGCGGCGTTTGTCGACGATCGAAAGTGGTGCATTGATGCGTTTGGCCAGTTCGCGGGCGCGGGCCACACCGCCGACATCTGGCGAGACCACCATCAGGTCGTCCATTTGGTCTTTGAACTGCTTCTTCACATCCAGGGCAAAGATCGGCGAGGCATAAAGGTTGTCCACCGGCATGTCGAAAAAGCCCTGAATCTGGGCTGCGTGCAGATCCATGGTTAGAATCCGTTCGATACCCGCACCAGTCAGCATGTTTGCCACCAGCTTGGCGCTGATTGGCGTGCGCGCTTTGGTGCGGCGGTCCTGACGGGCGTACCCGAAATACGGAATGACAGCGGTGATCCGGGCTGCGGATGAACGGCGCAGGGCATCTGCGATGATCAGCAGCTCCATCAGATTGTCATTGGCGGGGTTCGAGGTTGGTTGAACGATAAACATATCCTCACCACGCACATTCTCGAAAACCTCGACGAAAATCTCTCCGTCGTTGAACCGTTCGACCCTTGCATCGACCAGCCCCTGGTCAACGCCGCGATGCAGGCTCATGCGACGTGCAATGGTTTCGGCAAGCGGAAGATTGGCGTTCCCAGCGATAAGCTTGGGTTCGTGAAGTGTCGGCATCGGCTGATTTTCCCCGGGCAGCAGTGGCAATGTGACAGATTCGTGATGTTGACACCGCTTAGCATGGGTCTACCGTCCCGCAAAGATAACGCAGCGGAGAAAGTGAACATGGCCCAGATTGACTACTTTTTTGCGACACTCTCGCCCTATTCCTATCTGGCGGGAATGCGCCTTGAAGAGATCGCGGAAAAACACGGTGCGACGATCAACTATAAACCATTGGATATTGTTGCCCTGTTCGGCCGGACAGGTGGAACGCCACCAAAAGATCGTCATATCTCTCGCATCGAATACCGCGCGCAGGAACTGGTGCGCCAAGCGCGCAATCTGGATATGCCGTTGAACCTGCAGCCTGCGCACTGGCCGACGAACATGGCACCGTCCTCTTACGCTGTGATCGCAGCAGTACAGGATGGATCAGGTGATGTGGGTAAACTTTGCCATTCCTTCTTGCGTGCCTGCTGGGCAGAAGAAAAGGACATCTCTGATGATGGCGTGATCCGGGATTGCTTGGAACAGGCAGGATTTAATCCAAATCTAGCTGATAGTGGCCTGTTGGTAGGTGCGGAAACCTACGCCGCAAATCTGGAAGAAGCCGTGGACCGGGGTGTTTTCGGGGCACCATTTTACATCACACCGGACGATCAGAGGTTCTGGGGACAGGACCGTCTTGATGATCTGGACAAGCATCTGGCTGAGATGAAATAGCCGGGGCAGGGAGGCACGGCTACAAGAGGTTCAGAAACCGATCGATCTGCTCGGTTCCGATGGACCAGTCACAGACAAGGCGGCAGGCCAGCATCTCGTCTTCGTCCTCACCGTCCAACGTGCCACCCCACAGGTGATAGACGGCACCGGCCTCGTGCAGGCGCTTGTGTTGGCTGCGGGGAAAGCTTGCGAAAATCATGTTTGCCTGGGGTTCATGCAGGAATTCTGCCCCGACTGCCCGCAGACCATCCGCCAATCGCGCGCAATTGGCATTCGCTTTGCGAGCTGATTTCAGCCACAGGTCATCCTGCAGGTAAGCAGCCATCTGGGCAGACAGGTAACGGTGCTTGGAAAACAGGTGCGCCCCGCGCTTGCGCCGCAGCTCGAACTCCCAAGCTTTGCTTTCGTCGAAGAAGATTACGGCCTCGACACCCATCAGCCCGTTTTTGGTGCCGCCAAAGCTGACTGCGTCAACACCAGATTTCCACGTCATCTCTGCCGGTGAGCAATTCAAAGCGACCAGAGCGTTAGTGAAGCGTGCACCATCCATATGCACCGGCAACCCATACTTCCTGGCAACGCCACACAAGGCTTGAAGTTCGGCAAGCGAGTAAACCGAGCCACGCTCGGTCACCTGAGTGATCGAGACAGGCCCGCGCTGCGGACCATGCACGCCGCGGGTTTCTTCCCCCTCAATGGACTTGGTCAACGCTTCGGGGGTCATCTTGTCGCCACCCGGCACCAGAGTCAGTTTCGCGCCGGTGTAGAATTCGGGGGCATTGCACTCATCTTCGTGGATATGAGCGACGGGTGAACAGAACACGGTTTCCCACGGCTTGCTCAGCGTTGCCAACGCCAGTGAATTAGCTGCCGTTCCCGTAGCGACCAGATAAACTGCCGCACCCGGTGCTTCGAAAATGCCGCGGATTTGGTCGCGCACTTCGTTCATCAAGGTGTCGGCGCCATAAGCCATCTGATAGCCCTGATTGGCTTCGGCCAATGCGGCCAGAACTTCGGGATGAACAGGCCCGGAATTATCAGAGGCAAAATGCATTAATTCGGCTCCTCGATGATGTAGTCTTCCCACTCTTCCATGGGCGTTTCGAATTCAGATACGGTTCGCCGCTGCACGGAGACTCCGGCGGTTTGAACGCTTTCAGGCGTACCTGATAGCAAAGGGTGCCAGTCGTAAAGCGGTTTGCCTTCCCAGAGCAGTCGATAGGCGCAAGTCTGCGGCAGCCAATAGGCATGGTTGTCGATGTTATCGGGTGTCATGACGATGCATTCGGGCACGAATTGGTGGCGGATATCATATTGGGTGCACCGGCAAGTTTCGTCATCCAGCAGGCGACAGGCAACACAGGTCAATGCGACCTCGCCCGTATCTTCGTCTTCCAGCTTGTTCAGACAGCATTTGCCGCAACCATCGCACAGTGCCTCCCACTCACGCTGGTTCATCTTGCGCAGCGGCTTGCGTTCCCAGAATCGGGGCGCGAGGCCAGCTCGATCGATTGGATCCGTAGTCATGTACTGGCCAGTATCTCTCTCGCGCGCGCGCAATCGGCATCCATCTGCGAGATCAACCCGTCAAGGCCGTCGAATGTCATTTCGGGCCGCAGATAGTCGACCAGACCAACGGACAGCGTGGCACCGTAAAGATCACCTGAGAAATTGAACAGAAATGTCTCGATGTTAGGAACCTCGCCTTGGAACATGGGCCGGGTCCCGACCGATGCCGCCCCGTGATAGCTGCCCTGATGCGGGCCATCCAGGACGTCGACCAAAACTGCATAAACGCCGAATCTCGGAGGGTGTAGTCCTTCGATCGACATATTGGCTGTCGGGTACCCCAACTCTCGTCCGCGTTGCTCGCCTCCGACGACCTCACCTTCAATCCGGTGCCAGTGCCCCAGCATTGTTGCCGCATCGCGCGGGCGCCCCTCTGACAGAGCTGTCCGGATCGCAGTCGACGAAACCACATTCTCGGTGCGCTCCAACAGGGGCGCGATGGTCACACCGAACCCCATCTCTTCGCCAAAGCGAACCAGGTCCTGAGGGTTACCGCTGCGCCCTTTGCCAAAACAAAAATCGGCACCCACGACAACATGAGAAAGCCCCAGACCATCGCATATGACATTCCTCGCAAAAGCTTCGGGCGTCATACCCGCGAGCGTTGAATTAAAAGGCAGTTCATAAAGCTTCTGCACGCCGAGTTTTTCCAGCCGGTGCGCGCGTGCATTGCCGCGCATCAGACGAAAGGGCGGTGCCTCTGGGGAAAAATACTCTCGTGGATGCGGCTCAAATGTCATGACCCCCAGCGGCGCGTTCAATTCAGCATTGCGCGCCAACTCGATGACGGATTGATGGCCAAGATGAACACCGTCAAAGTTCCCGATGGCGACACTTGCGCCTCGGTCTTCTGGTTCAACAAACTGGAAGTCCCGGATGATATGCATGCGGCTTGCCTAGCGGGACTGCCCGTCAGGTTCAAGCCGCAGTTCGGTTAAGGTGGATTATCAGTCGAACTTGCGGCTCGGAGCCAGCACCATGGCCTCACCCACCAGCACTTTCTTTCCGTCAACTGCGCAGTGGCAATCCAGCTTAACCCGGCGTTTGGCAAAATCGATATCGATCACCTTGACCTCGGCATAAACCATGTCGCCCGGACGCACCGGCGCCAGAAATTTAAGCGATTGTCCCATGTACACGGTTCCATGTCCGGGCAGCTGCTCTCCGATCACGGCAGAGATCAGGCCGGCGGTCAGCATGCCATGGGCAATGCGCCCTTCGAAAATCGTATCGCGGGCATAGTCATCATCCAGATGAACCGGATTCCGGTCGGTCGATACTTGAGCGAACATCTCGATATCTTCATCGGTCACGACTTTGCGCAAGTGCCGTGACATGCCCATTTCGATGTCTTCGATGCAAATCGTTCCGCGCGGAAGGTTGTCCAACATGCTGCCCTCATTCGAGATCGAAAGAGCAACAAAAGACCATCATCTGCCGCTCGTCGGCAACTTTATTACTTCGCAGTTGCAGAAAATCAAGTCTTTTTTGCTATCTCAGGCGACCAATCGAATAAGTTGGATTGATCTGTTCCTTCTCGTTATGAGCTTTCAACGCGTCTTCGTCTGGATGAAGTGATGTTTTAGTTTCTGCGGCTGCCAAACCGCCGGTGATGAAGAGGGTATCAATGCCTTCCCCCATTCCTCCAGCGATATCTGTTTGCGGCCCGTCCCCAATGGCAAGTATTTCAGAATCCGACACATCAACCCCAATCGCCTGCAACCTGCGCCGGGCCAGATCGTAGATCGGCGGGTGTGGCTTGCCGAAATATAGGCTTTCACCACCCATCTCGGTATAAAGTCGGGCCAAAGCACCTGCGCACCATTCGCGCGTTTCGCCTCGGTCCACCACGATGTCTGGATTGGCGCAGAGCAGTTTCATCCCTTTCTGCTTGGCATAAAGAAAGTCGGGCCGGTTCACATCCGGGTCAGCCATCGGGTCGAACGGGCCGCAACACACGATGCCTTCGGCCGCGTCCAGCGGAACGCGTTCAATATGGATCGGATGATCCAGCAGTTTCAGGGGTTCAAAAAAACCGGCATCCCGCTGCCATTCCCCCATGAAGTAGACTTTTTCGCCAATCGCCCCGCGAAACATCGCTGAACGCGCCGAATCACCGCTGGTTGCAATCGTGTCATAGGAATCTGCCGGCACATTGAAATGTAAAAGCTGCTCGGCAACCCCGGCCCGAGGCTTGGGGGAATTGGTTACAAGAACCACCGTGCCACCACGTTGACGATAAGCTTGCAGCGCCGCTACCGCCTCTGGGTAGGCTGTGATCCCGTTGTGGACGCATCCCCACAAATCAACGAATAACGCTTTGTAGCGGTCAGAGATTTCAGCGAGTGAAGAAACGATCTGGGTCATGGCGCGCCTCGTGCAGCAGGGAATGCGAGATGTCAAAGCCTATGGCAGAGCGCGGGGGGATTGGCCAGAGGTGCAGCCCAAGGCGGAGCGGCCGAAATCAACCCCCCTTGTTCATCTGGCCAAAAATATCTCGGAGCGCGAGGCAGAGCCTCGCAAAAAAAAGCGCCCGGTTTCGGGCGCCTTTGATAATCTAAATTCAAACCTTGAGGTTCGGAATAATCTGCTTTTTCCGGCTCATTACGCCGGGCAACACAACCGCGTCACCGTCCACGGTTGCGCCAAAGCTCTTCTCAGCGACACCTTTGACCAGATCATTTGGAACCAGCAGCGTTGCCTCTTCGTTCAGAATGTCGACCACGAACAGCAACACCTGATCAACGCCGTCTTCCTTGGCCACATCAGCCATCGAGCTTACGATGCTGTCCTTGCGATCCAGCACGACACCGGGGGCAGTGGTTTCCAGAACCGAGACCCGGAACTTGGTGCCGTCGACTTCGTATTCTTTGCTGTCCATGCGGATCAGTTCGGCGTCCGAGAATGACGATACATCCGATTTTGCTGCAAACATGTCGGCGGCGTAGGCCGAGACATCCAGACCAAGTTCAGCCGCCAGTTTCTCAGCCACGGCGCGGTCGTGCGCGGTGGTTGTGGGTGAGCGGAATTCCAGTGTGTCCGACAGGATGCAGGTCAACGCGGCACCTTTGATCGCGTCGGGCATCTTGGCGGCGTCGTCACCCATCAGGTCGACCATGATGGTTGCCGTGCAGGCCAGCGGGCGCACAGTGATGTCGATGGGGCCTTTGGTTTCAAGCCCGCCAACCAGTTTGTGGTGGTCGATTATGGCGCGGATATCGGCGCTGTTGATGCTGGCGGGCAGCTCGGCCGGATTGTTGGTGTCGACGATGACAACCGGTGCATCCTCGGCCACGTCCTCGATGATTTGCGGCTTGGGCAGGTCCCAACGCTCAAGCATAAAGGCGGCTTCGGTGTTGGGTTCGCCTAGCAAAACGGGCTGTGCCTGATCACCTTTCACTTCGTTCAGATACCACGACCACAGGATTGGAGAGCCGGTGGAATCGGTGTCGGGAGATTTGTGGCCAAAAACTAGCGTTGTCATGTCTCGTGTCCTGAAGAATATGGATTTGCGCGCCTTATAGGGTGGTCAAACACGGTTGTCACCCGGAAGCAAACTTGCTGCGACCCTTGGTCTGAAAACCTAGAATTCAGCGCGTTCCAGTGTATATCCGGCTTGATGTAGCTGGTTCAGTAAGCCGTAGTCGTTGCTCAGATGTCCGGCCCCGACAGCGATCACCGCGGTCTGATCCTTCAGGTCCAGAATCTTTTCCATCCAGTTGGCGTTGCGTTGCACCAGAAGCTGATCCTCGAACCCTTTCCATTCGGCGTTAAACTCTTCTGGTGTCATCCCTGAAGCTTCAAGTCCCTGAATTTTCGCAAGCTCAATGATCGCGGCGTGCTGCTCTTCGATATAGGCGTTCGCCATCGTGATCATTTGGTCGTCTCCGGTCTGCAGCGCCCCAGCGAGCCTGGTCAGTGACGCCACTTGTTCCTCCAGAGGATGGCTGTCGAACATGGCGATCAGATCCTCGATCCGCTCTAGCGAATACTGGGGTATCCCGTGTTGTTCGGCCAGTTCCGTCAGGCGCGTGTCCATGCCGCGATCAAAGTCTGGGGTATTCATCAGGCAAGGCGGAATGCCCAACATCATGCTTAGAAACCAGGGGCGCATCTTGGCGGCCATCCAGGCGGGAATGCCACGCTCGGCCAGAGTCGCGGACAGCGCTGTCCAATCTTCTTCCGACATCAGGTCAATCAAAGTGGGGCCGGACGTAATCAGGACCGGGCTGAAATCATCGGCCAGATCTTTTTCGAACGCGTCCATTTCGTCCTGTGTGACCTCGAAGAAAAACGCGTCGGCCTGACTCAGAACTGGCTCCAAGCGCTCGACCACGGGTGCCATGCGGGGGTCGCTGGTGTGGAGGGTGCCGATCAGGTGCAAGACGGTCCCGTCTTTTGTCGCGATCCAGTGGTTGCCCTCCGGAAACGGAATGTCACTGATTGTCTTCTCGAGATCAGCTTGACTTTCGGCCGACAGGTCAAGCCTAAGATCTCTCCCTTCGCAGGCCGCATGGGCGGTAATCGGAAGCAAAAGGCCGAGACAAAAGCTGAGCAAGCGCATATGGAACCTTCCGGAAATGGCGAATATGACCAAGACGTACTCCTGCCTTCTTGTAAGTTGCAATGTAGTTTGTCTTCAAACCGTGGCTGGCAATCCGCGCGAAACTACATAGCATAGCGTTATGAAGCTCGAGCAGGACCTTTACCCACCCATCAAAGCCTTGTTGGAACGTCAGGGATATACCGTGAAAGGTGAAGTTGGCGCCGCCGACATTGTTGCTCTGCGAGACGGGCAGGAGCCGGTGATCGTTGAACTCAAGCTTCGCTTCAGCCTCGCGCTGTTTCACCAAGCTATCACTCGTCTGAAAATAACCGATCAGGTCTACATTGGGGTCTGTAAACCAAAAGGCCGGGCAGCGCGACGGGCGGTGAAGGATAATCTGGCGTTGTGCCGTCGCCTGGGGTTGGGTCTGATCACCGTGCGCTCTGATGGGACGGTCGAGGTTCAATGCGATCCCGGCCCCTATGCGCCGCGCAAGGATAAGGTCAAGGCAAAGCGATTGCTGCGCGAGTTTGAAAGGTTGCAGGGCGATCCGAATGCGGGCGGTGCCACGCGTCAGGGGATAGTAACGGCTTACCGACAGGATGCGCTAAAATGCGCGGCACATCTGGCGGAAAACGGAGCGGGCAAGGGGGCCGATGTCGCAAAGGCCACTGGCGTAAGTGCGGCGACACGTTTGATGTACGACAATCATTACGGCTGGTTCGAAAAAGTGGAAAAGGGCGTCTACGCGCTGTCTGAGGCAGGGCAAGAAGGTCTGAAACACTGGGCGTACAGCTGGGATCAGCCAGACTAGGTGCCTTGTTCTTGCCTGCTTATCGCGCCAGGCAAAAAAATCTTTCACATATTGTTGACTCGCTTCCTGCAACTCCCTAGCTATGCGTCGTTATCACTCATGAGACCCGAGTGCTAACGCCTCGTCAGTCGGCGAGGGGAGGATAACAAACTTTGAGCCCAAGGAGCTGCAAAGATGGCATTGAAACCGCTTCATGACCGTGTGCTGGTTCGTCGCGTAGAAAGCGAAGAGAAAACCGCAGGCGGACTGATCATTCCCGACAGCGCAAAAGAAAAGCCCAGCGAAGGCGAAGTCGTTGCAACCGGCGAAGGCGCGCGCAAGGACAGCGGCGAACTGATCGCGATGGCTGTAAAAGCTGGCGACAAGATCCTGTTCGGCAAATGGTCGGGCACCGAGGTTCAGGTCAACGGCGAAGAGCTGCTGATGATGAAAGAAAGCGACATCATGGGGATCATCGAGTAAGCGCACCCGCTTTCTCTGATCTTCATTTCAACAGATATTCTCAAGGAGAGACAACATGTCTGCAAAGGACGTCAAGTTTGACACCGATGCCCGTAACCGCATGCTGGCCGGTGTAAATGTTCTGGCCGATGCTGTTAAAGTGACCCTGGGCCCGAAAGGCCGCAACGTGGTTCTGGACAAATCCTTTGGCGCGCCGCGCATCACCAAAGACGGTGTTTCGGTTGCCAAGGAAATCGAACTGGAAGACAAGTTCGAAAACATGGGCGCGCAGATGGTGAAAGAAGTCGCCAGCCGCACCAATGACGAAGCCGGCGACGGCACCACCACCGCAACCGTTCTAGCCCAAGCCATCGTTCGCGAAGGTCTGAAGCAGGTTGCTGCTGGCCTGAACCCGATGGACCTGAAGCGCGGCATCGACCTGGCAACTGCCAAGGTTGTCGAAGGCATCAAAGACGCTTCGCGTGAAGTCAAAGACTCGGCAGAAGTTGCTCAGGTTGGCACCATCTCGGCCAACGGCGAAGCCGAAATCGGCCAGCAGATCGCAGACGCGATGCAGAAGGTTGGCAACGAAGGCGTTATCACCGTCGAAGAAAACAAAGGTCTGGAAACCGAGACCGATGTTGTCGAAGGTATGCAGTTCGACCGTGGCTACCTGTCGCCTTACTTCGTCACCAACGCAGACAAGATGATCGCAGAACTCGACGACTGCATGATCCTGCTGCACGAAAAGAAACTGTCCTCGCTGCAGCCGATGGTTCCGCTGCTCGAGCAGGTGATCCAGTCGCAGAAGCCGCTGCTGATCATCGCGGAAGACGTTGAAGGCGAAGCGCTGGCGACCCTCGTGGTCAACAAACTGCGCGGCGGCCTGAAAATTGCTGCTGTCAAAGCACCGGGCTTCGGCGACCGCCGCAAAGCCATGCTGCAGGACATCGCGATCCTGACCGGCGGTCAGGTGATCTCGGAAGATCTGGGCATGAAGCTCGAGTCCGTCACCATGGACATGCTGGGCACCGCCAAGAAGATCGAGATCACCAAAGACGAAACCACCATCGTCGACGGTGCTGGCGAGAAAGCCGAGATCGAAGCACGTGTTGCTCAGATCCGCACTCAGATCGAAGAAACCTCGTCGGATTACGACCGTGAGAAGCTGCAAGAGCGCGTTGCCAAACTGGCAGGTGGTGTTGCCGTTATCCGCGTTGGCGGCATGACCGAAGTTGAAGTGAAAGAGCGTAAGGACCGTGTGGACGATGCTCTGAACGCAACCCGCGCTGCTGTACAAGAAGGCGTTGTTGTGGGCGGTGGTGTTGCTCTGGTTCAGGCCGGTAAAGCACTGGAAACTCTGGAAGGTGCAAACGCTGACCAGAACGCAGGTATCAACATCGTTCGTAAGGCAATCGAAGCGCCTCTGCGTCAGATCGCCGAGAACGCAGGTGTCGACGGTGCGGTTGTTGCTGGCAAAGTTCGCGAAAGCGACGACGCAGCATTCGGCTTCAACGCTCAGACCGAGGAATATGGCGACATGTTCTCGTTCGGCGTCATCGACCCGGCCAAAGTTGTCCGTACCGCTCTGGAAGATGCGGCATCGGTTGCTGGCCTGCTGGTCACCACCGAAGCAATGGTTGCCGACAAGCCCGCCAAAGAAGGCGCGGCACCTGCCGGCGGCATGCCCGACATGGGCGGCATGGGCGGCATGATGTAAGCTGCTTAAGCCTTAGTGCTTAATAGCGGGGTCGCCTTTGGGCGGCCCCGGTTTTGTTTGGAATGTCTGTTGTGCATTCGTATCATTGGCGCTGGTAGGCTCTGGTCCGAGGAGGGTCGGGATTGGCTCGGCAATCGGGAATGTGAGTGTGCAAATCCCTTTGAAACGGCTATGCGGTTGATATGCGACTGTTTCTTCTGACCGCTTTGACCATGTGCGCCTTCGCTGCGAATTCGATCCTGAACCGCCTTGCTATCGATAGCGGCGCAAGTGATCCGGCGGGATTTGCCATCATCCGGGTTTTGGCTGGTGCCTTGGTTTTAACGGTATTGGTGGCGCTTCGGGGCGGCTCGATCCCTGTTTTTAATCGTCGACGTGTTGTTGGGGCCGGGTCACTGTCGCTTTATATGATCGGGTTTTCAGTAGCGTATCTGACGCTTGATGCCGGGCTTGGTGCGCTGATCCTGTTCGGGGTTGTGCAAATTACCATGTTTGCGATTGGTGCAATGACCGGTTCTGCACCCACGTTGAGACAGATATTGGGTGCCGGTATTGCGCTTGGTGGACTGGCTTTTGTTCTTTGGCCTGCTGGGACGGTTCAGGTCGACCCGAAGGGGGCCGGCTTAATGACGGCTGCCGGGGTCGGGTGGGCCATATATTCCATCGCGGGCCGGTCCGAACCAGATGCATTGTCGGGAACTGCAGCAAATTTCATCATGGCGTTGCCCGTCACGGGACTTGCCCTGTTCCTGCTGGGAAGCAATTGGCAAATGTCTCCGCTTGGCTATGGGCTGGCTGCGCTTTCCGGAGGCGTCACGTCCGGTCTCGGCTATGCGCTATGGTACCGTGTCGTGCCACAGCTTTCACCGGCGGTGGCCGCGATCGTGCAACTCAGCGTTCCAGTTATCGCAATTGCTGCCGGGGTCATCCTGTTAGCCGAGATGGCAAGTCTAAGGCTTCTGCTCGGCGCCGGATTTGTACTCGGCGGCATCGCACTGGCGGTGTTGCGCCGGAACCGTGGCTAGGGGTTCCCTCGGCCTGGGTTAGGCCTTATCTGGCGTGTATGAAATTTCTTGCTGTTCTCCTCTTGTGCCTTATGCCTGCGGTGGCCAATGCGAAATGCGTGGTCCTTCTGCACGGCCTCGCGCGCACAGAGGCCTCGTTTACCGTCATGGAACAGCTTTTTCATGCGCATGGTTACACTGTGGTTCGTCCAGGTTACCCTTCGACAGACCTACCAATACCAGACCTCGCCAACCAGACTTTACCAGCTGCGTTCGCCGCCTGCGGGGAGGATACGGTTAACGTTGTAGCGCATTCGATGGGGGGCATTCTGCTGCGCTATTGGTTGCAGGACAACGACCCCGAGAATCTGGGACGCGTTGTCATGCTCGGACCTCCTAATCAGGGCAGCCAACTGGTGGATGAGCTTGGTGCTTGGGAGGTTTTCGGCTTTCTGAACGGCCCTGCCGGGCTGGCATTGGGAACCGGACCCGAGGGTATTCCACGCCGTCTGCCGCCTGTTGATTTTGATCTGGGGGTGATCGCAGGCGAGAACTCATTGAACCCATTGTTCTCGTCTCTGATCGATGGTCCAGATGACGGGAAGGTATCGATAGAGACCACAAAGGTTGAAGGTATGGCTGATCACATCGTCTTGCCGGTGACGCATACGTTCATGATGAACAACCCGCGGGTCATGGCGCAGACCCTGCATTTCATCGAATTCGGACAGTTCGATCCACAAATCACTTGGCTTGACGGGGTGATGGATATCATCGACCAGATCTGCCTTGGGGAAGATTGCTCGGAACCGGACTCGGAGCCCACTCAATGAACTCGTTGGAACTGACATTGACCGGCGCGAATGTTCTGTTGCCCGGCGAAGGGGTGTCGCGTGCTGAACTGACGATCGCCGAAGGTGCCGTTCAATCCGACAGGGCAGGGCGACAGATTGATCTGTCAGGATACCTCATCCTGCCTGGCATCATTGATTTGCATGGCGACGGTTTTGAACGTCACATTGCCCCCCGACGCGGTGCCATGAAGCAGATGGCAGAGGGCATTTTATCGGTTGAGGCGGAACTGGCCGCGAATGGAATAACCACAGCCGTTCTGGCGCAGTTCCACAGTTGGGAAGGCGGCGTGCGCGGGCCCGAGTTTGCTGGTCAGGTTTTTGACGCCATCGCTTCGGTTCGGGATGATGTTGTAACCCAACTGATCCCTCAACTGCGCTTCGAAACCCATATGCTTGACGACTATGACGGGCTGCCCGAACGTATTGCGGATTGGCAAGTGTCTTATGTGGTTCTGAACGATCATCTACCTCATGACCGGCTGGCTGAGGGGCGAAAACCACCCCGCTTGACAGGGCAGGCACTGAAGGCGGGACGGAATCCCGAAGTGCATTTTGAGATGCTGAAGGCAATGCACAACCGCAGCGCCGAGGTGCCAGCAGCACTGGACAGCCTTTGCACTGTCCTTGCGAACCGAGGAATTCGGCTCGGCAGCCATGATGATACAACGCCGCAGGATCGTGCTGAGTGGCGCGAGCGCGGGGTGATGATCTCGGAATTTCCGGAAACGCTGGAAGCCGCCGAATGTGCCCGGGCGGGCGGAGATCACATCATCCTCGGCTCACCCAATGTTGTGCGGGGCGGCTCACACAAGGGAAATGCCAGCGCGGTGGATCTGATCTCGATGGGTTTGTGTGATGCATTGGCATCGGATTACCACTACCCCAGCCCGCGCCGCGCTGCGCTGATGTTGGTAAAATCTGGCCTGCTGGATATTGCGGGCGCCTGGGCGCTTGTCTCGTCCGGTCCCGCGCGGGTTTTAGGCCTGAAGGATCGCGGAACGCTACAGCCCGAATATCGTGCTGATCTGGTGATACTCGATGCGACAACCCACAAAGTGGCTGCCACACTGTCAGGCGGGTGTGTCAGCTATATGTCCGGTAGTATCGCAACACGTTTCTTGAGCTGATCCCGGCTTCATCTGGCTAAAAATACCTCCGCCGGAGGCATCGCGCGTAAGCGCGATTACCTCATCGCGAAATCCGGTTGAAATGCCCCATCTTGCGGCTCGCCTTGACCTCGGCCTTGCCATAGAGATGCAGTGCTACGTCCCGTTCGCGTGAAAGCTCGGGTACGCGGTCCATGTCATGCCCGATCAAATTCTCCATCACGACGTCCGAGTGGCGCTGACCGTCGCCCAAAGGCCAACCGGCCACGGCGCGAATATGTTGTTCAAACTGATCCACGGCGCAGCCGTTCTGGGTCCAGTGACCCGAGTTATGAACGCGCGGCGCAATTTCATTCACGATCAATCCTTGTGGCGTCACAAACAATTCGACACCCATGACGCCGACATAATCCAGCGCGTTGAGAATGTTGGCGGCCAGCAATACCGCATCTGTCCGCTGCGCCGGAGACAGGCGTGCCGGTATTGTAGTCGTGTGCAATATGCCATCGCGATGGACATTCTCGCCCGGATCGAAACAGGCAACTTGCCCGTCCAGACCGCGTGCTGCGATGACCGAAACCTCGTGGCTGAAGTCCACAAACCCTTCCAGTATGGACGGCGCGCCCGCCATATCAGCCAGTGCCGCCCCGGCATCTTCGGGTGCGCGCAGCCGGGCCTGACCTTTGCCGTCATAGCCGAAGCGTCGGGTTTTCAGGATAGCGGGGGTGCCAATGTCATCAATTGCGGCGCGCAGGCTGTCCAAATCGGAGATGTCTGCAAAGGGCGCGGTTTGCAGGCCTAAGCCTTGTAGAAATGTCTTTTCGGTCAAGCGGTCCTGACTGACCCGCAACGCCTCTCGACCCGGGTGAATGGGGCGGTGTGCCTCAAGCAGATCCAGCGCCTGGGTGGGGATGTTTTCAAACTCGTAGGTGATCACGTCGACCGACTCAGCAAAGGCCTTCAATGCGTCGGCGTCATCATAGGCTGCGGTCGTGACCTGATTTGCAACTTGACCGGCCGGAGGATTTGCGCCCGGCTCGAATATGTGGGACTTGAACCCCAACCGTGCAGCCGCGATCGAGAGCATCCTGCCCAGTTGACCGCCCCCCAATATCCCGATTGTCGCACCGGGCGTAAGCATATCTGACATCGTCATGTCTCCAATCTCTTGCCAATGGCACTCAGTGCAGCACGCAAGGCATCATGCGCGCCCTCGGATTGCAAAATATCCGTCATCTGAAGGCTCAGTGTGCCCTCGGTCGCAAGCGCGTCACGCTCGGCTGCCAGTTGGCCCGCATGCTCTTTGTGCATTGATGTCAGAAACCCTGACACAAGCTGCGTGGTGTAGAATTCGGCCCGGTCTTTGTCACCGGTCTGATCAGCCAACCAGTCGGTGCCTGTTGCCATAAGGTCCAGGATACCTGGCACCATGGCGCAGATGGCAAAGTGGGCGTTCAACGCGGCCTCATTGGCAACTTTGACCACAGGATTTTCGGGCTCGAACAAATCTGCCAAGAGGCGATCTTTGCCGTAAGCGGCCAACGGGCAACCTCCTGTCTGAAGGAAACCCAGCGGAATCGTTTGCACTAAATCCGATGCCGGCGCGCACAGGCCGGATAGCTGCTCCTCAGAGACGGCGGCCATCACCGAAACAATCTTCTGATCTGCGTGAAAGCTTAGCGGGGCCAGAACGTCCTCGGCCACATGGGGGCGCAGGCAGAGAAACACGATCTCGGACGCATCAATCACGTCTTGCGGAGTGCCAACTCGGACCCCAAGCTCGGCCTGCAGAGCCGAGGAGACTTGGGCATTGCGCTCGGTGACGTAAAGATCATGACCTTTTGCAGCCATCAGCCGCGCGATTGGCGCAGCGATGTGGCCTGTGCCGATGAAACCGATACGGCTCATTGCTGAGGTTCTTCCGGGATCGAAGCAGAGAGGGCCTCGCGCCAGGCATCCAGCCGTTCCGCAAGCGCGGCATCCTGCAGCGCCAGAATGCCCGCGGCCATCAGGCCCGCATTGACCCCGCCGGCCGAACCGATAGCCATGGTCGCAACCGGAAAACCTTTGGGCATCTGCACAATGGAATAGAGCGAATCTACGCCCGACAACGCGCGGGTTTGCACCGGAACGCCAATCACGGGCACGCGTGTTTTCGACGCCATCATGCCGGGCAAATGCGCCGCGCCACCCGCGCCCGCGATAATGACCTGCAAGCCGCGCGACACGGCGGTTTTACCATAATCCCAGAGGCGATCCGGCGTGCGGTGGGCCGAGACGATCCGCGCCTCATAAGCGATGCCCAGCTCATCCAGAATATCGGCGGCCTCTTTCATCGTAGGCCAGTCCGACTGGCTGCCCATGATGATCCCTACTTTCACATCGCTCATCCGCTTACGCCCCTGCCATCGGAAAGAGCGCGCACTATAGCCAAATCCGCATATGTGGCAATGCGGTACGCGCGTCTCAGGCGATGATATCGGGGGTCAATCTGTCTTCGATCAGACGGATGATGTCTTTCAGGCGCAGTTTCTGCTTTTTTAGCCGCTTGATCGTCAATTGGTCCGAGGTCCCCTTGGCCTGCAAGGCCTCGATCGCTTCGTCCAAATCACGGTGCTGGCGTCGAAAGACCTCTAATTCCACCCGTAGGACTTCATCGGTTTTCATCGAAAGATCGGTGGGTGCGTTCATGGACGACTCAGTGTTTCAAGTGGTGCTTCTAACACAAGATAGTGTGTCAGGGTTTATCCGGCCAGACCTTGTGGACATCCCTGTATCTTCCCATATTCTATATCACGCGGTTGCCGACATCGGGACCGCAGAATACGTCGCTTTGACAATGAAGGACGAAAATACGTGTCGAAACTTACCTTAGGCTCATACCCGCATCTTTTGGGGTTCGAGCAGTTGGAACGCCTTCTGGAACGGTCTGCAAAGGCCGGAAATGAAGGATACCCGCCCTATAATATCGAGCAGACCTCGGATTTTTCCTATCGCATCACCTTGGCGGTGGCCGGTTTCGCGGAAGAGGACCTGTCGATTACAATCGAGGATCGCCAGTTGGTGATCCGGGGCCGTCAGCGCGACGACAGCGAGGGGCGCATATTCCTGCACCGTGGCATCGCGGCGCGTCAATTCCAGCGCATGTTTGTGCTGGCTGACGGGGTCGAGGTGGGCGAGGCGATCATGGAAAACGGTCTGCTGCATGTGGACCTGACCCGCGCCGTGCCTGAAACCGTGGTTCAGACAATCAACATCAAGAAGGGGTAAGAGCAATGAATACACCGATTGAGATCAACGCCGAAGGCAATCGGATTGTCTATGTAAAGGCCGTTGATGTGGCCGACCTGCCGCAAGATCTGCGCGAGCAGGCAGGCGATCTGGATCAGCTGTATGCTGTCCACGATTCCGATGGGCAGCAACTGGCATTGGTGGCCGATCGCAAGCTGGCCTTTGTACTGGCACGCGAACATGACCTGTCCCCGGTGGCCGTACACTAGGCCACCAAACATTCCGCCGAATTGACGTGACATTTTCTGCCTAAGCGGTGATCGTGCCGCTGATTGAAACGCAGGAGTGCGCGATGAGCTGGTATGATTTCGATTGGGTGGATGCGTTCAGCGATCAGGCCTTTGGTGGCAACGGCTGCGCAGTTGTGCATGAGGGTGCAGGGCTGTCGGACGCGGTTTGCATGGCATATGTGCGCGAGACTTCTCTGGTTGAATGCACTTTTACCGGGCCATCCGATATCGCTGATATCCGGGTCCGGTACTTCCTGGCCAGCCGGGAAATCCCATTTGCCGGGCACCCGACCATAGCAACCGTTGCAGCGATGCGATCACGGGGGTTGTTTCAGGGTGATGCTCTGACGCTTGAGACCGGAGCAGGGATTGTATCGATCAAACTGAATGGTGATGACATCGAAATGACGCAGGTCGCCCCGCAATTCGGCGATCATGTGCCCGCAGATCTGGTTGCCGCCGCCATCAGCCTGCCGGAAGAGGTGGTAATTTCTCCACCGCAGTTCGTTTCAACCGGTCTGCCCTTTTGCATTACGGTCCTGCGCGATCACGAGGCGCTGCGCGCTGCCAAGCTGGATGTTGCTTTGCTCAGTCATATTACCGAAAAGGCCGGTTTCTCGGGGTCGGACATGGCTGAACCGTTTCTTGTAACACTGAAAGGCGCAACGACTACGGGCGACACATTCTCGCGCCTGATGATGGCGCCCCCCAGCCCGCCCGAGGACCCGTTCACCGGATCGGCCACCGGTGCGATGGCGGCCTATCTCTGGAAACACGGACTGATGGACAAAGAGACATTCATCGCCGAACAGGGCCATGACATGGGCCGCCCCGGTCAGGCGACCGTGACACGCGTTGGACCTTCGGATGCGATGACGGGGATCAAAGTTGCCGGGCGCGGCCATGTCCTGATGCGCGGGCAGGTGAATTTGCCCGACTGAACCAGACCCGCACCTGCGAAAAAGGCCCTCAGAAATCTGAGGGCCTTTGATGTATTTTTTCGTCTTAAGTGATCAGGATGCTGCAATCAGCCCCATGCTTTCCAGCTTAAGCAGAACCTGATGTGCGCAGTTGTCAACCTCGACATTCTCGGTCTCGACGCGCAGCTCTGGGTCTTCAGGGGCGTCGTAAGGGTCGGAAATCCCCGTGAACTCTTTGATCTTGCCCTCACGTGCCAGTTTGTACAGACCCTTGCGGTCTCGGCGCTCGCATTCTTCAATGCTGGTCGCGACATGCACCTCGCAAAATGCACCGAATTGTTCGATCTCTTCACGCACAGCACGACGGGTAGTTGCGTAAGGCGCGATAGGAGCACAGATGGCAATACCGCCGTTCTTGGTTATCTCAGACGCGACATAACCGATGCGGCGGATGTTCAGATCGCGATGTTCCTTCGAAAAGCCCAGTTCCGAAGACAGGTTCTTACGCACGATATCCCCGTCCAGCAGGGTAACCGGACGATCCCCGGTCTCCATCAGCTTGACCATCAAGGCGTTGGCAATGGTGGATTTGCCCGAGCCTGAAAAACCGGTGAAAAACACGGTGAATCCCTGTTGCGAGCGCGGCGGGAAGCGGTTGCGCAGTTCCTGAACAACTTCGGGGAACGAAAACCATTCCGGAATCTCCAGCCCTTCGCGCAGACGGCGGCGCAGTTCAGTGCCCGAGATGTTGAGGATCGTGACGTTGTCCTTGTCCAGAATCTCGTCATTCGGCTCGTATTGCGCGCGTTCCTGCACATAGACCATATGTTTGAAATCGACCATCTCGACGCCGATCTCGTCCTGATATTTTCGGAACAAGTCTTGCGCATCATAGGGGCCGTAGAAATCCTCACCGGCAGAGTTTTTGCCCGGACCTGCGTGGTCACGACCGACGATGAAATGGGTGCAGCCGTGGTTTGCGCGGATCAACCCGTGCCAGACTGCCTCGCGCGGGCCAGCCATGCGCATCGCAAGGTTCAGCAGCGACATCGACGTAGTCGAGGCCGGATATTTATCCAACACGGCTTCGTAGCAACGCACGCGGGTGAAATGATCCACATCGCCCGGTTTGGTCATGCCAACCACGGGATGGATCAGCAAGTTGGCCTGTGCTTCTTTTGCGGCACGGAAGGTCAATTCCTGATGCGCACGGTGCAAAGGGTTACGGGTCTGGAACGCAACGATCCGGCGCCAGCCCACTTTGCGGAAATAGGCGCGCAGCTCGTTCGGCGTGTCGCGGCGGGCTTTGAAATCGTAATGCACGGGCTGCTGGATGCCAGTGACCGGGCCGCCCAGATAAACTTTGCCCGCTACATTGTGCAGGTAATTCACAGCCGGGTGCGCATCATCATCAGCGCCAAAGACCTTTTCCGCCTCACGCGTCTTGTCTGGTGTCCAGCGGTCGGTCACGGTCATGGTGCCGAGGATCACGCCTTCCTGATCGCGCAGGGCAATGTCCTGGCCCAGCTCGATCGATGCGGCAAAATCTTCGTCAACATCCAGGGTGATCGGCATTGGCCACAGCGTCCCGTCGGCGAGGCGCATGTTTTCGACCACGTTGTCATAGTCCGCTTCGCTCAGGAAACCCTTGAGCGGATTGAACCCGCCGTTCATAAGCAGTTCCAGATCGCAAATCTGCCGGGGCTTAAGATCCCAGCTGGTCAGATCAGCGGCTTCTATCTTCAATTTCTGTGCAGACTCGTAGGAAACATACAGTTCAGAGATAGGGGCCAGATTGCTTAACATCGTCATCGGAAAACTCTTATCGCAGTTCTGTTGGCATTTGTTTCAAGGGTGTTTGCAGGGCATGTGCCTCGGCCTGAGGGTGAAGTCCATAGACTTGCAAAAACTAAGGATGAAATGCGTGGTTTTTTCTCGAAATGGAACGGTTTTCTGTTTTTTGTTTCATGTTATTGAAAAAATCCCGCCGCTCAGGCTCATTAGGCGCATTCTCAGGCAATCTGTTCCAGCGGTGAGGTTTGCGACTCAAGGTCGGCTGCGTGCCTGACGGGCAGGGCAGGGACGGGTTCAGAGACACCGCGCAGGCTGAATTCCCGCAGATCGCGGGGATCACATTGTAACCCAGCCGCGTCCAAAACCTTGTCCGATACAAGGAGCTCAACCCCCAGTGCTTTGGTTTCAGCCTCCAAACGGCTGGCAACATTTACAGCGTCTCCGATGATCGTGCGTGGCGCGTGTTTAGCCGCTCCGATTTCGCCCAGCACAAGATCACCAAGATGTAGACCCATACCAATGCGCACAGGTTGGCTGCCTTCTGCTTGGAGCTGCTGGTTGAAACGCTCCAATGCGTGTCCGATCCCAGCCGCCGCCCTCAGACCGGCACTTGCCGAACTTGCGGCGTTGGCTGTTTCGAACATCGCCAGCAACCCATCGCCCATGTATTTGTCGACAACCCCGCCTTGTGCCGTGATTGCTGGGACAATTGCGTCAAAGAAACGATTCAACAGAAACACGATATCATACGGCAATTGCCCCGTTGTGCGGGCGGTGAACCCGCGCATGTCCAGAAACAGAACCGCCAATTGCCGTTCTTGCCCTTGGCTCGCATGCGCACGATCACGCGCGCCGTCGGGGCGGAAAACACGAAACACCGTGAGCGGATCGGACGGCCGCATCTGGCAGGCCAGGCGGGTTCCTTCTGGCGCGCTGATCGCTTTCAGACTGCGGGCTTCAACTTCGGTAGGCGGGTGCAACTGATCGGCACCATCTTCAACCACTACGCGACAGGTCGTGCAGCGCCCCTTGCCACCACACAGCGCGGTATGTGGGATGCCATTTGCGCGTGACATCTCCAAAAGGGTCATGCCTTTCTCCGACACAACTTCTGGACCGTTGACATAGCGCACCCGCACCGAATGCCGCCGCCGCCAAAGCTTGCGCCCGAGATAGATCAAGCCTGTTAGTGCAAGCGCGGCCCAGAATACCCACTGCGTATAGTCTGTGACGGAAAACAAGGACCGAAACTCTTCTTGCGAAGGCCAGTTATAGTATTCGATATACTGTTCTCGCAGATCGGGGTCGGCAAAATCGGCCCAGATTCGCCGCCCCTCGGTCAGAAGGCCTGCGAAGGCGAAGCCCGGTACAAAGACGGCGAGACCGATCAGATATGGAACCATCGCACGCCACCATGTGGTCAACCGTAACCACATGTGTAGCCCGATACATCCGTGGATCCACACCAGCAGAAGCAATAGGCTTTGAAACCAGATCGCGGTGCTGGGCCACATCAGAATGATGATGTAACCCATTTCATCATTCACCCCGAAAATCTCATGCGCGTATCGGGTCTGAACCAGATGTGAGATAAGCTGCAGCGGGATCAACAGTCCAAGAATAACCTGAAGCGCGACGCTGAAAGGCATTCTGAGCGTGCGGCGCTGCGCGAGTGAGACAAGCGCCAGTCCCATATGCATCAGCAATGCGCCATATATCACGACGCTGCCGATCTCATTACGGCTGACAGCTTTACGTCCGCCCTGCATCCCGTGCAGCAAATCAGTGTGAAACAGACCAAGGCCGATATTGATGAAATGAAAGAACGCAAAGACAAACAGCACGAGGCCGCTTGCGATTCTGAGCCGGCTCATCCATCCGCCGCGCCAAAGAACGTTTTCCAAAAGCTCACCTGTTCTTCGCGTTACTGCGGTTGATCCTGATACGGTGCCGGGTGCCGGTCAAGATAGGCGCGGTCACCTTTCGGGGAACCAGTCGCAGGGGGCGCCTGCGGTTTGTATTATCTGGTGTTCTGCGTTGAACAATACCAGATGGCTCAGTTCAGGGCGCGAGCGCGAACTATATAGCAGCCCATCCGCGCCGTATGTGCGGGCCTTGTCCGAAAATTGCCATGTTGGAGAGAGTATGCCGGTTGCCCGCATGTCTTGCCAGACGATCGAGGCAGAAGGTTGCCCTCGCAAATCCAATACTTGCGCCTTGGATATCTTCAAGCGATGGATCGTCCGTGGAGGGTCGCACTGCGAGACATAGCGCCGAATGGCGATCCCGGCCCCTTCAGCGCTAAGCGACGCATAAAGCGCGAATTGGCCAGAATGATGAAACCGTCCTTCGGGGGCACGGGCCGATGAGAGCGGGTCACCCGATTGGGTGCGGAACAGAATTCTCCAGACGAGGCCGGAGAAATCTGTGATCATCTTAGTCGTTCTCCGCCAAGAATCGTTCTGCATCCAGCGCGGCCATGCAGCCCATACCGGCGCTTGTCACAGCCTGACGGTATACGTGGTCGGTCAGGTCTCCGGCAGCGAAAACTCCCGGAACCGAAGTTTGCGTCGTGCCCGGCTTGGTCACGACGTAGCCACCCATGTGGGTTTCCAGCGTATCTTTGACCAGCTCATTTGCCGGGGCGTGGCCGATAGCGACAAATACGCCTTTGCACGGAATCTCCGTGATTTCGCCGGTCTTTACATTCTTGACCTTGACGCCTTCCACACCCAGTGGGGCATCGGTTCCGATCACCTCATCCAGTTCGTGAAACCAAAGCGGCTCGATCTTTTCGTTCTTGAACAGCCGATCCTGAAGGATCTTTTCAGCTCGCAACTCATCGCGGCGGTGGATCAGAGTGACTTTGCTTGCGAAGTTGGTCAGGAACAGCGCTTCTTCGACGGCAGTATTTCCGCCGCCGATCACAACGATTTCCTGACCGCGATAGAAGAAGCCGTCACAGGTGGCACAGGCTGACACGCCAAACCCTTTGAATTTCTCTTCCGAGGGAATGCCTAACCACTTGGCTCGTGCGCCCGTTGCCAGAATCACCGCGTCGGCGGTGTAGACGGTGCCACTGTCGCCTTTGGCTGTGAAGGGACGCTGGCTTAGATCGAGATCGCTGATGATATCGCCGATCACTTCGCATCCCATTGCCTTGGCGTGATCCTGCATCCGAACCATCAGGTCTGGCCCCTGAACCTCGGTGTCACCCGGCCAGTTTTCCACCTCGGTTGTGGTGGTCAGTTGTCCACCGGGTTCGATACCCTGCAACAGGATCGGTTCCAACATGGCCCGGCTTGCATAAACGCCCGCGGTGTATCCTGCAGGTCCCGACCCGATGATCAGAACCTTGGTGTGTCGTGTTTCGGCCATGGTATCCTCACTCAAACTGCCTCGGCGGACGTGTTGTCCGGTGCGGATCGATATAGCGACCGCAGGGCAGGGCTTAAAGCCCCTTCATATTGCAGGTCCGTGATGTGCCTAATGATTGGCTTTGCGGCCAATTATGTATCTGAAATAACGAAAATTGCGTGGCTGTGAAATATTATTGCGCCTCCCGGGGCTGCTGATATAACAACTGAAAAACTCAGGAGCATTCGATGGTCACGACCCGGTTGGATGAAATCGACCGCAAAATTCTTGCGGAACTGCAGGCCGATGGCCGTATGACCAATGTTGAGCTTGCCAAGCGCGTAGGAATATCCGCTCCTCCTTGCCTGCGACGGGTGCGGACGCTGGAAGATTCGGGGTACATTCGCGGCTATCATGCCGAGGTGAACGCCCGCGAGCTTGGGTTCGAAGTGCAGGTCTTTGCCATGGTCGGACTTGAAAGTCAGGCTGAATCCGAACTCAGCGCCTTTGAAGACCGTTGTCGGGAATGGCCATTGGTTCGCGAATGCCACATGCTGAATGGCGAGGTTGATTTCATCCTGAAATGCGTCGCACCGGATCTCAGCAGTTTTCAGCAATTTCTGACAGGCGAGTTGCTGACCACGCCAAACGTGGCCAGCGTCAAGACTTCGCTTGTTATCCGAGGCGCAAAAGACGAGCCAGGCGTACCATTTGACGTACTGGAAGACCGGATGAACCGGACGGCCTGAACCTACCTCTTGTTTGATCCACAGGACAGGGTGGCAGCATCGCTGCCAGTGCAAGGGTTAAAACCCAACTCAGTAAAATCTGCATAATGCCCCACGCTTGCAGTAATAGTTAACCAGTTCACGCTGTCATAGCGTCAATTTCACCATCTCCGGCTCTTGGCAAGAGCAACGGCCCAAAATCATTCAACGATTCGATATGTGAGAATAGATTCAAATAGATCGAACGCAAAGAGTGACTGATCATTCGGACTGCGTTGATGCCCGGATGATAGGTCTCGAATTGCAGGCCATCGACCCGAATCACGGAATGCCGGGCGACACAGATATGAAACAGCTCGACCGGAGTCGGTGGCAGCGTTTCAATGATACCCATTCCATCCTGAAACTCACTGACGGGTGTCAGCATGGGCTGCCCGCCGTTCAAATGACGCATGTGCGTAGGCGTACCCAGCAGACGTGCGGCGGGGCCCGTGATGACGCCCGACATCGGTTTTTGCATCCCGAACGTGTCGGCCATGATCCGTGTCAGCGGCCGGGTTCGCCCGCGCGTATCCTCGCGTCCGGGAATCAGTGTGACAGACCCTTTCCAAAGTACGGTTTCCGATGATCCGTCTTGAGTGAGGACATCATCACCCGGCAGCAGATCTTCGATCGCCATCTGGCCCTGTGGCGTCTCGACCAACGATCCGCGTGTGAACGCACAAAATGCATCTTCAAACATCGGTAAAGCTGGCGCGATATGGCGTGTCTGTGAAATATCCCCGTTTTTCAGCAGACTGCACACTTCATAGCGTCGAAGCTGTGCTTTTTGCTTTGTCGCGGGACGAGGCGCATCGCGCAATAGCGCTGACGTTTCGACCGCGTTTCTGGCAGCGCGGGCCAGAGAATTTGGAATAGTCATGGTATTCCGTCCCCTCTAAATTCCGTCCGACGGCTTGAACCCCCGTGCAATATCGCCGGACGACCTTGTTCTTTGTCTGTAATCAGATGGGTAAACACAGGCCGGTCGCCGCGAATGCACAGCGCCGCATCAGAAAACACCAGTGTTTTGGTCAAGTTCTTGACCCCCCAGACAAACTCGTAAACCGCAGGCTGCAATTGCCTGCACACACACGCTCCGAACCCTGGTCGCAGTCCTGATTGCGACCCCACACACCGAACCGGAGCTTCATCCGGTATGCGTTTGCCCTCTGAGACCGGCAGCTGGTCTCTTGGGGTTGCTGTGTCAGCGTCGCGCCGCCAGACGGCGTGCAACTCTGACTGAGTGACTTGAAACCCGCTTCCAGGGCATTTCTGGTTCTTGATCCCTGACAGCCGCAAAAACGGCGCTGAGAAAGCGTGATTTCGATTTCATATCCATTGTCCTGCTTCGATAGGGCGGTCGCCCTGTTCCCGTTTATGAAGCCAATGTGACGCTGATTTGCGGCGCCTATAAGGCTGATCCGGGTTGAATTGAGGACAAATTGAAGGTTTCAGGTACCTCTTAGTTGCTTCCGCCCATGCCATGACGAACCCACTTGGGGTAACCGTCTGTGCATTGGCGAAAATTTGAGACGATTCTGACTCTGATAAACACAAGAAATGTGGCAGAAACTGGGCAAAGCCGCCTTAATATGGGCCAGATTTACAACCTGATAGCGGAAATCAATCTGCCGTAGTCGGCCTCGTTGGCATGGGTCGATCGCCGGTAGGAATAAAACCTGTCGGGGTCGGAATAAGTGCAGTGACGGACCCACTCGGCCTGGCCGATACCAGCTTCGCGCAGACGATGCAGGCCAAAGGCGGGCAGGTCGAAATGCATCCGGTCACCTTTGCCATTTGCAAAAAAACGCGCGTTCTCTGGCGTGTCAGCAAGGAAGTCGTCCAGAAACTCTGAGCCGACCTCGTAAGCGCGTTGTGAAATCGTGGGGCCGATTACGGCAACTGTGTTATCCCGGTTGGCTCCCAGCGCTTCCATCGCGTCCAGTGTTGATTCCAGCACACCATCCAACGCGCCGCGCCAACCGGCATGTGCGGCCCCGATCACATTTGCGTCAGGGTCCGCGAACAGCACTGGCTGACAATCAGCGGTTAAGATTGTAAGCGCCAAACCCGGCGTTGATGTGACAACCGCGTCAGCTTTGGGTTTGTCACCCGTCATCGGCCCATCGACTGCAATCACGGTCGGCGAATGCACTTGATGCACACCGATCATCGCCTCAGGTGCCACTTCCATCGCGTCGGCGACGCGCCGACGGTTCAAAGCTACGGCCTCAGTCAAATCTGTCGACCCGGTTCCGCAGTTGAGTCCTTCGAAGATACCAGAAGATGCGCCACCGCGGCGGCTGAAGAACCCGTGTCGTACGGGGGACAGCATGTCTGAGGTAATGATTTCCAGTGTCATGGTTCCAGTCCCGGTGGCGGCGTGGCGTTTGGCGGATAAAGGCCCAGTACTTTGAACAGGTTTCCCATTTCGTCGGGGTGCGTCAACCGTCGATGTGCAGAGACCAGCGCCTCAAGCTGTGACCCGCTGAGAGGGGCGGCAAGCGATTGCGCGCGCGCGGTGATCCCGAGCCGCTCAAGAAACACACCCTGCGGGGTCAGTTTTGTATAAGCGCAGCCCGAAGTATGAGACGCCTTCGCCAAGACCTCAAAGTCGACATGTGTGGTCAGATCCGCCTGACCGGGCTGATCCAGGGGATCGACACGTTCATGCGCTTGCAACGCCTGCAATGTGTCGCCAAGCGAGCGCCAGTCACCATAATCGATGATCAGCGCGGCTCCGCCGTTACGAGCGATCTGCCCGGCAACAGAGTACATAATGGAACTGGCAGCAGCGCACAGTTCTACCAGATCTCCGTCCTGCGTATCCTCGACACGTCCGCTGAGCGCAGCTTGTGCAGATTGCGCACCAAGACCGAACGCAAGCGATGCACCATTTTTGCCAACTAACCTCTCGCGCCAACCTTCGCCTTCGCGCAGGAACTGGCGGATGGGCAGGGCATCAAAGAACTCGTTTGCCACCAGAAACAGAGGAAGATCTTCAAAATCAGAAATTGCCTCGATCCACTGAGGTTCATACCCTTGCAGTGCCTTGGCTTGTACGTCGCGCAAAACAGGTGAAGCTTCGAGCAACGCGATCTCGGCCGCTTTGTGAAAGCCAGGCACACTCTGAGTGGCGCGCAGGATGTCAGCCATCAGGGTGCCACGACCAGGGCCAAGCTCGGCCAGAACAAACTTTTCGGGTTTGCCTTGTACCAGCCAGCATTGCGCCAGACACAGTCCTATTAGCTCTCCGAACATCTGACTGATTTCAGGCGCTGTAATGAAATCGCCCTGAGCGCCCAGCGGATCGCGGGTTGTGTAGTATCCATGTTCCGGATGCATCAGACACTCGGTCATGTAGTCAGCGATGGTCATAGGGCCATCATTCTGGATGCGCAGGAGCAGACGATCCTTCAGGTTCATGATCTGCGTTGTGCCCGAATTGCGAACCAAAGGCCAAGTGCAATCATTGGTAGCGACAAGACTTGCCCCATCGTCAATCCATATCCGCCAACATGCCACGCCAGCCCTAGCGGATTCCCGGGCGATACAAATAGCGCATCGGGTTGACGGAAGAATTCGACAAAAAACCGCGATGCGCCGTAGCCAGCCAGAAATACGCCCATAACCAGACCTGGTTTTTGAAACGCGCCGCGCCGGTAGGCCAGCCATATCAGAATCGCCCCGAGGATCAGACCCTCAAGTGCTGCCTCATACAGTTGCGAAGGGTGGCGGGCGCACATCCCCGCAACAACGCCGGGGCAATCCTGGGCCGCAGTTCCGGGAAAGATCACCGCCCATGGCAATTCACTGGGTCGACCCCAAAGCTCGGCATTAGTGAAATTCGCCAATCGTCCCAGCAACAACCCGGGCGGCACTGTGTAGGCAACCAGATCACCCAGCGAAAGAATCGGTGTAGCGTGGCGCCTGCCGAACAGATACGTGGCGATCACCACGCCCAACAGGCCGCCATGGAAGGCCATGCCACCCTGCCAAACCATCAGAATTTCCAGTGGATACGCAAAATAATATGCGGGTTGATAGAAAAGGACGAACCCCAATCGACCACCAAGAATTACACCCAGTATGATCCAGGTGACCAAATCCTCAAGCCGATCGGGTTGCATCGGTGGTGTGTCATCAGCCCAAAGCACAGGCCGCCTAAGCGCCATCAGCGCCATGCGCCAAGCAATCAGGATGCCGACGATATAGGCCAGCGCATACCACCTGAGCGCAAACTCCATCCCGAACAGAGAGATCGAGAAAATTTCGGGTGACAGATCGGGGAAATTCAAAACAGCCTGCATGTGCGTCTCATTGCCCGGGGTTTGCGTGGCAAGTCAACCTTGAGCCCGGGCCAATCTTTACCCATATAGAGAGCAATCGCGAAATCGGAGAAAGCCCATGCAAACCCGTAACAAGATTCTGGACGATATGTCTCAACTGATGACCAATGCCATGGGTGTGGCGCAGGGGGCACGAGAAGAGGCCGAAAATGCGATGAAATCAATGATGGATCGCTGGCTGGCCGACCGGGATTTCGTAACCCGTGAAGAATTTGATGCTGTGCGTGCCATGGCGCAGAAAGCGCGCGAAGAGAACGGTGCACTTGAACAGCGAATTGCCGCGCTCGAGGCGAAGCTGGACAAGTAACGTCCGCAGGAATTTAAGATTTTGGGTAAAAGCATCCGCCGCGCAATCCGAACTTGGATTGTGCGGTGTTGTGCATTTTGCCGCTCTGCAGAAATTTATCAAGACAAAGCTGCATCCAACGCCAATATTTTGATCGGCGTTGCCAACTGTCCACAACTTATTGCTGTTATCCCCAATAAATAGGGTTGCCAGAGCAGTGCTCACATCGCACCATATTTAGTACAGGCAGACTGGGGAAGCCCGGCTTGTAGAGCAGGCAACTAGCGCTGGGGCGCTGCCAGCCCCAAAATGCTAGAGATTAGTGAGGTGGCATTATGGCCCTTTCCGAGCAGTATCTCGAAGAAGACCTTCATCCGATCGACATTGTTGAACATCTTGCAGAACATCACGACTGGGATTTTGACCGGATCGGGGATGATCAGATTGCGATGGCCGTCGAAGGACAGTGGCGCACATATTCGATAACTTTGGCCTGGTCGAATTACGATGAAACGCTCCGCATGGTGTGTTCCTTTGAGATGGAGCCTCCGGCCGAGCGCGAAACCGAGCTTTATGAGCTGCTGAACAAGATGAATGATCAGTGTTGGGCCGGGGCGTTTACCTACTGGGCCAATCAGAAATTGATGGTCTATCGCTATGGCTTGGTGCTGGCCGGTGGTCAGACGGCCAGCCCGGAACAGATCGATACCATGATCACCGCAGCGGTACTGAGCGCTGAGCGCTACTACCCCGCGATCCAACTGGTGACCTGGGGCAACCGAGACCCCGAAGAGGCGATGCAAGTCGCCATTGCAGAGGCCTACGGCCGCGCGTAAAGCTTTGCCCCGAACCATAGGGGAGGGGCAATCATGGATATCTCGCGAGTTGCGGAACAGGGGCTTGTGCTTCTGGGATGCGGCAAGATGGGCTCGGCGATGCTTGCAGGCTGGTTGGAACATGGCCTTCCTGCCGCATCGGTCTGGGTGATCGATCCATTTCCCTCGGATTGGCTGAAGGCGCAGGGCGTCAACATCAACACTCCTCTCCCCGAGGCACCCGCAGTTGTACTCGTAGCGGTCAAACCACAGATGATGGGCGAAGCCCTGCCAGCCATTCAAGCGCTGGGCGATGGTGACAGTCTTTTCATATCGGTCGCGGCAGGTACCTCACTGGCCACCTTCGAAAACGTCCTCGGCGCGAACACACCGATCATCCGTGCGATGCCAAATACGCCTGCGGCGGTTCGGCAGGGGATCACGGCGCTGATTGGGAATGCCAACACCTCGGACGCGGATATCCTACTGGCTGAAGACCTGCTTTCGGCCATTGGTGAGACGGTTCGATTGGATGATGAGACGCAGATGGATGCCGTCACCGGGGTCAGCGGTTCGGGCCCGGCCTATGTATTCCACCTGATCGAAACACTGGCGCAAGCTGGCGAAGCGCATGGTCTGCCACCTGAACTGGCGATGAAGTTGGCCAAATCAACCGTCGCCGGGGCAGGGGCGTTGGCGATGGCCGCTGACGAACACCCCTCGCAATTGCGAGTTAACGTCACGTCTCCCAACGGCACCACTCAGGCCGCACTGGAGGTGTTGATGCATGAAGAAGAGGGTTTCCCAGACCTGCTACATCGTGCCGTCAAAGCTGCAACCGACCGATCCAAGGAGCTGTCTCGTGAGTGAGATTTCATTCGACGAATTTCTCAAAGTCGACATTCGTGTAGGTGAGGTGATACGCGCCGAGCCGTACCCGGAGGCCCGCAAGCCCGCGATCAAGCTGTGGGTCGATTTTGGCGGTGAGATCGGTAAGCGCAAAACTTCAGCCCAGATCACCGCGCACTACGATCCGGCGACGCTGGTGGGCAAGCAGGTGATGGCCGTGGTCAACTTTCCCCCGCGCCAAATCGGTAAATTCATGTCCGAGGTTTTGGTGTTGGGTCTTCCCGACGAAAACGGTGAGATCGTGTTGATAGGCCCCGATGGCGCTGTGCCCATCGGTGGAAGGATGCATTGATGAAACTGCTGATTGCCCGACCGATGACTTCGGCTGTCCAAGCGCGCGCCCGTGCCGAATTCGATGTGGAAATCCGCAGTGAAACCACGCCTCTGGCGCATGAAGAAATGTTGCGGGCGCTGACTGAATTTGACGTCGTGGTCCCGACGTTGGGCGATCAGTTCGTGGCAGAGATCTTTGCTCAGGTGCCAGAGCCTCGCTGTAAACTGCTGGCAAATTTCGGCGTTGGTTACAATCATATCGACGTGGACGCCGCACATGCTGCCGGAGTCGCGGTTACCAACACGCCGGGTGCCGTCACCGATGCCACCGCCGATATTGCCATGACACTTTTGCTCACGACGGCCCGCCGTTCAGGTGAGGGGGAAAGGTTGGTCAGGTCAGGCCAGTGGCAGGGGTGGCATCCCACACAGATGCTGGGCCAACATGTGACCAGCAAAAAGGTGGGCATCATCGGAATGGGCCGCATAGGTCAGGCCATTGCCCGGAGGTGTCATTTCGGATTCGACATGACCGTTGCCTATCAATCACGCAGTCCAAAACAGCTGGACTTCCAAGCAGAGTACCTCCCTGAACTCAATGCATTGGCTGCGGCAGTGGATTTTCTTGTCATAGCCGTCCCCGGAGGAGCTGAAACACGACACTTGGTCAACGCGCAGATTTTGGCCTCGATGAAGCCCTCGGGCATTGTGATAAACATTGCGCGCGGTGAAGTTGTGGATGAAGCCGCCTTAATCCAAGCGCTTCATGCGGGTCAGATTGCTGGCGCTGGGCTGGATGTCTACGAGTTCGAGCCCAAGGTGCCGCAGGCCTTGTGTGACATGGAAAATGTGACTCTGCTGCCCCACCTCGGCACCGCGACCGAAGAGGTACGCACCGATATGGGTCACATGGCGTTGGACAATGTCGCGGCGTTCGTGGCCGGGCGAACGTTACCCAACCCGGTTTAGGAACCCACCGCCTCGCGCCAGTGTTTGCGGCAGAGCGAGACATAAGTCTCGTTCCCGCCAATCTGGACCTGCGCCCCTTCGGTGATGGTGTTTCCGTTTTCATCCTGACGAATCACCATCGTCGCCTTGCGCCCGCATTCGCAGATGGTGCGTACTTCGCGCATCTCATCGGCCAGAGCCAACAATGCTGCCGACCCGGGGAATAGTTTACCCTGAAAATCCACCCGCAACCCGTAGGTCAACACTGGGACCTTCAGATCATCTACGGCGCGCGCAAGTTGCCAGACCTGCTCTTCCGAAAGAAACTGGGCTTCATCAATGAATACGCAGGCGATGCCCCCTTGCGTAAGGCGGTTTTCGATCATGGCAAACACATTGTCGTCGGGACGAAACCTGTCCGCTCGTTCCGAGATTCCGATTCTTGATGCGATCCGCCCCTCACCGGCGCGTCCGTCAATGGCGGCTGTCATCAGGTAGGTATCCATGCCGCGTTCGCGATAGTTATGCGAGGCCTGTAGCAACACGGTCGATTTGCCCGCGTTCATAGTCGAATAGTTGAAATAGAGCTTTGCCATGCCGTGGGTCTAATTCGCATGTGCTGCCTGGGCAAGACGTCTCATGGGGGTAAATCGACGCCACCATCGCTACAGCTGAGGTTGAGCAAATGCTCTTGGGGATGGATTACCTCGCCTTCGCGACAGCGGCGTCGTCGGCCTACAAGTGGCCTATACAATGCAAGGCTAAAATCCTGCCCCGCATACACTCTTTACCGGCTCGAACGGCCGCCACTCACTCACAAAATCCCTGCATATCTGAGGGATAGTCAATTATTGCCATTTCAATTATGAATCGAATATGGGAAATTTCCCTACCCTTTCCCCCAGCATGGACAGGCAGAGGGGGCAGGGCGCAGGTAACAAGGGTAGCAAAATGGCAGATATCGGGGCCTATCTGAAAAAGCATACCGAAGCATTGGTTAAGGATGTCGGAATCGAAGCAGCGTGCGAGATCACCGGGAAATCCAAAGCCACGCTTGGCAGGTACTATTCAGACAACGCAGAACATTCTGACCGGTTCATGCCGGTGGATGCTGTTGCCCGGTTGGAAAACGCGGCTGCCTATCCGCACGTGACTGCGGCATTGGCGGATTTGAAGAATATCACGCTTTCTTACGATGGACGAAACTCGGACAGCCCACGTACGGGCGGGGTAAATTCCGATGTCATTGCGCTGAGCCAGCGGTTTGCCATGCTGATGACGGAATATCAGTCGGCGATAGAAGATGGCATCATCACGGTGAACGAGGCGAAGCGACTGTTGAAAGAAACCAGTATGCTGCAGCAGGTGCTGATTGAGATGAAGCTGCATCTGGAAGAGGAAAGCGTTAGCTGAATGTCCCGCACAGGGCAAATGGGAGAGCGCTATCTCGGTAAGTCGTCCCCATTCGTGACCAATAATGGGACCTGAGCCACTCGCGAGGCACAGATCCTTTCATTTCTGTCTTGGTTTCGGGCTACTTTTTACCCTTTCCCCCGCCTTTTCCGGGCTTGTCACCCCCGTGGTGACCACCTTTGCCACCGCCTTTACCGGGTTTGTCACCTCCGCCGTGGCCACCTTTGCCTCCACCGTCGCCTGGACTGTTTCCGCCATCACCCGGATCACTACTGCCGCCAGAGTTTCCTCCGCTGTTGCCTGGGCTACCTCCACTGTTGTCCGAACTTCCGCTTCCGTTTGCGTCACCCGAGTTGGAGGATGGATCGCTGCTGCGATCTTCCCCGGCATTCGTGTTAGAGATCGATGCTGTGGGCAGATCGCTCAATAGCTGGGTCAGCCCGGGACATTGCGCCGAAGTGTTCTGCAGAATCGAAGCAAAATCAGATCGTGTTTGCAGATGTGATACAAATCCTCGCGTTACCTGCGAACAGCCGCAGAGCGTGTCAAAATCGCCTTCATTGGCGGCAACACGCGCGGTGTTGACTGTACAGGTTTGCGGTTCTGCGATTGCCGCGCCGGTCGCCATGACCCCAATGAAAGGTGCAGCAACCAGCGCGGCCAGTCCAAAGCGAATATTATTTCCCATAACAGCGGGCTCCCATAACTACATCACTCGGATGCACAGGGCATCCGGGTTTCGATGTGTCGGTCAGAGATGAAGGAGCGGTTGAGCCCGTCTGAATAATTCTTGAGAAAGCGGTTTGGTCTTGCAGCGATTCCAGCAGCGCAGTTAAGGCGCGCGCTTATTGATGCCGTTTGACGATCACAGAGCCTACCGAATACCCGGCCCCAAACGAGCAAATCAGGCCCACATCGCCCGCATCCAGATCATCGGAATGCTTTGAGAAGGCGATAATCGACCCGGCGGATGAGGTATTGGCGTAGTCTTGCAGAATGTTGGGTTGCTCACCCAGTTCAGGCTCGCGCCCTAGAACCTTCTTGCCGATGAAGTCGTTCATCGTCTTGTTGGCCTGATGCAGCCAGAGGCGTTTTAGATCATCACTACTGATGCCTTCTGCCTCCATGTGGTCGCTGATATGTTTGCTGACCATGGGCAGGACCTCTTTGAACACCTTGCGACCATTCTGCATGAACTGCATGTCGCGGCGATCTACCAGACCATCGGGGCGTGAACGGCGGAGGAAGCCGTTATTGTTGCGGATATTGTTTGAAAACGCAGTTGCACACCGGGTCGAGACAATCTCGAAATGTGGGCCTCGGGCGTCTTCGATCCGCTCGATCAGAGTAGCGGTCGCGACATCGCCAAATATGAAATGGCAATCCCGGTCGCGCCACTCGAGATGACCCGAGCAGATCTCGGGGTTGACAACCAGCGCCACCCGGACCGAGCCCGAGCGTACCATATCCGCCGCCGCCTGAATGCCGAATGTGGCCGAGGAACAGGCCACGTTCATGTCAAACCCGAATCCGCTGATCCCCAATGCCTGCTGAATCTCGATGGCAATTGCAGGATAGGCACGTTCATGGTTCGAAGCGGCGCAGATCACCAAATCGACATCCTCGGCGCTGCGCCCCGCTTGTGCTAGCGCCTTAAGGCACGCATCCACCGCCATCTCGGTCATGATCCCAGGCTCGTCGTCGCTACGCTGGCGCAGCGCGGGATGCATGATCTCGGGGTTCAAAACACCGGTCTTGTCCATCACATACCGGTTTTCGATCCCTGATGCCTTCAGGATGAACTCTTCCGAGGAATGCTGCATCGGTTCCATGTCGCCCGCGGCAATCGCATCCGCGTTTTCGACGTTCATCCGGTCGGCATAGGCATTGAACGCTTCCACCAGTTCGGCGTTGGTTATGATGTTTTCTGGTGTATAGACACCGGTCCCGGTGATGGCAGGAGTGTACATGGCTGGCCCTGAGTTCATGATCTGCACAAAATGCAGTCCCTATTCGTATTGATCAAGATGTGTTGACCCAAGGGAATGCATCGCCCCTCGCTTCATAACTTGAATAGTTCAAAATTCGAAGTATATTTCGCCGCGACTCGCACGGAAAAGAATCATGTCAGACGATATCAGCATGCGGTTAGGACGCCTCAGCCCTGAGATTCAGGCGATGATGGGGGTCTACGCGCTTTATTGGAAACTGGAAGAGAGCTTTGACAGCATCGAAACAGACCTGAGCCATCAGGAATGCCACATGCTAATCAAGCTCGATGTGCCCAAACGTATGGGAGTGCTGGCCGCAGATATGTTGACAGTGCCGTCAACGATTACGGCGACCGCCGATGCACTTGAACTGGCGGGGCACCTGACCCGACAGCGTGATCCCGAAGACCGTCGCGCCTGGCTTTTGGTGCTGACCGAACAGGGCGAAGAGGCCCGCAATATGCTGGTGGCCGTGGCGGGTGAGCTTTTCCACAGCGCATCGGGTCTGAACACCGAAGAAACCGCCGAGTTCGCACGGCTGGCTCACAAAATCCGTGACAACATTCTGAAAACCGGAATTCCCGAGGGATTGACGAAATGAAACTCCTGACCTCTGTTTGCCTCGCACTGTCCTTGTTGACTGCGCCTGCCATGGCGCAAGAGCCTGCCAAGCCTGTGAAACTGATGCAGGTAAGCGAAACCTCTCCCGGCTTTTCGCGCCAATTCTTTGGTCGGATCGCCGCTCGTCAGACAGTTGATCTGGCGTTTCAGGTCGCAGGGCAGATCGTTGAGATGCCTGTGACCGAAGGCTTTGTAATCCCAAAGGGTGAGTTGATTGCCCGCCTCGATCAGGAACCGTTCGAACTGCAGCGCGACCGGACGCGCTTGCAAAAAGATCAGGCGGATCGAACACTCGCCCGCCTGTCGCGTCTGCGTGGAACCGCAGCCAGCCAGGTTGCCGTCGATGATGCCGAAACAGCTGCGCAACTGGCTGCGATTGCGGTTCGAGATGCAGAATATGAGTTGGAACATGCGACGCTGACCGCTCCGTTCGACGCGCTGGTTTCAAGCCGTGCAGTTGAGGCGTTTACAACTGTTTCTGCGGGTACTCCGATCGTGCGGATTCACGATATGTCTGAACTGCGTATTGAGGTGGATGTGCCCGAAATCCTATTTCAGCGGTCCGGACAGCAGGACGACATCACGATTACTGCCAAGTTCCCTGTCAGCGACGAGATCTTTCCGCTGGAAATAAGGGAATTCGATGCTGAATCCTCAAGCGTGGGCCAGACCTTTCGCATCCAGTTCGGTTTGACACCGCCCGAGGGATTGCAGATTCTTCCCGGTTCCTCCGTGACCGTCACGGTGCAGGTGCAGGATGAACGCACCGGTATCATCATCCCGCCAACGGCTGTAGTTGCTGATGCCAGCGGCGCGCTGGGCGTTCTGGTCTTCTCGCCGGCTGGCGCCGACGAAGGCACCGTCCGCCGGGTTCCCGTGACTGTTGAACCTACGCAGAGCGGCGATGTCCGCGTACTCACCGGCTTGACGGATGGAGACGAAATCGTCGTTGCCGGTGGGGGTGCATTGTCCGATGGTCAAACTGTCCGCCGCTTTGTCGGCTTCTCGAACTGAGGGCGGTTTCATGAGCATCGCACGCGCTTCGATCGACCGGCCTCTCTATACGTGGCTGTTCATCCTGATCGCCCTGTTCGGCGGCATTTGGGGTTTCACGTCGCTAGGTCGCCTTGAAGACCCGGCCTTCACCATCAAACAGGCGGTGATCGCCACGCAATATCCCGGTGCGACTGCCGAACAGGTGGCGCTGGAGGTTTCAGAACCGCTGGAATCTGCCATTCAGCAGATGGGCGAGGTGGATGTCATCACCTCGGTCAACCAGCCGGGACAGTCGCTGATCGAGGTTGAGATTAAATCCACCTATGACGGCAGTGAGTTGCCCGACATCTGGACCCGTCTGCGCGCCAAGGTGCGCGATGCAGCACGCGGTCTGCCTTCGGGCGTGGGTGCGCCTTATGTGAATGACGGGTTCGGGGATGTGTTCGGCCTGTTCTATGCCGTTACGGCAGAAGGGTTTTCTGACGCCGAGAAGCACGAACTGGCGACCTTCCTTCGCCGCGAATTGCTGACGGTAAGCGGTGTTGCAGATGTCGAGGTTCAGGGCTTGCCGGATGAGGCGATCTTTATTGAGCCGGACCTGTCGATCTCGGTCAATCAGAACGTTCCGCTGCAGGCGATCAACGAAGCTATCGCAAACGCGGACTCGGTCAACGCTTCGGGTTCGCTGCGATCCAATAGTGACCGCACCACGATCTTGACGGCCGAGGGCTCGGACAGCGTGTCGGCGATCGCCGGCCTGTCGGTTGGATCGCAGGGGCAGGTGATCAATCTGTTTGATATGTCAGATGTCTATCGCGGGCGGCAGAATGATCCCGATATCATGATCCGATTCAACGGCGCTGAAGCTTTCACGCTAGGTATCGCTGGGCTGGCCACTGAAAACATCGTCGAAGTCGGGCAGCGTGCAGATGCCAAACTGGCCGAACTGGATTCCGAAATCCCCTTTGGTGTCGAAATCCTGCCCATCTATCAGCAGCATGTTATTGTCGATGAGGCCTCGAACGCCTTCCTGCTGAACCTCGCCATGTCAGTCAGCATCGTGGTCGCGGTTCTGGGCATTTTCATGGGCTGGCGCGCGGCCATCGTCGTGGGTTCCACACTGTTGCTGACCGTTGTGGGCACTTTGCTCTTCATGTCGATGTTCTCGATCGAGATGGAACGGATCTCGCTGGGCGCTCTGATCATCGCCATGGGGATGCTGGTCGACAACGCCATCGTGGTGGCCGAAGGAATGCAGATTTCGATGTTGCGGGGAAAATCCTCGCGCGATGCTGCGGAAGAGGTTGCGTCAAAAACGCAGATCCCACTTCTGGGCGCGACGGTGATCGGGATCATGGCTTTCGCCGGGATCGGGCTCAGTCCTGACGCGACCGGGGAGTTCCTGTTCTCGTTATTTGCCGTGATCGGCATTTCACTACTGCTGAGCTGGGTTCTGGCGATCACGGTGACACCTTTGCTCGGACACTATTTCTTCAAGCAGGGCAAAGAGGGTGAGGTGGATGCCTATGGCGGCATCCTGTTCCGCGTCTACGGTGCAATCCTGAACTGGGCGCTTCGGTTCCGATGGCTGGTAGTGGCCGGGTTGATCGGGGTCACAGTCGTCTGTTTTGCGGGCTTTGGACTGATGAAACAGCAATTCTTCCCAAACTCGAACACGCCGTTGTTCTTCGTGCACTACAAGCTGCCACAAGGCACGCCGATCGCCCGCACGGCGGAAGATATGGCCGTATTCGAGGGCTGGCTGGCCGAACGTGATGACGTCGTCTCGGTTGCCACATTCGTCGGGCAGGGGGCCACGCGGTTCATGTTGACCTATGCTGCCGAGAAGCCAAACCCAAGCTATGGACATATGATCATCCGCACCGAGGCTTTGGACGACATTCCTGCCTTGCAAGCCGATCTTGAGGAGTTCGGTTCAGCCCAGTTCCCCGAAGGCGAGTTCCGCACCAAACGCCTGATTTTTGGTCCCGGTGGCGGCGATCCAATCCAGGCTCGGTTCTCGGGTAGTGATCCGGTTGTTCTGCGTCAACTGGCCGAAGAAGCGGTACAGCGCATGTCAGCCGCATCTCCGAATGCGCTACATGTGCATCACGACTGGCGTGAGCAGGAATTGGCCGTGCAGCCGATCTATGCCACGGAGCGCGCCCAAACAGCAGGCGTATCGCGCGAAGACATTGCGGCTACGTTGCAGTTTTCGACCGATGGCATCACGGGCGGCGTTTTGCGCGAGCGCGACCGCCAGATCCCGATCATCTTGCGCCGTCCGGCGGATGGGGACTATTCGATCGTCGATCAGGTGGTTTACTCCGATCAGTCGGAACGTTTCGTTCCAATCGAGCAGATGGTGGATGGCTTCGACTACAAGGCGCTCAATACGTTGGTTCACCGCCGTGACCGAGTGTTGACCATCACGGTTGGAGCGGACATCCCCCCTGACATGACCGCCGCGCAGGTCCACTCCGAAGTACGCAGTGCCATTGAAGCGATGGAACTGCCGATCGGCTATCGTATGGAATGGGGGGGCGAGTTCGAGGATTCAGGCGATGCGCAGGCCAGCCTTGGGCGGCAGTTGCCGCTGAGCTTGCTGATTATGGTGTTGATTTCCGTATTGCTGTTCAATGCAATCCGGCAACCGGTCATTATCTGGCTACTGGTCCCGATGTCCGTAAACGGCGTGGTTATCGGTCTGCTTGGAACAGGCCTGCCCTTCACCTTCACAGCGCTATTGGGGCTGTTAAGTCTGTCAGGGATGCTGATCAAGAACGGCATCGTACTGGTGGAAGAAATCGATCTGGTCCGCGCTACTGGCAAAGCCCTGCGTCCTGCGATTGTTGAGGCCTCTGTCTCGCGTCTGCGCCCGGTAATGTTGGCGGCGATCACGACGATTCTGGGGATGGCACCGCTTCTGACGGATGCGTTCTTTGTGTCCATGGCAGTCACGATCATGGGCGGTCTGGCCTTTGCCACGATCCTGACCATGGTTGCCGCACCTGTCTTCTACATGTTGTTTTTCAACCGTGAAGAAAAGCGACGTCTGGCTGCTGGTTGATCAACCGCCCGCATCCTCCTTTGGATCATAATGGTAGTAAAAACAGGATAGCTTGTTGCCATCAGGATCACGCAGATAGGCCACATAGAAACCGGGCTCGTAATGAGGTCGGACGCCCGGTTTGCCTTCATCCGTGCCGCCGTTTTCCAGACCCGTGGCATGGAAATGCCGAACCTGAACGGCACTCTGAGCGGGAAAGGCGATCATCGTGCCATTGCCGGTACTGGCGGGGGCTCCATCAAAAGGTCTGCAGATCCAAAAGCCGGTCCCGCTGTCGGGATCGGCGCCCCATCCGGCCCAACCGTCGATCCATCCGGGCAGGCGTGGCTGACCAAGAACTGCGAAGATCGCATCATAAAAGCGGATAGCCCGCGGCAGGTCGTTGCTTCCGTATGTGGTGTAGAGGTCCATGAGCACTCCTTCCCCGCCCATCATGTGGGCGATGGGCAAGGAGGGGAAGAAAAAAGACCCCGGCCGAGGCCGGGGTCCATTCATTCATACCATTGCCGGGGCTTAGCCCTGCAGCGATTTCACCTCAACATCGCCTTCGGCCTGCGCCTTGATCGCCAGCGCGGCGGCATAGCTTGCTGCGGCTGTGGTGTAATAGGGGATCTTGTCATACAGCGCGATCGACCGGATTGATCGGCTGTCTTCCACCGCCTGTGCGCCTTCGGTCGAGTTCATGACCAGCTGCACGCCGCCGTCCTTCATCAGGTCGGTCACATCCGGGCGGCCTTCGTACACTTTGTTGACCACGCCGCACGGCACACTTTCTTCAGTCAGCCAGGCTTGTGTGCCGCGGGTCGCAACAAGCTCAAAGCCTTGCTCAACCAGAACACGCGCTGCTTCGAGCATATCCGGCCCTTTGTCAGCATCCTTGATCGAGATAAACGCACGACCTGCGCTGGGCAGCACCATACCGGCCCCCATTTGTGCTTTCAGGAAAGCGCGCGGGAAGTCGCGATCCCAGCCCATGACCTCTCCGGTCGAACGCATTTCAGGGCCCAGGATGGTGTCAACGCCGGGGAAGCGGGCGAAAGGTAAAACGGCTTCTTTCACCGAGAACCACGGCATGTCGGGATCGGCCAGCGTCATCTGGTCGGCGATTTTGGTGTCATCGACCGTTTTGTAAGGGGGGCGTTTCGGGAAATTCGCCAGTTTCTCGCCCGCCATCACCCGCGCCGCAATCGACGCAATCGCGCTGTCAGTGGCTTTGGCCACAAAAGGCACGGTGCGGCTGGCACGAGGGTTGACCTCAATCAGGTAAATCTCGTCATCCTTGATGGCGAACTGCACGTTCATCAGGCCGACGACATTCAGCGCCTTGGCCAGCTTGAACGCCTGATCCTTAATCTGTTCGATGATCTCTTTCGACAGCGAATAAGGCGGCAGCGAACAGGCCGAGTCGCCCGAGTGCACGCCGGCCTCTTCGATGTGCTGCATGATGCCTGCAACATGCACGTCGTTACCGTCGCACAGCGCGTCCACGTCCAGTTCGACCGCACCGGCCAGATAGCTGTCCAGAAGAACCGGGCTATCGCCCGAAACCACCACGGCCTCGTTGATGTAGCGCCGCAATTGATCCATGTCGCGCACGATTTCCATCGCGCGGCCGCCCAGAACATAGGAGGGGCGGATGACCAGCGGGAAGCCGATATCTTCGGCAATCTCCAGCGCCTTTTCGTCGGTCGAGGCGATGCCGTTCTTGGGCTGCTTCAGGCCCAGTTCATTGACCAGCGCCTGGAAACGCTCACGATCTTCGGCGAGGTCGATCGCGTCGGGCGTGGTACCAAGGATCGGGATACCTTCAGCCTCCAACGCATTGGCCAGTTTCAGCGGGGTCTGCCCGCCAAACTGAACGATCACTCCATGCAGCGTACCGGCTTCCTGTTCCTTCGTAAGGATTTCCATGACGTGTTCGAAGGTCAGCGGCTCGAAATACAAACGGTCCGAGGTGTCATAGTCCGTTGAGACCGTTTCGGGGTTGCAGTTGACCATGATCGTTTCATAGCCCGCCTCGGTCAGCGCGAAACAGGCGTGACAGCAGCAGTAGTCGAATTCGATGCCTTGACCGATCCTATTCGGGCCACCGCCTAGGATGACGACCTTTTTGCGGTCGCTTGGACGCGCCTCGCATTCGACCTCACCCATCATCGGGGCTTCGTAGGTCGAGTACATATAGGGGGTCTGCGCCTCAAATTCCGCAGCGCAGGTATCGATGCGTTTGAAGACGGCATTCACACCCAGATTGCGGCGGGCGCGGCGGACGTTGTCTTCGTCACGGCCGGTCAGATTGCCCAGACGCGCGTCGGTGAATCCAAGCATTTTCAGTTTGCGGATACCGTCCTCGGTAACCGGCAGACCATCTTTGCGCACCTGACGCTCGGCCTCGATGATCTCACGAATGCGGGCCAGGAACCACGGGTCGAACTTGGTGACACCGAAGATTTCATCGTCGGTCAGGCCGTGACGCATGGCCTGCGCGATTGTGCGCAGACGATCGGGGGTCTGCTGGCTGATCGCCTTGATCACGGCGGCCTTGTCGTCGGCTTCTTCCCAGACTCCGACGTTCAGACCGGGGATTTCGATCTCATCAAAGCCTGTCAGACCCGACTCCATCGAGGCCAGAGCCTTTTGCATCGATTCGTGAATGGTGCGGCCGATGGACATGGCCTCACCCACCGACTTCATCGCGGTGGTCAGGTAGGGTTCCGAGCCGGGGAATTTCTCAAAGGCAAATTTCGGGATCTTGGTGACAACATAGTCGATGGTCGGCTCGAACGAGGCCGGGGTGACCTTGGTGATGTCATTGTCTAGCTCGTCCAGCGTGTACCCAACGGCCAGTTTTGCGGCGATCTTGGCAATCGGGAAACCGGTCGCTTTGGACGCCAGCGCCGACGACCGCGATACACGCGGATTCATCTCGATCACGACCATGCGGCCATCTACCGGGTTGATCGCCCATTGCACGTTCGAGCCGCCGGTTTCGACGCCGATTTCGCGCAGCACGGCAATCGAGTGATTGCGCATGATCTGGTATTCTTTGTCGGTCAGCGTCAGGGCAGGGGCCACGGTGATCGAGTCACCGGTATGCACGCCCATCGGGTCGACGTTTTCGATGGAACACACGATGATGGCGTTGTCAGCGGTGTCGCGCACCACCTCCATCTCGTATTCTTTCCACCCCAGAAGACTTTCATCGATCAGGATCTGACCGACGGGGGACGCATCCATACCCGAGCGGCAAATATGGATATAATCCTCGCGGTTATATGCGACACCGCCGCCGGTGCCGCCCAGCGTAAAGGCGGGGCGGATGATGGCGGGCAGACCAACTGTTTCGAGGGTTTCAAGCGCCAATGCCACACCGGCGTCGAGATCTTTCTTGCCGTTCTCATCCTTGGGGGCCGTCACGATCTCGGCCTTGGGGTTTTCGATGCCCAACCTATCCATCGCCTCGCGGAACAGGGCGCGGTCTTCGGCCATTTCGATCGCGTCGCGCTTGGCGCCGATCATCTCGACGTTGAACTTATCCAGCACGCCCATCTCTTCCAGCGCCAGCGAGGTGTTCAAGCCGGTCTGTCCGCCCATAGTGGGCAGTAGGGCATCGGGGCGTTCTTTTTCGATGATCTTGGCGACAACTTCGGGCGTGATCGGCTCGATATAGGTCGCATCGGCTAGTCCCGGGTCGGTCATGATCGTTGCAGGGTTCGAGTTCACCAGAATGACCCGATAGCCTTCCTCGCGCAGCGCCTTACACGCCTGCGCGCCGGAATAGTCGAACTCGCAGGCCTGACCGATAACAATGGGGCCTGCCCCGATGATCATGATCGACTGGATGTCGGTTCTTCTCGGCATGGCTTGGCCCCTTCAATTGTCCGCGAGTCAGGGCACCGCCCCAGCGCCCAAATTGTCCTGCGTTATAGGGACCGCGCGAAAAGGTGCAAGAGGTATCGGAAACGGGTTTGAAATTGCCGCTTTCCCCTCTTTCCCTTGGCGCGCTATTCTCTATACCGCGCAGCACGGCAAATGAGGATGCAATTGCGTATTCGTTTCGATCAAGGACCAGCTGGGCGCGGAACCCGGTTTGAGCGTCCGTCCCGGATTATCCGCGCGGATAACGCGGCGGAGGTGCCCCAGGCTCTGGCAGCGCTGGATCAGGCGCGCGCGGATGGGGCCTGGCTGGCAGGGTACGCAAGTTATGAGCTGGGCTACGTGCTAGAACCCCGTCTGGCAGACCGGCTGCCAGAAGGACGACGCCTGCCGCTACTGTGTTTCGGTGTGTTTGACGCACCGGATCGCGTTGGACTTCCAAAGGCGTCGGGCAGTGTCACTGCGTTTCAGCCCCGCTGGGACGAGGCGCGATATACGCAGGCCTTTCGTACGGTGCATGAGGCGATTGGTGCGGGTGACATTTATCAGGCAAATCTGACCTTCCCAATTGATCTCGATGTAACCGGAGACAGCGTCGCGCTTTATGCGGCGCTTGCGGCTGGTCAACCCGTCGGCCACGGCGCCTTGGTTGAGCAGGAGGGGCTGCCTGATCTGCTGAGCCGTTCGCCGGAACTTTTTTTCCGAACCGACGCCGAGGGCAAGATCGAAACGCGCCCGATGAAGGGAACGCAACCGCGCAGCGAGGACCCGGTCGAAGACGAGCGTCGACGCGCTTTTCTGTCTTCGGATGAAAAAAACCGGGCCGAAAATCTGATGATCGTCGATCTGCTGCGCAACGATATTAGCCGGGTCGCGCTGGCCGGATCGGTGAAAGTACCCGAGCTGTTCAAGGTTGAGACCTATGCGACTGTCCATCAGATGGTCTCGCTTGTGCAGGCGCAGTTACACCTTGGCGTAGGCCTTTCGGATATTCTGACCGCCCTGTTCCCGTGCGGATCAATCACCGGAGCGCCAAAGATTCGCGCGATGGAGATCCTGTCCGAACTGGAACCTTGGCCTCGCGATGTTTATTGCGGAACCATCGGTTGGGCGGCCCCGGACGGTCGGTCGGAATTCAACGTGGCCATCCGGACCCTCATGGTTGAAGGTGGCAAGGCGACCCTTAACGTAGGCGGCGGGCTGGTCTGGGACAGCACCGCGCCATCGGAATATGAGGAGGCGCTATGGAAAGCCCGCTTCGCCCACCAACTGAGCCTGATTTCCGTCTGATCGAAACTTTGGCCTACAGGCCGGGGCAGGGGTTCGTCAGGCTTGATCGTCATTTGGCCCGCATGGCGCGCACAGCACAGAAGTTCGGCATTGATTTTGACCGAACCGCCGCTTGGACGATTTTGGATGCGAGTTTGGGTGAGATTGCATTGCGCTGCCGTTTGACCTTGGACGCGGATGGCAAATTTGAACTGACGTCCGGAGAATTGGCTGCCAATCCGCCCGTCTGGCGTGTGGATTTGGCCAAACAGAGACTATCATCATCGGATATCTGGCTGGGTTACAAAACGACCCGACGGGCCGTCTATGACATGGCGCGGGCGGGCTTGCCGCTAAGAGTTGATGAGCTTTTGTTTTTGAACGAACGGGATGAGCTTTGCGAGGGCACTATCACGAACCTGTTCCTGACCATGCCCGACGGCAGACGACTGACGCCCTCACTGCGATGCGGATTGCTTCCCGGGGTTTTGCGCGAGGAATTGTTGGATAATAAAGAAGTTACCGAATCCGTTCTGACCTTGACCGATCTAAAAAACGCGCAGTCTATCCACTGTGGAAATTCCCTTCGGGGGCTGATCCGTGCGGAGCTTGTGGCACCTTGAGCAAAAATACCGAATGGGTGGAGACCCCTGTTACCAATTCACGCCTCAGGATTGAGTTTGTGCTCTTTTTTGTGGCGGTTCCCATAGCCATCGCGACATTGTTCCCGCCAAACTGGATGTTCCCCTCGCTTTTTGCGTTTACCGGACTGGGCATACTGCTGCTGCAGGATACGCCCGGTTTTTCCTGGGCGGAGCTTCGGTATGGCTGGCGAAACTGGTCGTGGACCGAAGTCTTTGCATTTACCCTGTTCATGGCTGCCTTCTGTTCCGCCCTGGTGCTGTGGGCGCGACCGGATGCAGCCTTTGTTTTGCTGCTGCATCGGCCAGAGATGTTGATATTCATCTGTATCGGCTACCCGTTGTTGTCCGCTCTGCCACAAGAGCTGCTTTTCCGCTCTCTCTTTTTCCGACGCTATCACGCGATCCTACCTGAAGGGCGGGCCGCATACCTTATGAACGCTGGCCTGTTTTCGCTTGCGCACCTCATGTACTGGAGCTGGGTAGTAGCCATCATGACTTTCGTCGGAGGCCTCCTGTTCACCTGGGCCTACCGCAAGCGCGGATCATTCTTTTATGCAGTTCTTCTGCACGCAATTGCCGGTAATATTATCTTTGCGGCAGGGCTGGGCGTCTATTTCTACTCGGGCAACGTGCAAAGGCCGTTTTGACGGCGCGACCCGCCTTGACTTTCCAAGCCTGACGGGGTGTATCGGCGCGACGAATTCTGCGCCCGAAGGGATATGATCCATGCACGCCTATCGCAGCCACACCTGCGCCGCTCTGACCGCCGCCAATGTCGGTGAAACCGTCCGCCTGTCCGGTTGGGTGCATCGTGTCCGAGATCACGGCGGCGTACTGTTCATCGACCTGCGCGACCATTTCGGTGTGACCCAGGTTTTGTGCGACGGCGATAGTGCGGCATTTGCTGAACTGGAAAAGGTACGGTCCGAGTGGTGCATCCGCATCGACGGCACTGTCAAAGCCCGCGACGCTGATCTCATTAACCCGAAATTGCCGACAGGCGAGATCGAGGTTTATGTGCGTGAGCTGGAGGTTCTTGGTGCTGCCGACGAATTGCCGTTGATGGTGTTCGGCGATCAGGAATACCCCGAGGAAACACGTCTGCGCTATCGCTACCTCGACCTAAGACGCGAGGCGATGCAGCAAAACATGACCCTTCGCTCGGACGTTGTCGCATCTATGCGCCGCCGGATGTGGGATCAGGGATTCCGTGAATATCAGACACCGATCATTACCGCATCGTCGCCCGAAGGCGCACGCGACTTTCTGGTCCCCTCGCGACTACATCCGGGCAAGTTCTACGCCCTACCGCAGGCCCCGCAGCAATTCAAACAGCTGATCATGGTGTCGGGCTTCGACAAATATTTCCAGATTGCACCCTGCTTCCGCGATGAAGACCCGCGTGCAGACCGATCGCCCACCGATTTCTATCAACTCGATCTAGAGATGTCGTTTGTCGAGCAGCAGGATGTGTTCGACACCATCCAGCCCGTGCTGACTGGTGTGTTCGAAGAGTTCGGGGGCGGGCGCAAAGTCGATCAGGAGTGGCCGCAGATTTCCTACAAGGACTCAGCCCTGTGGTACGGCACCGACAAGCCTGACCTGCGGAACCCCATTAAGATGCAAGTGGTCTCTGACCACTTCCGCGGTTCTGGCTTCGCGATATTCGCGAAACTGTTGGAGCAGGAAGGCACCGAAATCCGCGCTATCCCAGCGCCGAGCGGTGGCAGCCGCAAATTCTGTGACCGTATGAACGCATTTGCCCAGAAAGAAGGTCTGCCCGGTATGGGTTACATTTTCTGGCGTGATCAGGGCGAGGGTATGGAGGCCGCAGGTCCACTGGCCAAGAACATCGGCCCCGAACGAACCGAGGCGATCCGTCAGCAATTGGGTCTGGGCGTCGGTGATGCCGCGTTCTTCCTGGGTGGTAAGCCAAAAGCCTTTGAAAAGGTGGCCGGAAAGGCCCGTGACGTGATCGGAGATGAACTGAATCTCACCGAGAAAGACCGCTTTGCCTTTGCCTGGATCGTCGATTTCCCGATCTACGAGCAGGACGAAGAAACCGGTGCGATTGATTTCGAACACAACCCCTTCTCGATGCCGCAGGGCGGGATGGACGCTTTGCAGGGCAACCCTCTGGACGTACGCGGGTACCAATATGATCTGGCCTGTAACGGCTACGAATTGGTTTCGGGTGCCATCCGGAACCACAAACCCGAGATCATGCTGAAAGCCTTTGAACTGGCGGGCTATGGTGAAGACGAAGTGAAGTCACGCTTTGGCGCACTGTTCAATGCCTTCCACTACGGCGCCCCGCCGCACGGCGGCTGTGCCGCAGGTATCGACCGGGTCGTGATGCTGCTGGCGGATGAGGCCAACATCCGCGAGGTCATGATGTTCCCGATGAACCAGCGCGCCGAAGACCTGATGATGGATGCGCCATCCGATCCGACCTCGGATCAGTTGATGGAACTGGGTCTCAGGATCATCCCGCAAGACTAAATCTAGCCGCCCGCCCTGAGCGGGCGGTTTACGTTTGGGGCAGTGCAATACAATCGGTGTATTCGCCGCGCCACGCAAATCTGAGTTGCGTGGTGGTCTCAAAACAAGCTCAACTCAATCCAGTGGATTTGCGGCATCCCGACGATTGCGGATGCTCCTGGCCGTCTGTCGTGTCAGGCGGTAGACCCAGATGCAAAGGATCGATGCGGTAATAAAGTACGCGGTCAGCATCTCAGATCGCCTCTTGCCGCTCGAGCCGATCCTGAACCAGACCCGCAATCCGTGCAGCCTGGGCGGTGACCGGTGTCCCCTGCGCACGAGATTGGGCAAGGTCCCGGGCTGCTTCGGCAAGCACAGTATCTTCGGCGTCTCGCGCAACGCTTTGCAGGAATTGTACCGCATAATCCAACGTGCGCTGATCAGTGGGGCCGGTAAGCACGTCGGCGATATGGGCCATGTCGTCCCGATAGGCCAGCGGATCGGGCTGAACGATATTATCCCTGACGGAATCCAGACCTCCTGGGCGGCGATCTTCGGGCAGAAGTTCAAGTATGGAGGTCTGGAAATAAGCGACCGAGGTCAGGGGTTTGGCCAGAAACCCATCTGCACCTGCGCGTCTGGCGATAACCTGCATGCTGTCATCGCCAGACAGCCCGAGAATGACACCGATGCGGGGTACAGCGTGGGTCATTTCGGCTATCAGGTCAGCGCCGGACCCGTCAGGAAGACCCATATCGACGATCAGGACCGAGGGACGATAGATTTGCAGATGGCGCCGCGCTGATTTCAGACAATCCGCACGACGGATACGCGCACCGCTATGCAAGCACATCAATCGTATTGCATCGCACGCATAGCGGCTGTCTTCGACCACAAGGATTGTTTGGCCCAGCAGCGGTCGCATCTTGGTGGCCAGCGCTGGAGAGGCGAAAGGTCCCGAATCGTCCATGGCAGAACTCCTGTTTAGCAGATGCCTCACGCTAGGAACTTCTGGCTAATACAGGGTTAACGACGATTTGGCGCACTTGTCCTTTGGGTATACTGCCCCCATAACCGCTGCAACGCAGAAGGAAGGAGAGTCCCATGATTGGTCGCCTGAACCACGTAGCCATTGCTGTTCCCGACCTAGAGGCCGCATCGGCCCAGTATCGCAATGCGCTTGGCGCCAAAGTCGGCGCTCCACAGGATGAGCCGGATCATGGGGTCACCGTGGTCTTTATTGAACTACCCAACACCAAGATCGAATTGCTGTATCCGCTGGGTGAGAACAGCCCGATCAACGGATTTCTGGAAAAGAACCCATCAGGCGGCATCCACCATGTCTGCTATGAGGTCGAGGATATCATCGCAGCCCGCGATCATCTGAAAGAGACCGGTGCGCGCGTTCTGGGATCGGGTGAACCCAAGATCGGAGCGCATGGCAAACCGGTGTTGTTCCTGCACCCGAAGGATTTCAACGGATGCCTCGTTGAGCTGGAGCAGGTCTGAAGTCGATGACCATTACCGCCGCTCTGGTTCTTTTCGCTGTAATTTGGTTTCTGACCTTGCTGATTGTTCTGCCTGTGCGCATCAAAACGCAGGGGGATCTGGGGGATATTGTTCCGGGCACTCATGCGGGTGCGCCGGAAGTCCATCACATGAAGAAGAAGCTGTGGATTACCACCGGGATATCGGTGGTGCTGTGGGCGATCATTGCCGGCATCATTATCTCCGGCGTAATCAGCGTGCGCGATTTCGATTGGCTGAACCAGCTGGAACCGCGCGAGTAGCTCAGGTTCGGCTACCCGACAGACCGTGATAAATGTGCGTGAAGGTCGCCGCTCCTAGGATCGGGATCAACAGGTTGACCAATGGCACAGAGAGCGGGACCGCCATAAGAATACCGGCGACCCAAATGGTTGTCGCGTGCTTTGCGCGCAGCTTTCGCGCCCCCTCGCGCCCCAGTCGGCGCATCGCAGCCAGGGTGAAATATTCTCTCCCCAGAAGAAACCCGTTCATACCCCAAAAGATAAACAACGCGAATGGCGTGAAGAGTGCATAGAGGATCAATGCCAACAGGTTGGCAACGATCAGTACACCCAGAAAACTGAGAGTATCCCTTAGCGCATCGCCAAAGGGGATGCGCTTAGCCGGCGGCAGACCGGGGTAATGCTTATCCTCAACCGCCTGTGCGACCTCATCCAGAAACATCGAGGTGATGGCTGACGCAACGGGGACCATCAGAAACACCGACAGCACCATCATCAGCAGGAATGATGACACGCTGAGCAGGTCGTTCAGCCATGTCACCTCACCCAGTATTGGCAAGGTGGCCTGATCGCCGACCAGCGCGTTGATCAGCCACAAAAATCCGGCATAGGCAGCCACCAACAACGCGAATGTCAGGCCAACACCCAACAGAAGTACCTTGCGGAATCTTGGGTCGCCGATCTGTCCCAGCGCCTGTAGAAACGACTGGATGATGATCATTCGGAAACCCATTGGGTTAGCGCCGCCACATTGGGGCGCGGTCGTTCGGGCGGGGTCGTACCTTCGGTTGCGATATGGATAAAGCCTGCAATCTTCTCGTTTTCGGCCAAGCCAAGCCCCTGTTCGCAAAACTCGCGATCATGCGATTGCCAGCCGGACAACCAATTGGCCCCCCAACCTGCGGCCAGCGCTGCGTTCAGCAGAGCCAGACATACCGCACCCGCTGAATAAGTCTGTTCAATTGCCGGTATCTTGTCAGAAGGTTTCTGCACCTCAATAACAGCAACCGCCAAATGGCCCATTTCGAATTGGCTGCGCGCCTTGGCGATATCTTCGGGCGATTTTCCCAAGGCGAGACCACAAGTTTCTGTAAGATCTGCAAGGCGTTGCATGGCCCCATGCTCGACAACAACAAAACGCCAGGGTTCCAGCTTTCCATGGTCCGGGCTGCGCGCTGCAGCAGTCAGCAGCGGCCTCAGCTCTTCCCGGGTCGGGGCCGGGGCTACCAGCGTTTTGGCCGGACGAGACCGGCGCGCGTGCAGAAAATCCAGCGCAGCTTGGTTCTTCAGGATCATATGTTAACTTCCTTCACATGGCAGTCTGTATGTCGGAGGCATACTGTTCTCTTTCAAGGGCAAACTGCTCATCAAAAGGCGACAAATTCAATCTGAATTGCTGCTTGTGATCAGACACAAGATCCAAAAGGAACCACTAGTCTTTGGTGCTCTCGGACTCACGTATCTGATAAACGCCCTCGGGCAAATCCAGCGCAGCGGCCAGATCGCGTACCTGCTCTGGTGACAGGGTAATCTTCTGAATCTGATCGGTCCGCGGGTCCAACTGCTCAAGTGTGACGCATTCAGCGAAGTTGTTGATGACGACATCCTCTTGCAAAGGCTTTGCGCCTTCGTCCACCAGCGTAATCACCGTCGAGTCGAATTCGTGTTCAATTGAAAACATATGTGCAGAGTGCAGGGCATAAGATCGCAATGCAACCCGTTGCAAGCTGTAATCGGCTGTGGCCCGGCCTTAAATGCCGCGCTATGCTTGTCTGCCGACAGAGTGACCGAAAGGAATGTGAATGCGCCGTCTTGCCCTGTTGCTGGTGATGCTGTTGGCGGCTTGCGATATGTCGCCTGTTATCGCGATCCCGGCCGATCAATGGCAGCCATCGTCATCAGAACAAAAGGACAGGGCGCGCGTATTCGAGCAGGTCAGCCGGGCTGTCGGAACGACCGCAAGCCGGGAATGCCGCCGCCAATCGAGGACTGCCAATTGTGATTTTGTGATTTTGGTTGATCTCTCGTCAAAGGCCCCAGCGAATGCGTTTCAGACCTTGGACAAGGATGGGCGGCCGCTAGTCGTTTTTACACAGCCGATGATCGATGCAACGCAGAACGCGGACGAGATGGCCTTTGTCATGAGCCATGAGGCCGCCCACCATATTTTGGGTCACATCGCCCGGCAGGCGCAGAACGCCAAAGAGAGCGCGCGGATATTCGGTGAACTCGCGCGCAATCAGGGCGCGGACGATGCAGGGATTGAGCGCGCACAGGCGCTGGGTGCTGAGGTCGGGGTGCAGAACTACACGCGTGAGTTCGAATTGGAAGCGGATCGTCTGGGGACACAGATCACTTACGCGGCGGGGTATAATCCGCTGGTCGGGATGGCTTTCTTCCAACGCATTCCTGATCCGGGTGATCGTTTCCTTGCCACGCACCCTCCCAATGCCCAGCGGGTCGACGTTGTGTTGCAAACGGCGCGGGAACTGGGATTACAGTAATGGTCAACTTAACCCGATTGGGTGTCGTTCTCAGTGATCGCGGGTCGAAATATGCTGTGACCGGCGCGGGGGTCACCAGTCGTGCTGATGTCGATGCGGTGCTGGCGGAACTGAAATCCGACAAGGCATATGCGAAGGCAACTCACAACATGTGGGCAGCCATCTTGCCAAACGGTGCGCTCAAGGCCGATGACGGAGAGTCTGGCGCGGCAATGGTCATTTTGCGGATGATGGAGCGGGCCGAGCTGACGGATCACGTAATCATCGTGACACGCTGGTACGGTGGCAAGAAGCTGGGCGGGGACCGCTTTCGCCGCGTGCAGGACGCCACGCGGGCCTATCTGGACCAGCTGGCAACCGGGCATTGACCTGAGTCAAGGGCACTGTGCGGGGCATGCGTTACCCTTTCCATAGAGTGAATGGAAAAGGAAACCGCATGTCTGATCGTGAAACGCTGCGACGTCACGCCGACCTTGTAGATCGGATGGCCACGACGCTGGGCGTAGATTTGCAAGAAGTTGCCATCGAAGGGGCCTTACAGTTCGACGAAATCTCGGACGCGGTATTGCGGTGCACGGAATGCCCGAATCCGGGCCATTGCAAGGCCTTTCTGGCCAAGAACCTGACAGCGCCCGACACACCTGAATACTGCCGCAATCACGAGCTGCTGAACAGGCTCAAGCCGTAACGCCAAAGGGGGGTACCGTGCCACGACTTGGACGGATCATGACCCATCTTCGCCTTGTATTGCGAATGGCACAGGCGACGGGAGCCGACCTTGCCACCGCACATCGCGACGGGCACCTGAGCCAACAGGAATGGGCAGATATGGTTCAGCTCTGCCGCGGGTGCGAATGGGCGCGGGCATGCCCAGACTGGTTGAACGAGAACGAAACGGCGGAAAGCGCGCCCTGCACCTGCCCAAACCGGCACAGGTTCGCCACCTTGAGGGTCAGCAAACAAAGGTGATCAAATGGACCGAACATCACTGGGCGAGATCGAAAAACACTTTTGGCTGACACGCTCGGTCGCGCGATCCTTAGGGATTTCTCTGACCGAAGCAATGGCCGAAGGGAAACTGACACCTGCCGACTACGCTCAGATGGTGACCCGATGCCGGGGCGCAATATGCGACGAACGTTGTCAGATATGGCTTGCCGCACAACAAGGAATGGCTGAGAAAGCACCTGATTTTTGTGCCAATGCTCAGGTTTTGAACGACTTGACCTGACTTTCAGAGCTTATTGTGCGTTCCGTCGCACAACGGAGGATTGGCGCAGTGCTTACAGCCACAAAAAAACACCTTTTTGCTGGCCTCAGCCGTATATTTTACGGGTTCGAACGACGTATCTTTGTGCGAACCGTCGCAAAATGGTTGCCGCTTGGACTTGCCACAGGCGCACCAGAAATAGGTTTTTCCTTCGGTCACTTCGACCGGATAGGGCGATTTCTGGGCGATGATCGGGGCGTCTGACATGTGGCTACTCCGTCTTTGGCTGATGTCGAAGTCAAAGTTTAGGGCTCTTTGTCAAAAAAGGTAGACTGCGAATGAAAACCCGCCTTCCAGCGTGGTTTCGCCTTTATTCACGAATGCGTTATCGATTCGGTTGCCATATGAAATTCTTGGTCCTATTCTGATACCGGCCCCGAAAAACTGGGCAATATCAGAAAAGTAATAGAGGATTGATGGACATGAAACTGAAATTTGCTGCTATCTGCGCCACGGCCGTTGTATTGACTGCGTGCTCGCAGCAAGAGGAACCGACCCCGGTTTACATCCAGCCCGACTATGACAAGTTTGGTACACCCAGTTGCTCGGCAGGCTATGAACTGGCCACAACCGAAGCAGGCCAGACCGTATGTAACCCGGTCACCCAATAAGTATGAAGCAGGCGGTTCTGATCGCAGGGCCGCCTGCGCACCTCTAAAAAGAACACCGCCTTCGAGGCGGTTTTTTCTTGCCTTTCTGCTGTGGGTCGCGGACGTCTTCTTGCAGGACGACTGATCGGAATCCCCATGCGCAAATTCTTTGACCACCTAAAGGATCGTACCCGCTGGAGCTGGCAGGGCCTGGCTGCAACCTGGCGGCAAGAGTATTCGTTTCGTGGGTGGGTTTGGGCCAACCTGATTTCTGCTTTATTGGCGCTTGCACTCCCCCTAGGTACGGCAGAACGGGCGCTGATCCTTGCTCTGGGCATTCTGGTCTTGGTGGCCGAGCTATTTAATACGGCCATCGAGCGTGCCGTCGATCACACCTCGACCGAGCACCACGCGTTGGCGGGGCAAGCCAAGGATGCAGCAAGTGCAGCGGTGGCGTTGTCTGCAATCGCTGCCGGAGTGGCGTGGATCGTGATTTTGATCGGCCTGCTCTAGGAACAGACGCCTTTTGTCACGCCAAGGGGTGCAAACGCCCCCACAAGTCATATTCTCCGGCCTCATCCACCTCGACCGTGACGATATCCCCGGGTTTCAGGCCTTCGAAGCCTTCGTCGATAAACAAGTTGCCATCGATTTCTGGAGCATCGGCCTTAGTGCGGCAGGTTGCGGCCTCTTCATCCACCTCGTCTACGATGACATCGAGTTTTTGGCCAACCTTTGCTGCCAGCTTGGCCTCAGAAATGGCCTGAGCTTTCTCCATGAAACGCTCCCATCGCTCTTGCTTGACCTCGGCCGGGACATGATCCGGCAGGTCGTTCGAGCGGGCGCCATCGACATTTTCGTACTGGAAACAGCCGACACGATCCAACTGCGCTTCGTCCATCCAGTCCAGGAGCGTCTGGAACTCTGCCTCGGTTTCTCCGGGGTAGCCGACGATAAAGGTTGATCGCAAAGTGATATCCGGACAAATAGCGCGCCAGTTGGCAATCTCGTCCAGAGTTTTTGCCCCGGCGGCAGGGCGGGCCATACGTTTCAGAACATCGGGATGCGCATGTTGGAATGGGATGTCGAGATACGGCAGCACATTGCTACCCGCATCTGCCATCAGCGGGATCAAATCGCGCACATGGGGGTAGGGATAGACGTAATGAAGCCTGACCCACGCATCGAATTGGCCGAGTTCCCGTGCCAGATCGGTGATATGGCTGCGCACCTCCCGATCTTTCCATGGGTTCACGTCATACTTACGATCCAGCCCATAAGCCGAGGTATCCTGTGAGATCACAAGCAGTTCGCGCACACCGCTGTCGACAAGTTTCTCAGCCTCGCGCAGCACTGCATGGGCCGGGCGGCTTGCGAGTTTACCGCGCATGTCGGGGATGATGCAAAACTTGCACTTATGATTACAGCCCTCGGAAATCTTGAGATAGCTATAGTGGCGCGGGGTAAGTTTGACGCCCGAAGCGGGCAGCAGATCGACATAAGGGTTTGGATCGGGTGGTACGGCTGCATGTACTGCGTCCAGCAACCGTTCGTACTGATGCGGTCCTGTAACCGCCAGAATGCGCGGATGGTGTTCCCGGATATAGTCAGGCTCAGCCCCCAAACAGCCGGTCACAATGACCTTACCGTTTTCAACCAATGCCTCGCCAATTGCGTCCAGCGACTCGGCCTTGGCGCTGTCCAGAAACCCGCAGGTATTCACAATAACGGCATCAGCACCCGTGTAGTCCGGCGAAATGCCGTACCCCTCGGCCCGCAACCGGGTCAGGATGCGTTCGCTGTCAACCAGCGCTTTTGGACAACCCAGCGACACCATTCCAAGGGTCGGTTGGCCACGGCGGGGCGTCTCGGCGATCCGGGCCTCTGGGGCTAGATCGGGGCGGAGGTTCGGTGGGTTCGTGCTCATGGCCGGGCATATAGAGGGGAAAGCTTCCTCTTGCAAATCCCGCCCGCTCGGGGCTGACTTGAAACAGAGCAGAAAGGCCGGAAAGGCAGACCCATGAAGTGGCTCATTCGTTTTCTATTTCTCATAGTTGCAGCCTTCGGGCTGGTCATTGGTGCCTTGCTGCTGATGCCAGGCGAAAAACTGGCGACAATACTTGCTGAACAAGTCAAGGCGCAAACAGGCCGCGATCTCGCGTTGACCGGTGACGTCAAACTGTCATTTTGGCCGGTATTGGGGATGGAAACCGGCCCTGTGACATTTGGCAATGCGCCTTGGGCCGGGCCGGAACCGATGCTAAGCGCCCAAAGCCTCGCGGTTGGGGTCGATGCCTCGGCGTTGTTGTCTGGGAATATCCGGATCAAACGGGTGTTGGCCGATAGCCCGGTTCTACGCCTTGAACGCGCCGATGGGCGCGGCAACTGGGAGCTGCATCAGCCAGGTAACTCCTCGCAAACGGGCGCTACGGCGCAAGCCGTTGAAAGCCGACCCATCACGCTCGAGCGGTTGGAACTGACCAATGCGCGCCTAATCTATCTTGAGAATGGCGCGGTTAGTATGGATTTTGCCGATGTCGATCTTTCGGCCCGCTGGCCTGACGTAACGGCCCCAATGGAAATGCAAGCCAGTATGTCCGTCCCCGGAGGCAGCGTCGCAGTGGACCTTACCATCCCCGACTTGCCCGCATTTTCCAGCGGCGCTGTCACGCCGTTGCAGCTGAGCCTAACCGCGCCTGGCGGAGATATTCAGTTCTCGGGCCGGGTGAATCTGGCCGGCGAAATGGATGGCAAGACGACGGTCACGGCCAAGGACACTCAAAAGATGCTGGCCGCGTTTGGTCAGGGAGGAGTCACCGTGCCCGAGGGACTAGGACAGGTCGCGAGCGTATCCGGGCAGATGACCTATACCCGGGACGGGCGGATTTCATTGCGCAACATGATCGCGGTTCTGGATCAAAACCGGCTTGAGGGCGAAGCTGATATCCAGATTTCAAATCCGCCCCAGATGACTGCGCGTCTGAACGCAGGCGATCTCGACTTATCGAAGGTAAGCGGAGGCAACGCTTCTGACGGCACCTCAGATACGGAAGGGTGGTCAAAAGCCCCAATTGATGCGTCGTTTCTGGCGCTGGCAAATGGCAAGATCCGCTTGCAAGCGACCTCGATTGCGGTTCCGGGTATGACCTTTGGGAAAAGTGATCTGACACTCAGCCTTGATCGGTCGCGGGCTGTATTGCAGATGCACCCGGCCTCGCTGTTCTCGGGGCAATTGAACGGCCAGGTGGTCGCCAATAATCGCAACGGTCTGTCGGTTGGTGGAAATCTGAAAGCCGCCAATATCGATATCAACGAAGCGCTCGAAACGCTTGGGGATATCAAACGGCTTTCGGGCACCGGTTCAGGCAATCTTGAATTTCTGGGCGTCGGACAGAGCGAAGATCAGATCATGCGATCGCTCAGCGGTAAAGGAGATATCGAGGTCGGGCGGGGCGTTATCTCGGGGCTGGATCTTGACCGCCTTATGGGGCGGGGAAAGGGATCGGGTGGTACGACCGTATTCAACAGCCTTACGGCCAGCTTTACGATGAAGAATGGCGACTTGACCAACAAGGACTTGTTGATGCAGCTGGATAATTTCCGGGCGGACGGTACGGGCCGCATTGGCTTAGGAGCTCGCGATATCGATTATCTGTTCACACCAGTTGCCCTGCGCGCCAACTCAGGGCAGGGGATATCGGTACCCGTCCGAATTAAAGGTCCGTGGAGCGACCCGTCGATCAAGCCGGACCTTACCAAAGTCATTGAGGCGGCAGCCGAAGGCAAAGTTAAAGAACTGGAAGACGACGCAAAGAAGAAGGTTTTGGAAAAGGTTGGTAAAGAACTGGATACCACGGTGACGGATTCCGATCACATCGAAGACGCGCTGAAGAACAAGCTTGAGGATGAGGCCAAGAAAGGCCTGCTCAAGCTGTTTGGCGGGGATTGATCTAAGCGCGATAACAAAGGGCGCCGAAATGGGTGCCCTTCATAGTGTCATTTAGATTGTCTGATCGTATTCGCCCACGCCGGGTTCAGTTCGAATGACGGCGTCGATATCTGCGAAGATCGCGCGCATTTCATCCTCGCTTTCGCTGCTTTCGCAGACGACGACCAGATTGGGTGTATTGGATGACGCGCGGACGAGTCCCCAACTGCCATTGTCCAGAATGACCCGGGCTCCATTGACGGTCACGACCTCTTTGATAGCCCGCCCCGCAAAGCGTTCGCCCGCATCGGCTTTGGCGACCAGTCTTTCGACCAAGCGCTGCAGGATTTCGTATTTCTCAGTATCCGCTGCGTAAGGAGACATGGTGGGTGTTGACCACGTCTTGGGCAGCGCCTTGCGCAGGTCCGACATGCTTTGATCCGGGTTACGGTCCATCAGTTTGCAGATTTCCACCGCCACGCGCATTCCGCAGTCGTATCCGCGCCCGACCGGTTCGGCCAAGAAATAGTGTCCCGATTTCTCAAACCCAGCCAGCGCACCGATTTCCTTGACGCGGCGCTTCATATGGCTATGGCCGGTTTTCCAGTAGTCGGCTTTGACCCCAAGCGCTTGCAACTCGGGATCGCTGGCGAACAGCCCAGTGGATTTCACATCGGCTACAAAGGTCGAACCTGGATGCAGCTTGGCCAGATCACGGGCCATGATGACGCCGACCTTATCGGCAAATATCTCTTCGCCTTCGTCATCCACAACACCGCAACGATCGCCATCCCCATCAAACCCTAGCGCCAGGTCCGCGCCGCTGGATTTGACTGTGTCGGCCATGTCATGCAGCATTTCCATGGCTTCCGGGTTCGGATTGTAATTGGGGAAGGTGTAATCCAGCCGTGTATGGCTGGGCACAACCTCAACCCCGATCCTTTCGAAAATCTCGGGCGCGAAGGCGGCGGCGGTGCCGTTGCCGGTGGCACAAACCACTTTCAGCGGACGCGACATTTTGAAGTCACCGACCAGATCGTCGATATAGGCTTCCTTCACGCCATCGACGAATTCATATGACCCGCCCGGGCGTGCAACACCTTCCCCGTTCAGGACGATGTCGCGCAGTTCCGACATTTCGTCAGGGCCGTGGGTCAATGGGCGGTCAAAGCCCATTTTGACGCCGGTCCAACCGTTCGGGTTATGGCTTGCCGTGACCATCGCAACCGCCGGTACGTCCAGATGGAATTGCGCGAAATACGCCATCGGGCTGAGCGCTGGGCCGATATCTTTCACCTGAATACCCGCCTGCATAAGTCCAACGATCAGAGCGTTTTTGATCGACAGGGAATAATCGCGATAGTCATTTCCCACTGCAATCACGGGTTCGATCCCGCGTTTGAGCATCTGTGTGCCCAGACCCAAACCCAGGGCCGTCATGCCTGGCAGATTGATCTCATCGGGGTATTTCCACCGCGCGTCATATTCGCGAAAGCCCGTGGGCTTGATCATCGGATCGCGCAGAAAGCTCCAGGTGTTTGGGGTCACCTCAGGCAAAGGCTTGGTCATCACAAATCTCAATCGTTAAATCTGAATTGGGTTTTCTTTGGCTAGCGCATCAAATCGCATCAATGTGTCAACCAGATGGCCCATTTGATCCAGAGGGATCATGTTCGGCCCATCTGAGGGGGCGGTGTCGGGATCCTGATGGGTTTCTATGAAAACGGCTCCGACGCCCAGAGATACAGCGGCGCGCGCCATCACCGGCGCAAACTCACGCTGCCCACCCGAGGAACCACCTTGGCCGCCGGGCTGTTGCACCGAGTGGGTCGCGTCCATGACGACCGGATATCCGGTTTGCGCCATCTGCGGCAGCGACCGCATGTCCGCGACCAACGTATTGTAGCCAAACGAAGTTCCACGCTCGGTCAGCAGGATGTTCTGATTGCCAGTGCTTTCGATCTTTGTGACGATATTCGGCATTTCCCACGGGGCAAGAAACTGCCCTTTTTTTACGTTGACCGCTTTGCCGGTATTGCCCGCCGCCAGCAGCATGTCCGTCTGACGACACAGAAACGCAGGGATTTGCAGAATATCGACCGCCTCAGCCGCAATCGCGCATTGCGCTTCGGTATGGACATCGGTCAGTACCGGTATGCCCATGGTCTTGCGGATATCTTCCAGCACTTGCAGCCCGGACTCCATGCCCATGCCGCGCTTGCCGGACAGCGAGGTCCGGTTAGCTTTGTCATACGAGGCCTTGAACACATATTGCGCACCTGCGGCGTCGCATGCCTCTTTCATGGTGCCGGCGATCATTTGGGCGTGATCGGCGGTTTCAAGCTGGCAAGGGCCGGCAATGATGGTCAGCGGAAGGTCGTTGCCAACCGTCAGGTCGGCTATTTTTACATGTTTCATGAGTCTTACGAGGATACCTGTTCACGAAGGACCGACGCGGTAAGCGAGATCATCAGGTAGATACCAGCAAATAACAGGAATGCCAAAATCGTATTTTCGAACTTGCGCGGATAGCTGGGCTCCTGGCTGGCGACCGGGTTCACCGAGACGGTCAGATACCGCACTTTTCGATTGGCCTCGGTCCGTGTAGCTTCCATTTGCTGCATTGCCGTTTGCAGCATCATGTCACGCGCCGCCAGATCGGCCTGAGCCATCTGGATTCGCACGCTCAAACGCGCCAGCGAATTTTCGCCCGCCGACACATCCAGCATCTCGGCATTCAACTCATCAAGGACCGCTTGCAGCCGCGCGATATCCGCCCGTGTACCATCCACCTTGGCCTGGTTGGGGCGCGTATTATCGAGAAGCGCGGCCAATTGTAGTTCTTTGTCCTGCAGCTCGAATTCGAACTGATCGATCCTTCCTCGCAGGCTGGCGATCACACTTTGCGGGTCCAGTATCGCACCTTGCAGCTGCAGTTCGATCAGGTCTTCCTGAGCCTGTCTGCGTGCCTCTTGCGCAGCCTCAAAACTCGCCAAGGCATCGCGCATCTGGTCTTCGCGTTTCAATTCAGTCAGACCATTGATGGTCTCTTCCGCGTAAGAGATAAGCCGCCTGGACAAATCGACCGCTATCTCGGGGCTCGGCGCTGCGACCTCCATTCGGATGACGCCGTCACTAGGATCATATCCGATTGTGATCATACGCTTATAAAGCTTGTAGGTTTCTTCAAGCGTCGCATCAGCCGGCAATCGTTGGATCGGGTCTATCCAATCCTGCCGAAAAAACTCAGTAAATCCGACATCACGCTCAAGCCGTTCCAATGCATCCTTGGATTCCAGAAATTCCTGAGTGGACACGGAATCCTGCGCCGTCGCAAACTGCGTGCCCGCCAGAAATCCACCGAACGAGGCACCGCCGCCATCCGCTTGCAAGATCGAAAACACCGAGTCGCTGGCATACAACGGCGTCGCCACGCGATAGAAATAGTAGCCCACGATAAACGTTGGAATGAATACGAACACCGTCAATCGTGCGAATAGCCCGGCAAGCTTGCGGCGGCGGCGGCGGGCGATGTCTTTCTGGATCTGCCCGATTTCATATTCACGACGTTCGGCCGGGCTGAGTTCGGGTCCTGGCAGGTTCTTCTGCGAGTCTCTGGTCGTTTGCGGCAGGTGAATCTTTATATTGTCTTGCGCGGCGTCATCACCAGTTGGCTTACCTTGGTCAGGAGCTGCCAGATCAAGCAGGTTTGTGCGCTGAAACGGATCAATTCCTTTCTTTCGTAACAGCCGGACCGCATCGTAGTCTGACGTCGCCGCCAGCCCGTTCTTGTGCGCCAAACGCCGCGCGACGCGCAATTGCCGCCCTGTCAGACCTTCGCGTTTGATCGCGTCCAACTCGTTGCCCGGTTGCTGAGTGTCGTCAGCCGAGTCTGTGCCTTGGGTCGCCTTTCGGATGCGCGAAATGGCGTCCGAGCGTGCCTCGGCAGTGCCAGAACCGCGTGCCGTGCGGTCGGGGTTGTATTTCCTAGCCTTGGGTTTGGTAGTCATAGAGCTGCTTTGCCTCTTCCAAGGTTTCAAACATGTAAAGCTGGCCGTCTACCAATACCGCAGCCTGCCGCGCGAATTTTTCAAGAAGCGAAGGGTTGTGCGATACGATCACCAAGGTTGTCGTGCGCAGCTTCTCTTTCAGAATGTCGCCCGCCTTCTTGTTGAACTCGACATCGGTTGTCGAGGGCATCCCCTCATCGATCAGATACATATCGAAATCCAGGGCCAGCATCAGTGCAAATGTAAACCGGGCCCGCATTCCGGACGAATAGGTTCCGAGCGGCTGGTCGAAATACTCACCCAAGTTGCACAGCCATTTGCAGTAGGCTTCGACATAGTCGGGATCCATGCCGTAGATCTTCGCGATATAGCGTGCGTTCTCCAGCGCGGACAGGCGCTTGGCCACACCTCCTGCAAAGCCCATGGGGAAGGATACGCGGCAGTCGCGCCGAATCACGCCTTCGTCGGGCTTTTCCAGCCCTGCCATCATGTTGATCAACGTGGTCTTGCCGGTTCCGTTCGGGGCCAGCACGCCAAGAGATGTTCCAAGCTCGACCCGGAACGAGACCCGATCCAGAATCACCTTGCGGCGGGTTCCGGTCCAGAAAGACTTGCTGACATTTTCGAATTCCAGCATGTGCGGCCTGCAGATCGCTCGGGGTTTTGACGGTTTGAGGATCGGTGTGCTACCGATCCATGTTGGCCACATTATGTCGAAATATGAAACAAATGATCAATGCGCATCCGCGTTCATGACATTGATGTGTTGCAAGGACGGTTTCATTGGCTCGAGGGTAGATGATGCCTATCTTCATCGATGAACATTGCAAAAGCCTGTTGATCCGATGAATTCGCTGATAGAGGACATCCAAGCCTGCCGTTTGTGTGCGGACAGGTTCGCGCAGACCGCGACTGCGCACCAGCCGCGCCCGGTGGTCTGGTTTCGCCCCGGTGCGCGCATTTTGATCGCAGGTCAGGCACCGGGCGCGCGCGTCCATGCTTCAGGGAAGCCTTTCACCGACCCTTCGGGTGACCGGCTGCGGGATTGGCTGGGACTGGATGAGAACGCATTTTATGACCGTTCGCGCGTATCCATCGTGCCGATGGCGTTTTGCTTCCCCGGATACAATGAGCGAAAGGCCGACCTGCCTCCGCCGCCGATATGCGGGCGCACCTGGCATGACAAAGTGATGGCTAAGTTGGGAGAAGTACCGTTGACGATCCTCGTCGGGGGTCATGCCCATAAATACCATCTTGGCGTAAAAACACCGGTTACCGAGACCGTCAGCCTTTGGCGAGACCATGCGCCGCGCGTCTTTGCCTTGCCTCACCCGTCCTGGCGCAATACGGCTTGGCTGAAGAAAAACCCCTGGTTCGAGGCCGAGCTGTTGCCGGTGCTACAGAAACGGGTGCACGAGGTTCTGAATGACTGAAGCCACAGCTTTGGATGCTGCACATGCCGCCATGCAGGCGGCCCCGGAAGACGACAACGCTCGACTACGCTTTTTTGAAAGACTGGCCGATAGCGAGCTCTTTCTGATGCTCACCGAAGAAGCGAAGGATGAAAGCATTTCGCCCGAGCTGTTCGATGTGGCGGATGGTCGTTTTGTTCTGGTGTTTGATCTTGAGGAACGACTGGCTGCATTTGCGGGTCGACCGGTCCCCTATGTCGCTCTGTCGGGTCGTGTTCTTTCAGGGATGTTGTCGGGGCAGGGGGTCGGGCTGGGTCTGAACCTTGATGTTGCACCGTCGTCGATGTTGATCCCCGCTGAAGCGCTCGGTTGGTTGTCTGACACGCTGCAGCATGGTCCTAAGGAGGTGCAGCAGCGACTTGCCGAATTCCATCCGCCCTCCGGTTTGCCTGATGTTCTGTTAACCGCGCTTGATGCAAAGCTGGCGACGGCTGCAGGTCTGGCTGCGGCGGCGTTTCTGGTTGGAACAAGGACCGAGGATGGGGGGCAGGGTCATTTGTTGGGTTTTGTTTCGGCGGTCGAAGGCGCGCAGCCAGCGCTTGCACGCGCCGTATCCGAGGCATTGACCTTTTCGGGGATCGAGGCCGGAGCGCTGGATGTTGGCTTTTTTGAAGTGCAGGATCCGGCTACTTCTGCCCTGGCAAAGGTTGGGCTGCGGTTCGATTTGCCCCAGCCTCAAGCGCCCCAAATGGAAAGGGCCGCGCCGGGCAGTGATCCCGAGCGGCCCCCGATATTGAAGTAGCGCAGGACGTTAGTCTGCCGCTTCCAGTTTATCCTGCGTGCGCGTCTCAAAATCGCTGGCGTCATGACGTTCGTGCAACTGCGTATGCGGCTCTCCAAACGCACGATTGACCATCCGGCCGCGCTGAACGGCGGGGCGAGCATCGATGGCTTTGGCCCACCGCATCACGTTTTCATAGCTTTCGACATCCAGGAATTCTGCCGCATCGTATAGACGGCCCAGAACAAGCTGCCCGTACCACGGCCAGATCGCCATGTCGGCGATCGTATAGTCCTGACCTGCAATATAAGGCTTATCGGCAAGTTCCAGTTCCAGCACATGCAACTGGCGTTTGGCCTCCATCGCGAAACGGTCGATCGGATATTGCCATTTCTCAGGCGCATAAGCGTAGAAGTGGCCAAAGCCACCGCCCAGATATGGCGCGCTGCCCATTTGCCAGAACAACCAGTTCATCACTTCTGTCCGCTCGGCACCGCTGGCGGGCAGAAACTCACCGAATTTCTCAGCGAGATGCAGCAAGATGGAGGCGCTCTCGAAAACGCGCACAGGTGTTTCACCTGAATGATCCCACAGCGCCGGTATCTTAGAGTTAGGATTGGCCCCGACAAAGCCCGAGCTGAACTGATCACCTTCACCGATGTTGATCAGCCACGCATTGTATTCGGCCCCGGAATGGCCCAATGCCAAAAGCTCCTCCAGCATGACTGTAACCTTGACGCCGTTTGGGGTGGCGAGCGAATACAGTTGAAGCGGGTGCTTCCCGACCGGAAGATCCTTATCGTGGGTCGCACCAGCTATGGGCCGGTTTATATTGGCAAAGCGTCCCCCGCTTTCGCTGTCCCAAGTCCAGACTTTTGGGGGTGTGTAAGTGGATTGTTCGCTCATCTTTTGCCTTTCTGCATCATTTGGCCAAAACGCCGCCGCCTTCACAGCTAATATTGCAAAACTCAAAGTCCAACCCCGGATGTGGCGAGATATTTGTAACATTGCACCTCGTTCACCTCACAAAACCCCTCTGGTTTTCACAGCGGCGCGAGGGGGTCTTCGCGCCGGGCCAAAATTACCTATTGTTTGACCAGACCCGCAGTTCGGGTGACCAGAAACCGTAAGGACATGAGGACCAATCACATGAAACGCTTTGCGCTGACCCTTGCCGCGACGATGGCTTTTGCCGTGCCCGCGTTCGCCGGAGAACAATATGTTGATGGCACCGGATTTGCCGTATCGGGATACGACGTTGTTGCTTACCGCAGCCTGGATCAGGTGCCCTTAGGCCAGTCGCAACCCGAGGCTGTTCGCGGTCGGGCCGACATCACCGCAGACTATAATGGTGTAACCTGGGCGTTTGCGACCGAAGAGAACCGTGACAAGTTTCTGGAAAACCCGGCCTTTTACGCACCGCAATATGATGGCCATTGTGCATACGGCGTGTCGAAAGGCGGCAAGGTTCCGGGCAACCCAAATCTGTGGCGTATTGTCGATGACAAGCTCTATCTGAACATCACTGATGTTGTTGTTGGTTTCTGGGAAGAGGATGTTCCGGCCAACATCGACCTGGCGGAAGGCAACTGGCCCGGAATCGAAGGGGATGCCGCTTCGACCAGCGTGATCCCGAAATTCACATCAGAAGGCCCGATTTCCAACTGATTCCGATTAATGAAAGAAAGCCCGGCCACTAAGGCCGGGCTTTTTTCGCTGGCGGGTTCTCTCACCCCGCCAACTCGAACATATCCCGCATGTGTTGATCCGCTTCGAACCGTATTGTTACACTCTTGGCACCGGGAAATTTCCTCTCGCGTATCGGGTCAGGAATGACAATCTCACCGGAGCCCGAGCCCTTGGACCGAAAGGTCAGAATCTCTGTTTCTGACTTGCGGTAGCCGGAAAGGACCGAGGTTGGCAATGCAACGCGGTTAGACCCTTCGCAGACTGACGATGCGACGAAGTAGGTAAGATCGCGCCCGAAGCATCCGATTGCATCAGGAACATGGTCCGAAGATTCGCGGGCGCTTTTGGCGGCGTCCGGTTCACCCAGTTCCGATAAATCCTTCAGCGCGCGTTCAGGTTTTAACAGATCGTGACAAGCTTTGATTTCATCTGCGGCCAGTTCGATTACGCGTTTCTTCAAACGAGGACGACGCGGTGTAGAAGAATCTAAACCGTTTTTGCGTGTCATCCCTTCTTTACGCAAAAAATCATAGGCTGATTTAGCATCCGAAAAACCGGAATAATCACCGTCGGTATGATCAGGATGATCGTGGAACGCGATTTTGCGCCAGGCTTCACGAATCTCGTTTGCGTTTGCATTTGGGGGCAGACCAAGAACCTGCAATGCTTCGGCCCGAGCCTGTACCTTGCTCACTGGCTTCATACTCAAAACACTCATTAAAACTACAACGGGGTCAGATTGCCATTGATCACATTTTTGTCAAATTTTTTCAGGAATTAGACTGAGGTAGGGCAACAGTTGACGGGTGCATATCGAGATTGTCGCCTGCGCAGCGGTTGTCGCAAATGAGCATGGCAGACGACTGCCACGCCCGGCGATACAGGGCAAACGCAAAAACTGTGGGATCAGGCGACGTTCTGCAATTCGGCCTGGGGTGTAATGCCCAGGGCAAAGCAGACATCCCGAGTAAGCTCAGGTCGGTTGAGCGTATAGAAATGCAGTTTGTCCACGCCGCCTTCTATCAGGTCCGAGCAGAGTTCGGTGCATAGCGCCGTCGCCAGAAGATCTTCGCGATCGTCCCGGATTGCTTTGTCAAATGCGTTCTCGATCCAGTCGGGAATGTGGGCGCCACAGCGTTTTGCAAAGTTACGCGCACCCTTCCAGTTCTCGATGGGAAGAATGCCCGGTACGATAGGCTTGTCGATCCCCGCTTTTTCGCAGGCATCGCGAAACCGGAAGAAGGTTTCAGCCTCGAAGAAGAATTGGGTCAACGCCTCGTCCGCGCCCGCATCCAGCTTGGCCTTTAACCAATCCACATCAGCGCGGGCATTGCTTGCTTCTGGATGTTTGTCCGGATAGGCGCCGACACGGATGCTGAACATCTCGGTCTCGGCCAGTGCAGAAATCAGTTCTACCGAGTTGGTGAAACCATCAGGGTGGGGGGCGAACCGGTCTTGACCTTTAGGGGGGTCGCCACGCAGGGCAACGATATCCTGAACGCCTGCGCGCGCGAATGTGTCTGCAATCTCAAGCGTCTCCTGACGCGAGGCATCGACACAAGTCAGATGCGCAGCAACAGGCAGCCCCGAGGATTTGTGCAAGGTTGCAACTGCATCACGCGTCAACTCACGTGTTGTACCACCAGCACCATAGGTCACCGATACAAACCGTGGGTTCAGCGGCGCCAAGGTCTGAACCGTATCCCAAAGGCGAAACGAGGCCTCCAGAGTCTGCGGCGGGAAGAACTCGAATGAAATCTCAGGCTTGGTCATAGTGGCCTCGTAGCTGTCATTTATGCCCTTGTGCCATCAGATGCATTGTGAGACAAACTCATATTGTTCAACAACAACATGAGTCACGTGAGTAATGCATATCGAATTTCGCCACTTACGGACGATCAAAGCCATCCACGAATGCGGTGGGCTTGCGCGTGCAGCTGATCAGCTAAACATCACGCAATCCGCACTAAGTCACCAGATCAAGGGGTTGGAAGATCAGGCCGGGGTCGAGCTGTTTTTACGTCGATCCAAGCCGATGAAGTTGTCGGCAGCTGGTTTGCGGCTGCTGCGGCTCGCTGAACAAATTCTGCCTCAGGTCGAGGCGATGCAGGATGAGTTTTCATCGCTGCGCGACGGTCGCACCGGTCGGATGCACATTGCGATCGAATGTCACGCTTGTTTCGAGTGGCTGTTTCCGGTGCTTGAAGCTTTCCGTAAATCCTGGTCAGACGTTGATGTGGATATCCGCCCGGGCCTTGCATTCGACGCGTTGCCCGCCTTGCAGAAGGAAGAGGTTGATCTGGTGGTGTCCTCTGACCCCGAAGATCTGCCGGGTGTCGAATTTGTCGAACTCTTTGACTACCAGGCCGTATTTGTCGCGGCGTCTTCGCATCCATTGGCTGAAAAGCCCTATATCGAAGCTGAAGATTTCCGAGGTCAGACACTGATTACCTACCCGGTCGAACGAACCCGTTTAGATGTTTTCAGTCAGTTGCTGATCCCGGCCCGGGTCGAGCCTGCCACCATCCGACAGGTTGAACTGACCGCTGTGATCTTGTTGTTGGTGGCTTCGAATAGGGGCATATCCGTTCTGCCCGATTGGGTGGTGCGCGAAGTGAAGTACAACTCTGAGTATGTAACACGTCCGCTGACCAAGCAGGGCGTTACCCGCGGACTATACGCTGCAGTGCGTTGCGACGACCTTGAAAAGCCCTTTGTACAAGAGTTGGTAGAACTCGCACGAGCCGAAGCACACAAGCTGCAGGCACAGTAGCCTGCAGCATGCATGGAATTAACTTGTTAAACCAAGCCAGAAAACTCTTCAACAACACGGCTTCAATTTTACTAGCAAGCTCCGTAGCACCGTCGAAAGACCTCCTTGTCAAGCGCGGTTACCACAACGCATACTCCGCTGGGTACAGGGCCAATAAAGCAAATCTTTAAACAAGCTTTCGCTACCGTCCCATCGGGAATCCAGCCCGGCACTTTGAAGCATTCCTCAATGTCCACAATTGGAATTTTCAGACAAACTTTTCCATCTTCGACGGTTACCGAAATACAGACTTCACCTACAACGAGCGGAGAAGCACCAAGCACTGCGTCCTTTGATGAACGCGCTGCTATGTTTTGTTCATCAAAATTGGCGCGCCCAGTTTCGATAAGTTGGTCAATTTCTCTTTGGGGAAACTCGTGATACGTAGCCATATGAGATCTCCTTAGAATTGCATCACAGTGATTTGTGCGAGTTCAATGTGCGGGCTGGCAGACGGACCAGAGCGATTCGACCTCCAGCGCGGATCAACAATTGCCTAACGACGAATAGCTGTCAGTGTCCAATTTCACATTGAACATCATTCCTCTTGGCAAGGGCGCGTTGCCCCAGTATACGCGCGGCTTGACCGGACAGGAGCCTATGGAAAATGGTTGGCAGTGCAAATCTCAACATCATGATCAAGGCCGCGCGTAAGGCGGGGCGTTCTCTGGTCAAGGATTTTCGTGAAGTCGAGAACCTGCAGGTGTCGATGAAAGGTGCGGGCGACTTTGTGTCGAAGGCCGATATCGCGGCCGAAGCCATCCTGAAAGAGGAATTGCTGGGTGCCCGTCCGACCTATGGTTGGCTGGCCGAAGAGGGCGGCGCGATTGACGGCGAAGACCCGACTCGTCGCTGGGTCGTCGACCCGCTGGATGGGACAACCAACTTCCTGCACGGGCTGCCGCACTGGGCCGTTTCAATCGCGTTGGAACATAAGGGCAAGATCGTTTCGGGTGTGATCTATGACCCTGCCAAGGATGAGATGTTCTTTGCTGAAAAAGGCGAAGGTGCGTGGATGAACGACATGCGCATCCGTGTGTCGGGCCGCCATCGCATGATCGAGTCGATCTTCGCGACAGGTCTGCCATTCGGTGGCCGTTCGGATCTGCCTGCGACCTTGCAGGACCTCGCCCGTCTGATGCCTGCCTGTGCTGGTGTTCGTCGCTGGGGTGCTGCCGCGCTGGACATGGCCTATGTGGCCGCCGGTCGTTACGAAGGCTTTTGGGAGCGTCGCCTGAACGCCTGGGATCTGGCCGCAGGCATCATCATCGTGAAAGAGGCGGGCGGCTTTGTTCAGGCGCTGAACCCCGAAGGCAGCGTGCTTGAGGATGGCGAAGTGATCTGCGCCAATGAGCCGATCTTTGACAATTTCGCAAAGGTAATTCGGGGCTGATATTCAACCCCGGTCATTTGATCATGGAACGCGCGTCCGGTCCGGGCGCGCGTTTTGGTTTAGAAGTCGACCTCGATCGCGATCCCTTGCTGGACCGCCAGATCAACTGCCGCGCTGGCAACCGCAAGATCTTGCAGCCCCACGCCAGTACCGTCGAACACGGTCACCTCAGCCTCGGACACACGCCCGGGATGGGTCCCGTTAATGACCTCTCCGATCTGCCGGATATCGCCTTCGGCTTTGGTTCCGGCAGCCACGGCATGCTGGCTTTCACCCAATGTCACGGCCTGCGCGACCTCGTCGGTAAAGATGCTTGCGCGCGCGATCAGGTCTGCGGCGACCTCTTGTTTGCCGACGGTATCGGTGCCCATACATGCGATGTGTGTGCCGTCGGAGACGTGCTCGGACATCAGTGTTGGCGCGAAGGAGGAGGTGATGGTGACAATCACGTCCGCCTTCACCATGCCGGGCAGATCCACAGCCTCAAAAGGCAGCCCCGCTTCAGCCGCGACCTTTTCGAGATTGGGCAGCATTTCTGGATGCAAGTTCCAGCCTATGACTTTCTCAAAGTTTCGCTGTTCCAATGCCGCGCGCAATTGGAATGTCGCCTGATGCCCGGCGCCAACCATTCCGATCACCTTGGCATCCTTGCGTGCCAAATGGTTGATCGAAACCGACGAAGCTGCAGCCGTGCGCAGCGCGGTCAGCAGGTTGCCCCCAACGATGGCCCGAACGCGACCCGTATCTGGATCAAACAAAAACACGGTGGATTGGTGATTGATCAGCCCGTGCGTTTCCAGATTGTTTGGCCAATAACCGCCTGCTTTCAGGCCAAGGTTCATGCCCGTGCGATCAAACCCGCCCTTGAACCCATAGAGCGCATCCGCATGACCTATGGCCTCGCGCACGACCGGGAAATTGTAGGCATCCCCAGCCGCCATCGCGGCAAACACCTGCTCAACCGCAGTATAGCTTTCCTGTCGGCCTAACAGAGCGCCGATTTCCTTTTCAGGAACGATGATCATCGCGTTTGTCTTTCTTTTTGATGGCATTAGTAAGGGCGGTGCTAAACGTCCGCCCTTGCATTCATCTGTAATTCAATAGGCCTTGCCACGGGCAGAGACCGGCCAAAGCGCTTCAACCTTGCCGCCGCGCACACCCACGTACCAGTCATGAACGTTGCAGGTCGGGTCACAGTGGCCGGGCACCAGCCGCAGCTTGTCGTTAACCTTCAACACCCCATCCGGGTCACCAATCACGCCGTGTTCGTCCGAACACTTTAGGTATTCCACATCGTCCCGCCCAAAGATGAAGGGCAGGCCGCTATCGACGGATTGCGCCTTCAGGCCCGCATCGCAGATTGCCTTGTCCGCTTTGGCGTGGCTCATAACGCTGGTCAGAATGAACAAGGCGTTTTCCCATTCACCCTGATCGATCCGTTGACCGTCCTTGTCCAGAATCCGACCGTAATCGGCATCCATGAAGGCATAAGAGCCGCACTGCAGCTCGTTATAAACGCCCGAGTTGCTTTCGAAATAATAAGACCCCGTACCGCCGCCCGAAACCAGCTCGCAGTCGATCCCTTCAGCCTTCAATCCGTCGACGGCATCCTTGACCATGGCGATTGCGGTATCCAGTTTTTCTTTGCGTGCCTCATACGTATCCAGATGCTGCATCGCGCCTTGATAGGCCTGAATGCCGGTAAATTTCAGGTTAGGGGCGGCCTCAACCGCCTTGGCGATTTCGATCACGGCGGGGGTCGTGGTGACACCACAGCGGCCCGCGCCGCAGTCGATCTCGACAAAAACCTCCAATTCAGTGCCATGCTTAGCGGCAGCAGCAGACAGGTCAGCGACGTTGTCCACATCGTCGACGCAAACGATTGTGCGTGCGCCAAGCTTCGGCAGGCGCGCCAGACGGTCAATCTTGGCCGGGTCCCGCACTTGATTCGAGACCAGAATGTCTTTGATGCCTCCACGCGCAAACACCTCGGCCTCGGAAACCTTTTGGCAGCAGACGCCGACTGCGCCGCCCAGTTGTTCCTGCAGTTTCGCGACGTCTACGGATTTGTGCATCTTGCCATGCACCCGGTGCCGCATCCCATGCGCCTTGGCATAGTCGCCCATCTTCTTGATGTTACGCTCCAGCGCTTCCAGATCAAGGATCAGGCAAGGCGTCTGGATTTCGGATTCATCCATGCCAATCGCGGCAGGGATGTCATAGCCAACTTCGAATTGATCACTGTTCATCGGTTTGTTCATCCTGTTTCTCCTTGCCCTTTCAGCCAGGGCAGCTTGTCCAGATCCACGTTGCCGCCGGTGATGATGACGCCGACGCGCTTGCCCCGGAACGTGTCGGGGTTCTTGAGAATGGTGGCCAGAGGAACGGCCGAAGACGGCTCCATCACCACGCGCAAGTATTTCCAGGTGAGTTTCATTGCGTCGATGATCTCTTGCTCGGACGCGGTGAAGATGTCGGTCACATTGTTCGACACAAAGTGCCATGTGTTTTCCTTGAGCGGGACCAACAGCCCGTCTGCCACCGTTTTGGGGGCATCGTCCGCGATGATATGACCCGCCTTGAAGGACCGATAAGCATCGTCCGCCTGCTCAGGCTCAGCCGCATAGATCGCGGTGTCCGGTGCCAGATTCGAGACCGTTAGACAGGTGCCCGAGACCATCCCGCCACCGCCGATTGGCGCGATCACTGCATCCAGGCCATCGGTCTGTTCCAGTAGCTCAGCCGAACATGTGGCCTGACCAGTGATAACACGAGGGTCGTTGTACGGGTGCACGAACTCTCCGCCTGTTCGGGCCTGCACCTCGGCAAACGTTGCCTCGCGGGAAGAGGTGGATGGCTCACATTCAGTGATCGTACCACCAAAGCGTCGTACCGCGTCTTTCTTGGCCTGCGGCGCGGTGCGCGGCATCACCACATTGCATGGAATGCCCCGGCGACCAGCCGCATATGACAGCGACAGGGCGTGGTTCCCGCTTGAGTGGGTGCAAACACCCTTGGTCGCCATTTCATCGCTTAGGCCGAAGACCGCATTACTGGCACCGCGCACTTTGAATGCGCCTGCTTCCTGAAAGTTCTCGCATTTGAAGAACAGCTGTGCGCCGGTCAATTCATTCAGATAGTCCGAGGTCATTACCGGTGTGCGTCGGATGTGCGGCCCGATCCTTTCGTGCGCAGCCTGCACGTCAGCATAGGTCAGTTCGGCGACGGGGATTTGATCCAACATGACTGCCCTCCCTAAGCTGCGGCTTTTGCGTGGCTGGTTGAACTGGCGCGATAGAATTCCTGCGCCGCAGCAACCCCGCTGCCAAGCTTCACCGGGTAGTTCAGATCGGCCATGGCCATCTCGACCGTGGCCAGCCCCGACAGGACCATAACATCGGTCAGGCTGCCCAAGTGGCCAATACGGAACGCTTTGCCATTCAACTCACCCAGACCAATGCCGAAGGATACCCCATAGGTGTTGAAGGCATGGTCAGTCAGTTCGTTGCTGTCGAAACCCTCGGGCACAAAAATGGCGCTGACGGTATCCGAGTAGAGGTCAGGAGATTGTGCGACCAACTTCAGGCCCCAGGCCGCAGTCGCGTGGCGCACACCTTCGGCAAGGCGAGTGTGGCGGGCATAGACATTGTCCAACCCTTCCTCGAACAACATCTTAAGGCTTTCGCGCATGCCGTAGATCAGCTGCAGCGGCGGAGTATAGGGAAAGCCGCCAGACGCATTTGCCGACATCATATCACGGAAATCAAAGAAGGTGCGTGGCAGTTGCGCAGTCTCTATCGACGCCAGTGCCTTGGGGCTAACGCATAGGATTGCCATGCCGGTGGCCAGCATGAACCCCTTTTGCGACCCCGAGACTGCAATATCCACGTCCCACCGGTCAAACTCGAACGGCATTGAGGCCAAAGAGCTCACGCAATCCACAAACATCATGGCCGGGTGATGTGCCGCATCCATCGCATCGCGCACAGCGCTGATATCGGAACGCACACCTGTCGCGGTTTCGTTATGCGTCACCAATACGGCCTTAATTTCATGCGCTTTATCCGCGGACAGGATGGCCTCGAACCTGTCGGCTGGCGCGCCTGTTCCCCATGGACATTCAACAATCTGAACGTCCAACCCGTGTCTTTCGCACAGATCGATCCAGCGATGGCTGAAGACGCCGTAGCGGGCGACAAGAACCTTGTCACCGGGGCTGAGCGTATTTGTAATCGCTGCCTCCCAACCGCCCGTTCCGCTGGCTGGAAAAGTGATTATCTGGCCTTCGGTGGTGCCAAAGACCTGTTTTGTATCCTCCAGTACCGGGGCGAAGGTTTCAACGAAATCCGGGGCGCGATGGTCTTGCGTCTGAACCTGCATGGCAAGGCGCAATCGATCAGGAATGTTGGTTGGGCCTGGGATAAAGACCGGGTTTTGATGCGACATAACTCAATCCTCTGCTTTGGACCCAAGTGTCGCTTGAACGGTTGTGTGTTGCAATTTTCTTGAAAAATATTTTCATTTTATCCGTTAAATTGATAAGGTGCTGAAACGGATAGGAATTCAGTTTATCAAAATGATCTCGGAGAATTCCGGGCCAGAAAAATTGGTTCGGGTTTTCGGGGGAAAGTCCGAAAGCCAGGTGAGAAATGGAAACGCAAAAGCGACCGCGCGGCAGACCCAAATCGCTGTTTAAAGAAAGTTCGGCCGGGACCATGCAATCATTGGATCGGGCGCTGGGCGTACTGACCACTGTTGCCCGGCTAGAGCGCGTCGGGCTAAGCGATCTTGCCCGCGAGGTTGATGTTCCGACAGCCACCACGCATCGCATTCTGGTGACACTGCAAAAACACGGGTTCGTATCTTTTGATGAGGAACGGCAGGAATGGCTGGTCGGAATCGAAGCCTATCGGACCGGTGCGTCTTTTCTGCGGCGCAAGAGCGTTCTGGAAATCGGCAGGCCGATCCTGCGGCGTCTGATGCAAGACAGCGGTGAGACCGCAAATCTGGCCGTACCCGATGGAGCAGAGGTGGTCTTTGTCGGGCAGGTCGAAACTCAGAACCCCATCCGGGCCTTCTTTCCACCCGGTGCGCGGACGCCCATGTATGCGTCCGGTACAGGAAAGGCTATTCTCGCTGCGTTGAGCGAAGAGAGTTTAGGCAAAGTTCTGGGCCGGATTGATCCGGTTGCTTTCACTGAAAATACGCAGTTGCCCGCTTCAGGCCTGTATACAGATCTGGCTGAAACTCGTACCCGAGGTTGGTCTTACGATCACGAAGAACGGTATGAAGGTATGTCTTGCATTGGTGCGGCCATCTTCAATGACAGGGCTGAGCCTTGCGCCGGTATCTCGGTATCCGGACCCACCGTAAGGTTCAGCCGAGAACGCGCGCCCGAGTTGGGCGATCTGGTCATGCGCGCGGCGCAAGAGATCACCCACCTGAGCGGCGGTAGGCTACCCAAGAGCTGACGCTTGATTATTTGCGCGGCACTCTGGGGATGCGTGATTGCGAGAGTTTGTACTTGTGTTCCGGATGCGGTGGATGGCCGTGGGTGCGGTTCCAGAACCCAGTCCCTCCGCGCCTGAGCCATAGGGGGATGCACAGGATCAAACCAACAAAGAACCCTCCGGTATGCGCCCAATAGGCAACGCCACCTTCATCGGGATTGCTGGAGAGGCTGCCAAGGAATTGCAGGCCCAGCCAGACACCCAGCATGATAAAGGCCGGGATGGTAAAGATCCGGATATAGACGATCAGAATCAACAGGATATCTACGCGCGCTTTTGGGAAAAGCAGAAGATAGCCGCCCATGACACCGGCTATCGCTCCGGACGCGCCAATTGTTGGCACCACCGAATCCGGTGCCGAAAAGACGTGAATCAACCCTGCTCCGATTCCTGCCAGCAGATAGAACACGAGAAACAGCACATGCCCCATTTCGTCTTCGAGGTTGTCGCCGAATATCCACAGGAACAGCATGTTTCCCGCCAGATGCATCCAGCCCCCATGCAGGAACATTGACGTCACGAGTGTCTCGAATCCATAGCCGTCAGTTATCCGGGCAGGAATGACTGCGTAGTCAACATAAAGCTGATTGATCAGCCGCGCATCCTCCATGACACCCACATAGCTGAGGAAGATCAGGATGTTCGCAGCCATAAGGGCATAAACAACAAACGGAGTACGCCCCGAAGGGTTATGGTCTCGGATCGGAAACATGGCGCGACGCTGGGCTTTTCGCCGCCCAGCGTCAAGGTCCGGTTATGCCGCACCTCCCAGAAGGGCGGCGTTGCCTCCGGCGGCGGTGGTGTCGACACAGACATGGCGTTCCCCCAGTACCCGCGCACGGTCGGGCTGCCCGGGGATCAGCGGGATGATCGGGCCATCGCGCCGGGCCAAATGCTGCTCGATCTGGCGGGCAGTGTCGTCGTCGCCCCACCACAGAACACCCGAGAAACCGGTCAGGTTTTCAAGCCGGTGCAGATCCAGCATGCCCGTCATACGGATCGCTGTACCACCCAACGATTTGACCGCATCCGCCTGAGCTTTGGCGGCCTCGGCCCCCGGACCCATGCACAAAAGCGGGGAGCGGGAATATTCGGTCAGGCGGTTTGATTCGCCGGTGGGACCGGGCAGAGATTGGGTGCTGGGCGTTGCAGGTTGCCCTTCGGGCGCACCTGGTTCAGCCGAACTGTCCCAGCGTCCCAAAGCATTCTGCCGATCAGGCGCGCAGAACCGTGCCATATAGTTCGGGCCGCCCGCCTTGGGGCCGGTGCCGGACAGACCTTCGCCGCCGAAGGGTTGCGAACCGACGATCGCGCCGATCTGGTTGCGGTTGACGTAGATATTACCGGCATGGATCGCCTCGGTCACATGCTGCACCCGGTCGTCGATACGCGTGTGCAGGCCGAAGGTCAGGCCGTAGCCCGTGGCATTGATATCCGCGATGACCTTGTCGATCTCTTGTGCCTTGAACCGGGCGACGTGCAGCACCGGGCCGAACACCTCGCGCTCTAGCGCCGAGATGCCGGGTATTTCGATCAGTGCCGGTGCGATGAATGTACCCTCGGGAGGCGTTGTCATCTCTTTCAGCACCCGTCCTTCGGCACGAGCGCGAGCCACGTGGTCCGCGATGGTTTGCCGGGCTTGCGCGTCAATGACCGGACCACAATCGGTCGAGATCAGCCAGGGATCATCCACCTGCAAAGCGTCCATCGCCCCTTGCAGCATGGTCAGAACGTCATCGGCAATTTCCTCTTGCAGATAGAGGCAGCGCAGGGCCGAGCATCGCTGGCCTGCCGATTGGAACGCGCTTTCGATAATCGACTGCACGGCTTGTTCCGGCAACGCGGTGCTGTCTACGATCATCGCGTTCAGGCCGCCGGTCTCGGCGATCAATGGCGTGCCCGGACGCATATGCTGTGCCATGGCGGATCGGATTTTCAACGCGGTCGCGGTCGAGCCGGTAAAGGCCACGCCCGAGACGCGTTCATCCGACGTCAACGCCGCGCCCACTTTCGGCCCACCCGGAAGCAGTTGCAGCGCATCGCGTGGAACACCTGCTTCGTGCATCAGCTGAACTGCGCGATGGGCGATCAGTGGCGTTTGCGGGGCAGGTGCCGCCAGCACGGCATTGCCAGTGGCCAACGCAGCCGATATCTGCCCGGTGAAGATCGCCAGAGGGAAGTTCCACGGGCTGATGCAGGTGAATATTCCGGCGGGTTTGGCGGCAGGAATATTGGCGGCGTAGTAGCGCAGGAAATCAACCGCTTCGCGCAGCTCGGCAACTGCATCGGGCACAGATTTTCCGGCTTCGCGGGCGAGCAGGGCAAACAGCTCTCCAAAATGCGCTTCGTAGAGATCGGCTGCTTTATTTAGAATGTCAGCGCGCTTCTCGGCTGAGGCCTGCCATGGGCAAGCGCTGGCCAACGCCAGTTCCACGTCTTCGGGGCTGGCCGCAGCAACCGAACCGGGGCGATCCTGCGGTTGCGCAGGATTGATCACGGGAGTGTCTGCCAAAGGCTGTGCATCATCCGACAATAAGGGTCGGGCGTACCAATGATGGGCGCGGAAGGCGTCGCGTGCGATGTCAATCTGGTCCAGCGTCGGCGTATGGTGCAGATCAAAGCCTTTCGAGTTTGGGCGTTCCGGTGCGAACAACTCAGGCCCGGTTGGCAGCGGTTTGCCAGGTGTTTGAACGGCCACGAACGGATCTGCGGCAACGGTTTCTGGGGCGACTTCCTCATCAACGATCTGATTGACGAACGAGGAATTTGCCCCGTTTTCCAGAAGGCGACGTACCAGATAGGCCAACAGATCCCGATGCGCGCCGACCGGAGCATAGATACGGCAGCGCGAGGTCCGCTTGTTGCGCACGATCTGATGCAGGGTCTCACCCATCCCGTGCAGGCGCTGGAATTCGAATGGCTGGCCGTCCGCCATATGTAGGATGGCGCTGACCGTATGGGCGTTATGCGTGGCAAATTGCGGATAGATACGGTCGGTCATTCCCAGCAGTTTGCGGGCGTTGGCGATATAGGACACATCCGTCGCCGCCTTATCGGTGAAGACCGGAAAACCATCGACGCCCTCGACTTGCGCGCGCTTGATCTCGGTATCCCAATAAGCGCCCTTTACCAGCCGCACCATCAGCTTGCGGTCGTGCCGCTGGGCCATCTCATAGAGCGTATCCAGTACCAACCCGGCGCGTGGGCCGTAGGCTTGCACGACGATGCCGAACCCGTCCCAACCGGCCAGTGCAGGCTCTGCCATAACTTCTTCGATCACCTGCAGCGAGAGCGACAGGCGATCTGCCTCTTCCGCGTCAACGTTCAGCCCCATGCCCGCTGCCTTGGCCAGCAAAGCCAGCGCGCGCAGCCGGGGCACCAGTTCGTCCATCACCCGTTGTTCCTGTGCCAGCTCATAACGGGGGTGCAGGGCCGACAGCTTGACCGAGATGCCTGGATTTTCGCGAATGTCTTTATGGGTGCAGGCCTCGGCAATAGCGGCGATCGCGCGCGAGTAAGACAGGTGATAGCGGGCAGCATCGGCCTCGGTCCGTGCCGCCTCGCCCAGCATGTCGTACGAATAGGTATAGCCCTTATCTTCCATGCCTTTGGCGCGCTTCATGGCGGATTGAATGGTTTCGCCCAAAACGAACTGACGCCCCATTTCTTTCATCGCACGACCAACGGCGGTGCGGATCACCGGTTCACCCAGCCGTTTGATGGCCCCGCGCAGCGCGCCGACGGGCGAGGATTTGTCTTCGTCCAGGACCCGGCCTGTCAGCATCAACGCCCATGTCGACGCGTTCACCAGTGACGAGGATGATTGTCCCAGATGCTTTCCCCAGTCTGACGGGGCGATCTTGTCTTCGATCAGTGCGTCAATGGTATCCGCATCTGGCACACGCAACAGCGCCTCGGCCAAACACATAAGCGCAACGCCTTCATCTGTGGATAGGCCGTATTCAGCCAGAAACACTTCCATCATGCCAGGCGACGTGCTTGAGCGGATGTCGCGCACCAGCTGTGCTGCAGCCTCACAAATGGCCGTTCGGTCGGCCTCTGACAGCTTGGCCTGAGAGATCAGCGCGTCCAGTACAGTGGACTGGTCGGCATAAGTCTGAGTGTCGATTTTGGTGCGTAGGCTGTGTGACATGTGTACTCCGGGGCTTTTGCCTAATATAACCGCCTATAGTCAGGAGAATGGACCGAATTTCCTCGAATTCTGGTCGAATTGACTGAAATATAGGAGCCTGATTATGCAAAACGACTTGTCCAGCCTTGATCGCTTTGACCGTGCGATCCTTACGGCATTAGCTGAAGATGGCCGCATCTCAGTGACGGACCTTGCGCGCAGGATCGGCTTGTCAAAATCGCCGACACAGGCGCGGCTCAAACGGCTTGAGGCTGACGGGATCATCACAGGCTATCGCGCCATGTTGGACCCGATCCGTCTGGGCCTTGATCATGTGGCCTTTGTCGAGGTGCGTCTCACAGATACTCGTGAAAAAGCACTGGCCGAGTTCAATTCAGCGGTGCGCAGAGTTGCTGAGATTGAACAGGCTCATATGATCGCGTCCAACTTTGACTATCTGCTTAAAATCCGGACCCGATCGATGACGGAATACCGCACGGTGCTAGCCGAGAAAATCTCATCCCTGCCGCATGTTGCCAACACCTCCACCTTCGTTGCGATGGAGGCGGTGAAAGAAACCGGGTTGCTGGCTCCGCTATAAAGCAGTTGACCTAAACGCCTGATGGATCAGGTTAGAGAGGATGAAAAACGTACTTATCGTTGCCATACTCGCTGGTTCTGCCGCTCAGGCTTCTGCAGATTGCCCGGTTGCGCCGGATCATATTTCTGGCGTCGACGCCCTGATTGCGCAAGCCCAAACCGCGTCGTCTGAGCGCGAGGCGCGGGGCATTTCGGGACGGATGTGGCAACTCTGGACCGATGCGCCGGACGCCCGATCTCAAACCCTGTTGGATCGCGGGATGTCTCTGCGCGAGTCTTGGGATTTGACCGGTGCGCTGGCCGAGTTTGACGCTCTGGTCGCTTATTGCCCGGATTATGCCGAGGGGTACAATCAGCGGGCATTCGTCAACTATTTGCAGCAGGATTACGGTGCGGCCCTGATCGATCTGGATCGAGCCATTGAGCTGTCCCCGAACCATGTAGCGGCGCTTAGCGGGCGGGCATTATCGCTGTTGGGTCTCAAGCGGCTGGACGAAGCGCGTACGGCGCTGAACCATGCACTCGAACTGAACCCGTGGCTTTCAGAACGTGCCTTGCTTGCGCCGGGCGGGCTGCTTGATCCACCGGGTGAGGATATTTGAATTGAGACGAAAAAGCGCCCCGGAACCGAAGTTCAGGGGCGCTTTTGATGCAAGGGCTTGATTAGCCGACCAGCCCGTTGTCGGTGCGTTTGATCGCAATCACCGACGAACGCGGCGTACCGCCATCGGGCCAATTGCTGCCCGGATGCTGGATGCCAACAAACATGGTGCGCAGGTCGGTCGACCAGGCCAGACCGGTGACTTCACAGCCATTCGGGCCGGTCATGAAGCGCACAATCTCCCCGGTCACGGGATCGCCAACTAGCATCTGGTTATTGCCGTTTCCTGCGAATTCTTCCTCGTTGTCATCATTCCCGTCTGTCTGAATCCAGACCAGACCGGTCGAATCGATGGCCATGCCGTCGGGTGAGTTGAACAGGTTGCCTTCGTTCACATTTGCCGATCCGCCACGGTTATCCGAATGAACAGTTGGGTTTCCGGCCATGACATAGAGATCCCAATCAAAGCCAGTGGCCGCGTGATCTTCATCCGCTGGACGCCAGCGCACGATCTGGCCGTATTTGTTGGCCTCGCGCGGGTTAGGGCCGTTGACTGCAGTGTCATCACCCCCAGCATTTGGCTTAACTCCACGGTTCTTGTTGTTGGTCAGGCAGCAATATGCCTCGACCGCAACAGGGCTTGAGGCCACCCATTCCGGGCGGTCCATTGTGGTGCCGCCCGCAGCCGATGCGGCCATACGGGTAAAGATCAGAATTTCGGCCGCGTCCATGCCGGTTGTTTCCGGCGTCAGCGGCAGCCATTCGCCGCTCATGTCGTCATTGAACTTGGCGACATATAGCGTGCCGTCATTCAACAAGCCCTGAGTGTCGACACCGGGCGCATAGGCCGCGTTCGAGACGAACCTGTAAAGATACTCGCCACGTTCATCGTCGCCCATATAGACCACGACACGACCGTCCGCAGCCAGCGCGACCTCAGCATTTTCATGCTTGAAGCGACCAAGGCCGGTGTGCTTGACCGGAGTGCTGTCGGGTTTGGTCGGGTCGATTTCAACGATCCAGCCTGCGCGGTGCGGCTCATTGGGGTTTTTCGAGGTGTCGAAGCGGGGATCAAACAGCTCGTAGCCATTCCAGCTTTCGGCCTTGATGCCGTAGCGTTTCATGCCGTCTGCGACCTTCTGGTCATAGCTGGCGTTTTCGTCAGAGGAACCAAAGTAGCCGTTGAAATTTTCTTCGCAGGTCAGGTAGGTGCCCCACGGTGTCTTGCCGGAACCACAGTTGTTCATGGTGCCCAGCGACGCGGTTCCTGTCGGATCGGCTTCGGTCTTCAGTAGGTCATGACCAGCGGCGGGGCCGACGATCTTCATCGGAGTGTTGTGGTGTATCCGGCGGTTGAAGGGGCTGTCCTTAACGACCGCCCAGCCCGCAGGGCCTTCCTTGATCTCCATTACGGTCACGCCCTGGATGTTCTGCAACTTCAGAACGTCATCGGCACTGGTTGGAACACCTTCCTGCGCGGCAGGCAGGTTGATCTTGCGGTTCGGGTGCTCGTGGTTGATCGCAATCAGCTCGTGACCCCGGAACGAGAATGTCTCCATCCCATCCGTATTCTCGCCAAAAACCTTGTCCGAGTTTTCAACCTTACCGCCATCGGTCAAATCGTATCCATCGGCCTCGGAAAACAGCGGATCGCCCCAGCGCATTAGCATCTTCCACTCATAACCTTCCGGAACGTGGACTGTCCCATCGGTCTGAGCGGGAATCGGCGTGAAGGCAAAGCGTTGCGCATCGACCGCCTGTGCTGAAGTTGAGCCCAACAAACCAGCGCCCATCGCCGCAGCGCCCGACCCAAATGCCACAACTCCTGACAGGAAACCCCGTCGCGAGATAGCGCTTTCAACCACGCGGTCGAAGTCGTGTTCATCCGGGCGGGGGAAGTGCAACTCATCCCAATCGTCGGCGGAAAGGGTGGTGAGATCGACGTCTGTCATGGATAGCTCCTGGCTGTCTGAATTGGGTTTTGGTGAACAGCGTATATTCACGTAACATGACAGTTTGTTTTCAAACCGCAGGTTGAGTTATTCTCCATTTCGAAAACATCAGTTCAAAACAGGTAGTTTTCAATTGCTCCGCTCAATTTGGGTTGGCTGAGAACACTTGATATCCGCCCTCGTTGGCGAAAATAAGATTGATATCCCAGCCCGCAGTCTTGAAACTGTCTTCGATACGTCGCCAAAACGGTCGATCCAGAACAATGATGTAATCAATCTTACGTTCCCGCCCCAACACATCAAATGCTCGCCATCGTTCTTTACCATTCGAGGGGGCAGTGAATTCCTCGTGAAATTTGATCGCGGAAGGCGACTTCAAGCCGACAAGATCAACGAACCGAATGTTTTGATTCGAGACTGTTGAGGCGATCTTCCAGGGTATAAAGCCTGCGTCGTGAACACCTACTACAGAATTCGACGGTAAATTCTCAGTCATCCATTCCGCTGTAATAAGACGCTCTTCGCTACCCGATTTCCATTGTATGGTGTAGACTGGCCAACTGCTTGTCGCAAAAGCGTATACCGACAGGAGGGCACCGATCACAAAGACCGGGGCCGAAGAAACTTGACGCGCCGTCAGGACCGCTGTCCAAGATGCAATTGCAATTGGTAGCAACGGATACAGGTAGCGGAAATCGTTGTGATACAGAGCACCCGGTAGTTTCAGAGCTGATGAGAGCACAAAAATTCCGAAAAAAGCTAAGGCAACCCAGCCTCCCCTAAGGAATGGTGCGAAGACCAAGCCCGAGAAAACCACAAGCAGATTGGTCTCGACCACGGCGCGCAGAGCGACCATCAGTCGACTAGAGAAAACTTCACCTTTCTCTGCAAAAAAAGCCTCTTTCGCGCCGGCGGTATCAGGCCAAACACTGCCTAGAATCAGAACGCTCACAAGTGCCAAGATTATGTAGGCGGATGCGGAAATGAAAAAAATCTTGACGCAGTACGCGTAGTTGATCGGCTTCACGACGATGATAGAAATGAACAAGAGAGCAGAAAGAACGTAAAACTCCGGTCTGATAAAAGGCATTATGCCAATCAATATCGATAGCGCGACGTGGCGATTGGTTTGGCGTAGAAAAAAGGCCCAAGTGATGGCTGCCATTGCCATACCAGTCTCTAGGCCATTCATAAGGTGGAGCCACGCGAATCCTAATAAGAGACCCGCAATCGACCCAGATGCTGCAACAATCCGAGAGCCTGACACGGAACACAGTAACAACCATAACCCAATCATATATGCGCCGGCGCTTAGAACGCTCAAGGCCAAGCTGGCCTCTGGTGTAGTGGTGAATTGCGATAAAAAGGCCAGCACGAGAAAATGAACCAAGCTACTTGCGCCGGTCGGACCATCATTGCCGTAAAGATCTGAGCGCCCCGAAAGAAACAGATCCACGTTTCCGATTGTTATATAGGCATCATCCAAAGGCATCCATACGGGCGACTGCTGCGAGAGTGTCAACACGATCAGGCAAGTGAACACTAAGGCTGGGATAAGCACACATAGTGTTTTTCTCCAGTGTGAGTTAGATGCCGGAATCAAGTTACTTCCCTTGCGTTTGGTGGTGACCCAGATCTGTTTTCCATCGCTAATTAACGACCATTGAATTGCCACGACTTCCCTTTTTGCCGCCCATCTGAAAATTTCTTGAAGATCGTGTCATTGATGTCGTGCGCCGTATCTGAGGCTGAAAACACAACTTCGCGCTTGACGATGGTTGGTACATAAAATAATCAGCGCAAGCACTGAGCGGGTATAGCTTAATGGTAAAGCCCCTGCCTTCCAAGCAGGCTATGTCGGTTCGATTCCGTCTACCCGCTCCAACTCAGCCCCTCCATCTCTAACATTCCGGTCGAATGCGTCAAAAGGCCCGGATCGTGCCCCGAATTGCGCCCAAAGCTTGACCCCATTGTCCCACGCCGCCATGAAACGTTGATTGACGCCTGATAAAGGCTGCGACCAGAATACAAGGGCCAGATATGGCAAGAACACGCTCCGCCAATCCAGCAAATGCACAAGCGCCCGGCGCCTACGATGAACGGGCTAGGTCCAAAAAAATTGGCGTGCTGCGGTCATTGTGGCCGTTTATGAAGCCCTATCGACTGCTGATGATCGGCGCGACACTGGCGTTGATCCTGACGGCCAGCATGACGCTGACATTGCCCTTGGCTGTGCGGCGTGTGGTCGACAATTTCCGCATCGAAGATGGTGATTTGCTTGAATGGTACTTTCTGGCCGCCCTCGGTATAGCCGGGATTCTCGCCGTGGGTACGGGTATTCGCTATGCTTTGGTGACCCGGTTGGGTGAACGTGTGGTGGCCGATATCCGAAAGGCGGTTTTTGACCGCGTGATCGGGATGAGCCCCGAGTTTTACGAGCGCATCATGACCGGCGAAGTTCTGAGCCGTATCACCACCGACACAACGCTGATCCAGTCGGTGCTGGGATCGTCTGTGTCCATCGCGCTCCGCAATCTTTTGATGTTCGTCGGCGGACTGGTGCTGATGCTGCTGACATCGGCTAAGCTGACTGGGATGGTGTTGCTACTGATTCCGCTGGTGGTTGTGCCAATATTGGTACTGGGCCGCAGGTTACGGGTGATCAGCCGGGAAAATCAGGACTGGATTGCGGCGTCCTCTGGAAATGCCGGCGAGGCGTTGGGTGCGGTGCAAACCGTGCAGGCTTTTACTCACGAGGACGCCAGCAGGACGCAGTTCGGAGAGATGACAGAAACTTCGTACGAAGTTTCTCTGCGTCGGATCCAGACCCGTGCGATTCTGACCGTCATTGTGATCTTTCTCGTCTTCTCGGGCATCGTTGGCGTGCTGTGGATGGGTGCGAATGATGTGCGTAACGGGGTTATGACCGAGGGCGTGTTGATCCAGTTTGTGATCTATTCGATCATCATGGCGGGTTCAGTCGCGGCGTTGTCCGAAATCTGGAGCGAGTTGCAGCGCGCTGCAGGTGCGACGGAGCGTTTGGTCGAGCTGCTGAACGCTGAGGATACCGTCAATGATCCGTCGCAGGCCAAGGATTTGCCTGTACCCGTACGCGGAGAGATACGTTTTGACGATGTGACATTCCACTATCCCGCGCGCCCGGACGTCGTTGCGCTGGATCACTTGTCACTTCAAATCAAACCCGGGGAGACAGTGGCCTTTGTCGGCCCGTCTGGTGCGGGCAAGACAACAGTCATCCAGATGATTCAGCGGTTCTATGATCCCGATGCGGGACAGGTCAGTCTTGATGGGCTCGACCTGCGCGAGTTGAACCGTGACGACTTCCGTCAGCACATCGCGCTGGTCCCGCAAGACCCCGTGATCTTTGCCGCTTCGGCGCGCGAGAATATCCGCTTTGGCCGTCTGGACGCCTCAGATGCCGAAGTCGAGTCCGCCGCCCGAGCCGCCGCCGCGCATGAGTTCATCTCGGCTTTGCCCGAAGGGTATGACAGCTTTGTGGGCGAACGGGGCGTAATGCTGTCGGGTGGTCAGAAGCAACGTATCGCCATCGCACGTGCCATCCTGCGCGACGCACCGGTGCTGCTGCTGGACGAGGCGACCTCGGCTTTGGACGCAGAAAGCGAACGTGCGGTGCAGGGTGCGGTTGATAACATGAGGGCAGGGCGCACCACTCTGATCGTGGCGCACCGTCTGGCGACCGTTAAGAAGGCAGACCGGATTGTCGTGCTGGAAGCCGGGCGCATTGTGGCGCAGGGTACCCATAACGATCTGGTGGCGCAGGACGGTTTGTATGCCCGCCTCGCACGCTTGCAGTTCACCGACGGGGTGGCTGCAGAATAAAGTGACGCTCCGGCACATCTCGTTTCGCCGTAGCGTCATTCTACATATTCCCGGACCTGATCGCTAAGCCCTTGCTTGCGCATGGTGTGTTTTGCTTCCATCTTGGAGGTGACAAACAAGCCTGTGCGCGACACGGGAGACAGATCAGGGGAGGAGCCACATGGCCTTTGTGGGATTGGAAGACAAGGCGCGCATCGAGCAGGAGATGGCGTGGGAAGATCGGGACGTACCCGTCACCTTCCATCAACTGTTGTCGCGGACGGCGGGCAAGTTCCCGAACCATAAAGCGATCAGCTTTCAGTTGTTGTCCGGCCCGAGCGACAAGGCCGAGACGCTGACATGGTCCGAGCTGCTGGGCAAAGTCAATCAGGCCGCCAACCTATTCCGTTCCCTTGGCATCGGAGAAAACGATGTGGTGGCCTATGTGCTGCCCAACTGCAACGAGACGCTGGTCACCATGATGGGCGGTGCGGTGGCCGGGATCGTGAACCCGATCAACCCGTTGCTGGAGCCAGAGCAGATCGCGGCGATCCTGCGTGAGACCAAGGCCAAGGTTGTCGTCACCCTGAAATCCTTTCCCAAAACCGATGTGGCCCAAAAGGTTGAAGAGGCTGTGCGTCACGCTCCGGGTGTCAACACGATCCTTGAGATCGACCTGAATCGCTATCTGACGCCGCCCAAATCCTGGCTTGTACCGTTCTTGCGCCCAAAGATGGGTGATAAAGAAAAGCTGGCCCATGCGGATTACAAGAACTTCCTTGATGAGCTGAACAAGCAGCCTAAAACGCTGAACTTTGAGGATAGCCAGGAAGATCGGGTGGCGTGCTACTTCCACACGGGCGGCACTACGGGCATGCCGAAAGTAGCGCAGCACAAATACTCGGGCCTTATCTACAATGGCTGGTTGGGCAACACGCTGCTCTTTGACGAAAACGACGTCATCATGTGCCCTCTGCCGATGTTCCATGTCTTTGCGGTGCATGTCATCGTGATGGCGGCGGTGTCGTCTGGTGCACATGTGGTATTCCCGACGCCTGCCGGGTATCGCGGTGATGGCGTATTCGACAATTTCTGGAAACTGATCGAACGCTGGAAGGTTTCGTTCATCATCACAGTGCCGACAGCGATTTCAGCCAAAATGCAGCGACCTGTGGATGCGGATATATCCAGCGTTAAAACAGCATTTTCGGGATCAGCTCCGTTGCCGGTCGAACTGTTCCGTCGGTTTGAAGAAGCGACTGGCGTTACTATCGTCGAGGGCTACGGCCTGACCGAGGCCACTTGTCTGGTGTCATGCAACCCCGTGGATGGGGAAAAGAAGATCGGCTCGATCGGCATCCCATTCCCCTATACGGACGTCAAAATCCTGCAGGACGGGCCGGATGGACCAACCGAGTGCGGCGTAGATCAGATCGGTGAAATTTGCATCTCGAACCCCGGCGTATACGCGGGAAATACTTATACCGAGACCGACAAGAATACGAACCTCTATCATTTCGATAAATACCTGCGCACGGGCGATCTGGGACGGTTTGATGAGGACGGCTATCTGTGGATCACCGGTCGCGCGAAGGATCTGATCATTCGGGGCGGACACAATATCGACCCTGCAGAAATCGAAGAGGCCTTGCTGGGCCATGACGCGGTCGCCTTCGCTGGGGCTATCGGTCAGCCCGATGCGCATTCGGGTGAGGTGCCTTGCGCCTTTGTTGAACTGGTCGAGGGGGCCTCAGTCACTGAACAGGAGCTGATGGACTATTGCAAGGTCCACGTCCACGAACGCGCGGCACAGCCCAAGCACATGACCATTCTGGATGAATTGCCGAAAACCGCCGTTGGCAAGGTTTTCAAACCCGAACTGCGCAAGCAAGCCATCACTCGCATCTACAACGGTGCATTGGACGCCGCAGGCATTGAAGCGCGGGTCGTTTCGGTAATCGACGACAAGAAGAGGGGTCTTGTCGCGCAGCTTGACGCGAATGGGTCTTCCGAAGACGATGTCTCAAAAGTACTGGGTTCGTTTACCCGGCCATGGGAGTGGTCTGAATAATTCGGAGGAACAATGGACTATGAACGTCTGATCGACGAGGAGACCTGGGGTTTCATCCGGCGCACAGCCGAGAGCTATCCGGATGATACAGTAGAGATGTCCATTGCTGACCAACGCCGGGTCTATGACGCGATGTGTCAGGACTTCCGCCAGCCGCGCCCACCTGGCATCGAGGTGCGCGACAGGTCCGCCGATGGCGTACCTGTTCGCATCTATAGTGCCGGTGACCCCACCCGGACCGTCATCTATATACATGGTGGTGGGTTCGTCGTCGGGGGCTTGGATAGCCACGATGATGTCTGTGCGGAACTCTGCGCCCAGACGGGCTATCGGATCGTTTCGGTCGACTATCGGTTGTGCCCTGAGCATGTGCACCCGGCGCAGTTTCGGGACAGCTGGACCGCGACAAACTGGGCGGTTCATGAATACGGCGAACCTATCGTGCTAGCCGGTGACAGCGCAGGTGGCAATCTGGCAGCAGCCGTTTCGCACCATGGCCGGGGGCGGTTGGAAAATGTGCTGGGGCAGGTCCTCATCTACCCTGGGTTGGGTGGCGATAAGTCAGAAGGGTCGTATATCGAGCATGCCAATGCCCCGCTGCTGACATTGGACGATATCCGGTTTTATGAGGCCGTTCGGTGTAAAGGTGTTACACCCCAGAACGATCCTACCTATGCACCGTTGCATGACAATGATTTCTCAAGGCTTCCGCCGACGGTGGTGGTGACCGCCGATTGCGATCCGCTGCGCGATGACGGGCAAGCTTATTGCGACCGGATCACAGCCGCAGGTGGGCAGGCCCACTGCATCAACGAGGCCGGTTTGGTCCACGGATATCTGCGCGCCCGAACATCGGTCAGGCGCGCCGCTGACAGTTTTGAGCGAATTTCCGTGGCGATCGAGGCTTTGGGCCAGGGGATTTGGTCTTACGACTGAACCACCCGCCTCAGGTCAGGAACGGCTTGGCCTTCATCGTCTCGGCCATCGGTGCACCCATACGCTTAAGTATGGTTGGGGCTAGCTGAAGCTGGTCGATCACGGTCTCCGGATCAGGGCCATGGGCCTCACCAAAGTAGTAGAGCGCCGTTTCTTGCTGTAATGGGCCGCGACCACCGTGATGGCCGCGTTCGTCCTGACCATGATCAGCCGTCACGATGACGTCATAACCCAACTGCTGCCAACGCGGAATGAATGGGGCCAGCATTTCGTCCATGACAAAACAGGCATGATCCATCTCTGTGCAATCGTGGAAGAAACGATGCCCCATGCTGTCCAGTGTGCAAGTGTGCAGGATGCCATAATCCAGCCCAAAGCGCAGACACAGATTGGTGAGCGAGGCAAACAGATCGACATCACTGGGCGTCATCTGGTTCGCTTTGCCGTATCCCGTCATCGAATGAAATCGACCATGGTTGATGGTCAGGCTGTCGGGCTCGTCATATTCAACGTCGCGGACGTAGTCGAATGGGTGGCGATTGAAGAATTGAGACCAATAGCTGTGGGTGACCGCGCCGGTTATGCCACCTGCCTCACGCACCTGACTGAACACGTCCTTGTGGCTTAGTCGGAAGACGTTGCCGTTGCCTGTACAGCCATGCTCTTGCGGTGTAACGCCGGTATGGATCGACGCATAGCAACTGGCAGAGGTCGAAGGCAGTACAGAGCGAAGTTTCCAAACCCGGGCAGCACCGCTGTCGACCCACCCTTCAAGATTGCCAAACAGTCGACGAAAGTTGCGCCAGGGGACGCCGTCGAGGATGATCAATAGCAGTTTGCGGTCCATGTTCCGGCCCTTGTTTCTGAGTATTCGTTCCGGCGAACCTATGAGATTCGTCCGGCTATGGCTGCGCATTTGCGCCCCAAATAGCAAAATCCCGACGTCTGCTTGTGTTCACAGCGCCGGGAATTTGAATGGTCTTCGGTGTTTCTTTGAGAAGGGCGCGGATCAGTTCCCCGCGCTCTCCATTTTGCGGTGGGCGACAACCTCTTCCAGCCAGCCAAGATGCATCTCAGGCACCGAGCTAAGCAGCAAGTCTGTATAGTCGTCGAACGGAGGGCTTAGCACCTGACTCTTGGGACCGTAGCGAACCACCCGACCCTGATACATCACCGCGATACTATCGCTGATCGCACGGACTGTCGCCAGATCGTGGGTGATGAACAGGTATGCCACATCCTCAATCTTTTGCAGATCCAGCAGCAGCTTGAGGATACCGTCCGCGACCAGCGGGTCGAGCGCCGAGGTGACCTCATCACAGATGATCATCTTTGGCTTGGCTGCCAGCGATCGCGCGATACAGACACGCTGTTTTTGACCACCTGACAGTTCCGCCGGATAACGATCGATGAACTTCTCGCCCAGTTCGATCTCATCCAGCAGCTCAACGATCCGCTTGCGTTTCTCGGCACCGCGCATGTTGAAGTAGAACTCGAGTGGGCGTCCGATAATCGTACCGACGGTCTGACGCGGGTTCATTGCCACGTCGGCCATCTGGTAGATCATTTGCAGCTCACGCAGGTCTTCACGCGTGCGGCCTTTCAGATCAGAGCTGAGCTTGCGGCCCGCAAAGGTAATCTCACCATCGCGGGGCGGAAGAAGCCCGGTGATGACCCGCGCCAGCGTAGACTTACCCGACCCGGATTCACCCACAACCGCCAGTGTCTGCCCCGGATGAAGCTCGACGTTGACATTATGCAGCACGTCGAAATTCAAGCCTTTGTAGCGCGCGGTGATACCATCGACGCTCAGCACGGGTTCAGGAGTTGGCTGTTTCTCTTCGTGCTCGATCGAGCGGACAGAGACCAGCGCCTGAGTGTACTCTTCCTGCGGGCGGTTGATGATCTGGTCGGTATTTCCGTATTCGACCGTATCGCCCATACGCAGCACCATGATGTCATCGCTCACCTGAGCCACAACCGCCAGATCATGCGTGATATACAAGGCGGCAACGCCCGAGTCGCGAATGGCCTCTTTGATGGCCATCAGCACGTCGATCTGCGTGGTCACGTCCAGTGCCGTGGTAGGTTCGTCAAAAACCACCAGATCAGGCTCGGGACATAGCGCCAGCGCCGTCATGCAACGCTGCAGCTGTCCGCCCGAAACCTGGTGCGGGTAGCGTTCACCGATGTTGTCAGGGTCAGGCAGGCCAAGTTTGGCAAAAAGCTCACGCGCGCGGGCTTCAGCCTCTTTGCGCGAAAACTTCTTCTGTTCGACGGCAGCTTCGACCACCTGATCCATGATCTTCTTTGCGGGGTTGAACGATGCGGCAGCGGATTGGGACACATATGTGACCTCACCACCGCGCAGCTTGCGGATATCCCCATGAGAGGTCTTGAGGATATCACGCCCGTTCACCCAGACCTCGCCGCCGGTGATCTTCACGCCGCCCCGGCCATAGGCCATCGAGGCCAGACCGATCGTCGACTTACCAGCCCCGGATTCACCGATCAGACCCAGCACCTTGCCTGGCGCGAGGTCAAAGCTGACCCCGTGTACGATCTCGATGTCATGTGGTTTTTCGCCCGGTGGATAGACGGTCGCGCCGATCTTGAGGTCGCGGACCTTGAGAAGGATATCACTCATCCCCGGCCTCCTTTCAGCGATGTGGTACGGTTCAGGACCCAGTCAGCCACCAGGTTGACCGAGATTGCCAGCGTCGCAATGGCCACAGCGGGATAAAGCGCTGCGCCGATGCCATAGACGATGCCATCCTTGTTTTCCTTCACGATACCACCCCAGTCAGCCAGCGGTGGCTGGACGCCCAGTCCCAGGAACGACAGGGTCGAGATGAACAGAACCATGAAGATGAACCGCAGCCCGAATTCGGCAACAAGTGGCGACAGAGCATTGGGCAGGATTTCCCGGAAGATGATCCAGGCGCGCCCTTCGCCGCGCAGCTTGGCGGCTTCAACATAGTCCATCACGTTGATGTCCACCGCTACAGATCGCGATAGGCGATACGGGCGGGTGGCATCCAGTAAGCCCATAACAAGAATTAGGATCGGGACGGTCACCGGAACGATGGCCAGAATGACCAGTGCCAGGATCAGAGTCGGGATTGACATGATCAGATCCACCGTACGGCTGAGCGCCTGATCAGCCCATCCGCCCAGTACAGCAGCCAGCAGGCCCAGCGAAGTACCAGTCAGAAAGCTGAGCAGCGTCGCCGCTGCCGCGATGAAGATTGTCGTGCGCCCGCCATAGATCATGCGGGTCAGCAGATCGCGACCGATATTGTCAGTGCCTAGCAGATGTTCGGGGCTGCTCGGCTCCCAGACGTCGCCGACGACTTCGGCCATTCCATAGGGTGCAATCAACGGAGCGGCGATCGCCAAGAAGAAATAGGCACCGGTGAAGATGAGGCCAATCAGAGCCGAAAGAGGAATGTTCTTTATCATTTCGGATGCCTCAGTCTTGGGTTGGCAAGGATCGACACGATATCTGCAACCATGTTCAGACCGATATAAACGGCCGCAAACACCACGCCGCAGGCCAGAACAACCGGCACATCACGTTTGGTCACGGCATCCACAAGGTATTGCCCCATACCTGGATAGACGAACACAACCTCGACCACGACAACACCCACGACCAGATAGGCCAGGTTCAGCATGACGACGTTCACGATCGGTGAAATCGCGTTGGGAAAGGCATGGCGGGCAATAACCTGAAATGTGCTGAGGCCTTTCAATTCAGCGGTTTCGATATAGGCCGATTGCATGAGGTTCAGAATGGCCGCGCGCGTCATGCGCATCATCTGTGCCAGCACGACCAGCGTCAGAACAAAGGCAGGTAGCGCGATTGCATTCAACTTTTGTCCAAACGACATAGAATCATTGATCATCGCAAGCGACGAGAACCATCCCAATTTCACTGAGATATAGTAGATCACCACATAACCGATCAGAAACTCGGGGATCGAAACCGTCGTCAGGGTGATGGCTGAAATCAGTTTGTCGGGCCAGCGATTGCGGAACCGCACGGCAAGCAGCCCCAGAAAGATTGCAAGCGGTACGGAAACTATTGCTGCCACGCAAGCCAGGAACAGAGTGTTCCCAAGGCGTTTTCCAATACTCTCGGAGATATCAAGTTTGTTGGTCAGGGATTGACCCAGGTCACCCTGAAGTATGCCGCCCAACCACTCGAAATAGCGTGTAAGGGCAGGGCGGTTCAGGCCCATTTCTTCGCGTAGGTTTGCCAAGGCCTCTGGAGTTGCGGACTGCCCCAGGACGGCTTGCGCGGCGTCTCCAGGTAGGGCTTCGGTTAGGCCGAAAATCAGGGCCGAAGCGCCGAGCAGCAAAAGGAGTCCCAGCGCCAGGCGCTGGGAAACCAATTTGATGATGGGATGCATTATCCGTAGCCCGTTTTAGACGAACCACATTTTGCGGGATATGTTGCCGTTCATCATCTCTTGCGTTGGGTCAGATTCCCAGCCATCCAACTGGTTGCTGACGCCTTCGACAAAGTCGTTGAACATCGGGCAGATCAGGCCGCCTTCGTTGCGGACCATTTGACCCATCTGGCTATAGATGGCTTTGCGTTTCTCAGGGTCGAGTTCCGCCTTTGCTGCAAACAATAAGTCGTCAAACGCCTGAACCTTAAACCTCGTGTCATTCCAGTCTGCGGTCGACAGATATGCAGTCGAGTACATCTGGTCCTGAACCGGGCGGCCGCCCCAATAAGACGCACAGAAGGGTTGAACGTTCCAAACCTCGGACCAGTAGCCATCATTGGGCTCACGCTTGATTTCAAGCGGAATTCCAGCCTGTGCAGCAGTCTGCTGGAACAGAGCAGCAGCATCTACAGCACCTGGGAACGCACCATCGGCAACGCGCAAAATAATCGGAGAGCCATCATGTCCAGATTTCTTATAGTGCTCTGCAGCCTTTTCAACGCTGAATTCGCGCTGTTCGATGGTTTCATCAAACAATGGATAGGCTGAATTGATCGGCATATCATTCCCGATCGAGCCATAGCCGCGCAGAACTTTGTCAACCAATTCCGCTCGGTTGATGGCGTACTTCAGTGCGGTGCGCAGTTCATTGTTATCAAACGGAGCCGTGTCGCAATGCATGATGAAGACATAGTGACCGCGACCAGCGGTTGAATGCACCGTCAGGTTAGGCGCACGGCCCAACAGGTCGGCAACTTTGGGTTCAACGCGGTTGACGGCGTGGACCTGTCCGGACTGCAGTGCAGCGGTCCGTGCCGTCGCATCGTTGATCACAACAACTTCTACGCTGTCAAAATTGCCGAAATCGCTGTTCCAGTGGTTTTCGTTCTTGGTGAACAAGTGACGGACGCCGGGTTCGTCCACTTCTAGTTTGTACGGGCCGGTGCCGATACCTGCCGCAGGATTATCCATGCCGCCATCGGGCTGAATGATGAGGTGATAGTCGGCCATCAGATACGGCAGGTCGGCGTTCGGCTCGGTCAGTGTGACCTGGAAATTGTCTCCATCGGCCTTCATCGACTCGATGCCTTTCATGATGCCCAAGGCACCTGATTTGGAATCTTCGTTCGAGTGGCGCTGCATAGTTTTCAGCACGTCTTCGCTGGTCATGGTCTTGCCGTTGTGGAACTCGACCCCTTGACGCAGCTTGAACGTCCAAACTTTGGCGTCTGCACTTCCTTCGACGCTTTCAGCAAGGCGCGGTTCGATGGTTCCGTCGGGCGCCACTTCGACCAGTTGGTCGCCGAACTGCTTGCCGTTCTGGAACGGGACTGAGCTTGCGTAGGTTGCCGGATCAAGTGAGTTGGTTGATTCACCACCCTGCAAACCGAATTTCAGATCGCCGCCCTTTTTCGGACCAGCGGCACGTGCAGCATCGGCAAACATAGTGCTTGCCATTGCGGCCGAGACACCCAGTGCCGCTGCTTTACCCATGAATTCACGGCGGGTCAGCTTTCCAGCTGTGACCTGCTTTGACATGTGAGTGAGTTGTTCGTTCATCCAGATTTCTCCCAGTTGATAGGATGTTCAGCCCGTTGGTGGGCTTTTTATTGACGCATGAGTCAACTTAGGTGCAATTCAGGGCAGCGGGCAAGTGCAAATCTCTTGAAATAATGGGGAGGTTCCGCCTTTGATCGCGCCAGATGATCTTGTTATGAGCCTTTGGAAATCCAAAACCCCTTATTCCTAACTACTTACTCTGACCTGAACAAATTATCCGATAGTTGCCTGGTCAGTTTTGCATGAACTTTCGTTCCACAGATCAAACGCCATTCCGGCCTTTAAGTGATTCTATCTGGTGGGTTTTTCGGATGGGCGGAGTCAGGGTCTAGGATCAGTTTTTTATTGCAACAATCAGATCCATTACGTTTGTTCCTGTGGGTCCCGTGACCAACAGCGCCCCCGCCTTGTCGAGGAAACTGCCGCTATCTGCATTGTCCAGATACGCTTGCGCCTTATCAGACCAAGTGTCACCGGTAACGATGGCGCCTGCTGCATCTGTTGGCCCGTCGGTGCCATCTGTTCCTCCGACGATGACGGTCAAATCAGATTGCCCTGCGATTTCGCGCGCAAGTGCCAGAGCAAGGGCCTGATTACGCCCACCGCGCCCTGGCGCATCAGGTAGGACCACGGTTGGTTCGCCGCCAAATACCATGGCGCCCTTGGGCATATTTCGCAGCCGATCTCCTAATTTAGCTGCAACCGAGAGATAGTCATCGTGCATCGCTTCTTCGTTGTCGAGGACCTTGATGCCTGAGTTCTCAGCCGCAAATGCTGCGGCGTCGCGCGCGTGTGCATTTGATGCGATTATAGCGGTGTGGGCAGAAAACTCCGGTTCGTCGGGCAATGACCCGATACCGGAGCCAATAACACCCAGATCATCGCCCGGGACGTCCGAGATCGCCAGAACGGTCACGCTTTTCCCCGAGAATGCCGACAACAAACCGCCGCCCTTGATCCGGGACAGCTTGCGCCGTTCCGTGTTCATTGCACCGATGTCGAGACCTTCACTCAGCAGTCTTTGGTTGAGGGCCTCAAGATCATCCAATGTCGCACCTGCCACGAGGTCCTCGGCAAGCGAAGAAGCCCCTCCCGAAACTAGCAGAAGCAGTTTGCTGTCGGGTTTCATCGCCTCAACCGTTTCGCGCAATGCCTGCCCACCCTTCAGACTGCGGGCATCGGGAACCGGGTGTGCAGCTTCTATCACCACAATATGCTTAGGCAGGTCGTGGCCATGGCCATCCTTGGTAACCACCAGAGTGGGCACTGGGCCAAACCGTTCGACGGCCGCACGGGCCATGGCCCCGGCGGCTTTTCCAACGGCCAATATCTGATCTGGGGCTTCTATCGCCCGAGTGGCCTCCAGTGTTGCGTGATATCCATCAACTGCCGCCACACCTGCGTGCCAAATGTCCTGTGCCTGTTGCGAACTCTGCATCAGCTTTCCATCCAAATTGTGACTGGTCCGTCATTGACCAACTCTACCGCCATGTCAGCTCCGAACGCACCTGTCTCAACCGGAATGCCCCGCGATGAAAGGTTGTGTACAAACGCCTCGTAGAGGTGTTCGCCCTCAGCCGCCGGGGCGGCCCCGGAAAACCCAGGCCTGTTTCCACGCGATGTGTCAGCTGCCAAGGTGAACTGGCTGACCACTAGGGCCGAGCCCTCAATATCCAATATCGACCGGTTCATCTTTCCCGCGTCGTCCTTGAAGATACGAAGCTTTGCGATCTTTTCAGCCAATTGATCAGCTTGTGTCTCTCCATCCCCCTGCATCGCACAAACCAGAATCATCAATCCGGGGCCCGATCGCCCGATCACTGTTCCATCGACTTTGACCGAGGCACTGGAAATTCTTTGAAGTAAGGCGCGCATCTGCAGGTCCTGTATTCTATTGCTATTCGTGCCAATCGATCACTTCATCCAGCGCGGCACGTTCCGTTCTGAACGCGTTCGCCGGGTGATCCATATCCGCATATCCGAACGAAATCGCGCACAGAATCAAGCGATCTTCTGATATCCCGAAATAACGGTGAAGAAATGCGCCATGTGCCGCTACCGCTGCCTGCGGGATACAAGCCACACCCAGGGCCTGCGCCGCCAGTGAAAATGCGGTCACGAAGCCACCACAATCCATCGCGCCGTAAGGGCCCAGTTCAGCAGGGCTGGACAGTATGGCGCAATGTGGGGCGCCGAACAGAGCATAGTTTTCCATCATCTGTTGCGCCGAGGCCCTGCGATCACCTTTTTCGATACCAACCGCTTTGTAGAGGGCCCAGCCACAGGCGCGACGGCGCTCTTGATAAACACCGGAATAGCCGGTTGGAAAGGGTAGGTCCGGAGCAGGCGCAACGTGCGAAGCTTCGTGTTGCAATGCGTCCCGAAACTGGTCTGTCTCGGCCCCGCTGGTGATGACGACCTGCCAGGGTTGCGCGTTGCACCAGCTTGGAACACGCGCAGCACTGGCGACGATCTGTTCAATCTGTTCGCGCGGCACCAGGTCCGTGCGATAGGCACGGCAAGAAAAACGATCGGCCAAGAGCGCGTTCAGAGCGTCAAGGTGCAATTCAACATCTCCTTTCAGTCATGCCGAGGAGTAGGTTCCATGAGCGTGCTCTGCTTATCAGCGTTATTGTTGTCCAGTTGCCACCAGATACCCGACGCCGGCCGCAACGAGAAGGCCCAGAACCACGGCGATCGTAATCTTGATTGCGGACCAGGGACGCTCACCCTGAACGCGGCCAGTCCGGCCATTGACCACAAAACGATAGGTCTGGCCGCGGTATTTGTAGGCCGCCATCCAAACCGGCAAAAGGATGTGTTTGAATGTGACATCTCGCACTTCGGTGTCGACAGCGTGAATGCGCTGACGATCGCCTCCGATATCGAAGCGCACGTCACGCTCGATCACCCGTGCCATATGTGCGCGGGCCTCTTGATAACCTTCTCGCAGTTCGACCGTGTAAGCCTCGGCGCGGAAACCGGCCAGATATTCTGGCTGGTATGGCTCAAGCGCAGGCAGGTCCCATGGCTCCAGCGCATCGGTATAGGATTTGGGCAGCGATTGAGACGCCAACACCAGAACATCGTCAAAGAACCGTGCGACCCGTCCGGATTTTGGAGTCCAGCGCACTTTGGGGACCTGTTGCTGTACGCGCTTTCCATCGCGCATGACGGTTCGAGTTTCGTAATACACCACACCGCGTTCCCCACGATAGCTCGACTTGGTATCAGCGTCGAAGGTCCAATACGGGACATAAATGCCCTGCATCTTGCGTCCCTTTCGGGCGTATTCCTTCAACCCGTTGGGTGCAAACCACAGTCGGCCCAGCCAATCCCCCATTGCCTTGTGGGCCGAGCGTTCATCCAGTGCAAAGGGCAACACTCCGCGGGGTTTGATATGGCGGCTAACGCCTGTATCGGTCACTACCGGAGTGGCACAGAACGGGCACTCCGCAGCATGGGTGTTCGGATCAAACTCAACCTGAGCCGCGCAGTTCGGACAGGTCAGAACACGGGTTTCTTCAATCTCGCTGTCAGGCAAGCGATCCGCGATGGCGGCGTCGAAATCCAGCTCTCGCAGACTTGCACCACCCCATGGGCCAGCACCGATCGTTCTGGTGTTGCCACAATGATCGCAAGTCAGCGTTCCGTCACCGGGATTGAACCGATAATCCGCCCCGCATTGGTCGCAGGGGAAACGGTGTTCGTCTTTCGCCATGACAGAACCTCGAAATCAGGTTACCAAATGTCAGATCACGCGCCCGGAGGCGGCGGAGGCAGGATCGTGAACAGCTGTGCCAGTTCCTGCACATCGCCTGCCTTCTTCCAACCGTCCTGACCGGCGGTCCAGACGTGGGTATCACGCGTGATTTCACCATCGGTTGCCATACGACCCATCTTGGCCTTGGAGAACGGCCCGCTGGTCTGGCCATCCACCGCGATATGCCACACGTGCTCGACGGGTGGCGGGGGTGGCGGTGCCGCAGGCGCTGCGGCTTGCGGGGCAGCGGGGGCGGAACCGCCCCAAGGGCCGCTCGGCTGACCCGCTGCCATGTTTGACATCTGCTGCGCCATCGCCATGCCCATTCCCATGCCAAGACCTGCGCCCATGCCGCCACCCTGACCGGGGTTGCTTGCAGCTGCCGTCATCGCTTCGGCTGCGGAATACTGCGTGAACTTGCCCAGATCGCCCGCCAACCCCATCGATGTGCGCTTGTCCAGCGCGGCCTCGACCGCTGGTGGCAGCGAGATGTTCTCGATGTAGAACTCGGGCATGCTCAAACCATACCCGTCCAGCACCGGTGACACCTCGGCGGCAATCAGTTTGCCCAGATCGGCAGTGTTCGCCGCCATATCGAGAACTGGAATGCCCGAGCCTGCGATGACGCGGCTGAATTCCTGCACGATGATGTTTCTGATCTGAAAGCTGATCTCGTCCATGGTGAATTCACCATCGGTGCCTACGATCTCTACTAGGAATTTCGCCGGGTCCTTGACCCGCACTGTATAGGTGCCGAAGGCCCGGATGCGTGTTGGCCCAAACTCGGGATCGCGCAGCATGATCGGGTTCTTGGTGCCCCATTTCAGGTCATTGAACCGGGTCGTGTTAACGAAGTAAATTTCAGACTTGAACGGAGACTGAAAGCCGTGATCCCAATGCTGCAGCGTCGTCATGATCGGCATGTTGTTTGTCTCAAGCATGTAGAGACCTGGGGTGAAGACATCCGCCAACTGCCCCTCATGCACAAAGACCGCCGCTTGACCTTCGCGCACGGTCAGCTTGGCGCCGTATTTGATCTCGTGTCCTTCACGCTCGAACCGCCAGACCATGGTGTCGCGGGTATCGTCGACCCAGTGGATGACATCTATGAATTCACCGGTCAGAAAATCAAAAATTCCCATTGGATTTCTCCTGTCTTCGGGGTCAGAGCGACTGCCCCATCAATTCGCGTGCAATGATACGGACCACTGGCCGCGCTTCGTCAGCTGTCATGCCTGGCTTGAGGCGCGGGTCGTATAGAATGGTTAGTAGTTTTTCATCATGGCTTGTGAGCAGGGCGAACTCGTCGTCATCGTTGAAGATTGATGGCCGGGCAGACGGGCTGTCATTCGGCAGCCCCAATCCCTGAGCGATCTCTTCGTGGACGCAACTCAGGCGCACCAGATCGGGATGTTCCGCCCGGATCAGGGCAACAGCCCGGGTATATGTCTGTGGCGCGCTGTTCGACGCCGAAGCGAATACAAAGCAATAGAAAGAGCGCGGCAGTTTGTCGAAGAGGTCAAGTTGTGCCTGCCCTATGCCCGGGATCAGTTGTCGCAGCCGGGCTTGCACATAAGCGGTATCATCTTCACCCGCCACGAAGACGTGGAAATTTGCATTCCGGGTGGTGGTTGAGACCGGGTGTCCAGTGAGCCGCGACAAGCGGTTGGCGTAGGCGTCAATTCGGGCGGTCTCTTGCTGGCGGACTTCAGGTGCAACCGATGGACCAAACTCGGGCTTTATGCGAACCGGCGACGACCAGCGACTAAGCTGTCGGCTGGTGCGGCTGCTTCCGCTGGCAACGCCTTGCCCCGGATATTCATTATAAAACGCTATGGTCTCAAAGTTCCGGGCCAGATCATCGGCATCATAGGGCGTATCAGGGCCACCGCCATCGGTTCTCAGCAACCCGCGCGTCAGCAAGTTGTTTTGTACGCTTTCATAGTATCGCGCGAGATCAAGGCTCGCGGGTGAGGGCGCTTGATATGCATTGCTCAGGCCTTGCGGCTGGGCAGGTTGAGGTTCAGGAGCGATCGTCGTCGTCAATGCCTCATCGCAGCCAGCAAATGCCAGCAGCGACAAGCCCAATACTGCAATCTTAGCGCGATGAAATGGCCGCACGCCCGCTGTTTCCATTATCCGGGAACAGCCGTTCCGGCATTGTCGCCGATCCCGTCCTGTCGCGCCTTGGCCGAGGCGAGCGTGTCGCGCAATTCGGCCTCCATCTTCTTCAGTTCTTCCTCGGCTGCGGCGCGTTTGGCCTTGCCTTCGTCTGCAATGGCGAGGCTTTCGTTGATGGTGCCGATCAGGTCTGCATTGGCTTGTTTGACGGCTTCGATATCGAAGACGCCACGCTCCATCTCTTCGCGGATCATTTTGTTGGATTCGCGCAAGTTGGCGGCGTTCGAGGTCAGCAATTCATTGGTCAGATCATTGGCATCACGTACGGCAGCGGCGGCCTCGGCACTGCGCTGTATGGTGACAGCTTGTGCCAGCTGGGTTTCCCAGAGCGGTACTGTGTTGACGAGGGTCGAATTGATCTTGGTCACCAGCGACTTGTCATTTTCCTGCACCAGACGGATGGAGGGCAGCGATTGCATCGTCACCTGACGGGTAAGCTTCAGGTCGTGGACCCGGCGTTCCAGATCATCGCGCGCGGCACGCAAGTCGCGCAATTCCTGCGCTTTCATCACCTGTTGGTCTTCGGGCGCGGCCTGAACCTCGGTCTCTTTTTCAGGAATGTCATGGCTGTCCAGCTCGGTCAGCTTCTCCTCTCCCGCTGCGATGTACAGTGCGAGTTCGTCGTAGAACTCCAGCGTTTTTTCGTACAGCAGATCCAAAGACTTGATATCTTTCAGCAGTGTATGCTCATGCCCCAGAAGATCATCAGTAATCCGGTCGATCTGGCTTTGAACGTCCTCATACTGCGCTGTGAATTTGGCGAAGGGCGCAGCACGGCCCAGCAGTTTTTCCCACCAACTGCGTTCGCGACGCACATCCAGTTCGCTGACTGAAAACCCCCGGATCGTTGTTACGATATTGCGAAGGCTGTCACCCGCCGGGCCCACATCCTTGTTGCGCACGTCGGCCAGCATGGCCTGACTGATCTCTTGCAATTCCGCCTGTGCGGATGATCCGAACGAGACGATCGAGTTTGTGTCGCCCATGTCGATCTCACCCATCCGCTTGCGGATCTCGGCACCAACTGGTTCGTCGGCCTCTTCCAACGGGACAATCTCGGCCTGCGGCTCGGGGAGGGCTACGGCGGTGACTTCCTGCACCAGCGTTTCAGCCTCGACTGCCTTGTTTTTAATCTCATCGGACATGGGGTAATCCTCGCTTACATAAAAGCCGGTCAGTCCAACCGGACGCCTTCGCGCTGCAGCCGGTCGCGCAGCACATCAATTTCAACCGTCAGATCACTGCGGTCATCCAATAGCATCTTTCGCGTCCGCGCCGCGAAATTCTGTTCAAGATCGTCCAGCAACGCCGAATAGTCCGCCAACGCCTGCGCATCACGCGTCCGTGCATAGACGTCCGAAAACTTCACCGTCGCATCGCGCGCGCCCCGCAAATAAACCGTCAGGTATTTTCGGGCACCAGCCAGATCGCGCGGGTCTTCCTCGACCGTGCGAAACAGATCGCGGGCTGTATCCTGAAAGCGTTCGACCCGCGCTTCGATCCGGCGGTCACCTGCGCGTTTTATTGCATCTGTCATTTGGGTCAGATGAGTTTCGGCGTCCTCGACCACGCGTGCGACACGGTCCTGCTGGAAGGTGTCGACACCCTCCATTCCTTTGTCCTTCATTGGGTCGAGGCCGAAGGAAACCGAATGTAGAACCGTTGCAGCGGCGCCAAACAGGATGGGGGCCAGCAGGCTTACCTGTGATGCTGTTTCGGCGTCCAGAAATTCGGTCCGGTATGAGGCTAGCGCCGCCCCCAAACCGGTCAGAACGCTGGAAAATATCTTGCGGGGAAACGCAGGTCTGCGTGCGGTGCGGCGGGCGTTGTAAGCGGATTCGGCCCTTAAACCTTCGCGCAGCAGAAACGCGGCAGCGGTCAGTAGCCCTGCCGCAACCAGGCCTATGGTCATTCCGATCGCGCCATCGTTCAGAGACAGAAACACCAGTGGTATCGCCGGGACAAACAGGATGTTCGCGCGTGCACCTGCCGGTTCGACACGGGCACCATCGAATTGGCCACGCGATGGCTGATCCTGCGAGGAAACATCGCCTTCTGGGCTGAATTTGCCGCCGTACCGTTTGGCCATTTCGCTACAGGCCCCCCAACAGACCGGTGCAGACGCCGAACAACAGCACCAACAGGGCCGCATAGGCCAATTTTTGTACTCCGGTCCCGGACATGGCGCCCCCCAACTGTGACCATCAGGGAAAATTTAGGCGATACGAGGGCTTGGCGCTAGGGGGAAGGTTGAATAACCCGCGTCACTTGCGAGGTTTCTTGCCGATTTCTGGTCTTTTGCGCTGCGGTCGAGCAGGGCGTTTGGCCGGGGGTTTTCCGCTATCCTCAGCATCCAGCCCCAGTTGGTCGCGCATGACACGGCGGCGGATTTCTTCAACCTCGCCGGGTTTCAGGTTGCCCAGTTGGAATGGGCCGTAAGAAACCCGCAAAAGCCTGTTCACCACATAACCGATATCTTCGATAGCGCGGCGGATTTCGCGATTTTTGCCTTCGCGCAGGCCGATGGTCAGCCAAGCGTTCGCGCCCTGTTGCCGGTCCAGTGTCACGGTCATGGGCTGAAACCGCTCACCATCGATTACCAGGCCTTTGCGCAGCGGTTCGAAATCTTCGTCTTTGGGGCGTCCATTTACCCGCACCCGGTATTTGCGTAGCCATCCAGTTGAGGGCAGTTCCAGCTTGCGCTTGATGCCGCCATCATTAGTCAGCAGCAGCAATCCTTCCGAGTTCAGATCGAGCCGCCCGACGCTCATGACCCGGGGCATGTCCTCGGGCATGTCGTCGAAAATCGTCTTGCGACCTTTTTCGTCACGCGCCGTCGTCACCAGACCTGGCGGCTTGTGATAGAGCCACAGGCGCGAGGGCTCGGGTTCGGAGACCGGTTTGCCATCGACGGTAATCCTGTCCTTGGCGGTTACGTTCAGCGCAGGGCTGTTGATCGCCTTGCCATTCACGGTCACACGTCCGGCTTCGATCATGCGTTCAGCTTCGCGGCGCGAGGCGACACCGGCGCGGGCCAGCACTTTGGCGATCCGGTCGCCGGGAGGAGGGGTATTGGTCATCCTCCGGCCATAACCCATCCCGGCGGCTTGCGAAAGACGGGTTTCTGAGGCAGTCAGAGGCATGAAGTTCAGATCCCACATGAAACAGGCGCTGGAACAGGCACAGGCGGCAGCAGACCGAGGTGAAGTGCCGGTCGGCGCGGTGATCGTCGCGCCCGACGGGCAGGTGGTGGCCGCAGATGGGAACCGCACCCGCGAGTTGAATGACCCCACTGCCCATGCTGAGATTCTGGCTCTGCGCGCCGCATGTACCGCGGCCGGGTCCGAGCGTTTACCCGATCATGACCTTTACGTAACCCTTGAGCCTTGTGCCATGTGCGCCGCAGCGCTGGCCGCAGCCCGCATCCGGCGCATCTACTACGGCGCTTCCGATCCGAAATCTGGCGGTGTCGCGCATGGCGCGCGCGTGTTTTCACACCCACAGGCCCACCATCGACCCGAGGTCTATGACGGCATTGCCGCCGAAGAGGCTGCCGCGCTGCTGAAACGCTTCTTCGCGACGCAGCGCGGTTAAGTTTTTACGACCATCTCACGTGGGATATCAGCCAGAGGCTTGCCCCCATCTGACGTCACCACAAAGCTTTCGGTAATCGCCAGTCCCCAGTCTGGGGTCCAGAGGCCGGGCATTAGGTGAAAGGTCATATTCTCTTGCAATTCCGTCGTGTCACCGGGTCGCAGGCTCATGGTGCGCTCGCCCCAGTCGGGCGGATAGCTGAGCCCGATGGGATAGCCGGTGCGGTTGGCTTTGACATACCCCGCGCGGGCGAAACTGTCATAGACACAAGCCGCGACCTCTTCGCAGGTGATGCCAGGGCGTGCGGCGGTCATTGTGTCGTCGATAGCGGTTAGAACGGCGGCTTCGGCCCGGCGGATATCATCCGGGGGATCACCCAGAAACAGGCTGCGACTGGCGGGGCAGTGATAGCGTCGATAGCAGCCGGAGATTTCGAAATAGGTCGCCTCATCCCGCGCCAGAGGTCGGTCGTTCCAAGTAATGTGCGAAGCAGAAGCCTCACGACCGGAGGGTGCAATCGGCACGATAGCAGGGTAATCTCCGGCTAGGCCGGGCAGTCCGGCGATGCCTGCCGCCTGCACTTCGGCGACAAGTTGGTTTTTGGGCATTCCTTCCTGATATGCGTCACGCAGAACACCGTGCATATGTGCGGTCAGCTGACCCGCCTTGCGCATCATTACGATCTCGGCATCGCTTTTTACGGCGCGCTTCCAATTCACAAGCCCTGTGGCATCAATCAATGCACCGAAGGCGCGTTCGAGGATGCGGTGACTGGCGGCTGAGTAATAATAGTTATCCATCTCCACGCCGATACCAGAGGTCCAGCCGCGATCCCGCAACGCAAGGACGAGCGCGTCGACCGGATGGTGGTCCGGGTGTTGCACATGCTCTTCGGGCCAGTCCAGCAGGTCCCTCGGGTCCAGCCAGGTGGTCTGCGCGGCCCCCGCTTTGTCCTGCGTTCTGCCCCACCAAAGGGGCGATCCGCTGGCGGGCAGGATGACCATCTGCGGTACGTAAAAGCTCCAACCGTCATAACCGGTGAGCCACGCCATGTTCGATGGGTCCGTGATCAACAAGGTCTCGATACCCTGTTGATCCATCGCAGAACGGGTCTTGTGAATGCGGTCAGCGTATTCCTGCGCGCTGAAATCAGACGCGGGCATCAGAGAGAAATCGCCTGCATGACCTCGGGCTCGATTACATCGACACCGGGTAACCCGTCAGCCAATTCCTGAGCCGATTGCGCGAGAATCGGAAAGGTCTTGTAATGGCACGGGATCACTGTCTTGAAATTGAAATACCGCTTGGCAGCATAGGCAGTGCCCTTCATGTCCATGGTAAAGTGGCCGCCTGCCGAAAGGATGCCGATATCGGGTTTGTAATAATCACCCATCCACTCCATGTCGGCCATAATGTCGGTATCGCCCGAGAAATAGAGCATACGGTCCTCGGACGCGATCATATAGCCGACCTCGGTTCCACCCGTGCGCAGACCATCAGGCGTCGAGAAGGTCGAGCTGTGCGAGGCAGGCACCATCGTTAATTTGACACCGTTTAGGTCAACAGTGCCACCTTTGTTGAATCCGACCGTTTCAATACCTTCAGCCTCGGCCCAGTAGCCCATCAGGTCGTATTGCCCGACCACGGGCACGTTTAGATGTTTGGCCAGCGGCAGCACATCGACGACATGATCGAAATGAGTATGAGTCAGCAGGATATGCGTCGCGCCCGCAACGGCTGCGTCATGCTGATCTTCGGGCAAAGACGGGTTGCCCGTCAGCCAGGGATCGATCAATAGAACTTGTCCTGCTGTTTCGATGCGAAAGCTGCCATGTCCCAGCCAAATGATATCCATAGAGAATCCTCCCATTTTCCGCTTGGAGTTAGCCTAGCATCGGCTATGTAAAAATCTATGGATTGGACGCAGTATGTTGATGGATATTGTGAGAGGCTCTCACCCGCGTATTGGGCCGAGCCGATAAACGCGATTACCAATGCGGCCTTTCTTATTGCTGCATTTGTGATGTGGCAAAGGGCGCGCGGGCGGGGCGCACCTTTGGCGATGGCTTTGGTTGTCATATTGGCGATGATCGGAATTGGCAGCTATCTGTTCCATACCCATGCGCAGGTTTGGGCGGCGATCTTGGATGTGACGCCAATTCTGCTGTACATCCTCGTTTACATCTACGCAGTGAATCGCGATGTCTGGCGGCTGAGCAACAGATACGCGCTGGGTTTGACCGCGCTGTTCTTTCCATACGTGGCGCTGACGATCCCGCTATTCCAGTTGGTGCCTGGGCTTGGTGGCTCGGCGGCATACGCCCCAGTTCCTCTATTGATTCTGATTTATGCGGTCCTGTTGCGCCGGAAAGCCCCGGACACTGCGTGTGGGCTGACAATAGGAGCAACTGTCCTGATCACCTCGATCACCTTTCGATCACTGGACACTCCAATTTGCGGGTATCTGCCAACGGGGACGCATTTTATGTGGCACATTCTGAATGCAGTTATGCTGGGCTGGATGATTGAGGTTTATCTGCGGGCGATCCGAAATCCACCTGCCGGAGCTGCGGTGGCTGCAGGATCAGGACATTGATCAGAACCACCGAAGCATCATCCTGATTGGTTAGTCCCTGAACGCAGCAGCCAAAGCCTCGGGCAGATCAAATTCAGCCAATACGCGCGCGCGGCCTTCGGCTGACATCTTGAAAGCCGTTTTTTTAACAATGCGCTGGATTTTTTCGGCGGAGTGCTTGGCGGCAAAAGGTTCAAAGTACCATTTCAGAAAAACGAAACAGATCACGTCCTCAAGCGCCTGTACCTCGGCATTGCGCTTGATCCCCTGTTTGCGCAGCATTTGCCCGACGGCTTCTATATCGTCCGCACCATATTCAGCCTGTTCCATGAATCCTTGCACAACGTCAGCGTGATATACGCCTTGCGCCTTCCTCCAGGCCAGATACCCTGCACGTCCTTCGGGGTATTCAGTGCGCTTTAGCTTCCAGCGTTCGACATGCTGACCACGTGCGGCGATCTGTAAAGCATCCGACGCATCGGGAAATAGCCGATCCAGCTCGGTGCTCATGCGTTGGCCATAAAGCAGCTCGACCGGCTGGCCGTCCTCTATATTAGGGTCTTGCGCATTTGCTGCGTCAATTGCGTCCAGAACGGTTTGCTTGCGTGTGCTCATTCTCTGCTCCGTTAGCTCGCCTGAACTGCACCTGACGGGTGGTTCGGCGTTTGATCCAAGACCATGCTAACGAGTTGTTGGAATGGGTGCAGCAGTCAATTGTAAAAAGCGCCGGATCGGGAGGGGGCGTACCGATCCGGCGCGCAGGTCAGGGTTATTTGCCTGCCTGGGTGTGGTCCCTCGTCACGGGCTCCGAAACAGGCGCGGGGAAGCTAAGGTTTCGGGTCAGATTGTTCATATCGATACCCAAAGCCAGGGCGGGCGAGGTCAGAACCAGAGCGGACAATATGAAGGCGGGAAGAAGGGTTTTCATGAGGTGTCTCCGATTTCTCGTTGCGTCACGATATTGAGGTGAACTGTTCGGTTCATTTTTTCAATGGCAAAACTGAACTAATCGGTTTACTTATTTGAATATCAGCCATTCAAATATGCATGGCAGCTGGCGATATTGGGTTTGAATCCCCGTCTGCCGCCTGTCGCTCTTGCGAGTGTTGCGGCAGGCAGGTAAACGCCCCCTAACGTAGATGAGGGTTTCCGATGTCGATTGACCAAAGCACCGCCGCCAAGGTGGCCAAACTGGCCCGGATCAAGGTCGAGGATGATGCGCTGCCTGCGCTGGCGTCCGAGTTCAACAATATCCTCGGGTTTATCGAGCAACTGAACGAAGTGGATGTCGAAGGCGTCGAGCCGATGGTCTCGGTCGAGCCGATGCGCCTGAAGCGTCGTCAGGACGTGGTCACCGATGGAAACCAGCAGGACAAGGTCCTATCCAACGCCCCCGATGCGCGCGAAGGGTTCTTCGCTGTTCCAAAAGTTGTGGAGTAAGTCATGAGCGAACTGAACAAATTGGGCCTGGCCGAGGCCCGCGACGCGCTGCGTGCCAAAGATGTCACGTCCGTTGAACTGACCGAGGCTTGCCTCAAGGCGATTGACGACGCCGACGCGCTCAACGCCTTTGTCCACAAAACGCCCGAGATCGCGCTGGAGCGCGCCAAGGCGGCGGATGAGCGGATCAAAGGCGGCGACGCGCCCTCGATGTGCGGCCTGCCGATCGGTATCAAGGACCTGTTTTGCACTAAGGGCGTGCCCTCGCAAGCGGCCTCGAAAATTCTCGAGGGGTTCAAGCCCGAATACGAATCCACCGTGTCGCAACAATTGGCGGATGCTGGTGCTGTGATGCTGGGCAAGCTGAACATGGACGAGTTCGCGATGGGTTCGTCTAATGAAACATCCGTTTACGGCAATGCGGTCAGCCCGTGGCGGCGCGGCAATGACGATGCACAGCTGACACCCGGCGGCTCGTCCGGTGGCTCAGCCTCGGCTGTCTCGGCTGACCTGTGTCTGGCCGCGACCGGTACCGATACCGGCGGTTCGATCCGCCAGCCTGCTGCCTTTGTCGGCATCACCGGCATCAAACCCACCTATGGCCGTTGCTCGCGTTGGGGTATTGTGGCCTTTGCGTCTTCGTTGGATCAGGCGGGACCGATGACCAAGAACGTCCGTGACGCAGCGATCATGCTGGAAACCATGTGCGGTCATGACCCCAAGGATTCCACCAGCGCCGAGCTGGCCGTGCCAAACTTCGAGGCGATGTTGACCGGCGATATCAAAGGCAAGAAAATCGGTATCCCGAAGGAATACCGCATGGACGGCATGCCTGCCGAGATTGAAAAGCTTTGGGCCGATGGCACCGCTATGCTGAAAGACGCAGGCGCCGAAATTGTCGATATCTCGCTGCCGCATACTAAATACGCGCTGCCTGCCTATTACGTGATTGCTCCTGCCGAGGCGTCGTCGAACCTCGCCCGCTATGACGGTGTCCGGTATGGCCGCCGAGCGCAGTTGGCTCAAGGCGATGGCATCACCGAGATGTACGAAAAGACCCGCGCCGAAGGCTTCGGTCATGAGGTCCAGCGCCGGGTGATGATCGGCACCTACGTGCTGTCTGCAGGCTTCTATGACGCCTACTACAACCGCGCCCGCAAGGTCCGCACCCTGATCAAGAAGGACTTCGAACATGTCTTTGCCGCAGGCGTTGATGCGATCCTGACCCCGGCAACGCCGTCGGCCTCGTTCGGTCTGGGCGAGATGACCGAGGCTGATCCTGTTCAGATGTACCTGAACGATGTGTTCACCGTGACAGTGAACCTCGCTGGCCTGCCCGGTATTTCGGTGCCTGCCGGTCTGGACAAACAGGGCCTTCCGTTGGGTCTGCAGCTGATCGGCCGTCCGTGGGAGGAAGGCGATCTGCTCAACACCGCCTACGCGCTAGAGAGCGCGGCTGGGTTTGTGGCCAAGCCCGGAAAATGGTGGTAATCCTCAAACCTGACACGGCAATAAAGAACCGGAGCAGTCAAATGCGCAAATTGCTTCTGATCCCGGCCCTTGGGCTGATCGCGGCATGTGATACCGTTACCCCTGTTTCGGGTACCGGTTTCAATACGCCGGAATATCAGGCGCAGCGCGAGGCCGAACTGGCCGGGCAGGGTCTGGCCGGTAATCCGCTTGCGCCACCCGAGGCGGTTTCAGAGCAGCCGCTCTCGGCGCAGGGGGCTGTAGGTGCCGTACCAACAGGCGACGCCTCTGACATCGCCAACCAGACGGCCATTGCCTTGGCGAATACGTCGGGTCAAGAGACGCGCGTCGCGCCTCTGACTGCAACAAACAACCCAAGTATCTCTGATGAACAGGATTTTGAGGCTGTCTCAAACCGTCGCAGTATCGATGCCGACGCCGCTCGTATCGAACAGAATCGGCAGTCTTACGAGGTCGTCGCCCCTACTGCCGTGCCCGAGCGTGGCTCTGACGGGCAACCCAATATCGTGCAATACGCCCTGAGCACTTCGAACCCCATCGGTACCCAGTTGTACAGCCGAGCCGGATTTAACCTGCAGGCCAAGGCACAGCGCAACTGCGCTCAGTTCGCCTCTCCTGATCAGGCGCAGATTGAGTTTCTGTCGAATGGAGGCCCCCAGCGTGACCGCAAAGGGCTGGATCCGGATGGCGACGGTTACGCCTGCGGCTGGGACCCCAGCCCGTTCCGCAGTGCCGTCAACAACTAAGCTCTCCCCCATCTGGCACCCATCGCCCAATTTCGGCCCCCGCCGGGATGGGCTGTCACCCGAGCTGATCGTGCTGCACTACACTGCAATGGAGAGCGCTGCTGCCGCGCTTGAACGTCTCTGCGATCCGGGTCCCGAGGTCTCCGCCCACTACCTGATCGGTCGCGACGGTGCGCTCTGGCAGCTTGTCCGAGAGGAAGATCGCGCTTGGCACGCCGGGGCAGGGGAGTGGCAAGGGCAAGCCGACATAAACTCCCGCTCGATCGGGATCGAGCTGGACAATGGCGGAGATCACCCGTTTGCCGAACCCCAAATGCGTGTATTGGAACAGCTTTTGCCCGAACTCATGCAGCGTTGGACCATCGCGCCAGAGGGTGTGATCGGGCATTCCGACATGGCACCGGGCCGCAAGTCCGACCCCGGCCCTCGGTTCGACTGGCAAAGGCTGGAACACCAGCGCCTTGCCGCTCGGCGTGGTACTGCCCTCGAACCGAACGTCAACTTCCGCGAGCTGGCGCAGAACCGGGGCTACACAGCGACAAGCGACGAGAAGACGCTCCTAAATTCCACACGCCTGCGCTATCGCCCGTGGGCCTCAGGCCCCTTGCACCCCGATGATCTCATAGCCCTCTGTCCGCTCCCAAAATCGACCTGATCCGCCCTTCATCTGGCCAAAAATATCTCGGGGATGAATTGGCCGTAGGCCAAGAAGGGGCTGGCCCCTTTAACGTGCCAACCACCCTTGACGCCACCGCGCACAGAGCCTACCCAACCCACGCGCGGAGGGCCGGATGGCCGCTGGGGTCGTAAGGCCCGAGAGGAAAGTCCGGACTCCACAAGGCAACGGTGCCGGGTAACGCCCGGGCGGGGAAACCCGACGGAAAGCGCCACAGAAATCAGACCGCCACACACGTGTGGCAAGGGTGAAACGGTGGGGTAAGAGCCCACCGCGCCGCTGGCAACAGTGGCGGCACGGCAAGCCCCACCGGGAGCAATGCCGAATAGGGTCCCCGCGCGGGCCGGTCGGTGCAAACCGATACCGCCGCTAGGCACGCCTTGGCCGAGAGGGACCGGGTTGGCAGCTCGAGCCGCGCAGCAATGCACGGCCTAGAGGAATGGTCATCGAAGGGGGCAACCCTGGAACAGGATCCGGCTTACAGGCCCTCCGCGCATATCCTGTCACCCGCCCGGAGGTGTGTAGGTGCCGCCAAGTGCTGCAGCTTTTTCGGCGACGGCAACAAATTCCTGCGCCGACCATGCGCGAACGGTCTCGATCCTCGAAACCGCACCCGTGCCCGCGACGGCCATGCCAATTGCCACAGCATCACTGCCTTCAGGCAGTTCGCTGATAACGACGACATCATTGCCTCCGGTGGTTATATAAAACGAGATCAGTCTGCCGCCTGCTTTCTCAAGCAAGGCCTTGACGGGACCGGTGCGATCTTCCGGTTTTGCCAACATTCCTTTGACCCCATCTTGCGAATAAGACGCATAGGTAATGAAAACAGGCATATTTCTCTCCCTTGGTTGCAGTTTATTCGGAGCGCTAAAAGCGGCCGACTCCTTGGCCGTGTCGCGTGCAGGATTGCGCGCAAACCGGAAAAGACCCGGCCAAATAGACAGCCGGGCGTTGCTATAGTTGTGAGCGGTGTTGTCTGCCGGAATTTACATCCGGCCCGGTATTACCTAAGTCCGCAAAACGGGCTTCGAAGGTTCCGGCGACACTATCACAGAATCGTGAGCGTTCCAAATCGACTGCTCTTGAAGCCGTGTCAGGAATTGTTCCCCCAACGCGGCGAATCCGGTTGACTTGGGCGCATGAGCGGTTAAAAGCGCACGCTCATAAGGATTCAACCGAAAGGCCCCTGCCTTTTCGGACGCAGGAGATAACCATGGCGAAGCCGACGACAATCAAGATCCGTCTGAACTCGACCGCGGGCACGGGCCACTTCTACGTGACCAAGAAGAACGCGCGCACCATGACCGAGAAAATGACCATTCGTAAATACGATCCGGTCGCTCGGAAACATGTCGAGTACAAAGAAGGCAAGATCAAGTAATCTGCCCTCTGACATACTTTTTGAAGAAGGACTCTGCCATGCAGGGTCCTTTTTTGTGTTGTTTTGGGGTATCTCTTGGTCGGCCTAAACCAAGCAGGGGCGTTGCAGGGGCGCATCAGAGGTTTGGGTGTTCTGAATCTCAGCGGCTTGCTTTTTCTAATCCCCTGCCGCTACGCTTCAGCAACCCTTTCCAAAATGTTGACCGCCATGAAAAAAATCTTGTTGCCCGCTCTTGCTGTTCTGACATTGTCAGCCTGCGAAGACCCCTTTAACCGCGAAGGTGTTGGTTTCACCGGGATTGATGGTGAACCGCGCACAGTGTCGGATGTAAAAGGCGCCGTAGCCTTTTTGCCGCCAGAAACCAACATCCCGGCGGAACTAGCCAAGCTGCCAACGGTCCAGGTTACATCGGACAAAGCCGAGCTTGAAAAGATCGCGGGTGTCGCTATCGATAATGGCGGTCGCTCAGATGCGAATTCAGTTCAACTCACTGGCAGTGATACCAATCTGTACCTGAGCAATGTCAGTGTAAACGGTCAGTTGTTCGGCGTCCTGCGTACGGAAAACAACTCCACCAAAGTTGATACATCGGTGGGCTCGGCCTTTGGCGCTCAAACGGAACGCTTTACCGGATGCTTGCCCGCAGGTGATGTATACCGCAAGGGTTCGTCTGAGCGCAGTTCGGGTTTTGCAGTGCCACTGAATTGCCGTTAATTTAGCTTACACAATCTAAGTAAAAGCCCCCGCCATTGGCGGGGGCTTTCTAGTTTCAGTGTTTCTGCAAGTCTTACGAGGCGCTGAACAAGGGCCCAAACCCAGCAGCGGTCATTCAATCCATGTGACACACCGGGCGATGATCACGCGAGTTCAGAGGCCCCCGCCATCCGTAGGCATCCAAGCAAGCGCTATGCGTGTTCTCTATTTCGCCCCACCGCCAAAGAATAATCAGTGGTGAAACTCAGACCCGATCAGCAGAACTGTTTAACCTCAACTGATAGGAAGCAACGTTCATTGCTCTACCAATGCCTGCCCATTCTCGTCAAAGAAATGAAGTTTGTCGGTGGGAAAATGCAGGCCGATCTTTGCCCCAGGCTTTAGAGCGGTGTCCCCATTCAGGCGCACGGTAACCTTCTCTTCTGCGCCGCAATCCACGATCAGGAAGGTATCTGCCCCCAGATACTCAATCACCTCGATGATGCCATCACATTGCCCATCGCCCGATGATACAACATCGATGTGTTCGGGGCGAATGCCGAGTTTGCTTGCTACACCCGAGCGCGCGAAGTCGCCGCCTCTGCCATGTTCCAGAGTGTAGCCATCGTTCTGAGTCGTGCACGGCAATATGTTCATTTTGGGGCTGCCAATGAACTGTGCGACAAACAGATTGGCAGGGCGTTCGTAAAGTTCGCGGGGTGTGCCGACTTGCGCGATCTTGCCGTACTCAAGCACGACGATGCGGTCGGCCAATGTCATCGCTTCAACCTGATCGTGCGTCACGTAGATCATTGTGCGCTTTAGGTTCTGATGAAGTTTCGCGATTTCGTAACGCATTTCGACACGAAGCGCTGCATCAAGATTCGAGAGCGGTTCATCGAACAGAAACGCCGTCGGGTCGCGCACGATAGAACGACCAATTGCAACGCGCTGCCGCTGTCCACCGGACAGGTCCTTGGGGCGACGTTCCAGAAAAGGTCCCAGCTTGAGAACCTCGGCGGCTTTATTGACCTGCTCTGCTATCTCGGCCTTCGGAACACCCGCGACCTTAAGTGAGAACCCCATATTTTCGGCGACTGTCAAGTGGGGATAAAGCGCATAGGACTGGAACACCATCGTCAGACCCCGCTTGGAGGGTGGGTGATCCGTGACATCATTGCCGTTGATTAGTAGCGATCCGCGCGAGATATCTTCAAGCCCACCGATCATGCGAAGCAGGGTGGATTTTCCACAGCCCGATGGACCGACGAAGACGATGAATTCACCTTCATCAATCATTAGGTCAACGCCTTTGATGACCTGGGCCGAGCCAAACCACTTTTCGACGGATTTTAGTTCGATGCTGCCCATTAGTTCCTCCCTGCCCAATGCAGCCAAACTGCGGCTGTCCAGGTGAATGAATTCCCTCCGGCAGGGCTGCCGGTCAGTGGATCGTAGTATTCAGCGAAGCCGTTCGTTGCGATCAGCTGCGACGTTTTCTGGCGCAGTGCCTCGGCTTCTTCGAGGTGCCCCATATCCGCTAATCCAAACCCGATCAGCATATTCATGAACCCCCAAGTGGGACCCCTCCAGTACCTGCGTTGGTCGAAGTTGGGCATCGCGGGGTCATAGCTGGGAACTGGAAAGGGTACTTTTGCAAGCGTCGCCTGCAGGCGCTCCAGCATGTGCTGTGAATCAAGCCCCCCAAACCAGCAAAGATACGACGCGTTAGAGATGCTTCCGGCCCAATCACCAGTCAGCGCATCACGCGAGTCGAACGAGCTCAGCGTTTCGTTCCACAAAGATCGCGCGCCCGCTTCGAGCCTTTGAATGTCGCTACTTAACCCATCCGCATCAATTCCAAGCCTTTCGCTGATCTCCTGCAGATCGCGTGCGGCGCGCAGAGTGATAAATGTCATCGTCGGATCTGCGACTCGGAAGGGATTCAGGCTCAGCAACTTCTGTTGATCCCAGTCGGCCTGACAGCCGATCTGAACCAATTTGATATAGCGGTCATAGTCGTATTTGGTGGGTCGGTCTGCACTGTTGACGTGGCTTGTGTCACGGCGCTGGTAGTCTCCGACACCTGTAGGATCTACGCCCTCCATTGCCTTGTCCCAGTCCGGTGCATTGTCGCGACCAGCTTCCCACGGATGCGTGGTGCAGACCGCGCCGTGTTCGTCGAGTCGCCATCTCATGATCCAGCGATGCCACCCCAGCAGAGATGGGAAGAGCGCGCGAACGCGGTCCGCGCCTGCATCGCCATCTTTTTCCCAGATCTTCCGCGCCACAGTTGCAGCCACCGGGGGCTGAATGATGCCAGAGGACGGGATCGGCCCGTGGCCACCCCAGACATCCGGGCCGGGGTAATATCCGTCATCCTGTTTGTGGAACAGGATATGCGGCACCATTCCATCATCCCACTGGCCCGAGAACAGTGTTTCAAGTTCCACCCAGGCTCGATCAATGTCGAACTCGGCAAAACCAAGCGCCGCAATCGCGCTGTCCCAATTCCATTGATAGGGGTAAAGCCCTTCGGTCGGGATGGTGTAGCCGCCGCGATCATTGGCAACCAGGATGTTGCGCGCCTCGCGATCAGGGTTGGTATGTTGGTTCATCTCAGTCATCCTTTGACAGACCCGGCTGTCAGGCCTTTGGTCATGAAACGTTCAAGTCCCAAAAACAGCGCCATGATCGGAACAGTGGCGATCACCGCACCCGCCATCAGGTGTTGTCGGGGAATTTCCGAGGAATTCAGCATCGTGACGCCTCGGGTCAGGGTAAATTTCGAAGGGTCGTCCAGCAGCATGAAGGCCAGCAGGAACTCGTTCCAAGCGATCATGAAGACGTAGAGCGAGACCGACGCCAGCGCAGGCAGGCTAAGCGGCAGCGTAATCTTCCAAATCACTGCCAGCCGCGAAAGCCCATCCATGAGACCGGCCTCTTCCACCTCAGTCGGCAAGCCACGGAAATAACCTTGCAGCATGTACAGCGCGACAGGGATCGTCGTGACCGGGTAGATCATCACGATGCCAAGGATCGAGTTGCGCAAGCCAGTCAGCGAGAACGCGATATAGATCGGCAGCGCCAGAACGATCATCGGCACCATGTAGATCAGCAGGATCGAGCGTGAGAACGCCTTTTGCCCCGAGAAACGGAACCGCGCGACGGCATAGGCTCCGGGGACGCTGAACAGCAGGGTGATAAAGACCGTCAGGACCGAGACGTAGAGCGAGGTCCAAAGATAGGTGCCGAAGTTGAAATCGCGAAACAGCTCGGTATAGCTGCGAAACAGCGCGGTGCCTTGTGACAGATCTACCGAGAAATCCAGCGGGTTCTGCAACAGGGCCTGTTGCGACTTCAGGCTGGTCATCACCATCACATAGAACGGGATGATCACGATCGCGGTAAAGAAGATGTAGCCAAAGCCCGTACAGAACCGGATCACGGCCTCTTCGTACTCATGACGGGTGAGCTCGCCGAACGGAGTCTCTTTCAGGATTGCGGCAACGGATAGGTGCATCACGACTGCCATCGCCACGACGGTGACCAGTATTGCCTGCAGGGATGTGTCAGAGCCGATCAGGACAGGCCCGACTCCGGTCAGGCAAGACAGGCCTAACAAGGCGGAAACACCCAGTCGGGCCGGTGCGCGTTGCGCCGGGAAGCGGACATACACCAGACCGGCAACAGCCCCCCATATCAAGCAGAGCAAGACCTGTGGCCGGAACGCAGCCCCGGTCGAGAATGACATGGTGATGGCGACAGTAGTGGCGATCACCACCAGCCAGAGCGCGCCTAGAATCGGGGCGGTTATATACCCTTTGCGCATCACAAACCCTCCTCACGGCTGATGAAGCGGAAGAAGACGAAGCTGAAGGCAATCAGGCACATCAGGATCACAACGGCCACCGCTGCGCCTGCGCCGATGTTCGAAACCGCAAAGGCCTGTTCATAGACATTTACAGTCAGAGTACGGGTGCCGGCATTGCCGCCGGTCAGCAGGAAGATGTCGTCGAACTTGTTGAACGTCCAAATGAAGCGCAGCAGGAATAGTACCGACAGGATGCCCAGCAGTTGCGGGATGCTCAGCAGCCAGAACTTCTGGAATGGTGAGGCTCCATCCATATCCGCTGCTTCATACATGCTAGAGTCGATGGATTGCATCCGCGCCAGAATGAACAGGAAGGACAGCGGGAAATAGCGCCAGATCTCGAAAACTGTCACCATGATCAGCGCCAAAGGGCGTTCCCCGAAGAAGTTGATCGGTTCACTGCTTAGTCCCATCTGCACCAATAATGCGTTGGCAGAACCTGAGAACGGGTCGAACAAGGTGACCCATGTGAAGGCCACAGCGATGACTGGCGCCACATAGGGGAACAGATAGAGGCCGCGTATGAACCCTTGTCCCTTGAAGCTTTTATTCAGTAACAAGGCTGCAAACAGGCCCATCACCAAAGCTCCAATGGTGCCGACCACGGTGTAGAACAACGTGACCCACAGCACGCCCCAGAACTCGTCTCCATCAAAGACACGGGCGTAGTTTTCCAGACTGAATTCAAGGTTGGTCAGGACGCTGGGTCCGCTCCCGGTCACGCCGGGCTCTGATCCTTCGAGCAGCTCTTCGAAAGCGTCCGGATCTCCGTCCAAGGTGACCGGAATACGGATGCGTTCGCGTTGACCGCCTTCCAGTGTGCCGAAATCGCAGAACAGGTTTTGCCCGTCCAGAACGCAGGGACTTGCAATCTCACGCGCCGTCACGCCGTCCGGTAAAACATCTGTCAGGGTGACGCCGACAACGGCGATGTCCTGACTTGAGTTGCGGACGCGGTATTCAATCCGCAGATCCTCGCCAGATCCGCGCAAGCTTTCACGCACCACAGGTGCAGGCGGACGAAGGTCAGACAGGGTGAAGGGCTTGAAGCTGATCCAAAAGATCGCCAGCAAGGGCAGGATCACCACAAGCGATACACTGATCACTGTCGGAGCCAGCAGCGTCCAGGCCAGACGCGCCTCGCGTTTGGCTAGCGCCCCGGTTCCGGTCGGTGGGGTGGCCGAAGACATGGGATACCTCGAAGGGTTGGGTGCAGCGGCGTAATCGCCGCTGCATGTGTCACAAGGTTACTGAACCTTCGCGAGCTCGTCGTTCATTGCGGCCACTGCAGCGGCGGCATCGATTTCATCGTCGATATATTGGCGCACGACCCGGTTAATTGCCTGGCTGTTGATCATTTTGGACGCCAAAGCCAGCTGGCCTTCAGCAACGCCCCAGCGCTGCGCCACGTCCAGACCGCCGACGATCTCATCGATCATCGCCTGATCATACAGCTCGCCCAACGGGGCTTTGCGGTCCACGCCAACAGGCAGCTCTGCCCATGCTTCCGAGAACGCGGTCGGGTTGTCAGCATTACCGCGACGGACCGGGAACTTGCCCTCGGGTGCGATGGCCAGTGTTTGAGTATAGCCGTCGTCCATGGCGAATTTCACGAACTCCATCGCCGCGTCGGTGTCGGCGTCGTTGGTGATGCCAAAGTAACGAACGTCACCCCAAGCCGCGCCATCCGGGTTCGATGGGCCCGAGAAGTTAGTGACGATACCGGTCTTCGAGGCCAGATCGCGCGAGGTCGGATCATCGTTGATCGTCGGCGGGGCGCTGTCGCGCAGACCGGCCAGTTCGTCAAGGATGAAGGGCGACCAGATGATCATCGCTGCTTTGCCATCAAAATACAGCTCGCGCGATTGTTTCCAGAATAGCTCACCCGGGGGCGAGGCTTTCGAGATCGCCTTGTAGAAATCCAATACCTCTATGGTCTTGGCTTCATCCAGCGGCTGGAATCCGTCCGCGCCAACGGGGGTCACGCCATTGGCTAGGAACACATGCTCCAAAACCTGACTCATGAAGTTTTCATCAACTTTGGTTGCAGCAACGAAACCGTACATCTCGGGCGGGTTGTGCAACTGCTCCAGCGCAGCGACGACGTTGGCGAATGAGTTCGGGGCCTCAAGGCCCGCTTCATCAAACAGGTCTTTGCGGTAGACAACCATTTGGGTCCATCCATCGACCGGTACCGACGCGGTTTCGTCATTGAACGCCGCCATACCAAGCGCGCCGGGGGCGAAGGTGTCGGCGCCCAGTTCTTCGATCACTTCGGTGGCGGCTTCGGTGTCCAGAATGCCCGCTTCAGCCCATGGCAGGGCATATTGCAGCGGATGATAGACCACATCTGGCAGGTCTCCGGCGGCAAATGCTGCTGTGGCGCGTGTACCCAGATCACTTTCGGTGACCGGGATAACCTCGACCGTAGTGCCGGTTTCAGCCTTGAACTGGTCAGCCATTTCCTGTTGCTTGGCCAGCCGCTCGGGCTGTTCTTCGGTGGTCCAGAAGCGGATCGTATCCGCCTGAGCTGACGTCGCCGCCAATACTAGCGCAAGCGATGTTCCAAGCATCATTCGCGATGCTAAAGGTGCAAGTTTCATAGTCGGTTTCCTCCCCGGTTATGATCTTTTGAAAGTTGAATTTTTCGGGCCAATTCCTCGGCTGTAACGCTTGGTGGCCCGTCGGAACTGCGTTCGATCAGAACGGCCTCACCAATCTCACGCAGATCTGCGGGCGCTTCACCGCGAGTCTGACTGATCAGCATCGTCGCAAGGCGTTCTCCGGCCCGCTTAGAATCGACGCTGAACGTGGTAAGACCAGGGCTGACATATTGGCATTCAGGGATGCCGTCATATCCCAAAATCGATACATCGTGCCCAACCTCGAGGCCCAGTTCTGCACAGACCGAGTAACACCCCAGCGCAGCAAGATCTGTTGCAAACACTATTGCAGTAGGTGGGTGATTCAGCGTCAAAAGCGCGCGTGCCTCAACCGCGCCCTCGTCGCGCGTACGAGCACCTTCCCGGATCAACTCAGGATCGGCAGGCAAGCCCGCGATCTTGAGACCTTCGAGATATCCGTCACGGCGCAGATGGCTGTAGTTGAATTTCGGATCGCTACCGACATAGCCGATACGCGTATGGCCAAAATCGACGAGCCGACCGACCGCATCACGGGTTGCAGATTCACCCGAAATGTCGAACCAGGATGTCTCATCCTGCCAGTCCGCCTGCCCATACCCCGTGCGGCCATACATGATGAAGGGAACCTTCAACTCTTGCAGGTATTTCACCCTCGCATCGTCGACCTCGGTCCGGGGCAGAATGAATCCATCGGCTTTGCGCTCTTCGACAAGCCGCCCCAATACATCAAGCATATCTTTTTCGGACTTCGCCGTAGAAATCGTCATCGTCCAGTCGGATGCGCTCGCCGCTTCGCATGCTCCGGCCAGAAAGTCCTGAAGAAATGGGTTATGCCGGTCTGGTTCTTCGCTGTTGATGACCATGGCAATGGCGCGCACCCGCCCGGTTCGTATCGCCTGCGCATGGCTGAGTGGGCGATAGCCCATCTTTCGCGCCGTGGTTTCAACGCGCTTTCTCGTGGATTCCGAGATGTCGGTATATCCATTCAGGGCGCGGGACACCGTGCTCTTAGAAAGCCCAAGATGATCGGCCAATTGATCCAGTTTTACCCTGCCGGGGCCAGAATGACTCCGGGGGCGAGACTGCGGTTGCTGGAGACTTGGATTCGTCATCATTCTTCTATTTGTTTTCTCCGAAACCGGTTTCGGCAATCAAAATTATGAAATTCTTTGATTGGATCGACCAAGTACACGAACGTTCCAATGGCGAAAGGCACTGATGAACGCATATGCAAACTTGCAAACGCGGCTTTCAGAGTGGTGCAAAATTAGGGTTGCGCCAACATGGTTGACTGCCGACTGCTACAGTAACTGCTGGCTGATCATTGTTCGCGGAGCTTTGATGGGAATCGGTGAATTGAGCATGAGGACTATGCGTAAATACGGGCGACTATCCGGCTATGAGGGCGTGTAAAATTTGTGGAGGCAAAATAAACTAGTCGGAACATCATGCGAAGTCACCAAGGCTTGGTATGGGCTTTTGAAGAGCAACATAAAAAAAGCCCCGCTTAGCGGAGTGCTAAGCGGGGCTTTCTGTATTCTGTTGGAAGCAGTTTTATTCTCTGTTGCCCAGTAGTTGCAGCAGGAACATGAACATGTTGATGAAGTCCAGATACAGGTTCAATGCACCCATGATTGCCGCTTTGCCAAGCCATTCCTGATCGCCCGCATGAGCCATCTGCAGATAGGTGGTTTTAATCTTCTGCGTGTCATAGGCGGTCAGGCCGGCAAAGATCAGCACACCCAGGATCGACACTGCGAACATGATCGCAGGCGACTGCAGGAAGATGTTGATAACCATCGCGACGATCAGGCCAATCACACCCATCATCAGGAAGGTGCCCATGCCGGACAGGTCTTTCTTGGTCACATAACCGTACAGCGAAAGACCTGCAAACGCGATCGAAGTCACCAGGAATACCTGCGCGATCGAGATGCCGGTGAATGCTACGAAAATCCAGCTCAGCGACAGGCCCATCACGGCTGCAAATGCATAAAAGAACAGCTGTGCGCCGGACGCCGAGAGGCGGTTGATGGCGGCGCCAAAGCCAAACACCATCGCCAAAGGTGCAAACATCACAATCCAGCCCAGGATATTGGGGCTCAGCGTGACCGGATCACGGAAGATCGACAGCAGCTGCGGGCTCGAGCCCACGGCCCATGCCACGGCAAATGTGATCAGCATGCCTACGGACATCGTGCCGTAGACTTTGTTCATATGGGCGCGCAGGCCCTCGTCTATCTCGGCAGCGCGCGCGCCGGACGCCGTCCGGATCGTGTCGAATTGTGCCATATAGGGGTCTCCCTTCAATATTCTGTTCGCAGCCCACGGATGCGAGCCGGTTTCCCGCTAAATATCGGAGAGTGTGGCCCTCGTTTCAAGGGTTTTAAGCCTGAAACTCAGCAAAACTGTCGGCAATTTTTGCAACTGTCGTCAAAAAACCGGCGGCTTGGTCGCCAAATCCCTCAAGCCGCCGGTATTTTCGAATTAATACAGATGTTTGTGCCAGCTGTCGGGCGCGTCCCAGAACGGGCGCTCTGCTTCGTTACGCGCGTCTTTGCGTGAAACGCCGATGTCATTCAGTGCATCATCATCAAGCTGGGCGAGGGCGCGCCGCTGACGAGCGAGGTTAAACAGGTCAAGTATCCGAGCACCAATCACCTTACGCTTGATGCGACGATGAGTTGAGATGGCTATATGGGTCATGATCATTGCCCTTTCCTGATTGTTTGATGAAACCTAGCGCTTCAATCAATTTCCTTGATCTATATGGAGTAGTCTGACATATTTTGGAAATGAATGTTTATGACGAGTCTCATAAGGAATCTTGAACATGCGAAATCTGGACATCACTACATTGCGGTCTTTCGTAGCTGTTGCTGATCATGGTGGCGTGACGCGTGCCGCTGGATTTCTTCACCTCACGCAATCTGCGGTTTCTATGCAGCTCAAGCGGCTGGAAGAGCTTTTGGGCCTGGAATTACTGGATCGATCCGGCCGAACCATCGCGCTAACGGCGTCCGGAGAGCAGTTGCTGGCTTATGCGCGGCGGATGATTGCGTTGAATGATGAGGTGATCGGGCGGCTGACGGATCAGGCGTTTGAGGGCGAGGTCGTGCTAGGCGTACCGCATGACGTCGTTCATCCGTTCATCCCGCGCGTGTTGAAGCGTTTCAATGCCAGCTTTCCTCGGGTCAGCGTGAACTTGGTAACGTCCAACACGCGGCACTTGAAAGAAGAGTTCGCACGCGGAAGCTTCGATCTGATTGTGACTACGGAATCGGGCGCGGGCGAGGGCGCCGAAACCCTGCACCATATGCCTTTGCGTTGGGTTGGCGCGCTGAACGGATCTGCCTGGCGCCAAAAGCCTTTGCGGCTGGGGTTTTGCCGGAATTGCATTTTTCGCCCAGTCGCGACAGCGGCGCTGGATGATGCGGGAATCGAATGGGATATGAGCATCGACAGCGATTCCGACCGCACCGTTGAAGCCACCGTCAGCGCTGATCTGGCTGTGGGAGTTTTGCTGGAAGGCACCCAGCCCAGCCATCAGGAACTGATTGACCATGCCGGGGTGCTGCCGGATTTGCCCGTGCAGTTCATAAACCTTTATGGTGCCGAGCGGGTACGTGAGGAATACGTATCAGAGCTTGCGAACCTACTGCGCCAAAATTTCAATCATCCAACGGCGCAGCCGCTTAAAGTGGCGAGTTGACGCGGATCACCACTTTGCCGGTGGATTTGCGATCGCGCAGCAGTTCCAAACCTTTTGCTGCGTCCTGCAAGGGCAGGACGTGGCTGATATGAGGCTTTATCCGGCCCTCTGAGTGCCAGCGGAACAAGGTGCTGAAGCTGTCGCGCACGATCTCGGGTCTGAAATTCAGATAGCCGCCGATGTATACGCCGATCACGGTCAGGTTCTTGACCAAAAGATGATTGGCTGGAACCTGTGGCACCTCACCTCCGGCAAATCCGATCGGTAACAAGCGGCCTTCCGGGTTGGTCGCGCGGAAGGCGGCCTTGAAGACATCTCCACCAATCGCATCGTAGACCACGTCAGCACCACCCAGAGCGAGAACGCGGTCGCGCAGGTCTTCGCTGGCGTCAATCAGATGATCTGCACCAGCGTTTTGCGCCACGGCCAATTTGTCCTGACCGCGCGCCTGGGCGATCACCGTCGCACCCATCAACTTGCCGATTTCAACCGCGGTTAACCCGACGCCACCGGCGGCCCCGGTGACCAGCAGTGTCTCACCCGGTTGCAAGCGCGCCCGGTGTGCCAGAGCAATGTGGCTTGTGCCATAGGCGATCTGGATCGCGGCGGCGTCTTCGAAACTGGTGGAATCTGGAAGGGGAATAGCCCGGTCTGCATCAAAAACGCCTGATTCGGCCAACCCACCCTGGCCGGAATAAACCGCAACGCGATCACCCAGTTTCAAATGCGCGACATTGTTTCCAATTTCGGTGACAATCCCCGCGATCTCCATGCCCAGTGTATACGGCGCTTCGGGGGTATCTTGATACGTGCCTTTCTGCATCAGAAGGTCTGCAAAGTTCAGGCCGCAGGCGCGGATTGCGATACGGACCTGGTTATGTTCCAAGGGTGCCTCTTGTGTTTCGCACAGCTGCGCGGGTGCCCCTTTTGTCTCGATACGAAATGCCTGCATAACTGGTCTCCGCTCTTTTTGCCGCCATAGGCTGCCTGGCTTGGCCATTTGTCAATTCCATTCGCAATCTTCACAGCGTTAAACTGAACGGGGTGGATCAACTGTTTCCCATTTAGAAACTATTAATCTCTATGTCGGCCGTACAACCACAAACCACTGTTCGAATTCTCTGATTCAACCAGCTTGAAAAAATAGCGGATTGCGGCAATATTGTACTATGGTGCTGTTCGGGGGGCACGATCCGAATTAGGGAGTTCTTAAGCAGCGACCCGCTAACTAAGCGGCGATGGCTGCTGTCGCGGTTTCCCGGACAGGTGTTTGTGTAAAGGAGACTACCAATGACCCATCACGTCGATGTCCATGTGGGCAAACGCGTCCGGCATCGCCGCTGGCTGATTGGCATGACTCAGCAGCAGTTGGCGCAGCAAGTTGGTATCAAGTTTCAACAAATCCAAAAATACGAAACAGGGGCCAACCGGGTAAGCGCATCGCGTTTGTGGGACATTGCCGAAGCGTTGGATGTTCCCGTCAGCTTTTTCTTCGAGGGTCTTGAAGAGGCTCAGAAGTCGGATGCAGACAAGAAATCGGTTCCTGCGGATTTGATGGGTGACAAAGAAGCGCTTGATCTTGTTCGCTCGTATTATGCGATCCCGGAAAACCAGCGTCGCCGCCTGTTTGAACTGGCACGCGTGCTGAGCGACGTCGCCTGATACAAGCGCTTGACTTCGCGGGGTGTGGGGCGCACGGGTAAGCAATGCAAAACACCCTACGAAGCGATCTAGAGATTGCCGAAGAAATGGCCGACGCTGCGCGGGCGGCCATTCTTCCGTTTTTCCGCCAATCTAACCTGAAGACAGACAACAAACTCGATGCCGGTTTTGATCCGGTGACAGCCGCTGATCGCGAAGCAGAAAAAGCAATGCGTAGGGTGCTGGCTGATCACCGGCCTGAGGACGGTATCCTGGGGGAAGAGTTCGGTCATTCCGAGGGAACAAGCGGACGAGTTTGGGTGCTGGACCCAATTGATGGCACGCGCGGTTTCATAAGTGGTACGCCCACATGGGGTGTTCTGATCGCCCTAAGCGATGAGACTGGACCGAAGCTAGGTGTGATCGATCAGCCCTATATCGGCGAACGTTTTATCGGAGATAAAGAGCACGCCTTTGTCAAAGGCCCTTTGGGACGCACCGAACTTGGGACGCGTGACACTCGATCTCTGGACCAGGCGATCATCTTCACCACCTTCCCGGAGGTTGGCAGCGCGGTCGAGGCCGCCGCCTTCAAGGCGGTTTCTCAGAAAACGAAGCTGACACGCTATGGGATGGATTGTTATGCCTACGCGTTGCTCGCTGCAGGTCAAACTGATCTTGTGGTCGAGGCTGGATTGAATTCCTACGATATCCAGGCCCCAATCGCGGTGATCGAGGCCGCGGGTGGTATTGTGACGGATTGGCAGGGTAATCCGGCTCACAATGGTGGGCGTGCGCTCGCTGCAGCCAATACTGAGATTCATGCGGCAGCGCTAGAAATTCTGAAGCAATACTAAACGGGTTGCCGACCCTTCTTTGCGACTTTAAACTGATCACGGCTGGTTCTTACGCCCGTTTTCCACCAGCCCATCACTCCATGCATGAGACGGGCAGTATGCGGGAGTGCGAAAATGACAGAATTTCTGATCCGTAACGCCGATATGATCCTGACGATGGATGATGATCGGCAAGAGCTTGCAGGCGCTGATCTGCTGGTTCGGGATGGTAAGATAGCCCAGATTGGCCACCGCCTTACGAGCGATGGCGAAATACATGATGCCACTGGGTGTGTTGTGACCCCCGGTCTGGTGAACACCCATCACCATCTCTACCAAACGCTCACCCGCGCGGTTCCCGGCGGGCAGGACGCTTTGCTGTTTGGTTGGTTGCGAACGCTCTATCCCATCTGGTCCCGCTTTGGTCCTGACGAGATGTTTATATCTGCCCAGATCGGATTGGCCGAGATGGCACTGTCCGGCTGCTCGCTTAGCTCTGACCACCTTTACCTATATCCCAATGGCGCGCGGCTTGAACATACGATCCATGCAGCGTCAGAGCTGGGGCTGCGTTTTCATCCCACGCGTGGGGCTATGAGCATTGGCGAAAGTGATGGTGGACTGCCTCCTGATGCTTTGGTCGAATCCGAGCAGGCTATTCTGGAGGATATGATCCGCGTAGTAGATGCCTATCACGACCCATCTGAGGGTTCGATGTGTCGCGTTGGTTTGGCGCCATGTTCGCCGTTCTCGGTTAGTCGGGACCTGATGCGCGATGCCGCGCTGTTAGCGCGCGACAAAGGTGTGATGCTGCACACCCATCTGGCGGAGAACGATGAGGATATAGCCTATTCTCAAGATCAGTTCGGCTGTAGACCCGGCCAATACGCCGAAGAATTGGGCTGGACCGGTTCGGATGTCTGGCACGCTCATTGTGTCAAGCTGGATGGCGCCGAGATTGACCTGTTTGCACGTAGCCGAACCGGCGTTGCGCACTGTCCATGTTCCAATTGTCGTCTTGGTTCAGGTATCGCGCCAGTCCGAAAAATGCGTGATCAAGGCGTGCCAGTCGGGTTGGGTGTGGATGGATCAGCCAGCAACGACAGCGGCAATCTGATGGCCGAGGCGCGCCAGTCCATGCTACTGCAACGAGTCGCAAACGGCGCTGACGCCATGTCGGCCCGTGAGGCGCTTGAGATCGCCACCCGAGGCGGGGCGGATGTGTTGAATCGGCCCGATTGCGGCCGGCTTATGCCCGGTAAACGAGCTGATATTGCCATTTGGGACGTGCAAGGAATTGAAAGTGCAGGCAGTTGGGACCCCGCTGCGCTCCTTCTGGCCGGACCAACGCGTGTCAAACACCTCTTTGTCGAGGGACGCCAGATTGTTCGTAACAGTCAGATCGCCACGATCGACCTGCCAAGGGTCATAGAAACCCAGAATCGTCTGGCACGCGCGCTGGCAGAATAGCGGATCCGCTCTTCATCTGGCTAAAAATACCTCCGCCGGAGGCATGGGCCATAGGCCCATTCCTATCGACCAGAAACAGCTCGTCCGGCGATCCAGGTATCGGTTACGGCACGGTCATCACCCATCATAATGGTCGGGAACACCGCTTCCCAAAGATCATCAGCATGAGCTTCGCGCTGGGCGATAGCGGGCGTCGATGCGAGGTTCAGCACCGCCAGATCGGCCTCCATGCCCACGGCGATGTTTCCAATACGGTCATCCATCCGCAGGGTACGAGCCGATCCCACCGTTCCAAGCCAAAGCAATTGCGAGGGGTGCAAGGGATGGCCTCGCAATTGACCAATCTCATAGGCCGCAGCCATTGTGCGCAGCATTGAAAAACTTGAGCCGCCTCCGGTGTCGGTGGCCAAGCCCACGCGGTGCCCTGAGTGGATCAGACCATTCATGTCAAACAGGCCAGAGCCGATAAACGTGTTTGATGTGGGGCAGTGGATCAGAGCTGCATCTACCTCGCGCAGACGATCGCGCTCCCGCTCTTCCAGATGGATCACGTGCCCGTAAAGGCCATTTCCACCCAGCAGCCCAAACTGCTCATAGGTGTCCAGATAGTCGCGCGCGTCGGGGAACAGGGATCGGACCCATTCGATCTCATCGGTCTGTTCGCTCAGATGGGTTTGCATCAGGCAGTCGGGATGCTCGGCCCAAAGCGCGCCCATCGCCTCCAGCTGTTCTGGCGTCGATGTCGGCGAAAATCGTGGAGTGATGGCGTAAGATATGCGATCAACCCCATGCCACTTTTCAAGCAGAGCTTTGGACTGGTCGTATCCGGTTTGTGCAGTATCTCGCAGCCCCTCAGGCGCATTGCGATCCATGCAGGTTTTACCCGCGACGACCCGCTGCCCACGCGCCTGCGCGGCGGTAAAGAAGGCATCAACACTCTCTGGATGAATGGTGCAAAAGCTGCACATGGTTGTGGTGCCATGGGCTGCGGTTAGGTCTAGATATCTGTTTGCAATTTCAGCGGCATAGGCGGGGTCGTCAAACTTCATCTCTTCAGGGAACGTGTAGCTGTTCAGCCAATCGATCAGCCGCTTTCCCCAGCTCGCGATCATTGCCGTCTGCGGATAGTGGACATGAGAATCCACAAATCCCGCCATGATCAGCTGATCGCCATAATCCTTAGCATTGGCGTCGGGATGCGCGTCAGACAGGTCGGACGCCTGGCCCAGTGCCGCGATGCGGCCATCTTCGATCAGGACGGCTTGGTGAATTTTGGTCGCATCGGTGGGCTCACCTTCGAACGGTGATCCGTTGAAGCTAAGCACACGTCCCTTCAGAAGCGTCTTTTGCGCCATTTGTTCTGTTCTCCGCCTATTTTGGACCGCCAACCAGCATAGGGGCGCGAAAGATGCGGGTAAATTGGACCATTGTCATTGTTTTCCGGTAGCTGCTTCTTCTATCTAGGGGCAATCGACAAGAAAGAGGGGCAGCGCATGACGACAGGCAACGACGAAGCCAGACCCGATCAGCCCCGCGATGAGGATGCCTATGCGCTGGACCCGCGAACCGTTGCGGCCATCCTTTATGCGGTTGATGTCGAAGATCGTGCCAAGCTGATTGAGCTGATGGAGCCGCTACACGCGGCCGATATCGCTGACCTTCTGGAACAGATCAATCCTTACGACCGTGCGCGCCTGATCCGGCTGTATGACAAGGAGTTCGACGGGGATATCCTGTCGGAGCTCGACGAGTCAGTTCGGGAAGAAGTGATCAATGTCCTGAAACCGGACGTTCTGGCCGAAGCCGTTCGGGATATGGAAAGTGATGACGTTGTTGACCTTCTGGAAGACCTTGAAGAGCCGCAGCAAGAAACCATCCTGGGCGCGCTTGAAGACTCCGAACGCGTCGCGGCAGAGCAAGCCCTATCTTATCCAGAAAACTCTGCTGGCCGCCTTATGCAGCGCGAGGTGGTCATGGCGCCCGATCACTGGACCGTGGGGCAGGCCATCGATTTCATGCGTGCCACCGACGATTTGCCGGAACAGTTCTATCATGTCATACTTGTTGACCCGCGATTGAAACCGGTTGCTCAGGTCACGCTGGGCAAGTTGATGGCAACCCGGCGCGAGGTGCCGCTGCAGGACATTGCCGAAGATGAATTCCACACCATACCCGTCGAACAGGATGAAGAGGACGTGGCCTATGCGTTCAATCAGTATCACCTGATTTCGGCTCCCGTCGTGGATGGCGACGGTCGTTTGGTCGGTGTCATCACCATCGACGATGCGATGGTGGTCCTGGACGAAGAATACGAAGAGGATATGCTGCGTCTTGCGGGCGTCTCGGACGAAAGCTCTCTGTCCGATAGTGTAGCGGCAACCAGTAGGCGGCGCTTGCCTTGGCTTGGTGTCAATCTGGTTACGGCGATTTGCGGATCGCTGGTGATTTCTCAGTTTGAGGCCGCGATTGATCAACTGGTGGCGCTCGCGATACTGATGCCGATCGTCGCTTCGATGGGGGGCAATGCCGGGACCCAATCGCTTACCGTTGCGGTGCGGGCGTTGGCAACACGCGACCTGACCGGCTCGAACGTAGGGCGCGTGATCCGGCGAGAACTGCTGGTGGGAATGCTCAACGGGCTGTGTTTCGCTATCGTGTTGGGAACCGTCGGGATGATGTGGTTCGACTCCCCGCTGCTGGGTGTCGTGATCGGATCTGCGCTGGTCGTGAACATGATCATCGCGGGCTTTGCTGGTACGGTAGTACCGGTAGTGCTGGACCGTCTGGGTGTTGACCCGGCGCTGGCGTCAGGAACCTTTGTGACCACGACAACGGATGTCATGGGGTTCTTCATCTTTCTGGGGCTTGCCAGCGTGGTACTACTGTGAACGAGACAACCGATCTGACCGAAATCAAGGCCGCAGCGCGCAAGGCGGCATTCGCGCGACGCAAGGTAGCGTTTGATATGCGCATCCCGGGCGCGGCCGGGCGCTTGTCCGAGGTTCTGGCGGGTCATCGCGGTGTTTCCATGTCTGGCTATATGCCGATCCGCACCGAAATCGACCCGCTGCCTGCAATGGCCGAGGCTTCTGCATATGGCCCAGTGGGCGTGCCTGTCATTCAGGCCGCAGGGCAGGCGTTGCGCTTCTCTCGATGGACGCCTGAGGGCATGCTGAAAGATGGACCCTTCGGCGCGAAAGTGCCCGAGATCGATGACTATTTCGACCCGGAGATCCTGATCGTGCCACTGGTTGCCTTTGATGCGCAGGGTGGCCGCTTGGGGTATGGCGGCGGCTTCTATGATCGCACGCTTGAAGGGTTGCGCGCCAAGCGCCCGACGCTTGCCATAGGATTTGCTTTTGATGCGCAGGAAGCCGAACACCTGCCGCTGGAGCCGACTGATCAACCACTCGATATGGTGATTACTGAAAGCCGGGTGCTAACTTTCTAAGTTATCCCTCGCTATGCGCGATCGCGATTTCCTTTACATTGGCAGCCTTCAGGCTGAGTGATTGTTTGCTTCTGCCTTGTTATTGCCACTTCCAGCCCCTAGGACCGCAATCATGAGGATTTTGTTTCTTGGTGACGTCATGGGGCGCTCGGGTCGCGCCGCCATCCAACAGCATTTGCCACGTCTGCGTGACGAATGGCGGCTGGATTTTGTCGTTGTCAACGGCGAGAACGCCTCGAACGGAATGGGGCTGAGCGGGGATCACGCCAAGTTGCTTTTGGACGCGGGGGCCGATTGTATCACCTTGGGCGATCATGCTTTCGACCAGAAAGACATGCTGCAGTTTATTGAGAAAGAACCTCGCATCGTGCGTCCGTTGAATTATGCCAAAGGGGCACCGGGGCGGGGGCATCGACTGTTCACCGCGCCGGGCGGTCGCAAGGTTTTGGTGGTGCAGGTGTTAGGGCAGGTCTTCATGAAACGCCCCTTTGACGATCCCTTTTCGGCCATTGAACCGATCCTGAAATCGCACCCACGCGGCGGCCAGGCGCAGGCGATCATCGTCGACATGCATTGCGAGGCAACGTCCGAGAAAATGGCGATGGGCCATTATTGCGACAAACGCGCGAGTCTTGTGGTTGGGACGCATACGCACGTTCCAACGGCAGATGCGCAGGTATTGCCGGGCGGTACAGGATACCTGACCGATGCCGGGATGTGCGGCGACTATGACTCGGTCATCGGAATGGACAAGCAGGAACCGATGCGCCGGTTCATAACCGGGATGCCCAAGGCGCGGTTTACGCCTGCGACCGGTGAGGCGACCTTGAGCGGAGTTTTTGTCGAAACCGATGACCGCGATGGAAGCGCAAAATCCGTGCAGATGATTCGTGTTGGCGGGCGGTTGCAGCAGTCTACACCCTGAAAAGCACGTCAGACTTGCCCCGCCGCACGCAATACGTGAAACTACCTATTAGGCGCGTATGCCAGATCAGGGTTCGGACAGAATACCAAGAATGCAATTCCTTCAACTGACAGAGATGGGCAGCGCAATTCTGGCGCTGATGATCGTAGCGGGCATGTTCATCATGTTTCTGCGCGAGGTCTATCCGACCGAAGTTGTCGCCATCGGCGGGGCGGCCCTGATGCTGGCAACCGGTATCCTGCCCTATCAAAGTGCGCTTGCAGTCCTTTCGAATCCCGCGCCGTGGACCATCGGCGCGATGTTCATCATCATGGGTGCCTTGGTGCGCACCGGAGCGCTTGACGCGTTCACCTCGCTCGCGCAGAAGCAGGCGCAGGTGAACCCTCGGTTTGCCATCGGGTTATTGATGGCGTTTGTCGTCGTTGCTTCGGCGGTGGTGTCGAACACACCGGTTGTCGTTGTAATGATCCCGGTCTTTATCCAGATCGCCCGCACGCTGAACGTTTCGGCGTCCAAATTGTTGATCCCGCTCAGCTATGCAGCGATCCTTGGGGGTACGCTGACGCTGATTGGCACCTCGACTAACCTGTTGGTCGATGGTGTGGCCCGCGCACAGGGTATGACGGCGTTTTCAATCTTCGAGGTTACCCCGCTGGGCATCGCGCTGGTGATCTACGGTATGGTGTACCTGCGCTTCATTGCGCCACGACTGCTACCCGAGCGTGACAGCATGGCCGAGATGCTCAGCGACCGGTCCAAGATGAAGTTTTTTACTGAGGCGGTTATCCCACCCGACAGCAATCTGATCGACCGCGAAGTGACCGGCGTTCAGTTGTTCAAGCGCCCCGGTGTGCGCCTGATCGACGTCATCCGAGGCGATGACTCGCTGCGGCGGAACCTCAAGGGGGTGACGCTGAAAGTGGGCGACAGGGTAGTTTTGCGCACCGAGATGACCGAATTGCTGAGTCTTCAAAGCAACAAGGAACTCAAGCGCGTGGATCAGGTCTCAGCCGTTGAGACCAAGACAGTTGAGGTTCTGATCACGCCGGGCTGCCGTATGGTCGGTCGAACGCTTGGTGCGATGCGGTTACGTCGCCGATATGGTGTCTACGTCCTGGCGGTTCATCGCAGGAACCAGAATATCGGGCGTCAGTTGGATGCTTTGACCGTGCGTGTCGGGGATACGCTGCTGTTAGAGGGCTCGCCTGCGGATATCCAGAAGCTGGCCGCCGATATGGATTTGGTCGATGTTACGCAACCTTCGGCACGAGCGTTTCGCCGCAGCCATGCGCCCATAGCCATCGGTGCGCTGGTCGGGATCGTCGCCCTGGCGGGGTTGGGCGTGGCACCGATTTTGCTGTTGTCGATCATCGCCGTTGCCGTGGTTCTGCTGACCCGATGTATCGACGCGGATGAGGCGTTCTCATTTGTCGAAGGCCGATTGCTGGCCCTGATCTTCTCCATGCTCGCAATTGGGGCTGCGCTCGATAAATCGGGCGCGGTTACACTGATTGTCGAAGCGGTCGCACCGGCGCTGGGCATGTTGCCACCTTTCTTGATCATATGGGCCGTATATCTGTTGACCTCGGTGCTAACCGAATTGGTTTCGAACAACGCCGTGGCGGTGGTGGTCACTCCTATCGCGATCTCTCTGGCTCAGGCTGTAGGAATTGATCCGCGCCCGCTGGTGGTCGCGGTGATGGTGGCGGCATCGGCATCCTTTGCGACGCCGATTGGCTATCAGACCAACATGATGGTGTATGGCCCGGGTGGGTACAGATTCACCGATTTTCTGAAAGTTGGTGTGCCGCTGAACCTGACTGTGGGTCTGCTGGCGTCGCTTCTTATTCCGTTCATCTGGCCGCTCTGACACTGGCACGGATTCGCCGACCTGGTGTTTCGGGCCTTGTAAATGTCGATATCGTCACAATCTTTTTGCCTAAGATGAATGTGAAAGGATGGGATCATGCCTTTTCCAAAACTCGGGCAGGCCATTGTGGCCGGAGCAATCGTATTGGCCTTGCTGGGCAGCCAAAGCTCGGCAGGAACAGTCACTGGCACGGCAACCTACCGTGAACGGATCGCCCTGCCACCGGATGCGACGCTATTTGTCGAATTGCAGGATATCTCTCGGGCCGATGCGGCAGCGGTCACGCTGGCGGCGCAACGCTATGCGTTGAACGGAGTGCCCTCGGAATTTGAGCTGACTTTTGATGACGCGCTGATCCGCGAGGGTATGACCTATGCAGTACGCGGGTCGATCTATCGCGGGGGTGAGCTGTTGTTTACGACGGATACGGTCCATCCCGTGCTGACCAACGGCGAAGGCAATTCGGCTGATCTTGTGCTGGTGCAGGCCGGTGCTCAGAGCCCCGCGACCCTGGAAGGGACCGAGTGGACAGCCATCGGTATCGGTGGAACCGTGCTCGATACAAAACGGCCGCCCCAGCTTTCCTTCGCCCAAGGTGGTGCGTTCGGTGGCACGGGCGGTTGCAACCGGTTTTCCGGGCAAGCCGAGATCACCGGCAACAGCCTTGAGTTTCCAGACAATATGGCCGCGACTTTAATGGCGTGCCCGCCAGAACTGGACGAGGTCGAGGATCAGTTCTTTGCTGCCCTGCAAAACGTGACGAACTATGCCGTTGCCGGCGACAGCATGGTTTTGCTCGATGCTGCAGGTGAGCCGATACTGAAATTCGTGCGCACCCGGTAATCAGGCCACTGCGCGGGACCTTCCTGCGTTGCGACCCGAGAAGATGCAACCGCCCAGAAACGTGCCCTCTAGCGCGTTGTACCCGTGATAGCCGCCGCCGCCAAAGCCCGCGACCTCTCCGGCTGCAAACAAGCCGGGGACGATTTGTCCATTGGCGCCGATCATCTGACTGTCCAGATTGGTCTGCAGCCCGCCCAGTGTCTTGCGGGTCAGTACGTGCAGCTTGACCGCGATCAACGGGCCGTTTGATGGATCGAGGAACTTGTGCGGTTTGGCCGTCCGGATCAGCTTGTCGCCCCGATAATTGCGTGCGGCAAGGATGGCCATCATCTGGGCGTCTTTGGAAAACGGATTGTCGACCTGAGAATCCCGTGCCTCGATCTGGGTGCGCAAATGCGTCTCGTCTATCAGACCTCCGCCTAATTGGTTCATGCCGCTGACCAATTCAGTCAGCGTGTTGGCGACGACGAAATCCTCGCCCTTTTCCTTGAACGCCTCGACCGGGCCAGTCGCCTTGGTGCCAGACAGGATGCGCTGACGGATCACCTCTTTCCAGCTGCCCGAAGTGAAATCCGGGTTCTGCTCGGACCCCGATAGCGCAAATTCCTTTTTGATGATCTTCTGGGTCAGAACAAACCAGCTGTATTCATATCCGGTTTTCAGGATCTCTTTCAGCGTTCCCAGCGTATCGAACCCCGGCAGGCAAGGGGGTTGCAGGCGATTGCCGCGCGCATCGAACCACATCGAACTTGGGCCGGGTAGAATACGTATACCGTGCGCGGGCCAGATCGGATCCCAATTGCGCACCCCTTCGGTGTAATGCCACATTCTGTCGCCGTTGATGACATGTCCGCCAGCTTTCTCGCTGATCGGGATCATGCGGCCATCGACATGAAACGGAACGCCTGCCACCATATCTTTGGGCGGTTCACCCAGCCGGTCGCGGGGCCAGTTCTGTCTCACCATCTCAAAATTCCCACCGATCCCACCAGAGGTGACAATAACCGAAGGGGCATAGACTTCGAATTCGCCTACTTCGTCCCGGTTGGTCTTGCCACCTCTTTGAATGCCGTCATCGGCCAGGACTTCCCCTGACACGCCTTTGGCAGAACCATTTTGCATAATGATGTGGCTGACTTGGTGGCGGAACTTCAATTGGATCAACCCGACGTCGACATGCGCGCGGACGCGGCGAATAAAATGCTCAAGTACACCTGGGCCGGTTCCCCAAGTGATGTGAAAGCGCGGGACCGAGTTGCCATGGCCGTCCGCATAAGACCCTCCGCGTTCGGCCCAGCCCACGACGGGAAACCAGCGCAGCCCCATGTCATGCAGCCAGGGACGCATTTCACCTGCGGCGAACTCGACATAGGCTTCAGCCCATTTGCGGGGCCAGTTGTCTTCGTCGCGGTCAAACTGCGCGCTGCCCATCCAGTCGCGCAGCGCCAGATCGTGGCTGTCGCGGATGCCCATGCGACGTTGCTCGAGGGTGTCGACCATGAACAGGCCGCCGAGGCTCCAAAACGCCTGTCCACCCAGAAAATGCTCGGGCTCCTGATCCAGCACGATCACCCGCTTGCCCCGGTCGCCCAATTCGGCCGCCGCCGAGAGGCCCGCAAGGCCGCCTCCGATCACGATCGCATCTGCGGTGTTATTGGTCATCGAATGTCCTGTCAGCGGCTGCGGAACCAAAGGATGAAGGGGGTTACGACCACATACATCGTGATACCATAAACGGCGGCGGGAACGGCAAGTGGGCTGAAGCCGGTCGTGGTGCCGGTGATCAAAGCTGCCAGCGTAATTCCCATCGCCGAATTCTGAATGCCAGTCTCGACCGAGATCGTTTTCGCCTCACTCCATGTCAGATTGGCGATGCGCGCCAGCCCCAGACCGATCAGCAACAGCGCAACGTTCAACGCGATCAGAGCTGCCCCAATCGAGCTGAGGTTTTGGATGAAGAACTGCCAGTTTCCGGCCAGTGCCGCCGCGACGATCAGCACGAACAGTATCGATGCGAGCGTCGAAAGCGGGCCGTCGACCCGAATGGCGAACCCCCTTGCAAAGTGACGTATGGCGACACCAATGGCGACTGGTAGGGTCGTGATCAGGAACAGCGCGGTGGCTAATGCGCTGATCGAAACTTTGGGTGCGGCCTCGCCCATGAAATGATCTATGGACCATGCGGCCAGAATGGGGACGGTCACGATGGACAGCAGGCTGATCACCGCTGTCAGGCTGACCGACAGCGCCACATCACCCTTGGCAAACTTTGCTAGGATGTTGCTGGTGACCCCACCGGGGCAAAAGCTTAAAAGCATGACACCCACGGCGATTTCAGCGGGCAGTCCGAACAGAGTGACCGTCGCGAAGGCAGCCAATGGTATCAGCACAACTTGACTGATGGCGCCAATGGCGAAGGGGTACCCCCGCGCCAAAACCCGGCGGAAATCGGCGGCTTCTAGCCCGATCCCCAGTGACAACATGATAATGGCCAGCGAAATGGGCAGGCCAACGTTGATAAGCAGGTCCAAGAACAACTCCTCCCAAAGTCATTCGGGCCAGCCTATGCGAGGGGTCGTAGATCAGGCAACAACGCCGTTGGGTCACCCGTAGCGTTGAGCAAACCGGCGCAGGATTTCACCCGGCTCCGTAACGTCTGCGGCATGGCACATATCGATCAAGCTTTGCGCATCCTCCGGCGGAAAATAGCCGTGGTCCTTGTAGATGTTAATCCGCTGCTCAAAATCTTTGGCGTCCGCTTCGGGGTGGAACTGGGTGGCATAGACATTCTGCCCCCAGCGGATCATCTGAAACGGGCAGGGGTCAGACGCTACCAGATGAACGCAGCCATCCGGCAGTAACTGTACGGCTTCCTTATGTCCCACAAACGCTTCGAATTTCGGCTTTAGGCCTTCGGTCAAGGGGTCTTGGGCGCCATCCTCTGTCAGACGGCAGTCGGACGGTCCGACCGGTTCGCCAAATTGCCGTTTGCTGACATCTCCGCCCAAATGTACGGCGAGAATACCCAAGCCATAGCAGCAGCCCATGAACGGGTGATCTTTCGCAGTGATCTGGGGCATCAGTCTCATGATCGCGCCTTCGATCTTTGCATCCAGCGCGGATTTGGTGGTCGGATCGTCACTGACGCAGCCGGGACCCCCACCCACGATGACACCAGCGTAATCGACGACATCCAGCCCTTCGGGCAGGTCTTCGCAATCCAGCCGGATGCGATGAGTTTGCGCAGGGCTCAGCCCGGTTTTGTCCAGTATCGAGGCATATTCGGCATCCGATGCATCGGTTTCCGGGCGCAGTTGCAGGATCAGAAAGCGTTTCATAGGCAGCCTTTAGCCATCAAAGCGGCCAGAACACAAGGATCGCGGGGATCGAGACCGCGATGATCAGGATTTCCAGCGGCAGCCCCATGCGCCAGTAATCACCAAAACGGTATCCTCCGGGACCAAGCACCAGCGTATTGTTCTTGTGCCCAATGGGCGTCAGAAACGCGGCAGACGCCGCAACGGCCACCGTCATCAGAAACGGATCTGGCGACACCTCAAGCGTGCGCGCCATCTGAATGCCAACCGGGGCGGCGACAATGGCGGTGGCTGTGTTGTTCAACACATCGGACAGGGTCATCGTCACGACCATCAGTACGGTCAGGATTGCCCAGGCGGGCAGGCCGTTGGTCAGCTGAATCAAGGCGTTGGCGATCAACTCGGTTCCGCCCGAGGTTTCAAGCGCGCTGCCCAATGGGATCATTGACCCCAGCAATACAACCACCGGCCATTCGATGTGGTTGTAGATATCCGCAATCGGCATGATCTTGGTCAGCACATAGGCGACGACCACGAACCCCAGTGCGATCGGCAGATAGATCAGCCCGATACTGGCCGCCAACACGGCTGCGGCAAACAGGCCGATGGCAAGCCAGGCTTTCTCATTCGCGGTTACATTCAAGCCGCGCTCGGCCAAGGGCAGGCAGCCGAGCCACTCGGTGACATCGGGTGCTCGGTCGCGCGGGCACAGCAGCAATAAGATGTCGCCGGGCTCGACCTCGGTTTTGCGAACCTGACTGGTGATCCGGCGCCCTTGGCGTGAAATGCCCATCAGGACTGTACTCTGTCGCCAGGCCAGTCCTAACGCCTGCGCAGTTCGCCCAGTGATGCGCGCGCTTTCGGGGACAACGACTTCAACCACTTCCAGCCCTTCGCCTTCGGCAGTCAAAACCTCCTGCCGACGGGCGTCCGAGAAATCCAGATTGAGCGCGGCGCGGAACTCATCCAGCGCTTCGGGGCGTGCTTCCAGAACAAGCGCATCGCCTTCATGCAGGGTTGCGTGGGTTGATCGACCATAGCGTCGCTTTCCGTCCCGGATCAGGCCGATGATAGCGACGTCAGATTTCTCGGCGGCCTCATAAAGCTCACTGACCCGTTTCCCGATATGGGGCGATTCAGGCGGGATCGTCAGTTCGGCGATGTATTCGGCCAAAACTTCCGAGGTTTCTTCCTGCGCGCCGCGATTGGGAATGAGGCGCCAGCCGATCAGCGCGACGAACGCCAGCCCCGCAATTGCAGCCAATCCGCCCACCGGTGCGAAATCGAACATGTGAAACGGTTCGCCCAGTGTTTCAGCCCTGATCGAGGCGATGATGATATTTGGCGGCGTACCAATCAGCGTGGCCATCCCTCCCAGGATCGTCGCAAAGCTGAGCGGCATCAGGCTAAGGCCGACCGGGCGCCCCGCTTTGCGCGCGGTCTGGATATCGACTGGCATCAGTAGCGCCAGCGCCGCGACGTTGTTCATGAAGGCCGATAGGATCGCCCCGATGCCGCCCATTAGCGCGATATGCGCGCCCAATCCGCGCGATGCGTCGACCAGTGTGCGCGTGATCATGAACACTGCACCCGAGCGCACCAGACCGGCAGAAACCACCAGCACCAACGCCACGATGATCGTGGCCGGGTGCCCGAACCCGGCAAAGGCATTGTCAACGGGCACCACACCCAGCGTGACCGCGATCATCAAGGCGGTGAATGCTACAAGGTCATAGCGGAACCGCCCCCAGAGCAGCATTCCGAAAACGGCGATGAAAAGGGAAAAAAGAATGATCTGATCTGTCGTCATACCGCCACCATAGTCACGGGCGAAGACAGGGCAAGCCGCTCTCTTGATCCTTTGCCCCGCAAACGTCTATATGAGCGCCAAACACGCAATCACGATGACGAGGACGCACCATGGCAGGCCACTCCAAATGGGCCAATATCCAACACCGCAAGGGACGTCAGGACGCCGCGCGGTCCAAACTGTTTTCCAAGCTGTCGAAAGAGATCACGGTCGCCGCCAAGATGGGCGACCCCGATCCCGACAAGAACCCGCGCCTGCGTCTGGCGGTGAAAGAGGCCAAGTCGAATTCGGTGCCCAAGGACGTGATCGACCGTGCGATCAAGAAGTCCGTAGCAGGCGAGGGCGATGAATACGAAGAAATCCGGTATGAGGGCTATGGTCCCAACGGTGTGGCCGTGATTGTTGAAACGATGACCGATAATCGGAACCGTACCGCCTCGACTGTTCGTTCGACCTTTTCGAAGAATGGTGGAAACTTGGGTGAAACCGGCTCGGTCGGGTTCATGTTCGACCGCAAGGGCGAAGTTGTGTATCAGGCAGACGCAGGCGATGCGGATACGATTTTCGAAGCCGCGATCGAGGCCGGGGCAGAGGATGTCGAAAGCTCGGATGACGGTCACATCATCTGGTGCGCAGATACGGATCTGAACGATGTGTCAAACGCGCTGGAAGAGGCGCTGGGCGAATCCGAATCCACCAAGCTGGTCTGGAAGCCGACAACGACGACCGAGTTGGGTCTGGAAGACATGCAAAAGCTGATGAAATTGGTGGATGCATTGGAAGACGACGACGACGTTCAGCGCGTGACCACTAACTTCGAAGCGACCGACGAGGTTATGGCGCAGCTCTGATGTATCGGACACACGCCAGATGAACCAAACCCGGCCCAGCGGCCGGGTTTTTCTGTTGCAGCTGCGCGTTTTACACAAGCCTTGGTCCTGAAGCCTCTTGCGATTAAACTCAGATCATTGAGGCTGAAGGACCTGAAAGGCAACCGTAGGCACATCATGCAGAGCATCGCAAATGGCGAGTAAATCGACTGATCCGGCCCGACGAAATGTCCCGGTTCTGGCTAGCCAAAGTATCCTTTCCCAGGTGGCGTGGACTTTGGGCAGCCCGTCTATCGTATTGCCATTCCTTGCGGTCTCGCTGGAGTTACCGATGTTCCTTGCCGGTGCATTGGTGTCGATCCGCATGGTTGGCAGCATGATCTCGGACGTGTTTTTCGCCCGCTCCATTGCTGCGCAGGCGCGGAAGAAACGCGGGATTGCCCTGACCGAGATCGGAATTGGTGGTTGCCTTCTGATGGCCCTTTTGATCGCGGCCACCGGCAGTGTTTCATTGACGGCCATTGCCTTTGTGATCGCCTTTTTCATGATTGGGCTTATTGAAGAAAGCCAATCCCTGATGCTGTCTGACCTGTTGGGCGATCATCTGAAATCGAAATCCCGGATGGTTATCCGTTATCTCCAATTGGGCGCGGGAGGTCTTTGTGCCATCGGCTTGGTGTTGCTGATACACGAGATCACGAAAGAGTACCCGCCATTCTCGCGGCATTCCGCGGTGATTGCGGCCTCGGTCGTGTTTTTCTTGTTTTCAGCATTATGCATTCTCGGCATGGCCGAGATCGCCCCCGATGAGTCCGGTAATGGAAAACCCAAAGGTGCAGGGCGTCAATCGCTGCAGAACATCATCGCCGGCATCGTAAGTATGTTCGAACAGCCATGGTTCCGGCGCTATATGGCTCTGCGGCTTCCTTTGGTTGTCGTGTCGCTGTCGGTTCCGTTTTTTGCGCTCATCGCTGCCGAGGCACATCACAACTCGGCCAAGGGTTTGACGGCCATGATCATCTCATCCGCGTCCGGCTATCTGGTCTCGGCACCCTTGTGGCAACTGGTGAACATGAAATCACACCGTACCGTGATGGTCGCGGGCAACTTGTTGGTCGCAGTGACAGGGATCGTTTTGTTGGCGTTCCACTATGCCGGTATCGATCACGAAGTTCACTTGCACGCCATTGCCCTGTTTGTCGTCTCGGTGGCGACAACTGGAATTTCCAGTGCGCGCCAGCTTTATTTTTTAGACGTTGCGCCCAAGGAACAACGTATTCAGGGCGCAGCAGCCATCAAATCCATCTGCAGACTCGCTGCCGTTGCACTGTCTGCAATTTTGGCTGCGGTTGCACATATGCACGAGGTTGCCGCAGCCATCGTGTTTATCGTGCTGGCCAGCATCTGGGCGGCATTTAGCTGTTATCGCATCGCGAAACCGCAAAAGGCTTCAGAGTCGCAGGCCTAATGTGCCGCCGGTGCGATCAGTTGCTGCGTTGCCGCGCGGCGTACCGCTTGGGTCAAGGGTGCAAGGGCGGGGGCAAGGACGCGCCCGATCTGCCAGGTCAGTTCGATATCGAGCGGCGCATCGGGGATTACTTCACAAATCTGCCCGTTTGCGATCGCTCTTCTTACAAGGCTTTCGGGGTTCATACCCCATCCTAAACCGGCGATTGCCGCGTCAACAAAGGCGTTTGTGGACGGCAGAAAGTGAGACGGTGGCGAAAGACGGCTGCCTGTCTGGGCATATATCCAGGATTTCTGCAGATTATCTTTACGGTTGAAGGTCAAGCAGGGGGCCTGTGCCAGGGAATTGGCGGAAACCCCATCAGAAAACCACCGCTGCATGAAGCCAGGGCTCGCGGTCGGCAAATAGCGCAAAGTGCCCAACGCAATGGCATCGCATCCGGTAATGTTTTGACCACCCACCGTTATCGCCGCACTTACGTCGCCACGCCGCAGCCAGTCAGCCGAATGGTCCTGATCGTCAATTACAAGGTCGAACAGTATGTCTTCGGCGCGCGCCATCGCGTCGATAAACCACGTGGCCAGACTGTCAGCCGGTAGCGCGACGCGAACCCGTACCGGACCTTCACGCTGATCCAAAGTCAGCTCTCGCGCCAGCTTTGCCTCCAACAGGCCGATATCTTCGGCATGACGGGCGATCCGCAGACCCGCCGGAGTGCCGATGCATGGGGTGCCGCGATGAATAAGGGCCGCACCAACACGATCCTCCAACGCCTTGATCCTCTGCGAAATAGCCGACGGGGTGACGGATAGCTCTGCGGCTGCGGCCTCAAAGCTGCCGTGTCGCAAGATCGCCGCCAATGCTGATAGCTGATGAGGATCGAGGAGCATTAGAGTTACTTAATCTGGGTAATCATCATTAATTTGATAGATTCATACCGGCCATGTAGTCAACGAGCATCGACAGGAGGCTGCATGTTCCCATCAATGATTGCGGGGTTTGCCCTGAGTTTTAGCCTTATATTGGCGATAGGCGCTCAGAACGCCTTTGTTCTGCGCCAAGGCCTGCGGCGCGAGCATGTCTTTGCACTGTGCCTGACCTGCGCAGTGTCTGACGCGATACTGATCGGGGCGGGTGTTGCAGGGTTCGGCACCCTGGCTCAGGCCGCGCCGTGGTTTGAAACGGTGATGCGCTATGGTGGGGCAGTGTTTCTGATTTGGTACGCCCTACGTAGTTTTTGGTCTGCCTGGCAAGGTGGGGCGGTGATGGATACCGCAACAGGGCAGCGCACCAGCCTGCGTGCGGCCATGCTGACCGTGCTGGCCTTCACTTGGCTCAACCCCCATGTATATCTGGATACGGTCGTATTGATCGGGTCGATATCGGCCCAATATTCAGATCGCATGGGGTTTGCGATAGGGGCGATGACTTCGAGTTTCGTTTTCTTCTTTTCGCTCGGCTACGGTGCCAGAGTGCTTTCACCGATTTTTGCCCGCCCGCGCGCATGGCAGATTCTTGATTTTATCATCGGAATCGTGATGCTTATGATCGCGTTGAAACTTGTTATCATGTGAAGGGTTGTCCCGGATCCGAATTCGGTGTTCAACCGTTTGTATGACCTCACCTAATGATCAGCACCGCCCGCTTGTTGGCATGTTTTGGATGCTTGCGGCCGGGCTGTCCTTTGTGGGCATGAATGCGCTGGTGAAGGTGCTGGGAACCAGCATGAACCCCATTCAAGCGGCATTCTTGCGCTATGTCCTGGGTCTGGTGTTTCTTTTGCCCGCAATCCGGGCGATCCTCGGAACTCCATTGACCCCGCGCAATCTTACGCTGTTTGGACTACGCGGAATGGTCCACGCCATCGCCGTCATGCTTTGGTTTTTTGCGATGACGCGCATCCCCCTCGCCGAGGTGACCGCGATGAATTACATGACACCTATCTACGTCACGGTGGGTGCGGCACTGTTCTTGGGTGAAAAGCTAGCTTTTCGTCGTATCGCCGCGATTGGTGTTGCTGTGATTGGAGTAGTGATCATCCTACGCCCGGGCTTTCGCGAGATATTGCCCGGTCACATAGCGATGCTGGGGGCTGCACTTGCGCTTGGTGGTTCCTATCTGCTGGCCAAAGTCATGGTCCGTGATATCCGTCCCTCAGCGGTTGTTGCCCATCTTTCGATATGGGTCACCATCGCGCTTATCCCTTTCGCCGTCGCGGTTTGGGAGCCGCCCAGCCTGCGCGATCTTGGTATACTTTTCATCGTCGCCAGCTTTGCGACTGCGGGGCACTATTTCATGACGCTTGCATTGCAGGCTGCCCCGGTGGCCGTGACCCAGCCGGTGACGTTCCTGCAGCTGATCTGGGCCACTTTGCTCGGCGCTTTGGCCTTCCATGAACGCATCGACATCTGGGTAATTGCAGGAGGCACTCTGATCCTGGCTGCCGTCAGCTTCATCACCTGGCGTGAAGCCGTGCTGAGCCGTGGCGGCACACCGCCGCAAGGTTCTGAGACCCCACCGGCGAAACCAAGAACCGTTATTGATTGACGAGTCAATAAAAACCGCTTAGCCTTCCTTGCACTCAGGTATGGCGAAGAGGCGAAGATGCCAAAACTCGGAATGGAGCCGATCCGGCGGGACGCGATCGTCAAGGCGACGATCGCCGAGCTTGGCGCGCAAAAATCCCTTGATGTCACCGTTAGCCAGATCGCCAAACGCGCAGGGATGTCCAGTGCATTGGCGCATCATTACTTTGGGGGCAAAGAACAGATATTCCTAGCCGCGATGCGGCGTATCCTGACGGATTTTGGATCTGAAGCGCGCGCACAACTCAGCACGGCAGATCCGGAAGAGCGCGCACAGGCCATCATTCGTGCCTGTTTCGCGCCATCATGTTTCACACCGGATGTTATCGCAGCTTGGATGACTTTTTATGTTTTGGCGCAAACCAACGATGATGCGCTGAGGCTCTGGCAAATCTATCAGGCACGCATCCGCTCGAACCTGATCCATGCGTTGCGCCCACATATGAGTGACCCGAGCGAGGCTGCCGAAGGTATGATCGCGCTGATCGATGGGTTGTACATCCACTCTGCACTGAATTCCCCACAAGAGCCGCAGCGGGCAGTCACCCATGCGCTGCGGGTACTAAGAGTTTTCCTAGAGGCCGAAAAATGACAAAGCCGAATATTCTGATCCTGATGGTGGATCAGCTCAACGGGACCCTCTTCCCCGACGGTCCTGCTGAATGGTTGCATGCGCCGAACCTGAAGAAGCTGGCGGCAAGATCAACGCGCTTCGCAAATGCATACACTGCCTCGCCGCTCTGTGCTCCGGGACGTGCGAGCTTTATGTCGGGTCAACTGCCATCGCGCACTGGCGTCTATGACAACGCCGCCGAGTTCAGCAGCGATATCCCGACCTATTCCCACCACCTTCGTCGTGCAGGATATTACACCTGCTTGTCCGGCAAGATGCACTTTGTTGGCCCAGACCAGTTGCACGGGTTCGAAGATCGTCTGACTACTGATATCTACCCGGCAGATTTCGGTTGGACGCCGGACTATCGTAAACCCGGTGAGCGCATCGACTGGTGGTATCACAATATGGGCTCGGTCACTGGGGCAGGCATTGCCGAGATTTCCAACCAGATGGAATATGATGACGAGGTCGCTTATAACGCCAAGGCCAAGCTATATGACCTTGCACGCGGCAAGGATGATCGCCCCTGGTGTGTGACCGTCAGCTTCACGCACCCACACGATCCTTACGTGGCGCGACGCAAGTACTGGGATCTGTATGAAGATTGTGAGCATCTTGAGCCACAGATCGCGGATCTGGGATATGACAATCAGGACCCGCATTCCAAACGTATTTTCGATGCCAATGACTGGCGCAGCTTCGACATAACGACCGAGGATATTCGCAAATCCCGTCGCGCCTATTTCGCCAATATCTCATATCTGGATGACAAGATCGGTGAGATACTGGAGGTTCTGGAAACGACGCGGCAAGAGGCGATCATACTGTTCGTGTCCGACCACGGCGACATGCTGGGTGAGCGCGGGTTATGGTTCAAGATGACTTTCTTCGAGGGCTCTTCCCGCGTGCCGCTCATGATTTCTGCCTCCGATCTTCCAGTTGGTCGCATCGATACACCAGTTTCGACGATCGACGTGACACCGACGCTTGGTACGTTGGCGGGCGTCGATATGGCTGAAATCTCACCTTGGACGGATGGTGAGGACCTTGTTCCGTTGGCAAAGGGCACAGACCGAACCGCGCCGGTTGCAATGGAATATGCCGCCGAGGCCTCATACGCTCCTTTAGTCTCTTTGCGTTATGGCAAGTGGAAATACAATCGCTGTACATTGGACCCCGATCAACTGTTCGATCTCGAGGCTGATCCGCATGAGATGGAAAATCTCGCTGGCCTGCCCGAACATGCAGGCACCTTGCAAACACTGCGTGCTAAATCCGAGGCGCGATGGGATTTGGATCGCTTTGATGCCGATGTGAGGGCCAGCCAAGCCCGGCGCTGGGTGGTTTACGAGGCATTACGGCAGGGTGGCTATTATCCTTGGGATTACCAGCCTCTTCAGAAAGCGTCTGAACGGTACATGCGCAATCATATGGACCTGAACGATGTCGAGGATAGCCAGCGTTATCCGCGTGGCGAGTAATCCTTTACATTTTTGAAATTGCACCCGTCGGAAGTGCGGAGATTTTTCGTCGAAAAATCTTGCCCCGAAGGTGAACGGAGACACGAATATGGAAGCAGATTTTGTCATTGTTGGCGCCGGTTCTGCTGGTTGCGCGATGGCTTACCGTCTGAGTGAGGCCGGAGCTTCGGTTCTGGTGATCGAGCATGGCGGCACTGACGCCGGACCCTTCATCCAGATGCCTGCCGCCCTAAGCTATCCGATGAATATGTCGCGATATGACTGGGGCTACAAATCCGAGCCCGAACCGCATCTGAACAATCGTCAACTTGCTTGCCCCAGAGGCAAGGTGATCGGAGGGTCGTCTTCGATCAATGGCATGGTCTATGTGCGCGGTCACGCTCGAGATTTTGACACCTGGGCCGAGATGGGTGCAGATGGATGGTCTTACGCAGATGTGCTGCCGTACTACAAACGCATGGAAACCTGGCATGATGGTGGCCATGGCGGTGATCACACTTGGAGAGGCACGGATGGACCTCTGCACGTGTCGCGAGGGCCTCGTGAAAATCCACTGTTTAAGGCGTTCGTCGATGCAGGTCAGCAGGCTGGATATGAGGTCACTGGCGACTATAACGGTGAGAAACAAGAAGGTTTTGGGCCGATGGAGCAGACCGTCTGGAAAGGACGGCGCTGGTCGGCGGCGAATGCGTACCTTAGGCCAGCGCTCAAGCGGCAAAACTGCGAAATCATCCGGGGTCTTGCGGCGCGCGTGATTATTGAATCCGGGCGCGCATCCGGGGTCGAATTGATACGGGGTGGCAAACGGGAAGTGATCACAGCGCGGCGCGAGGTTGTATTGGCGGCTTCGTCTATCAATTCGCCTAAGTTGCTGATGCTTTCGGGGGTTGGACCCGCGGCGCACCTGGCTGAGCACGGTATCAAAGTGGTCGCCGACCGCCCTGGCGTCGGCGCCAATCTGCAGGATCACCTAGAACTTTATATCCAACAGGCCTCGATACAACCGATCACGCTATACAAGCATTGGAACCTGATCAGTAAGGGGATGATCGGAGCGCAATGGCTGTTTACCAAAACAGGCCTTGGCGCATCGAACCAGTTTGAAAGCGCCGCCTTTGTGCGTTCGAAACCGGGTGTGGAATATCCTGACATACAATATCATTTTCTGCCGATGGCGGTTCGCTATGATGGGCAGGCGGCAGCCGAAGGGCACGGATTCCAGGCGCATGTGGGGCCAATGCGGTCGCCCTCGCGCGGCGCTGTGACTCTGCGATCCGCCAAAGCCGAGGACGCGCCGGTGATCCGCTTCAACTACATGAGCCATGACGCGGATTGGGAAGACTTCAGAACCTGCATTCGCTTGACCCGAGAGATCTTTGGACAGCAGGCGTTCAAACCCTTTGCCGGTAAAGAGATCCAACCGGGGGCGGAGGTTCAGTCGGACGAAGAGCTAGATGCCTTTATCGCCGAGCATGCCGAAAGCGCCTATCACCCTTGCGGGACTTGCCGTATGGGCCGTGCGGATGACAAGGATGCCGTTGTCGACCCGCAGGGGCGTGTGATTGGGGTGGATGGATTGCGCGTCGCCGATAGCTCGATTTTCCCGCAAATCACCAATGGCAATCTGAACGCGCCGTCGATCATGGTGGGTGAAAAGATGTCGGACCATTTGCTGCAGAAAGACCCTCTGCCCAAAGCGAACGACCAGCCCTGGATAAGTCCGAGATGGGCAACGGCACAGCGCTGACACATCCAATACCCACGGCGTGCATTTATCCTGAAAGCTGATTGATTGCGCTCGAAATTTGATCGGCGTCAAAGCGGAGTGCGACAGTCATGTTTAGCCTTGGGATGTAACGCTGAAACAAGGAGCCAACTGGATGTCTCATACCCCGCATGAACTGGCTGAAGAGTTCCCCGACAAGCTCGAAGTGATGAGCCAGCTCAAGCAAACGGATGCGCATTTTGCCCGACTTGCGGATGAGTATCATGAGGTCAACCGCACCGTGCATCGGGCTGAAACCAACGTCGAACCGATGGAGGAATTGGCCGAGGTTGATTTGCGCAAGAAACGCGCGGCGCTCAAAGACGAGATCTGGGCGATCTTGTCAAAAAGCTGAGGATTAGGCGGGGGCTCTGCCCCCGGACTCGCAGGATGTATATGGCCAGGCGAAGATCAGGTGACCTCATAAGGCAGGGTGCCGCGGCTATGGGCGTCGATGGTCAGGCGGCGCTCTAACGGTGGGACTGATCTTTGGTGGCAGGTTTGGCGCTCGCATATGCGACAGGATATGCCGATGGGCTCGTAGGCGCTCGCATTGTTTATGTCGAGATTATCGGCGTAGACCAATGCTTCGGCATGACGAACCTCACATCCCAAGGCGATGGCGTAGCGGCGGACAGGAGCACCGAACGAGCCTCCGGATTTTGAAACATCACGAGCCAATGAGATATAGCGGACGCCATCCGGTGTCTCGGCTAGCTGTTGCAGGAAATGACCCGGGGTCTCGAATGCCCGGTGGACATTCCAGAGTGGGCAGGCACCGCCGAAGCGGGCGAATTGAAGCCGCGTGGCTGAATGTCGTTTAGTGATTGTGCCCGCCTGATCCACGCGGACGAAGAAGAAGGGAATTCCTTTTGCACCGGGGCGCTGTAGCGTGGACAGGCGGTGCGCCACCTGTTCAATCGACGCCCCGAACCGGTTGCTGAGCAGCTCCAAATCGTGCCGATAGTCCTGCGCTGCGGATAGGAAAGCGCCGTAAGGCATCAGCGAAGCCCCGGCAAAATAGTTGGCGAGGCCAATCTTGGCGATGGCTCGGGCCTCATCGCTTTGGAAACGGGCGAAATCTAGCGTTGCTTCAAGCAGCTTATCCTGACTGATCAACGCCACCTGCAGCAGCAGTTGGAAGACCTGCGTTTGTGGTGCGGCGCGCGAGGAAAGGCGCAGGGTTTTGTCACCAGCATTGTAGCTGCGTAAGGTTTCTGTGTCGGCGAAAGTGACGTGAATGCCGCGTTCTGACAGGCTGTTCAGGGCGACTTGCCGAATATCGCTGGTTTCATCGGCACGGCTGGCGAAGCGTTCGGCGGCGCGGTCAACGGCGTCAATATAATTGTCGCAGTAGTGAAAGAAATCGCGCACCTCTTCCCATGGGCTGGCCTGAATACGGGCATCCTCGCGGCCCAATGCCTCGTCGAGCGAGGCGAGGCGTTCATGGGTCTGGCGATAGGCGCGGTGTAACTCGATGAACGCGCGTGCAAGCGCGGGCGCATTTGAAGCGGTGAGCCTGAGATCAGCCAGAGGGGGCGCCGTTTCGGCGAACACCGGATCGGCCAGTGCTTCGCGCATATCCGAAACCAATCGTTCGCTATCCCCTGTGCTGAGTTCGGTCACATCCATACCAAACTCTTGCGCTAGTGCCAGAACAACGGTCGTCGAAATCGGCCGGTTGTTATTCTCCATCTGGTTCAAATAGGGCAGTGAAACGCCCAGTTTTGCGGCGAAATCCTTCTGCGTGAGGGTCAGGCGTGTGCGCATTTCGCGCAGCTTGGCGCCAGCGTATAGTTTCTGAGTGGCCATGGCGGTTCTTTGCAGCTTTACTGAATCTGCAGGCTAACTTTGCAAACCCTGTCGCGCAAGCCGTCTACAGACCCAATTGCCGTTCGCGCCAGATAACAACGCTGATCGCGCAGATTGCCAGGGCGGCGGTTGCCAGCATCAGCCAAAGCAGAGGCATCGCGCCTGTCTCATGCGTCAGCAATGCGCCTGCCAATGCGCTGAGTGCCGCGCCGCCGCCCAACATGATCGCACCGCTCAAACCAGAGGCTGTAGCCGCAAGATGCGGGCGGACCGAAAGCGATCCGGCGGTTGCATTTGGGATCGCCATGCCGTTGCCCAACCCGACGAAGGTCATCAGGCCGAAGAAGCTGAGAGCCGTTCCCAAATCCACTAGGAACAACAAAGCTGATAGGGCCACGCCAATTGCATTCAGCCAGCATCCCCAGCGCACCATTCGGTTGACACCGAAGCGAACCGAGAATCGACCGCTGATGAAGTTACCGAAGAAATAGCCAATCGCAGGCGCACCAAAGTAGATGCCGACCTCGGCGGCTGTCATGCCGAACACTTCGGTCCCGATAAAGGGTGCGCCCCCGAGATAGGCAAAGAACGCACCTGAAGAGAACGCCGAGGACAGGGAATAGCCCCAGAAGCGGGGCGATTTCAGCAGTTCAGGGTATTCGCGAAATTGCTGCATCAGTGTTTTGCCGCTTGCGGCGGCGGTTTCGCCAAAATCTTGGTAGGTCAGCGCCAGCGCTAGTGCCGCAAGGGCAAAGGGTAGCCAGAAATTGGCTTTCCAGCCAAAAGTTTCTTCGAGAAGTCCGCCGACAGCAGGGCCGATCATCGGGACGACTGCCATCCCCATGGTGACATATCCGAGCATCGAAGCAGCCTGGTCCTGTTCGTACATGTCCCGCACAGCCGCACGGCTTAAGACAATACCAACGACAATGACGGCCTGAAACATTCTGAAGGCCAGAAAGGTTTCGACATTTGGGGCGTATATACACCCGAGCGTTGCCAGCAAAAAAAGGGCGAGTCCCCACAGCAGTACAGGCCGACGTCCGGCCTTATCGGCGATGGGTCCTATTAAGATTTGCAGTGCCGCGTTGACCAGAAGATAAAGCGCGATCGAAAGCTGCATCACCTTGTAATCAGTCTGAAAATACGTCGCCATAAAGGGAAGGCTGGGCAGATACAGATTCATGCTCAGCGCCGACAATCCTGACAACAAAACGAGTGTTGCAAGCGTGGGGGGCGTGCGGCTGACAGAGGGTGAACTGAACTGCATGGTTTACCTTTAGACCCTGATCGCGCGAAATGCCATCGGCAGTTTGGCTTGTTGTGTTAATTAACAAATTTGCAGTTATCTCAAATAGTGTTGCCAAATATTTGCAAATTTGCCGAAAACTTCTTTGGCCGCCGATCCCAACTCGTTATGGTCGCGCAAATTCTCTTGGGAGACTACCGACATGAAAGACATCCTTTCCGAGCTCGAAGGCCGTCGCAACAACGCGCGATTGGGTGGCGGGCAAAAACGCATCGACTCGCAACACGCCCGCGGAAAGCTGACGGCACGCGAACGGATCGAGTTGCTGGTAGACGAAGGCAGCTTTGAAGAGTTTGACATGTTTGTCAGCCATCGCTGCACTGATTTCGGGATGGAGAAACAAAAGCCTGCTGGTGATGGGGTGGTCACAGGCTGGGGTACGATCAATGGTCGAATGGTCTACGTCTTCAGCCAGGACTTCACCGTATTCGGCGGCTCGCTGTCAGAAACCCATGCGCAGAAGATTTGCAAGATCATGGACATGGCAGTTCAAAACGGAGCGCCGGTGATCGGGATCAACGACTCGGGCGGCGCGCGGATTCAGGAGGGCGTCGCTTCATTGGCCGGATATGCTGAGGTGTTCCAGCGTAATATCATGGCCTCAGGCGTTGTTCCGCAGATCAGCGTGATTATGGGGCCGTGCGCAGGTGGTGCGGTTTACAGTCCTGCAATGACCGACTTCATCTTCATGGTCAAAGACACCTCGTACATGTTCGTGACCGGCCCAGACGTTGTGAAGACCGTCACCAATGAGGTCGTGACGGCGGAGGAACTGGGAGGGGCTTCGACCCACACCAAAAAGTCGTCGGTCGCTGATGGCGCGTTTGAAAACGATGTGGAGGCGCTGGCCGAGGTGCGCCGTCTTGTCGACTTCCTTCCGCTCAACAATCGCGAGAAACCGCCAGTTCGCCCGTTTTTTGACAGCCCTGACCGGGTCGAGACATCGCTGGATACGCTGATCCCGGACAATCCGAACACGCCGTACGACATGAAGGAACTGATCACCAAAGTGGCGGATGAGGGTGATTTTTACGAGATTCAGGAAGACTACGCTAAGAACATCATCACCGGTTTTATCCGGCTTGAAGGGCAGACCGTGGGCGTCGTGGCCAACCAACCCATGGTATTGGCAGGATGTTTGGACATCGATAGTTCCCGAAAAGCGGCCCGGTTCGTGCGGTTCTGTGATTGCTTTGAAATCCCGATCCTGACGCTTGTTGATGTTCCGGGCTTTCTGCCGGGCACTTCGCAGGAGTATGGCGGCGTGATCAAGCACGGCGCGAAACTGCTATTTGCTTATGGCGAAGCGACCGTGCCAAAGGTCACCGTAATCACGCGTAAGGCCTACGGTGGCGCGTATGATGTTATGGCCTCCAAACACCTGCGCGGCGACTTCAACTATGCGTGGCCCACGGCTGAGATCGCGGTGATGGGCGCAAAGGGCGCGACCGAAATCATCCACCGCGCCGATCTGGGCGACGCCGACAAGATTGCGAAACACACTCAGGACTACGAGGACCGGTTCGCAAATCCCTTCGTCGCGGCCGAGCGCGGCTTTATCGACGAGGTGATCATGCCACAATCGACCCGCCGCCGTGTATCACGTGCATTTGCGAGCCTGCGCGGCAAGCAACTGAAGAACCCTTGGAAAAAGCACGACAATATCCCGCTGTAAATGCCCGCCGAGGAGGCCCGAGCCGTAAATGCCCCGATTGACCGGACATAAGACCGTGCAGGTTGCAACCACTCTGCACGCTCCCCCGGAGGAAGGAAGCCGCCGCTGGCGGATCCGGGGATGCGCCGGGTTTTTTACGTTGCTGGTCGGAGTAGGTTCGGCGCTGGCCTCAAACCTGCTGCCCGTGCCATCGGGTCAACCGGTCGAGCTTAGCGATGTGCTTCTGGACACCAATCCGGGTGAGCTTTGGGTGCGGTTTCGATTCATTGCACCCAAGATCGGATCGACCGCAGGTCGTATCACATATGATGTCGCCGTAGTCGACATGGAGCATTTGTGTGAAACACTGGCGGTGCCTTACGTGGCCCAGCACGAATTGCAGCCTGCCCGGATCGTGATTTCGTTTTCGGACAGACCGGTGGCGTTCGGCACCTCCGAACCTGACGCAACGCAGTTCTTCGAAGCCTACCGGCTGGATCAATCCCGGTGTATCTGGGAGGGGCTCTGACCATGAACCAAAAATGTCACGGTCTCAGAGTGTCCCGATACAGTGATACAGCTCTGGAGGTTCGCATGATCACTTCAATCCCGCAGGCATGTCCGATGGCCTGCCATATCTGGAACTTGTCCGTTGAGGTTTCGCAATGCTGAAACATCGCGGTTTCCCCGGACGTTTGCCCGGAACAGACTTCCAGTTCACCATTCGGCGGGCCAATCCCAAGGGCGTTACGCCGCTGACCCAGCGAGAACGCTTTCGCGATCGCAAACCCGCCGACAAGCGCGCAGATGTCGCGTTTATCGAGGCGTTGTGGGCGCATTTTGGTGATCAGCCCTTTGAGCGGGGCAATCTGGACGCGGGCCGTCTAAGTTGGCTGTTCGGGCGCGAGGTTGTCGCCGCCGAAGACCCGTTTGATCCTGCAAGCTATGATGCTCTGCTGGTGATCAATCTGGACGCCGCGCGCCAATCTTTCCCTGACGTGTTCGACGGAGTGCGCTGATTGTGACCGGGGCTGCCGCACATAACACTCAGATGATCAGTGACAGTGGAACCCTGCCCGCTAACGGGCAGGGTAGGCTGTTTTCATCAGAAGTTGAGTTGCGCGGCCAACTGGACACGATTGCCGTCGAATGTGTCGCCGGAAATTGTGTCGTTCCGCTCGCCATAGATGTATTCGGCGCTGAGCGTCAGGTTGTCTGTCGCCTTGTAAAAGGCATTGACGTGGATCGTCTCAAGCTCGGTGAACGACAAAGTACCGGTCGATGTAGGCAGGTCGTAGTCTTCCTTGCCATAGGCGATGCCGACGTTCCATTTGGAACTCAGGTCCTGACGGAATTCGATGGTGTAGCCATCAACATCGTTGGCCTGACCCCCGACGACTGCGTCGCCCAAGCCGATCAGGTAGGGGCCAAGTGCCTCGCCGCTGACATAGTTGACCTGGAACAACCCACCTTCCCACGGTCGGATCGAGCCCGACAAAGAGAAACCGGTCTGATCGACCTCGACGTCGCCGGATTGCGCCTTGCCGTAGAGCGCCGAGGCACGAGCGATGTATTTGCCATCGTTGTATTCGACCGAACCAGTCAGCACAGGATCATCCGAATCCGAGCCGCCGACGTTTTCTTCAACGGAAACGGCGAAGGTGGTATTCGATCCGATATTGTTGGTGTAGCGCACCTGCGGAACGCGCGCGAAAGCGATCCCGACCGGCCCGTTAAATTCCACCGAGGTCGGGTAGGTGTCCAGAGGTTGGAAATTGGTCCAGTATTGTCCGATCAGCCATTGTTCCCCAATTCGGATATTGGCATGACGAATTCGGAATTCGGCGGTTCCGTCCGAGCCGAAGGCATCGACTTCGATCTGGCCCTGAATGTCACCGATTCCCGAAGGCGTGCTGGTGCGCAGCCCGATACGAGACTGACGGACTGTGGCGCCAAACGTACCATCTGTCTCGGCCGAGGGTTCACCAATCACGTTTACGAATGCGGTGTCGCCCTGATCGTATTCGAAGTCATAGAAGAAGTCGGCTTTGACATAACCGTAGACGTCCAGAGTGGTGTTGCCGATCTGCAGATCCCCAGTGCCAGACCCGGGATTGGAGGATTCCAGCGCTTCGACCCGGGCGCGCAGTGCATCCAGTTCAGCCTGAGTTTGTGCATCTTGCGCCAAGGCTTGCATACCGGTCACGGAAAGCGCGCTGGCAGCAAGCAGGCTAGCAGTTTTACCCTTTGTTATCATATGGATAGTTCCTTGTGTGCGAGTGTGCAGGGGCACCGTTCCACGCAACTGAATTCTTGGGAAATCACCAAGTTGAGAGAAGATGCTCTCAATTTTTCAAGCAAAAGTGTCGGTAGACATGTGACGTTTCACGCTGCGGAGAAACCGGAATCTAAGTTACTGTCACCGGAAGGATTTTTGCGTGAGTTTGTAGTGATGTTGCGTGAGGTGCCTCGCGCACTGCCTCGCTACAAGTCTTCGATTTGTAACAGGAACGTGACGGATTTCAGACGTAGTCGTCGCTGTCCGGGCGATTACGACGTCGGCGCAAATCTGCGTGGTGCCGCGCTGGATGGGCAGGTTTCAGCCGGAATCTCAGATGGAAACAATAACTGGTTGGCGGCCAGAATTGTGCTGTGCACAGTGATTGGGCCGTGCGGCTCTACTTTGCCTGCGTCGCACAAGCACCTACTATTCCGTACCCCTTCCTTCCGCGGGCAGGCTTGTGTTCCCCACAGAGTTCTGTCCGCGGTTTTCTTTTTGTCAGGATTGGACAAAAAGCGGCAAAAACCTGCGCAATTCGCAAGTTTGAGGTCCGTGTTATTGCATAACAAGGCGCGAAATCGGCATCTGCTCTCAAAGACTGCAAAAAATCTAGAAGGGCAGAAACCATGCGAATCAAACGAATTTCCCTTGCGTTGGCAACCTGCGCGGGTTTGGCGGCCTGCGGTGGCTCGACCGGCGAACAGGCGATCCTTGGCGGCGGTGCGGGGGCTCTGGGGGCGGCGGTCCTCAGTGCAGATCCGCTGCTTGGGGCGGCAGTCGGGGCTGCGGGCAACGTGCTTTACTGCAAGACCCAGAACAACTGTAACTAAAGCTGAATTTAACGGGGCTGGAAAAGTCCCGTCCGTCATTGCGCATCACGCCGTCGTGGGGTCAACGCCCCGCGGCGGCGTTTTGCGTTTCCAGAACATCAAGCCAAAGGACGTTCCATGTTCAACAAGATCCTGATCGCAAACCGGGGCGAGATTGCCTGCCGGGTCATCAAGACCGCCCGCAAGATGGGCATTGGCACGGTTGCCATCTATTCAGATGCTGACAAGAACGCCCTGCATGTTTCAATGGCGGATGAGGCCGTGCATATCGGCCCACCGCCCGCCAACCAGTCATACATCGTCATCGACAAGGTGATGGATGCCATCCGTAAAAGCGGCGCGCAGGCGGTCCATCCCGGTTATGGCTTTCTGTCCGAGAACTCCAAATTCGCCGAGGCGCTGGATGCCGAAGGCGTCGCCTTTGTCGGCCCCCCGGTCGGTGCGATCGAAAGCATGGGGGACAAGATCACCTCGAAGAAGATCGCGCAGGAGGCCGGTGTTTCGACGGTGCCCGGTTACATGGGCCTGATCGAAGACGCCGATGAGGCAGTGAAGATTTCGAACGACATTGGCTATCCGGTGATGATCAAGGCCAGCGCTGGCGGCGGTGGCAAGGGCATGCGGATTGCGTGGAATGACGAAGAGGCGCGGGAAGGTTTCCAGTCATCCAAGAACGAGGCCGCGAACTCCTTCGGCGACGACCGGATTTTCATCGAGAAATTTGTGACTCAGCCGCGCCACATCGAGATTCAGGTGCTCTGTGACAGTCACGGCAATGGCATCTATCTCGGGGAACGCGAATGCTCGATCCAGCGCCGGAACCAGAAGGTTGTGGAAGAGGCGCCATCGCCGTTCCTTGACCCTGAAACCCGCAAGGCGATGGGCGAACAGGCGGTCGCGCTTGCCAAAGCGGTAGACTATGCCAGTGCCGGTACGGTGGAATTCATCGTGGATGGGGAAAAGAACTTTTATTTCCTCGAAATGAACACGCGCCTGCAAGTGGAACACCCGGTGACCGAACTGATCACCGGTGTTGATCTGGTGGAGCAGATGATCCGTGTGGCCGCTGGTGAAAAACTGTCGATCACGCAGGATGACGTCACCCTGACAGGCTGGGCGATTGAAAACCGTCTTTATGCAGAGGACCCGTATCGTGGCTTCTTGCCCTCGATTGGCCGCCTTACCCGTTATCGCCCGCCGCAGGAGGTCGCAGCCGGCCCGCTGCTTGTGAATGACAAATGGCAAGGTGATGCGCCTAAAGGGGATAGCGCTGTGCGTAACGATACCGGCGTCTATGAGGGCGGCGAGATCAGCATGTATTACGACCCGATGATCGCCAAGCTGTGTACCTGGGCACCGACCCGCGAACAGGCGATTGAGGCGATGCGCGTGGCGCTGGACAGTTTCGAAGTCGAAGGCATCGGTCACAACTTGCCATTCCTGTCAGCGGTCATGGATCACCCGAAATTTGTAAGTGGTGACATGACGACCGCTTTCATCGCCGAGGAGTATCCGGACGGGTTCGAAGGCGTCGACCTTCCCGAAGAGGATGTGCGTCGCATCGCAGCCTCGTGCGCTGCCATGCACCGGGTTGCCGAAATCCGTCGCACCCGCGTATCGGGCCGGATGGACAACCATGAACGGAAGGTCGGCAAACGTTGGAATGTCGCTCTGCAAGGGCAGGATTTCAGCGTCAAGGTTAAGGCTGACAAACAGGGCGCGACTGTCAAATTCAAAGACGGGTCAGCTCTGCGTGTGTCCTCTGACTGGACGCCGGGTGACCAACTTGCGGTGTTGGACGTGGATGGCAGCCCGTTGGTCTTGAAGGTTGGAAAGATATCGGGCGGGTTCCGTATCCGAAACCGAGGGGCTGACCTCAAGGTACATGTGCGCACTCCGCGTCAGGCCGAACTGGCCCGCCTGATGCCCGAGAAGCTGCCGCCTGATACATCGAAAATGCTGCTCTGCCCAATGCCGGGCTTGATCGTGAAGATTGATGTGGAAGTAGGTCAGGAGGTGCAGGAAGGTCAGGCACTTTGTACCGTTGAGGCGATGAAGATGGAGAACATCCTGCGCGCTGAGAAAAAAGGCGTTGTCTCCAAGATCAACGCGGGCCCCGGCGACAGTCTGGCCGTTGATGATGTGATCATCGAGTTCGAGTGATGATGCGGACACCTGCGACATATCTCTCAAGGTTCCCAGCGGCTTCCGCCGGGATATTGAGGCATGTCGCAGGTGCTCAGCCGCCCTCACGTCGTTCGCGGATTTCGCGTTCGCGCAAAGGCGTCTTGTCAATGGATCGGCCAATCTCACGCACGCTCCATGGGCTGGGTTTGCGCAGTTTGACGACACCATCCTTGTCGACAAATACCATCTGGAAACCACGCGGTCGCAGTTTTGATCGGATCGATGATCGCGCCGCCGGATCAGTATCGGTCAAGACGATCACGTCGCGATCCCGCATTGCGTCCTCGCCTTCGAGTAACATGTCAATCTGTTGCTGGAATCTTGGGTCTGCCGGGGTATCGGCAAAAACGACGATCGGGCGATGCGTCCAGAGAAAATCGCTTAGATCGCTGTCAGCTACTGGACGAACAAAGCTGTCATCCGCAGGGGCAGTCGCGTCGGCGGCCAAGGCGGCCAACGGGAATAGTGCCGAGAAAACAAAGGCAAGCGTGCGTGTCATGAGGCCTCCTGTTGTGATGAATATAGCCTCTGCTGGGGCGAATGCGACTGACGAAATGCGTGTGATCACCAAAAATTTGCTTCGTGGACGCCGCACCCACCCATGCGTATTTATCAATTTGCCTACAAAATGCGCCGTTCCCGCGGCCTTCGCGTGGGGAGAGTAGGCCGATGGAAGTGATCCTGCATTGCGGTGCACATCGATGTGCAAGCACCAGTTTCCAGAACTATCTGAGCCGGAACGTGCAGGTCCTTGCAGATCAAGGTCTGGCGTATTGGGGGCCGGAGCGAACACGCTCCAATGGCCTCAACAGCTTGAACAAATTGACGCCTGAGGTCTGTGATGGATTACGCCGCGAGCTGGACGTATGTCAGAAAGACGGCGCGACGCAGCTATTGGTCAGCCAAGAGAATTTCGTGGGCTCAATGGAGCGCAATATTGCCTTTGCCTCGCTCTATCCAGGTATGCAGGAACGTGGGCAGCTTTTGGCAAGGGCATTTGATGGAAGAGTCACCAAAATTGCTTTGAATATCCGCGCGTTGGATATGTATTGGTCTTCCGTGGCCGCCTATAAGTTCAAACGTGGTAGCGCCCCAATAGAGCCCACAAAGTGGACCCGCATCGCGCAAAGCAAGCGGAGCTGGCGAGACGTCATCACCGATATTAGCCACGCCTTCCCGGGCGTCCCATTGCTCGTTTTGCCGTTTGAGGAATTTGCGGGTCATCAACAGGCGCAGCTTCAGGCGCTGACGGGTCGCACCGCGCCCGAATTCAGCGATGGCCTTGCGTTGAATGCTGCGCCCAAACCCACGCCCCATGGTCTGACCGCTGAACATGCGATGCAGCTTTGGGCTGATTATGCCGATGATCTGGAATGGCTTGCCTCGGGCGCCGATGGGAGGGCTGAACTGATCTGCCGGACAGATAGCAATGCACGCGGGGTCGCCCCCGCCGAAACCAGAATTGAACAGAGGAAATCGACATGACCGACACCAACGACTGGCAGGTGCTGGCTGAAAAAGAGCTGCGCGGCCGACCTTTGGGCGATCTGACCAAAGTGACGCTGGAAGGCATCGACGTCAAACCGCTTTATACTCAGGAAGACACGGCTGATCTGCCGCATATGGGCTCGCTTCCGGGCTTCGGTCCGTTTACGCGCGGCGTAAAGGCGACGATGTATGCAGGGCGCCCTTGGACGATCCGTCAATATGCAGGCTTCTCGACGGCTGAAGAATCGAATGCATTTTACCGCCGCAATCTGGCAGCCGGCCAGCAAGGTGTCTCGGTCGCCTTCGATCTGGCGACTCACCGGGGGTATGACAGTGACCATCCCCGTGTGGTGGGCGATGTCGGCAAGGCCGGTGTGGCCATCGACAGCGTTGAGGATATGAAAATCCTGTTCGACGGTATCCCGCTGGACAAGGTTTCAGTCTCAATGACGATGAACGGGGCAGTGATCCCGGTTCTGGCCAGCTTCATCGTTGCAGGTGAAGAGCAGGGGCATGACAAGGCCGTGCTCTCGGGCACCATTCAGAACGACATTCTGAAAGAGTTTATGGTGCGTAACACCTATATCTACCCGCCCGAGCCTTCGATGAAGATCATCTCGGACATCATCGATTACACTTCGAATGAGATGCCCAAGTTCAACTCGATCTCGATCTCGGGCTATCACATGCAAGAGGCCGGGGCGAACCTGGTGCAGGAACTGGCTTATACGCTGGCCGACGGGCGCGAATATGTGCGCGCCGCGACGGAATCAGGCATGGACGTGGATAAGTTCGCGGGTCGTCTGTCGTTCTTCTTTGCCATCGGCATGAATTTCTTCATGGAGATCGCGAAACTGCGCGCCGCGCGCACCCTTTGGCATCGGGTAATGACCGAGTTCGGGGCGAAATCCGAACGGTCGAAAATGCTACGAACTCATTGCCAGACCTCGGGCGTGTCGCTGCAGGAACAGGACCCCTATAACAACGTGGTCCGCACCGCCTATGAGGCCATGAGCGCGGTTCTGGGCGGCACACAGTCACTGCATACCAACGCACTGGACGAGGCGATCGCGCTGCCAACCGATTTCTCGGCACGTATCGCGCGAAACACGCAGCTGGTGTTGCAAGAGGAAACCGGCGTGACCGATGTGGTCGATCCGCTGGCGGGCTCTTACTACGTCGAAAGCCTGACCAACGAGCTGGTCGAAAAAGCCTGGGCTCTAATGGAAGAGGTCGAGGAAATGGGCGGTATGACCAAGGCCGTTGCTAGTGGCATGCCCAAGCTGCGGATCGAGGAAAGCGCTGCGCGCCGTCAGGCCATGATCGACCGGGGTGAAGAGGTCATCGTTGGTGTCAACAAGTATCGCAAAGAGCAAGAAGACCCGATCGATATTCTGGACGTCGATAACGTGGCCGTGCGTGAAGCTCAGGTCGCGCGGCTGGAGCGTATCCGTGCAACGCGCGACGAGGCGGCTTGCCAACAGGCGCTGGACGCCCTGACAACAACCGCCCGCGAGGGAGGCAACCTGCTGGCCGCCGCCGTCGAGGCCGCCCGAGCCCGCGCATCCGTAGGAGAGATCAGCATGGCAATGGAGAAAGAGTTCGGTCGCCACCGTGCCGAAGTGAAGACCCTGGCCGGTGTTTACGGTGCGGCCTACGAGGGTGACGAAGGTTTTGCCGCGATTCAGAATTCCATAGAAGAATTCGCCAAGGCCGAGGGGCGTCGCCCGCGTCTGCTGGTGGTCAAGATGGGGCAAGACGGCCACGATCGAGGGGCCAAGGTGATCGCCACTGCTTTTGCTGATATCGGGTTTGACGTAGATGTCGGCCCTCTGTTCCAGACACCTGCAGAAGCCGCACAGGACGCGGTGGACAATGATGTGCATGTGATCGGGATCTCTTCGCAGGCTGCGGGGCATAAGACATTGGCGCCTCAGTTGGTTGAGGAACTGAAAAAGGCAGGGGCTGAAGACATCATAGTCATCTGCGGTGGGGTCATTCCGCAACAGGATTACCAGTTCCTTTACGATCACGGTGTGAAGGCGATCTTTGGTCCGGGAACGAACATCCCTGAAGCGGCACAAGACATCTTGCGTTTGATCGGCGAAGCCAAAACTTGACGCCAGCGCCAAGATTTTTCGTACGAAAAATCTTGTGATTTCGCCCCTTTGCGGAAAACATGCGACCAGACCCAAATGGTCTGGTCGTTTGTCATCAGGAGGCGTCTTCATGTTACTGGATCATCTGGCTGTTGCGGGCGAAACGCTTGAAGAAGCTTCTGACCATATCGAACAGGCGCTGGGCGTACGGCTTCAGGACGGCGGCAAGCATGAAAAATTCGGGACGTATAATCGACTTTTGGGCTTGCGGGATGGGCTCTATCTGGAGGCGATTGCGATCGACCCCGAAGCCTCCAAACCGCAAAGGACGCGCTGGTTCGATCTGGACCGGTTCACCGGATCACCCCGCCTGACCAACTGGATTTGCCGGGTTCCGGATATCGAAGCGTCACTGACCGTTTTCCCTGACGGCGTCGGACAACCTATCGATCTGAACCGAGGCGCGCTGCGCTGGCGTATGGCAGTCCCCCCAAATGGACGTCTGCCATTTGACAACCTCTTTCCGGCGCTTATCGAGTGGAAGGGTGATCTGCATCCGGCACAAATGCTTCAGGACAGTGGCTGCCGGTTACGCCGCCTTATAGTGTGCCATCCGGATGCAATCGACTTAGCCAAAGGTCTGGGGGCGTTGGAGTATGTCGCGTTTGACAGCGGCCCGGCTGCATTGCGCGCTGAAATCGAAACACCGCACGGGTTGCGCGTGCTGGAATGAACATCCGGCAGGCCAGAGCCCACGATGCATCCGCGATTGCGGCGATAGCAAACGTGATTATCCGTGATACGCTGGTCACTTTCACCACCGATGAACGCAGCGTTGAAAGCGTGGTGGCAGAGATCGAAACCAGAAGCCCCGCCTTCTTGGTCGCCGAGCGCAGTGGTGCCGTCGAGGGGTTTGCGACCTATGGCACTTTCCGCTCGGGACCGGGATATGCGCAGTGCCGCGAACATTCGATACAGTTGGCACCCGAAGCCAGAGGCCAGAATGTTGGCCGTTCGTTGATGGAGGCTCTTGAAGCCATCGCGCGGGAGGATAACGTGCATGTCTTGGTGGCGGGCATTTCATCGGCCAACCCCGCAGCCATCGCCTTCCATAAGGCAATTGGCTTCAAGAAGGTGGGACGCATGCCTGAAGTGGGGTTCAAATGGGGGCAGCGGCTGGATCTTGTCCTGATGCAGAAAATACTCGGCCCGCAGTCATCTGTCGCACCTGACAGTCGTGACAAGGCACGCTAGGGTGCGCCCATGTCGATCTGGTCCAGAATAGCCGACGCGCTGAACGCGCTTGCCCAGGGCGAAAGCCTGACTGCGGTGTTTGAGAAACTGCGCACGCCGCCAGAACGTTCGGTGGCCTTTGCGATTGCCGTCGTGGCGCTTGGCGCCAAGATGGCCAAGGCCGACGGTCAGGTGACGCGGGATGAGGTGACGGCTTTTCGTGAAGTGTTCCAGATCGCGCCCGAAGATGAAGACGGGGCGGCCAAGGTCTTTGACATGGCACGGACAGACGTTGCTGGATATCAGGACTATGCCCGCCGGATTGCCCGCATGTTCGCCGAAGATAGCACCACCCTGTGCGATTTGATGGAAGGGCTGTTTCACATTGCCATGGCGGACGGGTTCTACCATCCGAACGAAAACGAGTTTTTGGAAGAAGTCAGCCGCATTTTCGGCCAGACCGACGCTCAGTTCATGGCCCTGCGCGCGCGTTTCGTACCGGATGCGCCGAAAGACCCCTATACGGTTCTGGGCGTTCCCCGCGACGCTCCTCTGACCGAAATTCGCAAGGTTTGGCGGCAACTGGTGCGAGAAACTCATCCCGATGCGATGTTGGCACGCGGCGTTCCGGAAGAGGCGGTGCGGCTGGCCGAGAAAAAGATGATTGACATCAACCGCGCCTGGGATGAAATCAACGGCGCCCGGGTCTGATCCGTGCGGTTGGCGACCTACAATATCGAATGGTTCGCCAACCTGTTTGATCGCAATGACAGCCTGATTGTCGATGACAGCTGGTCAGGGCGTCACGATGTGACCAAGGCCCGGCAGGTTGAGGCGATCGCAAAGGTGCTGACAGCGATTGATGCCGATGCGATGCTGATCGTCGAAGCCCCCAACACAGGCAAGTCTCAGAATACCGTCCGTGCCTTGCAGCGATTTGCCGAGGCGTTCGGTCTGCGTACAAGCCATGCAATCATGGGATTTCCCAATGATACACATCAGGAATTGGCCCTGCTTTATGATCCCGAAATTCTTACAGCCAAACACGACGCAAGGGAGGCTGAGAACGCGCCGCGTTTCGATGCCGAGTTCCGGATCGACCTGGATGTGGATGCGACCGAGGATCTTGTTCGGTTTTCAAAGCCTCCGATGGAATTGGCGATCCAAACAACCTCAGGGCAGGAGTTTCGACTGATCGGGGCGCATCTGAAGTCCAAAGCGCCCCATGGCGCTGCATCGCGGGATAAGATGATACGAATTTCGATTGCCAATCGCCGTAAGCAGTTGGCGCAGGCGGTATGGCTGGGTCGACGGGTCCGACATCATTTGACGGAGCAAGAGCCGGTGATTTTGCTGGGCGATCTCAATGACGGACCCGGGCTGGATGAGTTCGAACACCTCTTCGGTCGATCGTCGGTCGAGATATTGTTGCAGGCGGGGCTCTATGATCCTCATGCAGCAAGGGCATTGGAACTGCGCCCCGGTTCTGTCCCCGCAACTGCACGATTTGCGCGGCCTAATGAGGGACGGTATCTTGAGGCGTTGTTGGACTACATAATGATTAGCGAGGATTTGCGCGCCCACCACCCGAACTGGCGCATCTGGCATCCGTTTCGCGATGCCGCCTGCTGGGGCAACCCCGAGCTGAGGGATGCCTTGCTAACCGCATCCGACCACTTCCCGGTGACGTTGGATATCGACCTCTGACCTTTCAACACTCGGCACGCTCGCTTATATTCAAGCTATGCTACGTCTCATGCTGATCAGCGCTATTTGTACCGCCTTGGCCCTGCCTGCCCAAGCACAGGACGATTCGGGTAAGTCGCTGATGGAGCGGGGTGCCGAGTTGTTTCTGGAAGGCTTGCGGCAAGAGATGGAGCCCACGATCGAAGACCTGCGTGGATTTGCGGACCAATTTGGTCCGGCTTTGCAGTCTTTCATGCGGGAAATGGGTCCGGCGCTGGCTGAGTTGGCTGCTCAGGTGCAGGATTGGAGCGCGTATGAATCGCCCGAGATGTTACCAAACGGCGACATTATCATCCGCAAGAAGCCCAAAGATCAGCCCGAAGAAGTTGTGCCGGAAGAAGAGACTTCTAACGGTTATACCGATATCTGATTATCCGCGAATGATCACTTTGGGTTCTGATTTCAGCGCGCCGGCCAACGAGTTAAAACGGGCCTCGGCGACTTCGTTGAACAATGCGCCTGCCGATTTGGGCAGACGCAGTTCGAGCTTTTGTTTTTTGGGATAGTAACGCATCTTGCCCATGGCTGCGTCGTGCTGCATCCAAAGCATCGCTCCGAACCGTAGTGCTTTGCCCAGGATTTCGGCTTGTTCCTGGCCGCGTTCGTCGAGCAGTTCGTAAAGCTCGGTAAAGCGGCTCCCTTCGCGTTTGTTGCGATATCGGTGTTGCAAAGCGAGCCCGATAAAGATCCGCTCGGAGTGTTTGATCCCGCTCATGTTGGCGCGGGTGACATATTCGAAACAGGCCTCGGCCCGGTAATCTGGATGCGCACGCCAACTGACGTCATGCAGCAGACAAGCTGCCTTGATCAGGCGCAGCATCGGTTCCGGCGCGGAACGGAACAAGGGCATGACAAAATCGAACAGGTGTTTGCCGAAACCGGGCAAGCGCGCGTCTTTCGCTTCGGCAAACCGGCAGGCTTCGATCAAAGGATCCCGGTCGCGCAGGCGTTGCGGCATCTGTTCATACAGCAATCCTTCGCGGATGCCGTAGCTAGAAATCGCTATGTCCTTGGGTTTGAACGTGCGGATCAGGCGGGAAAGCACATCCATTGCATAGGGGATCAATGCCATACGCGAGCCCGACACACCGGCCAATGCGCGCAATTCATCAGGATCATTCTGTTCGATGAACTTGATGGTCTCGCGTACCTGACTTTGTGTCATGCGGTATTCGTGCAGCACGTTCAGCGGATAGCCTCGGCGCAGCATATCTAGCCGGGCAAAGGCGCGCCAGCTGCCGCCGACCAGAAACAGCCGATCACGTTGAGGGCCCATCCGGTCGCGCATCTCTTCCAGCGTCTTCTTGATATGCTCCTTACGCGCCCGGCGACCGCCTTTGATATCGCGCAGCTTGAGCGGCCCCAGGGGCGAAGTCATGCGACGTCCGACCTTGCCGCCTCCGATCTCAGCGAGTTCGACGGACGAGCCACCGATGTCGCAGATCAGCCCATAAGCTCCGGGCCAACCCAGCAGCACGCCCTGAGCTGAGAGCCGTGCTTCTTCCTCGCCATCGACAACGTTGATGATCAGGCCGGTTTCGGCTTTTGCCTGCGCGCAGAAATCCGGTCCATCGCTGGCCTCGCGCACCGCAGCGGTGGCGACCGCGTGCAGGGCGGGCAGGCCGAGGTCTCTGGCAAGATGCTGAAACCTGTGCAAGGCAGCCAGCGCCCGTTTGCGACCTTCAGGGTTCAGTCGGCCGGTCTCTGACAGGCCGGCGCCCAGTTCGCACATCACCTTTTCATTGTAGAAATAGGCCGGTGAGCGCGCCGCACCGTCAAAAATCACCATCCGGACCGAGTTCGATCCGATATCGACAACCCCGACCCGGGAAAGTGCACGGGCGCCCGGATCTTCGAACAGCGGCCTTCCGAACAGCCCGTGATCCGGGAAATCAGTCTCGGCAATCTTGGTCATGGTGTCCCCAGGTCTTTTGCGCGACAGGATGCGAGATCACCCTTGTCCGGTCAATTGCAGGCATCCGATTGTTCGGCTTCTGTGTTCAATAGACGCACCGCCAGCGCACGGGTGATGTCGCGTTTTTCGGTCAGCGCAATTTCGTCCAGCTGTTCGACGACGCGGGCGGCGGTTTCAAAGCTGCGATTCATGTGCTTGACCAGATAGGCTATGACATCAGGCCCCGGATTGAGCTGCCGGTCGGTGAATAGCTTCGCCAGCACTGCGCCCAGCAACGCATCGTCCGGCCCTTCAAGCGACACATGATGCGCACCTTCGGCCCGGCTTTGCAGATCGGCCAGCGGCAGATGCCACAGTTTCGGCGTCGTGCGCCCGGTCATCAGCAAGGCGTGGCCCTCGGCCAGAACCAGATTGTGCAAATGGAACAGAGTTTTCTGCTGCTCGACGTCCGCCGCGATTACTGGCACATCTTCGACCGCCACCGGACCGCGCGCCAGGTCCGGCACGTCGTCATATCGAAGCGCGGCGGCTTGTACGATTCGACCGCCGGTCTCGCCGGCCCAGACATGCGCCAGATGGGTCTTGCCCGATCCTGCAGGGCCGCTCAGCACCAGTTTGTTGCCAGGCCATGAGGTGGCAGAGATCATCGCAACAGCTAGCGCATTAGCAGGCGAGACGAAAAAGTCTTCGCGGCCCAAGGCAGTCTTGGACGGCAGATCAAAGCTGAGCTGCATGGCCATTTATTCGTCTTCCTGATTGAGCCCTTCAAGCCCGGTATATAGGCGGCTGTGCAGATACTGCTCGGTCGCAAACCGTGCCAGCACGCCCAAGGCAGCCGCTACAGGTACTGCGATCAGCATTCCGACAAAGCCGAACAGCGCGCCGAAGACCGACAAGGCCAGCAGCAGCCAGACCGGGTGCAGGCCCACCGAACTACCGACGAGTTTGGGCGTCAGGAAGTTGCCCTCGGTCACCTGTCCGATAGCAAAAATACCGGCGACCAAACCGATATGTGCCCAATCCCCCCAGAACTGAAACAGGGCCAGGCCTATGGCTAGGGTGCCTCCGATCAGGGCGCCCAAATAGGGGATGAAGGTTACCAGTCCTGCAATGAAGCCGACGATCAGGCCGAATTGCAGACCGACCAGCATCAATGCGACAGCATAGTAGGTGCCGAGGATCAGGCAGACGGTACCCATTCCACGCACGAATGAGGCAAGAACGGCGTCGATTTCACCAGCAAGTCGTTTGATCGTGGGGGCGTGATCACGGGGCAAGAGCTCTCCGATCCGGGTGATCATGCGATCCCAATCCATCAGCAGATAAACCGCGACAACCGGTACGATAACCAACAGGACGACGACATTTATCGCTGAACCCAATGAGGCCAGAACGGTTTGCAGCACATCGCCGGTTTTTGATTTCAGCGTCTCGCCAAATGACACCAGCATCTGGTGGGTATTTGATTCGCGATCGAGCAAAGCCGGGAATTGTTTCTCAATAAAGGCACGCAGTTCTTTAAAAAGGCTTGGCAAAACATCAATCAGATCCAGTAGCTGTGTGATCAACGCGGGCACAACCATAAGAATCATCAAAACAAAACCAAACACGCCGACAACGGTAATGATCCCGGTCGCAGCCATGCGCGAAAGGCCGAGTGTTTCCAGGCGGTCCGCAACGGGATCAAGGAAATATGCAATCGCACCACCGATCACAAAGGGCAGCAAGACATCGCCCAACAGGTACAAAAGCAGCACGAAAACAGCGGCGGCAATGCCCCAGTATCTAAGCTGATCCTTCACCGGCAAGGCCATGGCGCAATCCCTCGTTCGCACAGCATTGCCGTGTTCTTGGCCCATGACGCCCGGCGATGCAAGCGGTTCATGGCGCGCGATTTTTATACCCTAGTCTGTCAGAGTACCCAGTTCCGGTGTCTCACCTGTGGCCATTTCATCAGGCCAGTTGGTGCGCCAGATTTCCGCCGACCAGTGTCCGCAATGTACCTTCGGGCGATCAAAGCCGGACAGGGCAGGCAGCAGTGGCGCAACCACCACATCGTGGCGCGGAACGGCGAAATAAGGGAAGGAATAGCGTTCACGCCCGGATCGATTAACCACGCGATGCGGGGTCGATTTCAACCGCCCGCCCGACCACAGTTCCAGCATGTCGCCGATATTGACCACGAAGCCGCCGGGCGGGCAGTCCGGTGTGATCCAGCCGCCGGTGCGGGTCTGCACCTCAAGTCCTCCGACCGGATCGGGAGCGATTATTGTCAGCGCGTCGGTGTCCTTATGCGGATGAATTCCATAGCCAAGCTCATCCGGGGATTGTGGCGGATAGTGTAGCAGGGTCATGTTGGTCATCGGGTCGCGGAAGGCGTCGCGTAGTGTGTTGGGCGGGATTTTTAACCCCACTTCCAATGCACCCAGCAAAAGATCTGTCACGCCATCAAGCTGTAGCCAGTAATCCAGTATTACCGCGCGGGCCTGGGGCACTTCTCGGGGCCAGATATTCGGGCCGTAAAGTGCGCATTCAACCCGGATCGGCGCATCTTCGGCTGCTTCGAAATGCAGCTTGTAACCTTCGTACTTATCCGCCGCGCCCGAGCCGTCATTGGGCGTGAAGAACCCCATCGGAATGTACCCACGATAGTTTTCGCGGGTGATGGCCTGATCCCATTTTCGGGCCTCGTCGATATCAAAGATCGCACTGACACACTCGCGCACCTGCTCGATGTGCTCAGGCGCGATGCCTGTCCCTGTGATCGATAGAAACCCGATGCTGGTGCAGGCATCCATGATCTGCGCGACCGTTGCCTGATACAGCGGACCAGAAGGATCAGTCAGCGGGCTGATATCTATGGTTGGAATACGCTCCATCAGTTAATTCTCACGCCTTGTCGTTCCAGTTCCTGATGCACAGGAACAAGGTTCATGCTGTCGAGATCTTGATTGCTTTTCAAGGATAACGCCGCAGCGATCCCTGCGCCCTGACCCATCACCGCGCAGCAGGACATGTTGCGCGTCGCGGCGTGAGCGACCCGATCCGCGCCATGGGACCGGCCCGCAACCAACAGGCCCTTGATCCCTTTGGGCAGCATCGAGCGATACGGAATCTGCATATATCGCCCCGTGGTCGGCAAGATCAGAATGCCGTAGCCATCGATGAATTCAGGGTAGATACCGATGGAATCCTCGAACCGGCCCTGATGACGCGCGTCATTTTCGGTCATGTTGTAGACAGCATCGATCTTGCGCGTATCCCGAATGCCTATGGTCATTCCGAAATTGCGTAGACGTGCGTTTTCGCACCCCGGCATGAAACGGCGGAGGGCATCAATGGCCAGCATCGCCTGTCGGCGGCCTTCGATTTCACCAAAGGTCAGGCTGTCGGGGTCGGTTCCATCGATCTGGTCCATATGAATCAGGTTCATATAGGTCAGTTCTCCGGTATCGTGCATCGCCCCCCAGGTCCCTGCGATCGTGTTCAAATGAGCCGGTATCAGGCCCTCATCAATCGCCTGCTGGAAGGGTTTCTTGACGAAGGGCGAGAACATGTCGTCCTCTTTGCCCGAGGTTTCGATATTCCATTCGCCACCGCCACCCCAGTCTTTGTAGGTCTGCGGGTCGGCTTTGACACCTTCCATAAAGGCCCGTTTGTCGACACCGGCCAGATGGAACATCACTGAGGCCGCCATCATGTCCTCGCGTGGCGTCTTGTGCGTCGGGGCGCCCGCGCGATGCGCTACATCTGCATCCCCTGTGGCGTCGATGACAACCTTGGCCAAGATCGCCTCACGCCCCGCTTTGGATTCGGTAATCACCCCAGTGATGCGATCCCCCTCCATGATCGGGGCGACGAATTGCCGGTGCAACATCGGATGGACGCCAGCCTCTTCAACCAGCTTGTCGGCCACCAGCTTGAAGCCCTCGCTGTCCAGTTCGTAGCTGAGCGATTGGCTTTCAGGCACTGCTGCACCCATCTCTTTGGCGCGGGTTTCGAACTCCATGCCGATGCCTCCGGCCTCGACAGTTTGTTCGTGGCGATACCAGGCAAAACCTTCGACGCCGACTGCCGTAATATTTCCACCCATGCAACCGAATCTATCCATCAAGGAAACTTCGGCCCCAGCGCGTGCGGCAGCCAGCGCTGCTGACAATCCAGCGGGGCCCGAGCCCACAACCAATACGTCTGTCTGATGAACAACGGGGATCTGGCGGGCGGGTTCGGTGATTGTTTGCATTGCTGCCTCGCGGTTTAACGTTTGCGCCAACATTGAAAACCCCGGCGTTGCGGTCAATCAAAAAACCGACTGCGCATGGGTCGCAAAACACCGATGTGCGATTGCCCCCGGCTAGGCTTTGGAATAATCACCTTGCAGCGAAATTCTCACCCGTAAGGTTACGTTATGCGCCTCAGCCGTTACTTTCTGCCCGTTCTCAAGGAAAACCCCTCGGAGGCTCAGATCGTCAGCCACCGGCTGATGCTGCGTGCCGGGATGATCAAACAGGCCGCCGCCGGGATCTATTCCTGGTTGCCATTGGGCTTCAAAGTTCTGCGCAAGCTGGAGAACATTGTGCATGAAGAGCAGGCGCGGGCTGGGCACATCGCGATCCAGATGCCGATTCTGCAATCAGCCGACCTGTGGCGCGAATCCGGTCGTTATGACGATTATGGCCAGGAAATGTTGCGCATGCAGGACCGCCACGGTCGCGATATGCTGTACACGCCGACCGCCGAGGAACTGGTGACCGACATCTTCCGCGGCCACGTGAGCAGCTACAAAGACCTGCCGCTGACGCTCTATCAGATTCAGTGGAAGTTCCGCGATGAAATCCGCCCACGTTTCGGCGTGATGCGGGGGCGCGAGTTCTACATGAAGGACGGATACAATTTCGATCTGACCAAAGAAGACGCGCTGCACGCCTATAACCGCCACTTGGTCAGCTATCTGCGTACTTATGAGCGGATGGGTCTGCAAGCCATCCCGATGCGCGCTGATTCTGGACCTATCGGCGGTGACTACACGCATGAGTTCCTCGTACTGGCCGATACTGGCGAATCCGAGGTCTTTTATGACAGCGCGGTCACAGATCTGACCTTCGGCGATCGTGAGATCGACTATGATAGCCGCGAACAGTGTCAGGCGATCCTCGAAGAGTTCACTTCTAAATACGCCCGAACGGACGAAACCCACGACGAAGCCCTGTTTGACCAAATCCCCGAAAACCGCCGCCGCGTGGCGCGTGGTATCGAAGTGGGGCAGATCTTTTATTTTGGCACCCAGTATTCCGAAGCTCTTGGAGCGACTGTGCAAGGCCCCGATGGCAAGCCGGTTCCGGTGCATATGGGCAGCCACGGCATCGGCGTTAGCCGCCTGATCGGTGCGATCATCGAAGCCAGCCATGACGATAAGGGCATCATTTGGCCCGAAGGCGTGACTCCATTCCATTGCGGCATTGTGAACTTGAAGCAAGGTGATGAAGAGGCGGACGCGGCGTGCGATAAACTCTACAGCGCGTTGACTGCGTTGGGGCTTGAGCCGCTTTATGATGATCGGAATGAACGGGCAGGAGGCAAGTTTGCCACCATGGACCTGATCGGTCTGCCGTGGCGCATCACAGTGGGCCCGCGTGGTCTGAAGAACGGTGTGGTCGAACTCACCAGCCGCCGTACCGGCGAAAGTGAGGAACTCAGCCCCGAAGCGGCCGTCACCAAGATCGCAGAAATCTATGAGGGCATCGCCTGAACAAGGCGGTGCAACCTTCGGCGGTTTAGCTCAGGAAGCTGAGGTCGGACGTGCGGTCAGGAAATCGCCGTCCGCTTCGCTGCCGCGTGCGACCACGATCGGGCGACCAAAGCGGCGTACAAGTTCCGCCAGTTCGAAGCCCAGAAACCGCAATCCACAGACGCGTTCGTCAGTGGTGCGATCCGTGATGCACAGCCGCCCCTGCCGGAAAGCAAGGCGATAGCCTTTGTCCCGCAGTATGTCGGCCAAACCGGCCCAGCTTGCTGCGCTTGTGAAAACTGGCCTGATCGCTGCCCGCAACAATGCGGCGCTTTCGCAATCCAGTTCTGTTGCTGCTGAACGGGCAGTAATCGGGCCCGTACCTTCCATATGTTCTTGAATACCCATGAGCGTGCCTCCGCCCTTAAACTCTTAAAATGTGTCCCCCACACAAATAGGGTGACAAAGTTTCTCACACTAATCAATTTGTGAAACAATATTTCGCACCTGAATGTTGCGATTGTGACTCAGTCGGGTGCTGATATCTCACATTGACTTCATAACTGAAACAATAAGCCCTTGTCTGTGAAGGGGTTCACAACCATTGGTATAATTTGCGGCCAGTGATTTCTCGTGCTGCCGCTGATGAGTTGGCGCTTGGGGCAAATGATTCGTTTCAAACTGTTCTTTTCGCCCCTTAATCGGGCGCAGTAACGCCGAACCGGTGTCCGCACGATAACTGGCTTGACCATCCGGCGAAATGTCGAAAGGGTCGCGAAAAATCTGAACCCGAGGCAGGAATGGCCAAATCTCCCCCGCCCTTTGCCCCTTTCGAATGGAAAATCGCCTGGCGATACCTCCGTGCCCGTAGGGCCGAAGGGGGCGTTAGCGTGATGACCTGGATCTCGCTGATCGGGATTACGCTCGCTGTGTTCGCTCTGATCGCGACGCTGGCTGTTCGGTCCGGATTCCGGTCAGAATTCGTGGGCACTATTCTTGGGGCCAACGCACATGTCACGGTGTATTCCGCCGGAGAAATCGATGCGCAGGGGCGGCTAGACCGCACCATCACGGATTTCGATGGAATGGCCGAGCGGATCGCGCAGGTGCCGGGGGTCGAACGGGCAGCACCGCTTGTCAAAGGGCAGGTGCTGATCACCAATGCGGACCGCAGTTCAGGCGTGCAGGTCTTTGGCATTCGTCCCGAAGATCTGGCCGGGTTGCCCGGTATTGCAGAAAGCGAAGAGGCCTATGGTGACCTGTCACGGTTCCCGGACGGCATCGCCATCGGCTCGGGCGTGGCGCGGGCCATCGGGGCGACGGTGGGGGATCGGGTCAAACTGACCTCGCCCAACGGTGTCAAAACCGCATTTGGCACATCTCCCCGCGTGAACGCTTATGAGGTAGTCTATGTCTTTTCTGCCGGGCGCTATGACATCGACCGCACGCGCGTCTACATGCCGTTTGCCGAGGCGCAAAGATTTTTCAACCGTGAAGGCGTGGCGGACGAGATCGAAGTGATGGTCGAGCGCCCCGAAGAGCTGATCCCGATCCTGATTCCGATCATTGAGGCCGCAGGTGAGCGCAGCCAGATCTGGACTTGGCAGGATGCCTCTGGAGGATTCCTGCGGGCGCTGGAGGTCGAAGACAATGTGATGTTCATCATACTGTCGATCCTCGTGCTGATTGCAGCAATGAACATCGTCTCGGGGTTGATCATGCTGGTGAAGAACAAAGGGCGCGACATCGGTATTCTGCGGACCATTGGCCTTAGCGAAGGGTCGGTGCTGCGGGTGTTTTTCATTTGCGGGGCCTTTACTGGCATCATCGGAACCGCCATGGGGGTCATTCTGGGCTGCCTTTTCGCCATCTATATCGATCCGATTTTTTCCTTCGTGAACTACGTCATGGGTGGCGGCGTCTGGGACCCGTCCATTCGCGGCATCTACGCCTTGCCCGCCGAATTACACCTGTCTGACGTCTTGAAAGCGGTGGGTCTGTCACTTGGCCTGTCTTTCCTTGTCACCTATTTCCCGGCTCGTCGCGCAGCGCGGCTGAACCCGGTTGAGGCCCTGCGCTATGAATGATGTGACTTTAAGGCTCAGCGGTCTGACCAAGACCTATCTGCAAGGCACCCCGGGAGAGGTGCAGGTTCTGCGCGGTGCCGATCTGGAGCTGCGCGCGGGTGAGGCTGTGGCATTGGTTGCGCCATCCGGGGCGGGCAAGTCGACCCTACTGCATATCGCGGGCCTGCTGGATATCCCGGATACCGGCGAAGTCGAAGTCGCGGGGCAGGGCGCGACGGGCAAAGGGGATCGCACGCGCACAGCGATCCGTCGGCGCGATGTTGGCTTCGTCTATCAGTTCCACCATCTGTTGCCTGAGTTTACGGCGCTGGAGAACATCGTGTTGCCGCAACTGGCAAACGGTGCTTCTGAGAAAGCAGCGCAAGCCCGTGCGATGCAGTTGCTTGATCGCGTTGGCGTCGCTCCGCGCGCAGATCACCGGCCAGCAGCCTTGTCGGGCGGAGAGCAACAGCGCGTGGCCTTCTGCCGGGCACTGGCAAATCAGCCACGTGTGCTGCTGGCGGATGAGCCGACCGGCAATCTGGACCCCGATACCTCGGATCAGGTGTTCGCGGCCCTCATGGCGCTGGTGCGGGATGAAGGGCTTTCGGCGCTGATCGCGACGCATAACCTTGATCTGGCGGCGCGGATGGACCGGATGTTGCAGCTGGAGGGGGGCGTGCTCAGGCCAGCTGAGTGATGGCGACCCCGATTGCCATTACTGCAATGCCTCCTGCCCGCATGAATGTCAGCGGCGTAACCTGAGCGCCGAACAGACCGAAATGGTCAATCGCAGCTGTGCTGATCAACTGGCCGAGCAAGACGAAAAACACCGCATTGCCCACGCCAAAATGTGGGGCCACATGGGTGATTGAAAGCACATAGAAGGCGATTAATACGCCGCCCAGAAGCAGATGCTTGGGGGCTTGTGCGACTTTGGCGAAGGCATCGGATCCACCGAGCACCAAAAGCGCCAGTGCTGAAGCGACAAAGGCGATCGCAAACAGAATGACGGCGGCCGCATTTGGTGAGCCGATCAACTTGCCTAATGCGGCGTTCAGCGCGGCGAGGATGGGTACGCCGATCCCGGCGGCCAGCATGATGGCTGCGTATTGTGTCATTGCCTTTTGTCCCTGCGCCTATTTCGTTGATCTGGATCATTGCGTCAGCGCGACCTCCCGGCAAGTCTCGAATTGCAAGGCAGGAGGGAGAAAAGTGATGATCCGATCAATACTTGGCGCGGGCGCGCTGACTGTACTTACCATGATACCACAGGCCTCTTCAGCTCAGGACGTGGAGACCGGGGCCGAGCTGTATCAGCACTATTGCGCTACCTGTCATGGACTGGATGCAACGGGGCATGGGCCAATGGCCGGGGTGCTGGTGATCCAGCCGACAAACCTGAGAACGCTGGCCGATGCAAATGGTGTATTTCCGACAGCGCGCGTCGTGGCGCGGATTGACGGGCGCGAACCTTTGGTCAGCCATGGCAGCCCGATGCCGGTTTATGGCCCCTATTTCGAAGGTAACGACACCGCGATCAAAACGCCGGAAGGGCAGCCAATCCTGACCAGCAAGCCAATCGTGGATCTAGTGGCTTACCTGAAGACCCTGCAAGTGAACTAAAAAGCTCAGCGACAGATGCCATTAATCTCTGCGCCCGCCCAGGGTATCAGGACGGAGCTTTCGCGCCTGTTACCGGGCAATTTCGAGACTTCGAATTGGGCGCTTAGCATATCGTGCAGACGCTTGGTTCGAGGTGCGTCGGGGTCGAGCGCCCGGCAGCAAACATATTCCTCGACGATGGCGCCCTGCTGTTCGTAACCATAGGCCAGAAAATCGGGCGAAGTATCAAGGTCGAACAGGTAAGGATCGTCCTTCCGGCCATGCTCTGCTGCAGCGCGGAACGGGTGATAACCAGTTGTCTTGCGATTTTGCCACTGCCAGACATGGGTTAATTCATGCGCAAGCAACATTGCCCCGATCAGGTTCACCTGATCGGGGTACTGGCTCATGTAGTCGTCCAGATACCAGTCCTTCGTGAAATATACATGGTTGAACAACGCAACGCCCGCGGGTTTGCCGGTCACGGTTTCCTCTTTGACAGGTGGTAAGATCCGTTCACGGCAGGCAACCCGAGGGCGGGCTTTGCGGGTAAATGTAACCGCTGCGACGGGGGCACCCTCTACCAATCGCACACGATCCAGATTCAATGTGTCTCCGTGGATTTTACTGACAAATGCGCGCTCGTGATCGGTTAGAGGTCGACCACAGGCCACAAATAGAAACAGCAATAAAATCAACAGGGGACGGATCATGGCATTAAGCCTAATGCGGCAGCTCGGCGCTGCAAGTCGTTTTCAAAGGCTCATCGCCAGAACCCGGCTGATTTCCGTCAGCGATCGCCCGGATTGTCCCATCCATGTATTGAACGCGGCCTGCACCGCGGCCATTGCTTTTTTGGAGGTTGCAGGTTTGTCGATAACGCCCTCAGCGATCAGACGAGCTGTTACATCTTGAGACAGAATAAAGCTGTCCCGACCGGCAAATCGCATAGCATACTGCGCCGAAGCACCGCCAAGCCGCGATCCGCGCTTGGCGAGCATCTGTAGCAAGCCGACATAATCCTGTGATGGCCACCCGCCCAGAATTTGCCCGACGCCACCTTCCGCGCGGAGTTCTAGCAGAAACGCGGCATTGTCGCGCACTGTGGCAATCTTAGTTCCGTTGCGGACAATGCGGGTGTCCTGCAGCAGTGCGTCGAATTTCTCGTCATCCATGAATGCGCAGCGTCCAATGTCGAAGCCGTCAAATGCCGTTTCGAATCCGTCCCACTTCGATTCGATCACTTTCCAGTTAAACCCTGCCTGGAACACGGTTTTCGTAATAATCGATAACCAGCGATCATCTGACATCGCCACCAATTCGGCGATTGGTTTAGGCTTGCTTAGCTTGCTTTCCAGTTCGGCGGGGCCGCCGTGGCGATCAGCCGATATCTGGTAGATCTTTTCAAAGTGACGCATCTCCCAGACCCTCCCTTATCCAGATGCTGCCTTATTAAGAAGATTTGACAAGGCAAATCAGATCTTGAGATGAAGCGCGTGTTTTATATTGACTAGTCAATCAATATCTTTGACGGTTCCGAACTGACGGTGTTAAGTGTGTGTATTGCCGAGTGGAGCAGCAGGGATGGGTTGTGTTTTCACGCTTGATGAAGCGCGTCGGACCCGGAACAACTGTTCCCTTTCCTTTTTCGGCTAAACTTGTGCATGTTGCGAAATGTGCTGTGACCACAAATGATCCTGGGCGGGCTCGATATCGCCATGGGGCAAACGTAAAAAACAGGGAGTTGTTGTTATGAAAAAGCTAAGCGTGAGCTTTTTGGCTATCGCAGTGGCCGGGGCGGCCCATGCCGCAGATATGGGCGCGGTCGATGAACCGATCAAGCTGGCGATCAACGAATGGACCGGTCAACATGTGACCACCCATGTGGCAGGTGAGATGCTGAAGGCCGCCGGTTATAACGTAGAATACGTGACCGCCGGGATGATGAATCAGTTCCAGGCGTTGGCCGATGGGGACATTGACGCGACATTGGAAATCTGGTCGTCCAACGTGTCCGACGAATATGCCAAGAAGATCGACGAAGGCACCGTTGTTGAAATCGGCGATCTGGGGCTTGATGCCAAGGAAGGCATTGCCTACCCGGCACATGTGGCGGAGCTCTGCCCGGGCCTGCCTGCGTGGGAAGCGCTGAAAGAGTGTGCGCAAGTTTTTGCTACGGCTGAAACTCTGCCCGGTGGCCGTCTGGTCGATTACCCAGCGGATTGGGGTACGCCCGGCGCGGATCGTATGACCGGTCTTGAATTGCCGTTCAAAGCGGTCCCCGCGGGTTCCGAGGGCGCTTTGATCGCCGAATTGCGCGCCTCGACCGAGCGCAAGTCGCCGTTGCTGATCACCTTCTGGCAGCCACATTGGGCGATGTCGGCATATGACGTACAGTTTGTCGAACTGCCTGCAGGCGAAGAGGCGTGCTTTAACGATCCGTCTTGGGGCCCGAACCCCAACGCAGTGAATGATTGCGATTTCTCGCCGTCACGTATCTTCAAGGCCGGTTGGAGCGGCATGGCAGACAAGTGGCCCGCTGCCTATGAAATCCTGACTAACTATCAGCTTTCGGTCGAAGACCAGCAGCCAATGATGGGGGCGATCGACGTAGATGGTGGCGCGGTCGAAGAAGTCGTCGCGGCATGGATGGCCGAGAATGAAGACAAATGGCGCCCCGTCGTTGACGCGGCAACGCAGTGAGTCCGCTTAAGTGACTGAAGCGAATACGCCAGCCATCGCCTGCCAGAATCTCTGGCAGGTGTTTGGCCAAGGTGCCGACAAAGCTCTGACCGACGCGCTGTCTCGGTCAGGGAGTGACGCTGACAAAGCCGCCGCCGATTTGCGCGAACTGGGGTTTATCCCTGCTGTTCAGGATGCCAATTTCGAGGTCAAAGAAGGCGAGCTTTTTGTCATCATGGGTTTGTCCGGCTCGGGCAAATCGACGCTGATTCGTTGCATTTCGCAACTTCTGCCCGGTACGGGCGGCGAGATCCGTGTGGATGGCGAGAATGTCATCGGTGCATCGAAGAAAACCCTGACTGAATTAAGGCGCAAGAAGCTGGGCATGGTTTTCCAGCATTTTGGCCTGTTCCCTCATATGACCGTGGCTGAAAACGTGGCTTATCCGCTACGTGTGCAAGGCGTCGGCAAAAAGGAACGTTTGGCGCGTGCGCAGGAAGTAATCTCGCTGGTCGGCCTGGAAGGCCGCGAAGATAGCTTTCCCCGGCAGCTTTCGGGTGGTCAACGCCAACGCGTGGGGATCGCGCGCAGCCTTGCGGTGAATCCCGATATCTGGTTTCTGGACGAGCCGTTCTCGGCCCTTGATCCTTTGATCCGCCGCCAGCTGCAGGATGAATTCCTACGCATCCAGGCGACGTTGAAAAAATCCATTGTCTTTATCACTCACGACATTCAAGAGGCGCTGAAACTGGCCGACCGCATCGCCATCATGCGCGATGGCAAGATCGTTCAGATCGGCACGCCGACGGATATCGTGCTGCGTCCGGTAGACGACTACGTGCGCGAATTTTCTAAGGACGTCGCCAAAGGCCAGCATGCTAAGGTTGCTTCGGTCATGCGTGATGATGCTGAGCGTGGGCCGGATGATCCGGGCCTGACCACATCCATGACGCTCGACGCGGCGCTCGCGCATTGCATGGAGCTGTATGAACCCGTTCCTGTCCGTGATGCAGACGGCAATATTGTCGGTACGGTTCATCCGTCCGATCTCGCCGCAGCTTTGCAGGTGGATGAAGCATGACCGCTGTGACGGATATCCCCGCGCGGCAGGCCCGCCTGACGGCTGGGACGCAGGCCGCGCTGATTACCCTTGTCGTTGGCGCGGTTTGCCTTGCGCTGGAAGGCGTCGCCCCATGGCTGGTCACATGGCCCAAAGAATGGGAACTGCCTGCAACGCAATGGGTTGGTGCGTTTCTCGACTGGTTTCTGAATGGCATTAAACCGGCGATGCGGTTGTTTTCGGACCTGATGACTTATCCGATGAATGCTGCAAACTACGTGCTTGGCAGCACGCCCTGGCCGATCTTGATTGGGGTCGTCACTGCGCTGGGTTGGTATCTGGGCGGTCTGCCGATGGCGGCGCTGGGGTTCTTTGGCCTCAGCTTCGTTCTGGCTTCAGGCTATTGGGCCGAGAGCATGAATACGCTTGCCCTTGTCGCCGTATCTGTCCCCGTGGCGCTGATTATGGGCGGGGCTATCGGTATTCTTGCCAATGAAGTGCCACGTGTGAAGGCCTTTGTTCAGGCCGTGCTCGATATCATGCAGACGGTGCCGACCTTTGCCTATCTGACGCCGCTGCTGCTTCTGTTTGGCTTCGGTCCGGTGGTTGGCCTGATCGCCTCGGCCATCTACGCCGCGCCACCTATGGCTCGCAACGTTATGCTGGGGCTGGAACGGGTAGAGCCCGAAATCAAAGAAGCTGCGATCATGTCCGGTGGGACGCGCTGGCAGCAGCTCTTTCAGGTCGAAATTCCTGCTGCCACGACTCAGATCATGGTTGGTGTGAACCAATGCCTCATGGCCGCGCTGTCGATGGTGATCATCGCCGCCGTCATCGGCGGCTTCAACGACATCGGCTGGGAAGTTCTGTTAACCATGCGCAAGGCGCAGTTCGGTGAATCCCTCATGGCCGGTTTGGTCATCGTTGTCTTCGCAGTGATCATCGACCGGATGAGCGGCACTTTGGCGACCGAGCGCAAGCGATATGACAGCCGCGTTGTCTGGGCGATGCTGGGCTTTGCAGTGCTGTTTACCGCTGCCTTCTGGTCCCGGTTGCCGAACCCGTCTGACCTTACAGTTCTGGACCCGATGGCCGAGGCGATTGACACCGGCCTGACCTCATTTACGCAGGCTAACGGGCCTTGGCTGGACGCACTCAAGAACAATTCTCTGTTCTATGTGTTGTTGCCCTTGCGGATCGGTCTGGACCAGGCTGTACTACCGTTCACCTGGGGGTTCCAGTGGACCCCGAGCATGAGCTGGGGTCTGTTCGCCGCTGGTGCGGCTATCGCTCTGCTGATGACATGGCGCGGGCATCTGACCGGTGGACTGATCGTTCTTATCCTGATCGGAATGCTGGAAACCGGCATATCAAACCTGCCTTGGCCGTTTGTCCTGACGGGCGCGGCTGCGCTGGGTTGGGTCGCGGGTGGCTTGCGTCTTGCGGCGCTGTCGGTTGGGCTGCTGTGTACCATCCTCGTTTCAGGCCTGTGGGAGCGGGCACTCCTGTCGCTCTACCTCAGCGGTGCCGCAGTGTTTTCCTGCGCAGTAGTCGGAGGGCTGATCGGTCTTGCCAGCGCAGTTTGGGGGCCGGTCTGGAAAGTGGTTCGCCCGATCTGTGATATGCTGCAGACGATCCCACTGTTTGTGTTCCTGATCCCGGTTCTGATGGTGTTTCAGATCGGTGAGTTCTCGGCCTTCCTGGCGATCTGCGCCTACGCCATCGTCCCGATGATCCGCTACACGCGACACGGGCTGGTCAACACACCCGAGGAAATGATGGAAGCCGCAATCTCCAGCGGCGCGACCGAGTGGCAGATCATGCGCGACGTCCGCGCGCCCTATGCCGCACCGACCATCCTACTGGGGCTGAACCAGACCATCCTCTATGCCTTCGCCATGCTGGTGATAGCGGCACTGATCGGGACAACCGGTCTGGGCCAGTCGATTTATCTGGCGCTGGGGCAGGCGGATGTGGGGCTTGGCATCTCGGCCGGTGCCGCCATGGCAATTTTAGCACTGATCGCTGATCGTATGGTGCAGGGTTTTGCCGAGGAACGCCGAAAGGCACTGGGCCTGTAAGACAGGGCAGGGGCGGGTAACCGCCCCTTTGCCCTCACTTGATTTCGGACAAAGACCAGCGCGCTGTCACGGCCTAAACCGGGCGCAACACGTTCGGAGATTACGATGACTGGTTGGGGCCTCTTCCTCGCAGCACTTGCCACATTCCTTCTTAGCCACATGATTCCAGCGCGCCCCGCAGTGCGCGGCTGGCTGATCGGCACGATGGGAAAGCGCGCATATTTCGCCAGCTATTCAATGATTTCGCTAGCAGTTTTGGCCTGGTTGATCATCGCCGCCGCAAATGCACCCTATGTCGAAGTGATCCCGCCGCTTCCGATCTTTCGCTGGGTGCCTTTGCTGGTCATGCCTATAGTCTGCTGGTTGGCCATTGCGGGCCTGTCGATCCAGAATCCATTTTCGTTCGGAGGGTTGGGGCACCGTCCGTTCGATCCCGAAAACCCAGGAATCCTGCGCATGACTCGTCATCCGATCCTTGTTGCGTTGATGCTATGGGCTTTGGCACATCTGTTGGTCAATGGAAGCCTGTCGCATGTCATCTTGTTCGGCTTGTTTGCTGGCTTTGCGGTGATGGGCATGGCGCTCATTGATCACCGCACCGCGCGCAATTTGGGGACGGAATGGGTACGCCTTTCCCGCAATACGGCGCGCCTGTCACTCAGCGCGCCCCGCCCTTGGCCCAGACTTTGGGTCTGGTTGACTGCTTTGGCTTCTTACGCGGTTCTCCTCCACCTGCACGCATCGGTGATCGGGCTTTCTCCGTTGCCTTGATGGATGAAGGTGGTCGGACAAGCCGACGCGTGCTATCTGAAACGTCACCAATTGAACTTTGAGGTCCAAAAAATGCATCTGGCCTATGTTACGACAACCGATCGCGGCGCAACCGATCGCCTGCTTAGCGAATTTGCGGATGGTCTTGTGCAGGCCGGAACACCGATTGCCGGGGTTGTGCAGACCAACACCGAATGTGCCGACGGATATAAATGCGATATGGATCTGAAAGTCTTGCCGACCGGGGAAACCATTCGCATCTCACAATCTCTTGGCAAGAACGCTCGGGGTTGCCGTCTGGATCCGGCTGAATTGGAACGGGCCGTCGGCCTCGTGACGCGGTCGCTTGAGGATGGCCCTCAATTGCTGATCATCAACAAGTTCGGAAAGCACGAGGCGGACGGGCGGGGCTTTCGCCCAATTATCGCCGACGCACTAGAGCGTGAGATTCCCGTCTTGGTGGGCGTCAATAAATTGAACATTGAAAAGTTTCAGGAATTCGCCGGCGGCATAGCCGAGTCGCTTGGCCCCGATGTCAGCAGCCTGACTGAGTGGTTTGACAAAATATCCCAAACTGACGTTCAACCCGCCGCGGCATCTGGCGGCTGAAGCCCAGGCATCCATCTGCTGAGCTGCGCGCATTGTTTCACGCGCCCAACTGCCGCAAAAATGGTGGACTTGAGCCCACACATCGGGTCTAGCTTCGGTCAAAGTTGCAATCCGGCGGCCAGGTATCCTGGGCGAGTGCCGACGAAATGGGCTTATCCATGATCGAAGATCAGTGCGTCTCAGATGAGCGATCTCTGGAAGCCGCTTGCGGGGTCGATGACCCGGCAGCGAAGCAATCCCGTCTCGATGGGTTGATGTCGACAGATCGCTTCTGGTTAAGCATAGTCACGGCTTACTTTCTGCTTCATGTCGTATTGCGAGTTGCAACCGGCGGCGCGCTTGGTCTGGATGAGGCTGAGATACTTCTTGATGCGCGCCGCTTGGAATGGGGCTACGGCCCGCAACTGCCACTTTATGCCTGGCTGCAATGGGGCATCTTTCAGATAACCGGTCCCGGCATATTAGGGCTGTCACTGCTGAAAAACGGGATGCTGCTGGCGACGGTTGTCGCGCTGTACCTGACCATACGAACCCGTCATGCGCCACTGTGGGCAGGGCTGTCGGTCCTGTCACTTCTGATGCTCTATCAGTTTAGTTGGGAGGCGCAACGCGCGCTGACGCATACCGTTCTGGCCAATCTCTGCTCGGTTCTGACCTTCGCGGTGATTTGGGGGCTAATTCGCAAACCGACGACTTGGGGATTCGTCTTGCTGGGCGTAGTCGTGGCAATGGGAAGTTTGTCAAAATACAACTATGCGATCGCGCTGCTGGCCATGTTGCTGGCGGCTTTCAGTGCATCTGAGACGCGCAAGCCTCTCTGGTCGCCTCGACTGCTGCTTTCGTTGGGTGTCGCCGCATTGCTTGTCACACCACCGATGCTATGGGTTCTGAACAATCCCGAACACGCATTTGCAAGCGCGCGCAAGTTGGACATGAGCAGCGATGGCCCAACCACATTGATCGCGCTGCAAGGCTTGGTTGAGTTGGCCTTGGCGTCGGCTGGGTTTGTATCGCTCTTGCTAATCGTCCTGGGTGTTCTCTGGTTGGTCTACCTCAGACAAGGGGTGGCCGCCAAAGGCGATGATCTGAGGCGATTGATGACGCGTACTCTGGTCTGGGCGTTGTTACTTATGGCGGCTGTAGTGATTGTGAGCGGAAGCACCAACGTAAAGGATCGCTGGCTGCAACCGATATTGATTTATGCCGGCCCCGTGCTGTGTTTGTGGTTGTTACCGAGTGCAGGTCGTAAAGGCGTAAGGCGATTTGCCCAGGTCAGCGCCGTTCTGGCGGTGTTTATTGGACTGGCGATGCTGCATCACAATCTGGCAGGGGATGCCAAACGCGCGGCCCCTTTCGCTACTTTGACCTCTGAGATAATCGCGCAAACAGCGCCCGAAAATGCAATTGTTGCTGACAATTGGATTTCCGGAAACATGGCCTATTTTGCGCCCGATCATCCTGTTTACAGCGATCGGGACCCGCGCGCGCCAAATGCTGCTCTTCGGGTTTGGGAATCGGCTCGAAATGTCCCGAAGGACGTCGACCCAGCACAGGTGAAAACCTTGGTTGCGCCATACCGCTTTGACAACAACGAAGAGATGACGCTGTCATTTGGACCTGTGTCGCAATAGCGCGGGGACCATGGCAACTGACAGCGCGCGGTGCAATCAAACAGATATCGGCCTGAACGAATGGGCCAAATTTATCGGTGAGTAAGTGGTGGGCGACCCTGGAATCGAACCAGGCGTGCGTCTCCGCGAGGGAGTTACAGTCCCCTGCCACACCTTGCGGCCTGTCGCCCACTGTCAGGCGTTGCACCTGACGTGGAGGCGTGATTACTAGCGCGTCTAAAGGGCGTCAACAGGAAAATACCGCTTTGACGCAGGAAACCGAATTCCCGGCCCGGAGGCCCGTATCATGAAGAAACCAAAGTGGGTCGTTGAGAAGGAACAGGCGCGCAAAGCGGCTGCGGCAGAAACCGTCTGGCTGTTCGGTCTACACGCCGTGCGCGACGCGCTGATGAACCCGAAACGGCAGAAGCTGCGCCTGATTGTGACGCGCAATGCCCGCGACAAACTGCTGGAAGCTATTGAATTTGCGGAGATTGTACCCGAGATGGTTGATCCGCGAAAATTCACCGCACCGATTGATCCGGGATCGGTTCATCAGGGCGCGGCACTTGAGGTCAAGCCGCTGGAATGGGGTGGGCTTGCCGAGAACTGTATTGGGCAGGAAAACCCACGTGTGCTGCTGCTGGACCGGGTGACAGACCCACATAACGTCGGGGCGATTCTACGCTCGGCAGAAGTGCTGGGCGCCAGCGCCGTCATTGGCACCCGCCACCATTCAGCGCCCGAGACCGGCGCTTTGGCAAAAACCGCCAGCGGCGCGTTGGAACGACAACCCTATCTACGCGTGCGCAATTTGGCCGATACGATCATCGAGTTGCAGAACATGGGGTATTTAGTCCTGGGTCTGGATGGTGAGGCCGAACAGACGATAGAAGCCACGCTGGGCGACAAGCGTGATCGCCCGGTGGCGCTGGTGCTTGGGGCCGAGGGGCCTGGGTTGCGGCAGAAAACCAAAGAAACCGTCGATCAATTGGTAAAAATTGACGCGGCGGGGGGATTTGGTTCTCTAAACGTCTCAAATGCCGCGGCTATCGCACTATATGCATCCAAACCCAGATGACAGGAGGCCCCCATATCCACTCCACATAAAATTGCCACCTGCTGCTATTGCGGTACCCGTGCCGCATTGGTTCTTCGGGGAAAGCAACAGCACGAGCTGAGTTGCGCAAGCTGCGGCGCACCCCTGCATAATCTCAAGATGGTGCCAAAAGCCAAACTGGCAGATCGGCCGATCAAAAGTTACCAGCCGGCACAGAAGCACAAAAAATACAAAAAGAAGAAAAAGCGGGGTCTGTTCTCAAAGGTGTTGGACGAAGCCTGGGACGTGATCGAAGACGTTTTCGATTAACAACCGCACGCCCGTTCACATCGGCGTCATGGGGGTTTCAGATACGGTTTGAAATATGCATCTTGAAGCCCTCTAACCGCAATCCAGTGAATCACCTATGTTGTCTCGACGTTCCTTCTTGATCAGTCTCTCTTGTACCCCGTTTGCCTCTGTCGTCGGTGCGCAAGAAATGCCCATGTTCTACGTGGACGATGGGATGGCGGTCTCAGGCTATGATGCGGTTTCTTATTTCAAGGCTGGAGCACCAGAGTTGGGTCAGCCCGACATAGCGCTGATGTGGAAGGGTGCGATTTGGCGGTTTGCGTCAGAGGAAAATCGCGATCGATTTGAACGCAATCCGCGCGCCTATGCCCCGCAGTTTGGTGGTTACTGCGCCTATGCGATGGCGAAAGGTCTGCTAAGCAGTACCGATCCCAAGGCATGGCAGATTGTGGATGGGCGGTTATATCTGACCCACTCGGAAGCGATCGAACGTATCTGGGAACGCGATGTCACCAATTACATCCGCGAGGCCGAGGGGCATTGGCCTGCGGTTCTTTACCAATAAAACCTATTGCTCTTGGCTTAAGATCGGCGCGCGGCTTATGTAACGAGCCGTTCTGACCATGATCGCCGAAGGAAATGCGCACGGTCCCATTCGGCGGCATTCCGCCTTTTGTGATGTGTCATCACAAAAATGCGCGCGACCTCTTTTTTTTAGAAAACTCATGCTTAAATGTCACAGTGACCGCGGAATGGAACTGCCGCGGGTCATTTCACTGTCCCTCGTTCCAACAACTGGCGCTCAGGAGTTTCCTGGGCGCTTTTTTCTTTGCATGCGCTTGCTTATGGTGTGCTCATGAATGACTACTCCGACGATGTTCTGTCCCAAATCCTTAGGCGCACCAAAGTGGTTGCGGTGGTTGGGGTTTCAATGAACCCGGTGCGGCCCAGCTATTACGTGGCGCGTTATCTGTCGCTCAAGGGATATCGGGTGATTCCGGTCAATCCGGGCCATGCAGGCAAGATGCTGTTTGGCCAGACGGTGCAAGCTTCGCTGTCCGATATTCCCGAGCCCGTCGATATGGTTGACATCTTTCGCCGCTCCGAGGCCGTGCCACCCATTGTCGACGAGGCGCTGGATGCGTTTCCCGACTTGCGCACCATCTGGATGCAGATCGGAGTTGAACATGCCGAGGCCGCTGCTAAAGCGCAGGCCCGCGATATCGACGTAGTCATGAACCGCTGCCCCAAGATCGAATATCAGCGCTTGTTTGGCGAACTGCGTATGGGTGGGTTTGCGACTGGAGTGATTTCGTCCAAGCTGTGACGGCCCTGACGTTTGTGTCTACGTCCCGGCCTGAATTGAACAGAAATAGTGCATTTGTTGAGGGGGAGGTCCAATTGACCTATACCCATTCAGCAAACCAATAAGACAGGACCATGCGGAATGATTGCTTATGTGACTGTTGGTGTTGACGATATCACGCGTGCCGAGCGGTTTTATTCGGCGTTCCTGCCCGCCCTTGGTTATGCGTTGGAGCGGTATCACGGAGACTTGAGCTATGCGCTGCCAGTGCCGCCGGGGCAATCCCCGGTTCAGCCCGAGTTCTATGTAAAATCACCCTTTGATGGAGGCGCGGCTTCGGCTGGCAACGGGTCCATGGTGGCGTTTGAGGCGCGCACCCAACAGCAGGTTCGCGACCTTCACGCCGCTGCGCTTGCCGCAGGCGGGTCTGACGAAGGCCAGCCGGGCTTTCGCGCCTCGTATGGTCCGAATTTCTATGTCGGCTATCTGCGCGATCCTCAGGGCAACAAAATCGCGCTGTTTTCCAGCAATCCAAACGAGCCGGGGCGCGACGGGTAACGCTTTCGTCGGGTCGCTATGGCGCTTCGATCACTGCCCGCAGAAGCTCAGTCTCACGGGCTGGATGTTTGTTCCTGTCGCCGCTTTTCCAGAACCACTTCGCGTGGAACCCACTCGTAACGGGTGTCCTCAACCAGGGGCGACCAGAATAGCACTCCGCCATAGCGCCAGGGATCCAAGACAACGCCTTCGTACATGCTCTCTCCCTTGCGGCTGATAATGGCAGTGCTGTGGTCGATGCGGAACGGGTTATCCGCGTTGGCGATGGCGCGGTGCATTTCCAGAGTGCGGAACTGCTCCTGATCCAGTCGCCGCTCAATATCTTCAGCCCAGTGCCAGCACAGACCACGCGGACGCAGACCTTTGTTGACCTTGGCGTTGTGGATAAGCGGAGGGTCGGTGATCTCGTATTCCTGCGCCAGTTGCGCAGTATAGGCATAGGCGATGCGGGCGGCGCGGGTGGCCTCTTCCGGGTCGATATCGGGGCCGAGGCTTTGGATTTCAGCCGCCAGCCGCTGGACCTCATCTCCGGAAGACGGGGGAGGGGTGGCACAGGCGGCGAGGGTGGCAAGCGCTGCCGCGAACACCAAAGCTCTGATCATCTGCGCGTCCTTTGCCTCAATGCACCCGAAGCCGCAGTATAGCGGGCCGGGTCATCGCACGAAACCCGCTTAGTCTTTTGGTCGGGATGCCTTTTCCGTGATGCCGCTGGTGCCCTGTCGACGGGCCAGTTCGCCGAGCACATCATCCAGCGCAACATCGCGCGCAGCCAGCATCACTAGCAGGTGATAAAGCACATCAGCCGCCTCGGAGGTCAGTTTTTCCCTGTCCCCTTTGGCGGCTTCGATGATTGCCTCAATGGCTTCTTCGCCGAATTTCTCGGCACATTTCTCGGGGCCTTTGGCCAACAGCTTGGCGGTCCAGCTGCTGTCTGGATCTGCCCCTTTACGGGCCTCTATCGTAGCCGCCAGATCGTGCAGAATGCTCATGTCAGCCTCATCGGAATGCCAGCGGCGGCCATATGCTCTTTGGCCTCGTGGATGGTGTATTCGCCGAAATGGAAGATCGAGGCGGCAAGCACCGCGCTGGCCCCACCTTTGGTCACACCTTCGACAAGATGGTCCAGATTGCCTACGCCCCCGCTGGCGATGACCGGCACTTCCACCGCGTCACTGATCGCTCGGGTCAGGGGCAGGTTGAACCCGGCCTTGGTGCCATCGCGATCCATCGAGGTTAGCAGGATTTCACCTGCGCCCTTTGAAACGACGGTTTTGGCAAATTCAACGGCGTCGATGCCTGTTGGTTTGCGTCCGCCATGGGTGAAAATCTCCCACTTGCCGGGGCTGACCGTCTTGGCGTCAATGGCGCAGACAATGCACTGGCTGCCGAACTGGTCCGCTGCTTCGGCGATGACGTCCGGATTCGCGACGGCGGCCGAGTTAAAGCTGACCTTATCAGCCCCCGCCAGCAACAGGGCCCGCACGTCATCTTTGGTGCGCACGCCACCACCTACAGTCAGAGGCACAAAGCACTGCTCTGCCGTGCGTTGGACCACATCGAACATCGTGCCGCGGTTCTCATGCGTCGCATGGATGTCCAGAAAGCAGATCTCATCCGCTCCGGCAGCGTCGTATGCCTTGGCCGATTCCACGGGGTCACCAGCATCGCGCAGGCCAACGAAATTCACACCTTTGACCACACGGCCATCGGCGACATCCAAACAGGGAATGATGCGGGTTTTCAGCATGGGCTTTCCTTTGCTCGGGGCACCTGTACCGGCAAAGCCCCGCCGATGCCAGACTTGTGATTGTGATCTGTCGCGAAGCCATGGAAATTAGGGGTGAAATTTATGAAAAGGATTACCCAGATGCGACAACTTCTTTTGGCTTCAATTCTCACATTCGGAGGCGCCCTGTCCGCCATGGCTGACGACATCATCAAAGTGGAAACCAACAAATCCGTGGCCGAGGCGCTGGACGCGCTGGAAGCCGCCGTGGGTAATGCGGGCGCCACCGTGTTTGCCCGCGTGGATCACGCGGCGGGGGCGGAAAAGGTCGGAACGCCGATCCTGGCCAATCAGGTGCTGATTTTCGGCAACCCGGCTCTGGGCACTCCCGCCATGCAGATCGACCCGCGCGCGGGGCTGTTCTTGCCGCTGAAGGTGCAGGCCTACGAAGACGCAAACGGACAGGTCTGGCTGGCTTATGAAGATCCGAAAGAGACGATGGACGAGCTCGACGAAGTAGAGAAATCCCCCATCATCGAAAAGATGCGCGGCGCTTTGGCGAAACTGACCGCCGCCGCTGCTCAATAACTCAGTTCAGGGCGCGAATGGCCTCTTTTAGGTCAATCGCGCCATCATAGAGCGCGCGGCCAGAGATCGCGCCGTTCAACTCGACGCCACAATCACGCAGAGCGATCAGGTCGTCCAGCGAGCTGACACCGCCCGAGGCAATTACCGGAATCGAAACCGCCTGCGCGAGCGCCGCCGTGGCTTCGATATTCGGACCCTGCATCGCACCGTCGCGGTTGATGTCTGTATATATGATCGCTGCCACGCCAGCGTCCTCGAAACTGTGCGCCAGATCGGTGACCTGTACGTCGGTCTCTTCGGCCCAGCCCTTGGTGGCAACCATGCCGTTTCGTGCATCTATACCGACGGCTACCTTGCCCGGGAAGGCTTTGGCAGCTTCGCGCACCAGATCTGGGTTTTCGACTGCAACGGTGCCCAGAATCACCCGCGCCAGACCTTTTTCGATCCAGGTCTCGATTGTGGCCATGTCCCGGATACCACCACCCAGCTGAGCGGGCACATCACAGGCTTTCAGAATTGCCTCAACGGGTGCCGCATTAACAGGCTCCCCGGCAAAAGCACCGTTCAGATCAACCAGATGCAGCCACTCGCAACCAGCCTCGACAAAGGCGCGGGCCTGCGCAGCAGGGTCTTCGTTAAAGACCGTCGCCTTATCCATTTCACCACGCAGCAGGCGCACGGCGTTGCCGTCTTTCAGATCGATGGCGGGGTAGAGGATCATGTCGGGCGGCCCTATATCACTGTTACACGCGCGGGATATCGCACAGGCAGGGCAGGGGCGCAACGCGACGCTAAGTCATTCTTGCCCGGTGCCGAACGGCAGGTCAGACTGACCGGAAAGACAGGGAGATAACCATGAAGACATATTCTCTTGCAGCGGTCTTCGCTGCGATGGCCACCACCGCCTTTGCAGCCGATCCGGTAGACGGGCTGTGGAAGACCGCTCCGGGTGACACGGGCGGCTATTTGCATGTGTCGATTTCGGAATGTGGCAGCGCCATCTGCGGAACTATCGACAGCGCATTTGATGCCCAAGGCAACCAACAGCTGGAGTACGAAAACCTTGGCAAGCAGATCATCTGGGACATGATCCCCGAGGGCAACGGCAGCTATGACGACGGCAAAATCTGGGCCCCGGATCGCGACAAAACCTATAGCTCGAAAATGACGCTGGACAGCCAGAACAAACTGACCGTTAAGGGATGTGCCGTTGGGGGTCTGGTCTGCCGGGGTCAGGTCTGGACACGGGTTCAGTAAACCTCAGGGCTTCCAGGTCAGGAAATTGCCGATCATCCGCAGGCCAACGTCTTGACTTTTCTCAGGGTGAAACTGCATCCCAACCATAGTGTCGCGGCCAATCACGGCCGTGACCTCTTGCCCGTAGTCCACATAGGCCAGCCGTTGCGCCGGATCCATCACCCGGAAGTGGTAGGAGTGCACAAAATAGGCGTGATCGCCTGATTTTATCCCGTCAAAGACCGGATGGTCGCTTTCCAGAATCAGATCGTTCCAGCCCATATGTGGCACCTTGAGCGCGCTGTCCGAGGGCTCGATCTTCACAACATCACCTGCGACCCAGCCCAGACCGTCGGTCTCAGCATATTCATGGCCCTTGGTCGCCATCAGCTGCATTCCGACGCAGATGCCCAGAAACGGGCGGCCTTTCTGCTCGACGGCTTCTACCATAGCGTCATAGATGCCTTTGTGGCCGCGCAACTCGGCGGCGCATGCCGGGAAAGCGCCATCACCGGGCAGAACCAATCGATCAGCCCGCGCGACAACATCTGCATCCGATGTCACGACGACCTCGCCCGCATCCAGTTCGCGGGCCATCCGTTGAAACGCCTTCTCCGCCGAGTGCAGGTTACCGCTCTCGTAGTCAATGATGGCTGTCAGCATCTACAGCGCGCCCTTAGTCGAGGGAATCGCATCCGCCTTGCGTGGGTCGGTTTCGACCGCATCGCGCAAAGCACGGGCAACGGCCTTGAAGGCGGCCTCGGCAATGTGGTGGCTGTTCAAGCCATGCAACTGATCAATATGCAGGGTGATCCCGCCATGGGTGCTGAGCGCCTGAAAGAACTCGCGCACCAGCTCGGTGTCGAACGTGCCGATCTTTTGCGTCGGCAGGTCCACATTCCAGATCAGGAACGGACGAGCCGACAAGTCCAGCGCACAGCGTACTTGTGCGTCATCCATGGGCAGATGGCACTCGCCATAGCGGCGAATACCCTTCTTGTCCCCTAGCGCCTGCGTCAGCGCCTGACCCAGCGCGATTCCGGTATCCTCGACCGTGTGGTGGTCGTCGATGTGATAATCACCCTTGGCCCGGATCGTCATGTCGATCAGCGAATGGCGCGCCAACTGGTCCAGCATGTGATCAAAGAACCCGACACCGGTCTGGTTGTCATACTGGCCGGTGCCGTCCAGATTGACCTCGACCGAAATCTCGGTTTCGGCGGTCTGACGACTGATCTTAGCGCTGCGCATGGGCGAATTCCTTTTGCTACAGGGCGCTTATAGACGCGGATGAACGGCCTATCCAGACCGCTTTAAGCCTTCGCTGCAAACTGTTGCAGGGGATTGCACCTGGGCGCGGCCCGTGCCAGCCTGCGGGCAACACGAACCAACAAGGCCCGGCCCATGTCCACCTGCGTTTTCATCCAGATCCGTTGTAAACCCGGCACCACTTACAAAGTCGCCGAAGAGATCGCGCTGCGTGAAATCCATTCCGAATTGTATTCCACAAGCGGCGAATACGACCTGCTGCTGAAGCTCTACATCCCCGAAACCGAGGATGTGGGCCATTTCATCAACGAAAACCTGCTGGTGATTCCCAATATCGAACGCTCGCTGACCACGATGACGTTCAAGGCGTTCTAGCCCAGTTCAAACGTCGTGATGCCATATATCCGGTCAAGGTCGATGTCTGGCGCGTGACTGGAATACATGCGCCCCGTTTCAAATACCTTGGTCAGCCCCAACTGTTTGGCCAATTCCATGGCTTGTGCGTTTGGATTAGGCTTGTCGATGAATACCTCGGCCTTTGCCTGATCGGCGGGTAGCGTCGTCAGAAGGGAAACCAAAAGCGCCTGCGCGATTTGTGGATTGTTGGCAAACAGAGGCCCGACCTTGTGCCCGCTCAGGCAGCGCCGCAACGTTGCATAGCCTTTGATCCGCCCATTTTCCTCAAACACCCGCGAAACGTGGCTGGGTGCCTCCAACCAGCCGCGCAAGAACGTGTCGCGCGCGGCGGGGAACAGGCCTCGGTCATACGACTTTAGATCATCGGTTAGTGCGTTGATTGGACGAACCCGAGTGTCCTCCACGCGACCCAGGGCATCCAGGATGCCGCCGACGGTGCCCGCGAATCGATAATTGTCATACGCCAGTTCAAAACCGAATTTCCGATAGTTGTCCTGCTGTTCGACCACACCATCCATGCCCATGTTACGATCCTGGCAATGTGCCTTGACCGCTTCGGCGACCTGCAATCCGTATCCCGAGCCGCGAAACTCGGGACGCACGATGTAGAAGCCAAGAAATGCGTAGGCATCATCGTAGTTCACGGCGGATGCGGACGCGATCATCTGGCCGTCCAGGAAACCGCCCTTGAATCCTTCGGGGTCCGAACTGCGAAAACAGACCGCGTCGTGCAGCCCGGGGTTCCAGCCTTCCTGTCCCGCCCAATCTACAGCGGTTTGAAGTTCGTCTGCTGTTAAGGCGCGAATGACGTAATCGGGCATATCCGCATCTCCGTCGTAATTTCATGTGCAGCAAAGATGCCGTAGCAATCGCGAAAGAACCAGCATGTTCGGAGAGTTTGGTATCTGGAGCGGGCGAGGCGATTCGAACGCCCGACCCTAACCTTGGCAAGGTTATGCTCTACCCCTGAGCTACGCCCGCATCAGATACTTATATGGTCCGTAGACCTCTCAATGGAGCGGGCGAGGCGATTCGAACGCCCGACCCTAACCTTGGCAAGGTTATGCTCTACCCCTGAGCTACGCCCGCGCCGTTGAGTGAGGAGGGATGTATAAATTCCCACACGAGGCTGCAAGCGGAAAAACACAAAAAACAGCAAAAAATCTTTCGACGGAAATTCGGGGCTGCGGTGTTCAAGAGATATAGCAGTGAACGAAATAAGGGATTGGGCAGAGGAAATGAAAGATATTGCAGATATTAAGATGGCGGCATTGGCGGCGCTGATTGTTCTTACCACCGTGATCTACAGTCAGAGCGATGAAACACTGGCAGAGGCGCAGCCTAGCCTCCCGCATGCTCCTTTGATCGAAACGCAGGTTTGGACGGGCTAAATCGCGCGCTCAAACAGCCAATGCGAGGTTCGCGATCGCGGCAATCAGAATTGCAGTGAAGGTCAGACCCATTCCGATCTGGCGCAGGATGATGACCTGTGGGGTCTTGCCAAAACCATAAGCGTGCAGAAGCCTGCCCGCCAAAAGTAACATCCCCAGCAGGTTCACAAGCCAGTCGCCAGCATCTTGCAGTTCGACCATGGCGATAAGCAGCAAAGCAAAGGGAGCGTATTCGGCGCAGTTCGCATGCGTTCGCATTGCCTTGATCATGGCCTTGTCGCCATGATCCCCGACCGATATTTTGCCCACCCGGCGTTGCCGAATGACATTCACGCTGAGTGCGACGTACAGAAATGCGATCAACGCGGCGTAGATCGGGGTGATGGTCAGCATGCGGCCTCCTGATGTTGAAAGGGCCGCCCGGTTCCCCGAACGGCCCTTATTAGCTTAGAAGGCTAAACCGGTTATTCCAGTTCGACCAGCAGATCCTTGGCGTCGATTTGACCTCCGGGCTGGACGTGAACGGCCTTGACCACCGCGTCGCGCTCGGCGTGGATACCTGTTTCCATCTTCATCGCTTCGATGGTCAGCAGCAGATCGCCTTCTTTGACTTCTTGACCTGTGACAGCGGCAACAGTTGCAACGACACCCGGCATTGGCGCGCCGATATGGTTGGGGTTACCAACTTCGGCCTTTGGCCGCTGAGCGGTTGATGCTTTCACCAAACGGTTCGGCACGCGGATCACGCGGGGCTGACCGTTGAGTTCGAAGAACACGCGAACCTCGCCATTCTCGTCCGTCTCGCCGATGGCCTGACAGCGAATCTCCAGCGTCTTGCCTGGATCGATCTCGGCGGTGATCTCCTCGCCCGGCTCCATGCCGTAAAAGAAGGTACGCGTGGGGAGAGTACGGACCGGGCCATAAGTGCGGTGACGGCCCATATAGTCGAGGAACACCTTGGGATACATCAGATATCCATTCAGGTCCTCGTCATCGATCTCTTTGCCCTCAAGCTGTTTGGACAAATCGGCGCGGGTGGCCTCGAGATCGACCGCTTCGACATGCTTGCCGGGGCGTTCGGTGTTGGGGGCCTCGTCCTTCAGGACCTTCTGGATGATGGTATCGGGGAACCCGCCCGGAGGCTGACCCAGATTGCCGCGCATCATGTCCACCACCGAGTCGGGGAAGGCGACATCAGTGTTCGGGTCTTCGACCTGCGCGCGGGTCATGTTCTGGCTGACCATCATCAGCGCCATGTCACCGACCACCTTGGACGACGGCGTCACCTTGACGATATCGCCGAACATCTGGTTCACGTCCGCATACATCTGAGCAACCTCGTGCCAGCGTTCTTCGAGTCCAAGCGAACGCGCCTGTGCCTTGAGGTTGGTAAACTGACCACCAGGCATTTCGTGCAGATATACCTCGGAGGCCGGGGCCTGCAGGCTGGACTCGAAGGCCGCGTATTGGCCACGCACTGCCTCGAAATAGTCGCTGATCTCACGGATGGCCTTGATGTCCAGCCCGGTGTCTCGCTCGGTATGGCGCAACGCCTCGACCACGGTGCCGAGCGTTGCCTGAGAGGTGTTGCCGCTGAAACTGTCCATCGCGCAATCCACCGCGTCCACACCGGCCTCGGAGGCGGCCAGAATGGTGGCACTTGCAATGCCTGCGGTGTCATGGGTGTGGAAGTGGATCGGCAGCCCGACCTCTTCCTTCAGCGCCCGGATCAGGATCTTGGCGGAGGCCGGTTTCAGCAGTCCGGCCATATCCTTCAGGCCCAGCACATGTGCGCCAGCGTCACGCAGTTCCTTGGCCATTCCGACATAGTATTTGAGGTCATACTTAGCACGGTCCGGGTCCAGAATATCGCCGGTATAGCAAACGGTGCCTTCACAGATCTTGTTGTTTTCGATCACAGCATCCATGGCGACGCGCATGTTCTCGACCCAGTTCAGCGAATCGAACACGCGGAACACGTCGACACCCTTGGCCGCCTGACGCACAAACTCCTGCACCACGTTATCGGGATAGTTGGTATAGCCAACCCCGTTCGCCCCGCGCAGCAGCATCTGGGTCATCAGGTTTGGCATCGCCTCACGCAGATCACGCAGGCGCTGCCAAGGGCATTCCTGCAGGAAGCGATAGGCGACATCGAAAGTTGCACCGCCCCAGCATTCGACGCTGAATAGCTGCGGCAAGTTCGCAGCATAGCTGGGTGCTACTTTGATCATATCGATCGAGCGCATCCGGGTTGCCAGCAGCGACTGGTGCCCGTCGCGCATGGTGGTGTCGGTGATCAGCAGTTGACGCTGCGCTTTCATCCAGTCAGCAACCGCCTGCGGGCCTTTTTGCTCCAGCAGGTTGCGGGTGCCCATCTGCGGTTCGGCCTTGGGCGCGGGGGGCCTGGCCTCTTTCAGGTCGGGGCGCGGCATCGGGCGGTCCTTGGTTTCGGGATGCCCGTTCACAGTGATGTCGGCGATATAGTTCAGAACCTTGGTGCCCCGGTCGCGGCGCTTCTTGAACTGGAACAGGTCCGGTGTCTCATCGATGAACTTGGTGGTGTATTCATTCGACAGGAAAGTCGGGTGCTTTAGCAGGTTTTCGACAAATGCGATGTTGGTGGAAACACCGCGCACACGGAATTCCCGCAGCGCACGGTCCATCCGCGCAATCGCCTTTTCTGGCGTTGGGGCCCAAGCGGTCACCTTGGTCAGCAGCGAATCGTAATACCGCGTGATCACACCGCCTGCATAAGCGGTGCCGCCATCCAGACGGATGCCCATGCCGGTGGCCGAGCGATAGGCGGTGATGCGGCCATAATCGGGGATGAAGTTGTTCAGCGGGTCCTCGGTTGTCACGCGGGTCTGCAACGCGTGGCCGTTCAGGCGGATATCGTCCTGGCTGGCTTTGCCGGTGGCCTCGGCCAGCGTCTTGCCCTCGGCAATCAGGATCTGAGCCTGCACGATGTCGATGCCGGTGACTTCCTCGGTGACGGTGTGTTCCACCTGCACGCGCGGGTTCACTTCGATGAAATAGAACTTGCCGGTGTTCATATCCATCAGGAACTCGACTGTGCCCGCGCATTCATAGTTCACATGGGCGCAGATACGGCGGCCCAGCTCGCAGATTTCGGCGCGCTGTTCTTCGGTCAGGTACGGGGCAGGCGCGCGTTCCACGACCTTCTGGTTGCGGCGCTGGACCGAACAATCGCGTTCATAGAGGTGGTATATCTCACCGTGCTTATCGCCGAGAATCTGCACCTCAACATGGCGGGCACGGGTGATCATCTTTTCCAGATAGCCCTCACCGTTGCCAAAGGCGGCCTCGGCTTCGCGGCGGCCTTCCAGCACTTTCTCTTCCAGTTCATCCTCGGACAGGATCGGGCGCATCCCGCGTCCGCCACCGCCCCAAGACGCTTTCAGCATCAGCGGATAGCCGATCTCGGCTGCCTCGGCCTTGATGGCTACCATGTCGTCGCCCAACACCTCGGTCGCCGGGATAACCGGAACGTCGGCGGCAATCGCCACTTTCCGAGCGCTGGCCTTGTCGCCAAGCGCGCGCATGGTCTCGGCCTTGGGTCCGATGAAGGTGATGCCGTTCTGAACGCAGGCATCCACGAAATCCGGGTTTTCGGACAGCAAACCGTAACCGGGGTGGATCGCATCTGCGCCGCTTTCTTTGGCCACCCGGATGATCTCGTCAATCGACAGATACGCCGCAACCGGTCCCAGATCTGCGCCAATGCGATAGGCCTCATCCGCCTTGAACCGGTGCAGGCCCAACTTGTCCTCCTCGGCGAAGACCGCGACGGTGCGCTTGCCCATCTCGTTGGCTGCCCGCATCACACGGATGGCAATCTCGCCGCGATTGGCAATCAGGATTTTCTTGAAGTCTGTCATTTCAGGTCCCGGTCTTAATGGCTGTGGCCTTGTGCATAGGCGGACAATACGGCCACGTACATATGTAGTTCTGGGTAGAACCGGCATGTTAACGCTCGCAAACGCCGCCCTTTTGCGCAAACTTATTGCACATGCTGCATTGCGGCATCAATCCCCCGTAGAAAAGAGCAGATTATGCCCGTTTCCCCGAATATCTTCGCTGCGCCCTTTGGAGGGATGATTCTATTTGATTTGAGCGAACAAGCCGTGAACAAACCCTTTCCCTCCGCGCCCATCCGACGTAGTTTAGAGCCATGAGCAGTTTTGACGAATTGGACGCCTTCGAAGGCGCATCGCTGTCGGCGCGGGCGATGCCTGCGACCTCGGCTGAGTACCTCAACGATCTCAACCCGGCGCAGCGCGAAGCGGTTGAGCGGCTGGATGGTCCGGTGCTGATGTTGGCTGGTGCGGGCACGGGCAAAACAAAAGCTCTGACCGCTCGGATCACCCATCTGCTCAGGACACATAGGGTGCGCGAGAATGAGATTCTGGCGGTGACCTTCACCAATAAGGCCGCGCGAGAGATGAAAGAGCGGGTAGGGCGGATGCTGGGCCGACCCGCTGAGGGGATGCCGTGGCTTGGCACCTTCCACGCAATTTGCGTCAAGCTGCTGCGTCGCCATGCGGAACTGGTCGATCTGAAATCGAACTTCACAATTTTGGACACTGACGATCAGAAACGGCTGCTGAAACAGCTGACTCAAGCCGCCAACATTGACGACAAGCGCTGGCCCGCTCGGATGCTGGCCGGGATCATCGATGACTGGAAAAACCGAGCGCTGACGCCCGACAAGGTGCCTGCTGCGGATGCGGGGGCCTATAATCACAAGGGCATCGAGCTTTATGCCCAATACCAGACCCGCCTACGCGAGCTGAATGCGGTGGATTTCGGCGACCTGTTGCTGCACATGGTCACGATTTTCCAAACCCACCCGGACGTGCTGGAGCAATACCAGCGCTGGTTCCGTTACATCCTTGTGGACGAGTATCAGGATACCAACGTCGCCCAATATCTCTGGCTTCGTCTGCTTGCAGGGGGCCACAAGAACATCTGTTGCGTCGGCGATGACGATCAGTCGATCTATGGCTGGCGCGGAGCCGAGGTGGGCAACATTCTGCGGTTCGAAAAGGACTTCCCTGGCGCCTTTGTGGTCCGGCTGGAACAGAACTACCGCTCGACCCCGCATATTCTGGCCGCTGCGTCCAACGTCATTCGTGGCAATGAAAGCCGCTTGGGCAAAGAGCTTTGGACCGATCGCGAAGAGGGTGAAAAGGTCCGTCTGATCGGCCATTGGGATGGCGAGGAAGAAGCGCGTTGGATCGGGGAAGAGATCGACGCGATGCAAGGTGGCACGCGCGGTGTGCGGCCGGTGAACCTTGATGAGATCGCGATCCTCGTACGCGCTTCGCACCAGATGCGGGCGTTTGAGGATCGGTTTCTGACCATTGGTCTGCCCTACAAAGTGATCGGAGGGCCGCGATTCTACGAGCGGATGGAGATCCGTGATGCCATGGCCTATTTCCGGCTGGTGGTCAGCCCCGAGGATGATCTGGCCTTCGAGCGGATCGTGAACACACCCAAACGCGGCCTCGGCGACAAGGCGCAGCAAACGATTCAGGTGGTGGCGCGCGAGAATGGCGTGTCTTTGGTCGAAGGGGCGCGGATCGCGGTCGATAACAGCCTGATCAAGGGCAAGGGTGGCAAGGCGCTGCGCGAACTGATCGACGGGTTGGCGCGGTGGAATGCAATGACGCGCGGGCCTCGGATCGAGGTGGACGATGATACGGTGATTGATGACGGTGTTTCACCGATCCGATACGGCGCGCCCGAGCATTCGCATATCGAGCTGGCGCAGATCGTCTTGGACGAATCCGGCTATACCGCGCATTGGCAGAACGAAAAGACGCCCGAGGCGCCGGGGCGGCTGGAAAACCTAAAAGAACTGGTCAATCAGCTGGACAATTTCGAAAACCTGCAAGGGTTTCTGGAGCATGTCAGTCTGGTGATGGATAACGAGCAGGACAGCGACGGGGCCAAAGTCTCGATCATGACGCTGCACGCGGCCAAGGGGCTGGAGTTTCCCGCGGTTTTCCTTCCGGGGTGGGAGGATGGATTGTTCCCTTCTCAGCGTTCGATGGACGAATCCGGTATCAAAGGCCTCGAAGAAGAACGAAGGCTAGCCTATGTTGGTATTACCCGTGCAGAAGAAGTCTGTACGATTTCCTTTGCAGCCAACCGACGGGTGTTCGGACAATGGCAGAATTCGATGCCGTCCCGGTTCATTGATGAGTTGCCCGAAGATCATGTGGAAGTGCTGACACCTCCGGGGCTCTATGGGGGTGGTCAGCAGGCAGCCGGGATCGAAACCCGCGCAGCCGAGGCGAATGTCTATAACTCTCCGGGCTGGAAGCGGATGCAGGCGCGGCAGGGGCAATATGGCATGTCTCAGCCAAAGGAAAGCCGGAATACTGTGATTGATGCGACAGCCGTGGCCAGCTTTACGCTGGGCGAGCGAGTGTTTCACCAGAAATTCGGCTATGGCGCAGTGATCGGCATCGAAGGTGATAAAGTCGAGGTCGATTTTGACAAGGCGGGGAAGAAGAAAGTGGTCTCGCGCTTTCTGACCAACAAGGATGACGTGCCGTTCTGACGCTCACAACCCTTCGACCAGCACAAGATTCGCCCTCGCCGTTTTTTGCCTGATCTTGGCTAATTCGACATAGTCCGGATCGTCCTTCCACGCGTTTGCGGCAGCCATATCCGGAAACTCCATCAGGACGATACCATCTTCTTCCCAACTGCCTTCGATCACTTCAACGGGTTTTGAGGATACGGTCAGAAGCCTTCCGCCATGCCGGTCAAAGATCGGCATGAATCCTTCGAGGTATTTCTGGTACCCATCCGGGTCATGAATGGAAATCTGGGCGATGAAATAAGCGGCCATGGGAGACACCTGACAAAGCGTTCACGACCCCAGCCTACATCTTGTGCGCAAAAAACGAAAAACGGCGGTTCCCAGGGAGGAGGAGGGGAACCGCCGTTCTTTTCTACATCAGGGCAGGGAGGAGGAAGCCCCGATGTATCCGAACCCGGGTTTGATCCCGGTATGAGGAAGACGCGGCGACGTCAGGGAGGAGGAAGACGTCGCCGCGCGCTTTCAACATCGAGGCAGGGAGGAGGAGAGCCCCGATGTATCAGGTTCCGGCGGTCAGGGCCGGTATTAGGTGCGGCAACGTCAGGGAGGAGGAGAGACGCTGCCGCTGAAATACAGGTCCGAAAGGGAGGAGGACGGACCTGATCTCGGTGTTCTTGATGCGCTTACCGCGCGATCTGCTCTTCGGTGGCCTGTTGGGCCAGCCGGCGGATCATCGAGCGGTGCAAGCCCAGATCAGCCAATTCCCGATCTGACAGCCCCGACAATTCGTTGACTGTCTGACGGTACAGGCGATAACGAGCAACCCGGGTTTTCACGGTCTCAACCAGCGTTGAGATTCCATTTGCCGGTGTGCCTTTCAGAGCTGTTTGTGTGCTTGCGACTGCCATCTTCATGATCCGTTCATTCTTACTGTTGCCGGCATCGTCCGGCGTTTGCTTGAGACTGAAGATAGGCAAATGCTGCGATTGCACAATAGTTCGCGTCGTCAATGCTGCTATGCAGCAAATGCATGGATTGGCAGGATAATCCGGTACGCCCCAATAATTGCCTTTAAAATACTGGTTTTCGCGTGTGGTTGACGTTTCGTGTGTCCAGACCCTGTGATGGTGACCGCTCATCTATTGAGCGGAATTGGCGTTTGTTTGGGCATGTTGTGTCAACTCAGGAGGGGGCAAATCTTCTCACCGCAGGTCCGGCGCCTGGGGTGAAGGTGCTATGGGAAAGCATGGGTCGCCTATGGGAATGGCCTTTAAAGGGACCGCGATTCGTCCTCTTCGGCTGTCATTCATGGGTGTCTGCGCCAAATAATGCATAATTCTAATAATTATTGGGAATTCATGGGAGGGATAATTTACGCATCAATTCTTACATATTTAGTGTTAGTGAGCATTAGGAGCACAATTTGTGGCATATTTGATCCGAGTTTCGATTGTATTAGTCTTGATCTGAAGCCTGCATCAGGCCTCCATATGCAAATTTCCTATTGATTTCCATGAATTCCCATGGCATCCCTTGTGTACCCGATGAGGGCGAGGACAGTTAAGGGGCGCCAAACGACCCCGAACCAAAAATACAAAAACAGGTTTCATACAGGCATCTCGCTTTCATCACTTAACAGATCCGGCGCGCGGGCGAGCAGACATCCCCCCAGGTGGCGCGCGCAGCTGGACATCCCGCAAAGCGGGTCAATGCGGCGGGTTGATCAGTGGCAGCAGATCAACCCGCCGTTTTACTTCCGGGGGGAACGTGAATTTTGAGGTGGGGCGCAAGCGAAAGGGACAGTCGTCTTGGCGCGCAGGTTTAGAGGCGAAAGCCAGCATAAGGTGGATACGAAGGGCAGGGTCTCGATCCCGGCCTCGTTTCGTCGTGTGCTTGAGGCCTCGGACCCCAGCTGGCAACCCGGTGACAATCCTGAACTCGTGATTGTCTATGGCGACCACCGCCGCAAATACCTTGAATGTTACACCATGGAAGCGATCGACGAGGTGGATGCCAAGATCGATGCGCTGCCACGTGGCTCGATGCAGCGTCGGATGCTTCAGCGGATGTTCCATGGTCAGTCCTTCCCGACCAATGTGGACGAAACGGGTCGTTTGGTGCTGCCCGCAAAGCTGCGCAACAAGATCGACCTTGAAAACGAGGCGTTCTTTATCGCCGCCGGTGATACCTTCCAGATCTGGAAGCCCGAGACATACGAGGCCGAAGAACTGGCCACCACCGAGGAATGGCTGGACGATCTGCCAGATGACTTCGATCCGATGCAGTATCTCGATGGCATCGGGGATGGGTGACGGCATGGCCGGCGCTCAGACCTCGTCGAACAAACCTCATATCCCCGTACTGCTGCGCCCGTTGCTGGCCGCTGTGGCGCCGGTATCCGGTGCCTGGCTGGACGGCACATTCGGCGCAGGCGGCTATACTCGTGCATTGCTGGAGGCCGGGGCCGAGAAAGTCATTGGCGTCGATCGCGACCCACTGGCATTTGAAATGGCCGCTGACTGGGCTGGGGAATATGGTGACCGGCTGGTGATGCAGCAGGGCGTGTTCTCTCGCATGGATGATTATGCACAGGACCTGGATGGCGTGGTGCTGGACCTTGGTGTCTCATCCATGCAGTTGGATCAGGCTGAACGCGGTTTTTCCTTCATGAAAGACGGTCCGTTGGACATGCGGATGAGCCAAGATGGTGAAAGCGCAGCTGATCTGGTGAATACGGCAACCGAGACGCAATTGGCCGACATCCTGTTCCATTTCGGTGAGGAACGCGCCAGTCGTCGTATAGCAAAGGCCATCGTCAAGGCGCGGGCCGAAGAACCGATCACAACAACTCTGCGGCTGGTCGAAATCATCGAATCCTGCCTGCCGCGCCCCAAACCGGGCCAATCGCACCCGGCGACGCGCAGTTTTCAGGGGCTTCGGATCGCGGTGAACGCAGAATACGAAGAACTGTTTCAGGGGCTTATGGCCGCCGAGCGCGCTTTGAAGCCGGGCGGGCAACTGGCCGTTGTGACTTTCCATTCCATAGAAGACCGGATGGTGAAGCGGTTCTTCCAATCGCGCGCGGGCAAAACCGGACGCGCCAACCGTTATGCGCCTGAGATGGAGCAGGAGAAGCCGCAATTTACACTCAAGACCCGCAAGGCCGTTGGGCCGGATGAGCAGGAACTTGAAGAAAACCCACGTGCACGCTCGGCAAAATTGCGTGTCGCGATAAGAACGGATGCCCCGGCAGGGGAAATTGAGGCCCGGGCCATCGGCATGCCGCAATTGGGGGGAAGGGCAAGATGAAGAGTATTCTGTACGTGTTGACTGCACTGTCCGTATTCGGGTTGGCGCTTTGGGCTTATCAAGAGAACTACCGCACGCAGCAGGTGCTGAAGGAAACGCAGTCGCTGCAAGGCCAGATCGGTATGGCGCAGGCGCGACTCGCCGTGCTGAATGCCGAATGGGCCTATCTAAACCGGCCTGATCGTTTGCGTGAGCTGGCGGACTTGAATTTCGAACGTCTCAGCTTGCTGCCTCTGCGGGCTGAGCAGTTTGGTCGCGCCGATCAGATTTCCTATGGCGAGGACCCGGATCTGCCCATCGTCGACCCGCTTGAAATACAGGACGTCACTGACATTCAGGCACTGATCGAGGTGCAGGTTCCATGACCCGTACACCACTTCGCCCTCTGGCCCGTATCCTCGACGCCCGTGCAAAGGGTGAAAACCCCAAGGCGATTGAGAGAGAGAACATCCGCAAACGCCACGAAGACATGAAAGACCGCGCCCGTGCGCGCGCCGAGGGCCGCCTGTTGGTGTTGGGTCTTTTCTTCTTTTGCGCCTTTTCGGTCGTAGGCTTTCGTATGGGCGTTCTGGCGACATCCGAGGCGCAAGAACCATTGGCAAGTGCGCCGGGGGCCTCCATCGCCATGCAACGCGCCAATATCGTGGATCGCGAAGGCCGTATTCTGGCGACCAATCTGGACACCTATTCTGTCTATGCGCAGCCACCGCTGATGATTGACCCGATCGCCGCAGCCGAGCAACTGGTCGCTATTTTCCCTGATCTGGAAAAAGAGCGTTTGGTCAAAGACTTCACCGGTAAGCGAAAATTCCTGTGGATCAAGAAGCGCATCTCGCCCGAGCAGAAGCAGGCGGTGCATGACATCGGTGATCCCGGCATCCTGTTCGGCCCGCGCGAAATGCGGCTATATCCCAATGGCAGACTCGCGGCGCATATTCTGGGCGGCTCGGGCTTTGGCCGCGAAGGTGTCAGCGCAGCCGAGGTGATCGGCGTAGCTGGCGTCGAAAAACAGTTCGACGGCTATCTGCGCGACCCGGCCAACGGCAACAAGCCGCTGCAACTGTCGCTGGATCTGACCGTTCAAGCGGCGGTGGAACAGGTGCTTTATGGCGGCATGAAGATCATGAACGCCAAAGGAGCCTCGGCGGTTCTGATGAACGCCCATACGGGCGAGGTCGTCTCGGCCGCGTCGTTGCCGTCTTTTGACCCCAATGACCGTCCGCGCCCACCGACCTCGGGCTTCGATCCCTCGGACAGCCCGCTGTTCAATCGCTATGTACAGGGTGTCTATGAGCTGGGTTCGGTGTTCAAAATCTTCACCGCCGCGCAGGCGGTGCAGCTAGGTCTGGTGAACTCCAACACCATCATTGACACTTCCGGCCCAATGAAAATCGGGCGCTTCCCGATTGGCGAGTTTAACGGCAAGAATTATGGTGAGATCAGTGTCTCGGATGTAATCAAGTACAGCTCGAACCGAGGCACCGGGCGGCTGGCCTTGCAAATCGGGGCCGACCGGCAACAGGATTTTCTGAACGCGCTGGGCATGTTCGACCCAACCCCATTCGAGATTGTCGAGGCCAAGGGCGGGCAACCGCTCAAGCCCAAGAAATGGGGTGAGTTGAGCACCGTGACGATTTCTTATGGCCACGGCCTTTCGACCAGCCCCATGCATCTGGCCGCTGGTTACGCAGCGATTGCCAATGGCGGGTACTATGTCAGCCCCACGATCCTGCGCCGCAATGGCCCGCAATACGGCCCTCGCGTGATGTCCGAAAACACCGCCAAGCAGGCGCAAAATATGCTACGCAAAGTGGTCACGGATGGCACCGCCAGCTTTGGTGATGTCAAAGGGTACGACGTGGCGGGAAAAACCGGTACTGCCGATAAACCCAAGCCGCGTGGCGGGTACTATGAGGACAAGGTGATTGCCACCTTCGCCACCATCTTCCCGGCTTATGATCCGAAATATGTGCTAATCGTCACGCTGGATGAACCGTCCATCGTGGCCTATGGCGAAAAGCGCCGCACGGCGGGTTGGACTGCCGTTCCCGTTGCTGCCGAACTGATTGGACGGGTGGCGCCGCTATTGGGTCTCAGACCCCGGCTTGAGCCTGAGGCGCGCGCTGCTATAACGCTGACCTCAAATTAGGCTGTCCAGCGAAAGGTGGGTCATGGGCAATCGGTCAAAGAAACTCAGCGAACTGGCCCTGACCGCACGGGGAGGGGCCAATCCCGAAATCACCGGTCTGGCTGTCGACAGCCGCGAGGTCAAAGACGGTTTCCTCTTTGCAGCCCTTCCCGGCACCCGAATCCATGGTGGAGACTTCATCCAATACGCCTTGCGCATGGGGGCCGCCGCGATCCTGACGGACGCGAAAGGGGCCGAGATCGCCACCGACGAACTGGCCGCATCCGATGCTGCGCTGATCGTCACGGAAGACCCCCGTCAGGCACTGGCAGGGGCCGCCGCCCTATGGTTTGGCGCGCAACCGCAGACCATCGTGGCGGTCACCGGCACCAATGGAAAAACCTCGGTCGCCAGTTTCGTCCGCCAGATCTGGACCGAGCTTGGACTTGCCGCCGTCAACCTGGGCACCACTGGGGTCGAGGGCGCATGGACTGCGCCGCTGGCCCATACCACACCCGAGCCGATCACTCTGCACCGCTGTCTTGCCGAGGCTGCCGAAAATGGCGTGACCCATGCGGCGATGGAGGCCTCCTCGCACGGGCTTGAACAGCGTCGCTTGGACGGGGTGCATCTGACCGCTGCCGGGTTCTCGAATTTCACGCAGGATCATCTGGACTATCACGACACGTTCGAGGCCTATTTCGCAGCCAAGGCGGGTCTGTTTGATCGTGTGCTGCCCGAAGACGGGGTCGCTGTGGTCAACCTTGGTGATCCCAAGGGTGCCGAGATGCGCAAGATCGCCGAGGCACGCGGCCAGAATATCATCACCGTGGGCCCTGAGGGTTCTGATCTTTGTCTTCTGAATCAACGCTTTGACGCGACCGGGCAGGATTTGCGCTTTTCATGGAAAGGCAAGGCCTATCAAACCCGCCTGAATCTGATCGGCGGCTTTCAGGCCGAGAACGTTTTGCTGGCTTGCGGATTGGTCATCGCGGCGGGCGAGGACCCCGACCGCGTGTTCGAAACCTTGCCGCACCTGATCACCGTGCGCGGACGGATGCAGCTGGCTGCCACCCGCGACAACGGCGCGGCGGTGTTTGTCGATTACGCGCATACACCGGATGCCGTGGCCACTGCATTGAAGGCGATGCGCCCGCATGTCATGGGACGTCTGATCGCCATTGTTGGTGCAGGCGGTGACCGAGACGCCACTAAACGCCCATTGATGGGGCGGGCCGCTGCTGAAAACGCCGATCTGGTCTTTGTTACCGATGACAACCCACGCAGCGAAGACCCGGCCACCATCCGCGGTGCTGTCATGTTGGGCGCACCCGAAGCCACGGAAGTCGGGGACCGGGCCGAGGCCATCCTGCGCGGCATCGACGCGCTGCAACCGGGCGACGCTTTGCTGATTGCGGGCAAGGGACACGAAACCGGCCAGATCGTCGGAGATCAGGTCCTGCCCTTTGACGATGTGGAACAGGCCAGTATCAGCGTTGCCGCGCTGGACGGGAGGGTCGCATGACGCTCTGGACCGCAGCCGAGGCCGCAGAGGCCACCAACGGGCGCGCCACCACCGATTGGCAGGTGAACGGCGTCTCCATCGACACGCGCACCCTGCAGCCGGGTGACCTGTTCGTTGCGTTGAAGGCTGCCCGCGACGGCCATGATTTCGTCGCCCAAGCGCTTGAAAAAGGCGCAGGCGCAGCGCTTGTGTCGCATATTCCCGAAGGCGTGCCCGAAGATGCACCGCTGTTGATCGTCGACGATGTGCAGACGGGTCTAGAGGCGTTGGGGCAGGCGGCTCGCGCCCGGACAGGTGCGCGCGTGGTGGGGGTGACTGGCAGCGTGGGTAAGACCTCGACCAAGGAAATGCTGGCCAGCATTCTGGAGACGCAAGGCAAAACTCATGCCAGCGTCGCCAGCTACAATAACCATTGGGGCGTGCCTTTGACGCTGGCGCGAATGCCGCGCGACACCGAGTTCGCGGTGATCGAGATCGGCATGAATCATCCGGGCGAAATCGCTCCGCTGGCGCGTCAGGCGCAACCGCATGTGGGGCTGGTGACCACAGTAGCCGCCGTCCACCTCGAAGCCTTCGACTCGGTTGCGGGTATTGCATTTGAAAAAGCTGCGATCTTCGACGGGCTGGCCGAGGGCGGCACCGCTATCGTCAACGCCGATATCGAACACGCGGGCATCTTGCGCGACTGCGCCGCTGCGCATGGTGCAAGGATCGTCGAATTTGGCCACAAGGCGCGGGACTATGCCCTTACCAACGTGCTCCAAGGCCCTGACTCGGTGCGGGGACACGGTATTGTCGGCGGCGCAGACATCACATTCGATGTCCAATCCGCGGGAACTCACTTTGCTATGAATGCGCTGGGCGCTCTGGCGGCCTGTGTCGCGCTGGGGGTCGATCTGGATCAGGCGATTGCCGGTCTGCGCGGCTGGTCTCCGGTCAAAGGGCGCGGTGTGCGCGAGGTGATCGCGCTGCCAGATGGCGGGCAGATTGAACTGCTCGATGACAGCTACAACGCCAATCCAACCTCGATGGAGGCCGCTCTCGACGTGCTGTCTACGTCGGCGGGCAAACGCAAGATCGCGTTTCTGGGCGACATGAAAGAGCTTGGTGCGCAAGAGCAGGCGATGCACGCCGCCATGGCCGAGGTGCCTGCGATGGCGCATGTCGATCAGGTTCATTGCATCGGCCCGTTGATGCAAGCGCTGCATCAGGCTCTGCCCGAGGGCAAGCGCGGGTTGTGGACGGAAACCAGCGATGAGTTGGCCGCCCATCTGCCGGAATTGATCCGTAGCGGCGATGTAGTGATGGCCAAAGGCTCTCTCAGCATGGCTCTGGCACAGATCGTTGACGGTCTGCGGCAAATGGGGCATGGCAGCGCGCCAGAGAGCCGCCGTATTGTAAGAAAGGTTTTGTAATGCTCTATTGGTTAACCGCCCTGTCGGACGGAGGGGATTTCTGGAACCTCTTCCGCTATATCACCTTCCGGGCAGGGGGCGCCTTTCTGACTGCGCTGATCTTTGGGTTTTTGTTCGGAAAACCCTTGATCAACGTATTGCGCAAACGGCAAGGCAAAGGTCAACCGATCCGCGATGACGGCCCCGAGGCGCATCTGTCCAAGGCTGGAACCCCTACCATGGGCGGGCTGCTGATCGTGGGTGCGCTGGTCACCTCGACCCTGATCTGGGCGCGCTGGGACAATCCATATGTCTGGATGGTACTGTTCGTGACGCTGGCCTATGCGGCCATCGGCTTTGCGGACGATTATGCCAAGGTCTCAAAGCAGAACACCAAGGGCGTTTCCGGTAAGATGCGGTTGGCGCTGGGAATCATCATTGCCGTGCTGGCGTCACTCTGGGCGACGCTGCACCATCCCACCGATTTGCAAAACCAGCTGGCTCTGCCGGTGTTCAAGGATACGCTGATCAATCTTGGCCTTTTCTATATCCCTTTTGCGGTGATCGTCATTGTGGGTGCGGCCAACGCGGTGAACCTGACAGATGGTCTGGACGGGCTGGCGATCATGCCCGCGATGATCGCGGCCTCGACCCTTGGTGTGATTGCCTATGCGGTTGGGCGGGTCGACTTCACCGAGTATCTTGATGTTCACTATGTGCCTGGCACCGGTGAAATCTTCATCTTCACTTCAGCGCTGTTTGGTGCGGGGCTGGGATTCCTGTGGTACAACGCCCCTCCGGCGGCGGTTTTCATGGGTGATACCGGATCACTGGCTCTGGGCGGTGCGCTGGGCGCGATCGCCGTGGCTACCAAACACGAGTTGGTATTGGCAGTCGTGGGCGGGCTGTTCGTGGTTGAAGCTTTAAGTGTGATCATCCAGGTCCTTTATTTCAAACGGACCGGAAAGCGCGTGTTCCTGATGGCACCGATCCATCACCATTATGAGAAAAAGGGCTGGGCTGAACCCACCATCGTGATCCGGTTCTGGATCATTTCACTGATCTTAGCGATGATCGGGCTGGCGACGCTGAAAGTCAGATGAGCCCACGTTGCATCGTGCTTTCTGGATGCTCCGGTGGTGGCAAATCAACACTGCTGGAGGAGATGGCCCGACGCGGATATTCAACAGTTTCCGAGCCGGGTCGTCGTGTCATTGCCGAGGAAAGACAAGGTGGTGGTCGCGCTCTGCCTTGGGTCAACTCCGAGGTATTCTGCCGCAGGATCATTGAACTTGCGATATCTGACTTCAGCAATGCCAAAGATGATCTTGTGCTATTTGATCGTTCGGCATTGGACGCGCTGATTTGGTTTGATCGAACCGGTACACCGTTGGAGACCAAAGTGCGTGAACAGATACTGCACTTGGGCTACGACTCATGCGTGTTTCTCTTTCCTCCTTGGCCTGAGATATTCGAACAGGATGATGACCGGCGGCACAACTTGGCCGCAGCTATTGCGGAATACGATGCTTTGTGCGACCGGTTACCAGACTATGGGTTCGTAATAGAAAACGTTCCAAAAGGGCCAGTCGCTTGGCGGGCGGATTGGCTGGAAGAACGGCTCGGATAGAAGGTGTATGGCAATGATCCCGGTCAAAGGGTTTTCAGGGCAGAAAGTAGCGGTTTTGGGGTTAGGTCGGTCGGGTCTGACCACCGCACGAGCGCTGCGCGCTGGCAGGGCTGAGCCGATCTGCTGGGATGACAACCCCGCCGCGCGTGAAGCGGCAGAGGTCGAGGGATTCTCGTGTGTCGATCTGCGCCGCCACGGGGCGTTTGACGATATTGCCGCACTAATTGTCTCGCCCGGCATCCCTCATCTCTACCCCGCGCCGAACTCGGTTGTGGCCGCTGCATTGGAAGCCGGAGTTCCGGTCGACAATGATATAGGTCTGTTCTTTCGCTCTTTCGCAGGCCCTGAATGGAACAACTACGACATCCCACCGCGCGTCATCGCGGTGACGGGATCGAATGGCAAATCAACCACCGCTGCGTTGATCCAACATATCCTGACCGAGGCCGGGCGCGACTCGCAACTGGCGGGTAACATTGGGCGCGGCGTGCTGGACATCGACCCAGGTGGCGATGGATCGGTCGTGGTACTGGAGCTATCGAGCTACCAGACCGAACTGGCCCGCGCACTGACGCCGGATGTGGCGGTTTTCACCAATCTTTCACCTGATCACTTGGATCGACATGGTGGAATGGGTGGTTACTTTGCCGCCAAACGTCGCCTGTTCGCCGAAGGAGGCCCAGACCGCGCCGTGATCGGGATAGATGAGGCCGAGGGCGCGTTTCTGGCCGGGCAACTGGCCGAGGGGCCGTCGGATGACCGGGTGATCCGCGTCTCGGTGGCGCGCAAGCTGACCGGGTCGGGTTGGCAGGTCTTTGCCCGCAAGGGTTTCCTGTCGGAATACCGCAAGGGCCGTCAGGCCGGATCGATCGACCTGCGTGAGATCAAGGGCCTGCCCGGTGCGCATAATCACCAGAACGCCTGCGCCGCCTATGCCGCCTGCCGTTCGCTGGGCCTTGCTCCGCGCGTGATCGAAGACGCGCTGCACAGCTTCCCGGGTCTGCCGCACCGCAGTCAGATCATCGCCGAGGCGGACGGCGTGACCTATGTGAATGACTCGAAAGCCACCAACGTAGATAGCGCGCTCAAAGCCTTGAGCGCGTTCAAGAAGATACGTTGGATCTGTGGCGGGCTTGAGAAAGAAGGCGGGCTTGAGGCGCTGAACGGGGCAGGGGACCACGTAATCAAGGCCTACGTCATCGGGCGTGAGGCGGCTAGCTTTGCAATGCAGTTGCAGGCCGATGCGCAAGTCTGCACCACTATGGAAGCGGCGGTTATGCAGGCCATGGCCGATGCGCAGCCCGGTGAAACCGTTCTATTGGCACCTGCTGCGGCCAGTTTCGACCAGTATGACAACTTCGAACAACGTGGCGATGACTTCGTGGTTCAGGTTAAAAAACGCCTCTGAAAGCAATGCGTTTGCAATAGATCGCCGGTTCGGCGAAGCTGTGGGCCTATCTGCTTGACGCACTGCCTGCATTGGTTTTTGCCTTCAGGAAATTCAACACGAGGTCATGAATATGCCAAACCGTAAACTTCTTCTGGTCGTTCCAGCGCTGCTGGCTGCTGCGGCTTGCACCAATACCGGGGCCAACTATCAGCCCGTGATCGATGGCCCGGTAGGCCCTAACTACAACTCGGACCTGTATCAGTGCCAGCAACTTGCAGCCTCGCAGGCCAGCGTTGACGGATCGACCGCAGGTAATGCCGCAATCGGCGCTGCAGGTGCTGCAGCCGTCACCGGCATCGTTCAGGACAGCAGCGACAACCTGGGTCGCGCCGCCGTTGCCGGTGCGTTGGTTGGTGCAGGCGCTGACGTGATCAACAAGAACCAGAACAAGGAAGTCATCGTGCGCAACTGTATGCGCGGACGGGGTTACAACGTCGTAGGCTAACGGCTTGCGATGGCACTTCCGGCGGCGTGGCCCGAGGACCACGCCCATTGGAAGTTGTAACCGCCAAGCCAGCCGGTGACATCCACCGCTTCACCAATGACATAGAGGCCGGGGACATCCCTGGCCTCCATCGTTTTGGACGACAGCCCGTCAGTGTCGATCCCGCCCAGGGTGACCTCGGCGGTGCGATAGCCCTCGGTGCCCGACGGCGTAAGCCGCCAGTTGGACAATGCGGCGATCAGTTCCGACAGCGCCGTGTCGGACTGATCCGCAAGATTGCCCTTCATCGGGATATGGTGTGCGAGGTATTCCACCAGACGCGTGGGCAGGTGGCGTGCCAATTCGGTGGTCAGCGCCTTGCGCCCAACAGCCTGCCGCTGATCGCGAAGCAGATCGAATAAAGGCAAATCGGGGATCAGGTTGACCCATATTGCCTCACCCTCGCGCCAGTACGAAGACAATTGCAGCACCGAAGGACCGCTCAACCCGCGATGGGTGAACAACAAAGCCTCGTCGAAACTGCTGCGCTCGTTTGATAGTCGAGCGGGCAGGGAGACGCCGGACAGATCCTTGAACCGACCGTCCGAGAAGGTGAACGGCACCAGCGCCGCCCGTGTCTCGGTTATCTGCAGCCCGAATTGCTGCGCGATGTCATAGGCCAACCCCGTTGCGCCCATTTTGGGGATCGATTTGCCACCCGTGGCCAGAACCAGATTGCGACAGGTCAGAGGGATGTGCTTGCCATCGCGTTCGACATCCAAAGCGAAACCGCTTTCGGTTTTGCGCAAGTTGCGCAGCGACGTCTGCACCCAGAGCTCGGCCTCGGCCTTGACCATTTCATTCAGCAGCATCTGGACGATCTGTTTCGAAGACCCGTCGCAGAACAATTGCCCAAGCGTTTTTTCATGCCATGCAATGCCATGGCGATCGACCAGCTCGATGAAGTCCCACTGTGTATATCGCGCCAGCGCTGATTTGCTGAAATGCGGATTCTGAGACAGGAAATTGCCCGGTCCCGCATACATATTGGTGAAATTGCATCGTCCACCACCCGAGATGCGGATTTTTTCTCCGGGAGCTTTTGCATGGTCGATCACCAGAGCCTGGCCACCGCAATGGGCTGCGCACATCATGCCGGCCGCGCCAGCACCGAGGATGATCGTCTCGAAATCCATATGCTGCGCATGGCGTGGATTGTGAGCGATGGCAAGAGCGCAGACCAAAAACGGTGTGGGTTTGGCCCACGGAATTTCTCAGCAGCACATGGGTTTGTGCCATATGGTATGTGGATTTTTACTCGTAGTGCATTCTGACATGCTAGGCTCTGTGCTAATGCTTGCCGGTTAGATCCATTTAAAGGGATAAAAATATGCGCTTTCCAAACTTCATTACAGACTTTCCAAGACTAGACGTGCCATTTCCCGAAGACGTCGTGCAGACGGCAGTCATTCGATCTGATGCTGGTTTGGTCGCCTTTTTTACTTTTCTTAAAGAAATGGAACTCCCACTACATTCACATGGTGCCCAATGGGGTACGGTGGTGGAAGGAGAAATTGAACTCACCATTGGCGGAGAGACGAAAGTTTATCTGCCCGGCGACAGCTATTCTATCCCAGCCGGAGTGGAGCATGGCGGGCGCATCAAGGCGGGTTCCCGAGTGATCGATGTGTTTGAAGAGCCTGACAGATACCCCATCAAAGACTGACGATTTACTTTTTGAACAATGACGTTGGGCGCGGTTGATATTTGGATGAACTCAAACCGAGCCTCAACGGGCCGTCGATCAGAACAGGCAGCATGCGCTGCTTGAATGCATGCGCGTTTGTCAACGGCGGCTCATCGTTCCGGAATTCCAGTTCTGCCTGTCATTCTGCTAGCCCAAATGTAAAAATCCCTGTAGACTCTCAATCAGATCCCGAAAACGGGACGTTAACGAGGCAGATAGTGGCGGTATCTCATGACTGAGATGGTGTATGGCGCGGTCCAGGACCAGCGCGGAGAACCGATTCTTCCGAAGTGGTGGCGAACGATTGATCGCTGGACGATGTCCTGCGTTCTGATCCTGTTTGTCATCGGGCTTTTGCTTGGGCTGGCCTCGTCGCCGCCACTGGCGGGGCGTAACGGGTTCGATCCTTTCCACTATGTAGAACGTCAGGCGATCTTTGGCGGGCTGGCGCTGGTCGCGATGCTGCTGACCTCAATGATGTCGCCGACACTGGTGCGGCGGCTGGCGATTCTGGGCTTTCTGGCCTCGTTCGTGGCGCTGGCCTTCTTGCCGGTCTTCGGTACAGACTTTGGCAAAGGCGCGGTGCGCTGGTATTCGCTGGGTTTTGCCTCGTTGCAGCCATCCGAGTTCCTTAAGCCCGGTTTTGTCGTGGTGGCCGCATGGCTGTTGGCCGCATCACAGGAAATCAACGGCCCGCCGGGGCGGTTGTGGTCCTTTGCACTGTGTATGTCCATCGTGGCAATGCTGGTGATGCAGCCCGATTTCGGGCAGGCCTGCCTTATCCTTTTTGGTTGGGGTGTGATGTATTTTGTTGCCGGAGCCCCGATGCTATTGCTGGTCGGCATGGCCGGGGCGGTCGTTCTGGGTGGCATGTTTGCCTATTCCAATTCCGAGCACTTTGCCCGTCGTATCGATGGTTTCCTTAATCAGGAACTCGATCCGACCACCCAGCTTGGGTATGCCACCAATGCTATCCGCGAAGGCGGTCTGTTCGGCGTCGGCGTGGGTGAGGGGCAGGTCAAGTGGTCTCTGCCTGATGCGCATACGGATTTCATCATCGCGGTCGCGGCCGAAGAATACGGGCTGATTTTGGTGCTGATTATCATCGCGCTGTACTCGCTGATCGTTGTGCGTTCGCTGCTGCGGCTGATGCGCGAACGCGACATGTTCATCCGTCTGGCTGGCACTGGTCTGGCCTGCATGTTTGGCGTGCAGGCTATGATCAACATGGGCGTCGCCGTGCGTCTTCTGCCCGCCAAGGGCATGACGCTGCCGTTTGTCAGTTATGGCGGATCGTCCCTGATTGCAGGCGGCATCGCGGTTGGCATGTTGCTGGCCTTCACCCGAACCCGCCCGCAGGGCGAGCTGGGCGACATTCTGCGCGGACGAGGCTGATGGGCAAACCTTATCTACTAATCGCAGCAGGTGGCACCGGGGGCCACATGTTCCCCGCGCAGGCGTTGGCCGAGGCGATGCTGCAGAAAGGCTGGCGTGTGCGCCTGTCCACCGACCCGCGCGGAGCGCGCTATACCGGCGCGTTCCCTGCAGACGTCGAGATTGTCGAGGCATCCTCGGCCACCTTCGCCCGAGGCGGATTAGCGGCCAAGATGTTGGTTGGACCCAAGATTGCTGCTGGAGTCACTAGCATGGCTGCGCAGATGATGCGTGACAAGCCGGATGTGGTGGTGGGCTTTGGCGGCTATCCGTCGATACCGGCGCTGGGCGCGGCCATCCTGCTGAAGCTGCCGCGTATGATCCATGAACAAAATGGCGTTCTGGGCCGGGTAAACCAACTGTTTGCCACCCGTGTGGCTCAAGTGGCCTGTGGTGTCTGGCCCACCGATCTGCCTGAAGGGTCCAAGGGCATACACACTGGTAACCCGGTTCGCGCCTCCGTTCTTGAACGCGCTGCTGCCCCCTATATCCCGCCTGGGGAGTACCCGATGTCCGTCCTCGTGATGGGCGGCTCACAGGGCGCACGTATCCTCAGTGACGTGGTGCCGGGGGCCATCGCTGCGCTGCCTGAATATCTGCGCGGGTATATCCGCGTCTCGCATCAGGCCCGCGATGAGGATGGTGAACGGGTCAAGGCCTTTTACGCCGATCACGGCATACGCGCCGATGTACAGCCTTTCTTTGACGACGTACCTCGCCGTATGTCCGACGCGCAGCTGGTTGTCAGCCGGTCAGGTGCCTCCAGTATCGCCGACATTTCCGTGATTGGCCGTCCGTCGATTTTGATCCCGCTTGCCACGGCTGCCGGAGATCATCAAACAGCCAATGCGCGTGGGTTGGTTCAGGCAGGGGGGGCAATCATGATTCCCGAAAACGCCCTTGACGTTCCCGCGCTTACCGAGCAAATGACCTCGGTTCTCACCAACCCCGAAGCCGCACAGAAAATGGCCCATGCAGCGCTGTCCGTCGGGGCTCCGGACGCAACCGAGCGTCTGGTGACCCTCGTCGAACAACTGGCGCAGAAGGAGACCTCATGAATCCAGCAACCAAACTGCCGCAGGACGTTGGACCGATCCACTTCGTGGGCATCGGTGGGATCGGGATGTCGGGTATCGCAGAGGTGCTTTTGAACCTTGGCTACCGGGTGCAGGGCTCGGACCTGAAGGCGTCAAAGATCACTGACCGTCTGGCAACGCTGGGGGCGGAGATTTTCGAAGGCCAGCGGGCCGAGAACCTGCAAAACGCCGCCGTGGTCGTGGTTTCGACCGCGATCAAACCGGGCAACCCGGAATTGGATCAGGCCCGTGCGCAGGGCCTGCCGGTTGTCCGCCGCGCCGACATGCTGGCCGAACTTATGCGCTTGCGCTCGAACATTGCCATTGCCGGAACCCATGGCAAGACCACCACTACCACTATGATGGCCGAGCTGATGGTCGCGGGCGATTTCGATCCCACCGTCATCAATGGCGGCATCATCCACGCCTATGGCTCAAACGCGCGCATGGGGCAGGGCGAATGGATGGTGGTCGAGGCGGACGAATCCGACGGTTCCTTCAACCGCCTGCCCGCCACCATCGCCATCGTCACCAATATCGACCCCGAGCATATGGAGCATTGGGGCGATTTCGACCAACTCCGCGACGGCTTCCACGAATTCGTCTCAAACCTGCCCTTCTACGGGCTTGCCGTCTGCTGCACCGACCATGCCGAGGTTCAGGCGCTGGTTGGCCGCATCTCCGACCGCCGCGTGCGCACCTATGGTTTCAACGCACAGGCCGATGTGCGGGCCGAAAACCTGACCTATAAGGGCGGCGTTGCCCATTTCGACATCCATTTGCGCCACGAAGACAAGGTGATTGAGGGCTGTACCCTGCCGATGCCCGGCGATCACAACGTCTCGAATGCGCTTTCCGCTGTGGCCGTAGCCCGTCATCTGGGCATGAAAGCTTCGGAAATTCGCGACGCGCTGGCCAATTTCGGCGGCGTCAATCGCCGCTTCACGAAGGTTGGAGAAATTGACGGCGTCACCATCATCGACGATTACGGCCACCATCCGGTCGAAATCGCCGCCGTTCTCAAGGCCGCACGTCAGGCCACCGAGGGCCGCGTTATCGCCGTCCACCAACCTCACCGCTATTCCCGCCTGTCCGACCTGTTCGACGATTTCTGCACCTGCTTCAACGACGCCGACGTGGTCGCTATTGCCGAGGTCTTTGCCGCAGGCGAAGATCCGATCGAAGGTGCCAGCCGTGACGATCTTGTGCAGGGCCTGATTCGCCACGGCCACCGCCACGCGCGCGCGATCTTGAACGAAGAAGACCTCGCCCGCCTTGTCCGTGAACAGGCCCGCCCGGGCGATATGGTAGTCTGCCTCGGTGCAGGTACGATCAGCACTTGGGCCAATGGGTTGCCCGAGCGGCTATGTAATCAATGATGTTTCTCATCCTGATTATCTTGCTTCTTGTGGGAGCGTGTTTCGGTGTGTTGCCGAATTGGATTTCAGGATCTTTGGCTCTGCTGTTTTTGGTTTGGCTGGGGTATGAGTTTTTTCTCACCCAATCCATCGAGGAAGTTACACTGAGGTTATCTTCACTTTTGCTGATCTATTCTGCGCCGGTACTATTGATTGGGTTCCTGCTGGGTCGCTGGGCAAGAGGTCCAAAGTCGGACAGGAGGCCATGAGGATTTTACTCTACATAAGTCGGGTGGTTCGACTTTGTGAATGTGGTCTGGCCCCAAACGCCACCGGTAAAGGAAGGGTTTGAATGCAGTACTCGGTGCTCTTTGCAGTGATTTGGGTCTTCGCTTCCACCATCGTGGCGACGCTGCCCATGCGTCTGCAATTCCCACCGGGTGTAGTGCTATTCGCCAGCGCGCCCGCGCTGATCCTATGGCTGAGCTTTGACTATGGCTGGTTCGTCGGAGTGTTGGCTATTGCCGGTTTCGTCTCGATGTACCGAAACCCGATTCGCTTCTATTGGCGTAAGTGGACGGGTAAAGAGGTGTCGGAATGAACTGGTCGATTGCGCTTGCCGGTCTGTGGGGTGTTGTCGCCAACGTGTTGGCGATGTTGCCCAGCAAGGACAACCATTGGCGGCGCGCCTATTTCCTGATCGCCGTTGGCGTCCCTATCCTAGGCTATGTCACCTATGAAAATGGTCCATGGATCGGGCTGCTGGTTCTGGCGGCAGGTATGTCAGTTCTGCGTTGGCCGGTGATTTACCTCACCCGTTGGACAAAGGCGAAAATGCAGGGCATGAAGGCGGCGAACAAGTAACTGGCCATTTTCAGGAGGCCCCCATGGTCGACATCGCCACTTTCGCCTATTTGCCGCTGATTACCCTGATCCTCGGGACGCTTGCGGGTTTTGTCGCCGCGCGCTGGATCGGCCTCAAGGCACTGCTGTGGCTGATCGGGCTGACCTCGGCCCTTGGTCTGGTACTGATCATAGTGCTGGCCGGTGTCGGAACAGGAGAAGAAGAACAGGCGTTCGGGCCCTTCGTCTGGCTGACCGGTGCGGTCCTGCCCTTCCTGTTTGCGGTGATCATGGGTGGAGTAGGCGGGCGCAGCCTTGCATCGCGGGAAGGCGCATGAGCGAACTGCCCGACGTCCGTGGCCGCCTGTCCGCGGCGCGTTCTCTTTCCGAACTCACCTGGCTGCGCGTCGGCGGACCAGCGGATTATCTGTTTCAACCCGCCGATACCGAAGACCTTCAGTCGTTTCTGCGTGATCTGCCTGCGGATGTTCCCATCTTTCCTATGGGTGTCGGATCCAATCTGATCGTCCGTGATGGTGGTCTGCGGGCGGTGGTGATCCGATTGGGGCGCGGGTTCAATGGTATCTCGGTCGACGGCAATACCGTCAGCGCGGGTGCCGCCGCGCTGGATGCGCATGTGGCGCGTAAAGCAGCGGATGGAGGTGTGGACCTGACTTTCCTGCGCACGATACCCGGGTCGATTGGCGGGGCCGTGCGCATGAACGCGGGCTGTTACGGCAGCTATACGGCGGATGTGCTGCAAAAGGCTACCGTAGTCACCCGCGCCGGAGAGATCGTGGAACTGACCCCGCAAGACTTCAGCTTCCGCTATCGCCAGTCCGACCTGCCCGAAGGCGCGGTGCTGATCTCGGCGACGTTTCAAGGCCCCTCGGGCGATCCAGCTGAGCTGCACGCTCGCATGGAGGCGCAGCTAAAAAAGCGCGACGAAACTCAACCCACCAAGGACCGCAGCGCCGGGTCGACCTTCCGTAATCCAGCCGGGTTCTCGTCGACTGGGCGCGCGGACGACGTGCATGACCTCAAGGCGTGGAAAGTGATCGATGACGCGGGTATGCGCGGGGCCACCAAAGGTGGTGCGCAGATGAGCCCCAAGCACTCGAATTTCTTGATCAACACGGGCGATGCGACCGCCGCGGACCTGGAAGGTCTGGGTGAAGAGGTGCGAAAAAAGGTTTACGAAACAAGCGGCATCACGCTAGAGTGGGAAATCATGCGGGTCGGTGATCCGCTGAAAGAATAAAGCCCCGACCGTCAGACCATAACAGGCAAATTAGGACGACGGATCAAAGGCATAAACGCAGTACGGACCACCACATAAGGTCCGGGGACATTGAGGCGCACATTGGGTATGTCGAGCAGGACAAACCCCAAAGTGGCGGTGTTGATGGGCGGCCCCTCGGCGGAACGCGAGGTGTCTCTCAGCTCTGGGCGCGAATGCGCAGCCGCTCTTGTGGGTGAAGGCTTTGAAGTGGTCGAACTGGACGCAGGTCCGGACCTTGCTGCTCGCCTTACCGATATCCAACCCGATGTGGTGTTCAACGCCCTGCATGGACGCTGGGGCGAGGATGGCTGTGTGCAGGGGCTACTGGAATGGATGCGCATTCCTTACACGCATTCCGGCGTGCTGGCTTCGGCCCTTGCGATGGACAAGCAACGCAGCAAAGAGGTCTACGCCGCCCAAGGATTACCTATCGTACCCAGCCTGATCGTTCCCAAGGTCGAGGTGGTCGAGGTCCATGTGATGGAGCCGCCCTATGTGGCTAAGCCCAACAACGAAGGTTCTAGCGTCGGCATCTATATCGTGCATGAAAATGCCAACGGCCCGCCGCAACTGGACGAGGCGATGCCTGATCAGGTGATGGTCGAGAAATACGTCGCGGGCCGTGAACTGACCGTGACCGTGATGGGCGATCGCGCCCTGACGGTGACCGAGATCATGACCGATGGCGGTTGGTACGATTATGATGCCAAGTACAAGCCCGGCGGCTCGTGGCATGTGCTGCCCGCCGAGATCCCGCAGGATATCTTTGACCGCTGCATGGACTATGCGGTTAAGGCGCATAATGCGCTGGGGTGTCGCGGCGTGTCCCGCACCGATTTCCGCTGGGATGACAGCAAGGGTGCCGACGGGCTGTTCCTGCTGGAAACCAACACCCAGCCCGGCATGACGCCGACTTCGCTGGTGCCCGAACAGGCCGAGCATCTTGGCATCAGTTTCGGCCAGCTCTGCGCCTGGATGGTGGAGGACGCCTCATGCGACCGCTGACCGCCACCCGCGCGCCGGTGATTCACCGGACCAAACCGTTGGCGGGGCCGGATGCCGATTTCACCGCCGCGCCAAGGCCCGAGCCCAAAACCGAACCTAAGCTGCATTTGCGCGGGGCGCGTCTTTTTGGCCGCGCGCGCAACGCGGACCCCGCGCCCTCGCGCCTCAGCTACCGCTTTCAGCGCTGGATGCTCACCCCCGGCATCCGGCGCGGGCTAAAAATTGGCCTGCCGGTTCTGATCGTCGTTGGTTTGGTGGGTGGCTTCTTTGCCGCCGAAGAACGTCGTGAGGCGGTCAGCACCTATATCGCCGACATCAAGACCTCGATCCAGGAGCGCCCCGAATTCATGGTCAACCTGATGGCCATCGACGGGGCAGGAACCGCACTGTCTGAGGATATCCGCGAGATCGTGCCGCTCGATTTCCCGCTCAGCTCGTGGGATCTGGATGTGGAGTTGATCCGCGACACCATCACCGGGCTTGACCCGGTGAAATCGGCAACCGTACGCATTCGCGCCGGCGGGATTCTTCAGGTTGATGTGGTCGAACGCCAGCCGGTCATCGTCTGGCGCACCCGAGACGGGATCGAGCTATTGGATGAAACCGGAGCCCATGTTGACCGTGTTTCAGCACGCGCCGATCACGCAGCCCTGCCACTGATCGCAGGGAAGGGCGCGAACAAACATGTCCCCGAGGCGCTGCAAATCCTGACCACTGCCCGCAGCTTGGGCGACCGCGTGCGCGGTTTGGTGCGCGTTGGCGAACGGCGCTGGGATCTGGTGCTGGATCGCAACCAGCGCATCATGCTGCCGACCGGACGCCCGGCCCGCGCACTGGAACGCGTGTTGGCGGTGAACGAGGTGCAGGACCTTCTGGAACGTGACGTGGCCGTGGTCGACATGCGACTGGGGCAGCGACCGACCATCCGAATGAACAAAACGGCCAGCGAAGACTGGTGGAACACAAAAGTAGATGTGAGTAGCGGGCAGTAACGACCATGATGACCGATCTTTATCAGTCCCAAAGGGCTATGCGGCAGATGCGCCGGCAGGCGATGCAACGCGGCGTCGTCGCCATTCTGGATGTGGGCAGCTCCAAAATCGCTTGCCTTGTATTGCGCTTCGACGGGACGGGGCGGTTGTCCGAGGATAACTCGATCGGCTCGATGGCCGGTCAGACCGGGTTCCGCGTCATTGGCGCTGCGACCACCCGCTCGCGCGGGGTGCAGTTCGGCGAAGTCACTGCGATGCAAGAAACCGAACGCGCCATCCGCACCGCACTGCAGGCGGCGCAGAAGATGGCCGATATCCGCGTGGATCACGTGATTGCATCCTTCTCAGGGGCGAACCCGCGCTCGTACGGGCTGGATGCACAGGTCGATCTGGAAGGGCAACTAGTTACCGAAGCCGAGGTCGGTCGTGTCCTGAACGCCTGCGATGTGCCCGATTACGGCGAAGGGCGCGAGGTACTGCATGCGCAACCGGTGAATTTCGCGCTCGACAACCGCTCGGGACTAATCGATCCGCGTGGGCAGTTGGGGCAGAGCCTTGCAGTGGATATGCACATGCTAACCGTCGATGCGGTGGCGATCCAGAACATCGTCCGCTGTATCAAGCGCTGCGATCTGGAGCTGGCGGGGATTGCGAACTCGGCCTATGTCTCGGGCATTTCCGCATTGGTCGAGGACGAACAGGAGTTGGGCGCGGCCTGTATCGATCTGGGCGGCGGCACCACCAGCATCTCGATCTTCATGAAGAAACACATGATCTATGCCGATTGCGTGCGCATGGGCGGGGATCACGTGACCAGCGACATTTCGATGGGCCTCGGCGTGCCCGCAGCGGTGGCCGAACGGATCAAGACCTTTAACGGCGGCGTTCACGCGACCGGAGCCGATGATCGCGACCTGATCGACATCGGTGGCGATACTGGCGATTGGGAGCATGACCGCCGTACCGTCAGCCGTGCCGAGTTGATCGGCATCATGCGCCCCCGCGTCGAGGAGATTCTCGAAGAGGTGCGTACTCGTCTGGACGCTGCCGGTTTCGACCACCTGCCAAGCCAGCAGATCGTTCTGACTGGTGGTGGCAGCCAGATCATGGGGCTAGACGGGCTTGCCAGCCGGATTCTGGGTCAGCGTGTTCGTTTAGGCCGCCCGCTGCGCGTTCATGGCCTGCCGCAATCCGCGACCGGGCCCGGTTTTTCTTCGGCAGTGGGGCTTAGCCTGTTTGCGGCGCATCCTCAGGACGAATGGTGGGATTTTGAGATCCCGGTCGACACCTATGCCGCGCGCCCGTTCAAGCGCGCCGTGCGCTGGTTCCGTGACAATTGGTAATGCCCTGCGTGGTGCAGCCGTTGGCGTGGCCCTTGGGCCCGCTGCGGCCCCGGCTCAAACCCTGATTACGCCAGAGGCGTTTCTGAGCGCCGTCGTTGGCAAAACGATCACCTTCCATGAAATCCGAAGCGGTATGTTGGTCGGGACCGAGGAATTCCTCAGCCCGACTCTCTCGGTCTGGCGGATGGAGGGGCGGGGCTGTGTCTATGGCCAGATCACCACGCCAAATGGCCAGATCTGTTTTCTGTACGATGATGCGCCCGATGGCCTGCCAGTCTGCTGGTGGCCCTACCTGTACAATGACCGGCTGATGGTGCGGCTGGCGCGCTTCGTCGGCAGCGAAACGCAAGAGGTCCGTAGCATCTCTGAAGATGGCCTGAATTGCCCAAGTGCCCCGGTAGGCTAAAGAAATCAGTTGCGGCAACTGCCAAATTACCGCAAAATAAGGTTCAAGGCCCGGCAGAGGCTCAGCGGCAGGACATTGAGCAGTTTTCCGCGACCAAACGAGTGACTAAAAGTTTTCGCATCCCCTCAAGGCGGGTGGGGTCTTTCCGTGTGTAGTGGCGCATGAGCCTTTCGCCGCAACATGTCGCGGTAACAGCGAAATGCCGCTGTTTGCTGCCTTATTTCCTCCATATTTTGTGGATTCGTGCGATTTTTCTGGTGACGTTTCCGAAATGACACAGTAAAATCGACTGTGGATAGGTCAGAAAAACCGCATTTTGCGGCAACATAAAAAACAGGCGGACAGAGCATGACATTAAATCTTTCGATGCCCGGGCACGACGAACTCAAGCCTCGGATTACCGTATTTGGCGTTGGCGGCGCTGGGGGCAATGCTGTCGACAACATGATTGAAAAACAGCTGGACGGCGTTGAATTTGTCGTCGCCAACACAGACGCACAGGCGCTGCAGCAAAGCCGTTCGTCGGCGCGGGTGCAGCTGGGCGTCAAAGTCACCGAAGGGTTAGGTGCAGGTGCGCGTCCGACCGTGGGTGCTGCAGCAGCTGAAGAAAGCATCGAACAGATCGTCGATCACCTAGCGGGTGCGCATATGTGCTTTATCACTGCCGGCATGGGTGGCGGCACAGGCACCGGCGCAGCCCCGATCATCGCGCAGGCAGCGCGGGAGTTGGGTGTTCTGACCGTTGGGGTTGTCACCAAGCCCTTCCAGTTCGAAGGCGCCAAGCGTATGCGTCAGGCCGAAGACGGCGTTGATGCGCTGCAGAAAGTCGTTGATACGCTGATCATCATTCCGAACCAGAACCTGTTCCGTCTGGCCAACGAAAAGACAACGTTTACCGAGGCGTTCTCGATGGCCGACGATGTCCTGTATCAGGGCGTCAAAGGCGTAACCGACCTGATGGTGCGTCCGGGTCTGATCAACCTCGACTTCGCCGACGTTCGAGCCGTGATGGACGAGATGGGCAAGGCGATGATGGGCACAGGCGAAGCGACCGGTGAAGATCGCGCCATTCAGGCAGCCGAGAAGGCCATTGCCAACCCGCTGTTGGACGAAATCAGCCTCAAGGGTGCCAAGGGTGTGCTAATCAACATCACCGGTGCGCACGACCTGACCCTGTTCGAACTGGACGAGGCCGCCAACCGCATCCGCGAGGAAGTGGACCCGGAGGCCAATATCATTGTCGGTTCGACCCTCGACACCGAGATGGAAGGCGGAATGCGCGTTTCAGTCGTTGCCACCGGTATCGATGCCAGCGAGAAAAGCGAAGATGTACCGGTCGCCCGCCGTTCGATGTCGGCTCCGCTGACACGCACGGTTTCGGCAGAAGACTCCACGCCTGAACAAATCGCTGCAGATGAGGCCCCGGCTGAGGACAACATTGCGCCCACGCTCTTCGAGTCCATCGAAGATGTCGAGTTCAACGAGGGCTGGCAAGACGAACAACCCGCTGCCGAGAAGGACGATGACGGGCTGCCCCCGCCCGCCTATCAGCCTCAGGTCGCGCAGTTCGAACCGCAACCCGAAGTCGAAGAGACAGTCGACTCCTACGTCGCACCGCGTGCCCAGACCCCCGGCACACCGTCTCCGGAAGCGATGCAGCGGTTGCAGGCCGCAGTTCAGAAAGTACCTTCTAACCGGCTTCGTCCGACGCCTGAGGCGCCTCGCGAACCGGCTCCTCAGCCGCAGCAAGCGACCGAGGATCGCCCGCGTTTTGGCTTCAACCGATTGATTGACCGGATGACCGGCCATGCGGCCGATACGCCCGCTCAACCGGTACGCCAACAGCCTGCGATGCGGTCGGTTGACGCAACGGCACCTGTTCAGGATGAAGCCGATCCTGATCAGGAGCGCATCGAAATTCCCGCCTTCCTAAGGCGTCAGGCCAACTGATCGCGGTAACAAAATCATCCCGAAGGGCCGCCATCGCGCGGCCCTTTTTTGTGGAAACACAAAGTGTTGAGCTGGTGTAAGCAGGGATTTGCCGATGTGTCACATTCATGTTTCATTCGGTTGCAAAAGGTGAGTTGAGCCTTAACGCCCCCTTCCTTAGTTGAGGGTGCAACACAGCCCCTGATAGGCTGGACACAACTCACCGAGGCTCACATTGCAACATACGCTCAAATCTTCAGTCACGTTTGTGGGCACTGGGCTGCATAGCGGCAAGCCTGCGACGATGGTTCTGAAGCCTGCAGCGGCAGGTCATGGAATCTGGTTCAAACGGACTGATATCGAGCTGGGCAATGCGTTGATCCCCGCTATCTATGATGTTGTTGAGCGGACGCCTCTTTGCACACGATTGGTTAACGATGCGAATGTGTCGGTATCGACTGTGGAACACATCATGGCGGCACTTGCCGGATGTGGTGTGCATAATGCACTGATTGAAATCGACGGTCCCGAAGTCCCGATCATGGATGGCTCGTCCGTGGCCTTTGTTCAGGGCATCATGGCCAAAGGCGTTCGTCGTCAGGCCAGTCCGGTACTGGCTTATGAGGTGCTTAAACCCATCTCAGTTGAACGCGAAGGCGCAAAGGCATCGATCGCGCCTGCGGAAGGTCTGGAGATCGAGTTCCACATTGATTTCGAAGATGACGCCATTGGCAGCCAGACAAAGGTTTTGGACATGCGCAATGGTTCGTTTGCGCGTGAACTCTGCGACAGTCGCACGTTTTGCCGCCGCACAGATGTTGAAGCGATGCGTGAAAACGGATTGGCCTTGGGCGGCACATTGGACAATGCGGTAGTCGTACAGGGCGACGAAGTCCTGACCCCGGGTGGCTTCCGTCACACGGATGAAGCGGTGCGCCACAAAATGCTGGACGCTCTGGGTGATCTCTATCTTGCAGGCGGTCCGATTCTGGGGCGCTTTGTCGGCGAGAAGTCGGGGCATTCGATGACCAACACATTGCTGCGCAAACTGTTCGAAACACCGGGCGCTGTGCGTCCGATCCTTTGTACCCCTGAACAAGCCGCGCGTCTGCCCGGCCAGGGCCTTGTGCGAAGCGAAATCCCGCAGGTTGCGTGATCTGATCAACTCTGACGACATTTGCGCCATGAGGGTGGATAAGGCGTTTTGCACTGGAATTTTATGTGCTAGACCGAGGCCCGATCAGGGGTAATTCCCGCTAAGTAGACGACAAGGATGGGCGGAATGGTTGGCAGCAAAGCGGCAGTCAGAATCGCAGGTGCGCTTCTTCTGGCAGCAACTTTGACGGCATGTGGCAATGCCGGAGGTCTGTTTGGTAACCGTGGGGCAGACCGCAGCCAAAACCTCGAAGGTTTCACGCCTGAACAGATTTACACCCGCGGTGAATACGAGCTGTCGCAGAATCGCTCGGACGACGCGGCTTGGTATTTCTCTGAAGTAGAGCGGCTTTATCCTTATTCCGATTGGGCGAAACGTGCGCTGATCATGCAGGCGTTCTCATTCCATTCGGACCAGAACTATGAAGAAAGCCGCGCCGCCGCGCAGCGCTATATCGATTTCTATCCCACTGACGAAGACGCCGCCTATGCCCAGTATCTTCTGGCGCTCAGCTACTATGATCAGATCGACGAAGTGGGTCGTGATCAGGGGCTGACCTTTCAGGCACTGCAGGCGCTGCGCACGGTGATCGAAGTCTACCCAGACAGTGAGTATGCCACATCTGCCGTACTGAAATTCGACCTTGCCTTCGACCATCTGGCTGGCAAAGAGATGGAAATCGGGCGCTATTATCTGCGTCAGGATCACTTCACTGCGGCGATCAATCGATTCCGCGTGGTGGTCGAGGATTTTCAGACCACATCTCATACCGCCGAGGCGCTCTATCGCCTGATCGAGGCGTATCTGGCGCTGGGACTGGTGGACGAGGCGCAGACCGCGGGTGCGATTCTGGGTTACAACTATCAGTCCTCAGAATGGTACGACGCGGGGTACACGTTGCTGACGTCGCGTGGTCTCGATCTAAAGAGCCGAGGTAACAATTGGCTCAGCACGATCTATCGCCAGACCGTCAAGGGTGAGTGGTTGTAACGGCCATGGCTAAAGGCTTGGGACGCTAAAGACCCGATGCTGCGCGCCCTTGATATCCGCGACATGCTGATCATCGACCGGCTGGAGCTGACGTTTCAGCCGGGCTTGAATGCTTTGACCGGTGAAACCGGCGCGGGTAAGTCGATCTTGCTGGATTCGCTGGGCTTTGTGCTGGGCTGGCGCGGGCGCGCCGAGCTGGTTCGTCAGGGGGCCGCGCAGGGCGAAGTTGTGGCCGAGTTTGAACTGCCTGACGATCACCCTGCCCATTCGATTCTGGCCGAGGCGGGTCTGCCCGGTGGCGAGGAGCTGATCCTGCGCCGCGTCAACACCGCCGAGGGACGTAAGACTGCATGGGTCAATGACCGCCGTTGTTCGGGCGAAGTGTTACGGGCGCTGTCGGATACTCTGATCGAACTGCACGGCCAACATGATGACCGAGGCCTGCTGAATCCACGCGGGCATCGCGCAATGCTGGATGCCTATGCCGGGGCAGGGGATCAGTTGGCCGCCGTGCGTGCCGCATGGGGCCAGATGTCCATCGCCCGCAAAGCTCTGGCGCAGACTGAGGCAGCGCTGGACGCTATGCGTGCCGAAGAAGAGTTCCTGCGTCATTCCGTTGCCGAGTTGGATCAGCTTGACCCGCAGCCGGGCGAGGATGCAGATCTCGACGCCCGCCGCCGCATGATGCAAGGGGCCGAGCGGATTCGCGATGACGTGGCCCGTGCCTTTGCCTTGCTGGACGGCGACGGGGCCGAGGGCGCGATGGCCGATGCCGTGCGCTGGCTGGAAGGCGTGTCGGACAATGCGGGTGGCCAGTTGGAAGGCCCCATTGCAGCGCTGGGTCGCGCCCTGATCGAACTGGGCGAGGCGCAGGATGGGGTCAACGCTTGTCTGCAAGCGCTCGATTTTAACCCAGCGGAACTGGAACAGGCCGAGGAACGCCTCTTTGCCATTCGCGCGCTGGCACGGAAACACGATGTGGCCCCCGATGATCTGGGCACCTTCGCCGATACCTTGCGCGACCGCCTGAACCGGCTGGATGCAAGTGACGCCGACCTCAGAAACAAACGCGCTGCTGTGGACGCGGCACAAGCTGCGTATGACAACGCGGCCACCGCACTCGGCGAAACGCGCCGTAAGGCCGCCAGTGCGTTGGACACCGCAGTAATGGCTGAACTCGCGCCCCTGAAAATGGAACGCGCCGTGTTCCGGACCGAGATCACCGCGACCGACGCAGGCCCCGAAGGCACCGACGCGGTGGCCTTCACCGTCGCCACCAACCCGGGGGCGCCGTCAGGGCCGCTCAACAAAATCGCCTCGGGCGGCGAACTCAGCCGCTTTCTGCTGGCGCTTAAGGTCTGCCTAACGGGCGAAGACAGTGCCCGCACGATGATCTTTGACGAGATTGACCGCGGTGTCGGCGGTGCCACGGCGGACGCGGTGGGCCGCCGTCTGGCCGCACTCGCGCAGGGCGGGCAGGTGCTGGTCGTCACCCACTCGCCGCAAGTGGCCGCACGGGCGGCGCATCACTGGCGGGTGCAGAAACAGGTCACCGGCGATCAGACCCTGTCCACCGTGATCCCGCTGGCCGACCCCGACCGCGTCGACGAAATCGCCCGGATGGTCGCAGGCGACACCATTACGGATGAGGCACGTGCCGCTGCCCGTGCCCTGTTGGATGCATGACGCGCATTCTGTGAGCATCTTGTCGTGAACCGACTTTTCTAAGGCGCGCGCGTGGCTTACTAAGGGTCAGGCGACCACCCCAACGAGGGCCAATGACCCAATCGACCCGCACCGTGCTGCGCAATCAGCTCAATCAAGCCCTCTCGGCGCTGCGGGATGCATGGCGGGTAATGCTTCATCGTGGCCCCAGCCAGATTCAGTTCTGGTTTATTGCTCTGGTCATCGGGATCGCTGCAGGCTTCATGGCGCTGGGATTCCGGATGGCGATCTCGTCGTTGCAGGCTTATCTCTACAACACCGAAGATATCCTGTTCCTGCACAGCCATGCTGAGAAGCTGCATTGGCTCTGGATTTTCCTTACACCTGTGGTCGGCGGGTTGGTCGTCGGGATCATCCTGAACAGGTACACCGATGATGGCCGTGTGCGTTCGGTAGCTGATGTGATCGAGGGTGCGGCCATCACTGATGGACGGGTCGAAAAGAAGGCCGGTATTGCATCTTTTTTCGCTTCGCTGATCACGCTCAGCTCTGGCGGATCCACGGGGCGGGAAGGACCTGTTGTGCATATGGCCGGGGTCATCTCGACTTGGGTCAGCGACCGTATCCACGCCGACGGCATCACCGGGCGCGACCTATTGGGTTGTGCTGTGGCCGCTGCTGTTTCGGCCAGTTTCAACGCCCCCATCGCCGGGGCCTTGTTTGCGCTTGAGGTTGTGCTGCGCCACTTCGCCGTTCATGCCTTTGCGCCCATTGTCATCGCCTCGGTCGCGGGGACCGTGATCAACCGGCTGGCTTATGGTGACGTGACCGAATTCACGCTGGATACGCCCGGGTCGTTGCAATTCTATGTCGAGCTGCCCGCCTTCCTGATCCTAGGCCTGATTTGCGGGCTGGTTTCGCTACTGCTGATGCGATCGATCTTCTTCGCCGAGGATATCGGCACGCATATCCAAAACCGCTTGTCTCTGCCTCGCTGGCTGCGCCCCGGTGTTTCGGGCGCGATGCTCGGCCTGTTGGCGGTCTGGTTTCCGCACATCATCGGCGTGGGATACGAAACCACGATCCGTGCTTTGACCGGGGACCTCGTGCTGACGACCGCGATCCTGTTCGCGGTCATCAAGACCGTCGCAGTGGCGATTACCATGGGCGGTCGCATGGGTGGTGGTGTGTTTTCCCCTTCATTGATGATCGGAGCGCTGACCGGGTTGGCCTTCGGCCTGATCGCCACCGGATTACTGCCAGATGTGTCAGGCACCCATACGCTCTATGCCTTTGCCGGGATGGGCGCGGTGGCTGCCGCGGTGCTGGGCGCACCAATCTCAACCACGCTCATCGTGTTTGAATTGACCGGAGACTGGCAGATCGGCCTCGCCGTGATGGTTTCGGTCTCGATGTCCACTGCGCTGGCCTCGCGCCTTGTGGACCGGTCCTTCTTCCTGACCCAGCTGGAACGACGCAATGTGCACTTGGCCGCCGGGCCGCAGGCGTACCTGCTGGCAATGTTGCGGGCAGGCGCGGTGATGCGCCCGCTGGGGGACGCGCGTTCGATCTCCAAGGAAGACGCGCAGGCATTGATCGAACAAGGCCTATGCGTCAAGGCCAGCGCCACGCTTGAGGCCGCGATGCCATATTTCGACCGCGATGACATCCCTTGCATCCCGGTGGTGATCATCGACAAGGACGGCTGTGAAAACCCCGTTGGCGCGCTCTATCACATCGACGCGCTGAAAGCTTACAACCGCGCGCTGGCCGCCACAGCGGCCGAGGAACATTCTTGATCAGCGTCCGTAAACGCTGGCTGCGTCGCCCAGATAATTGTCCCAGGCAAACCAATACGAGATATGTCCCGCGACGCGCGGCAACTCTGCGCCATCCGGGCCAATCAGTGCCTCTTCGGTGACGCGCCACTTGTTGCCCGTTTCGTCCAGCAGCCCGCCATCGGTGGTCGCGCGGAACTGGCGCGACCCACGCTCGTAAGCGCGCACGCTGCGCTTGTCCGGGTCGCCCATCAGCATCAGTGCCCGCCCGCCAATCGCATCGTTGATCACCGGCTTGCCCTTGAACGCGTCCAACGGCCACGCCCGCGCCGCGCCGAACTGGCGCACGGCGAACACGTAGTCCTTCTGGCGATGCCGACTTTGATCGACCAAGGCCGGGAACATCAGATCGGGTGAGGCAAAGTAATCGCGATACACAACGCCCGAGCCATAGTTGCGCCGATGACCGGTGCTGAGCGACAGCACCTGCGTATCCGGATGCGACGCCTTCCAGCTGTCCCAGCGGGTGATCACCACAGGACGCTGCTTCAGCTCGATCCCACTGTTGACCAGCGGTCCGACCACGGGCTTACCTGTGTACTGGTTCCATAACGAATGCGTCTCACGGTCGAACATCAATTTGTTCGACCGATACAGGAACCCGGACGAGCCAAATACAAACGGCTTCCGCCGCCCCTCGACCTGCGTTTCAAACAAAATCCCCGATCCGCACAGCGTACAATAGGCCAGTGCTACCGGAACGCCTCCGATCACCTCGTTGAACATCTCGTGCCAGCCCATGATGCGCAGCGGATAAGCGCGTACATCGCCGTTGATCGAGACGCCAAAGACCAGATCGTCGTCTTTCATGTAGTCCGCCCGCGCCGCCGGGATCAGCTTGGGATTGTCCAGCGAAGGGATACCGTCCTTGAGCACACCACCCCAACTGATCTCTTCCAGCCGAATCTTCATCTTGTCGCGTTGCAAATATTCGGGTTTCAGGAAAACGTCGAAGTTCTGATCGATGCCCAAAAGAACTTCGCGTTTGAACGGTATCAAAGATGGATGAGGTACAATCTGAGCGTTCCGTTCTTGCCATAGCATCCATTCGAACCAGTCTGTGCCGTGGCGCGCGCCGCTCAACGCTTCCATGACTTTGGCAATGTCTCGCTCTCGCCTTCTGCCATAGCGCATCGCCGTCAAAAGCGCGGGCACAACGTCCGGGTTGCCGCGCTCGGTCAGGAACGCCATCCCGGCTTCGAAATCGGTCCGACTGCCATACAAAGTTGAACGTACGGCATCGTAGACAGGGTCATCCTGCGCCCAAAGAGCGCGAGGGGCTACAGCGCTTGCCCCCAACAGGCCGACAAAGCTGCGACGTGGAATCGACATGGCATCCTCCGATCGGGTTCATATTCGATCTTGCCTGCAAAGCAGATCACATACACGCAACACTCGCGTGAGTGGCTCGAAATACTGAAGCTGCACGCCGGGCATCTCGACATTGGTCCATCCTGAGCACAAGATGCTGCTGCGATTGATGTCATCGAACGTGACAGTGGCAATGAAAAAGGAAATACCCATGCAAGACCATGGTTATAAGGCGGGGCGACTAAACCTGCCTTTTGTCGGCATCTCAACCTTCGCCAAATCTCCATATGTTGAGAATTGGGATGAGATAGAGGCGGATATCGCCGTTCTCGGCGCGCCCTTCGATTTCGGGACCCAATGGCGACCGGGGGCGCGGTTTGGACCTCGGGCCGTGCGCGAAGCCTCGACCCTGTTCAGTTTCGGCCACGCCGGGGCTTATGATCACGAAGATGACGCAACCTATCTGGATGGCTCCGTGCGGATCGTTGATCTGGGGGATGCGGATATTATCCATACCAAGACCGACGAGAGCCATGCGAATATCGCCTTGGGGGTGGGCAAGATCCTGAAAGCAGGGGCCTTGCCGGTGACTATTGGCGGGGACCATTCGATCAACATCCCCTGTATCAATGCCTTCGCCGAGGATTGCGCGCAGAACGGCCCGATCCATGTGGTGCAGATCGACGCGCATCTGGATTTTGTCGATGAACGCCACGGAGTGACCGCCGGACATGGCAACCCGATGCGGCGGGCGATTGAGAAAGACTATGTCTCGGGCATGACGCAGTTGGGCATCCGCAATGTCTCATCCACTGCGAAAGAGGGCTACGAGGACGCCCGCGCGCGGGGCTCGGATATCCTGTCGGTGCGGCAGGTGCGCAAACTGGGGGCCGAGGCAGTGCTGGCGCGTATCCCGCAGGGGGCACGGTATTACGTAACGATAGATATCGACGCTTTTTGCCCTTCAATCGCGGCGGGCACAGGTACGCCCAGCCATGGCGGGTTTCTCTACTACGATGTACTGGAAATTCTACAGGGTCTGGCCAAACGCGGGGATGTTGTGGGCATCGATCTGGTCGAGGTCGCGCCTGCGTATGACCCGACCGAGAGCACCCAGATTCTGGCAGCGCAGCTGTTGCTGAACTTTCTCGGCTTCATCTTTCACGAACGCAACCAGCGGTAGTAGGTGGGGCCATCAGCCCCACCCGTTTTCTTATGCCCCGATGATGTTGTGGCCGGGACCATAGGGGAAGCCGGTGATGTTCTCGGCGCCGTCTTCACCAACCACAAGGATGTCGTGTTCACGATAGCCGCCCGCGCCGGGTTGGCCTTCGGGAATCCACAGCATCGGCTCGATCGAGACGACCATGCCGGGTTCCAGCACCGTGTCGATATCTTCGCGCAGCTCCAGACCCGCCTCGCGCCCGTAGTAGTGGCTGAGGATACCAAAGGAATGGCCATACCCGAACGAACGGTATTGCAGCAGGCCCTCATCCGCGAAGAAGCGGTTGATCTCAGCCGTGATGCCCGAACAGGTCGCGCCGGGTTTGATCAGGCTCAGGCCCAGCTCATGCGCGGCAACGTTGGCCTTCCACAGGCGCAGGCTGTCTGCGTCGGGCTCGCCCAGGAACAGGGTGCGTTCCAGCGCGGTGTAATAGCCCGAGATCATCGGGAAGGTGTTCAGCGACAGGATATCGCCCTTTTGCAGCGCGCGTTTAGTCACCGGGTTATGTGCGCCGTCGGTGTTAAGCGCCGACTGGAACCAGACCCATGTGTCGCGGTATTCGGCATCCGGGTAGGCGCGGGCGATTTCCTCTTCCATCGCGTCGCGTCCAGCCATGGCGATCTCGATCTCGGTGGCGCCTTCACGGATAGCTGCGTGAATGGCGGCCCCACCCACGTCAGCGGTGCGCGCGCCGCCTTTGATCAGCTCGATCTCTTCTGCGGATTTCACCATGCGGGCAAACATCGTGTCAGGTGCGATATCGATCAGTTCCGGTCCGCCCAGCATGTCCAGCGCCGTGTTGCGCGCCGCCAATGTCATGTGGTCGCCTTCGATCCCGATCCGTTTGGCCCCGCCGATCAGGCTGGCCACTGCGCGCCAGTAATTGTCGCGCTTCCAGTCGGTGTAGATGACGTTGTCCTCAACCGAGCGCCGCCACGGTTGGCCCGCGTCGATGTTTGCCGAGACAGTGGTGCAAGCGTCCTGTGTTACCACGCAGCCGTAGGGGCGGCCGAATGAGCAGTACAGAAAGCCGGAATAATAGGCGATGTTCTGCATCGAGGTCAGCAGGACTGCGGGGATGTCATGCTTGGCCATGATTGCGCGCAGGGCGCCAAGGCGGCGGTCGTATTCGCCCTTGCTGAACGGCAGGGGCGCTTTGTCGCCATTGTGGCAGGTGAAGAATTCAGGGCGTTTTGTTGTGTCTGTCATGACTTGGTCTCTCATCATTGCCGGGCGGCAAACCCGGCCACTTGTCCCGGCGTTCAGGACAGGCGGTCTCGGGGTCCGAGAGCCGATCATCCCAGTGCGTCCGCGACGCCATCGCGGCTGGGATGAACAGGTGAATCGTTAGATCAGACCTAGGCCTGCGTCAAGCGGGGGAAAGGCCCCGCAGGCGCTCGGACCGGCGGCGCAGCAGCTCGACCGTGGTCAGCAGCGCAATCGAGATCACCACGAGGATCGTGGCCACCGCCAGAATGGTCGGGCTGATCTGTTCGCGCAGGCCGGTGAACATCTGCCATGGCAGCGTTTTTTGGCTAGCCGAGCCGACAAACAGTACCACGACCACCTCGTCGAATGAGGTGATGAAGGCAAACAGGCCGCCTGAGATCACACCCGGCAGGATCAAGGGCATCTGAATCTTGAAGAATGTCCGCACCGGACCCGCGCCCATATTCGCAGCCGCCCGCGTCAGCGAGCGGTCAAAGCCCACTAGCGTTGCGGTCACGGTGATGATGACGAATGGAATACCCAGAACGGCGTGAGCGAGGATCACTTTCACATAGCCCACAAAATTCTTGTTCATGCCCAGTGTTCCCTCCATGAAGCGGCCGATATCGCTGTAGAAGAAGAACATGCCTGTGGCTGAAATGATCAGCGGCACGATCATTGGCGAGATCAGGATGCCCATGATGGCGCGGCGGCCTGGAACGTGGCTCTGGCTGAGGCCAATGGCCGCCAGCGTGCCCAGCGAGACCGAGATGATCGTCGCAATCGGCGCAATGATGAGCGAGTTCTTGAAGCTGCGCTGCCATTCATTGTTGGTGAAGAAATCGCGGTAGTGCTTTAGCGAGTACCCTTCCGGGTCGAGCCGCAGCATTTCTGGCGTGAAGGTAAAGAAATCCTGCGCGTTGAACGAGAGCGGCAAAACCACGAGGATCGGGGTGATCAGGAACACGAAGATCGCGCCGCAGATCACCCGGAACAAGTAGTGATAGAACACTTGTTTCGCGGTCAGATAGGGCAACAGTTTTTGGCGATATCGACCTTCGTACAGCCAAAAGATAAACCAGACGAAGAACCATCCACCCAACAGGCCCAGAACGCCGCCCATTGGACCAGAGAACAGAAAACCGACGATGCCAAAGCCAAGGATATTGATCCATCGTGCCAGTTTTTCGTTCTTGAGTGTCGTGATGTAGACCCAGGCCACAGCGGCGATCAAGGCTGCACCGCCAATGATGCCGAGGAAGACCGAGCCATTGCCCGCGCCGACAAAGATACCGGCGAAGGCGCCTGCCAGCGCAACGCTTGGCAAAACCATGGACAAAGGTTTGCGGGATATCGGAGTAAGTGCGGCCATGTCGATTATCCCAGCTTCACGTTATCAATGCCGACAATCTTGTCGTAGCACCAGTAGAGCAGCAGTACGACGCCCAGAAGGATCGTTCCCAATGCCGCGGCCAGCCCCCAGTTCAGTGAGGACGAGATGTGATAGGCAATCCGGTTCGAAATAAAGACACCTTTGGTGCCGCCAACGATTTCAGGCGTGATGTAGTAGCCGATCGCCAGAATGAACACGAGGATTGAGCCCGCGCCAATGCCAGGAATGGATTGCGGGAAGTAGATGCGCCAGAATGTCGTCCAGTTGGTCGCGCCCATGGATTTTGCGGCGCGGGTGTACGAGGGCGGTATGGTCTGCATCACCGAATACATTGGCAGGATCATGAACGGCAGCAGGATATGCGTCATAGCTATGATCGTGCCGATCTGGTTGTTGATGATCACCAGCCTGGCGTCGTCGGCGACCAGTCCCAGCCAGACCAATGTTTCATTGATCACGCCCTGTTGCTGCAACATCACCTTCCACGCCGAGGTTCGCACCAACAATGACGTCCAGAAGGGCAACAACACGAGGATCATCAGCAGGTTCGACACCCGCATCGGAAGTGTCGCCAGCAAATAACTGACCGGATAGGCCAGCAGGATACAGGACGCGGTGATCACCAGCGACATGAACAAAGTGCGCCCGAACAGCTTGATCAGGATCTGCTTGTCCTCGGGCTGCGCCTGCGCGCCCTCGGGCGTGCGGCGCATGTCCACAGCGTTCAGAAAATAGCCATTGGTGACAGCGGGCGAATGCGTCTTGATAACCGCCCAAGTCTGCGGTTCACCCCAGCCGTCGTGAATCTCGATGACCTGGTCTTTGAACGGCCCATCGGTTTCGGGGTCCAGCTTACCCATTTTCCGACCCGAGCGGCGGAACATCGAAGACATGCCTGTCTCTTCGTAGTTCAGACGCGAACCCAGCCGGGTGTGTGTCTTGTTATCGACGGCCACGACCATATCGCGGACAAAGGCGTCATAAACGGCTTCGTCGGGCAACTCGCTGCTGGTTTCATCCCAGCTTTGCAATGCTTCAACCGTCAGGGGCAGTGTCTCTTGTACGATGCTGTTTTCCACAGATCGGAACAGCATCGCCGCAATAGGCACGATGAACGAGAACATAACGAACAGCAGCAGTGGGGCGACCAGCATCAGGGCCCGCAGCTTTTGCCGTCGCAGTGACCGGGCCAGCGATTGCTTGAGTGGCGTGCCGTCCGCGGCCAGCATGGGACCAGTATTTTGGGTGGCGTCAGTCATCGTTACCCCTTGGGTATTTTTGGGGTCGGGGGCGATAGGCCGCCCCCGACAATCTCAGGAAATCAGACGCTTATTGCGCCAGCCAAGCCTGGAATTTGGCGTCGATATCGTCGCGGTAATCCGCCCAGAACTCGTAGTTGTACAGGAACGTGTTCTTGGCGTTTTCCGGATCGGTCGGCATGTGTGGTGCCATGTCGATGCCCAGATCGGCGTGCTGACCTACCAGCGGTGCAGAGGAGGCACGAGCCGGGCCGTACGAGATGTACTTGGCCTGATCTGCCAGACGCTGCGTGTCAGTTGCGAACATGATGTAGTCCAGCGCGCGCTGTTGACGCTCTTCGCTCAGGCCAGCCGGAATGATCCAGCCATCAAGATCGAATACCTGAGCATCCCACAGCATCGCTACCGGCTGCTTTTGTTCTTCGATCACGCTGAACAGGCGGCCGTTATAGGTCGAACCCATGACAACTTCACCATCGGCTAGCAATTGTGGCGTGTCGGCACCGGCAGACCACCAGACGACACTGTCCTTGATGGTATCCAATTTGGCCAAGGCCTGGTCCTGACCTTCAGCAGTGGCCAGAACGTCGTAGACGTCGTCTTTTGCGACGCCGTCACACAGCAGCGCCCATTCCATGTTGTTGATCGGGCGCTTTTCCAGCGAGCGCTTGCCGGGATAGGCTTCAAGATCGAATACTGCGCAGATGTCGGTTGGCGGAGTATCACCGACCAGATCTGTGCGATAACCGAAAGTGGTTGAATAGACGATCTGCGGGATAAAGCAGTCGCTGACCAGAAGGTCACCGAAATCTTCGGAGGCAGGCGTGCCATCGGGGGCAGGGGCCAGTTGAGTGTCGAAATCGATCTCAAGTGCTAGACCTTCGTCGCAGAGGCGGATTGCGTCCGCCGCAACCACATCAACCACGTCCCATGTGATGTTGCCCGCTTCGTTCATCGCGCGCAGTTTGGCGACGGCCTCGTTCGAGCTGTCATCGTTCAGGATGGTGACGCCGGTCTTCTCCGAATAGGGCTCGTGATAAGCCTTGAGCTGCGATTTGGAATAGGCGCCGCCCCACGAGACGATGGTCATCTCTTCGGCGGAAACGCCGCCAGCCGCTGTCGCAATAGCAGCTGCTGTCAGCAGTGTTTTGGTAGTTTTCATGTGTTACTCCCAGTACTTCCCGTTTGTTGTTTGGTCAGCTGACGCACGGGTTTTCGCCAGCTGGTCCCTCGGTAAGCCACGTTTGTACCGCGCGGCTTGGTCTATGCGTCGAGCGCACGACAATCCTTTGCAAGCCAGCCGATCTCGATTTCCTGTCCGGGATTCAGACGGATGGCGTCGGGGGCATTCCGTGTTTTGACGATGAACTCGTCATTGCCCGCCACCGACATGCGGAAGCGGAACACGTCGCCCATATAGATGAATTCCTTGACCGTTGCTTTCAGCGTATGTGCATCGGCATGCAGTCGGTCTTTATTGAATTCTACGCGCTCGGGCCGGATCGAGACCTTGGTACGTTCGCCCGGATTGTGCACGTTGATCGGCACCGCATCGATTTCCGAGCCGTCATCCAATTGCACAAGGCAGGTATCTCCATCGATGGATTTAACAACACCTTCCAGGGTATTGTTTTCACCGATGAATTGCGCCACGAAACTGTTGTCGGGTTCTTCATACAGCTGATCCGGCGGGGCCAGTTGCTGAATGCGGCCATCGTCAAACACCGCAACACGGTCGGACATGGTCAATGCCTCGGTCTGGTCGTGGGTCACGTAGACGGTGGTAATGCCCAGTTCATGCGCCAGACGGGTGATTTCGAACTGCATATGCTCGCGTAGTTGTTTGTCCAACGCACCCAGCGGTTCGTCCATCAACACCAGTTCGGGCTCGAACACCAGCGCACGTGCCAGTGCGATCCGTTGCTGCTGACCACCCGACAACTGCGCGGGGCGACGATTGCCGAAGGCACCCATCTGCACCATGTCCAGCGCGCGCTTGACCTTCTCCTCGCGCTCGGACTTGCCCAGCTTGCGGACTTCCAGCGGGAACGAAAGGTTCTCGGCTACAGTCATATGCGGGAACAGAGCGTAGTTCTGGAACACCATCCCGATGCCACGTTTGTGCGGAGGGATATTGTTGATGGGTTTTCCATCCAGAAGAATCTCGCCATGGGTGGCGGTTTCGAATCCAGCAAGCATCATCAGGCAGGTTGTCTTACCTGATCCGGACGGCCCGAGCATGGTCAGGAATTCGCCCTTTGGCATTGCCAGGTTGAGATCTTTGACGACGAGGTTCTCGCCATCATAAGACTTTTGAACGCGTTGAAATTCAACAAACGCGGCGTCGCTATTTGTGTCGGTCACAAGACCCCCTGTTGCGTCAAATGATTACCCGGTTGGTCCGGGCCTCATTGATCTTCTCGTGCATTGATGACGAGGCTAACAAATGGTCGCAAGCCCGTAAAGCAATTGGAGTCGCGTAAACGCCGCATTTGCCTAATTTTGCGACACGTTCAGTTGTTTCATATGCCAGGCCAAACTCTGGTTGCTTGACAGGACAGGCTTGCCGATCTGCGCCTCGATCCTTGGGATAGCCGTCAGTGTCCGAAGGTTCGTACAACTTAGGAATACGGCGTCGACTGTTGAATCTCTTCCCAGTCGCACGGCGGCATCGACCACGGAATCGGTCGAGATGCGCACAACTTTGGCTTCTTCGGATTCGCCGAAAGTGCCAAACACATCCATCGCGATGCCTTGTTCTGCAAACGCGCGTCGCAACGGAGTGTTTACTTCTTCGATGTAGGGCGACAGCAGTGCAAATTTTGAGACGCCCAAATGTCTCGCGCAGGCGGAGGCTGCCCGCAACGGGTTGGTGACGGTCGCTGTATTACAGGTCTGCATGACCATCTGCTCAACCCGATCCGATCCGATTACCGAACTGGCTGACGTACATCCATAGCCAACAACTCGATATGGCCGCGCCTTTGGCAACAGATCAGCCGCGGCGGGCAAGTCGGTTTCCATTTGCGCCAGAGTGTCGGTGTTGACCTCAGCCCCGCTGGGAATGCGGCTGACATAAAGCGGGCTTTTGTCATCGGTAAAAAGGCTGCGAAACTCAGGTTCGATTGTCTCGTCAGTCTGTAAAACGATCAGCCCCATTGGTACAGCCGAGGGATCGTCAGGATCCAGTGTGTACGGCAACGTGCTCATATCTCGGCAATCTCCGGTCCTATCCGGGGGCTGAGGAATTCGGGCGCGCCTTCGGTGATCAGTATGTTTTCTTCGTGCACGAGAATTTTGCCATCGACCGCAATACCCGGTTCAAGCGTCAAAACCATTCCCGGTTGCAGTTCAGTATGATCATCGGGAATAAGCGAAGGCCATTCGGTCAACGACATTCCTAACCCGTGGCCCAGTCTCCCGGCATCGGTACCCGCGCTGCCATCGGTAAGTAATGTGTTCATCGTATGAAAAAGCTGAGAAGCCGTCACGCCTGGGCGGGCTTGATCAAACGCTGCATCCGAAGCCTCGACCAATCTGGCATGTGCATCGCGTACCGTCTTGCTCGCTGGGCCGACGGACCAATTGCGATCATAGTCGCAAAAATAGCCATCGTGGACGAGGCCGGTGTCGAGCATCAGCACATCGCCTATACGAAGCGGGGTCTGTGTCGCGGGTGAGATTACATCCGAGTACCCGCCTTGCTCGGCCCCTCCGGCCAGATAGGGCACCCAGTCGGCACCCTCTTCAAGGCAGAGTCTCTGAAAGTTTCTAAATATCTGATCCAACGGTGTCCCTGCTGAGGCAATCTCGGGCACTCGTGCAAAGGCGTGGGCACCAATCTGACAGGCAGTTCGAATCTTTGCGATCTCGGCGTCAGATTTCACCATCCGCAGCGCCCGCAGGATGCCATGGTCACCCGTAATTTGGCGCGCTCCAATTGCGGATTCGAGATGCCTTAGATCGGCCAGTGGCATCCTTACATGGGTCTCATGCCCGTCGGGGCAGCCGATTGAGGCGTTTTCAGGCGTCAACTCTCTCAGTGTATCGGCCAGCAGGGATACCCCATCATCTTCAAGGTCGGGTGCACTCCAGGTTCGAATGTCGTCGATCCATGTCTGTGCCATCAATGCAGCACCGATGGATGGGATTACTGCAACCGGCTTGCCAGAAATCGGAACGATCAGAAACCAAGGCCGCGTTGGGCTTTCCCAGAAACGGGTGAGATAACCGGTGAAATAGCGAAGCTGGGGCTCAGTCGTAAGCAACAGGGCCGATAGACCGGTTTCTTGCATCCGATGCTGGGCGCGTGCAACGCGGGTCGCGAATTCCTCTGGTGCGAAACCTCTCATGCAGGTTGCTCGCTCAAGATGCAGAGCACTTTGGAATTCGGTCCAATACCCAGTTCACTACGGATCGCGTCGTTCAGAACGGCCGCAATGCCAGCACCGCCCGAAGCGCTGGTTTCCAACCCGGCCTTCGCCATAGCCGGAAGCTGTGCTTCGACAGTGTCATCCTCGATTGTCACAAACAGATCGGCATCTCGGGCCAAGCCGTTCAAGGCGATCAGCGAGGGCTCTTTGCAATCCAGTCGCCCCATGATGCTGTCGGGCCCGTCAGCAAACACACAATGCCCCGCTTCGATACTGGCCTGCAGCGCCGGGGCAGAGGTTGGCTCGACAACAATGATCTGCGGAGCATCTCCCCAAACGACCCGCGCATAGGCAGCGACGGCTCCGGCCATGCCGCCAACACCGGCTTGCAAAAGAACGTGCGTTGGTGCCTCAGTACATTGCTCGGCGGCTTCGACCGCCATTTGCAGATACCCTTCCATCAGCAAGTACGGTAGTTCAGTATACCCCTCCCAGGAACTGTCCGAGAGTAAAGTCCAGCCATTGACCTGCGCCGCTTGACTGGCTGCTTCCATGCTGGCGGCGTAATCCGCACCCGCCCGGACCACTTGTGCGTTTTGAGCGCGCAGGCGATCTGCAAAGCTTTCTGGAACTGTTTCTGCGATGTAAACAACTGCATCAGCTCCGAAAGTGCGCGCGCCCGCGGCCATGCTCATCCCGTGATTGCCCGCGCTTGCCGTAACATAAGTGCGCCCTTTGAGCGTGTTACCATCTGGCGTGACCGAGATGTCATTCGCTTCGCAGGCGATCACATAAGCCGCACCCAGCGCTTTGAACGATCCCAGGCCCATACGGCTTCGCTCATCTTTAACCCAGAGATTCGCGACGGGTGCCAGCGCCGATGCATTCACGAGGGGCGTTTCGACAAAGTCAGGACAGAAGGATCGATGCCGGCCCAACCCATCTGTCTCTACGGAGGGATAAGGGGCCTGATCCGAAAGCTTAGAACCACCTCGAAACGGGTTACTGACTAGTTTCATCGCTCGCTCCTTGATCTTGTGTTGCGCCGACGTGAACGAATTGGCCGAAGGCTGTCAAGCTCGGCCTTGATTCAGCAGGATTGTGTTCGTGTTCTGCATGCATCCCTGGATCTGATGAATGAGTATCTTTTCAATCGTTTTGGTTGGTTGTAAGTGTCTGCACACGACATCGGCGCGGTGAGACAAAACTTCGACGATGATGTGCGGGCGTGATGGAATGGTAGACATATCGGACTTATAATCCTTCGCTTCCGCCCGCAAAGCGCATTGTATTCATAGCCTTGTGGCCGTATGGAGATTTCCAGGCCCGAAATAGACCCGACACGCTTGCCCGCGTGGTGGAATGGTAGACACAAGAGAATTAAAATCCTTCGCTTCCGCCCGTAAAGCGCATTGTATTCATAGCCTTGTGGTCGTATGGAGATTTCCAGGCCCGAAATAGGCCCGACACGCTCGCCCGCGTGGTGGAATGGTAGACACAAGAGACTTAAAATCTCTGGGCCGGAAGGCCGTGCCGGTTCGAGTCCGGCCGCGGGTACCAAATTGGTCAAAACTGTAGCGGGCTATGTCCTGTTGGAAGCGTTGCGCTCCCAGGCTGCCCCGCAGATGGTCAGGATGGTGCACATCGTCCAGATCAACACTAGCGCGCCGCCAGGAGCCCCGCCCCAAGAGACCGGTCCAAAGGGCGTTTCAAAGGCAAATGCAAACTGTGCTGGAACAATCAGAAATAGTCCTGAGCTCACACATGCGGTAAAGAGCCTCCGGAACATAAACCCTCGATCGAAAATTCGGAAGACGATCCGCACGGCAACGGTCGTCGCAAGCGCTGCAGTGCCGGACCAGATTGCGGAAACCCCGAGCTCGACCCAGCCTATCAGGAAGACCGCAATAAACGTCGCCGCGAGTATGTGGTTCGTTGTAAGCCACTCTTGCGAAGCAACAGGTTCCTTCCCACGCCCAAGCCAATACCACACTTGCATCTGCACCGCGGCTCGGGCGTCCTGGTCAGCTATCGCCTCAAATTTGTCTTTGAATGCCTCAGCCTGTTCTAGGCCTGTCAGATCTTTCACCTCACGGTGGACTCGCTCAGCCTTCTTGAACCATGCTTTACGGGTGGCCTCACTGCGCACCGACGACCTCAGAAACGTATACTGGTTCGACGTTCCAGTAGCGGTCTATGTCGATCTCTTCGCCCGTGCTTTCATCAAGCATAGTTTCTAGCACATCCAACGGGCTTTTGAATGTGGCGAGTGAAGCATTCGTTAACGGTGACACAACGCGGTAGACCACCCGAAGACTGATCCCTCGGTCGCGCTGTCCTGGCGCAGCCTTTCTTTCCCTTTGACGATGTGAGGTTGCCATGCCGCCTGTCCAAGCATTTGAACCGGGCAATCCGGTAGAAACGATTTCCGCCCTGACCAAGGCTGTAAAGGCGGTCACCCACAACCTGAAACAAGTACGGGATTCCACACGTGATTTGGACACACACCTGGTCCTGAGCACCATTCATGGCGCTCTCAGCAGCGTTCGTCGCGCGATGATTGAAGCACAAGCGGAGATTGCCCACGATGCCGACACGGTTGGGCAGGTCATGCTGCTGTTTTCAATGCCGGTTAAAACGCCGGAAGCTCTGAGTTCTGGCGCGGCAACCTTCGTATCGCGGGCCGCTGACTTCTATGCTTTCTTTGGGTCATGGTTTGCCGGTATCAACGCTTCTGACATCTATGCCTATACAATTGTTGGCGAGGGTGATCTTGCCTATCCGCGCCCTGTTCAGAGGTCCGAGCTATCGGAAACGGTTGTCGCGCCTCTGCGGTCATCGTCGCAACTCAACGCACTGATCGAGGCGTTCGAAGCTGTAGGAGGGTAATATGCCCTCGAGTATCTTTGGACCCGGCGATGCCCCGCTATGAACAGTATCGATCCAAACCCGTACGAGCTGGGAACTCGGTTTGAAACTGTTGTGGCTGGTCAAATCACGGCGCTTCGGTATTGGCGACACGTTAATGATGACGATGACACGGATATCAGGACGCTTCGCCTCTGGACTGATGGCGGAACGGAACTAGCCACCGTCGATGTTACATCAGGTGTTGGTGAAAACGGCTGGCAGGAAGGAACGCTGTCAAGCCCGGTCAATGCTAATGCGGGCGATGTATTCGTCGTTAGCTATGGCGCGCAAGGCAACTATCCGAATACGTCCAACTACTTCACAACATCAATGACAAGTTCCGATGGCAATCTGGTTGCTCCTGCAAATGGCGAGCCAACACCAAACGGTATATACGCGACCGCTATCGGCACCTTTCCAAGTAACGTTTTTTTCAGTGCCAGCTATTGGACGGATGTTGTCTTCGAGGAAAGCGGCGGCGGCTGCACCGAAGAAGGCGACGGAACATCTGACGGCTCAAGCACTGCAACCGGGGCAGGGGAAAGCACTGCCGAGGCGGATGGAAGCTCAGACGGCCAAGGCACTGCATCAGGTGACGGTGGCGCGGTTGTAGGCGCTGACGGATCGTCCGATGGCGCTTCCGCGGCCTCGGGAGATGGCGAAGCAACTTCGAGCGCAGATGGTGCGTCAGATGGCACTTCGACTGGTGCCGGTGAAGGTGGTGCGACAGCCGAGGCTGACGGGTCCGCTGCGGGGGGGCTGGTGCATCTGGCGACGGTGAGGCGACATCCGAGGGTGCAGGATCATCCGACGGCACTTCTACAGCCACAGGCCAAGGCCAGAGCGCCGGATCAAATGATGGGCAGTCTAGCGGGACATCCACCGCCACGGGTGAGGGTGAGGCAACCGCGGAGGGCGCGGGCACGTCTAATGGCTCATCAAGCGCTTCCGGCGATGGTGAAGCCACAGCAGAGGGCGACGGCAGTTCTGCAGGGTCATCCACTGCGACGGGTGTTGGCAGCGATGCAACCGAGAACGTCGGTCAATCCTCTGGCTCATCAACTGCAGCTGGTCAGGGTGAAGCAACTGCATCTGCAGACGGCTCATCAGATGGCGCAGGAACCGCATCCGGTGAGGGTGAAAGCGCGACAGAGGGTGCGGGTTCGTCTGCGGGCACTTCCAGTGCATCCGGCCAGAACACAACGGATGGCGTCCCTGTCTATACTCTACCAGCAGAGCGCACTTACGCGGTGCAGGCTGAAAGTCGCGTGTATTCTATTCCTGCAGAAAGCAGAATAATAGAGGTTAACGACATGCCCCAATCCTTCACGAAAGACCCGCAAGACGTGCTGGATTACCTATTCGATTTCTCCGATGACATGGCGGCTGATGGTGACACGATCGCAAATCATACAATTGAGATCGATGGCGCACTAACGCTGGATAGCGAAAGTCGAACAACCACTGGCGTCACAGTTTGGCTATCCGGTGGCACCTTAGGTCAACAGGTGAAAGTAGATTGTTTAGCGATCACAAGTGCTGGCCGCGAGTTCAACCGCAAAGCCATTTTCGTCATCCAGGACATGTAACCAGATCCCCGGTGCCGGGGGTCTCAGGCACGTTTCACACATATAGGAAAGGGCTCTAGCCTAAATTCTCCCCGCCACTGCCAATAGGGGATTGTCCAAAGAATGGCCCATCAGCTTCGCGCTGGCGGGCTTTTTGCGTTCTGGGGGATCGAAAGGCTACAGGGCTCAATTAACGAGTTCAGACAAAATATCAGCGATCTTCTCTGCAGTAGTACCGTCGCCATAAAAGTTTGTATCTGTTTTTGGTGGAGTTGAACTTTCCAAATATTTCGTGATTTTCTCCGGGTCGGTGCCCACTAGGTTGTTCCAGCCGCTATCGACTAACTCTTCCCATTCAGTCTCTTCTCGAAGCGTCAAACACGGTTTTTTGAAAAAGTATGCCTCCTTTTGCATACCTCCAGAGTCCGTTGCGAATAGTTTGCAGTTCATTTGCAACCAAATCATCTCTAGGTATCCAACTGGATCAACCAACTTTATCGTATCGTTGGTAGAGATTCCGTACTCTGACATCCTTGACTTGGTTCTAGGATGAAGTGGCAAAATAACGGGGCAAGTTGATTTCCCAAGACCCTCGAGGGCATCGCTGAGTTTTTTAGGGTCGTCCACATTTTCCGCCCTATGAAGAGTTGCCAACACGAACCCTGTCTCAGTGCTAGCTAAGGTGTCAAACCAGTCAGGTTTTCGAGCTTGCTTCCGATAATGCTTTGAAACGTCAAACATTATGTCGCCAACGTTATGCACCTTGTTCTCCTGAATTCCCTCAGACTCCAAATTTTTCTGACCTATTTCAGTTGATGCAAACAAAATGTCGGACGCGTGATCTGTCAAAATCCGGTTGATTTCTTCGGGCATCTTTCTATTGAAGCTCCGAAGCCCCGCCTCCACATGCGCAATTGGAATATGGAGTTTTACAGCCGCCAATGAAGCAGCCAACGTAGAGTTTGTATCGCCGAATACCACAACAACGTCAGGTTTCTCTTTCAGCAATACCGTTTCTATTGCCTCCAATTGTCTTCCCGTCATCGCGCCATGGGTGCCTCCACCAATACCCAGAAAGTGGTTCGGTTTGGGAATTTCTAGTTCCCTGAAGAAAACATCCGACATTTGGAAATCGAAGTGCTGTCCTGTGTGAACCAATATCTCTGTCGAAGAGGGCCTTTTAGAAAGCGCACGAGATAGCGCAGCGGATTTAACAAATTGTGGGCGTGCACCCACGACAGTAAGTATTTTGGCCATTTGTCTCCATGATCCTTTCGACAAAATTAATTCCGCGCAGCAAATACTGGTACGCGAAACCAATCACAACAAACCGAGTTCTGGCTGTGCAAGGAAGCGCTCGATAACTGCTTTTTTGTCAAACCACTTAGAGCGTGTTATGCTAACTTCACGAGTATGTTCTCGAAAATCCTCGTCCAACACAAGCTTGCGAGCAATTTCATAAGCATCGTTTTCACTCTCGTATAGGCACGGATAATCCTCACCGAGCATTTCGACGAACGTGTCCAGTTTCTGGCACATGATCGGAACACCTCGGCAGATAGAATCAATAACCTTTTGGTTGCCTAAACAGTGATTTAACTCAGACTCGTTTGTTAGATTTGCTAAAGTCAAATCATGTAGTGCGGGCATTAGATCATATGGTAACTGTCCAATAAGTAGGCCACGATTAAACGATATTTGTGAATCTCTCCTGAACCTACCCGCGAGAGCAATTATTGTATCAATTTTGGGACGCTCAGACGCAAGTCTCTCAATCGCCGCAAAGGCTTTATATGGGTAGAGACTCTTACTTAGGTTCCCGTAGTAACCAAAAATGAAGCGTGCATTTGTTGTCTTGACCTTTAGATTGAACGACGCTTTCGAGGATGCAACCGCATTCGCCATATGATCGTCCTTTGATTGCCCTACAACAATGATCGGAGCGCGAATTTTTGGTCTTTCTCCCTCATAGACATTTTGAATTTTTCTTTCGCTATCAACGCCGATACCCAGTAAATGCCTCTTCCAGTTTTCATTTAGAACGACCAGCGCATGTGAGTCCTTAAAAACAGATTGAGAGTATGGGTAGGCAAACGATAAAACTTTTTGATCTTTTATGCTTTCAAAAACCGATGGATTATTTCGAATGTAATAAAAATCATATTCTCTATTTGGGCCAACACTAGCTTGCTTGCCAGCATCAGTTTGAGATTCTAGAGGAAAATTGTTGTAATAAACGTCAAACTTTTCAGATAGTATTCTGAGCGATCTTATCTCATTAATGCTATCTCCATGCTCTACAAGTAAACTCTCTTTGTTCGTCAGCAACGCATACAGAGTTGGCTTTTTCACAATTCATTCCCTATCTTGCAATCATCATTTCTAACCGGGTGGGCGAAACCAAGATGAACGCGTCGACTGTTAACTCGCCGTAGTTTGTTAGTCCACCTGATTGTACAACTGAGGAGGTAGGGAACAAGGTCTTCGCTTAGCGCTTGGCATCAGCAGGAAGCGTGTTGGAGTACAGACTGCAAATGGGGAGACGGTACGAGGCAAAACCGACTTGGACAAGTTTTCCGAGTTCGCTAGTTGTTCCCTATGACCTGGCCTCACCGAATCCCGCATGACTTCCACATAGAATTTGAACCCCGTCATGTAGATGACTGGCAGACTACCCTGCGTGCCTGGGCGAAGAACCACGGCCTGAAGCTCAGGACTCAGTGGTTCCGTGGGCATGAGGTATCCGTCGCTGATCTGAGGTCACGCAGGTACGCGGCCAAGCCGCAGGATTACTGGGCGGCGATCAGGGAATGGCTGGAGAAGCACGATGTGCCGGCGTCCGAGAAACTGCCGGAGTGGCCGGAGCAGAAGTAGGGGGCTATTGGGCCCCACGCAGGGGAACGACAATACTCTCGGTGCCGGTCACGAAATCAGCCCACTTCTGCATGGCGGCGAGGCGCAGGTCCAATAGGTCTGATCGAGCATAGGCGTGCTCTGTTTTGCCGCCGATAGTATGCCCAAGGATGGTTTCAGAGACCTCCCACGAGCAAGCCTGCGTTTCTTGCACCCAGTTCGAAAGCTTGTCCTGAATCCGTGAGGCGTTCCGCCAGCCTTCATCTCGCGCAGGCACTTTTCAACCGCCGCGTCAGTGATTGGTTTCTTTGGGTTGAGGCCGGGGAACAGATAGCTATGCTTGAGTTCCTTAGCATCCTGGACAAACTGGATTGCTTGGGCGGGCAGAGGGACGCGAAAATCTGAGGCCTTTCCCTCTTGCCCTTTGATGTGTTCGCTCGGAATCGTCCAGATATTACCCTCTATCTCTTCAACGGACGCACGTTTAGCGGCATCCATTCGAATGAGGGTTAAGATAATCCACTGATTGCAGCGCCCAGCTGTCGTATCACCGAGCTTGCCATATAGTTCTGGTATCTTTTGCCATGGAACCGAGCGCATAGGCTGAGCGACATGCTTGACCACACCCAGCATCTCCTGTGCCGCATTAACCAGATCGGGATCCGTAGGGAACCTCATAAGCTTGGCAGAGCGCAAGACGATCCTAATTCGCTCGATGGTCTTCTTGGCTGTTGGGTACTTGTCTCGCCAAATCGGGCGAAGGCATTCCACCACATCCCACTTACTGACCTTTGAGCCTGCCTTTTTCCCAAAGCCGGGTATTGCGTAAAGGTCCAGAGGGCTTCGCCAGCGTCCCCGAGTGCCTTGGCCTCGTAAGCTGTCTTTGCGGGCTTCGAACACCAGATCCACCAGTTCCGAGAATGTTGAGTCATCCTGATCGCGCTGTGCGACTTCCTCGGCTTGCTGTTGGCGTCGGGTCTCAATCGGATCTTGTCCGCTGGCCAATATGGATGCCCATTGGTCTCGGGTCTTTCGCGCTTCTGAAAGCGATACCGTTGGCCAATTTCCGAGTCCCATTTCGCGGCGTTTACCGAGATGAGAATAGCGGTATATCCATTTACCGGTTTCGTTTTTCTTCCTGAAGATCAGGCCCCCGCCGTCCTGCAATTTCCCGTCGCCTGCATTTTGATCTGAACCTGCGTCAGCGCATTTTTAATTCTGGTCCCCCAATTGGTCCCCAACTTTGCCGTTTGCTGCGCGTGTTCTCATTTAGACGCGCTTAGACAGTCGGCACATAGGTTATTGGGAAGATGGGTGATTCTATGGCTGCAGGTCAACGCCGCTGTATGGTGGTTTTGTTCCCACCGCCCGCACCAGTACCATCTCAGACAGGGAAACCCAGCTGGGTGATCAATTTCCAGATATCCCTGTTGGCATTCGAGAGCTGAGTGACAACATCCTCGATTTCTTTCATTGCTTTGTCGTCAACTGTGTCTTCACGACCAAGTTTGATGTCGGTCTTGCGATCAGCAATGCGCATCAGGATGGTCTTTGGATTTCCGCTTTCCTGATCGAAAGAATAGATGCAGTGATTGTACTTGTTTCGAATAGAGGACAGGCGCGACAACCGCTGGGTGTGTTCGAGAATCGGATCGCGGATTTCAGGGGGGCGACCCTCCATCTTGGCGAGACGTTCGACCAGATCGATACGGGCACGTGTGGTGTTAAGCGTCAGGAATATGATGACCGCAACATCTTTATTGGCCCCGGTCAGACCTGCGATCAGGTGGATCAGCAGGCTTTCCGTGTTTGTCCACATATAGTTGAGCCGACCCACCAACAGAATGAGCCGGTCGAACCGGGTTTCGAATGCCTCATCCAACGGGCGCGTTGCGCGCTTCGTTCGGCGCGACCTCAAAGTAGAAATGCGCAGCTTCAGTCCGGTTGCTCACATCGATCTTGCCCGAGACATTGTGCATATGCAGTTTGACGGTGTGTTCGGTGATGCCCAGATTCGACGCAATGGTCTTGTTGCTCTTGCCTTGCGATACCAGCCTCAGGACTTGCTTTTCGCGGCGCGTCAGCTTTGAGTATCGCAACAGTTTGTCAGGCGACCGGGTTCTGGTTGCAGGCTGTTTTTCGATAGGTGTGCCTGGCGCACTTTGTGTTGCGGTCATGCTGTCGGCCAGAAAGCAGGGCAGGTGCAGCTCTTCGTGCATCAGAAGGCGCAGTATTGCGCGCCAAACATCCGGCGCCACGTTCATTGGCAAATACCCGACACTGCCGAAACGGGTACGATCCCAGCGTTCGAACAGAACCCGGGCCGGACTTTTCTTGCGATAGGCGAAGGCCAGACATCCTGTCTCGGCGAGCTGGGAGTAATCAGCGGGCCGCGCCAACAGATCTTCGAGCATCATCTGATCCACAACAATGATGCGCTCGGAGGGAACAGAGTTCCCACTCTCGGCCAGCAGGTCGTCAAGGCTTTCATATCTTGACGCACGAACGCCGAATTCGCTTTGAACACTTCTCAGGGTTTGGTTCGAGTAGAACAGTTCCTTGCCGATAAAAATGATCGACAGCTCTTCGGGATATTCAATCTGATCACGGGCGTCTTCTTGCAATGAAATATTCATTGATCTTCCCCCCACTAATACAAACGCCACCCTCTGAAACTTTAAATCGGGTACAGAACTGGATGGCGCGAAACAGTAACTTTGAACTCAAATAGTACCTTATCATAGCTGAAAGTACGTGTTTCAGCAACCAAAGGCGGGTTCCGCAATACCGCGTACTAGAACCTTTGATCAGGTTTTTCGTATATAGTTTTAGCGTAACTTTATGAAATTTCAGGGTTAATAATCCTATATGTTTGCGCATGATTGTTTCTGAGGCAAATTTGGTGCGAAATACGCCAGATTTCGAAAAATATATATATTAAACAGCTAATTACGGAAAATAGCCCTTTCGGCCAGCTATGCACATCCCCTTATCGCTGCAACCATGCCCAAGCTTCAATTTGTGAAGTGATCTTAGACCTGACGTGCCTGCGGTCCGCGTATTTCTGCGAATTCTCCGTGGTCATGGAATCGGCTTAGCCGAGAAAGGGGGGCAAACCAAACAGAAGACCTTCACGGCCGCGCGAGTGTCCAGATTGACACGTTGCGCGCAAAGTCTGTTTCAAACCGCGCCTGTTACCGCTTTGTAGATGAATGGCGGTCTGGTGCTTCAGTAAAAGTGGAACTTATTATGGAACGCAGATTAGCTCCAATCACCGATGTCCAAGAAGTTATCGACGATCAGGATCCTGTTGTAGACGAACCGCAGCTGGAAGAAGAAGAGATGGCTGTTGAAGATTTGAACCAACAGCAACAGCAGCAGCAACAACAGCAGGGCGACGACAGCAACACCAACGGTGGTAACGACAGCAACACCAACGGTGGTAACGACAGCAACACCAATGGTGGTAATGACAGCAACACCAATGGTGGTAACGACAGCAACACCAATGGCGGTAACGACAGCAACTCACAGACCAATGGCGGTGACGACAGCAACACCAATACCGCGACCGTAGATATTGACTTCGGCGGCGGAGAGTGGATTCCGCGCGACGATGACAAAGTCGACGTTGATATTGAGGACGTTGAAGGTGATGTCGGCGACGTTATTACTGCCGGTGACGATGTAAATTACGATCCAGGCGACGACGTCAACATTGATATCTCGCAAGACGGGCCCGGAAATGATTTCGCGTCAATCAACCAGCAGTTTGCCAGCCTGGAAGACAATGACAGTCTGGGTACCGCAAGTGTCGTGAATTCAGGTGATTTCACACAAAGCGGTGACGCCAACGGCGGTGAAGCCTATGCCGAAGACGGTATCGACGTAAACAACGACGGTGGCTCCTCTGGCGATGGCGGCATGAGCTATGGTGGTGAAGCCTATGGCGACACCAACGGCAGCCATTCGCTGGCCTTTGGTGGTCATTCAGGAAATGCTGATAGCGCTGCGACAGGTGGAGATGGCGCATCTTCGGGTGATACCTATAATGCAAGCCTGGGTCTTGGTCATTCGAGTGCCAGCGCAGACGGTGACAGCACCGGCGGCGAAGGCGGCGCAGCAGACAGCGAGTCTAATGCCGACAACCACGGTGAAGCGAGTTCCGATAGTGACTCGACTGGTGGTAACGGTGGTAATGCCGGATCGATTGGCCTTGGTCTTGGTCTTGGTTTGTCCGGAGCGAACGCCGATGGCGATGCAGACGGTGGTGACAATACATCAGGGGCATTAGCTGCTGGCCTTGGTCTGGCAGGCACCGATGCTTCCAACGACGGTGCCGATGGTGGCGCTGGTGATGCCGATAACGATGGTTCGGCAGACAACTCTAGCGACGGAACCAACGAAGCCAACGAGTCTTCCTCTGGAGGCAATATTGGTTTGGGTCTGGCTGGCGCTGGCGCGATGGGCTGGAACGATGCCGATGGCGGTAGCGGTTCCGGTGGTGAAGGTTCCGGTGGTGAAGGTTCCGGCGGCGAAGGCTCAGGCGGTGAAGGCTCTGGCGGTGAAGGCTCTGGCGGTGAAGGCACTGGCGGCGAAGGCTCCGGTGGCAATGCCAACGGTGGCGACGGTACCGGCGGAGATTCCGGCTCGGTAGAAGAAGCCTTCCCATTCCCGGTACTCCTTGTGGAAGAGGAAGATCCTGACGGAGACGAAGAAGCTGCAGCTGCTGGTAACTCGAACGGTACCGGCGGAGACGGTGGCACTGGTGGTGCAGGTACCGGCGGTACGGGTACTGGCGGTACAGGTAATGGTGGTACGGGTACTGGAGGTACTGGTACTGGCGGCACAGGTACTGGCGGACCGGGTGCTGGCGGTACAGGAACCGGTGGTGCAGGCGGCGGCTACGTTGACACGGATGCGGATGCGCAAGGTGTTGGTGACCAAGATGCTGCCGGCCCTGTAATCACGCAGTCACCTGGTGATATCGATGGCTCTGCCGACAATGATCAGGACGTTGACGGTTCTGGTGGTAATGGTGGTACCAACACAAGTAATGGATCAGCAGACGCCAGCGGCGATGGAATGGCATCGGCCGAAGGTACTGGTGGCGCTGGCGGTACGGCCAACCCCGAGGCAAGCTCGGCCGGAAGCGGTGCTGGTTCAGCTGACGCAACCAACGAAGCCGGAAACGGCGGTGACTCTGAAGCATGGGCCGATTCAGCCAACGATGGTTATGCCGAAAGCCTTGCCGAAGCGATTGCCGGATACGGTGGAGATGCTTCGTCCGATAATGATGCGGACTCGATGGCTTCAGGTGATGCAACAGGTACTGCGATGTCAGGTGACGGCGGTGCCGGTGGTGCAGCGGCATCGACTGGCGGTACCAGCGGCGACGTCATGGGCTCGTCTACTGGTGGTGCAACCACAGGTGCAATGAACACCGGTGGTGAAGCATCCGGTGCATATTCGGGTGCCGGTGGTGCTGGCGGTAATGGCGGTACCTGGGGCTCGGATAATGGTGGCGATGGTATCGTCAACGGCGAGTCTTATGCATCCGCAGCGGCAGTCGTCGATACGAACGCGTTCAACCAATCGATCGTACAGGGTGCCAACGTGCTTGGTAACTCGGTCGATACGACCATGGTTGGCGGTTCGATGACCTCGACTTATTCGAGCGACGACACCGAGGTCTAAGACCAATTCGCGGGAGCCGCATTATCGGCCCCCGTTCAATGAAATCGCCGGGGCCGCGTAATGTGGCCTCGGCCCAGCAAATCCCGAACCGGAAATTTTAGTCGGCAAGGGGGTAAGGGATCATCGAAATGTCATTCGATAGTGTTACCGAAAAGATTGCACACTTTATTGGATCTTTTGATCTTACGATTGAAAAAGCCCGGTTGAGGGATCAGTACGAAGAGTTCACCGCCATGCGGCGCAAGGCGGAACTTGACGAACTGGAAGAACCCGCAAAGATCCGGATCAAGGCAGATCTTGAATTGGACCCAGGCAAATATGGTCCGCTTTCCTATCGGTTTGACACCCCCCCCGCCACTCCTGAACTTCCACCCCCAACCGACGGCCTTGAATTTGAAACGGTCGTTGTACTTGAACCACCACTCTCAGACGGTCCGCCGTTACCCGAAGCGACAACCGGCCTAGGTGCAACGTTTGTGATCGAGCAGCAGCTGGAGATTGTGACAGAGCTTATCGGGTCTGCTGTAACCTACACGTTCCAGACGATTTTCCTGCGCGACAATGACGTTGTCGGCGAGGGAGATTTCCGCGATGTCGATCAGTTGATCGCATTGGCCGAGGCGGCTGCGCAGGTCGCAGCATCGATGCACGCGTTTGCCGTGCCCTCGTTCTCGATCTCGGACTACTTGTCGGTTGAATACGTCGAGTCTTTGGCCGAAGCGATGTTGGCCCCAATCAATGTCGAAGTTGAAGGCGCGGTTGTTTATCAGTTCCACGGCGAAGACGCGATGGGCGTGATCGTCAATGGTGAGTATGTGGACGAAGCCCCGGAATGGGAAGATCTTCTGCCTGCGCATCATAGACCGGACGAGGAAGAAGAAGACGAAACGCCCGATATGATGCCCGCCGAATGGGCTCAGGACGAGGAAGACGAATTTGCCGAAGGTCACACGGTGATCGCAGGCGGCAACCTTGCGATCAACGAGATGAACGCAACTGTGGCCTGGGTCGATGCGCCTTATATTGCGGTCGGTGGAAAAGCAATCGAACTGGCCATGGTGAGCCAGGTCGCCGTTGTATCTGACACAGACAAAGGCACGAATGGCGGCTCGGGCACCAATGTGGTGCACTCGTCGACGATCGAGGTCGAAGGCAACTCAGCCCCTTGGCTTAAGAAAGGCTCAAGTGGAGACGATGCCCCGGCATATGTGCATGTTGATTGGATTACGACCGATCTGATCGTTGCAAATTTTGTCAAGCAGGACATCGATGCAACGGATATCGATCATATTGATGCCGAGATTAGCGCGACGACCACGCTGTATGCGTTGGGTGACAACGAGTTGATTGATGTCACCAATATTCTTCAACTTGGCAGTTATTATGACCTGATCATGATCGAAGGCGACATGATATCGGTCGATGCGTTTGTCCAGACGCACGTATTATTGGATGACGATGTGGTGATGGGCGGATTGCCCGGACCCATCGATGGATCGGACGAAAACCTGGTTATGAACGAGGTTTCTCTCAAGAAAGAAGGCGAAGATACGTATCAGGCGATGCACGACTCCATGGCCGACGCCATGACCATGGGCGAGGACGACATGGCAGCGCTGGAAGAGGCGCTAATGAACGATCCGATGTTTGCTGGCATGGAGCAGATGCGGGTCCTCAAGATCGATGGATCGCTGGTTCAGGTCAACGTGGCCGAGCAATCGACGATGCTTGCCGATCAGGATGACGTATATCTGAATGGTCCCCACGCGGACGAGACCGAGGTTCTGGCAGGCAGCAATGCGATGCTGAACGCCGCCAATGTAACCAAGGCCGGCGTGGATTCGGTTGTTATGGCTCAGGATGGGGCATTTTCTGACCTGCTACTGCATCAGGCAAGCCTGCTTGACATGCCCACGAATGAGGACATCGCCGAGATGACCAACGAGGCAATCGCCGCCATCATGGAAGAGGCGGGTATGCCAGGTCACGACAATGGCATTGGGCCTAACGGTAACGATCTCACGCCAAGCGAAATGGCGAATTCCTCCGATGGCCTGCAGACCATGCTGGCCTAATATTTCCTGATTTACGAGTGACCGGAAGGTTAGTTTATGTCGATCGTTTTTTCGTCGCGCCGCACCCGTTTTGCAAGTCCATTGGACCGGCACGGAGGCGGAGGCCCATTGACCCTGGAACCCCGAAATCGGGTAGCAAAACCAAATGAAAGTAAACTTGCAAAAACAGCGTCCCGCCTGCGTTTGACAAGTGATATGCAACTGGCGGAACCCGAAAGCAAACCAGAGACCCCGGAAGCAAGTGACACCCCGGTTGCCGGGCCCGCGAAACGATCGCGGCAATCAGAAGCGCCTCAGGCGACGACACAACCGGATAATCCGGGGCAGACCCAGGCAGAGCAGTTGGATCAAACATCACAACCGCGCGCTGGTTCTCCCCTTCGGCGCGCGTCGTCGCGGCCCGCGCAAGATAAGGATCCTGCGGGTGGCGACACTGGGGTGGCCGATACCGAAGCCCCCGATTGTGAAACCGCCGACCAATCGACTGCACGCATGACCCCCTCTGCGCCGTCGGATGGTAAAGACCGCATGGGCACCACGATCGAGGCCAAGGCCAACCAACCCTTGCTGCGCCCGGGGACGGGTGGTGGCGATGGCAAGGGGCCACCCCAAACATTCCACAAACGCACGCCGCCTGAAGATTTCCAGAAGACGCTGCGTACCTCACTGCGCGCGATTTGGCGCAATCTGGCCTTCGTGCTGGTACTGACCTGCGCGACCAACGTCCTGATCCTAGCGATCCCGATCTACCTGTTTCAGATCAGTGACCGGGTTCTGACTAGTCGCTCGCTGGATACGTTGATCATGCTGACGGCAATCGTTGCCGGAGCAGTCATTTTTCAAGCCGCATTTGATGCCGTTCGTCGGTTCATGCTGATGCGTACAGCGGTCGAGGTCGCCGCCCGTCTTGGGGCCCCGGTTCTTAGCGCTGCGGCCCATGCCTCGCTGCACGGCAACGGACGCGAATATCAGACACTTGGGGATCTGCAACAGGTGCGGGGCTTTCTGGTCTCGGGCACTCTGATCTCATTTCTGGATGTACCATTTGCACCGCTGTTCATCCTGATGATCTTTCTGGTGCATCCGCAACTTGGGATGATTGTGGTGACGACGGCCGTGATTCTGATGATCATCGCGCTGATCAACCAGAAAATGACCGCCAAGCCCTTTGCCAAGGCCAATCAGGCGCAATCAATGGCGAACCAGCATCTGGATTCAATGTCGCGCAACAGTCAGATCATCAACGCTTTGGCGATGATCCCCGAGGCAGTGCGCATCTGGGGGCGTGACACCGCACAATCGTTGACATGGCAGGTCAAGGCGCAGGATCGTAACGTGATCTTCGCGGCCATTTCACGTGCCGTCCGTCTTTTGACGCAGATCGGCATTCTGGGCTGGGGCGCATTTCTTGCGCTGCAGGGCGAAATTACCGGCGGTATGGTCATCGCCGCCTCGATCATCGCGGGGCGGGCTTTCGCGCCGATCGAAGGATCAATCGAGGGTTGGAATACCTTCCTGCTTACGCGCGGCGCTTTTGGGCGGATCAAGGCTCTGCTGTCGAACTCGGCCCTGCAATATGAAAAACTGCGCCTACCACGGCCTGAGGGGCGGTTGGATGTCGAACGCCTGCTGTATGTCCCAGGCGGCACCAAGCGGGTGGTTCTGAACGGGATTACCTTTGCGCTGAACCCAGGTGAAACTCTGGCGATCATCGGGAATTCAGGCGCAGGCAAAACGACACTTGGTAAAACGCTGGTGGGTTCGATCCTGCCGACCTCAGGCAGTGTGCGGCTGGACCTGATGGATATCCGCAACTGGGATCCCCGCCAGTTTGGCGAAAATATTGGCTATCTGCCGCAAGACGTACAGCTGTTCCCCGGCAGCATCAAAGACAATATTGGCCGGATGCGTGCCGATGCCACGGATGAGCAGATCCACGATGCCGCCGTTTTGGCCGACGTGCACAACATGATCGCTACACTGCCGCAGGGGTATGAGACGGTGGTTGCTGCGGACGGCTCACCTCTCTCAGGTGGCCAGAAGCAGCGTATTGCTTTGGCGCGTGCCTTCTTCGGCAACCCGCGTTTGGTTGTTCTGGATGAGCCGAACTCGAACCTCGACGTGGCAGGTGACAAGGCGCTTGCGCGCGCAATTCAGCAAGCAAAGGAAAGCAAGATCACCGTTGTGGTGATTACGCAAAAGCCGACTCTGTTGAATGTTGTCGACAAGATCATGCTGCTGACCGATGGGCGCGTGGCGCTGTTCGGGCAGCGCGAACAGGTGCTGGAACAGCTCAACGGGCCGCGCCAGCAACCGCCCGAAATACAGGGCAAGGGGGATTAAGCGATGAACGACGTGGCACGCACCGATGAAGGCGGTCTTTGGTACTCTGAGGTTCCGCGCTCGATCACCAAATTCATCGTGATTGGCTTTATCATGCTTATTGTCTGTTTTGGCGGCTTTGGCGTCTGGTCCTTCCGTGCACCTCTGGCCGCTGCAGTCATCGCGCAAGGCAGCTTTGTCGCGACCGGCCGCAACAAGATCGTGCAGCATTTGGAAGGCGGTATCATCGAGAACATTCTGGTCTCGGAAGGTGAATCTGTTCAAGCCGGACAGATCATGATGACTTTGGATCAGACCTCGGCCGAGGCGAGTGAACGCGAATTGTTCATTCGCAAACTTCGCCTTCAGGCCATGACCGAACGGTTGCTGGCTGAGCATAGCGAACAGGAAACCCTCGTGTTTTCGCCCGGATTGATCGAAGCATCGGACGACGTCGAGGTCATGACGATCCTCGACAATCAGAAACTCAGCTTTGATGTATCGCGCAAGACACTGCTGAACGATATTGCTTTGCTGCAGCGCAACATGGAGGCGTTGAAAATTCGTGCGTCAGGATTTGAAGCACAATTGGTCAGCATGGAAAGGCGATCAGAGATTCTCGAGGAAGAATACGAGACCAAATATTCGTTGTTTGAAAAAGGATTAGTGCGCAAAGGTGATCTGAATACGATCCGCCGGGTGCAGGCCGAAGCCGAAGGTCAACTGGCGCGTTTGCGCGCAGAAACGGCTGAGGTAAACCAGATGCTGCTGAAGTATGAAGAGCAGATTCTGCGCACCCGCTCAGCCTACCGCGAGGCTGCGCTGGACGAGTTGGGCGTTATTGAAGCCGATCTTGAAAGTGTGCGTGAAAAAGCCCGTCAGGCCCGTAGCGTTCTGGCCCGTGCCGTTGTGCGTGCACCGGTGACAGGCACAGTGGTGCGACTTCATCACCACACGCCGGGCGGGGTGATCGAAACTGGCGAACAGATTGCTGAGATTCTGCCCGCCGATGCGCCATTGATCATCGAAGCGCAGATCCCGCGTACCGAGATCGACAGCGTGGTCACCGGGCAGATCGCGACGGTGCGCCTAGTCGCGCTCAATCAACGGACAACCCCAGTGCTTGAGGGCGAGGTCTATTACGTCTCGGCTGACTCGCTTGTCGAGGATTCTGCCGGTATGCCGCAAGAGGTCTATCTGGCGCGCATTTCTCTGACCACGGAAGAGATGGGTCGCGTGCGGGGCTTCGTGCCGACACCCGGAATGCCCGCCGAGATCATGATCCAGACCGAGGAACGCACCTTTGCGGCCTATATCGCCAAGCCGGTGGTTGACAGTATGTCGCGTGCGTTCCGCGAACATTAAGGGTCTGAATGTCTACACCTTCAATTTTCTGCATGTTAGCCTTTCACGGATTCATTTCCTGGAGGGGCGCAAATGCCATTGACGGTCAAAGACATGATGCAAGCTGCAAACGCGGTGGTTGAGCGTATCGATGCCAGCCGGGCCAAAGAACTGATCGGGCAGGGTGCCCTGTTGTTGGATATTCGCGATGCGCCTGAACTTGAAAGGACAGGGCGCGCGGTCGGCTCGCATCATATCCCGCGCGGGATGTTGGAGTTTCGGGCCGATCCCGAGCTGCCTTCCCATGACGCGGAACTGCGCAAGGACCGGGTGATCATCCTGCATTGTGCATCGGGTGGCAGGGCGGCGCTGGCTGGGAAACTGCTTAAGGATATGGGGTATTTACACGTCTATAATCTGGGCGGGTTTGCGGATTGGGTGAATGGCGGTGGTGAGGCGACCGGGCCCATGGATCGAGGGATGTAGCTACATATCTGACCCAAATCAAAGTCACACATATTCCGTTGCTGTAATGTAAAGGCCAGAAGCTTAAACACAGGATACTGGCCATGATACGCCTAGCAGCCACGCTTTATTCCTTGATCGCCACAGCCATCGCGGGTTCTGCCGTGATTGCGGTCCTAGCGGTTGGAATGGTGACCTGGATGGCCATCGTTTCCGCCGCAGCAGCAGGGGCAGTTGTTGCCGCGCCGGTGTCGTGGCTGGTGGCAAAACGCCTGTATCAAGGCGCTTGATTAAGCGTTCAAGAAGGTCCTGACTGCAGCTTCGAATTCGCGGGGTTTCTCGGCGTGCAGCCAGTGCCCCGCACCGGGAATTTTGGCGAAGCGAGCTGCAGGAAACAGGGTGCGAATCTGCTCTCGGTGTTCGGGCAGTACATAATCTGATGCTGCACCGGACAGGAACAGAGCAGGGCCGTCCCAATGGGTCGAGATCTCGGGGAAGCCCATGATCTTTGGCATTTCGCTGGCCAGTACATCCAGGTTCAGCCGCCAGCGGCCTCCCTCAACATCCAAAGACTGCGTAAAAAAGCTCTGCAGCGCCTTTTCGACGCCCAGATCGGCCAGCTGTGCTTCGGCATCTGAACGACGCTGAACGCGGGACATATCGACCGCCCGCATTGCCTCGATGAATTGAATCTGGCTGTGGCTGTATGCCACTGGTGCGATGTCAGCGACGACCAGCTTGCGCACCAGATCGCCATATTCCAGCGCCAGCACCATCGAAGCTTTTCCACCCATGGAATGCCCGACGATATCGGCGATGCCGCCAACGCTGTCGATGACCTTTGCCAGATCATGCGCCAAATCCGGGTAGCCATGCTGAGCATCCCAAAAGCTGTAGGCGTGATTGCGCATATCGACGGCGATCACCTGTCTTTCGTCCGACAGTCGCCGCGCAATGACTCCCCAGTTGCGCGCCGAACCATAGAGGCCATGCGCTATCAGCAGGGGCGGATGATCGGTCGGGTCGCCATGGATGATCGTATTCAGCATGCTTCTGTGATACGCGTCACCGCGCGGAACAACCAGCCCCATTGTCGCCGGTGTGACGCGCGGCTACATTGTCCCGTCAGGAGGCGCCAATGACGCAGGAAATCGATATCCAGACCCGGATCGCAGAGACCATTCGGTTGCTGCGTAAAAAGCTTGGCGTGAAAGACAAGACCCTGATTGCCTCGGTCCGGCGCGCAAAGCGGCGTTTGCCGCGCAAGGTCTATAAACAGGCCTTGGTTCTGGCAGAGGCCGAGCAGATGGCCGAGCATCCCAAACTGCGGATGGTTTTGGATATGCCCCGGCTCGAAAAAGCGTCGGACGAGGTGCAAGGCCACCTGAACGCGATCAATCTGGCAGATCGACGTTGGGGATGGTTCCTGAGCTTTCTTGGTTCGCTTGCGTTGGGCCTGATCGTGTTGGCGGCGTTGGCTGTGTTCGTACTACGATGGCGCGGGTATATCTGACCGCTGCACGCCTCAAAGAAAAACGGCGCCGATCAGGGCGCCGTTTTCTGTTCTAAGATCCGTATTGGATCAGAGATTCGGATAAAGCGGGTAGCGCGCGCAAAGTTCGGCGACTTCGGCTTTAACTTTGGCTTCGACCGCACCGTTTCCGTCTTCGCCATTTGCGGCCAGACCGTCGACCACTTCGATGATCCAGTCTGCGATCTGGCGGAACTCGGCCTCACCAAAACCGCGGGTGGTTCCGGCGGGCGAGCCCAGACGGATACCGCTGGTGATCGTCGGCTTTTCGGGGTCGAACGGCACACCGTTCTTGTTGCAGGTGATATGTGCCCGGCCCAAAGCTTTCTCGGTTGCGTTGCCTTTAACGCCTTTGGGGCGCAGGTCGACAAGAACCACATGGGTATCGGTGCCGTGGGTCACAGTGTCCAGGCCACCCTTGATCAGCTGATCTGAAAGGGCCTGCGCATTCACAACGACCTGCTTGATATAGTCCTTGAACTCAGGACGCAGTGCCTCGCCAAAGGCAACGGCCTTGCCAGCAATCACATGCATCAGCGGGCCACCCTGAATGCCCGGGAAGATCGCCGAGTTTACCTTTTTGGCAATCGCTTCATCATTGGTCAGGATCATGCCGCCGCGCGGGCCGCGCAGGGTTTTATGCGTGGTGGTGGTGGCCACATGCGCATGCGGGAAGGGCGAAGGGTGCGCGCCTGCGGCAACCAGACCGGCGATATGGGCCATGTCCACATGCAGATAGGCGCCGACCATGTCGGCGATTTCACGCATGCGGGCAAAATCGATGACGCGCGGGATGGCCGAGCCTCCGGCGATGATCAGCTTGGGGTTATGTTCCTTTGCCAGCGCTTCAATCTGATCATAGTCGATCAGGTTGTCCTGCTTGCGCACGCCATAATGTACCGCGTTGAACCACTTGCCCGACTGGTTCGGCGCCGCACCATGGGTCAGGTGACCACCTGCATCCAGCGACATTCCTAGAATGGTGTCACCGGGCTTGATCAGCGCCTGAAATACACCTTGGTTCGCCTGCGATCCCGAATTCGGTTGGACGTTGGCAAACTCACACCCAAACAAATGCTTGGCACGGTCGATAGCCAGGTTCTCGGCAATGTCGACGAACTGACAACCGCCATAGTACCGGCGGCCCGGATAACCTTCGGCATACTTGTTGGTCATGACCGAGCCCTGCGCCTCCATCACGGCGGCAGAGACGATGTTCTCCGAGGCGATCAGTTCGATCTCGTCGCGCTGGCGGCCCAATTCAGATGTGATCGAGCCGAACAGCTCGGGGTCACGATCCGCGAGGGACTGGGTGAAAAATCCGTTGTCACGAAGATTGGCGTTCATGTGCGCTCCGCATGGCTGGGGTGTATCTGGCGGATTTCCTATCGGAAACGACGTGTGTCAGAAAGGTTGTAAAGCGACGAAATGGCCCTCTATGGCGTCAAGTCTGGCCTATTGCGGAAAGGTATGTTTGTTTCGGAACCAAATGTGCAGCACTGGAAACTATAAAACATGACAAAGAGAATCGCCTTTCTGGCCAGCGATGCCAAGGTTGCGCAGACCGCCCGGGATGCGCTTGTGGCGCGCTACGGAAATGCAGCGCCGAGAGACGCAGATGTTGTGGTGGCGCTGGGTGGTGATGGCTTCATGCTTCAGACGTTGCAGGGCGTCCAGCACTTGGACAAGCCGGTTTACGGAATGAATCGCGGTACCATCGGGTTTCTGATGAACGAATATGCCGAAGTTGATCTGATGGCCCGGCTAGCAGAGGCAGAGGAAGAAGTCATCAATCCACTGGCGATGACTGCAATGGACCAGGCGGGCCAAAAGCACCAAGCACTTGCAATCAACGAGATTTCGCTGCTTCGCGCGGGGCCGCAGGCAGCGCGGCTGCGGATCAGCGTCGATGGGCGGGTACGTATGGCCGAACTCGTGTGTGATGGTGCATTGCTTGCCACGCCGGCGGGTTCAACCGCATATAACTATTCCGCTCACGGACCCATTGTACCCATTGGCGCGGACGTTCTGGCATTGACGCCAATCGCCGCGTTTCGCCCCCGGCGGTGGCGTGGCGCCTTGCTGCCGAAAGTTGCGAAAGTCAGATTCGATGTGATCGAGGCTGACAAACGCCCGGTTATCGTTGCGGCCGATTCCATATCGTTTCCGGATATCGATTGGGTCGAGATCAGGTCTGAGATTGCGATCCAGCATCGTATTCTATTTGACCCTGGCCACGGCCTGGAAGAACGATTGATCTCCGAACAATTTACTTAAATCTCAGCGTGTTGATCATTTTTCCACCGCTTGTGTGAACCAGTTCACATGCAACGCGATAAGGGTTTGTTAACTTCAAGTTGCCCGGAGAACACGCCGAGGTGGAAGTGAGTGGCCATCTAAAGGTGTTTTCGAATGGTTGCGCAGTTTTCGCGCTGGCGAGGGTGGGTGGTGCTACGCTCGTCATCTTAATCCGGGCATATTTTAGTATGCGGACCCCGGGACAAAATCCCGGGGTCTATTTCATTTGTGAGGCCTGAGTGAAGATGTCTCAGGTTTGCGTGCTCATTCGATCCCACAGAATCGGAGCCATCTGCCCCACACGCGCTTCGATCGCGACCGCTGCATCCACCGCCATATCCTCACGCCAGCGTCGAGCAGCAATCTGAACATTGATCGGTTGCGGCCCATTCGGCAATTCGGCCAAGCGTGCGGGAACGCTGGCGGCGGGCAGCCCGAGGAAATTCATCGCATAAGAATAGACCGCGCATCCTAACACCTCATGAACGCCTTCGGCACCTTCGGTATCACGATCGGGTCTGAAGAACGGTTGCGGCAGGAAAGGAGACAGGACCAAAGGATATTCCTGCATGAATAGCGACCATTGGCGCGCATAATGGCTGCGTTGCGCCAACGCCTGAATCAGATCGTCGCCTACGATCGGAGGAAACTCCTGAAAATAAACCTCGAAAATATCGCGAATGGTTTGAGACCCGGCTGCCTCGATATCGTTTTTCATCAACGTCAGCACTTCACCCATCAGCGCGCGATAGCCGATGCGCCCGCATTCGAACACATCCGGCGGATCAATGTCTTCAACTATATATCCGGCATCTACCAGCGCCTCTCGAGCAGTACTTAGCGCTTTGTCCACTTCGGGGTGCAAAGCGTATTCGAACGTATTTTTGGTGAACGCAACTTTGATTGGGACGTCCGGCCCCGCGCCGCGCCAAGGCATTGGCACATGGAAGGGGTCGCGGGCGTCCGGGGCGATCAGGCTGGGCATCGAAAGGTGCAGGTCCTTTGCGCTTCTTGTGATCAAGCCCTGTACCGACATCGATTGTGCCAGCATCCCGCGTTCCACCTTCTGGCTGGGGTTCCAGGCCGGTACGCGGCCCAGCCCCGGTTTCACTGTAACCGCACCATTGGCCGCTGCCGGAAAGCGCAGACTGCCTCCGATATCGTTGCCATGAGCCAGGGCACCGATGCCCGCCATGACCGCAGCCCCCGCGCCCCCGGACGACCCACCGGGCGAGATATGGCGGCCCCAAGGATTGTGCGTGCGCCCATGAAGTGGATTATCCGTGTCAGCGCGGAACGAGAATTCGGGCGTATTGGTCCGCCCGATGACAATGGCCCCCGCCTTATGCAAGTTTGAAACCACCGGTGCGTCATCAGGGGCAATGACATCCTTCAAGGCAACCACACCATTTGTGGTGGCATGGTTCTTCTGGTCGACATTCACTTTGATGGTCACGGGTACCCCGTGCAGCGGTCCAACCGAGGCACCATTGCGGCGCGCCTGATCAAGCGCAGATGCACGCTCTAACGCTTCTGTGCCCAGATCGTCCACGACAGCATTCAGCGAGGGATTTACCTGATGCATCCGCTCCAATGCATCACTGATCACCTCTTCTGCGCTCAACTCGCCAGCTTGGGTCAGCGCAGCCAATTCTGTTGCATCAAAACGCCAGATATCGCCCTGTGTCATGCTCGTCCTCCTCACCTCAAACTGAGGTGAGGAGGACCCAATGACAAGCCCCGCAATCGCAAAACGGATCCAACCTTCATCTGGCCAAGAATATCTCGGAGCGCGAGGCAGAGCCTCGCACACGCGCGACAGCGCAAATCGGTTGCGCCGTAAGGCGCTCCGCTTGATCGTACCGTGAAATTACTGCGCGTAGCCGATAGTTTGCAGGGCCACCGTGATCTCGTCCAGAATTGCTGGGTCATCGATTGTGGCAGGCATTTTATACGCCTTGCCATCCGCGATCGACACCATCGTACCACGCAGGATCTTGCCCGAGCGTGTCTTGGGCAGACGATCCACCACTACGGCTTTCTTGAACGCAGCGACTGGGCCGATTTTGTCACGAACCATCTGGACCACATCGGTTACCACCTCCGCGTGATTCCGATCGGATCCGGCATTCAGGCACAGGAAACCGACAGGCATCTGGCCTTTCAGTTGATCAGATACCCCAATCACAGCGCATTCTGCCACATCGGGGTGAGCGGCCAACACCTCTTCCATCCCGCCCGTCGAAAGTCGGTGCCCGGCGACGTTGATCACGTCATCGGTACGGGCCATGATATAGAGATACCCATCTTCGTCGATCATGCCCGCATCACCGGTTTCGTAATAGCCGGGAAAATGCTCAAGGTAGGATTTTCTGAAGCGCGCCTCAGCATTCCACAGGTTTGGCAATGTGCCTGGCGGAAGCGGAAGCTTGACTGCGATCGCGCCCAACTCGCCCGGTCTCATAGGATGGCCGCCTTCGTCCAGAATCTGAACGTCATAGCCCGGCATAGGCTTGGCAGGTGATCCCAGCTTGACCGGAAGCTCTTCGATTCCGAGCGGGTTGCCAGCGATGGTCCAGCCAGTTTCGGTTTGCCACCAATGGTCGATGACCGGAACTTTCAGCGCATCCTGCGCCCAGATGATCGTATCTGGGTCAGCCCTCTCTCCTGCAAGATACAGAGCCTTAAGGCAGGATAGATCGTAATTCGCCATCAATTCTGCGCTTGGGTCTTCGCGTTTTACGGCACGAATGGCGGTTGGGGCGGTGAAGAAGCTTTTGACCTTGTGTTCGGATATCACGCGCCAGAAAGTTCCGGCGTCAGGTGTTCCGACGGGCTTGCCCTCAAAAACAATCGTCGTGTTGCCGTGGATCAGCGGGGCATAACAGATATAGGAATGGCCAACGACCCAGCCGACATCCGAAGCCGCCCAGAACACATCTCCAGGATCGACATTGTAGATGTTTTTCATCGTCCAGTTCAGTGCGACCAGATGGCCGGCAGTCGGGCGCACGACGCCTTTGGGCGCACCAGTGGTGCCGGATGTATAGAGGATATAGGCTGGATCATTGCCGCTGACTGGTACACATTCTGCGGGCTCCGTACCGTATTGGAAACCGTGCCAGTTGACGTCGCGCCCCTCGATTAGTTGTGCGACTTCCTGCTCGCGCTGGAATATTACGCAAAACTCGGGTTTGTGGGTGGCCAGATCGATCGCGCCATCCAGCAGAGGTTTGTAGTGCACAACGCGTCCCGGCTCCATCCCGCATGAGGCAGCGATGATCGCCTTGGGTTTCGCATCGTCGATACGTACGGCCAGTTCGTTGCTGGCAAAACCGCCGAATACCACTGAATGCACTGCTCCTAGTCGGGCGCAAGCCAGCATTGCCTCCAGCGCTTCGGGGATCATAGGCATGTAGATGATGACGCGGTCACCTTTCTCAATACCTTTTGCACGAAGTGCGCCGGCCAGATTAGCAACCCGATTGCGTAACTCGACGTATGAGATTTCGCGTTTGGTATGAGTAATGGGGCTGTCATAGATGATCGCGGTTTGCTCACCACGACCATTTTCCACATGGCGATCAACCGCGTTCCAGCACGTATTTACCTTGGCATCACTGAACCATTCGTAAAGAGGCGCATTGTCGTCAAACAGAGCTTTGCTGGGCGCTTGAACCCAATCGATCCCCTTGGCTGCATCCATCCAGAATGCTTCGGGGTCGTTCTTCCAGCTCTCGTAGACGTCCTGATATGCCATGATGGCCTCCTCCCAAATTCCTTGAGCTATGTGTTAGGCATCGTGGATGTTTCGAGCAAGCGATGCGCATAACGGCGCGTCAGTTTATCGCAAAATCTTTGCAGAACCTTGCAGTTTGGCTTGCAAATTTTTGCAAATCCTCTGATCTGAGCAGATTTCTGAGTGTCACACGCAAAGATTTGCAAATCTGCAAATTTATTGCTGCAAATGTTCTGGCGCTAACAGAATCAAACCGGGCACCTAATCTGGTGCCCGGTCATGTATACGTAATGATATAGGCGCTGGGCTTATCCGTAGTGCGCGACTGGCGTACCTGCGATGGCCGCCATGTTCAGCAGTCCCCTGGCCGTAATCGAGGGCGTTACGATATGCGCCTTGTTTCCCATTCCCATGAGGATTGGACCTACCTCAAGCCCGTCCGCTTTCATCTTCAAGATATTGCGCACACCGCTTGCCGCATCCGCATGGGCGAAGATCAGGACATTTGCAGAGCCTTCCAAACGCGAGTTCGGGAAGATACGTGCACGCAATTCAGGATCCAAAGCCAGATCAAGGTTCATCTCGCCTTCATAGCTGAAGTCGCGTGGCTCGGAATCGAGAATCTCAAGCGCAGCCCGCAGCCGCTTGCCTGATCCCTCGGCCTGATTGCCGAATTGCGATTGCGAACAAAATGCGATCTTGGGTTCCAACCCGAACCGCCGCACGTGACGAGCAGCTCCAATGGTGGATTCGGCAAGTTCTTCTGGTGTCGGCAATTGTCTTACATGCGTGTCTGCAATGAACAGAGGGCCATCTTCCAGAATCATCAGCGAAAGCGCGCCATGAGGGCGCAAATCGCCATCATCCAGAACCTGTTCGACATAGTTAAGATGCCAGCGATACTCACCAAAAGTGCCACAGATCATGCTGTCCGCCTCACCGCGATGCACCATGATTGCTGCAATGGCGGTGTTGTTGGTGCGCATGATGGCCTTGGCCAGATCCGGAGTGACCCCCCGACGCTGCATTATTTGATGGTACGAATTCCAATAATCGTAGTAACGGGGATCGTCCTGAGGGTTCACGATTTGAAAATCCTGCCCCGGTCGTACTGTCAGGCCTAGCCTTTCGCAACGTGCGCTGATCACGTCCGGTCGCCCGATCAGGATCGGGGTTTCCGTGGTTTCTTCCAATATCGCTTGCGCAGCCCTTAAAACACGCTCGTCCTCCCCTTCTGCGAAGACAATTCTACGCGATGCGACGGCTGCGGCTTCGAACACTGGCCGCATCAACAGTGCAGATTTGAACACGGTCTGGTTCAGGCGCTCTTTATAGGCTTCGAGGTCATCAATGGGTCGTTTTGCGACCCCGCTCTTCATAGCAGCCTGTGCAACCGATGACGAAACGACCCCCACTAGGCGCGGGTCAAAGGGTTTTGGGATCAGGTAATCTGGACCAAAAGTCAGCTGCTCACCCTTATAGGCCGCCGCGGCTTCGGCGCTGGTCGTCGCGCGGGCCATGTCGGCGATGCCGTCGACGCAGGCGATCTGCATCTCGTCGTTGATTTCAGTCGCGCCCACGTCCAGGGCACCTCGGAAGATAAACGGGAAGCACAACACGTTGTTCACTTGGTTCGGAAAGTCGCTGCGACCGGTCGCAATGATCGCGTCAGGGGCAACTTCGCGCGCCGCCTGTGGCAGGATTTCCGGAGTTGGGTTGGCCAGCGCAAAGATGATCGGGGTCTTGGCCATCTTCTCGACCATCTCAGGCTTGAGCACATTTGGTCCGCTCAGCCCCAGAAACAGATCGGCACCTCCGATCACATCATCCAGAGTGCGCAGATCGGTTTTCTGCGCGAACTGATCCTTGTGCGGGTTCATATCCTCGGCGCGGCCTTCATAGACCAGCCCGTGAATGTCACAGAGCCAGATATTCTCGCGTTTGACGCCGAGCTTCACCAACATGCTGAGGCAGGCGATCCCGGCAGCACCGCCGCCGGTCGAAACTACTTTGATATCCTCGAAGCTCTTTCCTGCCACATACAGGGCGTTCTTCGCTGCGGCACCAACAACGATTGCCGTGCCGTGCTGATCGTCATGAAACACCGGGATGTTCATCCGTTCCCGGCACAGTTTTTCGACAATAAAACAATCCGGTGCCTTGATATCTTCAAGGTTGATCGCGCCAAATGTGGGCTCCAGAGCACAGACGATATCTGCCAGCTTTTCTGGGTCAGGCTGATCCACCTCGATATCAAAGCAATCGATGCCTGCGAACTTTTTGAACAGGACGGCCTTGCCTTCCATCACCGGTTTCGAGGCCAATGCGCCTATATTCCCAAGGCCCAGAACTGCGGTGCCGTTTGACACAACTGCAACAAGATTGCCGCGGGCCGTGTATTTCTCAGCGTTGGCGGCGTTGTCCTTTATCTCAAGACTGGCTTCGGCGACGCCTGGCGAATATGCCCGCGCAAGGTCCCGACCATTTGCCATTGGTTTGGTTGCCTTGATCTCAAGCTTTCCGGGCTTTGGATGCGCATGATAGTCAAGCGCGGCCTGTCTCAGGTTCGGTGTGTCAGACATCGGTAATACAACTCCGTTCCAATATTCGTTTGATGGTTAAACTATTTCTCAGCGCTTGGCTATGTCGCCTCGGACCGCAGTCAGAGACAGGCCTCACGGATACGTTAACGAAACGTTGGTTGAGAGTTGCTGCATCGTTTTTATGTACAGCCAATTCCGGGGAACCTGACGGACACCAGAAGCGGCGGACCTTATCATGCGTCATGAAGACAAAGCTTGTGCTAGTGCGCAATTTGCCAACCCTTCAATCAGGATTGGTGCCAATCGGAATGTCTTCTTTGTTGTGCTTGTTTCGGCGGTTTCATTTCTTTTTGTGGTTATGATTTGGCCCGAAGCGGCTGCGGCTTTCATCCAGGAAGGTGGGTTGATTGAGACGATATCGGCCACTGCGTTACTGGCTGCCGGTTTGGTCGCGTTGACGCGTTTCCGAGGCATCTCGCGGCTGTATATCGGATTGGTCTGCCTGCTGTTGGCCGAGCGCGAATTGGAGGCGGAGGTGTACACAGAAGGCAGCGCGCCTTTTGTGGTGCTAAACTGGATTGATTTATTGCTTGATGTGACTGCAGTAAGGATCGCTTTGGCTGCGATCGTCATTGGTGGTTTGCTCTGGCATGGGATACCGAACGGAATTAAGGCACTTAAGATCCGCGCGCCTTTTTTGATGATTTTTTTCCTGGCCGGAAGTGTTGCGGTGCTGGCTCAGCTTCTTGAGGAAATCAGCGGATTGTTCGACGAATACCTTTCGGTTGCGATGGCTACACGTTTGTTCGTGATGGAAGAAACGCTGGAGATGTACTTTTCGATTGGCATTTTGGCTGCTGTTCTGATCGGATGGCCAAAACCAAAATCCGAAGAGAAACAGAATGACCAGCAATACCGGCGACTCCCTCACGCGCGCTGAAATCCGACTGCCGACGCAGGAACTGCGCAACGATATCCCGTTTTATACCAAGGTACTGGGGATGCGGATGGATATGATCTATCCGGCAGATGACCCTCGGGTTGCCGTGTTCTCTGGTCACGGTCTGCGCTTGCGGATCGAGAAAGATGCAGCTGAAGCGGCGGGAACGTTGCGCATTCTGACATCCGATCCAGATGGTTTTGCAGAAGGTCAACGAAGTCTTGTAGCCCCAAACGGCACCCGGATCGAGATTGACGAGTTGAACCCGCCGCTGGTCATGCCGGATACGGTCCACTCTTTTGTAGTCCGTAGGCTCAAGGATCAGGCGCCGTGGATCATTGGACGGGCAGGGATGCACTATCGCGATCTCGTGCCGGACCGGCTGGGCGGATCGATTATCGCCAGCCATATACGTATCCCAGATGGTGGTCCTGTGCCCGATATGGTGCATTTCCACAAAGTCGGATTTCAGCTGATCTTCTGCATCCACGGCTGGGTCGATGTGGTCTACGAAGATCAGGGCGACAAGATGCGCCTGACGGCAGGCGATTGCTTTATTCAGCCGCCTGAAATCCGTCACCGCGTGCTGGAAGCGTCAGACAACGTTCAGGTGATCGAGATTGGTGTCCCAGCCGAGCATGTCACGGAGATTGATCATGAGATGGAACTGCCCACCCCGCATTTCCGTCCGGATCGGGAATGGGATGGGCAGCGGTTCGTTTACAATCAGGCGAAAGATTCCGACTGGGTGCCATTCCGTTTGCCCGGTTACATCTGTCGTGACACGACGATTGCCGAGAATACCAAAGGCGTGGCGGGCGTTCAGGTCGTGCGCCGGGGCGAGGGTAACCCTCAATGGGCCAGCCACGACACCGACATACACTTTACCTTCGTGATGACCGGCGAGGTGACGCTTGAGGGTGAAGGGCGCGAGCCCTATCGGTTGGAACAAGGCGATGCCTTCGTCATCCCGCCGGGAATGCGAACACGGCTGTCAGACCCCTCGCAGGATGTGGAACTGCTTGAGGTGACTTTACCGGGGACCTTCAATACGACGTTGGGTTAGGTCCAAGAAGAAGTGGATAATGGCGTCAAGGGGGCTTCAATTCCCCCGTCGCTTTCCAGTAGGGTATGATATTCTGACCAGATGATCAAAAATTGGGATTCGCCATGTCTTTGAAAGATGCAGCTTTGGCCGTTCGGGAAAATGCCCACGCGCCTTATTCGAATTTCAAGGTCGGGGCGGCGATCCGGTCCAGTTCAGGTGTGATCTATTTTGGCTGCAATGTCGAAAATATTGCTTACCCCGAAGGTACGTGCGCCGAGGCCGGGGCAATCGCGGCAATGGTCGCCGCTGGTGAAAAAGAACTGACCGAGGTCTACGTGGTCGCCAGCAGCCCGCAGCCGGTGCCCCCATGTGGTGGATGCCGTCAGAAACTGGCCGAATTCGGCAACGGGGATGTGGTCGTTACGATGGCAACGGTTGATGGTCTGGAAACCAAAACCACGATTGCCGATCTATTGCCCGGTGCGTTCGACGCGTCGCATATGGAGGATGTCTGACTTCATGGATGCGCGCTCGATCATCGCCAAACTTCGCCGTCAGGAGGTGCCAACTGGTGACGAACTAATGTGGTTCGCGCAAGGCCTGGCCGATGGTGGCGTCAGTGACGCGCAGGCCGGGGCCTTTGCGATGGCTGTCTGTATGGGCGGTCTGGGGGCCAATGGGCGGGCTGATCTGACTGTTGCCATGCGCGACAGCGGCGAGGTGCTGATGTGGGATTTGGACGGGCCGGTGGTCGATAAGCATTCGACCGGTGGGGTCGGCGATTGCGTCAGCCTGCTGCTTGCCCCGGCTTTGGCGGAATGCGGGGCGTATGTGCCGATGATCTCGGGGCGTGGTCTGGGCCATACCGGGGGCACTCTGGACAAGCTCGAGGCCATACCGGGAGTGACCACTCAGATCGGGCAGGCGCGACTGACGCAAGTGCTGAAAGACACCGGGGCAGCCATCGTGGGGGCAACGGGCCAGATCGCCCCTGCGGACAAGCGGCTGTATGCGGTGCGCGATGTGACGGCGACGGTGGAGAGCCTTGACCTGATTACGGCATCAATCCTGTCCAAGAAGCTGGCGGCTAGCCCGGATGCGTTGGTTCTGGACGTTAAGGTGGGCAGCGGCGCGTTCATGAAGACACTCGATGAGGCACGCAATTTGGCGCAGGCCTTGACCGAAACAGCTAATGCCGCTGGTTGCCGGACTTCCGCCGTGATCACCGACATGAGTCAGCCCCTTGCGTCCTCGCTGGGCAACGCGCTGGAGGTGGCTGAGGTGATGAAGGCGCTAACCAGCGGGCAGGGATCGCCTTTGGCGGAAATCTCGGCCGAGTTGGGGGGCGTTCTCATGGCGGATGCCGGTATGTGCGCTACGGCAGAGGAAGGAAACGCCAGTATAGCCCAAGTGATCCGCGATGGTCGTGCAGCCGAACGGTTCGGACGCATGATGGCTGCCGTGGGTGGACCGGTGCATTTCGTTGACACATGGGATCGGTTTTTGCCGGAGGCCAATGTGATCCGGGAAGTTCATGCTCCGCATGGCGGATATGTCTCGTCTATTGATGGCGAGGCGCTGGGCCTCGCAGTCGTGGCCCTAGGCGGTGGGCGCCAGATCGAGAGCGATGAGTTAGATCCGGCGGTTGGCTTGTCGGGCATTCTGAGGGTCGGAGATAAGGTGACCAAAGGCGCTCCTTTGGCGGTTGTTCATGCGGGGCGGGAAGATGCGGCGCAAAGGGCTGCGGCGGTGGTACTGGATGCTATTTCGCTGAGTGACGAACCGGTCGCGCAACCGCCGCAAATCCATGAAAGGATCTGCGCATGAGCCGCGCTTTCCTTGTGGTGATGGACTCGGTGGGTATCGGCGGCGCGCCGGATGCCGATCAGTTTTACAACGGCACCAAACCCGATACAGGCGCGAATACATTGGCCCACATAGCACAAGCTTGTGCCGAGGGGCGTGCGGAAGAAGGGCGGAGAGGACCGTTGCAACTGCCCAACCTGGATGCCATGGGGCTTGGGGCGGCGACCCGTCTGGCCTCGGGCGCACCGACGCCGGGCCTTGAGGCCGCGCCGACGGGCTTGTGGGGTTGCGCACGTGAATATTCTCCGGGAAAGGATACGCCCTCAGGGCATTGGGAACTGGCGGGTTTACCTGTGCCATGGGACTGGCGTTATTTCCCGGATCGCCAGCCAGCGTTTCCCGAAACGCTAAGCAAGGCTGCCGCCGAGGCAGCGGGGACCGACGGAATATTAGGCGACTGCCATGCTTCGGGGACGACGATCATCTCAGAACTGGGGGCCGAGCATATACGTACCGGCTGGCCGATCTGCTACACGTCTGCCGATAGCGTATTCCAGATTGCCGCCCATGAAGACAGCTTTGGGCTCGACCGCCTGCTGGATATGTGCCGCACCCTTGCGCCGCGATTGCACGAGATGAAAGTGGGCCGCGTTATCGCCCGGCCGTTTGTCGGAACGCCCGAAAAGGGGTTCACCCGTACAACCAACCGCAAGGATTTTGCCATCGTTCCACCTGAACCCGTTCTTACGAATTGGGCACAGGATGCCGGTCGCCGTGTGCATGCGGTGGGCAAGATTGGCGATATATTTTCAATGCAGGGGATCGACACGCTGCGAAAGGGTTCGGACGCAGAGTTGATGCACCACCTTTCGGACCTCGTTGATGAGGCGGAAGAGGGCAGTCTGACATTTGCAAACTTTGTCGAGTTCGACAGTCTGTATGGCCATCGGCGCGATATCAGCGGCTATGCCCGTGCGCTGGAATGGTTCGATCGTGAAATTGGCGCGATCCTACAAAAACTGCGCCCCGGTGATCTGATGCTATTGACCGCAGACCACGGCAACGACCCCAGTTGGAGCGGCACTGACCACACCCGTGAACAAGTGCCCGTGCTGATCGCAGGGCAGGGCACGGGCGAGATCGGTCCCGTGAACTTTGCCGATATCGCCGCCAGTATCGCGCACCACCTGAACATACCGGTGCAAGGGCCGGGAAGGACTTTTATATGACAGTCGCTGACCTGCCTAAGATCGAATTACATTTGCACCATGAAGGCGCCGCTCCGCCTAGCTTCATACGCCAACTGGCCCATGAGAAACGAGTGGACCTGAGCGGGATATTCAAACCCGACGGCTCTTATGATTTCCGCGACTTTACCCATTTCCTTAGCGTTTATGAGGCTGCGTGCGAGGTGCTGAAAACGCCTGAAGATTTCCGCCGCCTGACGCTGGCCATTCTGGAAGAGAGCGCCGCGAATGGTGTGGTGTATTCCGAAACATTCCTTAGCCCGGATTTCTGCGGCGGTGGCGATTTGCATGCATGGAAGGATTACCTGACTGCGATTCAGGACGCCGCAGACGAGGCCGAGCGCAAATTCGGGATCACCCTGCGTGGTGTCATCACTTGCGTGCGCCATTTTGGACCCGAGCAAGCCAAGGCCAGCGCCCATTGTGCGGCTGAAACTGCAGGTGACTGGATTACCGGATTTGGTATGGGCGGCAACGAATCCGTCGGAACGCAGGGCGATTTCAAATGGGCCTTTGACTGCGCGCGCGAGGCTGGGTTGCGATTGACGACCCATGCCGGTGAATTTGGCGGTCCAGAGAGTGTTCGGGATGCTGTCCGTGATTTGGGGGTCGAGCGCATAGGCCATGGCGTTCGCGCCATCGAAGACCCGGATCTTGTGTACGAGTTAGTTGACCGGGGCATAACGCTTGAGGTCTGCCCGGGTTCAAACGTGGTACTGGGCCTGTTTCCTGATTTTGCCGCCCATCCCATCGCGAAATTGCGTGATGCAGGCGTCAACGTCACGGTATCCACTGACGATCCGCCGTTTTTTCATACCACGATGCGGCGCGAATATGAGATGCTGAATGCAGCGTTCGGCTGGCAAGCCGAAGATTTTGCTGCCCTGAATGAAACAGCCCTGAACGCGGCCTTTTGCGATGAAGAGACCCGCGCGCGGGTCAAGAAAAGACTGGAGACATCATGAGCGATCACCTGACCGTCGTCGACCACCCACTGGTGCAGCACAAATTGACGCTCATGCGGGACAAAGGCACCTCAACCGCTGTGTTCCGGCAGTTGCTGCGCGAAATCACGCTTTTGCTGGCTTATGAGGTCACCCGCGAGATGCCGCTGACCACCCGCCATATCGAAACCCCGATGGAAGAAATGGACGCTCCCATTCTGGCGGGCAAGAAATTGGCGCTGGTATCGATCCTGCGGGCCGGAAATGGGATGCTGGACGGCGTGCTGGAGCTTATTCCCTCTGCCCGAGTGGGGTTCGTGGGGCTTTATCGGGATGAAGAGACGCTGAAGCCGGTCCAATACTATTTCAAAGCTCCCGAGGGTTTGACGGACCGTTTGGTCATTGCTGTTGATCCGATGCTGGCAACCGGCAACAGCTCGGCTGCGGCCATTGATTTGCTGAAAGAGCAGGGGGCGAAAGATATCCGCTTTCTATGCCTGCTGGCTGCCCCCGAGGGCGTCGCGCGCATGAAAGAGGCGCACCCAGATGTCAAAATCGTCACGGCCGCGCTGGATCGTGAGCTGAACTCAAAGGGTTACATTATGCCTGGACTAGGTGACGCTGGCGACCGGATGTTCGGGACCAAATAGGTGCTATTGCCCGCAAATATTCTGTAGCCGGACCCAATCGCGGTCGGGCAGTACCTGTTCCAAAGTACGACCCGCCATCGGATCGGCTTCTATCAATCCAAGCACGGACTCGCCTGTGATATCAAGCGCATAGGCGTATGGGGTCGAGGGCAGTGCGGTCTGTGCAAAAACCGCGAGCAGCACGTCATCGCTTAGCTGCGGCTGTGGACCGGATAGAACCTGCTCAGTGTAGGTGTCCACGATCTCGGGCGTCAATTCGCCGGTGGTCAGCAACCGAAATGCGGCACTCGGGCCTGTACGGTCCAACAGATCGTCCAGCGGTTCCTGCTGAGTTGCCCGCGCGCGCGCGGCTATGATGTATCCGGCGGCAACGGCTGGGTCTTCGTGATCTTCGACCAGTGCCCGGTTTAGCAGTACGGTTCCACCCGGCAGGCTCAGGCTGTCAGGCAGACCTGCTGGAAGGATCACGATTTGGCGGACACCGGTGCGGCGCGCCAGCTGATCCAGCGACGCTTGCGCATCAGGCGAAGAGCAAGCCTTGCCTGACACCCTTTCGATCCGCTGCAGGATTGCATCGCCGATTTCTTGTTGCTTGACCTCTGGCACTACCGAAACAACATGGCGCTGCAGTGCTCTGGGTAGCCAAAACAAAAGCACTGCCAAGACCGCCAGAACAACCCCTGCAACGCTGAGCCAACGCAGCCGTCCGGGATGTGGTCTGGCACGGTCGATGGCGCGCTGCAGCCGGTCAATTGCTTCGATCATTGTGGTTTCAGATTCTGCAAGCTCCAGTGTTTCGCCGGGATCGCCGTCGGGATTGAATATTGCAGGGTAGGTTCCGGGGTTTTGTCGCTCTAGCGCCGCCAGCGACCAATGGGTCAGCGCGCTGTCATTGAAGTCAGAAATCGTCAGAGTGGCTTCACCAATCGATACGACTACTTCGCGCCGTTGCTCATCGGGCGAGGGACGCCACAGACCGGTGGCTTCGATCCGCTGGTACTGTTTGAGTGCGGTCATCGGGTAATGCTGCTCGAATATTATTTTGCGCCAAGCTTAGCATGGCGAAAACCAGCGGCGCAAACCTGTTGCGCAGTGTTTGTGAAATGTGCTGAGTGTGCCGGGTAAGTTTCGGCCAGAACGGGCTGATTAAGGGCAGAGGCGCGGATGCAGTCACAACAACAAACCCATTCAATCATGGCGTCGTTGCTGATGGTTGCGGCCATGTCCATTATCGGCGTGATCGACAATTTCGTGATCCGCGTGGCCGAGAGCGTGGGGCTATGGCAGTTTCACCTAAGTCGCGCCTTACTGATGCTGCCGCTGATCGCGGTGTTGTCGATATTGGGTATGGGCACCTTGAGGCCCCGGCGGATTGGTATCGTCGCGGTGCGCAGCGTGTTGATAACGCTGGCAATGCTTTTCTATTTCAGCGCGCTGGCATTGATGCCCATCGCTCAGGCGCTTGCCGGGTTATTCACATCGCCGATATTCGTGCTGTTGATTTCGGCCCTTTTGTTGAAGCAGCGCATAGGTCCCTGGCGGATCGTGGCTGTTTTATTGGGGTTTTCGGGAATTCTGTGCGTATTGCAGCCGGACCCGACATCATTTGACGTAAAGACGCTACTGCCAGTCGCTGGTGGCTTCTTTTACGCACTCAGCGCTGTTGTAACGCGCACCCACTGTTCCGACGAAAGCACTGTTGCGCTGCTGGCGGCGATGGTTGTCACACTGGGGCTTGCGGGGGCGATCGGACTGATCTGGCTTGCCCTGTTTCCGGTTGGCGTGCCAGTCGGGCCGGATGGCTTCGCGATACGCGGTTGGGTTTGGCCGATGCAAGACGCGTTGCCTTGGGTTGTGGTTCAGGCCGTGGGCTCAACAATTGCCGTTTTCATGCTGATCAAAGCCTATCAACTGGGTGAGCCATCATATGTCGCAGTCTTTGAATACTCGGTCATGATATTTGGCCCGCTCTTTGCCTGGGTGGCGTTTGGGCAGTCCGTCGGGCAGATGCAAATCATCGGCATTGGCATGATCGCCTCTGCCGGAGTGCTGCTTGGGTGGCGGGAGCGGCGGATATCCTCGCTACAGCAGGCGGCGCAGTAAGAACGGAATGGATTCGGCTTGTATCCCTCTTAGTATCGTTTCGAAATGCATATCAAAGCCCGTTCGGAATACTGATTTGTTTATTCAAAACCAGTAAATTGCGGCGAAACTGACCTAATTTGGCTTCAAATGTGGCAAAACTAAGTCCAATTGAGGCACAACTCTAAGACCTTCTGAGTTGTTTGAAGGTGCCAACAGGGGGACGGCACGTGTTAGAGTTAGTGAGTGTTTCGGGGTATTCGAAACGTGAAGTTAAAGGCCGACAGGCCTTTGTGGGGCAGGCCGCATCAGCGCGTCGTGGGGGATTGCTGTACGGAACCAAAGTGTCCACAACAGGGGGCTGGAAACGGGTCGAAAGACTGGTTGCAGGCGATCTGGTGCGGACACGGGACCATGGGTTCAAAGAATTGAGGCGCGTTTGCGTTGACCGGATCGTGGTGGCGGGAGACGAGCGCAGGCCCGAGCATTTGCCGGTTCTTGTGCCATCCCGAGCAGCTTATAATGGGCGTCCTGTTTGGCTGATGCCGGAACAAGGTATGGCGTTGGATCAAGGCAAGCTTGGTGTTGGAATCGAGGGGGTTTCGATCATTCCAGCTCGAACGCTCAGCGGGGTGGGGCGTATTGAGTCCAGCACGCCTGCGCAGTCCTTCGATGTCACGTCATTATTCTTTGACGAGGATGAGCTGGTTTTTATCGAGGGCGGATTTCAGGCTTATTGCCCGTCCGGTCGCATGAATACCGGGTCAAGTCGAAACCCGGAGTTTTATGAAGTCGCAGATGCTGAACACGCCGATCTTCTGATCGAGGCCGTGACCGGCAAAGGGAACCTTTCGGCTTTGACCAACCCGTTGGCCGCGTTACCTGCACCCATTCCACAAGAACCGATTTTCCCGATCCGGCCTGCGTTGGGCGTACGTCGACCCGGGCGACCGGGGCGGCCCAATATGCCTGCGCTGTTCCTGCGGCCTGAATGGCAGCTGCAATAGTACGTGTATAAGAATAAAGCAGGCGCATGGGTTCATGCGCCTGCTTTGTCTGTTCAGGCGGCCTGTGCTTCGGGGTTGAAGCGGCCATAGAAGCTCTGACCTTTTTCCGCCATCTCGCGCAGCAACGGCGGGCAGGCAAAGCGCTCACCATAGGCTTCGGTCAGTTGATCGCAGCGTTCGGCGGCGTAGGGCGTACCAATGATGTCCAACCAGCTGAGCGGGCCACCGGACCACGGCGCAAAGCCCCAGCCAAGTATCGCACCCACGTCGCCCTCGCGGATGTCCTCCAGAACACCCTCTTCTAGCGCACGGACGGCTTCCAGAACCTGTGCGAACATCAGACGTTCCTGCACTTCGATCAGGTCGGGCTGGTTTGCGGCATGTGGGTATTTGTCCTGCAGGCCCTTCCAATACTCGACGCGTTTGCCCTTGTCGTCATAGTCGAAGAATCCTGCATTGGCCTTGCGACCCAGACGACCTTGTTCTTCCATCCAAAAGATCAGATCATCGCCCGGATTTTCCGGGTAAGCGTTGCCCATAGCTGCCTTAGTAGCGCGGGCGATCTTGGCCCCCAGGTCAATCGAGGTTTCGTCGTTCAGCTGAATGGGTCCTACGGGGAAGCCCAACTGACGCGCCGCATTGTCGATCAGAACAGGGCTGACGCCTTCAGTGATCATCCGCAGACCTTCGTTGATGTACGGAATAATGCAGCGGTTGGCGTAGAAGAAGCGCGCGTCATTGACCACGATCGGTGTCTTGCGGATTTGGCGCACATAGTCCAGCGCCTTGGCGACAGCACGATCGCCGGTCTCCTTGCCTTTGATGATCTCGACCAAGAACATCTTCTCGACCGGTGAGAAGAAGTGGATGCCAATGAATTGCTCGGGCCGTACGCTGGCCCTGGCCAGATCTGTGATCGGTAGGGTCGAGGTGTTCGACGCAAAGATGCAATCCTCGGGGATGATCGCCTCGACCTTCTTGGTCATTTCAGCCTTGACGCCGGGGTCTTCGAACACGGCTTCGATGATCAGGTCGCAGCCTTTCAGGTGCTCCAGATCGGGCGTGGCGGTAATGCGGTCCAACAGGGCTTCTTTCTTCTCAGCCGTCGCTTTGCCGCGCTTGATCCCTTTATCCATGTAGCTTTCGCTATAGGCTTTGCCTTTGTCGGCAGCCGCCTGATCGCGGTCGATCAGAACGACCTCCATCCCGGCCTGTGCCGAGACTAGCGCGATACCAGCCCCCATCATGCCGGCACCCAGAACGCCGATCTTCTTGACCCGCTGATCGGGCACGTCCTTGGGCCGCACTGCGCCTTTCTCCAGCGCCTCCTTGTTCAGAAACAGCGACCGGATCATCGCCGACGAGGACGGGTTCATGAGCACATTGGTGAACCAGCGCGCCTCAATCTTCAAGGCGGTGTCGAAGTCAACCAGCGCGCCTTCATATATCGAACTCAGTAGAGCCTTGGCTGCCGGGAAGGCACCTTGGGTCTTGCCGTTCACCATGGCGCTTGCGCCCACGAAGGTCATGAAACCGGCGGGGTGGTAGGGAGCGCCGCCGGGCATCTTGTAGCCCTTGGCATCCCACGGCTTTACCAGATCGGCTTCCTTGGCGTTCAGTACCCATTCCTTGGCTGCCGCAACCGGATCATCCGCCACCGCGTCGATCAATTGCGCGCCTTTGGCCTTCTTCGGGTCCATCATCTTGCCCTCAAGCAAGACGGGTGCCGCCGCCATTGCGCCGACCATACGGCTGTAGCGCATGGTGCCGCCTCCACCAGGGAAGATACCCAGCAGAATCTCAGGCAGGCCGATCTTGGATTTCGGATTGCTGGTCATCACACGGTGATGACAGGCCAATGCGATCTCGGTCCCGATCCCTGCGCAGGTGCCGTTGATTGCACAGGCGACCGGCTTGCCGCCTTTTTTGGACTTGGGGTCCATGCCTGCCAGTTCCAGCCGACGTAGGATGTTATGGCCACTCATGACGAAATCGAACAGTGCCTGCGCGGGTTCGTCGCCGGCCTCCTGTCGGATCGTGGCGAGCGTGCTCAAGTCCATGCCGCCTGCAAACGACCCTTCTTTTCCACTGGTGATAACGATGCCCTTGATCTCATCATCCGCCAGCGCCTGATCGATCAGATCACCGACCAGAGTGAAGGCCTCGCGCGACAGGACGTTCATGGATTTGCCGGGAACGTCCCAGGTGATGAAGGCGACGCCATCGGCGTCTTTGCTGAGGGTGAAATCAGTCATTGTCATCTCCAATCTGGTCAGCCGTCAGCGGGCTGCCATCCTTGCGAGTGAAAGAGAATCCGTTCTCATCATCTTTCACCATCATGTCTATATCGCTGTAATAGCCGGTCTCTGTCGGGGTCCGGGTGCCCACCACCAGAAAGGTTGCGGGCGCGTCGGTTTTGTTCACAAGGTGATGGCCATTGGTCTCACCTGCAGGCCAAGCGGCGCAGTCACCGGGCAGCATCTCATGCTCGCCATCATCATCGATCAGCATGCATTTGCCGCTGAGCATGATGGCAAATTCGTCCTGCTCCATGTGGTAATGGCGCAGCGAGGATAGCCCCGAGGGCTCCAAACGTACGATGTTGACCCCGTATTGGGTCAGCCTGCCTGCATCTCCGACGCGCTGGACAAAACGACCCGCGGTGGCCTCGGCTAACTTGCCGGGATAAGATGAACCGCCTTTGAACGGTATCTGAGAAAGATCCAGTTTGGGCATCAGACGCGCTCGATAATTGTTGCCGCACCCATACCGGATGCGATGCAGAGTGTGGCCAGACCGGTTTCCTTGTCCTGACGCTCCAACTCGTCCAGCAGCGTACCGATAATCATCGCGCCGGTTGCACCCAGCGGGTGACCCATCGCGATCGAGCCGCCGTTGACGTTAACCAGCGCCGGATCAACATCGAACGCCTGCTGGAAGCGCAGCACGACCGAGGCGAAGGCTTCGTTCACTTCGAAAAGGTCAAGATCGCCGATTTTCATTCCGTTGTCGGCCAGAATTTTCTCAGTCACCGGAACCGGACCGGTCAGCATTATGGTCGGATCAGTGCCGATCTTGGCAGTTGCCTTGATGCGCGCGCGCGGCTTAAGGCCGTATTTCTCGCCGAACTCCTTATTGCCGATCAGCACAGCGGCCGCACCGTCCACGATGCCCGAACTGTTGCCCGCGTGGTGTATGTGGTTGATCCGCTCAAGATGCGGGTATTTGATCATCGCCACCTTGTCGAAGCCCGGCATCTGCTCACCCATCATTGCGAAAGACGGGTTCAGCGCGCCAAGCGACTGCATGTCTGTGCCGGGACGCATGTACTCGTCGCGGTCCAGAATGGTCAGACCGTTCTGATCTTTGATGGTGATCACCGACTTTTCAAACCGGTTGTCTTCCCAAGCCGCTGCTGCGCGTTTTTGGGATTCAACGGCCAGAGCATCCGCATCATCGCGGCTGAACTCATATTCAGTTGCGATTATGTCAGCCGAGATACCTTGCGGCACAAAATAGGTTTCCATCGCCAACGACGGGTCAACGGCAATCGCCGCACCGTCGCTACCCATGGCCACGCGGCCCATCATCTCGACACCGCCTGCGATATAGGCTTCTCCAGCGCCGCCTTTGACCTGGTTTGCCGCCAAGTTCACAGCTTCCATGCCCGAGGCGCAGAAACGGTTGATCGCCAGACCGGGGATCGATTCATCTAGATCCGAAGCCAGAACTGCCGAGCGCGCCAGACAGCCGCCTTGCTCCATCACCTGCGTGACGTTGCCCCAGATCACGTCTTCAACGGCGTGACCTTCCAGATTATTGCGCTCTTTCATTGCGTTCAGGGTCAGGGCGGACAGGCGCACCGAGGTTACCTCGTGCAGGCTGCCATCCTTGCGGCCCTTGCCGCGCGGAGTGCGCAGGGCGTCATAGATATAGGCTTCGGTCATGGGGTCTTCTCCTTAAGCTCGATCCGACGGGTTGCCGGGCATCAGGTCGTAGGGGTGTTTCCAACCGGGCTGTTCGCAAAGGCGCGTCAGCCAGGCATCGATGTTGGGCCAGTCGGCGCGATCAAAGCCAAATGGTTCGGGATAATAGAGGTAGCCGCAGCAGCTGATATCAGCATTGGTCACGCCGTCACCAACGATCCAGTCGCGGCCTTCAAGATGGGCGTTCAGTGTCTGATAAGCAGCCTTGAGGCGACCCTGATTGAACGCGATCACATCCGGGTTGCGGTGCTTTTCGGGCAGGAAGTTAATCAGGAAACGGGTCAGCCCAGCCATTGAGCTAAGCTTGTGATTGTCCCACAGAACCCATCGGAAAATCTCGTAGTTCTCATCACGATCCTTGCCGCCGAATTTGCCGGACTTCTCGGTGACATAGGCCTGGATTGCCCCAGACTGACTGGTGCGAAAATCGCCATCGACCAGTACGGGTGCTTCGCCCATTTCGTTCACTTCGGCCCGGAATTCAGGGGTGCGCGTTGCGCCGTTGAAAAAGTCGACAAAGACCGCTTCCCACTCCAGACCTGACATCTCAAGCGCCAGAGCGGCTTTGTAGCTGTTTCCGCTTTCACCGAAGCAATGCAGTTTGATGGTCATTTGGGCGCCCCTCCCAAGGCGTATTGCGCGTTCAGCGCTTTCTTGCGTCCAGCTCGGAGTTGAAGATGCGCAATCTGTGCGTCAGGTTCTCGTGATCAATCACGCTATTGAAATTCTCGAACAGGAACGACAAAGCCTCACCTTCATCCAATCCCGCCTCTCGCGCGAAACCGCGGAGTTTGCGATAGCCATCCTCGGTCATGGCGACGGGAAAGCGGCGGGTCAGGCGAAAGCGTTTTGGCATCTTGTCTCCTCCGAGGGTGGGTTCGGGCTACGACGCCCGAGCCCACACTGAGATCAGAAGTTCGCTGCGTCCAGCGCCATTACCGTGTCCGCTCCGGTTTGGATGCGCGCCAAATGCATGGCTGTCGCGGGCAGGCGACGGGCCATGTAGAAGCGACCGGTATTGATCTTGGTCTCGTAGAACTCTTTGTCCGAGGCGCCACCATCCAGCGCTTCGCGAGCGGCTTTCGCCATCTGAGCCCACATCAGGCCCAGGCAAACATGACCAAACATGTGCATAAAGTCATACGAACCGGACAGCGCGTTGTTAGGGTTCTTCATGCCTTCCTGCATGAAATACATGCCAGCGGCCTGCAGGTCCTTGGACGCGGCCTTCAGCGGTTCGATGAACGCTTTGTCATAAGCTTCATCCTTGCCGGCATTTTCCTTGCAGAAGGTTTTAACCATCTCAAAGAACGCCATGACATGCTTGCCGCCATCCTGCGCCAGCTTCCGGCCAACAAGATCCAACGCCTGAACGCCGTTTGCCCCTTCGTAGATCATCGCGATGCGGGCGTCGCGGGTGTATTGCGACATGCCCCATTCTTCGATGTAGCCATGGCCGCCATAGACCTGCTGCGCCTGAACGGTCATGTCGTAACCTTCATCCGTCAGGAAGCCCTTGATGACCGGTGTCAGCAGCGAGATCAGCCCGTCGGCATCCTTGTCACCCGAGCGGTGCGCCTTGTCGATCATGGTCGCGCCCCACAGGATGAACGCACGTGCGCCCTCGGTGAAGCTTTTCTGATCCATCAGGTTGCGACGGATGTCAGGGTGCACGATCAGCGGATCGGCCGGGCCATCCGGGTTCTTCACACCTGTTACGTCGCGGCCCTGCAGGCGGTCTTTGGCGTATTCGACGGCGTTTTGATACGCTGCCTCGGCCTGGGACAGGCCTTGCATGCCCACACCCAGACGCGCTTCGTTCATCATCGTAAACATGGCGCGCATGCCTTTGTGCTCGTCGCCCAGCAGCCAGCCGGTGGCCTCGTCATAGTTCATGACGCAGGTTGAATTGCCGTGGATGCCCATCTTTTCTTCGATCTTGCCGACCGAAACACCATTACGCTCGCCCGGAGTACCGTCTTCGTTCACGATAAACTTCGGGACAATAAACAGCGACACACCTTTGATGCCCTCGGGTCCGCCTGGAATTTTGGCCAGCACCAGGTGAATGATGTTGTCGGCCATGTCGTGATCGCCCGCCGAGATAAAGATTTTCTGACCGGAAATCTTGTAGCTGCCGTCGCCCCGAGGTTCCGCCTTGGTGCGCATCAGGCCCAGATCGGTACCGCAATGCGGTTCGGTCAGGTTCATGGTGCCGGTCCATTCGCAGCTGACCATGTTGGGCAGGTACGTGTTCTTTTGCTCATCCGAACCATGAGCGAGGATCGCCGAGGCCGCGCCGTGGGTCAGGCCCTGATACATCACAAACGCCTGGTTCGCGCCCGAGAACATCTCACCCACCGCAGTGCCCATCACATAGGGCATGTTCTGGCCGCCATACTCTTCCGGCATGTCGAGACCTGTCCAGCCACCTTCCTTCATCTGCTCGAAGGCGTCTTTGAAACCAGTAGGGGTGTACACAATCCCGTTTTCCAACCGGCACCCTTCGATGTCACCAACCACGTTCAGTGGGTGCAACACATTGGTGGCAACTTTGCCCGCTTCTTCCAGAACCGCGCCGGTAAACTCGGCCTCCAGTTCATCATAGCCGGGGATATCCGACTGCGAGACTTTCAGAACATCGTGCAGGATGAACTGCGTATCTTTGGTTGGCGCGTTATAGACGGGCATGTGAAGCTCCCTTAATTCATATGTCCGAAAGGCCGGGCTTATTCGGCGGCCTTCTTTTCCTGTTTCATCGAGGCGATAACCTTTTCGCCCCAGCGCAACTGCTCTTTTAGTTCGTCAATGGCCTGCGTCAGCTCTTCGCGGCGCGATTCCATGTCAGCAAGGCGCTCGCACGCGATTTCATAAGTGCGGGACATCTGGGTCAGCTGCTGGTCACCCACGTGGTACAGGTCCAGAAGCTGGCGGATCTCTTCGAGGCTGAAGCCAAAGCGCTTGCCGCGCAGGATCAGTTTTAGGCGTGCACGATCCCGTTTGGTGAACAAGCGCTTTTGGCCCTCGCGGATCGGAAACAAAAGCTCTTTGGCCTCGTAGAACCGCAATGTGCGGGGCGTGACATCATATGTCTCGCACATTTCGCGGATGGTCAGCAGATCTTCGGTCATGGTTCAAACTCTCATCACTGGCGTCATGCAATCTGAGTTGCGCAGTCGATGAGCGTTTTACAACACACAAGTGACGTTTACGTAATGCGGACGCTGCGTCACAAAATAGTTGACGTAACATCCAGTCGCGTAAGCAGGGGTTTCGGCAATTTTCTTGCCGTAGGGGAAGGGGCTATTTCAGCAGGCCGACGGTCTGATCGCGCAATTGCTGAAGCGCATCCATTGCTTCATCCAACTGCGCGCGCTGCTGGCGCAGCTCTTCCATTTGACGATCGGCCATCTCGATAAAGGTCGCCATCTGCGCCTGATTGCCCTGATCTTCGTAGATCAGCAGCCACTGACGAATCTCTTCCAAAGGAAATCCAAACTTTCGACCACGCATGATCAGTTTCATCCGGGCGCATTCACGAGGCCCGTAAAACCGCGACCTGCCTTCACGGTCAGGCTGCAGCAATTCGATGTATTCGTAATAGCGCAGGGTGCGTGGGGTCACGTCGAACTCGGCGCACATTTCTTTGAATGACAAACGGGTGTCGGACATTCCGGGTCTCCTTGGCAGCAACCTAGGGCGTCGTTGCGGCAAGCGCAACAGGTGGGCTTGCCCTTGGTGTAAACGCAGGCCCATAAAGGGGCAGGTACAAGGACAGGACCCAACCCCATGGTCGATAAGACAGTTTTAGCGCGCCAGTTCATCGAGGCGATTCCGCACGCCAAGGCCTTGGGGCTTGATCTGACCCATATCGGAGAGGGTGAGGCTGAAATCTCGATGCCCTATAACGAGCAACTGATCGGCGATCCTCGGACTGGCGTGATCCATGGCGGGGCTGTTTCGGCCATGCTGGATACCTGTTGCGGTGCCGCAGTGATGAGCCACCCCTCGGCCCCGGGAGGAACCGCCACCATAGATCTGCGTATTGATTACATGCGGGCCGCAACGCCGGGTCAAAGTATCCGGACCCGCGCGACCTGCTATCACATCACGCGCAACGTGGCTTTTGTGCGGGCTACGGCGACGGATGATGACAGCGACCGTCCCGTTGCCACCGCTTCAGGTGCCTTCACCGTGGAGGGTCGCTAAGATGGCAAGACCTCGCCCCGAACCCATGCAGGTGGTCAAGCAACGCCGTGATGCCGCTCTGACCGCGCTGGTCGAAGGTGTGCCGTATGTACAGTTCCTCAATATAACATTCGACCGGCGGGGGGACGAACTGACAGGCGTTCTTAATTTCGATGAGAAGTTGATCGGTAATCCTTTTCTACCCGCTATCCACGGTGGGGTGACAGCGGCGTTTCTGGAAGTCACTGCCGTAATCACGCTGAGTTGGGAACATATGTTTCCCAGGATTGAAAGCGGTGAGATCGATGCGGAAGATATCTTGACTGACGTGAATATCCGCTTTCCCAAAACCATCGACTTCACGGTCGACTACCTGCGGTCGGGCCTGCCGCGAGACGCCTATGCGCGCGCTTTCATCAACCGCTCGGGTCGACGTTATGCGTCTGTCCGGGTCGAAGCCTGGCAAGACAATCACACCAAACTCTTTGCGCAAGGTACGGGGCACTTCCTGATGCCGCAATCTCCGACATCGAAAGACTAAGGATGGAGGACGCCTCAGCGCCCATTACCCATCGGCGCGTTTTGAAAATCGCGTTGCCGATCGTGCTGTCGAACGCGACCGTACCGATCCTCGGGGCAGTGGATACCGGCGTTGTCGGTCAGATGGGGCAGGCCGCCCCCATCGGGGCTGTGGGTATGGGTGCGGTGATCCTGTCGGCGATCTACTGGATATTCGGCTTTCTGCGGATGGGCACCACCGGGCTGGCGGCACAGGCGCGCGGTGCAGGTGACACTGCAGAAACCGGAGCGTTGCTCATGCGAGGCTTGCTGCTGGGCGGAACAGCAGGATTGGTTTTCATTGCCGCGCAGGTTTGGGTATTCCTTGGAGCTTTTGCACTGTCGCCCGCCAGCGCCGAAGTCGAGTCTCTGACGCGCGCCTATCTGGAGATTCGCATCTGGGGCGCTCCGGCCACGATTGCCCTTTATGCGGTGACAGGCTGGCTGATCGCAGTCGAACGCACGCGAGGTGTATTCATCCTGCAGATATGGATGAATGGGCTGAATATAGCGCTGGATCTATGGTTTGTGCTTGGCCTGGGCTGGGGTGTCGAGGGCGTTGCCATCGCGACATTGATTGCCGAGTGGACGGGTCTTGCCCTGGGTTTGTGGCTTTGTGGTGATGCGTTTGGCGGCAAGCAGTGGCGGGATTGGCCGCGTATTTTTGATGCCGCACGGCTGCGCCGGATGATGCAGGTGAATGGCGATATCATGGTGCGCTCGGTTCTATTGACCGGGGCTTTCACCACGTTTTTGTTTGTCGGTTCCGATCTGGGCGACGTGAATTTGGCGGCCAATCAGGTGTTATTGCAGTTTCTCGAAATCACCGCGTTCGCTTTGGACGGATTTGCTTTCTCGGCTGAAGCTCTTGTCGGAGGAGCCGTCGGTGCTCGCGACCGCCGGAAGGTCCGGCGCGCGTCGGTTATGGCGTCTCAATGGGGCGTTGGCGGGGCCATCGGGCTTGGGCTGGTGTTTTACCTGGCAGGGCCCGCGCTGATCGATCTGATGTCGACATCGCCTGAAGTTCGTATGACGGCACGCGAGTATCTGCTCTGGGCTGCTCTGGCACCGATCATCGGAGTGGCAAGCTGGATGTTCGACGGTATCTATATCGGCGCCACCTGGACCCGCGATATGCGCAACGCGATGATCCAGTCAGTCGCGCTGTACGTGGTTGCGTTGTTCGTGCTGGTGCCAACGATGGGCAATCATGGGCTTTGGGTCGCGCTGATGGTGTTGAACATCGCACGGGGCCTTACGCTTGGTTGGCGCTATCCACGACTTGAGGCACAGATCGCCTAAAGCAAGTCCAGCAGGTTCTCGGGCGGGCGTCCGATAGCGGCTTTGTCGCCCGCGATGGCCAGCGGACGTTCGATCAGGATCGGGTGTTCGGCCATGGCCTGAACAAGCTCCTCATCGGGCGAGGTCTTGGCCAGACCAAGCTCTTTGAACGTTTTCTCTCCGGTGCGCATCATGCTGATCGCCGGGATATTCAGCTTGGCCAGAACCGTCCGGATTTCATCGGCCGAGGGCGCGTCTTCGAGGTATTTGCGCACCTCAGGATCTGCGCCGTTTTCCTGCAGCAACGCCAACCCCGCGCGGGACTTGGAACAGCGCGGATTGTGCCAGTATTTGATCATAGCCAGTCCTCTCGTTTGCTGCCCACCGCTTGCGCGACCGAATCGAAGCCGTCCCTCTCCAGCAGCGTGTCCAACCCCTGTGCGATGTCAGCGGCCAGGGAAATCCCGCCATAGACCATCGCCGTGTAGAACTGCACTGCGGACGCTCCGGCGCAGATCTTGGCATAGGCCTGTTCTGCCGTACTGATGCCGCCGACCCCGATCAGCGGGATATCTGCGCCCGTCAACTGGCTGAGCTGCGCCAGCACCCGCGTCGATTTCTCGAATAACGGCGCGCCGGACAGGCCTCCGGCCTGATCCTTGTGCGCACTGCGCAGGCCATCGCGCGACAGCGTGGTGTTGGTGGCGATCACCGCGTCCACGCCGGTTTCACGGGCGACAGCGGCGATATCCTGCAATTCGTGCTCAGTTAGATCCGGGGCGATCTTCAGGAAGATCGGGATCGGGCGGGGCAGGGCGTTTCGGGTTTCGATCACACCGCTCAGCAACGCAGTTAGCGCCGCTTTGCCCTGCAAATCTCGCAGCTTTTCGGTATTGGGCGAGGACACGTTGACGGTGGCAAAGTCCAAATGCGCAGCGCAATGGGCAAGCACTTTTGCGAAGTCTCCGGGCCGATCATCACTGTCTTTGTTGGCCCCAAGGTTCAAACCGATCACCGCGTCCTTTGGACGCTGCGCCAGACGCGCGGCCATGACCTCCATTCCCTCGTTGTTGAAGCCAAAGCGGTTGATGGCGGCGCGATCTTCGGTCAGGCGGAACAAGCGCGGTTTAGGATTGCCGGGCTGCGGACGGGGTGTCACCGCCCCGACTTCGATAAACCCGAACCCGGCGCGTGAAAGCGGCAACAGTGCTTCGCCATTTTTGTCAAACCCTGCGGCCAGTCCGACGGGGTTGGGCAAATCCAGACCCGCGACTCGGGTCTTCAGCCGGTCCGATGTGACCGGCCCAGGCGTCGGTGCAAGCCCCGAGGTCAGGGCCTTGATCGAAAGCCCATGCGCGGTTTCCGGGTCAAGACGGTGCAGCGCAGCGAGCCCAAGTTTTTCGGTCAGTTTCATCCGAAGGAATCTCCACCCTCTGTCGGTGCGCAGCGGATCAGGCGCGAGGTTTCAACGGCGGCTTGCCGGTGCATCACGGCAGCGCGATAAGCTGGGTCGGTTACCATCTCAAGAAACGCATGGGCGGTGGGATAGCGGGCGATAAACACTTCGTCCCATTCTTCAACCTGCGGCCCGATAAGCGTAGTCTGAAACGTACCGCGCCAAAGGATCGTTGCGCCTATGCGGGCGATGATTGGGGCAGTCTCTGCCCCGTATTTGCGGTAGGCTTGCGCTCCGGTCAACCCAGCATTGGCCAGCGGATGATCCGACGGATACTGTGCTGTGTCGCGGAACTTCACCAGGTTGAGCATCTCGATCGGATGGTCACGGTTGAGGTCTTTGAATGCCTCAAACTGTTCCCGATCCGGGTCGATGAAGCGGGTCATTCCATCCCCTCCGGGAACCGGTGGGTTTGACCATCAAAGGGCAGATCGCGCGACCAGACCACATCCGACATTCGAATCTGGCGGTAGAGATGGGGGAACAATGCGCCACCACGCGAAACCTCCCATTTCAGATTATCGCCCATTGCTTGGCTATCACAGGCCAAGAGGGTCAGGCCCTCGACCCCGGCAAAATGCTTGGCAGCGGTTTCAGCGGCCTGTTCTGCGGTTGAGAAATGAACATATCCATCCGAAACATCAATCGGTGCACCATCCGAAGCCCCTTGTGCTTGCAGGTTTGCCCATTCATCGGCGCGGAAGATCTTGTAAATCAGCATGAAGTCCTGATGCCCCGCACGACGGGTAGAATCAAGCCGGATTTCCCCCTTTGACTCTTCGCCACGCAACGCGCACCATCGCGCAAAACAATCATAGGGAGTTTCACGATGTTCACCCGTTTTCTGGCTTCGGCTGCGGTATTGGCACTCAGCGCCGGTATGGCGGCTGCCGAATACAAGCTTACGATTCTGCATACAAACGATTTCCACTCGCGCTTTGAACCGATCAACAAGTACGACAGCGCCTGTGGCGACGAAGACAATGCCGAAGGCAAGTGCTTTGGTGGATCGGCACGCCTTGTGACGGCAGTCGAAGAGGCCCGCGGACGGGCCGATAACTCGATCCTCGTTGATGGGGGCGACCAGTTCCAGGGCTCGCTGTTCTATACCTACTACAAGGGTAAGGTTGCGGCTGAGTTCATGAACAAGCTGGGCTATGACGCCATGACTGTGGGCAACCATGAATTCGACGATGGCCCTGAGGTGCTGCGCGGCTTCATCGACTCGGTCGATTTCCCGGTGCTGATGTCCAACGCCGATTATGCGGATGAGGAACTGCTGACCGACAAGATCAAGAAATCGGCTGTGATCGAAGTGGGCGGCGAAAAGATCGGTCTGATCGGACTGACGCCGGAAGACACGCACGATATCGCGTCACCCGGTCCAAACATCACCTTCTCTGATCCAGTTCCTGCCGTTCAGGCTGAGGTCGACAAGCTGACCGGCGAAGGTGTGAACAAGATCATCGTTCTCAGCCACTCAGGCTATGGCGTAGATCAGCGCGTGGCGCAGGAGACCACGGGCGTTGACGTGATCGTGGGTGGGCATTCGAACACATATCTTTCGAACACATCCGACAAGGCCGCCGGGCCGTACCCGACCGTCGTAAACGGGGTGCAGATCGTTCAGGCCTATGCCTATGGCAAGTTTCTGGGTGAATTGAATGTGACATTCGATGATGACGGAAATGTTGTATCCGCAGAGGGTGAGCCGCTGATCATGGATAATGCGGTGACCGAGGATCAGGCCGCGCTGGACCGCATCGCCGAGCTGGCCGTACCGCTGGATGAAATTCGCAACAAGGTTGTCGCGGAAGCGTCAGCTTCGATTGAAGGCGACCGGTCCGTTTGTCGCGTGCAGGAATGTGAGATGGGCAATCTTGTTGCGGATGCCATGCTGGCGCGGGTTGCCGATCAGGGCGCCCAGATTGCGATTGCGAACTCGGGTGGGCTGCGCGCCTCGATCGATCCGGGTGAGGTGACCATGGGTGAGGTGCTGACAGTTCTGCCGTTCCAGAACACGCTCTCGACCTTCGAGATCAGCGGTCAGGGTGTGATCGATGCGCTTGAAAATGGGGTGAGCCAAGTTGAAGAGGTCAAAGGCCGCTTCCCTCAGGTTGCAGGAATGACATTTACCTGGGATCCATCGGTTGCCCCGAATGAGGGCCGGATTGTTGAGGTCATGGTCGCCAAGGATGGCGGTTTCGAAGCTATTGATCCAGCTGCGACATATCTGGTGGTGACAAACAACTATGTCCGCAATGGCGGCGATGGTTACTCTGTGTTCTCAGGTGATGACAAGAACGCCTATGATTTCGGGCCTGATCTGGCGGATGTTACGGCGGAATATCTAGCCGAGAACGCCCCGTATCAGCCTTATCTGGACGGGCGCATCAAACAGAAGTGATGTGACCGGAGAAGCAAAAAAAAAGGCCGTCTCTCGGGGTGGCCTTTTTTTGGTCAATCGAACCTGTATTCGGGCCACAACGCCTGATCCAGCCCATCCAACATCGGCTGAATTTGATCCGCAACCTCTTGCCAGCCACCAATTGACCCGGTTGAGATTTTCTTGCGCACCTGATCGGTGCTGGCGGTGCGGACTTTCCGGGTATTTTTCTCAGGGGTCATCATCCGCTCATCCCAGTCGATTCCGCAGAAGGCGGCGACTTGCTGGATACAGGTTTTGGGGTCGACTACCAGGTCCTCATATCGAACCGTCAGAATACGATCACCGAACAGCTTTTCCCAATGAGAAAGATAGCACCGGTACAGGTTGGCCGAGTGGGCAATCGATTCAAGATTGGATGCATAGCGCATACCCGGTGAGTGAAAACGCCTGATCCATTTTGATAGCCCCACATCCCTTGGATCGCGCAACATGTTGATCACGCGGGCATTCGGGAACGCTGACATTATGAAGCCGAGCCGCTGATAGTTATGTGGCATCTTGTCAACGAATGCAGTCGAACTTTCGGGTAAGGGTGGCATCAGCCTGCGAAACTCTGCTGCACATTCAGCAGCTGCGTCTGCGTCAAATGGTTTGCCGCTCTCTCTGACCTTCTGGGATAATTCACCTGCAATCGTCAGCTCTCCGCAGCCGGCGATATCCGGTGCCGAACTAAGCATCATTTCCATCAGTGTCGTGCCTGATCGTGGCTGTCCGACCACGAATATCGGCTTGGGTCCATCGCTTACGCCTGCAGTCGCAGGGGGTACATTCAGGGGAAAAAAAGTGCTGATTTCTTTGAACCGTTTCTCTTCTTGCGTGCAGTCATACGGATTCACGTTGTGTTGAATGGCATTGGCCCGCGCAAAGTGGGGGAGCGCCGAAAACAGCCCATCACGTTTGGAGATCAAGTGCGCCTTTGCGAATTCAAGCACCGAGTTGGCGTGATCACTTTCTGAAATTGCGGTGTCGACAGCACGCGCAAGGCTCTCGGCATGGTCATTGTCCACCATTAGAGACATTTGGTAGAGCGCCGCCGCGCAAAACTTGTTTCTCTCGAGTACAGCGCGCAAAATGGTTTTTGAGCACTCTTTGTCGCCCGATTGATACAAGTCTACGGCTTTTGACAATGCGATTTTTTCATTTTCAGGTGCGATCCCATAAGCGCGGGCAATGTCCTGAGAGCTGTGATCGGAGAACCCGACCTCTCCGTAGGCGCGGGCCCGCAACCAAAGCAAATCTGCATTGTCAGGGTCTTTTTCCAGTTTTTTCGTCGTATGGTCGATGATCAGGCGCCAATTCTGTCCCTTGAGTTGAATTTCATCAATGACGCGGACCAGTTCTTTGTTATTCGGGAAGCGTTCAAGCTTCTGCTCGGCATAAGACAGCGCACGCGGAATTTGACCTGTCTGCATTAACGCGTTGGCGAGGTTTTCGACAAATTGAGCATCGTCCGGTTTCATTCGCGATGCTTCAGCAAAGTGTGGAATGGATTGCTTGTACCGCTTCATCTCGGTCAGGACAAAGCCTGCGATTGCTTGGTAGTCGGCATCCTTGGGGTGTTTCTTGATGCCAAGCTGCGCTTTTTTCAAGGCCTGCGGCAACTTCCCTGTCTCCAGATCGGCCAATGCTTTGCTCTTGAGGGAATTTGCGGTCTGCTGTGCCATTTGTGCGCACGTCCCATGCCAATAAGAAACCAGTATCGATGGTTCATTACCCAAGCGAAGATGGTTTGCAATGGCTGTTCCGTATTATGGTCTGGTACCTTCAAAAGCGGCTTGGGTTTTCTTCCGGCACCATGCGGGATAGACCGTTGATATGGTTTTGAAAGTCTCCAGCCTGCAGCAATTCTACAACCACACGTTTGATACGATTATCGACGTGCGTAGCCCGGCTGAGTTCGCCGAAGACCATATGCCGGGCGCTATCAATCTGCCGGTTCTGAACAATGAAGAACGGGCACGGGTCGGTACTATCTACGTCCAGCAAAGCCCGTTTCTGGCCCGCAAGCTGGGTGCTGCGCTGGTGTTTCGCAACGCGGCAGGCCATATCGAGGATCACCTGAGCCATCATGAGGGCGACTGGAAACCGCTGGTCTATTGCTGGCGTGGCGGGCAGCGATCAGGATCATTTACCTGGATGTTGCAACAAATCGGCTGGCGCGCCGAGGTGGTTGAAGGCGGCTATCGCAGCTATCGCCGACTGGTAAAGCAGTTCCTCTATGATGAAGTGTTGCCATATCGATTAGTCGCGCTGGATGGTTATACCGGGACGGCCAAGACAGACCTGTTGGGCCATCTAAAGGCGCAAGGCGCGCAAGTGCTGGACCTTGAAGGGTTGGCCAATCACCGAGGCTCATTGTTGGGCGAAATGCCGGGTGGGCAACCCAGTCAGAAAGCCTTCGAATCCGCGCTCGCCGCTTCCTTGGGCGAGCTGGATGCAGCGCGTCCGGTGGTTGTTGAAGCAGAATCATCCAAGATCGGAAACCTGATCCTCCCGCCCAGCCTGTGGTCGGCCTTGTGTTCTGCACCTCGCATCCAGATCACAGCACCGATTGCTGCGCGCACCGCGTATCTGGTGTCTGCCTACGATGACATCCTGTCGGATAGCGAACGGCTACGTGATCGATTGTCTCCACTGCGCATTCATCGCGGTCATGAGGTTGTGGATGGTTGGCTGGAATTGATCAATGCCGGCGACAAGCGTGGACTGACACAGGCATTGATGGAACAGCATTACGACCCGGCCTATGCCAAATCGCGTAAGGCGCAGCGTGCCGAAGTGATCGCGCAGATTGAGGCACCGTCACTTGATGATACCGGGCTGTCGGCGACGGTGGCTCGGATCAAGAATGTTCTGGATCAGCTTTGAACACGCAGGCCCGATGTAGCGTCGATGTGACCAATCAGGGCGGCAGGGTAACCGGCGGCGCGTAGTTCCGAGCATACTTGCTCGGCTTCGTTGGCATCGACGGCCGCCAAGAGACCTCCCGCAGTCTGAGGATCGAATAATAAATCCGCCTTGCCGCCGGTCGGAAGGCCTGGGGCGATGGCACGGTTGTCGGTGTAGATTGTAGATCGAATGCCCTGATCACTGAGCTCTGCCGCACCTTCCAGAGCTGGAATCGCGTCCAAAGACAGGGTTGCCCCGCAGCCAGATGCTTCGCATACCCCTTGCAGGTGACCCGCCAGACCAAAACCGGTGACATCCGTCATCGCATGGGCATTTTTCAGGATGCGGGACGCCTCACCCTGCGGCTGTATCATTTGCGCGAAAGCTGCCGCGACCCAGGCGCCTTCCGCCTTGCCCGCCATTTCGGCCGCCATCAAAACACCGCTGCCCAACGGCTTTGTCAGGATCAAAGCGTCATTAGGTTTTGCGCCACCCAGCGTGATCGGTTCAGCATCACAGAGCCCGGTCAGAGTGAACCCGATGGTCATTTCGTCACCCATTGAGCTATGGCCGCCGACGATCTCAGCCCCGGCTTGGCGCATGACGTCGCTGGCAATATGCATGATCTCAGCCATTGTGCGCTGCTGCAACTCAGCTGACATGCGCGGCAGGATGATCGTTGCTGTCGCAGCCTGCGGACGAGCGCCCATTGCCCAGATATCACCAAGCGCGTGGACAGCGGCGATACGCGTCATCAAGGCGGGATCGTTGGTGAAGCTGCGTAAGTGATCCGATGTCATAGCCTGTCGCGTGCCACCGGTTAGCAGCACCGCCGCATCGTCACCGGGCAGGGGTGTAATGTCGGGCCTGTCGAGTTGCGGCAACTCCTGCAATGCGGCCTGCAAAGCGCCTCGACCCACCTTTGCACCACACCCGCCGCACATTGGTTTTTCTCCCAACGCCTCTTGCAGCCCTGCTGCGTGATGACGGGGCAATGCGGTGGTGGGCATTTGGGGCAGTTCACGGAACCGGTACATGAACTTCTGATCGATATGGTTTTTCCATTGCCACATGAGCGGCCCGCTGAATGATGTTCCCAATCGCTCGGCCAGTGCGGATTTTCCACCCAGAGAGATGAGTTTCAGGTAATCCTTCTGCGGCACGTAACGCCGCATATTCCCAGACCCTAGCGCGGCGCGCAAATTGTCATACAATATTGGTGCCTCGCGCACTGCGTAGACCCCTGCCTTGGGGCGCGGGTTCTCGGACAGATGGGCGCAATCTCCCGCGGCGAAAATCGCCGGATCGCTGGATTGCAGGGACGCGTTCACTTTGATGAAACCGTCATGCAGCGCGAGGCCGGTATTGGATATCCACTCATAGGGCCGCGCGCCTGCAGCACCGGTGATGAAATCGGCCGGTATCTGGCGACCGTCCGTTAGCTCGATTTCGCCCGCAGAAATCTTCTGGATTGATGCGTTTTCCAGAACTTCGATCCCCAGGTGCGCCATCGCCTGCCGGATGGTAGCGGATGCCTTCGGGACAGTCGCTGTCAGGGCTGTTGCACTGTCGATCAACGTAACCTGCGCTTCACGTCCTTTGGAACGCAGTGCATGGGCCATCGCCATGACTAGCTCTACTCCCGCAACGCCACCACCGATCACGGCGACCGAGGCGCGGCCCGTCCCTGAAAGATAGCTTTGCCACTGCGCGGCGAAGAGGCCGAGCGGCTTGGCCGGAACGGCATGCTCGGCGAATCCCGGCAATGCTGGCATATCCGAGGTGATCCCGACATTGACCGAGGCCACATCAAACGCCACCGGCGGGCGTCCGGGCACATGGATTTGGCGTGTGTCCGGGTCGATACCTTCAACTGCGCCCAGTATCACCCGCGCACCGGCAAAGCGGGCCAGACGCACCAAATCAATATCAAGCTCCCACCGCTGATAGTGACCCGCGACAAATCCTGGCAACATGCCCGAATAGGGTGCGGTAGGACCGGGGTTTATCACCGTAACCCGCGCGCCGGACAGCGGTTTCATGCCCCATTTCCGCAGTAGCAGCGCGTGCGTGTGTCCTCCGCCTATCAGAACCAGATCGCGGGTTAGGGGCAGCAGAGGTGTGTGCATGGGTCTCAGTTCGTACTGTGGTCCGGGACGTCCTCGACCTGTTCGACCGCGTGGGTGGCCCAAAGCTCATCCTCGCCTGCGTCTGGCAGATCGCTGGGCTTTTCATGGCGATGAATGTGCCATTTGGCAATGAAAAGGGCCGTGATCGGAGCCGTCAGGAACAGAAAGAGCGTGATCAACAACTCGTGCATCGACAGTTTGCCCTCAAGCAAAACCGAATGCGCGATCGAGGCTAGCAGGACGCCGCCCACGCCCAGCGTAGTTGCCTTGGTGGGTGCGTGTAGGCGGGACATGGGGTCTTTCAGCTTGATCATGCCGAATGATCCGACAAAGCCGAAAATGCCCGATACGATCAGGAAGAATGCGATGAGCAGTTCGAAGATAAAGGTCATGCCACGCTCATTCGATGATATTGCCACGCAGCATAAAGCGCGCATAAGCCACGGTTGAGACAAAGCCGAGCATGGCGATGATCATGGCGGATTCAAAGAAGATTTCGGTCTCGATACTCAAGCCGTAAAGGATAAGCAGAGCGATGGTGTTGATCACCATTGTATCTAGGGCCAGAACACGGGTACTGACACCGTCGGCTGTAATGATACGCCACAAGCACATCATGATCGCAGCGCCGAAGCAGGCAAAAGCAAAGTAGATCGCATAGGTGATCATTCGAAAATCTCCTTCAGGCGGCGCTCATAGCGTTGTTTGATCTGGTCGCGCACCTCTTCGGGGTTCGGTGCATCCAGACAATGAACCAGCAGGTAGTGCCCTTGTGCGGACAAATCGCAACTGACGGTGCCAGGGGTCATGGTGATGGTTCCGGCCAGAACTGTGATGGCCTCGGGCGTGCGCAGTTCCAGCGGGACGCTGACAAAGCTTGGCTGGCGGTCTGCATCGCGCTTGAACAGGATGATCCGGGCCACCGCGATATTGGCCATCACGATATCCCATAAGACAACCAACATGTATTCCGCCACCATCGGCCAATTGCGCAGTTTCGGGCGATCCGGCCAATAGGGCTGAGTGATAAACGGAATGATGATGCCCAGTAGCAGGCCAAAGACCACCGAGTTCAAAGACCCGGTGTTTGCCAGAAACACCCACACCAGTGTAAGTAGTGCGGTCAGATGGGGATGCGGAAATATACGGTGCAGAAGCTTCATCATTCTTCCCCTCCCAGCACGGCCGAAATGTAATCTTCCGGCGCGAACAGTTGCACGGCCGTGTTGCTGGCATATTGCAGCGCCGGACCTGCAAACAGTGTCAGCAGCACAAGTCCCAGAACCGCCCCGAACACCGAAGTAAAGGCGAGGCCCGGATAGGGCTCGGGCGCGGTTGGTAGGCTGTCTTCGTCGGTTGGCTCAGGCGTCACATTATGTAGGGCGTCGTGACTTTTCCAGAAGATCAGCGTTCCCGCGCGGGCCAGACCCACGATTGTGACGAACGACCCGATCAAGATCACGGCCCAGACCGCATTTGCATCGGGCGCGCCACGTGAGGCGTCCAGTACCAGCAGCTTGCCCACAAAACCCGATAGTGGCGGCATGCCAGCCATCGCGATGGCGCCGACAAAGAACAGGGCTGAGATCAGACCGGATTGCGGCATCGGCGTCGAAGGGGCTATGGCTCCGCCACGGCGCTCCATTACCATGTCCGCGACAAGGAACAGCAGGGCCGTCGCCAGCGTCGAATGGAAGATATAGTAGAGTGCTGCCGCCGTCGCGGCCTCGCTAAACAACGAGATCGCAATCAGTAATGTGCCCATCGACGCGATGGCGCAAAAGGCCACCATTCGCGCGATATGTTGCGAGCCCAGAATGCCAATAGCGCCAACGGCCAATGTCAGCAGCGCTGCAGGTTGTAGCCAACTACCGACTAGCCCTTCGGTTGCGGCTACATCGGGCCCAAAGACCAGCGTATAGACCCGCAGGATCGAATAAGCACCGACTTTGGTCATGATCGCGAACAGCGCTGCAACGGGCAGCGGCGCATTTGCGTAGCTTGCAGGAAGCCAGAAATGCAGTGGCAAGACTGCAGCCTTGATACAGAAAACCAGTAATAGCAAGACTGCTCCAACCCGCAGCAAGGCGGTGTCTTCGGGTGGGATATCGGCCACGCGAACGGCCAGATCAGCCATGTTGAGCGTGCCGGTCACAGCATAGATCGTGCCCAAGGCAAACAGGAACAAGGTCGAGCCGAGCAGGTTATAGGCGACGTACTGAACACCGGCCTTCAACCGCACTGCGCCACCTGCATGCGTCATGAGGCCGTAAGAGGCAATCAGCAGGACCTCGAAAAACACAAAGAGGTTGAAGGCATCGCCGGTCAGAAAAGCACCGCAGACACCCATTAGCTGAAAATGGAGTAGAGCATGGAAGTGTTTGCCTCTCTCATCCCAGCCAGAGCCGATGGCATAAAGGACAACCGGCAGGGCCAGCAGGGCCGTCAACAACACCATCATGGCCGAAAGTTTGTCCAACACCATCACGATGCCGAACGGTGCGGGCCAGTTGCCGAGCTCATAGACCTGAACCTCGCCACCCGATGCCTGAGCGGTAATGGTCAAGGCGATACCCAGCAATCCCACGACGCCGGCGACCGAGAAGATGCGTTGAAGGTCCAAATGATATCGCAACACCATAATGATAAACGGGGCCAGGATCGCGGGCAGGACGATCGGCGCGACGATCCAATGGTTCATGCGTCTTCTCCCGGCGCGTCCACGCTATCGCTTGCGCTCATATCGATATGGTCATCCTTCGAGGACAGATAGGCAGACAGCGAGATCATCACGATCACCGCCGTCATCCCGAATGAGATCACGATGGCCGTCAACACCAGCGCCTGCGGTAGCGGGTCGGTATAGGGGACATCTTCATATTTGTTCAGAACGGCAGGTGCGTTCAGCGCCAGCCGCCCGGTGGCGAATAGGAACACGTTCACCGCATAGGTGATCAGGGACAGGCCCAGAATGACTGGGAATGTACGACGGCGCAGGATCAGAAATATCCCGGCGGCGGTCATGACGCCGACTGCAGAGGCTACGAGCGCTTCCATCAGGCCTGCTCCTTCTCGTTATCTTCATCCTGAGGGCTATCCCGCAGCGGGTTGATATCCATCGGGAATTCTTGTGCCATTCCCGGCTGCCACGCGAAGCGCGACAGGCTGTCGAGCGCCAGCATCACAGCGCCCAGTACCGCAAGGAAGACGCCGGTATCGAACAGAATCGCGGTGGCCCATTCGAATTCTTCCAGCGGGGGCCAGTGGATATAACCGAAATCGCTGGTCAGGAACGGGCGTTCATTGAACCATGCACCCAGACCAGTGGCAGCGGCGATCAGAACGCCCCAACCGATGGTGCCGTGATAGTAGAACCGCTGCCGTTCAATCGCCCAGGTATAGCCACTGGCCATATATTGCATCAGGAAGGCGATCGCGACGATGAGGCCTGCGATGAAGCCGCCGCCGGGCTGGTTGTGGCCTCGGAAGAAGATATAGGCCCCGACCATCAAAGCGATGGGCATCATCACGCGGGTGACGACCACCATCATCAATGGGTGAGAGTCACCCGACTGCGGCCAATGTGGTTTACGGTTCAGCAGGTAACTGCGCACATTGGTGCTCAGCACTGCTTCGGTCAGGGCGTAGATGATCAGGGCTGCGATGCCCAGCACGATGATCTCGCCAAAGGTATCAAAACCCCGGAAGTCGACGAGGATCACGTTCACGACGTTGGTGCCACCGCCACCTTTGTACGAATTGGCCAGATGGAATTCCGAGATCGTTGGGAAAGCAAAATCCCGCATCATCAGCGCATAGATCAAAGCGCCTGAGCCGATCCCGGCAACCACCGAAATTGCCGCATCACGCCAACGCCGTGCCGCGCTGCTGTCCCAGGGTGTGTCGGTCGGCAGAAAGTTCAGCGACAACAACAGCAGGATCATCGTCACCACTTCGACCGAAATCTGTGTCAGCGCCAGATCGGGGGCAGAAAGGTAGTTGAATGCCATCGAAACGATCAGGCCAACCACCCCGATCAACACCAGTGAAAGCAGACGGTTGCGGTGGAACCACATGATCGCCAGCGTCGCACCCACCAGACAGATCCAGCCGATGATCGGGATGACCTGAGCCTCAAGCGGTACGCGTGTTTCAACGCCAATGGTGCCGGTGGTGTAGGCGTAGTAGCCAAGCCCAACGACAAAAGCCACGAAGATGATCGCATACCGGCTGAGCACACCATTATGCAGCTCGTCCGTAATCCAGCGGCTGAGACGGGTCAGCGCGTCGATGATTGCCTCGAAGATCACCTTTGCCTCGGGCCGGGGCAGGGCGTTCCATATCTGGTCGCCGCGTTTGTGCAACGACAGCAGGAACAGGCCTCCCAGCGTCGCGACCACCGACATGTAAAGCGCAGGTGTAAAGCCGTGCCACAGTTTCAGCGAGTAATAAGGCAGCTTCTCGCCCCCGATCACCGCGCTGGAGACAACCGCGACAAGCGGGCCAACGATGGCTGCGGAATAAAGACCGATCAGGACAACCAGCACCACAAGGAACGCCGGCGCCAACCAAAGACCGACAGGCGGGTCATGCGGATGCGCGGGGTAATCGTCCCGCTCGGGCCCAAGGAAGACATGGCTGACAAAGCGAAAGGAGTAGGCCGCTGAAAATAGCGCAGCCAAAAGCGCCAAGCCGGGTACCAAGTAAGGCGAGTTAAGCCAAGTCGTGTGGACCGTCTCTTCCAGCATCATCTCTTTCGAGAGGAAACCATTCAGCGGTGGCAGACCGGCCATCGACAGGGCAGCGATGGTGCCGATAGTAAACGTGATCGGCATCAGATGCCGCAAACCACCCAGCCGTTTGACATCGCGTGTGCCGGTCTCGTGGTCCACGATCCCGGCGGTCATGAACAAGGCCGCCTTGAACGTCGCGTGGTTGATGATGTGGAAGACGGCTGCAACAGCAGCGATCGTCGTGCCAAAGCCCAGTAGCATCGTCACGAGACCCAGATGGGACACCGTCGAAAACGCCAACAGCGCCTTTAGGTCATCCTTGAACAGCGCAATCACGGCACCCAGCAGCATGGTGATCAAACCGGTAGTGGCGACGATGTAGAACCACGCATCCGTACCCGCCAGAACCGGCCACATCCGGGCCATCAGGAACAGGCCTGCCTTCACCATTGTGGCCGAGTGCAGATAGGCCGACACTGGCGTCGGAGCCGCCATCGCGTGCGGCAGCCAGAAATGGAACGGGAATTGCGCCGATTTGGTGAAACAGCCAAGCAAGATCAGGATCAGCGCAGGAAGGTAGTACGGCGAGGACTGGATCAGCTCTTTGTTCTGCAGAATGACACTCAGGTCATAAGATCCCACGATATTGCCGAGGATAAGCATCCCTGCGATCATCGCCAGCCCGCCCGAACCGGTCACGGCCAAAGCCATACGCGCGCCTTGACGACCCTCGGGCAAGTGCTTCCAGTAACCAATCAGCAAGAATGAACTGAGCGACGTAAGTTCCCAGAATATTAGCAGAAGCAGGATATTGTCGGACAGAACAATTCCCACCATCGCGCCCTGAAACAGCAGCAGATAGGTATAGAACTGCCCCATCGGATCCTCGCGCGACAAGTAGAATCGTGCGTAGAGGATGATCAGAAGACCGATGCCCAGGATCAGCAGGGCGAACAAAAAACCCAGGCCGTCCAGCATGAAGTTCGCGTTTAGTCCAAGTCCGGGTATCCAGTCGAACCGCGCGGTCACAACATCACCGCGCATGACGCTGGGAATGTGGATCAGCAATCCCATCAACGCGAGGAAGGTGGTCAACCCAGCCGCTGATGCTGCTGCGTTTCGTCCTGCCCGGATCAGGAGGGCCGGAAAGACAGCTCCGAGGAAGGGAAGGGCCGCGATAAGGAATAGGGACAAGTGCGATACTCCGGTCTGTGCGGTCAATATGGCTGAATTACTAGGGATAATTTATTGACTGTCCGGAAATTGCAAGGTTCCGAAAGGTCCTAAAGCGCACATATTGGACGTGATCCACCTGTGTAACTATGACACGAACTTGATCTGAGGGTTGGATTTCCTGAAAGCGTCGCGAATTGCCATATGATAATACCGATCTGACAATGCAGGAGAGTGCCGCATGGCAGAAGGGAAACGCCGAACCCGCAGATGGGTCCTATTGGGCGGAGGGGCCGCCATTGCAGCGGGTTTCGCAATCCGCGAATACCGGCTGATCCCGCAGGCCTATGCTGGTGGTCAGATTGCGGCGGCCACAGCCCATCAACAGGCTCTCGACGGCGCGATCCATCTTATCGATATCCGAACCCCACGCGAATGGCGGGCGACCGGGGTCGCCGAAGCAGCCCATCCGCTCGACATGCGCCGTGAGGATTTCGTGCAGGCCTTGGACCATCTGCTCGGTGGGGACCGATCTGCACCTGTCGCACTGATCTGTGCACGCGGGGTGCGCTCGGCCCGATTAAGCAATCGACTGACCGAGGCTGGATTTACCAATATCATCGACGTGCCCGAGGGCATGCTGGGTTCGGCGGCTGGGCCCGGTTGGGTGCGGGCTGGGTTGCCTGTCAACGATTATGAAGAGGAAACGGGATGAGTGTCAGACACTGGTTGGCCGCGTGCTTTGTTTTTGCCGGGCAACCCGGCCTTGCGGCTTGTGGCGATACCGAGGGGATGTGCGAAACCGCATCAGGCGGATATCACATCGAACTGCCGAAAGCGGAGAACCCTCCGCTGGTTGTGTTCCTGCACGGCTATGGCGGCAGCGCCACCGGTACGCTCAAGAACCGATCCATGGTCGAGCCGTTGCTGGCGCGCGGCTACGCGGTGATGGCACCGGAAGGGTCCGAGAGAAACGGCCGAAAAAGCTGGAACTTCTTTCCCGGTTGGGAAGGTCGGGATGAACCCGCGTTTCTTCGTGAAGTAGTGCAGGACGCTGCCGACCGGTTTGATATCGACCCGGATCGCGTGGTGCTGGGCGGCTTCTCGGCTGGCGCGTTCATGGTTTATTACCTCGCCTGCGCTGCGCCGGATTCATTTTCTGCTTATGTCCCGGTTTCAGGCGGGTTCTGGCGGCCACATCCCGAAAGCTGTGATGGTCCGGTACGCATGTTCCACACCCATGGTTGGACGGACAATGTGGTGCCGCTGGAGGGCCGCCTTTTGGGCGGAGGCCGTTTCCACCAGGGCGATATCTTTGCCGGATTGGAAATCTGGCGGGTCGCCAATGAGTGTGCCGATACCAAGCCCAGCGGGTTTTCTACCACGGGCCAGTTTATGCGTCGCAACTGGATGGGGTGTGCCGAAGGCAGCGCCTTGGAATTTGCTCTGTTCCCGGGTGGCCATACGGTGCCAAACGGCTGGGCTGATATGATGGTGGACTGGTACGAGGGCTTGCCCGGCGGGTGATCATTCCGCCGGTGTGATCACGCCTTTGCCTTCGATCAATCGCTTCAACTCATCGCGATAGCGCCGGGCCGAGCGTGTAATTGCAGGCTCACTGACATCTTCGCGCATACCAACCATACGGCGCGCGGTGCCTGCCGATACGCCGCTGAGCGCAGACAATGGGATCGCCAGTGCCAGGCTGATCGCAATCGGGGCCAGCCAGACCGAGACCAGACCGGCGAGGATGCCAACGCTAAGCGCGACGCCGATGATAGTCTCAAGGCTGTGGCACAGGATCAGCGTGCGCAGCCCGTAGCTGCCACCATCGCGCGCTTGCGGGGACCAGCCCTTTTGAATGCCCAACGAGGTGCGGAACACTGCAATCATCTGCTGCACCATAAGTATAGGGGCATAGAGGATCGACAGGATGACTTCGGACAGAAATGAAGTGAAGAATTTTCGCGCTCCGCCGAAATCGGAATAGCGCACACCGCTGAGGGGCAGGGCAGCGACGCCCAAAACCTTGGGCGCCAATAGCATCGCATACATCACCAGAATGATCAGCACATGCCGTGTTTCGGACATTTCTGGCCATTGCGGGAACAGCGGATTGTCCGGGCTGAAGTAATGCAGGACCGAGGCGTCCTTGCCCTGACCGATCAAGGCCCACATCACCAAAAGTGCGAACCATAGCGGCGACATCAGATATCCGACCGCTCCGTGGAACATATGGAACCGCGAGACTGCGCGGAAGCCGGTCGAACCCAGCAGTTTCAGGTGCTGCAGGTTGCCCTGACACCAGCGGCGATCGCGCATTGCGTGGTCAATGAGGGTGGGGGGCGTTTCTTCATATGATCCGCGTATGCGCGGCAGAAAGCGCACGGCCCATCCTGCGCGGCGCAGCAATCCGGCCTCGACGAAATCGTGGCTCATGATCAGCTTGTCTTGTCCGTTTAGCGACCGCAACTTGGGCAGACCTGCGCTAGAAGCAAATGCACAGGTGCGAATGATGGCGTTGTGGCCCCAATAATTGCCTTCTTGCCCGCACCAGCGCGCGAGGCCTTCGGCAAAGGCGATACCATAGACGCCGTTGGCAAACTGCTGCATCCGGGCAAAGACCGATTGCGCGCCAATCAGCTGCGGATAGCTTTGGATCAGGCCTGCGCCGGGATCGCGGGCCAACGCATCGGTCAGGCGCGAGATCGCGCGACCCGTCATCAGGCTGTCGGCATCCAGCACCAACATCGCATCCCAGTCCGCGCCCCAGCGGCTGACCCAATCGGCAATATTACCGACCTTGCGATCCGTATTCTGGGGGCGGCGGCGATAATAGAGTTCAAGCCCCGGTGCCAGCGTGGTCCGCAACGCCTCTACGCTGGCCTGTTCCTGCGCGGCGATCTCGGGGTCGCGCGTGTCGGATAAAATGAACATGGCATAGTGGTGCTGACCACCGCGTTTCTGCAGGTCTTCCAGCATCGTACGGGCGTTCCCCAGCACGTTCCACGGCACCTCGTTATAGACAGGCGTCAAAAGCGCCACGCGCAACGGTTGCGAGCGTCCTTCACGCTTTGGCTGCTCTTGCCGGGACAGCGAGACCATGCCCAGCAGTACGGTGCAGACCGTGAAGGAAATCCAGAAGAAATTGAACGAGATTAGCGTCAGCAGGATACCTTCGACCAGATTGATCCCTTCGGCGCTGAACCAGTCGGACATGACCCAGAGCAGACCCAAAGCCGCCGCCATGGCAGGTGAGAAGACCAGCGCGCGCCAAAACCCGACAGAGGGATTTCGACCCCCGGCAGGTACCTGCGCATCGCGGAATCCCTGCGCAAAGTTCTGGGCTGGCATCGCTAGAGGGGCCTCGGGCGGCATGATATGAAGATCGTGGTTCATATGGTCCAACGGTAAAGCCAGACTTCAGAGGCTGGTTGTTTGTCTTTCAGCAACTGCGCGCGCAGTTCCACGTGGTTGCGTTCGCCTGGTTCGAATGAGAACGCCAGCCGCAACCCGCCCGTGTCTGGGTTACGCTGCAGAACGCCTTCTGAAGTTTCGGCATGGGGCGAGTCGACAAACACCGTGATGGCCTCGGGATCGTCAAGCAGCTCACTGGCTTCGAAATCAATCACAGCCAAACGGCCCTCGCCGAACGTGTTGTCGCCCATCGCGGTGTTGATCACGCGGGCCATAGGGGTGTGCTGCGGTTCCTCGCCCCAGATCAGGCGATAGGACAGATCAATCTGGCTGCCTGCTGCGTAGGGTTCCATCGGGCGCCAATAGGCGACGATGTTGTCATAAATCTCCTGATCCGCTGGGATTTCGACAAGCGTGACAGTGCCTTTACCCCAGTCTTCGCTGGGTTCGACCCACAAGCTTGGGCGTTTGTGATAATTGGCTTCAAGATCCGCATAGTCCGAGAAATTGCGCTTGCGTTGCATCAGACCAAAGCCGCGGGGGTTTGTGTCGACAAAAGACGAGATCTGCAGGCGAGTCGGGTTCGCAAGCGGGCGCCACAGAACCTCTCCTGCGCCGTTGCGGATCATCAACCCGTCACTGTCGTGCACTGCGGGGCGAAAATCATCGAAACGGCTGTGATTGGTCTGATCGAACAGGAACATAGATGTGCCGGGCGCGATGCCGACATGGGGCAGTTCGGTACGTGGGAACAGGGTGGCTTCAATATCCATCACGCAATCTGAACCGGCGGTAACGTGGAAGCGGTAGGCCCCTGTAACGCTGGGGCTGTCCATGAGCGCATGAACGACCATGTTACGTTGATCCGGTTCTGGACGCTCCAACCAGAAACGAATGAATTCGGGAAACTCCTCGCCATCTGGATCGCCGGTCTTCAAGGCGAGCCCTCTGGCCGAAAGGCCATAGACTTCGTGCAAACCGATGGCGCGGAAATAGCTGGCCCCTTGCCAAACGCAGAACTCGTCTGTCTCGCCAGGGCGGTGCATCTCAGTACGCAGGCGTAGACCTGAAAAGCCCAGCGTGTCGTCAATGGGCAGCTCTGGTACGTCTTCAGACTTATCGAACATGGCCAGATCAAAGGCGACCGGCTTGGTCATACCGTCCTCGACGGTCGATACTTTCACTGTGCGTGGAAAATACAGGCCCGGCGTGAAAAAATCGACGTTGAAGGGCGTCTCGGTCTCGTACCAGAGCGCGCGATCCAGCCGGAACCGTATTGAACGGTATTGCTGATACGTCAGGTCCTGCCACTCCTGCGGAACCATCTCACGTTCGGCATAATCACGGTTGGCCAGGTCGCGGGCCATTGCGATGACGTCGTCTCGGCTGAACGGGGTCTCTCCACCTGTGGCATATGCCGCTGGGGCGAAGGCCAGAGCGGTTGATGAGGCGAGAAAAGCGCGACGTGTAAAGTTCATTTCTTTGATTTCCAAGGTTGTGACTTGAACCAGGCGGCCAGATAAGCCACGCCGATGATCATGGCAAAGCCAATCATGTTGGCGATGAACACACTGGCAACATCCCGCCCACTCAGGTCCAGTCCGACGCCGATAAGTCGTGCTGCTGCCATAGAAAATACGAACACCGCGAGCGATTGCTGACCCACTTTGGTGATGATGGTCAGCAGGAACTGCCAGACCTTTGCGGCTGCCCCATGACCGGTCGCTATCAGGCGACGGCCATGCTCACCGGCGATAACCCAACCCAGATAGGCAAGCGACAGAAAATGCAGATATCGGAATAGACCAAAGTCGGTCTTGTCGCGAAATTCTTTGGTCACTGGCCAGACCTTGCGAATCTCATCAGCCAGATCAGGGGCTGCTGCATTGATCCAAGTGAATACCTTCCACGAGCCGAACGGCATCGAGAAGATCAAAAACAATGCTGCCGCCCAGATCAGAGTTTTCGACACCGGCGGCGCTGGAATCCAACCTCGCATGAACGCAAAGCCGGTGAAGAACAGCAATTGCCACCCGAATGGGTTGAAGAACCACTGGCGCTCTGACCAGGGTTCGGCCGGCAGGTCAAGGTAGTCGAATTGTGCAACGAGCCAGATCGTGACCGAGGCCATGGCGACCGCCCAGAATCCGATCCGATATAGCCCCATAAACAGGGGCATCATCGCCAGTACCACCAGATACATCGGTAGAATATCGAAGTAGTTCGGCACATAGGTCAGGGTGAACAGTCCGACGATCTGTGACGCCGGATCGTTGAAGAAATGCTGTAGATTGAGAGAGGAGATATAGTTTTTCTCGAACAGCCCACTCTGGTTCAGGGCCGCCATTGTCATCGCGACAAAGAAGAACAGGCAGATATGCGCCCAGTAGACCTGCCAGATGCGAAAGCTCACGCGTGCGGTGCCCATCCACCAGCCTTTGCGCATGAACGCCCCCCCAAAAGCAATTGCCGAAGCCATGCCTGAACAGAATACGAAGATCTCGGTTGCGTCCGAAAAGCCAAAACGGGCAGGTATCCATTTGGCCCACGGATCGTTCGGAATATGGGCAATCAGGATGATGAACATCGCGATGCCGCGATAGAAATCCAACCGCGGATCGCGCGTAGCGGCGGGGGCGGCGACCTGAGACGCCACCGGAGCAAAATCAGAAGCGGGCGATGCGGTCGCCATACGGTTTCTGTCCTTCTTGGTCTTTTATTGTTGTTATTCGGCGGGGACGCTTTGTGCGTCGCCGCTGTCGCGTGCGGCCTCGATCAATTCTCGGCGGGCGAGGGCGTAATTGTCCTCTCCCCCGGCACGTTTGGCGCGGCGGTCGTCCAGGATGCGCTCGACAGCATCCAGACGGCCAGCGCGCAGGCCGGAATCAATGGTGATGCGCTCGAATACATCACGTTGGGCGTGGCTGCCACCCGCCAGTTGCATCCCACCCCGGGCATTTGAAAGAAAATCAAAGGCTTGGCCGTAAAGGCCTTCTCCAAAGGCCTCAAGCCCCTTGGCGGCGGCAATGCCCGGGTCGGACATGCGGATCGGCGTGTCACCCTGATTGCGCTGGGCGTCATTTTGAATACGCTGCAGCATATTTGCTGTAGCCTCCGAACGATTGTCCCCGGTCAATGCCAGCAAGTAGTGAAGATCGGCGAAGATCAAGCATCCGTCTTCGGTTCGGGCTGCGCTGAGATCGGCCAGTTCTTCCCAGCGGTTGCCAACATCAACGCCCTCAAGCTCTAGCCGGGACAGCAGCGAGGTTGCATTCGAGATATCGCGATAGTCGTCGGTTTTGTCCTGGCGGATGTGATGATCGTAAAGCGCCATAACTTGATCGACTTGCCCCAAATCCAGATGCATCAGCGCCTTGTGCCACCAGACATGATAGCGGAAATTGTTGCAATGCGCCCAAGCGTCCTCACGTCCCGCGAGCCAGTCCAGTCCCAGCTGCGCGTTTCCCGTCATCTCGTGCACGTGCGCTACAGCGTGCAATCCCCAGGCGTCGTCCGAAACCATCCATAGGGCCTGACGACCGGCGATTTCGGCTTTCTCGTAGGCGCCGGTTTCCTCCAGCGCGAACGAGTGGCATCCCAGCAAGTATCCACGTCCGGCGTGGTCGGGTTCATACGCTGGCATCACCCGTTCGATCGACCGACGCATCCCCGCCGCATCGCCCAGAACGAAACGCGTCGCATGGCTGAGCTTCATGGCCAGAGTATCAGTTGGGTGCGCTCGCAGAATCTCTTCAAATTTCTGAACGGCCTGTGATGGAAGGTCGGCCATATACAAACCAAGCGCCTCGACATATAGCCTTTCCCGGGCTGAAACTGGCTGACGCTCCATCGCTGCATTCGCGGCACTCTGCGCTTCGGCAGCGACCGCGATCATCTCGCGCCGGCCCAGCAGAACCATGAACAACCCTTTGACCGCATGGCCCAGCGCAAAGTCCGGCTCAAGCTCCAGCACCTTGCCCAGATGTTGCGGTGTTACAGCGGCATGCGCCATGAACCCAAGGAGAACACCATCCCATGCCTCGACGCTTGCGGGCTGGTTCAGGGTGTTCATCTGTCCAAAGACGTCTTGTTTCATACTCGGGTCCAATCTGATTGCGACGTTCTACACTGTTCGATGTAACAGAGTGTGCAGCCGGGTCGTAACAGTATCGACCCTGCTCTCGAATTGGTGAAATCCCGTGTGTGAGAAACGCGAAAAAAACCGCCGATTCAAGGGCATGTTTCAGCAACTTGCCGCCTAAACGGGCAGAGTGTTTCAATCTTCGAAGGGGTTTTCCGCGTTCAGAACAGCCTGTGTGTCAGCCCCACAGACTGGTGGTGCGCTGCGATATGTTACAGGCGTGCGTGACAGGTTCAGGGGATTCCCGATCAGTTGCACCTCGCCAGGCTCAGCTTGCATCGAGATCTGCATCTGGCGGGCTGCGACCTGATCCGAGGCAAAAACCTGATCGAGCGTCCGCACCGGGCCAACAGGGACTTTCAGCTCTTCAAGCCCCGCGATGACGCTGCCTGTATCCAGCGCCTGAACTGCCGGGCGCAGGATCGCATTCAGCGCATCCCTATTTTCAAGACGGGCCGGGTTGGTGGCAAATCGGGGATCGTCGGCAAGCTCTGGCTTTTCGATGAAGCTGCAAAATCTTTTGAACTGACTGTCATTTCCAACGGCCAGAATCACGTGCCCATCCGCCGTCTGATAGACCTCGTAAGGCACAATATTGGGATGCCCGTTGCCGCGCCGTTGAGGCACTTCGCCCGAGGTCAGATAATTCACGCCTTCATTGATCAGCCAAGCGATCTGTGCATCCACCAGCGCCAGATCGATCTGCTGACCCTCGCCAGTCATGTCGCGATGACGCAGCGCAGCCAGAATACCAACGCAGGCATACATACCACACATCACGTCAGCAATTCCGACGCCTACTTTCATCGGCGCGCCGTCGGCGTCTCCGGTCAGAGACATGATCCCGCCATATCCTTGCGCCATTAGATCATATCCGGGCTTCGATGAGTTTGGGCCTGTCTGCCCGTAGCCTGAGATTGAACAATAGACGAGGTCGGGAAACTCATTGGACAAGGTTGCGTAGTCGAGCCCGTATTTCGCCAGTCCACCGGGCTTGAAATTCTCGATCAGTATATCAGCGTGCGAGGCTAGGCGTCGGACTTCTGCCTGTCCTTCGGGTGTTGCGATATCCAAGGCGACCGATTTCTTGTTGCGGTTGGAGGACATGAAATATGCGCTCAGGTCTGAGCGGTTGCCATCCGCATCCTCGGCGTAAGGAGGGCCCCATTGCCGCGTATCATCACCACCGGTCGCCGGGTTTTCGACTTTGATGACGGTAGCGCCAAGGTCGCCCAACAACTGCGTACAAGTGGGTCCTGCCAGAATGCGAGACAGGTCCAGTACCTTGACGCCTTTCAGCGGTCCTTCAGATGCGGCCATCATATCCTCCACGGTCAATTTCCGCAGCAATGACAGTGAACTTGTCTGCTATCAACGCCTGATCCAATGCAGCCCGCAAATCGTCGCGGCTACGAACTGTGTGACCATAACCGCCGAATGCGCGGCCTAAAGCCGCAAAGTCATGGCGGTCAAAGTCCACTCCGCGATTGCCCATCTGGCGCTGGCGCTGTTTCAGTTCGATCAGCGCAAGGCTGGCATCGACAAAGACCAGAAAAATTGGGTTGCCACCCAATTCGGCGGCAGTCGACAGCTCTCCGGCAACCATCAGAAAGCCGGCATCGCCAGAAAAGCTGATCACGGGGCGATCCGGTTCGGCCAATTTCAGACCGATCGCCATCGGAACGGCACACCCCATGGTGCAGAGCGCCGAGGACTGGATCAACCCTCGTGCCTCCGAACACTCCCACATCTGACTGAGCAGAATGCGATGCGCGCCGCTGTCGGCCGTGGCGAGGGTCTCGGGTGGCAGAACGGCACGAGTTTCTGCGATGATCGCCGCCGGTCCCCAGTCTTCATCTATCGGAAAAGCATTCGCCAGCGCAGCCTTGACCTGTTCAGGCTCACCATTCGACCAAGTCTTGCCGGCAGGGTTGCCCTTGGCAATGGCCTCAAGCGTTGCGCCGGTGTCGGCGACCAGATTTAGCCCAGCCTGATGCATGTAATGATCGTTCACCACGGCTGATATGTCGATCACGCGCTTGGTTTCTGGGTTCCATATCTCGCGCCAGCCGGGGCGCATCTCGATAGGGTCATATCCCAAACACAGTACCAGATCAGCCTGTTCCACCAGCGGGACTAGGTGCTTATCGGCCAGCGGAGACAAACCCGCCCCGCCCAGGCAGAGTGGATGATCCTCGGGCACCACCCCCTTGGCCTTGTAGGTGGTGAGAAAGGGAATGTTGAAATGCTCTAGAAATGCTCGCACCACACAGCGCGAGTCGTCGTAAAGAACATCAAGACCGATGATCGCCAAAGGTCGCTCAGCCTCGGCCACCCAGCGGCGGGCCTTTTCCAGACATTCCGCGCCAGGCGCGACAGGAGCAACTTTTGCCAGTCGACGACGTTTAACCCCTGATACGCGCGTATCGGCCACCGAGATAGGCACATCGATGTGTACCGGGCCGGGGCGCGCTTGGTTGGCAAGCGATACCGCCTTGTCGGCGATGATATCGGCCCCGTCGGCCGTCAGCATGAAGCTGCCTTTGGTGATCGAGCGATAGACTTGCGCGTGATCCATCACCTGATGGGTGTAGGTCAACGCCTCATCCGCGTCGACACATCCGGTCAGCACGATCATCGGCACCCGATCCTGCAGGGCGTTGGCGACAACATTGATCCCGTTCATCGCTCCGGGTCCGAGTGTGGCCACGAGGATTGCAGGTGCACCATCGCGATGGTGGACCGCTTCGGCCATGAAACCTGCTGAGTTTTCGTGTTTTGCAAGGTGGAAAGCAATGCCCGCGCGTTCCAGCGCATCCACCAATGTCAGAACCTCGCCGCCGGGCATTCCGAACGCATGGCGGCATCCGGCCTCGAAAAGGCGTTGTGCCAACAAATCCGCAGCGCGGGGAGACAGGTCCTGCATTAATCAAGCTCCGACAAAGTTATCTGTCAGCAGATTGCGGAGGACGCGTCCGGACGCAAGCAGGTTCACGTCAGTGTGACTATTTGACGGCGTTTTCCGCTACGGCCTGAAACTTTGCGTCCAATTCTATGGCAATCTCGCGCAGAGCGTCTCCGCCCTCGTCTGCGTAAGGGGCAAAGACGAAGCTTGGTGTCTTGTAAGAAAGGGTTGCAGTGCCGTCCTCGTTCTCGGTTACGTAGAAGCGGATGGGCGCTTCGATCATCGCGTTGGTCGAGGTTTCAAGAACACGAACCGCGTAATCGTTGTTGAATGCGCCAATCACCCGGTTGCCCGGAATGGTGATACCGCGCGAGGCCGCCGCTTTGGTCGGCCCGGCCTGTGTCACAACGATCAGGCCGTTTTCCTTTACCGCGGCCTTTGTGTCATCCACGAGGGTCTCATAGCTTTTTCCGCTGGAGTAAACCGCCCATCCAGTAAGAGGTTCGATGCCGTCGGCCCAAGCAGGCATCGCCAGCAGGCAGATCGCAGCCCAAAGCGCCCTCATGTTCTTTCCCTTCCTGTTGACTGGGGAATTGATGACAGAAAAGCGCTGAAACGGGGCTCACAATCCTGTGCGCGCGTCAGGCCGCACGTTTCTTCAGCAGATAGATATCCATGATCCAGCCGTGATCAGAACGGGCCTGCGCGCGGGTATCCAGAATGTCTTGCGCCACATCCGCCAATGGGCCTTTGATCAGAATCTCTTCTTTCATGCCCACATATGCCCCCCACCAGATGTCATAATCGGTCATCTTCAGGCTCTGGAACGAGCATTCGCCATCCAGCATTACGGCCACTTTCGACGCCGTTTCAGGCCATCCATCATCGCGGATGCGACGGCCTGTGGTCACGACATAGGGCGCGCCCAGATCATTGATCGGGATCGCATGGGCTGCAGTCAACGCCTGTAACGCTGTGATTCCCGGCATAACCTGGACTCGCGGTTGCGGGTCCAGCCGCGCTGCAATTCTTAGCGAACTGTCATACAGCGACGGATCACCCCAGATCAGCAACGCCACCTTCTGCGCGTCCGGGTAGGCTGAAATCGCCTCGTGCCAGCGCAGGGCAATTGCGTCGTGCCATTCGTCGACGCCTTGGAGATAACCGTCATCTGCCCCGCGTTTGGGAACGTCGAAATAGGCGATCCGTGCAGGTTTGTCGGTGACCTGCGTGATGATGTCTTCGCGCAAACCGGCCAGATCGGCTTTGTTCTCTCCTTTTCGTGGAATCAGGATCAGGTCCGCTGATCTGATCGCCTTCGCCCCCTGAAAGGTCAGGTGGTTGGGATTACCCGTTCCGATTCCGATCAGGATCAGTTCAAACATCTTCGAACTCTGCCAGCGGGCCATACAGGATCAGGGCCGGGGCGGTTCCGACCTCGGATCGCAGCTTGTCGGACAGGTCTCCGATTGTGGAGCGATGCAAGGATTGCTCGGGAGTTGAAACAGATTCGGCCATCAATGCAGGCGTGTCCAAAGGCAAGCCATGCGCGCTCAGGGCTTCGACCAGCAAGGGAAAAGTGCGCTTGCCCATAAATACGACCGTTGTCGCGGTAGCGTCAGCCAGGGCAGGAAGGTTCAGATCGGTCGGCAATTTGCCACTTACGTCATGCCCGGTGACGAATTGAACACGACGTGCAGTCAGGCGTCGGGTCAGAGGAATACCAGCGGCAGCTGCCGCCGCGACGGCAGAGGGGATGCCGGGAATGATCTCATATTTGATGCCGGCTGCCTGCAACGCGACCAGTTCTTCTTCCAGTCGACCGAACAATCCTCCATCACCGGATTTCAGGCGTACCACCTGCTGACCGGTCTGCGCATACTCCACCAACAATCGGCTGACGTGATCCTGCTTGGGCGAAGGGCGACCGGCGCGTTTGCCAACACCAACCAGATCAGCATCGTCACGCACGTGGGTCAGGATCGGGCCGCTGCTGAGATCATCAAACAGCACTGCATCGGCTTTCTGCATCCGGTCTACGGCCTTGAGCGTTAGTAGCTCCGGATCACCCGGACCGGAGCCAATGAAAGAGACAAAACCGGTCATGCCGAGGCCTCTGCAATAAGATGGAAAAATGTGCCAGTGACATTGCCACGTCGCGATCCTGTCTGAGGGCCTTCGGCCCCCTCGGCATCGAAGACTCGCGCGAGAGGAGCGTCAGGTTGTTCGATGATCGAGGAATAGTGGAACTCATGTCCGCGCAAGGCTGTACCCTTGGCAAAGCCCGGCATCGACGCCAAAAGCTCAGCCCTGCGATAGCCAAGGTTGAATTTGCGCTTTTGGTATGAGGTTTGCAGACCCAACAACCCTGCCATCTGATGTGGGGCGCCTTCCTTGTCGACCAGAACTTCCCCCAATGCCATGTACCCCCCGCATTCACCATGCACGGGCCGCGTTTCCGCGTGTTTACGCAGCCCCGTCAAGAAGGTATCTGCTGCCGCCAGTGTTCCTGCGTGCAGCTCGGGATAGCCCCCCGGTAGCCAGACCAGTTCAGCGTCTGCAGTTGGCGCTTCGTTTGCCAGTGGCGAAAAGGGCAGTATTTCTGCACCGGCGCTGCGCCACCCTTCCAGCAGATGCGGGTAAGTAAATGAAAACGCTGCATCACGGGCCAGTGCGATCCGCTGCGCCGGGGGTCGCGGCAACGCGGCTGACGATGGTCCAGCAGGGCCTGAGGAGGCCGCCCGTTTGATCGCATCCAGATCGACATTTTCACGCAGGAATGCGGCATATCCGGCGATTGCCGTTTCCAGATCCGGATGCTCAACCGCCTGGATCAGGCCTAGATGTCTTTCGGGCAGAGTCAGATCACCTCGGCGCGGAAGAACGCCCAGAACCGGCAATCCAGCCCTTTCCATGCCCAGCCGCGTCAGCCGCTCATGTCTTGGGCTGGCACAGCGGTTCAGGATCACCCCGGCAAAAGGTAGATCGGGGTTATATATCCGAAAGCCAAGCGCGGTCGCCGCCGCCGATTGCGCCTGTCCTCCGACATCCAGGACCAGAACGACCGGCCATCCCATGCGTAGCGCCGTTTCAGCGCTCGACCCATGCCCCAGCTCTCCGGGTTTGGCGACGCCATCAAACAAACCCATTGAGCCTTCGGCCACCACAATATCCGCGCCCGTCGCCTGCTCAGAGATCGCGCTTAGCAGCGGCTCCCCCATCGCCCAGCTATCCAGATTGAACGAGGCACGGCCTGCCGCAGCCCGGTGAAAAGCCGGGTCGATGTAGTCCGGCCCGCTTTTGAACGGCTGCACGGTCAATCCGTCCTCGGCCAAAGCCCGGAGCAATCCCAGCATGACAGTGGTCTTGCCTGTACCCGATGACGGAGCGGAAATCAGTATTCCGGGGGGGTTAGTCATCACCATGGCTCCAGCTCGACCACGGACTGTCGGCGCTTTGAGGGCGATAGCGGCGGTCATATGTCTTGGAATACAGACAGCTTTCGTCAAACCCTTCACCTGCAAGCGCCGGACCAACCATGATCAGTGCGGTGCGCGAGATGCTGTTGTCCAGCGCCTCCTTCAACGTGGCAAGCGTTGCGCGGATGATCTTCTCATCTGGCCAACTAGCGCGGTAGACCACGGCGACCGGGCAGTCTGCCCCATAGGCAGGTGTCAGGTCGGCGATGACGTTATCCAGATTTCCGATCGAAAGGTGGATAGCCAAAGTCGCACCTGATTTAGCGAAGTTTTTCAGTGTCTCGCCTTCCGGCATCGAAGACGCACGCCCGGGCGTGCGGGTCAAGACCACTGATTGCGCCAGACCGGGCAGTGTCAGCTCGGTCCCGAGCGCTGCAGCCGCAGCCGCAAACGAGGGTACACCGGGCGTGACGCTGACCGGGACACCCATCTCTTTCAGACGTCTGATTTGCTCACCCATCGCCGACCAGACCGAGAGGTCCCCGGAATGCAGCCGCGCCACGTCCTGTCCAGCTTTATGCGCTGCTTCGATTTCGGCCATGATCTGATCCAGATCCATGGGTGCGGTGTTTACGATCTTCGCGCCTTTGGGGCAGTGGCCCAGAATCTCCTCGGGTACCAATGAACCCGCATAGAGGCACACCGGGCAGGAGGCGATGATATCGCGCCCGCGCAGGGTCAGCAGGTCGGCGGCGCCCGGTCCGGCGCCGATGAAATGAACGGTCATGTCTGTCCTCCGATGGCGACGGCGCAGGTTGCAAGCCGGTCGTGCGAGATTTGTCTGGGTGAAATCAGCCGCGCGCCATGTCCGGCGGCAGCAAGAGCGGATGCTTCGGCCACGCTGCCGGTGCCATATGTGGCGCGACTGCGGGTTGAGCAAGTAAGTGTGCGTTGTTCGGCAAGATCATTTGCCGGAATGAAATGTATCGGCAGCTCAGTTGCTTCTGCAAGCGCGGCAAGTGCGGCGTGTCCGTCCTTGTCCGCAACGGTCGCAAGGGCCTCGACAGTTTTTCCTGTCGAGGCAAGCTCGAAAGCGGCACGAAGACTGGCCAGCGTAGCAGAGGATGAGAAACCTAACCCCGCGACGATCATAACGTGAGGCTCCACTGCACCACTGGGTAGGCAGATTTCCAGCCTCGCCGTGGTCCAAGCGCAGCTGCCTGCGCAAGTTCGATACGCAGCAGGTCTCCGCCCAGCTTGTCGTGCCATTCAGCTAGCAGCGCTTCGCTTTCGAGTGTCACCGCATTGGCGATCAGCCGCGTGCCGGCCTGAAGATTAGCGTGTAGCCAGTTCAGCAGATCCGCACTCAGACCGCCACCGATGAACACCACATCGGGTCGGTCAAGATCAGCCAACGACTCTGGTGCAGAACCGTGCACAACGCACAACCGATCCTGCCCTAACGTATTGGCATTGCGGCGAATGCGTTCGGCCCGATCAGCACGCGGCTCGATAGTCGTTGCAGTTAGCGTCGGATCGCACATCAGCCACTCGATGCTGATCGAACCGGTGCCACCACCGATATCCCACAGATGCTCACCCCGATGAGGGGCAAGCGCCGACAGGGTTAGCGCGCGAATGGGGCGCTTGGTGATCTGGCCGTCGGTTTCAAAGATGTCATCGGGCTTTCCCGAGGCTTTGGGAAAGGCACGCCCAGTACCCGCGACATCAAGACCGACACAAACCGGATGTTCGAAGGTTCCAAGCAACGCCTCGGTCAGCGACACGCTGCGCGCGCGTTCACGGGGGCCACCGAGCGCTTCCATGACGTGCAGAGTGCAATCGGCAAAATCGGTTTCGCCCAGATAGGTCGCAAGCTCGGCTACGGCTTTGCCGTCGCGCAGCAAGAGAATCGCGCGCAGGCCGGGTGCCAAGTGAGGGCGAAGGCGCGTCAGAGGCGCGGCATGTAGCCCGAAGGTCAACGTGTTTTCAAGCGGCCAACCAAGCCGCGCAGCAGCAAGCGAAAAGGTCGACTGGCCGGGTAGGGCAATCCATTCGTTCGTTTCGAAATTACGCGCGATAACGGACCCAGCCCCGAACCAGAACGGATCACCCGAGGCCAGCACAACGGTTTGCCGACCGCGCAATGCGGTCAGAATTGGCAGGCCATCGGCAAATGGGACCGGCCATTCAATCCGTTCCGCCGCGCTGTCTGGGATCAACGACAGGTGGCGTGTCGGACCCATGACAATCTCAGCGCGGTCCAGCACTTGACGGCTTGCAGGGGACAGGCCATCCAGTCCATCTTCGCCCAAACCCAGAACGGTCAACCACGGAGTTTCAGACATGCCCAACCTCCTGATTCTTGGTGGCACGACCGAGGCGAATGCTCTGGCAAAATCGGTTGCCGATCAAGGCATTCCCGCTACATATTCCTACGCTGGACGTGTCGATAACCCGCGCTCGCAACCCGTGCCGATGCGCGTGGGCGGGTTTGGTGGTGCAGCGGGACTGGCGCGGTACATTCACGAGCACGGCGTCAGCCATGTTGTCGATGCGACTCATCCCTTTGCGGCACAGATGAGCCGAAATGCGGTGGATGCCTGTGCGAGGGCTGCAACGCCCTTGGCCGCTCTGACCCGGCCTGCCTGGGTCGCGCAAGACGGAGATAACTGGCAGCACGTACCGGATATTGAAGCTGCGGTTGAAGCTTTGGCTGGTCCAGCCCGCCGCGTCTTCCTGGCAGTTGGCCGCATGCATCTTCATGACTTCGCAGCCCAACCTCAGCATCACTATCTTTTGCGGCTTGTAGACGATCCGGACGCATTGCCGCTTCCGAAAAGCGATGTGATCGTTTCGCGGGGCCCGTTTTCTGTTGAAGAGGACCGGGCCTTGATGGAACGTCACCATACGCAATTGATTGTGTCCAAGAATGCGGGTGGCACCGGCGCGCGGGCCAAACTGGATGCCGCAAGGGCGCTGGGCTTGCCGGTTCTGATGATAGACCGTCCGACCCTGCCGAAGCGGACCGAGTTGGCAAATGTCACGCAGGTCTTGGACTGGCTGGCGCATACTTAATCCTTGGCCAGCGTGAATCTCGGGGTGTAGACGATCGGGGCGCTGTTGCGCTCGACTATGCGGGTCAGGGACGAGCCGACGATGACGACGGTCTGCATGTCCGCCATATCTGCCGTGGCTTCTTCCAGAGTTGAAATCCGCAAAGCCTCATTCTCGCGGGATACAGCGCGTGCAAACAGGATCAGGCGTTCCGGCTCACATTCTTCCCGCAGGATTTCCAGCGTTTTTTCAAACCCTTCCGGTCGAGACTTCGAGCGAGGGTTGTAGAACGCCATGGCGAAATCGCCCTGCGCGGCAAGTCGCAGGCGCTTTTCGATCAGTGGCCATGGCTTCAGGTTGTCGCTCAGGTTGATGGCGCAGAAATCATGCCCTAACGGTGCCCCGGCACGGGCCGAAGCCGCCAGCATCGCAGTGATCCCTGGCAACACTTCGATCTGTATGTCGCGCCAGTCATTCGGCCCGTTTTCAAGCGCTTCAAACACCGCTGCGGCCATCGCAAACACGCCGGGATCGCCAGATGAAACCACAACGACGCGTTTACCGTCGGCCGCCATTTGCAAAGCGTGCTGAGAGCGGTCGATCTCGACCCGGTTATCGCTGGCGTGCAGGGTCAACCCCTCACGCTCGGCCACCCGAGCAACATAAGGGATGTAGCCAACCACGTCTGTCGCTTCTGCAAGCGCGGCAGTGACTTCGGGAGTGACCAGTGCTTCGTTTCCAGGCCCAAGGCCAGCGATCTTGACCCAACCGCTCATGGTCGGCGTCCCTGTCCATGAACCAGAATGATTGAGAAATAGGGCGTGATCCCTTCGCAATTGTCAGACAGTTTGCAGACCCGTTGGTTCGGCATCTGAGCGTATTCGACGATCCACGCGCGATCATAAAGCCCGGCCTGTCTCAGCGCACGCTTTACCTTGTCGAAGTTCCGCCCGATCTTCATGACAACCAGCGCGTCGGTCTGGGTCATGCGTTCAGTCAGCGTATCCTCGGGCAAGGTTCCAACAAGAACCGTGAGGACATCGTCGCCCCAAGTTATCGGGTCACCGGTCGCGGTCCAAGCGCCGGACATCCCGGTTATGGCAGGTACGACTTCGACTTCAGATATGTCTCGTAGTCGATTGTAAAGGTGCATAAATGATCCATAGAAGAACGGATCGCCTTCGCACAGGACCACTACATCCTCACCATTTTCGGTAAGCGACTTCAGATGTGCGGCACAGTCTTCGTAAAACACCGAAAGGAGTTCATTATACCTTGGATCCGTCACCGGGATTTCGGTGGTTACCGGGTACTCCATTGGAAACTCGATGGCATCGCCGGGGATCATTCCATTGACGATCTTGCGGGCCTGACCTGTGCGGCCAGGTTTGCGAAAAAACGCCACATGGCGGGCATTGCGCAGCAGGCGGTCCGCACGGACACTCATCAGGTCCGGATCGCCGGGGCCGAGGCCCACGCCGTATATTTTACCCCCGCTCATTCCGTGCGGCTCGCGATAGCATTGATGGCAGCAACTGTGATCGCACTGCCTCCCAAACGGCCTTTGACGATACAGGATGGTACTGGCTGCGCTTCCCACAAGGCATCCTTGGACTCGACCGCTCCGACGAAGCCCACCGGGCAGCCGATAATGGCAGCGGGGCGTGGGCAGTCGGGATCTTCCAACATGTTCAGAAGGTGGAAAAGCGCGGTAGGGGCGTTACCGATCGCGACCAGTGCTCCTTCCAGATGCGGACGCCACAGCTCTAGCGCGGCGGCAGAGCGCGTGTTGCTCATTTCGGCAGCCAGAGGTCGAACACGCTCGTCATGCAGGGTGCAGATCACTTCGTTGTCAGCGGGCAGGCGAAAGCGGGTGACGCCTTCGCTGACCATGCGGGCATCACACAGGATCGGCGCGCCATTTTCCAGCGCGGAACGCGCTGCCGAGACAAAACCGTCCGAGAAATGGACGAACTCTTCCAGCCCGACCATCCCTGCGGCGTGGATCATCCGAACGGCGACCTGTTCTTCATCGGCATCGAACCGGGCCAGATCAGCCTCGAATCGGATGGTGGCAAAGCTCTGCTTGTAGATCGCCGCGCCGTCGGTTTCGTATTCATAGGGCATCAGGTGAAGTCCATGGTCATGAGTGTTTCTTCGGTCAGGCCGCGTTGGCAGGGCTCATCCCCCGCACGGCCTTGTTTGACAAGGTCAAATCGTCCGGAATTGCCAACCAAAGTGACATCGGCCGGACCCATTCGGGCGCATCCCTTGGCGCAGCCCGATACATGCAGGCTGCCTGCAACGCGCGCGGCCAGGGCGCGCGCCACACCGCGGGTTTCGACCTGCGCCTGCGGGCAGTATGGCGCGCCGGGGCAGGCGTCGGTTGTTCTCAGCGGGTCGGTGCCATCTGTGACAAAGTCAAGGGCGGGTATCGCCGCCCCGCCTTCCAACAGGAACAGCCGCCATGGTGTGACCCGCAGGGCAGTGGCGTTGCTGTTTTCGATCAGCAAATGGAGTTGCCGCGCCGGTAGCTGCCCAAAGGCAGCGCCATAGAGTGTCCCCCGCGCGCAGGCTCCCGGTTGAAGAGGCACGCCAATGGGGCCGGGCGCGCTGCCTTGCCACTCGTTGGGCAAACCATATGTGGCAACGGTCCGCGCCATGCGGCGGGTCTCGGTTGTGTGGGTTTGCGCAAACCACTTCGCCAACGCGATCACTTGGTCGATGGCTTGAGCTTCCGACACCACTCGTCCGGTTTCGGCCCCGTCCGCGCGCAGGATCAGGCTGCCCGAACCGAGTTCAAGCCGGATATCCGCCGAGTCATCGGCCAATAAACGCTCGGGACCTGTGTCGATGGCAAAGCCGAACTTGGCAGGTAAATCCGGGAGCTCGGCCAGACGCTGGATCAATTCCTGTGTCAGCCGGGTGGTCAGATCACCGGCTTCATAGAGCGGTGAGACCAGAATGTTGCGGCGAATTTCGATTCCGGGTTCGGCGTCCAGCAGATTCAGCGCGGAAAGCGCTGCCAACAGGGATTGGTGGTCGGTTTCCTTCACTCCACGCAGCTGAAGATTGGCGCGGTTGGTGAGGTCGATGGTACCATTGCCGAACCGTTCCGCCAATTCGCACAGTCCCAGCGCCTGTTGCGCATCCAGGCGCGCCAGCCGAGGGCGCACACGCACGACCAGCCCATCACCGGACATCATCGGGCGATGGGCACCGGGGCACCAGCCTTGCACGATGGGCGCACTCATCCCAACCCCTCCAGGTCGGCGCGGATCGAGTTCCGGCGGGTATGCCATAGCCCTGCCTCCAGCAGTGCACGGAACCGATCCTGCATGGCCTGATGTGCTCGCGGGTTTGCCTGTTGCAGGAAGGCGTCGACCTCTTCATTGCCCAGCGTGGCGTCGTGGTACAGATCGAACAGATGCGGTGTGACTGTGCCGGACAGATGCGCGAAAGATGCCATATGATCCAGCGTCGCCGCGATTTCAGCGGCACCCCGAAACCCGTGCCGCTGCATTCCGGCAATCCAGCCCGGGTTGGCGGCGCGGGCATGAACGACGCGGCTGATTTCCTCGGGCAGGGTGCGGGCGCGCGGGTTGTCCGGGTTGGTATTGTCCAGATGATAAAGCTGCGCAGTACCGCCGGTGATTTTCTTGGCGGCAGCAAATCCGGCCTCGTGCGTGGCATAATCATTGGCCAGCAGCAAGTCCGTCTCGGTCAGGTCCTGTAGGTGCACAAAGCTGTCGGCGTTGGCGACGCGTTGCGAGATACCGTCCTTATCCTGCGCGATGTGTTCACCTTCCAAAGCGAAGGAACTGGCATCAAGCCAAGCCTCACCCGCTTGCACGCGTGCCTCATCCGTATAGGTTTCGGACAGATGAGTCATGTTCAGACCATAGCTGCCGGGGGCTGGCCCATAGACCCGCGCCGCAGGCTCCTGACCGGCGTAAGGATTCCAGTCGGGTGCTTCATCTCGTTTGGTCAACGCGCGGACAGCCTGACCGTAAAGCGCTGAAAGCGTCGGGAACACGTCCCGGAACAGGCCAGAGACGCGCAGTGTTACGTCCAGACGCGGGCGGCTGAGATCGGTGATCGGCAACACTTCGATGCCCGAGACCCGCTCAGACCCTTTATCCCAAACCGGCTTCACCCCCAGCAGATGCAGCGCCATGGCGAATTCCTCGCCCGCTGTGCGCATAGTGGCCGAACCCCATAGATCGACGATCAAGCCCTTGGGGTAGTCGCCTTCTTCCTGCAGATGCCGCCGAACCAGCTCTTCGGCGAGCTTGACGCCTTGTGTGTAGGCCGCGCGCGTGGGAACCGAGCGTGGGTCGGTCGTATATAGATTCCGCCCGGTCGGCAAAACATCCGTACGCCCGCGATAGGGGGATCCGGACGGCCCGGCCTCGATCCGTTTGCCCGCTAAAGCGTCAATCAGGGCAGAGCGTTCAGCTTGGGCTGAGGGGGCAGCGTCGAAATTGCCCGTCTCATCGGGGACGCGCCCAAAGATATGCAGCCCATCACCGAACTGGCTTTCCTTGATGTCGCAGACAAATCGGTCAATGCGCGTGATCGCCTCGGCGGTACAGGTGGCCTGATCGAGGCCAAGATCGCTTTCTAGCCCGATGGCCTGCGCCTCGTCCCGGATATCTTCCTGCAGGCGATCACGGCGTTTGGGGTCTAGCCCGTCCGCGTTCGAGAACTCGTCCAACAGCGATTCCAGCCGTACCATGCGATCCGGTGTGCCGCTTTCCTTCATCGGGGGTGGGATATGGCCCAACGTAACCGCCCCGATCCGACGCTTGGCCTGCGCGGCCTCGCCGGGGTCGTTGACTATGAAGGGATAGATCACCGGCAAATCGCCGATTAACGCCTCGGGCCAACACTCGTTGCACAAGGCGACTGATTTTCCCGGCAACCATTCCAGCGTGCCATGCGCGCCGATATGGATCAGCGTATCCGCGACCAATCCTTTGCGCAGCCATAAGTAAAAGGCGACGTAGGCGTGGCGCGGTGTGCGCGACAGATCGTGATAGTCGTCATCGCGCAGTTCGGGTGTACCGCGCTCGGGCTGCAGCGCGATCAGCGCTTTTCCACGACGCAGTGCCGTGAAATGGAACGCGCCGTTTGTGAAAGCAGGGTCGTCTTCGGGAGTGCCCCAAACCTTATTGAGATCGGCGCGGAGTGTTTCCGGCAGCGCCGCCAGCGCCGCCTGATAATCCTCTAGCGGCCATGAAATCCGGGCATCAAGAAGAGTTTCAGCAATCGGCTCGGCAGGTGCGGTGTCATACCCTTCGCCTTGCAGATCGAGCAACATTGCCTCGGCCGAGGCCAGCGCATCCAGACCCACCGCATGGGCCATCTGCCAGTCTTTGCCGGGATAGGTCGATAGCACCAGCGCCGGAACCTGCTCCGCTTTGGGTTTGTCGTGAAGGTTCAGCCAGCCGGAGATGCGGTTGATGATGGCTTCGATCCGTTCCGGTTCAGCCCGATGAGCGAAACGGGAATATTCGAGATGCGGGTCGCGTTTGCCCGGCTCTTTGAAGGATACGATGCCCGCGTTGATCCGCCCGTCCACTTCCGGAAGGACCACATGCATGGCAAGATCAGCTGGTGAAAGGCCACGTTCCGCTTCGGCCCACGCTTTGCGGCGTGAGGTGGCCAGCGCCACCTGAAAGACCGGCACCTCTGCCACATCGAGAGGTGAGGTGCCTGATGCGCCCTTGCCTGAGAATGAGGTGGCGTTGACGATTGCCGAAGGCTTCAGCGCTACAATAGTCTCGCGCAGCCAATCGGCGGCATTTGGTGCTTTGAGCGACGGGGCAAACAGGCCGACGGCCTCAAAACCTCGCGCGCGCAAGCTGCGGATCAGCGCTGCGATTGGGGCTGTGTCCGCCGAGGTCAGATAAGCACGATAGAAGGTTACGATGATACGTTTCGCATCACCGGGCAGAGCGTTTTCTGCAGGGATCACGCCGTGATCTGGGCACCAGGCACCGCATTCGGGGATGGTCTTGGCGCCCATGACCGGACCTGCATACAACCCCGCAGCCAGTGCCATCTGCGCCAGAGCGGCCTGCGCCGCGACCTCACCGCCGGTGTCGCACAGATGCGCCAGCCGCCGCAGGGTCGAGACAGGCAGGGTAGAGTAATCATCCAGCCGCGTATCCTCGCGACCGTCTGCGGGCAGTACGGCCAGTGCAATCCCTTTGGCCTGCGCCAGCGCCAGAACCTGCTGCAAGCCGTACGCCCAATAGGGCACTCCACCGATCAGACGGATCAGGATGCCCTTTGCGCCCTCCAGTGTCTGCTCGACATATGTGTCGACTGAGAGGGGATGCTTCAGCGCCGTCAGATTGGCCAGCCGCATCGTTGGCATGCGTCCTTCAGGCCCACCTCCACGATGCCATCCCGCCGCGAAAGCGCCAAGGTCACTGTCGGAAAAGGACAGCACCACCAGGTCCGCCGGGCTCTGACCCAGATCGGTCGGGGTCTCGGTTTCTTCGAGCCCATGGCTTTCGCGGAAGACGACGTGCATAAGTCTTACTCGGCAGCCTCGGTTACACCCACGAGGATATCGCGGATCTCGGCCTCTTTGATATCGTCATGCTCGGCAATGACCACAAGGCGCGAGCGACGGTCTTCGCCGGGCTCCCACAGGCGGTCATATTGGTGACGCACGCGCGCACCGACGGCCTGAACCAGTAGGCGCATGGGCTTGCCCTGAACGGCGGCATAGCCTTTGACGCGCAGGATATTCAACTCGTTGGCCAATCGTTCAATCTTGGCGACCAGATCAATCGGATCGGTTTGCTCGGGCAGTTCAACGATGATGCTTTCGAAATCGTCATGCTCGTGATCGTGATGGCCGTCGTGATGGCTGGGACGCGCGTCCATGTCATCCTCGGCCGCGGCTTCTAGACCCAGCACGACGCGGACGTCCACGGCACCCTCGGCCACTTCGACCACGGGCATGGGGCGGGGCGCTTCGGCGGCGATGATCTCTTTCGCTTTCGCAACGCCTTCCGGGCCAGCCAGATCGGGCTTGGTCAGCAGAATGATGTCGGCGCAGGAAATCTGATCCTCGAACACCTCGGACAAGGGAGTTTCATGATCAATCGAGTCATCTGCCATGCGTTGCGCATCCACCGCCTCGACATTCGGAGCGAACCGACCAGCGGCCACGGCCTCGGCATCGGCCAGAGCAATCACGCCATCGACGGTGATTTTCGAGCGGATATCGGGCCAGTCGAACGCCTTCAGCAGCGGTTTTGGCAGGGCAAGACCGGAGGTTTCGATCAGGATGTGATCGGGGCGCGGCTCTAGTGCCATCAGGGCTTCAATGGTCGGGATGAAATCATCGGCCACGGTGCAGCAGATGCAACCATTGGCCAGTTCCATGATGTTTTCCGCCGGGCAATCAGGAATGGCGCAGGACTTCAGGATATCGCCATCGACGCCGACATCGCCGAATTCGTTGACGACCACCGCCAGACGCTTGCCCTGCGGGTTCTGCATCAGGTGTCGCACCAAAGTGGTTTTGCCCGAGCCCAAAAAGCCGGTGATCACAGTGACGGGGAGTTTCTCGAGATTGCTCATTTCAGGGCTCCAATCGGGGGAATGCGGGCCGCACAGTTTTTGCGGAAATGTTCGGGACGTTCGCGCCATTTGACCAAACCGTCCTCGGTGGCGAGGTATTTGGCTGCGCCTTCGACGATGGTTTCAACATGGTCGATCTCGTTCAGATGCTCATACACGAAAGTCCAGCGATCCGGTCCTCCGCGTAGCACGATCGAGCAGCCTTCATCGCAATTCGACAGGCATTCCACAGCTTTCAAGGTAATGCCTTCGGGCAGGCCCGCCTGTTCAAGCGCCTTGTGCAGCAACGTGCCGGGGCGCTGGGCGTCATCCTCGACAGGCAGCCCGCGACGGCAGGTAGTGCAAACCAGCAGTTCGACCGGTGCGGTCTCGGTCATGTCTCTCATCCCCCCAAATCCTCTTCGTGGGGGACGGGGTTTCATGCGGGCCGATCACAGCCCCACACCGGAACACCCCGTCCGGTTTCATCTTCGGGCGTTGGCAGGTCTCCCGGCTTGCGGATGTCAGAGGAGGCCTCTGTCGGATGTCCCGCCTTCCCGGCCATACTGCCAGTGGCTTTGGGCACCCTCTCCGGTCACGGTCGCGGGGGCGGCTGCGTTTGACGGCAAAAACCGCTGACGCATTCCCTTTTCATCTGCTCTCGCAGACACCAACGAAAGGGACATGCGGCAGGGCAGGGTTGCTTGTCAAGCGAGTCGCGCCGATCCGTGAAAAAGCGGATAAAAAGCGACCTGTCGGGGTCGCTGGGCGGCATGATACTTCTGCAACGACGTGCTGGCATGGCAGCAAGATGCGAACAGGAGGATACCGCGCATGAAAGTAGGGTTTATCGGGCTGGGGAATGTAGGGGGCAAGCTATCTGGATCGCTGCTACGAAACGGTATCGATCTGACGGTTCATGACCTGAACCCGGATCTGGTGACCGAATTCGTCGCCAAGGGTGCCAAAGCCGCCAAAAGCCCGGCGCAACTGATGCGCAATTGCGATGCTGTTATAACCTGTTTGCCTTCTCCTGCGGCCTCGGATGCGGTGATGCAGGAAATGTTGCCAGAGGTCGGCCCTGGCAAAATCTGGATGGAAATGTCGACCACCGATGAAGCCGAAGTCAAACGCCTTGGCGCAATGGTCATCGAACGAGGCGGGGCTGCAGTGGATTGCCCGGTTTCCGGCGGATGTCACCGGGCAGCGACGGGTAATATCTCGATCTTCGCAGGCTGTGATCGTGAGACTTTTGAACGTATCCTGCCATTCCTGACCACCATGGGGCGTCGCATTTTGCACACGGGCGATCTGGGCTCGGCCTCTGTTCTGAAGGTGTTGACCAATTATCTGGCTACCGCCAACCTGATCACCTGCGCCGAGGCATTGGTGACAGCCAAGGCCGCCGGTATGGACCTTGGAACCACCTATGAGGCGATCAAGATATCGTCAGGCACATCCTTCGTGCACGAGACCGAAAGTCAGGTCATCCTGAACGGCTCGCGCGATATTTCCTTCACCATGGACCTGGTGAAAAAAGATATCGGTCTGTTTCAGGAGGTCGCCGACCGTGCCGGAGTTCCTCTGGAGATAAACCCATTGATGATTAAGATTTTCGAAGATGGCATCGCGCGATATGGTGAGCGTGAACTGTCCCCGAACATCATCAGGCGGCTAGAGGACGCGACCGGACTGGAGATCCAGGCGCCAGGGTTCCCAACCGAGATGCTGGACGACGAGCCAGAAGAACCGGGTTATGAGGTGATCCCGCAGAATCGGTAGATCAAATAATCGGCAAGCGTTGCGGCTGTCTGGCGACCTGGTTGGACAAAATTCTGGGGCTATTCTAAACAGATCAACAGGAGTCCGACACCGGCACAGGCAAGAGAACAACTTATGACGAATGAGACCTTTCTCATCGTAACAACGATGAAAAACGAAGGGCCTTTCATGATCGATTGGGTGGCCTACAACCACGCAATCGGTTTTGATGACATTCTGATTTATACCAATGATTGCGCTGATGGTACTGATGCCATGGGCGAACGGCTGCAAGTGCTTGGCTGGGCTCACCACGAGCGAAACAGACTGGGTCCGCGCGCCGCGCCGCAGGTTCGTGCATTTTCGCTTGCGCGGAATCACCCAAGCTATCTGTCATCGGATTGGATTCTCAGTTTGGATGTGGACGAGTATATCAATATCCGTTTGCCCAATAGTGATATAAGAAGCCTCGTTGAGGCCAGCGGCGTGGCGGACGCGATCTCGATCTGCTGGCGCATGTTCGGAAATGCGGGTCAGAACGATTTCGTTGATCGACCTGTACCTGAGACTTTCTTTCTGGCCGCCACCGAAGACGGCTATCCGCATCATCGGACCAAAGGGTTCAAAACGCTGTTCCGCAACAACGGAAAATTCAGCCGTTTTCGCGCCCATCGTCCCAGGATCAATCCAGAAGATGCACCGAACCCTGACGCGCCATACGAAGGCGTGTTGTGGCGGGATTCGGGCGGGAACCTGTACCCAGCAGACCAAGTGAAATGGAAAGCATGGCGTGGTTTCAGCCATGAATTCGCGCGCATTCATCATTATGCTGTGCGCAGCACTGATAGCTTTTTGGTCAAGCGCGACCGTGGGCGCACCAATCATGTGGGGCAGGATCAAGGGCTCAAATACTGGCTCATGATGAACCACAATGATGTTGAGGATCGCTCAATTCTGGAACACATGCCGGCTATGCACGACATCAAATCTGAGATGATGGCAGATCCGCAATTGGCAGACCTCCATCACCAAGCATGTGAGTGGCACAGGTCGAAAGCCGAAGAATTGAGAGCCAGACCGGACTGGGTTGATCTGGTTGAAGCGTTGCAAAATTCCTCTACCGGAGAAGACGTCTATGGGTGAAGCTGTATCTGCTGAGGATCGCCGCAAGAAGCAAGCTGAGCAGCGCGAGCGGAAGGATTCCCTGCGGCGCGAAATGCTCAAGACCATGCCGCATGGACGGCTGAGCGTTGAAATTGGCGTTTGGAAGGGCGAGTTTTCGCGGATTCTGCTGGAAGAGCTGCAGCCCTCGAAACTGTGCCTCATCGATCCCTGGCAAGTACAGCAAGACCCGGATGGCGGTGCTTCGCTCGCCGGAGCGCGCACGCAAAAGGATATGGATCGAATTTACGAGGCAGTGACGGGCAAATACAGCACCGAGATTGCCAAGGGGCAAATTTCGATCATTCGCGACTATTCGCGACCAGCGCTGAGTCTGTTTGAAGATCAAAGCATCGGGTTTGCCTATTTGGACGGCGACCATTCCTACGAGGGCGTAAAAACGGATCTGGATGCTTTGCTGCCCAAGATGATCGAAGGCGGCGTAATCATGCTTGACGATTATCACAGGCGCGGTTGGTGGAAAGATGACGTGATGCGTGCGTTCCACGAATTCCTCGGGGCAAATTCTGCGGGGCTGCGGCTCAAGGCCATCATGGGGGCGCAGGTGGCCGTCGAGAAACTTTGAGCCGAGATCATTTTTCTGACTATAGATTCGTGCGACGTAACCCAGGCTGGCTAGTGTCTTCCAGCGTCAACAGTGTTAAGCAACAAGTTCAGCGATGACGGATAGGGTTGTTGTCTAAGTCCGATCATCTTTGAATAGCGGCACTTTCCCAGGCAGACAGGAACTTTCTGCGCTTCAGCGTATCGAGGAACGTCAACAACGCAGGGTCCAGCGCTATCGCTGCGCTTTCGGTCGTGGAGTCCTGCGTGTCCAGAAGTGGCAGTGCTGCCATTGATTCCGGATTCAGCGTGGTCAGGTGCCGGACAAAGGTTTCCGCTTCCTCCGGCAAGCGGCTTTTGCCAGTTACCATGGCGGTTCGCATCATCGTCGTCTGAAAATCGGAAGGCAGAATGATCTGAAGGGCATCCTTTCCTTCTGTTCGTACCGCCGCATAACTGCCAAGCACGTTGTAGGCCACCGCGATTGTACCATCCGCCAGGTCGTTAATCATGTCGCCCGAACAACAATACAGCCGCACATCCAGGCCGCCCAAAACCTCCATCAAGCGCCAATAGGTTTCCGAGGCGCGGGCGTCCTGCGTGGCGAACAAATAGCCCAATCCCGACTGGCGCACGTCATAAGTGCCGACTTTGCCCCGAAAATCATCCGGGCGGGCGCGCAGCGCTTCGATCAGTTCCTGCCGTGTTTGCGGTATTGGTTGTCCTTCGAACGCGGTGCGATTGACAACGATGGTTGCGGGTTCCGAAGTGAAGGCGAACAGACTTTGATGCCATTGCGCCCAAGGGGGGTGCGGAAGATCGTTAAGCGCCAGCGCATATCCGTCATTCGCGAGCTTCAGTTGCAGGTCCATCGCGCTGGAAACGACCACGTCGAACGCTTCTGGCGTGGCTCGGACGCGTCGATCGATATCTGCCGTGCCTGTCACCAGATATTCGACCGATATCGCTGGATTCTGGGCGACGAAATCCTCGATCAGCGGCGCAAACAGGGCGGTATCGGTGCTGGAAATGACCCGCAGTCGGGGGCCGTCGGCACTTTCGTTGAATATTTGTCGGTCTTCCCAATCCTGAGCCCCTGCGCCGCTGGCGAACAGGCACAGGATCAGAGTGACAAGATAACGCATGCGCCGCCCTCCGCTTTGTTTGACAGTACCAGCGTGCCGCCATGGGCGACCGCGACGTCCTGGGCAATGGTTAGCCCGAGGCCCGATCCGATGGTTCCCGCCGCGTTCTGACCACGTTCGAAACGTCTTGTGAGCGTTTCGATTTCATCTGGCGGAAAGCCTGGCCCCTGGTCACTGACCGTGATCCGGGCTGTGGGTGACCCTGCGACATCGATGACTACGGTACTGTCCGCTGGCGCATATTTAAGCGCATTGTCTACCATGTTCCGCACCGCATTTTGGATGAGGATGGGGTCGCCCGAATACATGACCTGCGGATCGCCGCTCAAAGCAAGCGAAAGGTCTTTCATTTCAGCGATGGGCGTCAAGCGCTGGACAAGCTCTCGGATCAGAGTCACCAGATCGATATCCTCGCGCTCCAGATGGTCGGCGCGGAATGTGATCATGGCGTGATCCAGTAGCTGCCCCGCAGCCCGAGAGCTTTCGTCGATGGCGCGCATCATTGATCTTAACGCCTCGCGGTTGTCTTCTCTCTCGACCCGTTGCAGCGTCGCCTCGGCATAAGACCTCACCGTTGCCAGCGGGGTGCGGACCCTATGGGCGGCCTCGGCGATAAAGTCCTCGGATTGGCTGAGAGACTGGTCCAGGCGTCCCATAAGCGAATTCAGCGATGACACCAAAGGCGCCATTTCACGCGGTACTGGTTTTTTGAATGGGCTGAGATCTTGCGGTCCCCGACGGGTGACGGATGTCGTTAATCTGTCGAGCTGACCAATGGTGGCCGAACTCACCCAGAAGGACAATACAGCCGCAAGTACAAAGAACCCCAATCCCAAAAGGCCAGCATTGCGTGAGATTTGATCCAGCGTCTCCGACAGCGCATCTTGGGTCTGTCCCAAGGCCACTTCGATTTCTGTCTGATTTCCCAGCCCAACCAGAGTGCGGCTGGCACTGACCTGACGAACGTTTTCACCGCGCACTTCACCGAAGCGAAAGGTCCATTTTCCATCAGCGGGTCCTTGAGTTGGGGTCAGGTCTTCGTAGCCGGACAAGAACTCGCCATCCTGAAAAATCGCATAAAACACTCGGTCGTCCGACGGCGTGCTCAGCATGGAAAAGGCAGCATAGGGGATATCGACTTCAAGCTCGCCTCCACGCAGCGCCGCGGCGTCGAGGATCGAGGTGACTGAGGCACCCAGAATGTTGTCCTGACCTTGCTGGGCAACCTGAACTGCATAGTCGCGGACAGCAAAGAACAGCACGAGGGCCAGAATCGCGGCACCGCCGATTAGCGTTAGCGCAAGACGGTTTCGCAGTGATCCGGAAACATTTGGATTAATTGCCATGATCCAGCCTGTAGCCCAAACCGCGCAACGTTGTGATCCTGAGGTCCGATTTTTCCAGATGCTTACGCAGTCGTCCAACATACACCTCGATGGCATTGTCCGAAACATTGTCGTCGTAGGAGAACAACCGGTCCGCCAGCTTCTGCTTAGAAAACACCTGACCGGGGGCGTTGATCAGCAGTTCCAACAAGCGCAGTTCGCGGTTGCGAAGCGAGACGATGTCGTCGCCCACCGTCAAATGACCCGCAACCGGATCAAAGACGACGCCGCCAATTTCAATCGTCGTTTTGGTCTTGCCGGATTTGCGTCTCAGCACTGCGCGGCAGCGCGCCTCAAGTTCAGCATGGTCGAAGGGCTTGGTGACATAATCGTCCGCCCCAAGATCGAGTGAGCCGATTCGATCCGACACTTGACTGCGGGCGGTCAGAACGATGACAGGTGTGTCCAGATGGCTGGCGCGATGCCGTTTGAGGAAATCCCGCCCGTCCCCGTCGGGAAGCATGATGTCCAGCAGGATCAGGTCATACTCATCGATTTCAACAAAGGCCACAGCATCTTCTATTTTCTCTGCGTGATCAACCACATGCCCGTCCAGTCGCATGCGCGAACTTATGGCATTGGCGAGGTCCAGATTGTCTTCGACCAAGAGGAATTTCATCGGGATCCAATAGTAATTTCACCCATGACAGGTTGATGTCAGGTTGATGTGTTTAGGTTTCGAATAATCTGAGCCGCACTGCGGCCGGTTGTCAAACGGGAGGAATTCATGACGACAATCAAACTGGGCCGTCGCGCCCTGATCGCGGCTGTGACCGCTATTGGTCTGGCTGGACCGACTTTCGCTGAAGAGGTCGTAAATAGCATCCACTTTCTGATCCCCGGTGGCGCAGGGGGCGGCTGGGACGGCACTGCCCGTGGCACAGGTGAGGCGCTGACGAATGCGGGTCTCGTGGGAACTGCATCCTACGAAAACATGTCGGGCGGCGGCGGTGGTAAAGCCATCGGATATCTGATCGAAAACGCCGACAGCAACCACGGCACGCTCATGGTCAACTCGACCCCGATCGTGATCCGCTCTCTGACCGGAGTGTTCCCGCACAATTTCCGCGACCTGACACTGGTCTCGGGCACGATCGGTGATTACGCGGCGATTGTTGTGGGCAAAGACAGCCCCATCAATTCAATGGCGGACCTGCTAGCCGCGTATGACGCCGATCCAAGTACAACGGCCATCGGCGGTGGTTCTGTGCCGGGTGGGATGGACCATCTGGTCGCGGCGATGGTTATGGAAGCGGCAGGCAAGGACGCTTTGGGCGTGAAGTACATCCCCTATGATGCAGGTGGCAAAGCGATGGCCGCGCTTCTGTCCGGTGAGATTGCCGCGCTGTCGACCGGTTTCTCGGAGGCTGTCGATCTGGCGAATGCGGGTGAGGTGAAGATCATTGGCGTCACCGCGGAAGAGCGCGTGGATGCAGCCCCTGATGCGCAGACCATGAAAGAGCAGGGCATCGACACAACTTTCGTGAACTGGCGTGGGTTCTTTGCTGCTCCTGGTCTGCCAGAGGACAAGCTGGTCGCTTATCAAGAAGCCATCGCCAAGATGTATGACACACCTGAATGGGAAGAGGTCCGCGCCCGTAACGGTTGGGTGAACATCCACAACTCGGGTGCTGATTTCCAATCGTTCCTGGAACAGCAGGAAAAGCAGATCGGCGATCTGATGAAAAAGTTGGGTTTCCTGTAAGGATACCTCGGGCAGAGCGGGCAACCGCTCTGCCTCAACCAACAATAAATCAAAGGAGGGGGAAACATGGCGCTGGATCGCTGGATCGCGCTCGTTTTGCTGGGCATATGCCTGACATATGGCTACACCGCCTGGTTCACGATGGATGGCAGTCTGCCCCCCTTCATGCAGCGCAACCCCATTTGGCCGAGCACCTTTCCCAAGGTGCTGTCGATTTTGGGGATAATTGCCACAACGATTATTCTGCTGGGATTTGAAAAGGCTGAGCCCAAAGAGGCTGATATCGATTATCGGAGGCTGGGCGAATATCACTTGGGCCAGGCGCTGCTGTTGCTGGCTTTGATGGTTGCCTATGCGCTGTGCCTGCGTCCGGTTGGATTTCTGATCTCGACATCCGGGTTCCTGATCCTCGGTTCTTTCATTCTGGGCGAACGCAAATGGCACGTCATGCTGCCGGTTGCCATAATCGCTACAGGTTCAGTCTGGTACCTCGTGCAAGAGGTTCTTGGCATCTACATGCGACCCTTGCCGGGCGTTTTCGGAGGCTGACATGCTTGAAGGATTGTTGATCGGCCTACAAACGGCATTCTCCATCCAAAACTTGTTGATGGTCATAGCGGGCTGTCTGATTGGTACATTCATCGGCATGCTGCCCGGTCTTGGGCCGATGTCGATTATCGCCATCATGATTCCGGTCGCCATTTCGATGGGCGATCCGTCCGCCGCATTGATCCTGCTTGCCGGTGTCTATTACGGCGCAATCTTTGGTGGCTCGACATCTTCCATTCTTCTGAACGCGCCGGGGGTCGCGGGAACCGTGGCCTCAAGCTTCGACGGCTATCCGATGGCTCGTCAGGGCAAAGCCGGGAAGGCGCTCACAGTTGCCGCTATCGCCAGTTTCGCCGGGGGCACGATAGGCGCGCTACTGCTGATGGTCTTTGCGCCTGCATTATCCTCGGTCGCACTGCTGTTCCATTCGGCTGAGTACTTTGCCTTGATGGTAGTGGGTCTATCCGCCATCGCCGCCTTTGCGGGAACCGGGCAGGTGGCCAAGGCAATTGTCATGACCATTCTCGGGCTGATCATGGCCACTGTCGGCGAGGGCGCGCTGTTCAACTTGCCGCGTTTCACGATGGGGATCATGGATCTGCAGTCCGGCTTTGGTTTCATCACGCTTGCAATGGCGATGTTTGCCCTGCCCGAAGCGCTGTTTTTGGTTCTCAAACCCAAGGACCTGCAAGGCGACGAAGGCGAAATCAAGGACCTGCGCATCACAGGATCCGAGGCAAAGGCCATCGCTCCGGTGGTTGGTCGCCAATCTGTGCAGGGTTTCTTTATCGGTGTGCTTCCGGGGGCAGGGGCAACGATTGCCAGTTTCCTTGGCTATGCGGTTGAACGCAATATTGCCCCGAAAGAAGAGCAGGAGGAGTTCGGCAAAGGCTCGATCAAAGGTCTGGCAGCACCCGAGACAGCTAACAATGCTGCCTGTACCGGTTCCTTTGTTCCGTTGCTGACGCTCGGCATTCCAGGTTCCGGAACTACGGCCATTTTGTTGGGCGCCCTGATCGCGCTGAATGTGACACCGGGTCCGCGCCTGATGATCGACGAGCCACAGGTATTCTGGGCTGTCATCATGTCGATGTTCATTGGCAATCTGGTGCTGCTGATCCTGAACCTGCCGTTGATCCCCTATATCGCCAAGGTGCTTGCAGTACCGCGCAACTATCTGATCCCGTTCATTTTGTTCTTCACCCTCATGGGGGCCTATATCGGGCAGAACAATGCCACGGAACTGCTGATATTGGTCGGCTTCGGCGTCTGCGCCACAGCACTGAAATTTGCCGATTACCCTCTGGCACCGCTGCTGATCGGTTTCATCCTTGGCGGCATGATGGAGGATAACTTCGCCCGTTCCATGCAGCTGTATGACGGCATAGCCTTTATCTGGGAACGTCCGATGACGCTGGGCCTGTTGGTGATTGCCCTCCTTCTGGTGCTGTTGCCCAGTTACCGCGCACGTCGCGCCAAGGCGCGAGCGGCAGGCGTGGCCGATGGCGACTGAGCCACTTTCAGGCATCCGGGTTCTTGACCTGACTAATGTCCTGGCCGGGCCGTATTGTTGCTACCAACTGGCCCTGATGGGGGCCGAAGTGATCAAGGTCGAACGCCCCGGCAGCGGAGATCTGGCCCGTGTGCTGGGGGCGGATCCTGATCGGAACAAGGCCGGCATGGGCATCAGCTTTCTGGCGCAGAATGCAGACAAGAAATCCGTGACTTTGGATATGAAGGCTGATCGGGGAAAGGCTCTGCTCAAGCGGCTGGTCAAGACTGCCGATGTGCTGGTCGAGAACTTCCGGCCCGGCGTGATGGACCGGCTTGGGCTGGGGTATCAGGTTCTGCGCGCCGAGAACCCCAGACTGATTTATTGTGCCATCAGCGGGTTTGGTCAGGATGGACCACGCCGGGACGACCCGGCCTATGACCAGATCGTGCAGGGGATCAGCGGTGTCATGTCAATCACAGGTGCGTCGGATACCGCGCCTTACCGGGTTGGCTATCCTCTGGCAGATACCGTCGGCGGGATGACGGCGGCCTTTGCCATAAGCGCGGCCTTGAATGCCAACCCGCGCGGGGCATTCCTTGATGTCGCAATGAGCGAGGCGGTGGTTTCGACCATGGGGTGGGTGGTGTCCAACTATCTGGTCGGTGGCGTGACTCCTGCGCCGCATGGGAACGAAAACACAACGTCGGCCCCGTCCGGAACTTTCGCCACATCCGACAACCCTATAAATATCGCCGCCAATCGCGACGAACAATGGCATGCGCTCGCCCAACATCTGGGCCGCGCCGACCTTTTGACGCATCCGGACTACCTAACCCGCGAGGATCGCAAGACCAACCGGCATGAATTGCGCCAAGAACTGGAACGCACGCTTTCTACCCGTCCATCCAGTGATTGGGTCCAAGAGTTGAATGCGTTGGGTGTACCGGCCGGGCCGGTTATGACGGTGCCGCAGGCTTTGTCCGACGATCAACTCTCAGGTCGCGGGCTGATTGGAACTCTGTCGGCGTACGGAGAGAGTTTACGCCTTGCGGGCAGCCCAGTGGTCATTAATGGCGCACGCCGTATGCCACGATCCGCACCACCGGATCTTGGGGCCGACAACCTCTCAATTTGGGCCGAGCTTGGACTGTCGGACGCAGAGATCGAAACGTTGCGACATGAGAGGGTGATATGAGCGATGTTGCCGATTGGTGGCGCACCGCCATCATCGATATGGAGCCCGGGCGCATTGAACTGCGTGGCCAGCCGATTCAAGACCTGATCGGCAATCTGGGTTTCGCTGAAATGATCTGGTTGATGGTGCGGGGTGACAGACCGACACCTGCGCAGGCTCGATTGTTCGAGGCCGCTTTGGTCGCCGCCGTGGATCACGGCCCGCAAGCCCCTTCGATCGCGGCTGCGCGAATGGCGGTGACCTGCGGGCTGTCTCTTAACAACGCGATGGCGAGTGCTGTTAATATGCTGGGTGAAATCCATGGTGGTGCCGGCGAGCAGGCGATGGAGCTTTATCACTTTGTAGACGCCCATGCCGAAGGCCCAGAACAGGCATTGGACGACTGGATCGCCGAGCGCGGGAAGATACTGCCGGGTTTCGGGCATCGGTTCCATACACCGACGGACCCGCGCGCACCCCGGCTGATGGCCCTGGTTGCTGATGCAGTCGAACAGGACGCCTGCGAGGGTCGGTTCATGAAAGTCGGGCAAGCCGTGGAAACCGACCTGATGCGCCGGAAAGGCAAGCCGGTGCCGATGAATATCGATGGTGTCACGGCAGTGATCTATGCAGAGCTAGGCTTTGCCCCTCCATTGGCACGGGGTTTGTTTTGCCTTTCGCGGTCGGTCGGTATTCTGGCCCATGCCTGGGAGCAGACCCAGCAAGGCGGACGTAACAAAGGTCCTACGCCGCCCCACTATCGCTGGACATATCTACGCAATGGAAGTTGAGTTATGCCGCCTGTCGTTCCTCATGGCTTCGGATGCCTTTTATCCAGATTCTGAAACACAGCGACATAGTTTGTCGCCAGCGCCTTCGCTTTTCAGCCAACACCGTCTAGAACTGCGTAGTACAGGAGCTGGATAATTTGGGAGAAGTGACGTCGCAGCTGGCGCAGGTAGGACTGGCGTAGCGTGTTGTCGTTTTCCAGGAAAATGCGCACAAGGCGGACAACGTAATCGCCCTAAGTCAAGGATCTAGAGTGAATTGGAGGCGAGTACCGGAATCGAACCGGTGTACACGGATTTGCAATCCGCTGCGTCACCACTCCGCCAACTCGCCTTTTTAAGCAATATCAATAACTTGCCGTGGTGTGAGGGGCGTTCTATCAGCTTTCAGGATGAACGTCCATAGCCTTGAGGGCGATTATTTCTGTCTTGTTTGGAAATTTGACAATACCCCAATGGTACGTTTTTGCCGCGCCCGGAAATGCAATCTGGCCCGTTGCTGCAGGCAGGCGGATGTGGCAAAAGCCAGATAACAGTCTGATAAGGAATGAGCGATCACATGACAGATTTCGCAGCCCGGCGCCTTACGATGGTTGATACTCAGGTCAGGCCCTCGGATGTGACCAAGTTCCCTATCATTGATGCGATGCTGAGCGTTGCGCGCGAAAATTTCGTGCCGGATGCGCAACGTGAGGCAGCCTATGTTGGTGATCTGGTCGAGTTGGGTGATGGACGTTGTCTGCTTGAGCCCAGGACGCTGGCTAAGATGTTGGACGCAGTCAACATTTCCAATGATGAAGTGGTGCTGGATATCGCTCCGGGGCTGGGTTACTCAACCGCAATTGCCGCGCGAATGGCAGAGTTGGTTGTGGCCGTGGAATCCGACCCGGCATTGGCAGCTGAAGCTCAGACGCTTCTGATGGAAGCTGACGTAGACAACGCTATTGTTCATGAAGGACCGCTTGAACAAGGCGCGGTTGAGCATGGACCCTACGATGTGATCATGATTCAGGGTGGGGTCGAGCAGCTTTCAGACACTTTGCTGGATCAACTCAAGGATGGGGGCCGGATCATTTGCCTGTTCATGGAGGGTGATCTTGGCACGGTTCGTATGGGTCTCAAGTCCTCAGGCCGTGTCTCGTGGCGATTTGCATTCAATGCTAGCGCACCGATTTTGCCCGCATTTTGCGCTGAGTGTGCATTTTCGCTATAGTTGGCAATAGAAGTATTTTGATGCCTTGATTACTTGAAAACACCGGCGCAAACTGCGCTGGTGGTTGCGTAATTTCGATTTGAGAGGACTTAGTTATGCGCGGGACGACGACAGGAAAGCTGGTCAAAGGCCTGACTTTGGCTGCTGGTGTTGCATTAAGTGTGATGCCCGGAAGGTCGGTTTGGGCAGATAATCTGACCGATGCATTCATCGGCGCGTATAACACCAGCGGCCTGCTTGAGCAGAACCGTGCCTTGTTACGCGCAGCGGATGAAGATGTCGCCATTGCGCTCTCAGCGCTGCGTCCGATCATCAACTGGACCGTGCGGGTGAGCCGGGATTACACGCGCACCAATACAAGCAGCTTGATCACGACGCGCGAACCCTCGAGCTTTTTTTCCGGTCTCACGCTGAGCCAGTTGATCTATGACGGTGGCGCTTCCATCCTTGGCAAGCAATCGGCGCAGGAAACTGTGCTATCCACCCGTCAGTCTCTTATTGATATTGAACAACAAATCCTGATCAGAGCCGCGAACGCCTATCTGGGTGTTCTGCTGCAGGAAGAGACGGTTGCGATCCGCCAGAACAACGTGGAAGTGTCGGCGGAAGAACTGCGCGCATCGCAGGATCGCTTTGAAGTAGGTGAGGTTACTCGTACAGACGTTGCCCTGTCCGAGGCACAATTGGCCAGCTCTCAGGCTGATTTGGCGGTCGCACGTGGTAACCTGAGCATTGCTCAGGCTGAATACGTAAACGCCGTTGGCAAGACACCTGGGCGGACGGCTGGCCAGCCAAGGCTGCCCAACCTGCCGCGTTCAGAGGCGGATGCGGTGAATTTGGCTCAGCGTAACCACCCTGCGATTCTTTCCGCACAGCATCAGGTGCGTGCGCTGGACCTGATCGTGCAGCAGCAGCGTGCAAATCTGGGTCCGAATGTCAGCCTGAATGCGGATGCGGGCATTACCGAGAGCTACGACAATGACGATTACATCAACGATGCGACAATCTCACTGAACTTCAATCAGCCGATCTATTCTGGTGGCGGTCTGGCGGCAGCGGTGCGTCGTGCGATGGCAACTCGTGATGCGTCGCGTGCCAACCTTCTGAACGTTCAGAAAGACATCACACAAGGTGTTGCCGATCGCTATGCTGCGTTTCAGGCGGCAACTGCAAGCCTGCGGGCGTCAACGGAACGGGTTCGTGCTTCGCAGGTGGCGTTTGACGGTATTCGTGAAGAAGCAACGTTGGGTGCACGGACGACCTTGGACGTCCTGAATGCCCAGCAGGATTTGCTGGACGCGCAATTGGCCGAGGTAGCATCCCGGACCGAGCGGTCTCGGGCGGCATATGAACTGCTGCAGGCCCAGGGGCTGTTGACGGCAGAGCGTTTGGGTCTTGCAGTGCAGATCTATGATCCGACCCTGTATTACAACCTCGTGAAAAAGGCGCCGTCGCAGGTCAGTAAGCAAAGCCGCGATCTGGATCGAGTGCTCAAGGCATTGCGCCGCGATTAAAGGGCATCGCTACCTGTTGTGGCGCTGGCTCAGATTGGCTACAATCGGGGCTAGGTTAGAGCGGTAGAAAATAATGTCAGATCGTGTTGTAAGCGCCAATATTCAGGACGTTCTTTCGTCGGTTAAGCGAATGGTCGACGAGGACGCGCATGACGAATCAGAATTCATCTTTGTTCCGACGGCCCCGGCTGCTAAGCCGGGCCGATTGGTTTTAACGGATGCGCTGCGCGTCAGCAATGAACCGCTGATCGCCAAGAAGGCCGCGCCCTTGAAACTGATGCCCCAGCATAGCGCGGGTGACAGTACCCCAAAGCAGGCCGCAAATGCGCCAAGCAACCCTGCCGAACCGATGCGGCTGCAACCCAGCGATATTGTGCGCGCTGGTGATGTCGACGCCAAGGCAGACGCACCAAAGCGCGACCTAGCGGGAAGCCTCAGCGCCAAGATTGAAGCTTTGGAAGCTGCTATCGCGCGCACCGAGGATCAGTGGGAGCCCGATGGCGAGAGCGATGACGACTACTCTGGCACCAAGACGCAGGCTGTTGAATGGCCGGCAGACAGAGCTTTTGCGCAGTCTCAGGCGGCTGAACCAAAATCCGAAGCCACATTTATTCGCGACCCGGAGGTGGTGGAAGATATGGCACAGAAGCCGACCGATGTGACAATCGGAGAAGAGGAATTGCGCGAACTCGTCGCCCAGATCGTCCGGGAAGAGCTGCAGGGCGCGCTGGGCGAACGGATCACGAAAAACCTGCGCAAGATGGTTCGGCGTGAGATCACGCGGGCGATCGCCGCAGCGGATATTGACTGAGGCTTAACTGGTGCGTGGCGTCTGCGCCATCGCGAGAAGCAGATCCAGATCCATATGCTGTTCCAGATGGTCGGCAAGGTCGTCCAGCACTTGTTCGACGCCGTCTTCATAAGCTGTTTCCGATGTCACGCCCAGCTTTGCCAGATAGCTGGCGCGAAACGTGTCCGAGGTGAAAATCCCATGCAGATAGCTGCCGCGTATGCGCCCATTGGCGCTGGCGGCACCTTCCGGGCGACCTTCGATCTGCAGCCAGGCCCGAGCGCAATCCGGGCCATCAGTACGGCCCATGTGGATCTCATATCCGCTGACGGGTTCATGACCGGGCAGGGCGGTTGCTGAGCGCAGGATAACCTGCTTTTCTCCGGCCATTGTCGTGCTGACATCCAGCAATCCCAGCCCTTCGACCCGACCGGGGCGTCCATCGACGCCATCGGGGTCCGAGATGGTTTTGCCCAGCATCTGATAACCCCCGCACAGGCCCAGAACATGACCCCCGCGGCGGACATGGGCATAAAGGTCGATATCCCAACCCTGCGCCCGGAAATAGGCCAGATCGCCGATTGTAGACTTGCTGCCCGGCAACAGCACCAGATCGGCATCTCCGGGCAGGGGGCGGCCTGCTGGGATGATCTCGACCGTAACGCCCGGTTCGGCGGAAAGCGGGTCGAGATCGTCGAAATTGGCCATCCGCTCAAGCTGAGGCACAGCGATCTTGCATGCCCCTCCGGCATGAGAGCGGATGTCCATCATATCTTCTGCCGGCAGCTTCCATGCGTCATGGAACCAGGGCACCACGCCCATACAGGGCCAGCCGGTCCGGGATGCGATATCGTCGCGCCCTTCATCGAACAGGGAGACATCGCCCTTGAAGCGGTTAATCGCAAAGCCCCGGATCATCGCAAGGTCCCCGGCCTCCAAGACGGCTTGCGTCCCCACGATCTGAGCGATCACGCCACCCCGATGAATGTCGCCCACCAGAACCACCGGAACCTGTGCGGCACAAGCAAATCCCATATTGGCGATGTCACCCTTGCGCAGGTTAGTTTCTGCCGGACTACCCGCGCCTTCGATCAACACCAGATCAGCGTCGCTGCAAAGCCTTTCAAAGCTTTCCAGAGCCGCCCCCAGCAGCTTAGACTTGTCCTTGCGATAATCGCCCGCCTTCATTGTACCTGCGCGCTGGCCCTGAAGAATGATCTGCGCGCCGGTATCAGTTTCGGGTTTGAGCAGGATTGGGTTCATATCCGTATGCGTCGGTCGTTTGGCCGCCCGCGCCTGCAGGGCTTGCGCGCGCCCGATTTCGCCGCCGTTTCCCGTAACAGCGGCGTTGTTCGACATGTTCTGCGGCTTGAACGGAGCCACGCGCAACCCGCGTCGCGTATAGGCGCGGGCCAACCCGGCCACCAAAACCGATTTGCCGACATTGCTGCCGGTGCCTTGAATCATGATGGACCGCGCCATGGCCTGTCTCCTATGCTCGGGCGCAGATGACCTGATTTAAGGCCAAAGGAAAAGCCCCATATGAATACGCCTGCGCATCTTTTGATCGGTGCTGCTGTTTTTGCGCGCCCGGCCCGGGGCGCGACGCTATGGGCAGCTCTGTTTGGGTCCTTGTTGCCGGATTTGTCGCTATACCTGATGGCCGGCGTTTCGCTGCACATCCTGAACATCCCGGCACAGGTGGTGTTTGATCAGCTTTACTTTTCACCCGCGTGGCAAACCGTATTCGCCATCGATAACTCGTTCATTTTGTGGGGAGTGGCACTTGCACTCGGGCTGTGGCGCGGCTGGCACCTGCTGACTATTGGCGCATCCGCAGGGATACTTCATTTGGTGATGGATTTCTTATTGCACGCAGGCGATGGCCGACCACAGTTCTGGCCGATCAGTTCATGGGTCTTTCACAGTCCGATCAGCTATTGGGACAGCACACATCATGCGGCTTGGATCGCGCCGATCTCAGTGACGATTTGCATTGCCGCCTATGTGGTGCTTTGGCAGCGCGGCCTGTCGGTTTCGGCAAAACTGTTCTTTGCGCTGTTACTGGCGGCCGAGCTTTGGGTGGCGTGGCAATGGATCATGTATTTTTGATCTGACCAATCAGCCCAAAGAAAAACGCGCCCCGATGTCAGGGCGCGTTTTTTCGATCGGATGCGGGGAACAATCAGGCAGCTTCGGCCTGCTGAGCCGCATTCCGGCGTTCGCTTTCTTCGCGGGACAGGGCGACAGACGTCCGTACGCCGCGACCAACAAATTCCATCAGCCCGCCTACAACCCGCTCATTGGGGTCGATGCCGGCGCACGATAGTACTTCGCGCCCATCGCGCGAACGTGCCCAACGGGCAATTTGTTCCGGTCCGTTGCCATACTTCTTGTCGTCGGCGATGGCATCATCCAGAGCAGCCAGTACAACGGCTGCGAAAAGTTTGCGTGCACGATTGCCTTGTTCGTTGTTAAAGGCAGTGCCGTCAACGAAATCTCTCATCTCGTCTTTCCTGTTTTTCTTGCTCTTGCAATTTTCGGCGTGACGGTCCTTATGACCTATTACATGCGATTCGGATACACCTAAAATGCATAGTTGCGTTGCGTCATTTGCATGGCTCGCTGCAGGTGCAGCACTAGGTTTCGTTGTCTTGTCAGGTGTGGTCACGCCAGATATAGGGACGAGAACTGACGCATCAACCGTTTGTGAAGGATTTAAGTCATGCCCAAGATAAATGGGAACGAAATTCGCCCCGGCAATGTGCTTGAGCATAATGACGGACTGTGGGCGGCGGTCAAAGTGGATCACGTAAAGCCCGGCAAAGGCGGTGCTTTTGCCCAGGTCGAGCTGCGCAACCTGCGCAATGGCTCAAAGCTGAACGAACGCTTCCGTTCGGCCGACAAGGTCGAACGCGTGCGCCTTGAGCAGAAGGATCAGCAGTTCCTGTACGAATCCGATGGCATGCTGGTGTTCATGGATTCCGAGACCTACGAGCAGATCGAACTGCCTTCGGAACTGCTGGGTGAGCGCCGCCCGTTTCTGCAGGACGGCATGACCATCGTAGTGGAGTTTTATGAAAGCGAGGCGCTGAACGCCACGCTGCCCCAAAAAGTGACTTGCAAGATCGTCGAGACCGAGCCGGTTGTGAAGGGTCAAACTGCGGCGAACTCGTTTAAGCCAGCGGTTCTGGACAATGGCGTCAAGGTCATGGTGCCACCTTTTATCGGGCAGGATGAGATGATCGTAGTGAATACCGAGACCATGGAATATTCCGAACGCGCGTAAGCGGACGATGGTTCGGTGCAAAAGGGTCGCTCTGCGGCCCTTTATTAGGTCCGAATGCGATAGCGCTCGGGATGATCTCCAAACAGCTCCAGCATCAGTTCGTACTTGATGCGATTGGCGCTGACCTGTCGGTAGAACGCGATCAAGAAAGCGGTCGGGCCTTGAATGCGTCCGAGACCGCTTATCGCGGCCACGACGGTGCCGACATCGGTTTTACCCTGCAACACCAGCCAGCCGCCCAGCATCAGAATCCCAACAGTCCCTGCGCCATTGATGACACTCAGCAGGAACTTGGCCGAGAGTTTCCAGATGAACATCTTGCGGCGGGTCTCGAATATCTCGTCGAACTGTTTCTCAATCGCTCGCGATGCCGCCTCAATATCCTCGTGCGTCAAGCGGTCGGTCGCGCTGCGCAGGATTCGAACACGCTCGGCCACGAAGATGTTCACTTTTCGCTGAGAGGCCAGAACGATAATAATCTGCGGAACGATCATGGAAAGTGCGATCAAGCCCAGCCCCGGTTGGGTGGAAGAGATGTAGCCGATTACGCTGATCAATGTGCCGATTTGCACCACGGGGTCAGAAAATGCACCGCCTGCGAACTTACCCAGCTCTTCCGCCTCAGCGGATACGGCCGTTGTCATCGTGCCCGAACGAAGGTCTTGCCCCTCTTCGCTGAGATCGATTGATCGGGCAAGCAACCGTCCCCGGATCAGTCGGATGATGTCCTCGCCCAGCGTTCCAGAGCGATACCCGAGCACCCATTTCAACGTAAGGCTCAACAGGATGACGCCCATCATCCCAGCGCCCAGCAACAGCAGGCGATCCACTTCGATGCTATCAGATGTCAGGTGATTGACGATGTCGCGCTGGAACTCAAGCGGAGCAGCCGCCAGCGCAGCCACCGCCAATGACAGCAGAATAAGGATGATTTGCCGTCCGGCGCTGACACGCCATATCGCGGTATAGAGGCGAAACATGCACGTATCCCGTTAGGCCAATTGCAGTCAGTGATACCGCGCGGCCCGGCCGCGTCAAATACGCAAACAGTTTCAAAAGATTGGGCGTGCCGGTTCAGCAACAAAATCAACCTGGCAGTTTTAGCGTCGCGCCACCTGCCTGCATCTCGTCCCCCGCGCGATCCAGCCGAAGGTATGCGATCGCCTTTCCGCCAGACTGTGTAAACAACACCCCGGCGGGTTTACCACTGGAGTGAATCTCGGTCCCGACCGGAGCGGTGCCCGCGATCTCGACAACGCGCAGACCTTTGCGCAACTCAGTCTTGTGCTTCATGCGCGCGGTGACCTCTTGTCCGACATAGCAGCCCTTCTTGAAGTCCAAGCCATTCAGCGCCTCGAACCCGGACTCAAGAATATAGCTGTCTGGCGTCAGTTCGATGCTGGTTTCGGGGATACAGTGACGGACGCGGATAGCATCCCAGTCCGTACCATCATCACCTTCCGGAGCGGTAGAATAAGCGCGCCATCCCAGATCAGGATGCCGCGGGTCGGGTAGGGCGCCTTCGGGCGCGGGGTCGGTGCCGCGTTGTACGTTCAGGTCGGTCTGGTCGATGGTCACATCTGCACGCAGCTTGTACATCGTCAGTCGTTTGGCAAGCCCGTCGGCCAGCACTTCGGCCACATCCAGCAGCACCGACTCACCGTCTCGTTTGAGAAAGAAGTCAGCCAGGTACTTGCCCTGCGGAGTCAGAAGGGCGGCGTAGACCAGCCCGTCGTCCAGCCGCTGCACGTCATTTGTGATCAGCCCCTGCAGAAAGCTATCAGTATCGTTGCCGGTCAGGCGCAGAATGCGGCGATTGGACATGGGTTGATCCTCGTCAATTCGTCTGGCTTCGTGATATAGGAAATCGCGCCGCCATGACCAGAGGGTTTCAGACGTGTCCGCCCCGATCAGCATTGTGATTCCGACCCTTAACGCGGGGCATTCCCTGCCGGGAACGCTGCAGGCTTTGATGGAAGGGCTTCATTCGGGCCTGATCCGAGAGTTAATCGTGACCGATGGCGGCTCAGAGGACCCAACACTTGAGATGGCGGATGAAGCCGGAGCCATGATCGTAACAGGTCCGGCGTCAAGGGGAGGGCAGTTGCAAAGGGGGTGTGCCAAAGCATCTGGCGACTGGCTGCTGATCCTGCATGCCGACACCGAGTTGCAGTCAGGCTGGAGCGCCATCGTGGCAGAGCATCTGCGTTCGCACAGGCCAGCAGCCTTCCGATTGCGGTTTCGCGTCAGTGGGATTGGTGCCCGCTGGGTTGCTGGTTGGGCCAACCTGCGTAGCAGAGTGTTTGGGTTGCCCTACGGCGATCAGGGGCTGTTGGTGCGTCGCAGGGCTTATGACTCTGTCGGAGGATTCCCAGATCAGCCACTGATGGAGGATGTCGCCTTGATCCGCGCTTTGCCGCGCCCGGTGCTGTTGAAAGCAGACGCGGTTACGAGTGCGGAACGCTATATCCGTCAGGGTTGGTTTCGGCGGGGCGCGCGGAACCTTTGGACTCTGGCGCGGTACTTTCTGGGGGCTGATCCGCATCTGCTGGCGCAGTCGTATCGGCGTTGAAGGCGGTGCGCAGTTCAACGATGGATTTGCCCAGACGGAACGGTGCAGCAAAACTTACCAGACATAGGGCGATGATCTGCAGTACCAAAATATGCGCATTCGCCTGCAGATATTCCCATTCATCCTTGAGCTTGCCGACCTGTTCGATCAGATCGTCATAGCTTTGGGCCAGGATCAGATAATCACCGGCAATCGCAGGCACCTTGCGCCGCATGTTGTCAATTGCGGTTTGTGTATCATCGTCCAGAGATGTGAAGACGAGAAATTGATCGATGCTGAAGGCATCCGCTTTCGCGGCCATCTCGCGGGCCTCATCCATGTCATCACTCGACGTGCGGCCGAATAGAAAATGCAGGCCTTGAAGCGGGGCTACTTCGTTCGTGACCGCGATGAACAACGGTAAATCGGCATTGCTTGCGGTTGAGGCGGACAGAAACTCTACCTTTTCGCACAAAACAGCTGTATCCGGGTCGTAAGCGGGGTCACAGAACCTCAGCCGAAACCGCGCGGCATCACGGTCGAATGCAAGCGTGGCGGCATAAGCAACGTCGATCTGCCGGTCCAGCCGCGAACTGTCCGAGGTGTAAAGCCCGGCCAACACGGCGACCAGCGCACCGATCCCACCCAATACGACCCAGACCAGATCCGCCAGTTTCCACGCCCGATGCCCTGCAGGTTTGCGGAACAGAAATCCTGTGCCAAACAGGCCGATCATAAAGGCCAGTATCAGCAGAGGTAATTGGTTTTCAGCGATGAATGTCATACGCCGGAGTGTACGGTCTGCGCAGCGTCTGACAACAGGGTTCACGCGCAGTTGTACCTTATGAAACGTCGCTACCTGACGTCAGGACCCCGAGCTTTGGCCGAACTTGCGAAACAGCTTCGTCCGGTCAAAGGCCTGCTCTAACTCGTCCGTGCGCTGCTTGACACTGTCCCAGAGACGTTCCTGCATTTCGGCAATGGCGCATTCCAATAGCACCATTAGCGAAGTCATGGAATCCCATGCCGAAGGCACTGCGATCCTTACCGCAAAGGTGTGTTTCGCCAGCCGGTGGATGGGGGATCGCCATTGATCCGTCAGCAGGACAACCTCGGCCCCGCGTTCATGGCAAAGCTGCCCGATCAACAAAGTAGTGTTCTCATAACGCCGCACATCCAAGGCCACCAGCACGTCGCCTTCGCGCACTTCGAGCAGATCGTGAGTCCACGACGCTGCATCTGACAGCAGCTTCACATCAGGACGGATCATCTGCAGGTGGAGGTAGAGATATTGCGCCAGGGTCCCGGTTATGCGTCCGCCGGTGATGAAAACACGCCGTTTGGGATCGCAAAGCATACGGCAGAAACTGTCAAACTCATCCGGGTCGACCTCATCAATCGAACGCCGCTGGTTCTCAAGCGCTTGGCGGGAGTAGCGGTTGAGAATGTGTTCTTCAGGTAAGTCATTCTGCCAGACATCCCGTTTGGCGACGGGCCCCGAGATCATCTCTTTCACTTCGCTACGTATCGCGGACTGAAACTGCGGATAGCCATCAAAGCCGGTTTTCTGAAGCATCCGCGCAACCGTGGCGGTGGAAACCGAGGCGATACTGGCCAGCTCGGTAATGCTGCCAAGCCCTGCCATGGGGTAATCATCCAGCAGCACGTTGACCAACTGCCGCTCGGTCGGTGTCATCATTTCGCGATGCGCAAGGAGCCTTTCTGTCACTCGCACGGAATACTCCTTTCCCTTTCTACCCATGTTTATGTGGAAAATTTGACAATGCAATCTGACTTGGGGAATTTTATACAGGAAATTTATTGACAGGTTAAGAACCTCTGTGGAATTTTTTCCAAATGGAATCACGTAGCGCCACTCTCACCTCTGCTCAGCCTGATTTCGGTCCCGTCGTTCACATCGACGACGCGCCGGAAGAGCCTTCGGTTGTGGTGGTGTGCGAACACGCCTCGCATCGTATCCCGGACGGACTGGGGGACATGGGGCTAAGTGCCGAGGCACTGCGCAGCCATATCGCGTGGGACCCGGGCGCGCTGCCGGTTGCACAGGCACTGGCCCAGCAGTTGAACGGCGTGCTGGTGCATGGCGGGGTGTCGAGGCTGGTTTATGACTGCAACCGCCCTCCCGAAGCCCCCGATGCTATGCCGGAATGCAGTGAAGACACACCGATCCCGGCGAACCTTGAACTGAGCGCCAATGCGCGTCAGCAGCGGATTGAAGGCGTATACGTGCCGTTTTGCCAAGGGCTAGAGGATGTTCTGATCCGTCATCACCGCACGCTAAAACTCATGGTGACGGTTCATAGTTTCACGCCGATATACCGCGGAACACCGCGCGATGTTGAGCTTGGTTTGCTGCATGGCCAGGACGCCCGCTTTGCCAAGGCGATGTTGGCCAGCGCCGCGCACGAGCTGCCCCTGGTTACTCGATTGAACGAACCCTATTCGGCGGCAGACGGGGTGGCGCACACTTTGGATCTTCACGCAGCGCCCAACGGATTGTTAAACGTCATGATCGAGATCCGGAATGATCTGATTCAGACAGCCGAGCAGCAGCGGGTCATGGCCGATTGTCTGGCCCCGTGGATCAATCGTACCATTGCTCCGTTCTGTAGCGGGGTGGGCGAATGATCAAGGCAATGTCAGCATATGTGCGTGTAGTCGATGCGGTGAACTACCGGATCGGGCGGGTCATGATGTGGGGCCTGTTCGTGATGATGGGCATCCTGCTGTGGTCCTCGATCTCGAAGACCTTCTTTCTGCCTTCGCTCTGGACGCTAGAAATGGCGCAGTTTGCGATGGTGACTTATTACATCATGGGGGGGCCGTATTCGATCCAACTGGGTTCGAACGTGCGAATGGATCTGTTTTATCATAATTGGAGCCATCGCCGGAAAGCCTGGTTCGATGCCTTCACGGTACTGCTGCTGATCCTTTATCTGGGTGTACTGTTCTACGGTGGGCTTGGATCCACGGCGTACAGCCTGGGCTATTGGGGTGATGACCCTGTCGCCTATTTCACAAGCCTTCTGACCGGCAGCGAAGAAGTCGGACGGCTAGAACGATCCTCCACTGCGTGGCGGCCATACATCTGGCCGGTCAAGGCGATCATGGTCTTCGGCTTCTTCCTGATGCTGCTGCAGGCGATATCAGAATTTTTCAAAGACATTGCGCGGATCAACGGGCAAGAGATCGGGGCAGCGCGGGCATGAGCCAGGAATTTATCGCAATCTTCATGTTCGCTTCGATGATGCTGATGCTGTTCACCGGGCAGCGCGTCTTTGGTGCAATTGGTGCCGTCGCAGCCATTGCGGCACTGGCGCTCTGGGGGACAGGCGGGCAGGATATTCCGTTTTCGGCGGCGATGAAGCTGATGAAATGGTACCCGCTGCTGACCCTGCCGATGTTCATCTTCATGGGCTATGTCCTGAGCGAAAGTCGTCTGGCCGATGACCTCTATCGCATGTTCCACGTCTGGATGGGGCCGGTGAACGGTGGGCTTGCCATCGGCACCATCGGCCTGATGGTGCTGGTCTCGGCCATGAACGGGCTTAGTGTGGCCGGTATGGCCATCGGGGCGACGATTGCGCTGCCTGAACTGCTGCGGCGCGGATACGACAAGACCATGGTGACGGGGGTCATTCAGGCCGGGTCGAGCTTGGGCATCCTTGTGCCGCCCTCGGTAGTTCTGGTGCTTTATGCCATGATCGCGCGGCAACCCGTCGGTCAACTTTGGCTGGCAGGCATTGTGCCGGGGCTGCTGATGGCGTCTTTGTTCATCCTCTACATCTGGATTCGTTGCCGGCTTCAACCGCATCTGGGACCAGCGATGGAAGACGCGCACGAGGTCCCGAGGTCCGAGAAACTCCGTCTGCTCTGGGCCGGGGCACTGCCATTGATGATTTTCGCTGCGATGATGCTGCCGTTCGTGAACGGTTGGACCTCATTGGTAGAAAGTTCGGCCATCGGAGCGTTGGCGGCGCTTGTAGCGTCGGTCCTCAAGCGTCGGATGACGTGGAAGATTTTCGAGGATTGTACCAAGCAAACACTGGCTATCTCGTGCATGTTCATGTGGATCATCCTTGCGGCGCTGGGCTTCGGCGCGGTGTTTGACGGGCTGGGCGCGGTCAAGGCCATCGAGAACCTGTTCACCGAGCAGTTGGGGCTGTCACCGTGGCTGATCCTGATCCTGATGCAGCTCAGCTTTATCATCATGGGCACGTTCCTGGACGATACCGCAATGCTCGTCATCGTGGCGCCACTCTATGTGCCGCTCGTGGGGGCGCTTGGCTTCGATCTGATCTGGTACGGTGTACTTTACACCATCACCACCCAGATCGCGTATATGACGCCGCCTTTCGGCTACAACTTGTTCCTGATGCGCGCAATGGCTCCGCCAGAAATCAGCCTGCGCGACATCTACCGCTCAATCGTGCCCTTTGTCGGGGTGATGATCCTGGCGCTCGCAATAATCATGATATTCCCCGAGATCGCCTTGTGGCTGCCCGGGTATGTTTACGGAAATTAACCAGAAGGCCCGACACACGGGCACCCAAACTTAAACGGAGAGGAAATTGACATGACGACAAGACGTAAGTTTCTGAAAACTGCGGGGGTAGGGGTTGCGGCGGCACCTTTGGCAACGCCTGCACTGGCGCAAAGCACGATCACATGGCGGATGCAGACATATGCCGGTCCTGCACTGGCCGAGCATGTGATCGACCCGGCTATTAAGATGTTCAACCAGATCGCCGGTGACCGTATGCAGATCGAGCTATTCTACGCCGATCAACTGGTCCCGACCGGAGAGCTGTTCCGCGCTATGCAGAAGGGAACCATCGACGCGGTTCAATCGGATGATGACTCGATGGCCTCGCCCACCGAAGTCACTGTTTTCGGCGGCTACTTCCCGTTCGCTTCGCGCTATTCGCTGGACGTGCCGGTGCTGTTCAACCAGTGGGGCTTGAACGAAATCTGGGACGAAGAGTATTCGAAGGTTGGCGTTAAACACATCAGCGCCGGCGCGTGGGATCCGTGTCACTTTGCGACCAAGGATCCGATCAATTCGCTGGAGGATATGAAGGGCAAACGCATCTTCACCTTCCCGACAGCAGGCCGGTTCCTCAGCCAGTTTGGCGTGGTACCCGTCACACTGCCGTGGGAAGACATAGAAGTTGCAGTTCAAACCGGCGAGTTGGACGGTATTGCCTGGTCGGGCATCACCGAAGACTACACCGTGGGTTGGGCGGATGTGACTAACTACTTCCTAACCAACAACATTTCGGGGGCCTGGGCCGGTCACTTCTTTGCCAATATGGATCGCTGGAACGAGCTGCCGGAAGACCTGCAAACTCTGTTCAAGGTCTGCTGTGACCAGTCGCACTACTACCGCCAGTGGTGGTATTGGGGCGGCGAAGCCAACCTGCGGGTTAACGGTACCAAGATGCAATTGACGACCATCCCGGATGAAGAGTGGGCGACGGTTGAAGAAGCTGCTGTTAAGTTCTGGGACGAAATTGCTGCGGAATCCGAGACCAAGGCAAAGGTCGTGGATATCTTCAAGCGCTACAACGCCGAAATGCTCAAGGCCGGGCGGCCCTATCGTTACGGATAAAATACTTGACCGGCCCGTTCTTTCGCGGGCCGGTCGTTACAGGGACAAAGAATTTTCGTCGAAAATTCTCGCATATCACAGAGGTATTGCATGCTGACATTTGAGCATTTGAAGGCTGAGGTTTCGTCTGGCGAGATTGATACGGTATTGGTTTGTCTGGTTGACATGCAGGGCCGTTTGATG
>NZ_JBQFQB010000002.1:0-865596 GCF_056536665.1 Ruegeria sp. CJ6 | reverse complement strand
CTGCGGTCAGCGTGGTCTTGCCGTGGTCAACGTGGCCAATCGTGCCGATGTTGACGTGCGGCTTATTACGCTCAAACTTTTCCTTTGCCATGATGGCCTCCTTTTTCGGTAATGAAGGGAGCCCCTGGCCGGAGCTCCCTCAAATCTTCGCTTATGCGTATTTCGCCTGAATCTCGTCCGAGATGTTCTGCGGAACCGGATCGTAGTGGTCGAACTGCATGGTGAACTGGGCACGGCCCGACGACATCGAACGCAGAGTGTTGATGTAGCCGAACATGTTGGCCAGCGGAACGAACGCATCGATCGCGATTGCGTTGCCGCGCGGTTCCTGACCAGAGACCTGGCCACGACGCGAGGTCAGGTCGCCGATGATACCGCCGGTGTATTCTTCCGGGGTGATCACTTCGACCTTCATGATCGGTTCCAGCAGCTTCGCGCCAGCTTTGCGCATGCCTTCACGCATACACATCCGCGATGCGATTTCGAACGCCAGAACGCTCGAGTCAACGTCGTGGAACTTACCGTCCAGCAGGGCAACCTTGAAGTCGATCACGGGGAAGCCAGCCAGCGGGCCGCTATCCATGACCGAGTTGATGCCTTTTTCAACACCCGGGATGTATTCCTTCGGAACGGCACCACCAACGATGCGGCTTTCGAACGAATAGCCTTCGCCTGCTTCGGTCGGCTGGATCTCCAGCTTGACTTCCGCGAACTGACCCGAACCACCCGACTGTTTCTTGTGGGTGTAGGTGTGCTCAACCGGCATCGAGATGGTTTCACGATAGGCCACCTGAGGTGCACCGATGTTCGCTTCAACCTTGAACTCGCGCTTCAGACGGTCAACCAGGATGTCCAGGTGAAGTTCGCCCATGCCCTTCATGATGGTCTGACCGGATTCCAGATCAGTTTCCACACGGAAGGACGGATCTTCAGCGGCCAGACGGGCCAGACCCTGAGACATCTTCTCTTGGTCGCCCTTGGTTTTGGGCTCAACCGCGATCTCGATAACCGGATCGGGGAAGGTCATGGTTTCCAGAACCACCGGATCCTTCGCATCACACAGAGTATCACCGGTGGTGGTGTCTTTCAGACCCGCCAGCGCGATGATGTCGCCTGCAAACGCTTCTTCGATCTCTTCCCGGTTGTTCGAGTGCATCATCATCATACGACCGATGCGCTCTTTCTTACCTTTGGTCGAGTTCAGGATCGAGTCACCCTTGTTCATGGTGCCCGAGTAGATCCGGGTGAAGGTCAGCGAGCCAACGAAGGGGTCGTTCATGATTTTGAACGCCAGACCCGAGAAGGCCATGTCGTCATCGGCACGACGGGCGATGTCACGAACTTCTTCCTCGTCGCCGGGTTTGAAGCCCATGTAATCAACAACGTCCAGCGGGCTGGGCAGATAGTCGATCACAGCGTTGAGCAGCGGCTGAACGCCTTTGTTCTTGAACGCCGAACCACCCAGAACCGGAACGAACGCGATTTCCAGAGTACCTTTGCGCAGCAGGGCGCGCAGGGTCGGAACGTCGGGCTCATTGCCTTCCAGGTATTCCATCATCGCGTCGTCGTCCATTTCGACGGCCGCTTCGATCATCTTGCCGCGCCATTCGTCAGCCATGTCTTTCAGGCTGTCGCGGATAGGAGCTTTGATCCAGCTTGCGCCCAGATCTTCGCCCTGCCACAGCCACTCTTCCATGGTGACCAGGTCGATCAGGCCTTCCAGCTCGGACTCGGCACCGATCGGAATACCAACCGGAACAGCGCGTGCGCCGGTGCGGTCTTCGATCATGTTGACGCAGTTGAAGAAGTCAGCGCCGATCTTGTCCATTTTGTTGACGAAAACCATACGCGGAACCTTGTAGCGGTCAGCCTGACGCCACACGGTTTCGGTCTGGGGCTCAACACCGGCGTTTGCGTCCAGAACGCAGACAGCACCGTCGAGAACCGCCAGCGAACGCTCAACTTCGATGGTGAAGTCAACGTGGCCGGGGGTGTCGATGATGTTCAGGCGGTGCTTAGGAGTTTCTGCGGTCTGACCGTCCTCGGTGCGTTCCCAGAAAGTGGTGGTCGCAGCCGAAGTGATGGTGATGCCGCGTTCCTGCTCCTGCTCCATCCAGTCCATGGTGGCTGCACCATCGTGCACCTCACCGATGTTGTGGGATTTACCAGTGTAATACAGGATACGCTCCGAGCAGGTGGTCTTACCTGCGTCGATGTGCGCCATGATACCGAAGTTACGGTACAGTTCGAGCGGATATTCGCGTGCCATTGGTCTAAGCCTCTCGGATTACCAACGATAATGGCTGAAGGCTTTGTTCGCCTCGGCCATCTTGTGGGTGTCTTCGCGTTTCTTGACGGCAGTACCGCGGGACTGAACGGCGTCCAGCAGCTCGCCTGCAAGGCGCTCTTCCATGGTGTTTTCGTTGCGGCCGCGCGCAGCAGTGATCAGCCAGCGGATGGCCAGTGCTTCGCGGCGCTCAGGGCGCACTTCGACCGGAACCTGATAGGTTGCACCACCAACGCGGCGCGAGCGAACCTCGACCGACGGTTTGATGTTGTCGAGCGCTTCGTGGAACACTTCGACAGGAGCGCGCTTTACCTTGTTCTCAACGCGGTCAAACGCGTTGTAAACGATGCGCTCTGCGACCGACTTCTTGCCGTCGATCATCAGGTTGTTCATGAATTTGGTCAGTACCTTGTCGCCAAATTTGGCGTCAGGCAGGACTTCGCGTTTTTCGGCGGCGTGACGACGTGACATATCAGCCTCTCCTTCTTACTTGGGACGCTTCGCGCCGTATTTCGAACGACGTTGCTTACGATCTTTGACGCCCTGAGTATCCAGAACACCGCGCAGGATGTGGTAACGCACACCGGGAAGGTCTTTTACACGGCCGCCACGGATCAGAACAACCGAGTGTTCCTGCAGGTTGTGGCTTTCACCGGGGATGTACGAGATCACCTCGAACCCGTTGGTCAAGCGCACCTTGGCAACCTTACGCATAGCCGAGTTCGGCTTCTTAGGTGTGGTGGTGTACACGCGGGTGCAAACGCCGCGCTTCTGCGGGCACTGCTCCAGGTGCATGGACTTCGAGCGTTTTACTTTGGGCTGCCGCGGTTTGCGGATCAGCTGTTGAATAGTTGGCATTCCGGTTTCTTCCCCGTTTTGCAACACACATGACATGCACGCGCGTTGCGTGCGGTTAAATTCGCTGCACTCATGCGTCCACAAGCGCAAAACCCGCGAGCGTTCCCATTCCGAGGTGAACGTCGCGGTTTGTTATCAGAGGGCGCGAACGATAAAAGTGTCCGGGCCTTGACCAGTTCATTACTGAAATCGGTTATGGGGCGGCCCCCGGTACCGAGATGTCGCGCGTATTAAGGGGAGTCGGCCCAAGTGTCAACAGCCCAGCGGGAAAGGCGTATTGTACATAAGAGCTCCGGCCGTCTATCAGGAACTAATGGAGATTCCCACTGCGCCGACACATTGCAGCACTTCGGCACCGGATGCATAGTGAACATGCCCTGCAAACCATTGGATGCCCCATGCAAGTCTTTGGCCTGTGCCGATTTTCATTCCCTGCTCTGGGCGATTTCCAGATCGAACATGACACGGTCGCAGATCGGCGCGCCCATCTCTACAACCCTGCTCGTCTGGAAGAGCGGTTCCGCTTGTTCGAATCTGTGACGTTGCCCAGCTTTCGCACGCAGACAGATGGGGACTATCAGCTTCTGGTCGTTGTTGGGGACTGTCTGCCGCGAAAGGCGCTCGACCGGCTTAAGGACCTTACCGCTGACATCAAGCAGGTACGAATTGTCCAAAGACCCGTCGAACCAAGCCATAAACACCGGCAGGTCATGAAACGAATCCTTCAGGAAGCGCGTTCAAACCCGGACCGGCCCTGTCTTCAATTTCGCCATGATGACGACGACAGCATTTCGATTGATTTCATCGAAAGACTGCGCGAGTCCGCCGATGATGTTGCCGGGCTGATTGGAAAAAATCAGGCCATAGGCCTCGATTTCAACAACGGATACCAGGCCAGCTTTGGGCCGAATGGGGTTCGGGCGGCACAAGTCTACAAATCTCTGCTTGGGGTGGGCTTGGGCATGCTTATCGCGGGCGGGTGCGCCCACACGATCATAAGTTTTACCCACAACCGGATCGGGCGTTTCATGCCAGTGGTCAGTTATCCTGATCGCCCGATGTGGATCAGGACATTGAACAACTCCAACGACTCGCCGCGCGCTGAAAAGCAGAAGGCACAGCTTGCGCCGATCACGCCCGAAATCGAGACCGATTTTGCCACGCGTTTCGCGCTAAACCCCGGTTTCGTACGTTTGCCTCACTTCTCCGCCTGACGCGACCGTTCGCGAAACAGAGTGAACATCCCTGCCCCAACTACCAATGCACCACCCAGCATTGTGATCGCGTCCGGCCAGTCACCAAACACAGCCCACCCCAGCCCCAGTGCCCAAAGCAGGCTGGAATAGCGAAATGGCGCAACAAAACCGACTTCGCCCACGCGCATCACCATGACACTGAACAGATAGCCTATCAGAACAAAGACCGCAGCGCTGGCGATCATCGCTCCAGATGCGGTCGAGACCGGCACCCATCCTTCAAACGTGGAGACGATGATCGCTGCCAATGTGATAGTGAGGGATGTCGCCAGTGTTACCACCATAGAAGGTACTTCGGCTGACATTCGGCGGGTGATCAAATCGCGAATTGTAACGGAAGCAACCGCAATTAATGCGTAAATCGCATAGATGCTGAATCCTTCAGGACCGGGCCGAACGATCAACAACATACCGACGAACCCAAGCGCAATTGCAGCAATACGTCTCCATCCAATTACTTCACCGAAGAATAAGGCAGCACCCAAAGTCACGGTCAGCGGCAACGCCTGTAGAACTGCCGTAACGTTGGCAAGCGGCATGTGCATCAGAGCCGTCAAAAAGAAGATGGTCGCCGCCAACTCTGCCAGGCAACGTAATGCGATAAGCCATTTGTCATGGAGGGGAAAATTCAGGTGAAGCGCCCCAAGATAACGGGCCATTATCAACACAAGAACTGTCGCCAAAACTCCGCGCATGGCCACAAGTTGGAACAGAGGCAGATCTTGCCCCACCACTTTCACCAACGCATCATTGACGGTAAAGGCCGCCATGCTGCCCATCATCAGCAGCGCGCCTTTAACGTTAGGACTCATTTAATCAACACCCGGTCTTCAATATATCGCCGTACTCATTGTTCAATCGATCACGAAGTCAATATGCGCCGGACAATCCTGCAGTAATAGTTCCGACGAGCTACACAAACTGTCGACTTTTCAGTCGTTTCAATCTGTCATCTGGGCGGAAGGCGTAGATTTCGAGATCTCGATCTCATCATCCGTCATCTCCTCTTCTACGCCATCAAACAATGGGGTCGAAAGGTAACGCTCGCCCGTATCTGGCAACATTACCAACATGACGGAACCTTCCGGCGCAGTCTCGGCCAGTTTCATCGCGACCGCAAAGGTCGAGCCACCAGAAATACCGGTAAAAATCCCCTCTTCCGCGGCCAAACGGCGCGACCATGCAATACCGTCGCTACCGGGAACGGGAATCAACTCATCATAGTACGAGTTATCAATGGCCTCCTGCAGAACCCACGGAATGAAATCAGGCGTCCAACCCTGTATCGGATGCGGTTCGAAGTTCGGGTGGCTCTCGGTCGGCTGGTGTATTTCATTGCGCGTGTTCACATATCCTGACGACACAATGGCTGCATTGGCAGGCTCGGTCAGGATGATCTTGGTCTCAGGGCGCGCTTTCCTCAGCACCCGGGCCACGCCCGAGACCGTCCCGCCAGTGCCATAGCCCGTAACCCAATAGTCGAGATTCTGCCCATCAAAGTCACCCAAGATTTCCTGCGCGGTGGTATTTTCGTGAATATCGGCGTTGGCTGCGGTTTCAAACTGGCTGGCCAGGAACCAACCGTTCTGCTCGGCCAGTTCTTTAGCTTTTGTATACATGCCGAACCCCTTTTGCGCGCGCGGTGTCAGGACAACTTTTGCCCCCAAAAACCTCATCAGCTTGCGCCGCTCGACCGAGAAACTGTCGGCCATCGTCACAACCAAGGGATAGCCTTTGGCCGCGCAGACCATCGCCAGCCCGATACCGGTATTCCCCGAGGTCGCCTCAACCACTGTCTGACCGGGTTTTAAGCTACCGTCGCGTTCTGCCGCTTCGATGATGTTGAGGGCAAGGCGATCTTTGACAGAACTGGCCGGGTTAAACGCTTCGAATTTTACGTAAACCGTCACGTTTGAGGGCGCGATCCTGTTTATTCGTATGCTTGGCGTGTCTCCGACGGTGTCCAAAATACTGTCATACAGTCGCTTTCGCCCATGCGTTTGACGAGTTGTCATTGCGGCCCCCTCCTCTGTTGACGAAAGCATGCCACAAACCGGATCACATTAGTAACTATCTTTGTGAGAGTTCGCCTCGGAGCGCTCACAACAAGAAAGGCCCCGCGAAATCGCGGGGCCTTTCTTAGTTATTGAGGGTGCCTATTCGCGGCTTTCCGGTGTTTCCACCAGAACGTCCAGCTCATCACCGACCATGTCGTCGTCGAAGGTCGGAGCGGCCAGAGCAGCGGCTGCTTCGGCCTCTTCCCTGCGCGCTTCGATAACCACGTTGTCACGCGACTGCGCGATGTGGCGGACGGCCTGAGTGGCCCCACCGGTCCCGGCGGGGATCAGACGACCAACAATTACGTTCTCTTTCAGGCCAACCAGCTTGTCTTTCTTGCCCTGAACCGAGGCTTCGGTCAGCACGCGGGTGGTTTCCTGGAACGACGCCGCCGAGATGAACGAACGCGTCTGCAGCGAAGCTTTGGTGATCCCCAGAAGGATCGGCTCACCCTGAGCCGGACGACCGCCACGCGAGATAGTCTTCTCGTTGGCTGCGTCGAACTCTTGCTTGTCGACATGTTCGCCTTTCAGCAGGGTGGTGTCACCTGAATCCAGGATCTCCCACTTCTGCAGCATCTGGCGCACGATGACCTCGATGTGCTTGTCGTTGATCTTAACGCCCTGCAAGCGGTAGACGTCCTGCACCTCGTCGATCATGTAATCCGCCAACGCTTCGACACCCATGATCGACAGGATGTCATGCGGAGCCGGGTTACCGTCCATCAGGTATTCACCCTTCTGGATGAAGTCCCCTTCGGCGACCGGGATGTGCTTGCCCTTGGGTACCATGTATTCGATGGTCTCCATGGACTCGTCAGCCGGTTCGATGCTGATGCGGCGCTTGTTCTTGTAGTCGCGGCCAAAGCGCACGTAACCATCGGCTTCTGCGATGATCGCGTGATCTTTCGGACGACGGGCTTCGAACAGTTCGGCCACACGTGGCAGACCACCGGTGATGTCCTTGGTCTTAGCGCCTTCACGCGGGATACGCGCAACAACGTCACCGGCTTCGATGGTCTGACCATCTTCGACGGACAGGATCGCATCCACCGACATCGGATAGTGAACCGGGTTGCCCGCATCGTTGCGGACCGGCTCGCCATCTTCACCGACCAGAATGATCTCGGGCTTGAGGTCGCTGCCTTTGGGGGCCGCGCGCCAGTCGATCACGATCTTCTGGGTCATGCCGGTTGCATCGTCGGTCTCATCCCGGACCGCAAGGCCCGAAACAAGGTCGACATATTTCGCGGTACCGGCTTTCTCGGCGATAATCGGCAGGGTGTAGGGATCCCATTCGAACAGCTTGTCGCCACGAGCAACCTTGGTGCCGTCCTTGACGAACAGCTTGGAGCCATAGCCCAGCTTGTGGCTGGCACGCTCTTCGCCGTGTTCGTCGCTGATCACCAGCTTCATGTTCCGGCCCATAACGAGGCTTTCGCCTGCGGCATTGACCAGAATCTGCGGGTTCTCGAAGGAAACGACGCCTTCCTGGCTGGCTTCCTGGAACGACTGCTGACCACCTTGCGCAACACCACCGATGTGGAAAGTACGCATCGTCAGCTGCGTACCGGGTTCACCAATGGACTGCGCGGCGATGATGCCGACAGCCTCACCTGTGTTCACCATGGTGCCGCGTGCAAGGTCACGACCGTAGCAGGTGGCGCAGACGCCTTCCTCGGACTCACAGGTCAGAGGCGAGCGGATGCGCATCGACGCAACACCAGCTTCGTCAATGGTGTCCGCCATGCGTTCGTCGATCAACTGACCAGCGGCCACGATCACCTCATCCGTGCCCGGACGCAGAACATCGTCAGCCGCCACACGACCCAGCACACGTTCGGCCAGCGAGGCAACAACCTCACCGTCATTCACGGCGGCTTCGGCTGTGATCGCACGCTCAGTACCACAGTCGATCTCGCGAACGATGCAGTCCTGTGCGACGTCTACCAGACGACGGGTCAGGTAACCCGAGTTCGCCGTCTTCAGAGCGGTATCTGACAGACCCTTACGGGCACCGTGGGTCGAGTTGAAGTACTCGAGAACGGTCAGACCTTCTTTAAAGTTCGAGATGATCGGCGTCTCGATGATGTCACCGTTCGGCTTGGCCATCAGGCCACGCATACCGCCCAGCTGTTTCATCTGAGTGACCGAGCCACGCGCACCGGAGTGGGCCATCATGTAGACCGAGTTCGGCTCTTGATCTGACCCGTCTTCGGCCTTGGCAACGTCCGAGATGGTGCTCATCATCGCTTCGGTGACGCGGTCGTTACACTTCGACCAGGCATCAACAACTTTGTTGTACTTTTCGCCCTGAGTGATCAGGCCGTCCATGTACTGCTGTTCAAAGTCCTTCACCTGACCGCGGGTGTCATCAACGATGCCCCACTTGTCATCCGGGATGACCATGTCGTCCTTACCGAACGAGATGCCCGCCTTGAACGCTTCTTTGAAGCCCATCGACATGATCTGGTCACAGAAGATAACCGACTCTTTCTGACCGCAGTAACGGTAGACGGTGTCGATCACCTGCTGCACTTCTTTCTTCCGCAGCAGGCGGTTGACCAGCTCGAACGGGGCTTTGTTGTTCATCGGCAGCAATGCACCCAGACGCAGACGGCCCGGAGTGGTTTCATAGCGCTTCTGAACTTCGTTGCCTTCGTCGTCGATCTGCGTGATCCGCGCGGTGATTTTCGAGTGCAGATGCACCTCCCCCGCGTCCAGCGCGTGCTGAACTTCTTCGATCGAACCGAAGACCTTGCCTTCGCCCGGCATGCCTTCGCGTTCGAGGGTCACATAGTACAGACCCAAGATCATATCCTGCGACGGAACGATGATCGGCGCGCCGTTTGCAGGCGACAGAACGTTGTTCGTCGACATCATCAGAACACGCGCTTCCAGCTGCGCCTCAAGGCTTAGCGGGACGTGAACGGCCATCTGGTCCCCGTCGAAGTCGGCGTTAAAGGCCGAGCAGACCAGCGGGTGCAGCTGGATGGCTTTACCTTCGATCAGAACCGGCTCGAACGCCTGAATGCCAAGACGGTGCAGCGTCGGCGCACGGTTCAGCATGACAGGGTGTTCGCGGATCACCTCGTCGAGGATGTCCCACACTTCGGGACGCTCTTTCTCGACCAGTTTCTTTGCCTGTTTGACAGTCGAAGACAGACCCTTGGCTTCAAGGCGCGAGTAGATGAACGGCTTGAACAGCTCCAGCGCCATCTTCTTTGGCAGACCACACTGGTGCAGTTTGAGTTCCGGACCGGTCACGATGACCGAACGGCCCGAGAAGTCGACGCGCTTACCCAGAAGGTTCTGACGGAAGCGACCCTGCTTACCTTTCAGCATGTCCGACAGCGATTTCAGCGGGCGCTTGTTGGCGCCGGTGATTACGCGACCACGACGGCCGTTGTCGAACAGAGCGTCAACGGATTCCTGCAGCATCCGCTTTTCGTTGCGGACAATGATGTCAGGCGCGCGCAGTTCGATCAGACGCTTCAGACGGTTGTTCCGGTTGATGACGCGGCGATACAGATCGTTCAGATCCGAGGTCGCGAAACGGCCACCATCCAGCGGGACCAGCGGACGCAGTTCCGGTGGAATGACCGGGATCACGGTCATCACCATCCATTCAGGCCGGTTGCCCGACTCGAGGAAGGATTCAACAACCTTCAGACGCTTGATGATCTTTTTGGGCTTCAACTCGCCGGTTGCTTCGGCCAGATCAGCGCGCAGCTGCTCGGCTTCGGCTTCCAGATCGATCTGGGCCAGCATCTCACGGATGGCTTCGGCACCGATATTCGCGGTGAACGCATCCATGCCATAGGCATCCTGCGCATCCATGTACTCTTCTTCGGTCAGCATCTGGCCGTAGGTCAGGTCGGTCAGACCGGGCTCGATGACGACGTAGTTTTCAAAGTACAGAACACGTTCCAGATCGCGCAGCGTCATGTCCAGCATCAGACCGATGCGGGACGGCAGCGATTTCAGGAACCAGATATGTGCGACGGGCGCGGCCAGTTCGATGTGGCCCATACGCTCACGGCGGACTTTCTGCAGGGTGACTTCCACACCGCATTTCTCGCAGACAACGCCGCGATATTTCATCCGCTTATATTTGCCGCATAGACATTCGTAATCTTTGATCGGGCCAAAGATACGCGCGCAGAACAGACCGTCACGCTCAGGCTTGAACGTCCGGTAGTTGATGGTTTCGGGTTTCTTGATCTCGCCATAGGACCAAGACAGAATCCGCTCAGGGCTCGCCAGCGAGACCTTGATCTCGTCGAAAACCTTCGGGGGCGTCAGCGGGTTGAACGGGTTGTTGGTGATTTCCTGGTTCATTTGTTACCTCAAATCTTGCGGAAGGGGGGAGAGGTGAGCGGAAACTTAAAAAGTTTCCGCCCAAGAATTTTTTCAAAATTCTTATTCCTCAACCTCCGCATCCAGGAGTTCCATATTCAGGCCGAGGCCACGGACTTCTTTAACCAGAACGTTGAACGATTCCGGTACGCCCGCTTCAAAGTTATCCTCGCCCTTGACGATCGACTCATAGACCTTGGTCCGGCCGGCGACGTCATCCGATTTAACGGTGAGCATCTCCTGCAGGGTGTAGGCGGCGCCGTAAGCTTCCAGAGCCCAGACCTCCATCTCACCAAAGCGCTGACCACCGAACTGCGCCTTACCACCCAGCGGCTGCTGGGTGACCAGGCTGTACGGCCCGGTCGAACGCGCGTGGATTTTATCATCCACCAGGTGATGCAGTTTCAGCAGGTACTTGATGCCCACGGTGACCGGGCGCGCGAATTGCTCACCGGTGCGACCGTCGAACAGAACCGACTGACCGCTTTCCGAGAAGCCCGCACGCACCAGCGCGTCGTTGACGTCTGCTTCTTTGGCACCGTCGAAGACCGGAGTAGCGATCGGAACACCACGGGTCACGTTGCCCGCAGCCTCGATCAGGCCATCCTCGTCCAGACCGGTGATGCCTTCTTCGTAGACATTCTCGCCATAGGCCAGCTTCATCGCTTCGCGAACCGGGGTCAGATCGCCGGACCGGCGGTATTCACCCAGAGCGTCGTCGATGTTCAGACCCAGACCGCGTGCGGCCCAACCCATGTGGGTTTCAAGGATCTGACCAACGTTCATACGCGAAGGCACACCCAGCGGGTTCAGACAGAAGTCAACCGGCGTACCATCCGCCAGGAACGGCATGTCTTCCATCGGAACAACCTTGGAGATCACACCCTTGTTCCCGTGACGACCGGCCATCTTGTCGCCCGGCTGCAGCTTGCGCTTCACGGCGATGAAGACTTTGACCATCTTCATCACACCCGGCGGCAGGTCGTCGCCACGGCGGACTTTCTCGACCTTGTCTTCAAAACGGGCGTCCAGAGCACGCTTTTGCACTTCGTACTGCTCGTTCAGAGCCTCAACGATCTGTGCGTCCTGCTCACCTTCCAGCGCCAGCTGCCACCACTGACCACGGGTCAGGGTTTCCAGCAGATCCTCGGTGATCACCGACCCTGCCTTGACGCCTTTCGGGCCTTTGACAGCGGTTTTACCCAGGATCAGGCCCTGCAGACGCGCATAGATGTTGCGGTCGAGGATCGCCAGCTCGTCGTCCCGGTCACGGGCCAGACGTTCGACTTCCTCACGCTCGATCTGCAGCGCACGCTCGTCTTTCTCGACGCCGTGACGGTTGAAGACGCGAACCTCAACAACCGTACCGTAATCGCCCGGCTTCACGCGCAGCGAGGTGTCGCGCACGTCAGATGCTTTCTCACCAAAGATGGCGCGCAGCAGCTTTTCTTCCGGGGTCATCGGGCTTTCGCCCTTCGGAGTGATCTTGCCGACCAGAATATCGCCCGGCTCAACATCCGCACCGATGTAAACGATGCCAGCCTCATCGAGGTTGCGCAGCGCTTCTTCACCAACGTTGGGGATGTCGCGGGTGATTTCTTCCGGACCCAGCTTGGTGTCACGGGCGGCGACTTCAAACTCCTCGATATGGACCGAGGTAAAGACGTCATCACGCGCGATACGTTCCGAGATCAGGATCGAGTCTTCGTAGTTGTAACCGTTCCACGGCATGAACGCGACGACCACGTTCTTACCCAGGGCCAGTTCACCCATATCGGTCGACGGACCATCGGCGATGACTTCGCCCTTCTGGACGGTGTCACCCACCTTGATCAGCGGACGCTGGTTGATGCAGGTGTTCTGGTTCGAACGCTGGAACTTGCGCAGACGATAGATGTCAACGCCAGCGTCGCCCAGTTCCAGATCCTCGGTGGCGCGAATAACGATACGCTGGGCATCGACCTGGTCGATGATACCGGCGCGTTTCGCCTGAATCGCAGCGCCTGAGTCGATCGCGACCTTTTCCTCGATCCCGGTACCGACCAGCGGCGCTTCGGCGCGCAGCAGTGGAACCGCCTGACGTTGCATGTTCGAGCCCATCAGAGCGCGGTTGGCGTCGTCATTTTCAAGGAACGGGATCAGCGATGCAGCAACCGAGACCAGCTGTTTCGGCGACACGTCGATCAGGTCCACATTCTCGCGCGGGGCGAGGGTGTAGTCACCGGCCTGACGGGTCGAAACCAGGTCGTTGATGAACTTGCCATCGGCATCCAAGGTCGCGTTCGCCTGCGCCACGGTGTGACGCATTTCCTCGGTCGCGGACATGTAGTGTACCTCATCGGTCACCTCGGCGTCTTTGACGACGCGGTAGGGTGTTTCGATGAAGCCATACTTGTTCACGCGGGCAAAGGTGGCCAGCGAGTTGATCAGACCAATGTTCGGACCTTCGGGCGTTTCAATCGGGCACATCCGACCATAGTGGGTCGGGTGTACATCGCGCACCTCAAAGCCCGCACGCTCACGCGTCAGACCGCCCGGGCCAAGCGCCGAGAGACGGCGTTTGTGGGTGACTTCCGAAAGCGGGTTGGTCTGGTCCATGAACTGCGACAGCTGCGATGAGCCAAAGAATTCACGAACAGCAGCCGCAGCTGGTTTCGCGTTGATCAGGTCCTGCGGCATGACGGTGTCGATCTCGACAGACGACATACGCTCTTTGATCGCGCGCTCCATGCGCAGCAGGCCAACGCGGTACTGATTTTCCATCAGTTCGCCGACCGAACGCACACGACGGTTGCCGAGGTGGTCGATATCGTCCACGTCGCCTTTGCCGTCACGCAGTTCCACCAGCGCCTTGATGCAGGCCACGATGTCTTCGCGGCGCAGCGTGCGCAGGGTGTCCGGCGCGTCCAGAGCCAGACGCATGTTCATCTTCACACGACCAACGGCGGACAGGTCATAGCGCTCGCTGTCGAAGAACAGGGTGTCGAACAGAGCCGACGCAGCCTCGACGGTGGGAGGCTCGCCCGGACGCATGACGCGGTAGATGTCCATCAGCGCGCTTTCACGGTTCAGGTTCTTGTCCTGAGCCATGGTGTTGCGCATGTAGGGGCCAACGTTGACGTTGTCGATGTCCAGAACCGGGATGTCGGTGATACCCGCATCCATCAGGTCCTTGACGGTGCCGCCGATCAGGTCGCCGTCTTTGTCATACTCCAGGGTCAGCTCATCACCGGCTTCGACATAGATCGCGCCGTTTTCTTCGTTGATGATGTCCTTGGCGACATACTTGCCGACGATGTTGTCGAAGGGCACCAGCAGGTCGGTAACAGCACCTTCGTCGATCAGCTTCTTGACCGCGCGCGGGGTGACTTTCTTGCCCGCTTCGGCAATCACTTCGCCCGATTTCGCGTCGATCAGATCATATGTCGGACGGGTGCCGCGCACACGCTCGGGGAAGAAGGGCGTAACCCAGCCTTTCTTCTTGTCCAGCTTGTAGGACACGGTGTTGTAATACGCGTCCATGATCGCTTCCTGATCCAGACCCAGCGCATAAAGCAGGGTTGTCACAGGCAGTTTGCGACGACGGTCGATACGGGCGAACACGATGTCCTTGGCGTCGAACTCAAAGTCCAGCCAGCTGCCGCGATACGGGATGATGCGGCAGGCAAACAGCAGCTTGCCCGAGGAATGGGTCTTGCCCTTGTCGTGATCAAAGAACACACCGGGCGAACGGTGCATCTGGCTAACGATCACACGCTCGGTACCGTTCACGATGAAGGTGCCGTTCGGTGTCATCAGGGGCATATCGCCCATGAACACGTCCTGTTCTTTGATGTCCTTGACCGACTTGGCGCCGGTGTCCTCATCGACATCAAACACGATCAGACGCAGCGTGACCTTCAGCGGCGCGCTGTAGGTCATGTCGCGCTGCATGCACTCTTCGACGTCGTATTTGGGTTTTTCCAGATCGTATTTCACGAACTCCAGAACGGAGGTTTCGTTGAAATCCTTGATCGGGAAAACCGACTGGAACACGCCTTTGATGCCTTCGCCGTCTGTGGGCTGTTCTGCATCGCCGGAGCGCAGGAAAAGATCATAAGAAGATTTCTGCACCTCAATGAGGTTCGGCATCTCCAGCACTTCGCGGATTTTGCCGTAATATTTACGAAGACGTTTCTGGCCAAGGAACGTTTGAGCCATGTCAGATGTCACCTTTCGATGTTCTCAGCGGGCAAAGACACCGTCGGGCCCCGGCATCTTGCACAATCGAGACGACACGTCCGGATCAATTCGTGACCACCGTCCCGAAGGTGGCCTCCCGATCCGAAAACCGTGTCTTAGAAAACGCCCCAGACAATGAGGCCCTTTCTAAGACAGGTTCGGCTGGACCCGGATTTCTCCGGACCCAGCCAAATTTTGCGGCGCATCAGCGATGCACCTGTCGGTTGGCTTAGGCCAGCTCGACTTCGGCGCCAGCTGCTTCCAGCTTGCCTTTGACTTCCTCGGCTTCGTCTTTCGACACGCCTTCTTTGATCTTGCCGCCAGCTTCGACCAGCTCTTTGGCTTCTTTCAGGCCCAGACCGGTGATGCCGCGAACTTCTTTGATCACGTTGATTTTCGAAGCGCCGGCGTTCTTCAGAACGACGTCGAATTCGGTTTTTTCTTCCTCAGCTGCGCCACCGGCGTCGCCACCGGCTGCAACCATTACGGCGCCGCCAGCTGCGGGCTCGATGCCGTATTCGTCTTTGAGGATGGTTTTCAGTTCTTGTGCTTCCAGCAGGGTCAGACCCACGATGCTTTCTGCGAGTGCTTTCAGATCAGCCATTGTATCAGCTCTTTCCGTTTACAGTGTGTGTTCCAACGTCAGGGTATTTACCCTACGCAGATCATTCAGTGCCAACCGCTTACGCAGCTTCCGCCTTCTCTTCGATGGTGGAAAGGATGCTTGCGATGTTGCTTGCAGGTGCGCCAATCGCGCCGGCGATGTTAGAAGCAGGTGCGCCAATGCAGCCCACGATCGAAGCAATAAGCTCCTCGCGAGACGGCATTTTCGAAACGGCTTCAACGCCTTTGCGGTCCAGAGCGTTCTCGCCCATTGCACCGCCGAGGATCTCAAAATTCTTGTTATCCTTGGCGAAGTCCTCGGCCACCTTGGCAGCTGCCACGGGGTCCTCGGAATAGGTCAGAACGGTCATCCCTGTCAGCAGGTCGGCCATGCTTTCACACGGCTTACCCTCAAGGGCGATTTTGGCGAGCCTGTTCTTGGCAACACGCACGGCACCACCCGCGTCACGAGCACGTGCGCGAAGGTCCTGCATCTCGGCAACTGTCAGACCGGCGTAGTGCGAAACCACTACGACGCCAGAGCTTTCGAAGATTTGGCCGAGTTCCTCGACCACTTTCTCTTTCTGGGCTCTATCCACAGTTCTCTCCAAGTTAGGGGTGATATCTCACCCCGGCTCATATTTGCCGCAGCTTTCGCTCCGGCGTTCAGGTCCGTTGTTACGGGATTGGCCAAAATGCGCCCGAGGATCGTGACCCTCAGAATTCTTTGGTCTTACCCGTCTCAGGCAGGGAATTAAGGGGCCAGATGGACCCACCCACCGTCTTGGACGAAACAAAATAAAGCGCACGACGAATCGCACGCTTTATTCCGCAGGTCTACTTAGGACAGATAGGCCGGGTTTCCAAGAGGTAAATTTAGGCGACTTGCCCCTCCCGCGCAGGGGCTGCGACATAGTTGAAACTGTTCTGAGGCATCTCGGTTTCCAGAAAACGAGCCGACACTAAGGCTTGCGGATTTCGCTGCGCGCACCATAGCTACACGCCTGCTAAGACATCGCTCAATATCTGTGCGCAGAGCTGGCTAAGCATTCTGCCAACTAACCGCTATCGTGCAAATGCGGTCGCTGCTTGAGGGCACTGCGGCGGGGCGCTTTCAACCGCCGGTAAAGTCGTGCCGAAGCATAGGTGCAAACCTGCGGCGCGCAGTCCGCCAACGGAAATGAAAAAGCGGGTCCGGTATTCGCCAGTTTTCACCGTAACTCTGAGCCAGCAATGCTGGCGCGTCCTGCGGCAGCATGATTTCCCCACCATTAAGTGGTTTTAGCGGGAAAATCGCGCTTTCCGGCAAGTCGTTGAGTGAGTACGGGTACACGCTAAAGCGCCCGTTTTCCGTCCACGCCGGAAATAGATCTATATCAATACCCAAATTATTTTTAACTTTGAAGATTGGTATATTACGCTTTAACGAATTGGTATCCAGGCACTCATTGGCGAGCAACTCTCGCTGATAATCAATCCATTTTTCAGCGACGCCTTCAAGCGTAGACTCACCCAGATGCACTGCAAAATCGACATCGTCGTCGTGACCAATCAATCCACCCTCTCGAACGAGACCCAACAACGCGCCAGCGTATAGAATGATCGGCTTCCCTAAACGAATTACGGGTTCAAGCACGGCGTCAAGTTTTGAAAAGATATCATCGCCAGCCTTTTCTCCGAATGTTCTGTTATAGCCATGTGGTGTAATGTAATCTGGGTGTAGCGTCTGCTTCACGCGCTCAAAAAACGAGGCAAAGCGCGCCTCCATACCCTGTTCTGCATAGCGAATTTCCATATGCTTTAGCCTACCGTGCGTCCGGGCAGGCTTTAATCTTCTGTGGCAGCACAAAAGAAGAAATGTCTCTTCCCAATCATCATAGAGCGACTGGTTCTCCAAGCGCATTATGGGATCCTTTAGCGCCTCAACCGCAAGGCGCGTTTTGCGAGGTCGTGGTAGTGCCGTTTGGGCCGCAGCATGCGTAAAAACATGCTCGCGAAGCGACGCGAGCTCCTTGATCAATTCTGCTTCGGTCATGGTGTTTTTTCATAGATCGCGCGGGCGACGATCGCATCTTCTGTTTTATATTTTGCGAAACCACCGCCTTCTACACCATAGCATTTTCGGAATTCGGAGGCTTCCATTTTGGCATCCAGATCCGCCGCACTTACGTAACGCCGGAAATGCGGCGCCGCTATTTTCGTTGTGGCTCGGTCCGCCAACGTTCGATATTCGAACGCCACGACATCGCCAAGTCTGCACCCGCTCCGCAGCGCCCGGATCAGAGCATCTTCCTCATCATCTGTGATCGCATGCAAAAAGAACCGAGCGTAAACGCAAACGGTTTCAGATCGTCGCTCGGACAACACACGCTCAACCAATCCATCTTCGAGATTGGTCTGAACAAATTCAAGATCGTCGCCGCCCTGCTTTTGTGCATGCTTTTGCGCTGACGCAATCGCTGCCTCAGACGCATCCATGCCGGTCACTTTGAACCCGTGTCGTGAAAAGAAAAAACTGTCACGGGCATTCCCACACCCTACGTCAATGACATGTGACTGCCGATCAATCTCATTTGCCACAAACGCTGCGAATTGCGACGGCAAGGTAAGCTCCCATGACCCTGCCGATTTCGCATAAAATTGGTTCCAAAAGGCGCGTCGATCTTCTGGAAGTGATTTCTGACGAATATTTTGGTTCATTGATGGGTATTCTCGAACAGCTACTACACGACAATGGGGGAACTGTGTCAGACCGCACCCCCTAGTTCAATCGCTTCTTTAGCCACCGCTGCTGAGGCATTGAATCTATGTTTGTGCGTATCGCTGCTTTTTAGTCAGAGTAGCTGTAACCGGGTTTGAAATTGGCAAAACTTCAAGATTTCAATTGATGTGCAAGCAACCACGCTATCACACAGCTACAGCCTGTTTCTCATATGGCACGCAAAGAAAATCCCGGGCAGTTCGCACCACCCGGGATCAAGTTCTCACAGCTAAACGCTAAGGCTTATTCGCCCGCAGCAGCCGCCACGTCCAGAGTCACACCCGGGCCCATGGTCGAGCTCAGCGCGATTTTCTTCATATAGGTGCCTTTGGCGCCCGACGGCTTGGCCTTGGCCACAGCCGAGATGAAGGCGCGGACGTTTTCAACCAGCTTGGCTTCGTCGAACGACGCTTTGCCAACACCGGCGTGCACAACGCCGCCTTTTTCCGCCTTGAACTGAACTTCACCGCCCTTGGCTGCTTCCACGGCGGCTTTCACGTCCATGGTCACGGTGCCAACTTTGGGGTTCGGCATCAGGTTGCGAGGGCCCAGAACTTTACCCAGACGACCGACGATCGGCATCATGTCCGGGGTTGCAATGCAGCGATCGAATTCGATGGTGCCGCCCTGAATGGTTTCCATCAGATCTTCCGCGCCAACGATATCTGCGCCCGCTTCTTTCGCTTCGTCTGCCTTGGGGCCACGAGCAAATACAGCAACGCGCATCGCTTTGCCGGTACCGTTCGGCAGGCCAACAACGCCGCGAACCATCTGGTCCGCGTGACGGGTGTCAACGCCGAGGTTCAGAGCGATCTCGATGGTCTCGTCGAATTTTGAGGTTGCGTTGCCTTTGACCAGGGAAACAGCTTCTTCGACCGACAGGTTTTCCTTGCCAGCGACAGCTTCGCGCGCAGCGCGGGTACGTTTACCGAGTTTTGCCATCTTACTTCACCTCGATGCCCATTGAGCGGGCCGAGCCCAGGATGATCTGCATTGCGCCTTCGACGTCGTTGGCGTTCAGATCTTTCATTTTGGCTTCGGCGATTTCACGAACCTGCTTCGAGGTTACGGTTGCCACGGTCTCACGACCTGGGTTTTCCGCACCACGAGGGCGGTTACGCTTGCCGACCGGCTTCAGACCAGCCGCTTTTTTCAGGTAGTAAGACGCGGGCGGCGTCTTGATGTCCATGGTGAAGGACTTGTCCTGATAGTAGGTGATCACGGTCGGGCACGGAGCGCCGGGCTCCATGTCTGCGGTCTTGGCGTTGAACGCCTTGCAGAATTCCATGATGTTGATGCCGCGCTGACCCAGCGCCGGACCAACTGGCGGCGACGGGTTCGCCTGACCTGCAGGAACCTGCAGCTTCATTGTACCAGCAAGCTTCTTGGCCATTTGGTTTTCCTTTCAACTTAGGTGAAACGCGTTTCACCCAGACTATGTTGCGTGGTCCGATCCGGGATCGCGATCCCAGCAACCTCCCACGAGAGAATCTCGCCCGAAGACGATAGGGGCGGCACTTACAGCGGAACGGCGGGGTTGGCAAGTGGCCTGCCCTGCTCTCACACATCGAATCAAGCCCCCAAGTGGGTCTTATACGCTCACGGCGTACAGATCGTTACTAACAAGGTGCGACTGACAACTCTTAAGAAATTAATATCAATACAGAATCTGCGCGGTGGTTGCGGGATGGTCGGGTTTCCGCCACCCCCCTCACCTCAATACTCGCAGCTGTGCTATACTCGACGAAATTAGTATTTTTGGTGGAGGTTAATTATGATCATTCGTTTATTAATAACAGTTGGCATCGCGCTGTCATTTGCGGCGTCTTCTCCTCAGACCGCGCGGGCCGATGCTGGCGAGATACTGGGCGGTGCTGTGGTTGGTGGCGTCATCGGCTACGCTATCGGCCGGGATCAGCAGAGAAAACAGCAAGCCCGGACGAGGTCAACAACAACACGCACCTATCGCCCCGGAATTCCGTCGACCACACAAGGGGCGCAAACCCAGACCGCGCTCAACTATTTCGGCTACAACGCCGGTCGCGTTGATGGTCAGGTCGGTCGTGGCACGCGGTCTGCGATCGAACGCTATCAGGTCTCGATGGGCTACCCCGTGAATGGCTATGACTTCCAGCCCTATCAGCGCGACTTCCTGATGCAGGCCTATTACTGGGCGACAAGCGGCGGTCAAACGACAACTCAACTCGCAGGCCAGCCGCTTTTGATGGAATACCGCCGGCAGATACAAACCGGCTCTGCCTTGGCTGCCGCCCCTCAGGCACCAGCACAAGCCCCAGCAACCACGATTCCGGTTGTGGTTCCTCAAGCTCAGGAACCAGAGCCCGAGGCCAATACAACTGAAACAGCCTCTGCCAGCCTGCCAAGCCTGTTTTCCGGCGGGACCGGCGGCCCATCGCTGGCCAATCGGTGTAGCGGGGTGATGCTGCAGACCTCGACAAACGGGGGCTACACGACGCTGTCAAATATGACGGATGCTGATTTTGCCCTCAGCGAACAGTTCTGCCTTGCTCGCAGCTATGCAATGGCGCGTGGCGAAGATCTGATGGCGGATATCCAGGGGCTGACGCCAGATCAGGTGAGCGCACAATGCGACTCGTACGGCGAAATGTTGGCACCGCAAGTTGATGCGCTGTCGATCAGCTCGAAGGCAGAAGCTGAAACCCAGGTACGCAAGCTTGCGCTGGACTCGGGCCTTAGCCCCGCTGATCTTGCAGCGACAAGCAAGGTTTGTCTGTCGATGGGCTACCGTCAGGACAACATGGACACGGCAGTCGGTTCCGCATTGATGCTAGTCGCGATGGGTGAGCCTGCCTATGGAGAGTTGATCGGCCACCACCTGCGCGAAGGCTTTGGTGTGCAACAGCGTCGCGATCTTGCGATGCAGTGGTACGATGCGAGCCTTTCGGCACTGGATGCCGGTTCGCAAGCCGTCTTCCTGCCGTCCCAGACCGACCGCCCGCAACTGTTGCGTGCGGCTATGGTTCAAGCGCAGTAAGTCGCGCACTCAGTCGTTTCAGCCACTGCGAGGCTGATACAAATAACGCCGCGGTGTCTGTTTGAATCGCGGCGTTTTATCTTGAGGGTGCCATTATGCCGACCCCACCGGAACCGATCTCAAAACATGACAAGATCGACGCTCTGATCGAGTGGATGGTTGACGGTGCCCGCCCAGCTGGAAATGCGGTCGATATCATCGAAGGTATCTGTACCCGTCTGCTGGATGCCGGTGTGGCCATCGATCGGTTCGGTTTGTTCATCTGGACGCTGCATCCCAATCTGATGGGTCGACGTTTCCTGTGGAAAGCGGGCGCTGGCGTTGATCGTGTCGACGCGCCGTCTCAATTGTTCACCGAGGCGATCTACACCGATAACCCCCTTCCGCATGTGATTGAGCGTCAGCAACCCATCCGCCGCCATCTGGAAGATCCCAACTGCCCCGAGGATTACATCATTGTTGGCGAATTGCGCGAGCAGGGCTTCACCGATTACCTGGCGCAACCGCTGATCTATCTCAACGGCGATACCCATGTCTGCACCTGGTCAAGTGCCACGCCCGGTGGGTTTTCAGAGAGTGATCTGGCGATCCTGAACCGGGTTCGCGGTCCGCTCGCCCGCCTGACCGAAACCTATATGCTGCGGCTCGACGCGACCTACCTGCTGTCGACCTATGTCGGCCGTAACAGTGGCGCCCACATTCTGGACGGTAAAGTACATCGCGGTGATGGCAGCAAAATCGAGGCCGTTATCCTGTTTGCGGATCTCAAGGGATTTACCCGCCTTTCGAATTCGGTTTCCGGCGATACGCTGGTCCGGCTGCTGAATGACACGTTTGATTGCCTTGTCCCGTCGGTCATGGACCACGGCGGAGAGATTCTGAAGTTCATGGGCGACGGCTTTTTTGCCATCTTCCCTACTAGCACGGATCTTCCGCCAAAGGTGCAGATTCAGGCCGCCATCGCAGCGGTGCGCGAGGGTGTGGCGTCGCTGGCCGAGGCCGATTTCCAGCACAAGCTAGGCGTACGGACTGCGATCCATCATGGTCGCTTCCACTATGGAAATGTAGGTGGCGGGGATCGGCTGGATTTCACGGCCATCGGTCCCGACGTCAATTTGGCGGCTAGACTTGTAGCGGCGGCCACAGACTTGGATTGCGACCATGTCCTTTCGGATACAGCCGCAGCATTTCTCCCGACACTCTGCGAACCGGTCGGAACTGTATCACTTAAAGGTTTTGGTGAGGATCAAACTGTCTGGCAGATGAGCACGCCCCAAACGTAAAAAGGGTGCCCATAAGGCACCCCAAACGATGGTACGATGGAAACCAATCAGCTCTGCTTGGTGACCTGCGTAAAGTCCAGCTCGACCGGTGTTTCGCGGCCAAAGATCGAAACCGAAACTTTCAGTTTCTGGTTCTCGTCGTCCACACCTTCGACCATGCCGTCGAAATCCTCGAACGGGCCGTCGTTGACCTTGACCTTCTCGCCGACCTCGAAGCTGATCATCAGCTTGGGCGCTTCTTCACCTTCCTGAACGCGGTTGAGGATCTGGTTCACCTCGGCGTCGCGCATCGGCATCGGGCGGCCCTGAGGGCCCAGGAAGCCGGTAACGCGATTGATCGAGTTGATCAGGTGATAGCCCTGATCCGACATTTCCATGTGTACCAGCACGTAACCCGGCATAAAGCGGCGTTCGGTGGTGACCTTCTTGCCCCGGCGCACTTCGATCACCTCTTCGGTGGGCACCAGAACCTCGTCGATATCGTCTTCAAGGCCCTGCTCAGCCACCGACGTGCGGATCTGCTCTGCGATCTTCTTTTCGAAATTCGAAAGAACGCTGACCGAATACCACCGTTTCGCCATGAACCTGTCGTCCTTGTTTGCCTTTGGGCTGCGACGCATCGCGCCCTTCGTTGAAATCCTATTGCGTCACCCGGAATAAAAAGCGGCGCACAGCCCGATTCGCCGCACGCCCATTCCGAATAGTCATGTCACCTACTCTGACATCGCAAGCTGTGCAAGGGGGCAGTCGCGTTTCGGCTTGCCCAAACCGGCTTAGCTGAACGCGCCGAGTACCAGTTGCAGACCGCCGCGAATGCCCAGATCAACCAGCGCAAAGAACACAGCCGTCAGCGCAGCCATGATGAACACCATGACCGTGGTCAACAGAACCTCACGACGGGTCGGCCAGACGACCTTTGCGACTTCGGCGCGGACCTGCTGAATGAACTGGATCGGGTTTAAGGTTGCCATGAGGCTACAATCTCTCTTCTAGCGGATGGGCCGGACATAGCCGGGCATTGCGGCAATTTCAAGGGCTGTTGACGCCTCTGTCAGGGCTTGGGCTTGTCATCCCATTCGTCGCTTAGGATACGGCGCGCATCGCCTTCCGGATCCTCATACTGGTTCGAGCGGACCGTGTAGATAAACGCAACCAAGCCAACCCCGCCCAAAAGCAGGGAAATCGGGATCAGATAGGCAAGCACTTCCATCAGAGTTACCTCAGCCGCAAGGCGTTCAGCGAAACAGTAATCGACGAGGTCGACATCGCCAATGCCGCAATAAGGGGTGTCGCCAACCCGGCAACGGCCAGCGGGACCGCGATGATGTTATAGACAGTGGCGATCCGGAAATTCTCGCGAATCCGACGCGTCGCCCTGACGGCTGTATCGCAAGCCTCAGCGATTGGGGACAGATCATTGCCCAGTAGCACGATATCCGACGCCACCCGCGCGGCATCCAAGGCGCTGGCCGGAGAAATCGAGACATGCGCCGCCGCCAATGCCGCCGTATCGTTCAGCCCATCGCCGACCATCAGAACGTGCCGACCTTGATCACTCAGCTCCTGCACCTTGGCGGCTTTGTCTTGAGGCAAGGCCTGGGCGATCCAGTTCTCAATGCCAAGCTTGCCCGCCAAGGCCTGAACCGCGCCTTCCGTATCGCCGGAAATCAGGATTACGTCTTTACCAGCAGCGCGGAAAGCCGCAATCGCCTCGGCAGCGCCTGCGCGCAGACTGTCGGTAAAAGTAAAGCGCGATGGCGTCTGCGATCCAATTGCGAGCCAGGCTGCGGTCTGCTCACCATATTCGCCGCCGACCCAGGCCGCTCGACCCAGCCGGACCTGCTGATCACGGTAAACGCCCTCAGTGCCATATCCCGGCACCTCAACAACATCGTGCAACTTGGCAGGCTTGATCCCGGCTTCACGCGCAGCCTTTGCAAGGGCAAGAGACAAGGGGTGCGAAGACGCTTCGGCCAATGCCAGAGCCACTTGCAAATCGGTACGCGAATGATCACCAAGATTGGTCAACTCAGGCGCACCGGATGTTAGGGTGCCGGTCTTGTCAAATACCACAGTATCCACTTCGGCCAGCCGTTCTAACGCGGTCGCGTGTTTGATCAGCATGCCACTGCGGAACAATCGGCCTGATGCTGCAGTGGTTACCGCCGGCACTGCCAAGCCCAGCGCGCAGGGACATGTGATGATCAAAACCGCCGCAGCGATATTCAGCGCCGTCCGGATATCGCCCGAATAAATATACCATCCTAAGAAGCTGAGCGCGGACAGTATATGCACCCCCGGCGCATAAAGCTTGGCCGCCTTGTCTGCCAGCGAGGTATACCGTGATCGGCCCGATTCAGCGATGGCTACCAGATCCGCCATACGGTGCAGCGAGGTATCTTCCCCGACTGCCGTCGCACGGATGGTCAGAGGGCCGGTCAGGTTAACCTCACCAGCACTGACGTTCAGCCCGGCCTCGGCAAAGACCGGGAGGGTTTCCCCGGTCAGCAGCGACCGGTCCAACTCGGACTGGCCCGAGATGATTTCGCCATCCACTGGCATACGCCCTCCGGGGCGCACCAGAATCAGATCACCCACGTTAAGGCTCGCCACCGCCACTTCCGCTTCGGTCCCATCCACTAGCCGGATGGCGCGCGGGACCTCCAGCGCGGTTAGTTCTTCGGCAGCCGAACGTGCCGCGGCACGGGTGCGATAGTCCAAATACCTGCCCGCTAGCAGGAAGAATGTCAGGGTCAAAGCCGCGTCGAAATAAGCATGTTCACCGCTGAGTGCAGTTTCCCAAAGCGACGTGACCAGAGCTAGCAGTATCGCCAAAACAATCGGCACATCCATATTCAACCGGCGTACGCGCAGCGCGCTCCAGGCGTTGGAAAAGAAAGGCTGGGCCGAGAACGCAATTGCAGGCAGCGCAATCGCCGCAGATATCCAGTGGAACATGTCGCGCGTCGCATCGGTGGCGCCGGACCAGACCGACACCGATAACAGCATCACGTTCATCGAAGCAAAACCCGCCACTGCCAGCCGCATCAGCAGATCGCGCCCGGCCTTATCGGTTTGCGTAGCCGAAAGCGCACCCGGATCCAGTTCGTGGGCTTCAAAGCCAGCGCGCTCCAGCACCGGGATCAGATCGGCGGCGCGCGTATCCGGTGCCGCCTTGATCATCGCGCGTTTCAGCGTGAGATTGACCCGCGCGTCTTCAACGCCGGGATGGGCATTCAACTCACGCTCGACCGTAGAGATGCAGGCCGAGCAGTGGATGCCCGGCAGCGACAGCGCGATCTGCACATCCTCTGGGATTGGCCGCGCCGCTTCTGCCGGGGCTGCGATGCAGCCAGGACAGGCTGCCCGAGATGGGGTGGCTTGCGCAACCATCTCTAACCTTTCACATACAGGGGCACACGTTGCGCGAACTCGGCACCATCTTTTGCTTTGGCCACAAGGCGAATGTTCCAGTTCCCTTTGCCCAGGGCAGCCGGAGCGGCATAGGCGATGCCATCAAAAGTAAAGTCCGGCGAGAAGTCTTCCTTCACATGGGTGGCGCGCCCCACCACGGCCTGCAGATCTGCCACTTCAACAGGGGAACCGGTCTGATCGGTTATGTATAGCACCAGCAGCCCTCCGGTCAGCTCGGCCTTGATGTTCCAACCCAAGGCCTGCTGTTCCTTCAAACGTTCATTGAACTCCTGGCTGGCTACATAAGAGTTCTTCACCTCAAGCCCCGGAAAGGTCTTGATTGCACTATAAGCCAAGACGAGGTTCACCGTGATGATCACGCCAAAGGCCGCGACAAATACCGCCAATGCGTGTTTGCCTGTGAATTGACGTTCTGCCATTCTCAGCTTCCTCGTCCGTTGAAACTGGTATCCTTGTAGGCCCGCTCACCACTTTCCAGATCTTCGACCCAGATGCGAACCGAGGTGCTGTCAGCCGCCGCTGGGGCAGTACCCTGCGGAGCGGTGATATAGACGCGGGTCAATTGTGCCGTATCTGCAGTGACATTAACAGTCTCGCCTTCAACACCTTCGATTTCAATCTGCAGCGATGGATCGCCCGCAATCGTCAGTTTGAATGGCCGATCCTCGCCATGTTTGTTGCGCAGGCGTACATCATAGGTGTTACGGATCGTGCCATCTGAAAGGGTAACGAAAGTCGGGTTCCGCACCGGCGCAACCGTCAAATCGATATCCGAACGAATGAACAGCGCAAAGAGCAATGCAAATCCGACCAGTGACCATAGCGCCGTGTACAGGATCGTGCGCGGACGCAGGATGTGTTTCCAAACGTTTTTGGGTGGCTGACCTTCGCGTTCGCGGGCCTCATCACTCAGCGCCATGTAATCGATCAGACCACGGGGCTTGCCTATCTTGGCCATCATGTCATCGCAGGCGTCGATGCAAAGTGCACAGGTAATGCATTCCAGTTGCTGACCGTCTCGGATGTCGATCCCTACCGGGCAGACATTGACGCAAGCCATACAATCGATGCAATCGCCCAGCTCGCTGTCAGCCGTACGTTTGCCTTTGCCGCGTGGTTCACCCCGCCATTCGCGATATCCGACGACCAGGGTATCCTCGTCCATCATCGCGGCCTGTATGCGCGGCCATGGGCAGGCATAGATGCAGATTTGTTCGCGTGCAAAGCCACCGAAGAAAAACGTGGTGCCGGTCAGAATCAGCATCGTCGTATAGGCCACTGGATGCGCGTTTCCGGTGACCAGATCACGCGCCAGAGTTGGTGCATCCGCAAAATAGAAAACCCAGGCGCCACCGGTCGCGAGCCCGATGAAGAACCAAGCGACCCACTTGGTCAGGCGCAGCCGCGCCTTGCGGAAATCCAGCTTTTTCTGCCTGTGTAGACGCAGGCGCGCATTACGGTCGCCCTCGATCCAGCGCTCGACAAGGATATACAGGTCCGTCCAAACCGTCTGCGGGCAGGCATATCCGCACCAGACCCGCCCAAGCGCCGAGGTGAACAGGAACAGACCCAATCCTGCCATGATCAGCAGCCCAGCGACAAAATAGAACTCGTGCGGCCAAATCTCGATCCAGAAGAAATAGAAGCGGCGGTTCGCCAGATCCAGAAGAACGGCCTGATCCGGAAGGCTTGGACCGCGATCCCACCTGATCCAAGGCGTCACATAGTAAATGCCCAGCGTCACCGCCATGATGATCCATTTCAAATTGCGAAACGGGCCGGACACACGTCTCGGAAAAATCGGCTCTCTGGCAGCGTAGAGACTGGGGGTGGGATTGGAATCGCTCACAGGCTGGCTCCGCAACTGGCTATTCTGAGTGTGTGTTCTTCCAGATCACGAGGCAAGGGACTTTGACATGGGTCAAAACGCGCATCGAGCAGACACCTTTAGACGCGTGAATTACTGCTGGCTTTGCGCTTCGCCCCTCAGCCAGTTGATGAAGATTTTCACGGATCGCCTAAGAGCTTGTTTTTGCGTAACTATATGATACCCGCGCGTATCCGGCTCGGCGAACAGTTCGACGATGCGGCCCGCTTTGATGTCCGCTTCGACGAATTGTCGCACAGTGACGGTGACCCCTTGCCCAGACCGCAAACCATCCAGCAGCAGGTTACCGGGAAGCTGCGTACGCCCCGCGCCGCGTTCGGGTCCGACACCTCGCTCAGTCAGCCATTTTGTCCCCTCAGTCGTGCCAATTTCCTCAAGCCACGGCAATTGCGCAAGTTCTGCCGGGGACCAATCGGTCTTGTTACCCAATAGTGTGGGTGAGGCGACGATGACCATCGGCGTCTGCAACAACATCTCACACTCCACCCGTGGCCAACCGCCAGCGCCATAACGGATTGCCACATCCACCCCACCCGGTTGCAGCTCGACCACCTCAAAGGTTGGATCGAGGATCAGGTTTACGTCGGGATGAGTCGCGCGGAAACTCGGCAGTCGCGGCATCAGCCAAGATGCAGCGAAGGAAGACGTCAGCGACACATGAACCGGGCGGTCCTGAGCCGAGCGAGCCAAATCACCCACAGCAGCCTCGATCGCACCAAATCCAAGCTGCAGGGCACGGGCCAGATGCTCACCTTCCGCGGTAAGTGTCAGCGCTTTGCCCGTTCGGTCCAGCAGAGCCGCGCCCAGATGTTTCTCGAGCGCGCGAAGCTGCTGACTGATTGCAGCGTGGCTAACATTGAGCGCAGCACCGGCCTCGACAACACTTCGCTTCTCAGCGAAGGCTGCAAAAGCCCTGAGAGAGGCCAACGGTGGCAGTGATAGCCAGTCCATATGTAAACCCTACTTACACATTGGAATGGTAATTGAGTCGCATTCGGCGTGCGAAAGGTCAATCTTAAAGCTCAGAAACAACTCTGCACAGGAGGGAAACCATGCTGACCGTATTCGCCAGATCTTTTTTGAACGCGACACGCATCAATACGCCTCACATCTACGATGCGCCAAAGCCGGGCCGTCGCAAGCGGCGCTGGCTGCCCGAACATCATTGGTGGAGAGAAAACCCGCGCGATGTAAATCTGAACGATCTTTGATACTGGTTTGAATGCCGTATCTGGACCGGCAGAGATTGCAGCCCTATTGTTTGAAAATCGGCACCGGCTGTTCTGGAAACGCGCGAACAGATGGAACAGCCGGTGCCTAGACCTTCGGGCGGGAGACCGCCCGGAGGTGTTCTTTTAACCCTTACTGACCACCACCCAACTGATGAACATACGCCGTCACGGCGCGGATTTGCGCGTCGGTCAGGCGATTCTCCCACGGGGGCATCACGCCAAAGCGGCTGTAGGTGACCGTCTCGGTCAGGGCCTCTTGGCTGCCGCCGTAGAGCCAGATCGCATCGGTCAGATTCGGCGCACCCTGGGAAACGTCGCCTTTGCCGTCATCACCGTGGCAAGCCGCGCAGTTGTCTTCGAACACAACCTTGCCTGCCTGCGCCGCCGCGTCATCGGTCTGGGCGTTGGTCAGGGACATGACGTATTGAACCACTTGAGTGATCTCATCCTTTTCGAGGATCTCACCAAAGGCCGGCATCTCGGAATAGCGCGCGTCGTCGCTTTCCTCGTTCCGGATGCCATAGGCGATGGTGTACTCGATATCCTCAAGCGAGCCGCCCCACAGCCAGGCGTCATCCAGCAGGTTCGGGAAACCCGGCGCACCCTGCGCGCCCGATCCGTGGCACTGCGCGCACCAGGTTCGGAACACAGCGCCACCAGAGTTAACTGCGTATTGTTGCAGCTCCGCGTCGGCCGAGATTTCTTCCAGCGGTGTTTCCACCAACTTGGCATTCCACGGCGCATTCGCTTCTTCGAACGCGACCATTTCCTGCTGCACCAGCTCGCGCGAGGACCAACCCAGCACACCGGCGGTTGCCGATTGAACCAAGGGCCATGCGGGGTACATGATCGTGTAGATCACGCCCCAAATGATGGTCGCGTAAAAAGTCCAAAGCCACCAGCGCGGCATCGGATTATCGAATTCCTCGATTCCGTCCCAGCTGTGACCCGTGGTGTTAGGATCGCCCGGCTGTTTTTCAGGTGTCTTACTCATTGCCGCGCCTCCTTGGATGTGGCGGGTTTGTCATCGCCCCGACGGGGCGCTGGGGCATCAGTGTGCCGGAACGGGATGTTGGCGGTGTCCTTGTATTCCTTGCTGGCACCCGGGCGGAAAACCCAGATGATGATGCCAATAAAAAACGAGAACAGGAGCAGCAACATCCAGCTATCCGCGAACTGCCTTAGAATTGTGTATAGTTCCATCACACCCTCCTTTAACGGCTTGCGTCCGGGGTGAAGGTCGAGAAATCGACCAGCGTGCCCAGCATCTGGAGGTAAGCAACCAACGCATCCATTTCAGTCAGCTCGGGCTGACCGTCAAAGTTACGCACATTGACCTTGTCGCCATAGCGTTCCAACAATCCATCATAATCGCTGTCCGGATCGGCCTGCGCCCGAAAATCGGCCTGCGCCTGTTCAAGCATCTCGTCGGTATACGGGGTGCCGACCACGGCATTTGCCGCCATGATGTCACCGATATACTTGCCGTCTAGCTTACGATCCTCAAGGAAGCCGTATTTCGGCATCACCGATTCCGGCACCACCGATTGTGGATCGCGCAGGTGGTCCACCTGCCATTGATCCGAATATCGGCCACCGACGCGGGCAATATCCGGCCCGGTGCGTTTGGACCCCCATTGGAACGGATGATCATACATGGATTCAGCCGCCAGCGAGTAGTGGCCATAGCGTTCAACCTCATCACGCATCGGGCGGATCATCTGGCTGTGGCAAACATAGCAGCCTTCGCGCAGATAAACCTCACGCCCCGCCAGTTCGAGAGGGGTGTAAGGGCGCATGCCCTCCACCTTCTCGATGGTGTTCTCAAGATAGAACAGGGGCGCGATCTGTACGATGCCACCGATAGTTACGACCAGAAAGCTGAAGATCAGCAGGAGGGTCGCGTTGGTCTCGAGGATCTTGTGTTTGTCGAGAATTGCCATTGCTCCGGCCCTCCTTATTCAGCCGGGACCGCGACGGTCAGGCTGGCCTCTTTGGCCGGCGCTTTCCGTACAGTCATCCACAGGTTGTAGCACATGATCAGCGAGCCAGCGACGAACATCACGCCACCCAGCGCACGCACCACATACATCGGGAACTTCGCGGCAACGGTGTCAGCGAACGAATTCACCAGGAAGCCATTGGCGTCCACTTCACGCCACATCAGGCCTTCCATGATACCGGTGACCCACATCGACGCCGCGTAGAGAACGATGCCAATGGTGGCTAGCCAGAAGTGCCAGCTGACCAGCTGCAGCGAGTACAGACGCTCACGCTTCCACAGAACAGGGACTAGGAAGTAAAGAGCACCAAAGGTGATCATTCCGTTCCAACCCAGCGCGCCCGAGTGTACGTGACCGATAGTCCAGTCGGTGTAGTGGCTGAGGCTGTTCACAGCGCGGATCGACATCATCGGACCCTCGAACGTGGACATGCCGTAGAAGCCGACCGAAATCACCATCATCCGGATCACTGGGTCAGTGCGTAGTTTGTCCCATGCACCCGACAGGGTCATCAGACCGTTTATCATACCACCCCACGAAGGCATCCATAGGATCACCGAGAATACCATGCCAAGGGTCGAGGCCCAATCAGGCAGCGCGGTATAGTGCAGGTGGTGCGGGCCGGCCCAGATATACAGGAAGATCAGCGCCCAGAAGTGGATGATCGACAGCTTGTAGCTGAACACCGGACGCTCAGCCTGTTTCGGGATGAAGTAGTACATCATACCCAGGAAACCGGCAGTCAGGAAGAAGCCCACGGCGTTGTGGCCATACCACCACTGGATCATGGCATCCTGAACACCAGACCAGACGATGACCGATTTCGATCCCCAGATGCTGACCGGGATGGTCATGTTGTTGACCAGGTGCAGCATGGCGACAGTCACGATAAAGGCCAGATAGAACCAGTTTGCCACGTAGATGTGCGGCTCTTTCCGCTTGATGATCGTGCCCAGATAAACAGCCAGATAGGCAACCCAGACAACGGTCAGCCACAGGTCAACGTACCATTCAGGTTCGGCATATTCTTTCGACTGCGTTCCACCAAGTATATAACCGGTTGCCGCAAGCACGATGAACAGCTGATAGCCCCAGAACACGAACCATGCCAGGTTTCCACCCCAAAGTCGCGCAGCGCTGGTACGCTGTACGACATAGAACGAAGTTGCGATCAACGCGTTACCGCCAAAGGCAAAGATAACCGCCGATGTATGCAAAGGCCGCAGACGCCCGAAATTAAGATAGCCCTGCGCCCATTCGAAGTTCAGCGCCGGAAAGGCTAGCTGGAACGCAATAAAAGTCCCCGCCAGGAACCCGACTACCCCCCAGAATGCGGTTGCGATCACGCCGTAGCGGATCACGTCATCCATATACTCACCAGAGCGGTCGACGAGGATATCTGGCTCTTCCGTGTTTCTAAGCGTCCAGATGAACAGACCGCCGGCGATCAACATCACCAGAATTGCGTGCACCTGATACGCCAAATCCCGTGCGTAGTTAGAGCCGATGGCTGCGAACAGCACCACCAGCCCAAGCACGATCAGCTTGATGTAATTTGACATATTGCGTCCCTTTGCCATGCCTCGCGCGATTCTTCGTGTCACGCGAAACCTTTTTGACTGCATGCTGTAATGCAGCGAGGTCGCCTTTGACGCTTTGATCTGCATCAAGACAAGCCCCTGTTTTCTGTGAGAGGTATTTTGCAGAAACAGACACGCGCTGGCAACGGACAGCGCCGGAAACATGAGGTCGACATGGCATTTAAATCTCTTCTTACGGTCATGACGGAAACCAAGCTTTCTCAGAACGCACTGGCACAAATGGTGGCATTGGCAGAAGGGCAGGACGCCCATGTCGAAGCGTTGTGTCTTGGCGTCGATCGCAGTCAGACCGGTTATTATTATGCCGGTGCAAACGCTTTGATCCTGCAGGAGACCCTGAGCCGCGCCAATGCCGAGGCGGACGAGATACTCGCCTACGCTCAGGATTATCTGGGTAAGTCGGGCGTGCGCTGGTCCGCTGAAAACGGGGTAGCTCAGATCGCTGATCTCGGGCGACATGTCGCACGTCGCGCGCGCTTTTCGGATCTCGTGGTATTGCCGCGACCTTATGGAAAAGACCGCGACGCAGAAGCTGAACCCATCGTCGAGGCAGCCATGTTCGAAGGCCATTCGCCGGTGCTGTTAGTGCCCGACGATAACAAACCGATTTCGGCCCCAAAAACCGTCATGGTGGGCTGGAACGAAAGCGTCGAAGCGATGCGCGCCATCCGTCGCGCGTTGCCATTCTTGAAGCAGGCCGAACTCACACGGATTGTTGTGATTGATCCACCGCGTCATGGGCCGGATCGATCGGACCCGGGCGGTCTGCTATCTCAGATGCTGGCGCGACATGGGGTGAAGTGCGAAATCGACGTGCTCAGCAAGACCATGACGCGCGTCTCGGACATCCTCAATCGCCACGCTGCCGATACCGAGGCCGATATGATCGTTATGGGGGCCTATGGCCATTCGCGCTTTCGCGAGGCCATTTTGGGCGGTGCGACCCGCAATATGCTGGAGCAATCAGAAATCCCCGTGTTTCTGGCGCACTGACGACGCCAACGAACGCAAAAGCCGCCCGTCTCTGGTGCGGCTTTATGTCTTGCGGATCAGGCCGATCAGGAACAGCAGGATCACCGCGCCGATAGTGGCAAAGAAGATCGAAGAGATGAGCCCTCCGCCAACCGCAAAGCCCAGGGCGGGAAAGATCGTACCCGCCAGAAACGCACCGACAATCCCGACTATAATATTCCCGATCAGGCCGAACCCACGCCCTTCCATGATTTTCCCCGACAGCCAGCCAGCTATCGCGCCGATGAACAGCATGGCGAGTAAACCGCTAAATTCCATAAGGGACTCCCAATTGTTCAGGGACGGCGGGCTGAGGCATCAGACCAGAAATCCGCCATCGGTATCGTCGCCCGCCTCTTCCATTAGGCGCCCCATATCGGGGATTGTTACATGGCGTTTACCTTCCAGAGTAATGACCTGATCTTTCTTCAAGGCGGAAATCTGCCGGCTGACAGTTTCCAGGGTCAGCCCAAGATAGTCGGCCATCGCCTCGCGCGTCAGTGGCAGGTCAAAGACAATCGGAGCTACCATTCCGGCTTGATGAATCGATGCGTCCCGGCGCGCGATGATCGAAAGCAGGCTGGCAATCTTTTCTCGCGCGGTCTTGCGTCCAAGCACCAGCATCCACTCACGGGCCGCATCCAATTCGTCCAACGTCATTTCCAGCAGGCGCTGCGAGATGTGCGGCGTCGTGATCATCATGTCCTCGAACGGCTTTTTGCGGAAACAACACATCATCAGATCGGTGGTCGCCACCACGTCGTATGGCGCGTTATCTCGTCCAGGGCGACCCACGAAATCGCTGGGCAGCAGCAGGCCGACCATTTGCCTGCGCCCATCCTCCATCGTCTGTGTCAAAGACGCGATTCCCGACACGACCGAGCCGACAAAATTCATCGGATCGCCGGACCAGATGATCGTCTGCCCCGCCTCAAAGCTGCGGTAGTACTTGATGTTCTCAAGCTCTTCCAGCTCGTCCTTTTCGCAATGCGCGCACACCGCACGATGCCGGATCGGGCATTCTGCGCAATTGGTGTGGTCGAATTGGGCCTTGAGTGTCATTCGCGCTTCCATTTGATTTCGGTCAAAGTACCCTGGGCCCTCCAGCTATAGTCATATCTTTATGACACTGAAACCTCAACTGGCACGGCTTGGACTTTTTGACGCGAAAGTACCGCGTTACACAAGCTATCCCACCGCACCCCACTTCAGCAATGACGTCGGGGCTGATCTGTTTAGCGACTGGATTTCCGGGATTGCTCCGGGCAGTTCAATCTCGCTTTACATCCACGTACCCTTCTGCCGTCGGCTGTGCTGGTTTTGCGCCTGCCGGACACAAGGCACCCAGACGGATAACCCGGTCATCGCCTATGTCGACGTGCTAAAGGCCGAGCTGGATTTGCTGGCGGCACGCCTGCCAGAGGGTGTTACATTGTCGCGGCTGCACTGGGGCGGCGGCACGCCGACGCTGTTGAATGCAGACCTGATGCGGGATCTGGCCGCGCGAATCCTTGAGATTGTGCCATTAGGCCCAGACGCCGAGTTTTCCGTCGAGATCGATCCGAATGAGATCGACGAAGCCCGGCTGGATGCACTGGCCGAAGCCGGGATGAACCGCGCATCGATCGGTGTTCAGGATTTTGACGACGAAATCCAGAAAACCATCGGTCGCATTCAAAGCTATGACACCACCCGCGAAGCAGCCGAGATGATCCGCGCGCGTGGTATATCCAGCCTGAATGCGGACATCCTTTATGGCCTGCCCCACCAGACCAAGGCACGCATGACCGAAAGTGTGCAAAAGCTGTTGTCGCTGAACCCTGACCGGGTCGCACTCTATGGCTACGCGCATGTGCCGTGGATGGCCAAGCGCCAGCAGTTGATTCCATCAGATGCCCTGCCCACACCGGAACAGCGACTGGAACTTTTTGAAACCGCCCGGCGACTGTTCCTATGGGACAATTATGCCGAGATCGGGATCGACCACTTTGCAACGCAGGACGATGGACTGACCCACGCGTTGCGCGCGGGTCGCCTGAAACGAAATTTCCAGGGCTATACAGACGATCAGGCCCCGATCCTGATTGGCTTGGGTGCCAGCTCGATCTCACGCTTCCCGCAAGGATATGCGCAGAACGCACCGGCAACCTCGGCTCATACGAAGGCCATACGCGAAGGGCGGTTCTCGACGTCGCGCGGGCATTTGTTCAAAGGTCAGGATGTTCTACGGTCGCGTCTGATCGAAGCATTGATGTGCGATTTCCAAATCAACTCGGCCGAGATTCTGCGCGATTATGACATTTCAACTGCGGAACTGCAGCAAATGTACGCAACAGCAAACGCGGCCTTCGACGGGTTGCTACGCGTGGATGAAAACGGATTGTTCATACCGCCCGAAGCACGTGCGCTGACCCGCATGATCGCGCGCAGCTTTGACGCGTATGACCTGAGTAAGGCTGGGCATAGTTCCGCGATCTGAACACTCTTCGGCAGGTCGTTTTTTGCGACCTTCCCTTACAAACCGGCACGGGGGCTTGACGCATGCCTTCGGTTTTCTCCACACTCAAGGGGTGGAGAGACCCACCTCTTCACAGCCTGAGGCAGGCAAACGCAGACAGTTCTTGCCGACGCGCATGCGTTCGACAGCCCTTTTCGTGCAGCCATACTGCAACCTGAAAGAGGGACAGCACTCATGCGCGTTTTCACCGTCCTCGGCCCCAGCCAATCGGGCAAATCCACCTTGGTCGAAGCGATCAGCCGCCTCGACGGGCGGCCCACCACATTCGATGTTGCCGGAACCGTGCATCTGCACGGTTTTTCTTATTTAAACGAACCGTGGTGCGCGGTGGACGTAGACGGAGGCGGCGATGCGCTGGCCTATGTCGGCCCGGCCATGGCGATCTCGGACGCAGCAGTTGTGGTTGTCCCACCTGACCCCGATGCTGCCGTTCTGTGTGCCCCGTATCTGAGGTTGGTCGAAGAAGCAGGCATTCCCTGTTTTTTATTCATCAATCGCATGGACAGCCCCAACGGTCGCATCCGCGACATCGTTGCTGCACTGCAGACCTATTGCACCCACCACATCGCTCTGCGGCAGGTGCCGATCCGCGACGGAGACACCATTATCGGCGCAGTCGATCTGATCTCAGAGCGCGCCTGGAAGTATCAGGAGGGGCAGCCCTCAGCCCTGATCGAGCTACCGCAATCAGTGGAAGACCGCGAACAGGAAGCACGCACCGAGTTGTTGGAGACCCTATCGGATTTCGATGACAATCTGCTGGAGCAACTGATCGAGGACAAACAGCCCCCCAGCGACGAGGTCTACGAACTGGCTGCACAGGTCTTGCAGAACCATCAGCTGATCCCGGCTTGTCTGGGTGCCGCGAGCCATGGCAACGGTCTGACCCGCTTGATGAAGGCGCTGCGCCATGAGGCACCGGAATTCAACATTGCAGCTGATCGGGATGAGGCCGAAGAAAACGCACGTGCCATCGCAGGCTTTGCAGATGTGAAGAAGCATATCGGTAAGATCACCGTATTGCGTGGTCTGGGCGACGGTGTGAAAGCTCATGAACCCCTTGGTGGCGAAACTGTTGGAAATCTGACAACCCTGGACGCCAAGACCCAGATCAGCGCGCTTGAGGCCGGGCAGATCGGCCTTGCTGTCAAATCCGACCACCTTAATCCTGGCTTTATCTATGACAGCGCGGCGGCAACGCCGTTGCCGGAATGGGCCTCATCCCATCCAGCCGCGCATCGTCAGGTCGTATCACCTGCGCATGAGCGAGACGACGTGCGCCTGTCGAATGCGTTGACCCGGCTGGTTGAGATCGACCCCGGCCTGCACCTGGAGCAAGACGAGCTGAGCGGTCATTCCATTCTGGGCTCACAAGGTCCGCAGCACATGCGCCGCGTGACCGCCAAACTCGCCGAGGATTTTGGCATCGAGATCGAGGCCGAGGCCGCCGGAACCGCCTATCGCGAAACCATTCGCACAAAGGTCGATCATCGCCATCGCCACCGCAAGCAATCCGGCGGTGCGGGGCAGTTTGCCGATGTGGTCATATCCATCGCTCCGCTGCCGCGCGGCTCGGGGTTCCAGTTCGAAGAAGTGGTCAAAGGCGGGGCCGTACCCCGGAACTACATTCCTTCGGTTGAACACGGGGCCAAAGACGCATTGATCGAAGGGCCTGAAGGCTTCCCAGTTGTGGACGTCAAGGTGACACTCAGAGACGGCAAACACCATAACGTGGACAGTTCCGATTATGCTTTCCGCACTGCTGGCAAGAATGCCGTGCGCGAAGCGCTACCCGAGGCGAAACCCGTCGTCCTGCAACCTATCCTGAACGCCGAAATCCATCTGCCCTCAACCTTCGTCGGCGATCTTGTCCCGACGATCAGCTCGCTGCAGGGGCAGGTTCTTGGGTTTGAAGGCAACCCCAACGCCTCAGGCTGGGAAATCTTCAATGCGACGCTCCCCGCCGTGGCCGAGGATGAACTGCACCGCACACTTGCCAGTGCTACACGCGGGACCGGTTGGGTCAAACTACAATTCGATCACTATGAAGAGCTACGCGGCCCCGTTCCCGCGTCAGCCAAAAATAAGGAAATAGCCTGACATCAAAGGCGCGGGCTGCGTGTCAGCCCGCCGCCGCGATCAGCTCGCGGGTATAGTCGGTCTGGGCGTGTTCGAACAAATCTTCGGCAGCGCCCATCTCGACCACATCGCCGTTTCGCATGACGATCACGTTGTGGGACATCGCGCGCACGACCTTCAGATCGTGACTGATGAACAGATAGGCCAGCCCGTATTTCCTTTGCAGCTCACGCAGCAGGTCAACGATCTGCACCTGCACGGTCATGTCCAGCGCACTTGTAGGCTCGTCCAGAACCAGCAGCTTGGGCCGCAACACCATGGCGCGGGCGATGGCGATCCGCTGGCGTTGCCCGCCGGAAAACTCATGCGGATAGCGGTCCATCGCAGAGGGGTCCAATCCGACCTCGTTCATCACTTCGGCCACCAGATCGCGCGGGGCGCGATGAGGATCGACCTTATGGATGGCCAGCCCCTCGGCGATGATCTGCATGCAGGTCATCCGCGGGCTGAGGCTGCCGAACGGATCCTGAAATACGATCTGCATGTCCTTGCGCAACCGCCGCAACTCGCGCGTTGACCAGCGGCGCACATTCTGGTCGCGGAAAGTGATCCCGCCCTCGGACGCGATCAGACGCATGATCGCCAGCGCCAGCGTCGTCTTGCCCGAGCCGCTCTCCCCCACGATCCCAAGCGTTTCCCCGGCACGGACGCTGAGGGTCGCGTCGTTGACGGCCTTCACATAGCCTACGGTCCGTTTCAGGAAACCGCGCTGGATCGGGAACCAGACTTTCAGGTGATCGGTGCGGGCTACCTCTTCGGCATCCGGGGCCACCGGGTCGGGGTGCCCGGACGGCTCGGCCTCCAGAAGCTTGCGAGTATAGGGGTGTTGCGGGTTGTCGAAAATCTCCGTTGTCACTCCGGCTTCGACAATTTCACCGTCCTTCATCACGCAAACCCGGTCGGCGATGCGGCGGACGATGCCAAGGTCATGGGTGATGAACAACATCCCCATGTTCTCGGACTTTTGCAGTTCGGCCAGCAACTCCAGAATCTGCGCCTGGATGGTGACGTCCAGCGCCGTTGTCGGCTCATCCGCGATTAAAATGTCCGGCTTGTTCGCCAACGCCATCGCGATCATCACGCGTTGACGCTGCCCGCCGGACAACTGGTGCGGATAGCTGTCCAGCCGTTCCTCGGGGTCTCGGATGCCGACCTTGGTCAGCAGTTCTACAATCCGTTCTCGCGCCTCATCGCCGGTAACGCCCTGATGCAGAGCCAGCGATTCCGCCATCTGTTTCTGGATCGTGTGCAGCGGGTTGAGCGAGGTCATCGGCTCCTGAAAGATGAAACTAATGTCGTTGCCGCGCACGTCCATCAACCTGTCTTCGGACGCGCCGATCATCTCTTGCCCTTCATAAGTGACCGAGCCTTCGACAATTGCGCTATCACCCAGCAGCGACACAGTGCTCAACGCCGTCACGGATTTGCCCGAGCCGGATTCGCCCACCAAAGCCACCGTTTCACCCCGGTCGACGGTAAAGGACACGCCTTTGACTGCCGCACTCACCTGCCCGTCCTGCCGGAACGAGACCTTGAGGTTGTTCACATCCAAAAGGCTCATGAGAAGGTCTTTCTGGGATCAAACGCATCGCGGACGCCTTCAAAAATGAAGACCAACAGCGACAGCATGATGGCAAAGGTGAAGAAGGCAGTGAAGGCCAGCCACGGTGCCTGAAGGTTCTGTTTCGCCTGCAAAGTCAACTCTCCAAGCGACGGGGCTGAAGACGGCAAACCGAAGCCAAGGAAGTCCAGCGAAGCCAGCCCACCGATGGTTCCGGTCACGATGAACGGCATGAAGGTCAGCGTGGCGACCATCGCATTAGGCAGCATGTGGCGAAACATGATCGTCATGTTACCCACGCCCAGCGCCCGCGCGGCACGGACATACTCCAAATTTCGTGCCCGCAGGAATTCAGCGCGCACGACGCCCACCAATCCGGTCCAACTGAACAGGATCATCAGAATCACCAAGAGCCAGAAACTTCGCCCAAGAATCGCGAACATGATGATAATGACATAAAGCGAGGGTGTCGCAGACCAGATCTCGATAATACGTTGGAAGATCAGATCCAGCCAACCGCCAAAGAACCCCTGAATGGCCCCGGCAAAAATGCCGATCAGACTGGCGACACCGGTGACCAATAAAGTGAACAGGATCGACAGGCGGAAGCCATAGATGACACGAGCTAGCACATCTCGCTTGGTGTCGTCAGTGCCGAGCAGATTCTGACCATTAGGCGGCAGCGGTGCAGCGCCTGGGCGGTCCACGCTGGTGTTGAAGGAATACGGGATTGGAGGCCAGATGGCCCAGCCTCGCTCAAACCCATCCGCTTCGAACGTGCCCGCCTTGATTTCGTCGATAATACCTTCGGGGTCGTCGAAGCACTGATCCAATCCGCCGCTATCGATCAGGCACATGACCTCGGGGTCGCGATAGATCGCCTCGGTCTGGAAATCACCGCCGAACTCAGTCTCGGCGTAAAAGTTGAAGACAGGCGTGTAGATTTCACCCCGGTACTTTACCAGGATCGGTTTGTCGTTGGCGATGAACTCGGCAAACAGCGATAGGCCGAACAACACCGAGAAGATGATCAGCGACCAGAACGCCCTGCCATTGCGCCGGAAGTTGCGCCAACGGCGCTGATTGAGAGGGGAGAGTGCCATTTACCCCTCCCGCTTTTCGAAATCGATACGCGGGTCAACGAGCACATACATCAGATCGCTGATTATGCCGACGACCAGCCCCATCAGGCCAAATATGAAAAGCGTACCAAAAATCACCGGATAGTCGCGCGCCACTGCGGCCTCAAAGCCCAGACGCCCAAGACCATCGAGCGAGAAAATGGTCTCGATGATGATCGATCCACCGAAGAACACACCAATGAATACAGCAGGGAAACCTGCAATCACGATCAGCATCGCGTTGCGGAAGACATGACCATACAGCACCTTGCTTTCACTCAAACCCTTGGCGCGAGCGGTCATCACGTACTGCTTCTTGATCTCATCCAGAAACGAGTTCTTGGTCAGCAGCGTCAGCGTCGCAAAGGCCGAGATGGTCAGCGCGATTATCGGCAAAGCGATGTGCCAGAAATAGTCAGTAATCTTTCCAAACAGGCTGAGGCTGTCCCAGTTGTCCGAAGTCAAACCCCGTAGCGGGAAAATCTGCCAGTAAGAGCCACCGGCGAACAACACCAGCAGCAGAATGGCAAACAGGAAACCGGGGATAGCATAGGCCACGATGATCGCACCGCTGGTCCAAGTATCAAAGCTCGACCCGTCCTTGATCGCCTTGCGGATACCTAGCGGGATCGAGACCAGATAGGCGATCAGCGTCGACCACAGACCCAGCGAAATAGACACCGGCATCTTTTCCAGAACCAGATCAATCACACTGATCGAGCGGAAATAGCTCTCGCCAAAATCCAGCGTCAGGTAGTTGCCCATCATGCCCAGAAAGCGTTCCAGTGGCGGTTTGTCGAAGCCAAACTCTTTTTCCAGTTCAGCGATGAATTCGGGCGGAAGGCCACGCGCACCGACGTATTTGTCATCAAAGGCACCACCTGCGGGCTCGGCTCCGGCTCCGGCGTCGCCACCACCGGCGAACCCAGCAAAGACGTCGCCCTGCCCTTCGATCTGCGCGATGATCTGTTCAATGGGACCACCGGGCACGAACTGCACCAGCGTGAAGTTGACGATCATGATGCCCAGAAGAGTCGGAATGACCAGCAACAGGCGTCTTAGGATATAGGCGCCCATGTTATCGCAGCGCGCCTTTGGCTTTCAGGTCAGCCTCTTTCTCGGGGTTGATCCACCACAGATCGAGATACCCAAGCGAGAATGGAGGCAGGTTTTCAGGGTATTCGTACATGTCGTAATAAGCCGTCCAGTAATCCGCCACATACCCATCGGGAATGACGAAGAACTCATAACGCAAGACACGATCCAACGCCATCAGCGCAGCATCCTGTTCTGCCTGATTTGTCGTGTCGAATGACGCTTCGATCACAGCGTCAACAAGTGGGCTGGCAAGACCGGCAGGGTTGAACAAGCTAAACGCGGCTTCTTCCGATCCGTACATCTGACTGAGACCCCCGCCGGTCGACAGGAACGAGCCGTAGCGGTTCGAATATACCATATCATAATCACGCTCACGCCGCCGCAGGGTGAATTGAGAAGGATCTACCTTCTCGGCCGAAGCATCCACACCGATCGACTGCAGGTTCTGCACATAGGTCTCGATCATGGTGGCGGTCGAGGTTGGAATGCTCGACGCATACGGAATATTGACCTTCAGCGTCTGCCCATCGGCATTGCGGCGCAGATTGCCGTCGCCGACGGGCCAACCAGCCTCGTCCAGCAGTTTCGAGGCTTGCCGCAAATTGCGACGGTCGTTCAACCGAGCTGGATTGGATTCGTGGACGACAAGCGCAGGCTCGCTGAACACCTCGGCCGGAACCACGTCACCCAGCGTTTCCAGAAACGCCAGTTCGGCACCCTCCGGCACGCCTGTCGCTTCAAGATGTGTCCCCTGCACAAATGAACTGCGCGGTGCGTTCAGACCGAACATCAGCGATTCATTTGCCCATTCGAAATTGAACGCCAGCGCCAGCGCTTTACGCACATTCTTGTCGGCAAATTGAGGCTTGCCCAGATTGAAAACGAAACCCGACGGCGTCGGTGGGCTACCATCCACGATCTCGTCCTGCACGACAAACCCTTCGCTGAGTTTCGGGAAATCGTAACTAGAGGCCCAGAGCTTGGGGTCACTTTCGATACGCATCGTGTATTCGCCCGCCTTGAACCCTTCGAAGGCTGCGGTTTGATCCGCGAAATACTCGATCCGGATAGTGTCGTAATTGTTGCGGCCTATGTTGATCGGCAGATCCTTGCCCCAATAATCGTCGCGACGCTTGTAGACGATACGACGGTTGATGTCATAGCTGTCCAGTTTGTAAGGACCTGAACCAACGGCGACCTCCAGCCGCGGTTCGTCAAGACGACGGCTTTCATCAGCCTCGAACCAGGCTTTTGAAAATACCGGGGTCGACCCGACGGTTTCGATCAACCCGCGCCGGGTGACGTCCGGGCTGAAGGTGAATTTGACGGTATGGTCATCAAGAGCTTCGGCCCCTGTAACCATGCGCCCGACGGCCTGCGCATAAGACGGCAAACCCTGCTCAATGAACAAACGATGACTATAGACGACGTCTTCGGCAGTCACCGGGGTGCCATCCCAGAACATAGCTTCGGGGCGCAGATTGAAGATCACATAATTGCGCCCTTCGTCATATTCCATACTTTCCGCAACAACCCCATAATACTGCCCGACACTGTCCGCGGTGCTTTCGATCAGCGGGTCATATTGAAGCGTAGTCAAAGCGCCTGCCCGCCCCTTGCGCGAATAAGGGTTCAGGGAATCAAACGTACCTGAGCCCGCCAAAGACAGCTCTCCGCCCTTTGGTGCGTCTGGGTTGACGTAGTTCAAGTACGGATAGTCGGCCGGATAATCCAGATTTCCGAAATAGGAATACCCGTGGCTGCGCGTGACGCCCTCTTCATTGGCACGGGCAGGATCGCTGCTGCCCAGAACCAGTGTCGCCGAAATCCCCAAAGCCGCAGCCCAAGCGTGAATTCCGGTAAAGCGCATCTGGGGCAGAAGGGGTTTCATCAGGCTCGTCCTCTGAATTTCTGTCATCTTCATTGTCGTGCCCGCCAGCTAAAGGTCCAGCACTGTCAGTTGCAAGTTTAGAATGCGTGAACGCTTTGTGAAGTTCTTCTCAGACAAAAAATAAAGCCGCTGCACAAGGCAGCGGCTTTAAATCCTGCAAATCTGATCAACAGATCAGTTGCCGATGGTCTGCAGATACGCAATCAGATCGGCGCGTTCTTGTGGTTTTTTCAGGCCAGCAAAGCTCATCGAAGTGCCCGAGATATAGGCGCTTGGGCGTTCCAGGAACGCGTCCAGGGCTTCGGGTGTCCAGTTGCCGCCATGCGCCTGCATCGAGGCCGAATAACCGGTGAAGCCTTTTGCTGAGGCAACCGGGCGATCTACGACACCGTAAAGGTAAGGACCTGTACCATTGGCGCCGTCTTCCAGTTTGTGGCAAGCGGTGCACTTGCGGAATACGCGCGCGCCTTTTTCCGGATCGGCTGCAGCCAACATATCTTCAAAGACTACTTCTTCGCCGTCCGCGCTTTCGCCCGAGCTTTCGGTTTCGATAATGTAAGCAGCTTCGGCAAGATGGCTGTCAGAGCTATAGAGGACATCCGCCCCCCATTTTGCCAGAAGCAACACCAGGAAGGTGCCAAACAAGCCGGCTGCGGCTTTGGTAACTGTCATCGTGTCGAACATTTTGATCGCGTGTCCATTTCAGCTGTCTGCGGGGTGTCTAAGGCTTCCCCTGAGAAGACGCAAGGTATAGACACCGCGACTAAACGCCCAATTCAAGAACTTGTTGCACGGAAACGACCAAATGACCAATCGCATAGCATTTCAGGGAGAACCCGGCGCATACAGTCACGAAGCCTGCCGGAACGCGCGACCGGATATGGACGCCCTGCCCTGCCGCACTTTCGAAGATGTGATCGAATCAGTGCGCTCAGGTGAGGCTGATCTGGCCATGCTACCGGTGGAAAATACCACCTATGGTCGTGTGGCCGATATTCACCGCCTGCTTCCGCATAGCGGGTTGCACATCATCGACGAAGCATTTGTGCGCGTGCACATCAACCTGTTGGGCGTACCGGGCGCGACTCTGGAGGATATCACTGAGGCGCATTCCCACCTCGTCTTGCTACCACAATGCGCAGGTTTCCTGAAGCAACACGGAATTCGTGGCAGGGTCAGCCCGGATAATGCTCGTGCCGCACGCGAGGTCGCCGAGATCGGCGACAAACACTCCGCAGCGTTAGCCAGTGAGCTGGCAGGTGAGATTTACGGCCTCAACGTTTTGGCCCGTCACATTGAAGATCAGGGCGACAACACGACCCGTTTTCTGGTGATGTCTCGTGAGGCCGACGAATCGCGCCGTGGTGATCACGGCATGATCACAAGTTTTGTCTTTCAGGTGCGTAACATCCCGGCAGCGCTGTACAAAGCGATGGGCGGATTTGCCACCAACGGAATCAACATGACTAAGCTGGAAAGCTATATGGTCGACGGGTCCTTCACCGCGACCCAGTTCTATGCCGATATCGTGGGTCATCCAGGCGATCGAAATGTGCAACTGGCGATGGATGAGCTTGAGCATTTTACCACCAACGTAGAAGTCCTCGGCGTTTATCCGGCGGCGCAACCCCGTGGATAGTGCGGGTAATTGGCTCGCCCCTTCAAAGGAACGGCCTGGATAGGCGGGGCAGCTACGCTTGCACCTTAGAACAGTGATTAGAGTCCTTCGGTGCGACATCCTGAAAGTGCGGCGGACTACGGGTTGGTCACTCTGGTCCCCATGCGAAAGACCTTGCAAATCGCGCCATCAATCTGCCGGTACTCTCTGAATCCCATCGCCTCATAATAGCCAAGGCCGTCGAAATTATTGGCCCCGATCGTAGCATCGATAGCGGGCAATCCCTGCTGCCGAGCGGCTTGAAGAGAACGTTTGAACAACGCCCGACCGATACCACATCGCGCAGCGGACGGTTTGATATGCGTCCCAATGATGCCCCACCCGACCGCAACGCCATACGGGTTGTTTCGGGTGGCAAGCTTCAACGACTGGAAACCCAGTATCTGTCCGTCCGGCGCAACGGCAAGGCTACACTGAATCCGCTCAGGGTCGCAGATGTAATGCGTCAGTGCAAAGGCGCTGTCGGCGGGCTTGGTCCGCTTTCCAGCCGCTACAAGCGCTGTTAGCACACCGGACAAGCCATCCGCATCGGCTTCGACAGCGTCGCGTATGATCGGTCTCATTAAAGTGCTCATCTACTTCTCGGTTGTCAGACACCATGGAGGTGTCGTTCCTCCATATCGCGCGCGAATTCGCTGAGACGGGTCTGGAACTGCCGCCTGAATCGGGATTGCCCTAACTTCAGGGATTGAAGCAATAGGCGGGCGGGCAGCGTTTTCGCACCCAGCGATGTTTCAACGCGCAGCCGTGTCCGACGTTGGGAAAGCGCCAAAAGCTCGATCACCGTGTCGCCGTTCATTCCCTTGCTGCTGGACTGGAACCGCATCAAGGACGGGCGGTCGCATTCAGTCATCTCGATAATGATATGACGTGGCTTGCCACGTATCTTGAATTCGGTCTCCCAGGTTATTCCGGCCTGCGGCACAACCGCCCCCGTGACCCGACGCACATCGACCCCGCGACGCAAGGCTTTGCGTTCGAAGCGTTCAAAATCAGAGACCATGGTGAAGACCGTCTCGATTGGGACATCGATATCTTCCTGCGCTGAAAACTGCATGATTGCTTTTCTCTGCCCTAGATTGGGTTCAGTTTCTCGTCAGTCCAACGTGTCTGCAAGCCAGTGTTGCAACAAAAAGTGCGCAATCGCACCTTTTCGGGCAGGCAACAGCTTAGGGTGATCCCCAGCGAAGGCCTGCATCATCTCTGTCCGTGTGACCCAGATCGCATCCTCGATCTCGACCGGATCGATCTGGATATCGCGCGATAACGCCTCGCCTGCGCATCCAAACATCAGGGATGCGGGAAAGGGCCAGGGTTGGCTTGCGAGATAGCTCACCGCGCCCACGGGCACGCCCGCCTCTTCCATCACCTCGCGCCGCACAGCGGCTTCCAGCGTTTCACCGGGTTCAACAAAACCAGCCAAAAGCGAATACATGCCTTCGGGCCAGCCTGGAGAGCGCCCCATCAGCACTGAATTGCCATGTGTAATCAACATGATGACCACGGGATCGGTGCGCGGGAAATGCTGGCCGCCGCAGACAGGGCAACTGCGCTGCCAACCACCCTGAGACATCTCGCTGCGGGCACCACAGCGGGCACAGAATTGATGCGTTTCGTGCCAGCCGATCACCGCCTTGGCGGTTGCCGCAATCTCTGCGTCTCGTGGATTGAGGCGCGTCATGATGCGGCGCAGTTCGGCAAAAACATACCCCTCGGGCAGGTCAGGGTGCTGCTGTTCGCTGCGGTCGACAAAATCTCCGACACCGGACAAATCCAGCCCTTCAGCCGCCCAGCCCGAGATGTCCATGGCAAACAGCGGCGATCCATCCTCGGATTTTCCGAGGAAAATCGGTTGCCCGATCACACCGCCCGCGCCCTGTTCGAGAATCGTGTGTGTCATCGGAAGCCGGACGAGCCGGTCCAGAGACTCACCCTCAACCAGCAGCTTGCCGCGCCAAAGCAACACACATGTTGCCAAAGGGTCACGATAAACCTGTGCCAGTTTGTCCGCGTCGCCGCGCAGCAAACCCGCCCGATCCAGTGCCGAGCCGCCAAATGTCACCTGTTCTGCGCGTTTCATGCCTGCCGTTCCTGACTGCCGCGCAAAGGGCTGCCACGTCTTACCTGTTCGTGCAACGGGTATCGACCAAACATTTTTCGACCCTGCCGCGGAATGACCGCAGCATCGCCCCGGAAATTGCATTAAATCGACCCCATGGTGAAAACGTTGGCACACTGACAGCTAGAAGTTGAAGATATTGAAATCAAAGCATTTAATGCGACAACCAAGAGATGCAGATGATGGCGCACGGATTCGAATCCTTGCTACATCCGATCTACACATGCACCTAACGTCATATGACTACTATTCGGATCGCCCCGAACCCGCGATTGGTTTGACCCGTACCGCCAACCTGATTCACGAGGCGCGCAGACAGGCTGAACGCGATGACGCCCTTGTGCTGTTGTTTGACAATGGTGATAGCCTGCAGGGAACGCCATTTGGCAACTGGGCAGCTGAAAACGTGCCAGACGCCCATCCCCTGCCACGCGCGTTCAACACGTTGAACTATGACGCGATCGGATTGGGCAATCACGATTTCGGGTTTGGGCTGGAACTCGTCAATCGCATCGCTCGCCAAACCGCCTGCCCAATGATTTGCAGCAATATGCAAACCACTCAGACCGAACAAGGTTGGGATGCACACACGATTCTGCATCGGGTTGTCAGACTAAATGGACAGGACACCGCAATCCGCATCGGGGTTCTTTCTGTTTTGCCCACTCAAACCGCACAGTGGGAAGCACATCTGCTAACGGACCGGGTCGTGGTAACAGACATTCTGGCCGCTGCGTGGCGCGCTGCTGAAGATCTCAGCGTGCAAGGTTGCGACCTGATTGTCGCCCTTGCGCATACCGGACTGGGATCGGCAATGGCCGAGCCGGATATGGAAAACGCGATCATCCCGCTGGCCGAGATGCCGCTGATTGATGCCGTCGTCGCAGGCCACACCCATCTGACACTGCCCGGAAAGGCGCATGATGGTTATCCATTCGTCGACAGTACGCGGGGGTTTGTGCATGGAACTCCGGTTGTCATGCAGGGTTGGGCCGGGTCTCATCTTGGGATCATTGATCTGACACTGCAAAAAGATACCACCGGCGATTGGCGCATTACAGGCAGCCATGTCGAAGCGCGGGCAATCGCTCAATCGGGCGCAGAAATACCCGAATGCCAAAGGATCACAGAGCTGTTTGCGACCGGCCACGCTGCGACGCGCAAAAGGGTGACCAGGCCAGTGGGCACAATCCCACACACGCTGCACAGCTACTTCTCATATTGCTTACCGGATCGCGGTCTGGCCTTGGTTGCGGCGGCTCAGGCCGCTGCCCTACGCCCGCATTTGGTCGATACCGACTGGGCAGATTTGCCTATCATATCGTCAGCCGCCCCGGCAAAGTTCGGCGGGCGCGCAGGAAGCAAGTACTACACGGATATCCCCTCAGGCGAGATTTCAGTTCGACATATCGCCGATCTCAGTGTCTTTCCTAATGAATTGCGCGCGGTGCTGGCCTCAGGTTCTCAGATTCGGGACTGGCTTGAGATGTCAGCCGGGCTGTTCCATCAACTTGGATCAGACGCCCCGATCGATCTTGCCGATCCTCAGCGCACAGGCTTCAACTTCGATGTCCTGCATGGCGTCACCTACCAGATCGATCTTTCGCAACCGGCACGGTTCGATACGCTCGGTCGAGTGATTGATCCGGCATTTTCCCGCATACGCAACCTGGAATTCGATGGGCAGCCGATTGCGCCTGACCAGAGTTTCCTTGTCGCCACCAATAACTACCGCGCCAATGGCGGTGGTCATTTTCCAATTGCGCGACAAGCCCGTATGATTGACCTGCCTCAGATCAGCATACAGGATATTCTATGCAAATACGTCGCTGGCACACTGCCCGCCGACCCACTTGCGCATGCAACGCGCCCCTTTTCTTTTGTACCAAACCAAAGGCAGGGCGCGATCCTGACAACGGGGCCGCGCGCGCTACACCATGTTGCAGAGCTTGCTGAGTATCATCCACGCATTCTGCCCGACGATGCGGATGGTTTCATGCGTATTCATCTGACCTTCTGACGGGTTGCCATTTTTAGGGGATGCACCTATATCGGCTCTGAGAGGTTGGCGCGGGCGAGCGCCTCGCCAACCTGGTCAGGTCCGGAAGGAAGCAGCCACAACGAGCCCCGCTTGGGTCGATGTCCAACCTCTCACTTAGAACCTATCAGCCGCAGGAGGGCGTTTATGATTGTAGCAAAAACCCTTCGGGCAGACCGGTTCTGATCCTTTCCGATCAACTGATTGCCTGAACACGTCGCCGGCGGATGCGCGATTGCCATTCGACGGGATTGCTGTTTCTGATCACAGGCAGACCAATGTTACTTTCCTTATCGGACCTCGGATGGTCCTCTCATTTCGCGGCTCAGCATACGGCTGATCCGTCACTTCTTCCGTATCGCATCTCGGCAGTACACCGGGATCGACTGATCGGGCTGAGCCCTGAAGGTGAATCGCCTTTGTTATCTCCGGATCAATCAACCGGTGCATATGCCGTCGGAGATTGGGTTCTGGTGGATGAAAACAAACGAATACGCCGTATGCTTGACCGGCGAAGCCAGCTTCAACGACGAGCGGCAGGTACCGGAGCTGCAGCGCAGTTGATCGCTGCAAATGTAGACGTGCTGTTCATCGTCAGTTCCTGCAACGCCGATTTCAATCTGCCACGATTGGAGCGGTATCTTGCGCTGGCGCATCAGGCAGGCTGCTATCCGGTGGTCGTTCTGACCAAGTCGGACATGTGCGATGATCCGAGCCTTTATGTAGATCAGGCCCAATCGCTCGCCCCGTTTCTGACGATACTTGCGGTCAACGCGCTGGATCACGGCGATCTCGAACAAGTTCTGTCGTGGTGTCCGAAAGGACAAACCAGCGCCTTGCTTGGATCATCCGGCGTTGGGAAAACGACGCTCGCCAACGGGATGACGGGGCAGGATCAGGCCACCGCAGGTATCCGTGAAGATGATGCGCGCGGCAGGCACACAACAACTGCACGCGCCTTGCATCGCATGCGCAATGGCGGCTGGCTGATCGATACGCCCGGCATGCGCGCGTTGCGTCTGCTGGATGCGCAGGAGGGGTTGGATGAGGTATTTTCGGACATCTCAGACCTCAGCCTGGATTGCCGCTTCTCGGATTGTCAGCACGAGACCGAGCCCGAATGTGCGGTGCAGGCGGCAATCGACGCTGGTACGCTTGATCCCGCGCGGCTGGACCGCTGGCGCAAGCTGCGGCGCGAAGACCAACACAATTCCGCTTCGGTGGCGCAGGCCCGCGCCCGCGACAAGGCGTTCGGCAAGATGGTGCGCAGCGTGATGCACGAGAAAAAATCCCGTAAAGGGCTATAACGAAGCTGGGCACCGACCTACCGGTGCCCAGCGCTATCAGGCGATCAGTCTAGGCCAGACTGCCGCATTCCGTCTTGCGAATGCACCGATATGGCCGATCTTGGACACTCCGAATTCGCTTGGTGCAAGCAGATGGCGCCCGGCTTTGGGTCCATAGAGATCGGCAAGACGCCAGACAGCATCCGGCGGCACCATTTCATCATCTGCGAAGGTAAACAGATCGACACGTTTGCCCAAGTCTTTCCAGCGGGCGGCGGGCAGTGTCGTGCCGATCTCTGGCACATAGCTTTTGGGGGCGGTGCACCATTTGCGCCATTGCCAATAGACTTGGGCAGGCAGGTCCGATCCAAACCCGACCAACCGCCCGGGCAGGTAGCCAAGCGCCTTGACCACCAGCGGCGCGTGACCATACCAGAACAACGCCGCCAAAGCGCGATAAGGCCAAGGGTGATCCGCCAGCGTTACCAGACCCGAACAGACACAGATCATCCTGTCGATCTGATCGATATCGGGTTGGATCGGGCCAAACATTCCGCCCAAGGAATGACCGATGCTCCATAGCTTGGCCTGCGGAAACCGTCGGCGCATCTCGGCCCGGGCGGATGGAATGTCGATCAACGCCCAATCGGCCATGGTGACATTTGACCGCTTTTGCGAACCCACCAAAGAGTGACCAAAATCCCGGTAATCGTAAGTCAGGCAGGCCATGCCCTGTTCTTCGGCGAGCCATCGGGCGAAGTACTGATAGTAATCCCTCGGCACCCCAGTCGCACCGTTTATGACGACCACCTTTTCGGGGTCGGCAACCGGACGGTAAAGCCGCGCCGACAACATTGCCGGGCCGGACGGGATTTGAAAATCCTCGGTCACAACCGCCTGCTGCGTGTCCAACATGGTGCCCTCCAATACCGACTGAACTGATCAGTTCACCCGAAGCGCCTCAAGTCAAGGTTGACGTGGCTGGACCGTACGTCACTTGCCTGACGCAATCTTCTTGACTCGGGCACGGCGCAGCCGATAGCCATGTCGCGATGGTTCTCGCGCCCAATCGGGCCGGGATGAAAAGGGAACACGGTGCGGTTCTGCACGGAGAAAACCGGAAAGAACCTAGTCCGAGACTGCCCCCGCAACTGTAAGCGGAGAGCAATGCCGAGATACCACTGGCCTTGAAGGCTGGGAAGGTCGGCAAAGCGATGACCCGCAAGTCAGGAGACCTGCCATCAGATGTAGAACCGAAACTCGGGCGGGGTGTCCGGGACGGGTTTGATCGTGCTCTGCACCGACCAACCTGTGCCACGCCCTCGCCCTGCGCGCGGAGGGCGCATTGATGATCTGGAAGACTAAAACGCACGAATTCGCGGCGACCGTGTGCCAACGTACTGGGGCAACCTGCCCCGCACTGGCGCAAATGGCGCGGGCTCTGACGCAGGCCATGTCCGCCACAAAACCGGTCACGAAATCTGAGTTTGAGATTGAAGGCACCATAGATCTGTCGCACTGCCCGGAAGGATGCTCCGCCCGCTTTCGCGCCCAATGCGACCAGATACGTGTATTCTGCGGAACCGATCCTGAAATCGATACCGGCCGGCTGGATGACTACGCAGACATGATGTTCGGAACCGAGTACCGCAGCCTACCCGCAGACCTGCTAAGGAATCCTCCTTGCGCCATGCTTGAGGCTTCGCTTCTGGTGCAGCACAACGGTGGCGAAATCTCGCCACATGTTGGTGTCTAAGCCGTCAAACGGCTTGAACACGGGCCGGTTCAACGGCCCAAAGCATCTGGGCATTTGTCTCGACTGCGCAAGGACGCACCGTACGCAATCGCTTCAATGCCGCCTCAGGCCGTTCACCGCATTCAACCATCAGACGCAGAACCACCATCCCGGATCGGCCACAGCCACCACGGCAATGCACTAGCACACGGCCACCACCTGACAACGCCTGACGTGCGGTCGCGCCAACGCGGGGCCAGCGGTCCAAAATCTCTTTGGGTGGCGTGCCAAAATCTTCGATCGGCAAATGCACCCATCTGCTGGCACGCCCCTGAATATCAGCGCCAAAATTCCGCGCACCATCCTGAATCATCTCGACCTCAGTGGTCATCGAGATCACAAGTCCCGGCTTCCAGTCTGCGATAAGATCAAGGTCTTCTGTATACGTTCCTCCACGCCCAGGCATCGAGGACAAGGCCAAGGTGCCTCCGCCAACCTGCAACGCATAAACCACCAGTTGCGACATAATCTCCCCCCAAACAAACTTCACCCAACAACATACTGGTCCAGTAATTAGAATAGAGTGGATTTTAGCCGCATACCCACGCATTCCAAAATGAAAATCGTCCCGGCTGGCTGTGGACGCGGGCGGCGGGGGCCTCTACGCTGCGGCGTAACGCGAATCCGACAGAGCAGACATGACCGAGACGCCCAACCCCGCCTACCAGGTTCTTGCCCGCAAATACCGCCCCGAAACCTTTGCCGATCTAGTCGGTCAGGACGCCATGGTGCGTACCCTGAAAAACGCATTCGAAGCGGATCGGATCGCGCAGGCCTTTATCATGACCGGCATCCGCGGCACCGGTAAGACGACGACCGCCCGGATCATCGCCAAGGGTATGAACTGCATCGGTCCCGATGGCAGCGGCGGCCCTACCACCGAACCCTGCGGTCAATGTGAACACTGCGTAGCCATCATGGAGGGCCGCCATGTCGATGTGATGGAGATGGACGCCGCCAGCCGCACCGGTGTCAATGACATCCGCGAGATCATCGACAGCGTCCGCTATCGCGCTGCGTCCGCGCGCTACAAGATCTATATCATCGACGAGGTTCACATGCTGTCGACCAGCGCTTTCAACGCGCTGCTCAAGACGCTGGAAGAACCCCCCGAACACGTGAAGTTCATCTTTGCCACCACCGAGATTCGCAAGGTCCCGGTGACCGTCTTGTCCCGTTGCCAGCGCTTTGATCTGCGCCGGATCGAGCCGGAGGATATGATCGGACTGCTTCGCAAAATTGCAGGTGCCGAGGGGGCACAGATTGCCGAGGATGCGTTGTCGTTGATCACCCGGGCTGCCGAAGGATCAGCGCGGGATGCGACCTCACTGCTGGATCAGGCGATCTCGCACGGGGCCGGTGAAACCAGCGCGGATCAGGTGCGCGCGATGCTGGGGCTGGCCGATCGGGGCCGGGTGCTGGATCTGATGGATATGATCCTGCGCGGCGATGCTGCAGGCGCGTTGACCGAGCTGAGCGGGCAATATGCCGAAGGGGCTGATCCACTCGCCGTCTTACGCGATCTGGCTGAAATCACGCATTGGGTTTCGGTGGTCAAGATCACCCCGGATGCCGCCGAAGATCCCACCGTTTCCCCCGACGAACGCGCCCGAGGTCAACAAATGGCCGAGGCTCTGCCCATGCGAGTCCTTACACGCATGTGGCAAATGCTGCTGAAAGCGCTCGAGGAAGTTTCCGCCGCACCCAACGCAATGATGGCTGCGGAAATGGCCGTGATCCGCCTGACCCATGTGGCCGACTTGCCTAGCCCGGAGGAGCTGATCAAGCGTCTGCAAGATACGCCTCCGCCGCCCAATGGTGGCCCCGGCAAGGGAATCGGTGCGCCGGGACATGCTCCTTCCGCGCCACAGGCTGTGGCCCGACCGGCCTATGCCGCATCGGGGATTGGCGGCAGCGCGGGCGGGCCAACGGCCGCGCTGGCCCAGGATGTGCAGGCAGCGCTGGCACGCTATCCAACATTTGAACATGTGGTCGAACTGATCCGAGCCAACCGGGATGTGAAGTTGTTGGTCGAGGTCGAAAACGGCGTGCGTCTGGTATCCTACCAACCGGGCAGGATCGAGTTCGCCCCAACCGACAACGCCCCGACCGACCTGTCACAACGATTGGGCGCGTCGCTGCAGCGTTGGACAGGCAACCGGTGGGCCGTTTCTATTGTCGCTGAGGGCAACGCACCGACCATTGCCGAGGTACGGGACGCTGCAGACTTGGCCCTGAAAGCCGAGGCTGAACAGCATCCTCTGGTGCAAGCAGTGCTGACTCATTTCCCGAAAGCGCGGATCAAGAGCATCGAAACCGCAGAACAACGCGCCGCTCAAGTCGAAACCGAAGCCCTGCCCGAGGTCGAAGACGAATGGGACCCGTTTGAAGAGGACTGACTTTCGAGCATAAGCGCACCTCAACCAAATGCTCCCGCACCCGCCACGGGCCATCGGCTGGCGCCGATACCCCTGAGCGGCTTTGGGCCCGGCAGCGCGCCTTGCGCGCTGCCGGGCCCAACGGGAGGAAAGGTCTTGCCAAAGACCTTGACGACGGGCGGGAGTATCCTGACCTCTTGTGCCGCACGGTTACGCTTCGTATCTAGGCCACAAATCGAGTGACAGGAGATTACCGATGCTAAAAGGTTTAGGCGGCCTGGGTGACATGGCCAAGATGATGAAATCCGCGCAGGATCTGCAGACCAAGATGACTGACATGCAGGAAGAGCTGAACACCATCATGGTTGTCGGCGAATCCGGTGCCGGGCTGGTCAAGGCCACCGCGACCGCCAAGGGCGAGTTGAAAGGTCTGGATATCGACCCGTCGATCTTTAACGGTGACGATAAGGAAGTGGTCGAAGACCTCATCCTCGCCGCGATCAAGGACGCCCAAACCAAGGCGCAGGAACGTTCACAGGCAGAAATGGCCAAGCTGACCGAAAGCATGGGCCTGCCCGCAGACATCAAGCTGCCGTTCTGATACACCCTCCTGACGGATCTATGGCCGGGGCGTGTTTCTCTGGCCCAATTGCGAGGGTCTCACGGTGAGTTCGAACAGTGACATCGACAATCTGATCGACCTGATGGCCAAGCTGCCCGGTCTCGGCCCCCGCTCGGCCCGCCGCGCAGTCCTGCACCTGATCCGTAAACGCGCCCTGCTGCTAACGCCGCTTTCTGACGCCATGCAGCAGGTAGCCGTAACTGCCCGTGAATGCCTGAACTGCGGCAATGTGGGCACCACTGATATCTGCGACATCTGTAACAACGAGGCTCGCGCAACCGGAGAGCTGTGCGTGGTCGAGGACGTCGCCGACCTTTGGGCGATGGAGCGTGCCGGGGTCTTCAAGGGTCGCTATCACGTTCTGGGCGGCACTTTGTCGGCTTTGGACGGGGTCGGCCCGGATGAATTGCGTATCCCCCGGTTGAAGGACCGGGTTGTGGCCGAGAGTATCACCGAGATCATCCTCGCCCTGAACGCCACCGTCGATGGCCAGACCACTGCCCACTACATCGCTGATCAGTTGGAGGGGCAGGTTCGTCTGACATCCCTGGCGCAAGGTGTACCGATTGGGGGAGAGTTGGACTATCTAGACGACGGGACGATTACTGCGGCGTTGCGGGCGCGGAAGGAGATCTAGATTTGTAGTCGCCTGCTCCTTGCGTGCCTTGTAGAAACCAAGCACTTTCTTAGGATTTCTTGGAGGTTAAGCATTTGATGCGAAAGTTTATTATAGTTTTTTGTGCATCTGCGCTGATTGTCGTGATTGGTATTCACTTGTTGCTGTCCCCGCCGTTTCCGCTACCTCCAAAAATCGGGCGAAATCTGCCCGACAGTTTTGCCGAAGCTGACAAAGAGTTTGCTCGAAGGATAATCGCTGAATACCCATTGCCGCTGAAAGAGCAAGAGCTGGTCCGATTTCTAGAGCAAGATGGATTTTCTATTTCAAAAGGAAAAAGCTATGCGTATTTTGAAAAACAGTCTTTTCCCTGCATGCTTCGTTGGCTCGTTTTTTGGGAAGCCCAGAATGACACCATAGTCGAGTTGAAGCCTAATTTCGACGGGTCCTGCCTATAAGTTTCTTAGTAGCTTTATTACTTCACGACGAACGCTCCACAAGCTAGGTGATCTTAGAATTCAGATTGGCTGAATACGACCTAGTATCTGGGGCGCAATAAAAGAATGCTCTTGGCTGGGCTGTCGAAACTTGTAACTTGGGCACAGTTTCACAACGTAACTCTGTGGATTTCAAATATGCCCCGCCTTCTCGCCCTCACCCTAGCCGCCTTCACCGCCACTGCTGCCTTGTCGCAGGCACTCATCGACAAAGGCTTCGTCGAAGGCTGGAACATCATGATGGACCCCAACCTCGGCAATGGGTGCCTGATCCAGACGGTGTATCAGGATCTTTCGGTGGTGCGGCTAGGCTATGACGCACTGGACGATCGCGGATACTTCACTGTCTACAACAAGGCTTGGGGCGACATTAAACCGGGGGAACAATATCCGATCCGGTTTGATCTGGACGGCAAGAGCTTTGATGCCACCGCCATCGGGTTCAAGCAGGATCGCGTGCCCGGCGCGACGGTGTTCTTTACGGACCGGAGTTTCGTCACCTCGATTGCGCAGAACAAGACCATGACCGTCTACAATCCAGAAGGTCAGACCGTCATGGCGATTGATCTGAAAGGCACCGCCAAAGCGCTGGATTATGCGCGCGACTGCCAGAACAAAAAGCTCTAACGAATCGGATCAAACACCGCGTCTTTAGCGGTGCAATCACGGATCACGTCGCGGCCACAGGGCACCGGGTCAAGATTGCGGGACAGGCATAGGCGGACTTCTTCGATATAGCCTTGCTTACAGGTGATGGTGATCATGTCAGGCTCAAGCGTGGGATTGGCCTTGAGAAAGGCCTCTTCCACCACCGAAGCGGGCAGTTTGACCGTAGCGTCCAGCTTGCGGAACACTTCGGGGCGCGCAACTCCTGCATAAGCCTGCCGCGACAGGGCGAAATAGTCGGGTGCACTGAGGCCCGAACAGGTGCCGTGCTTTTTCCATTGATGCCAGGCCAACCCGGATGAGCCCTGAATATCCTCCATTTCCCGCGTCATGCGGCGTGTGGGTGGCGCTTCGGACGTGCGACAATACGAAGGCCAGCCCTGATGGAATTGCGGCCAGAGCCCATGCAATATCCACCCATGATCGTGTCGCGTGTCGCACTGATCCGAGCCGCGCGCATCGCCTTCGCGGGCGCACCAATTGGGCGACCAGCTGAGCGACAGGACGTAGTAGTCAAAATCGCCCGCCTTTTCGCCCTCGGCCATCGCAGCCATGGCACTCAGCACCCACAAAATCGCCCAGCGCATTCGCCTCTTCCCTTCTTTAGCTGTCGCGACTATATAGGCCCCAAGTTCCCCGACAACGGAAACCTGCCCCATAGCTTCGGGGCCGCCGAATTCCGGCGACGGGACAGATGTATTTATAGGAGACGGGCTGATGGCAAAACCGCTTATGGCCAAGGCAACCGCCGTATGGCTGGTGGACAACACCACGATCAGCTTCAAGCAGATCGCGGATTTCGTAGGCATGCACGAGCTGGAAGTGCAGGGTATTGCGGATGGTGATGTGGCTGCAGGTGTCAAAGGGTTTGACCCGATTGCCAACAACCAGCTGACTCAGGAAGAAATTGACACCGCGCAAAACAACCCGCTGCACAAGCTGAAGCTGAAATTCAATCCGGCGGCATCAGGCGAAGAGAAACGCCGTGGTCCGCGCTACACCCCGCTGTCCAAGCGTCAGGACCGTCCGAACTCGATCCTGTGGCTGGTCAAGTTCCACCCGGAACTCAGCGACGGCCAGATTGCCAAGCTGGTCGGCACCACTAAGCCGACCATCCAGTCGATCCGCGAGCGGACGCACTGGAACATCTCGAACATGCAGCCGATCGATCCGGTTGCCCTGGGACTGTGCAAACAATCCGAACTGGATGCCATCGTGCAAAAGGCCGCGGCCAAGAAAGCAGCCGAAGGTGGCGTGATGAGCGATGATGAGCGTCGCAAACTGGTCTCGACCGAACAGTCGCTCGAGATGGATTCAGCGCCCAAGATCCCGACCGCGATCGAAGGTCTCGAGACATTCTCGTTGTCCGAGGACACCAACGAGAAGGAAGAAGAAGAGCCCATCGTCGATGCGGATAGCTTCTTCAACCTGCCCAAGGGTGGTGGTGATGAAGAAGACGAAGACGATCTGCGCCCCTGAGATGCGCATGGTCCCGGCCTCAAGTAGCTGGGACCCGATTTTTGGGTGATTTGATGCTAAAGGTTCTATCCTTATTCTTCGACGCGCATCGTGCCGTTTCAATCTATGTGTTCCTGAAATCCTGGTGGTTGGCCATTACAGGTGCCGTAGTGATGATTGCAATAGTCGCTGGCTTGCTATTGCTGAATGACGACGGCAAGCACGAGCACGAGGCGTTTCTCACCGTCGCGGTTTTGTCGGCGACACCGATCAATGGCGATCTCAAGAACGGGGTCATTGCTTCGGTGCGCTTGCCGGATGGCTCAGCAGCATCAATCACCTCGACCGAAGGGCCGATTGCTCAGACAGTTGGAACCCAAGCCTGTATCGAGAAACGGGTTTTCGTTGAAACTGGAGAGCCAAGGTATCGGTTCAAACTGCCACGATATTGCGAAGCGAGCTAGAAAAGCAAAACCGCCCGATGGCTCAACCGGGCGGTTTTTTTGTTCAGATCATCTGAAACAGGATGCCTGCTACGATGGCACCGCTGATGCCCAAACCCAGATAGGTGGCAAAGACGCGCGGTTTCACCAGTGACCACACGGCCGCCATCGCAGGTATCGAACTGACGGCGCCGGCCACCATGAACGACATCGCAGCACCCGCACTCATACCCTGTTCCATCAGACCCGCAAGAAGCGGTGGTGCGACGTAAGAGTTCAGATAGGCAGGCATTCCGACCAAGGCAGCGATGACAATTGGCACAACACCCTCACCACCAACAACCCGGGCGATCAGGTCTGCCGGAACATAGCTGACCAGCAGCGCCTCGAGCACGTAGGCGAACGCTAGCCATTTGAGCAAGAACAGACCGTTATGAACGAATTCGGCCCGAAAGCGCGTCCGACGGTCAGGGTCTTGCCAGAACTTCCAGACGGGTTTGTCATCTTGCTTTGGTCCGCAACCGCAGCAACCAGCGGGTTTGTATTCACGCAACGGCTGCGCAAAGGCACCTCCCCGCATCAGGGTGCGCACGGCAAACCCGCCGAACAAACCCAACGCGACAGCGGCAACCGCTTTACCAATTGCAAACGGCCAACCCAGCGCACCCGCAGTAATCAGCAGCGTCGGGGGGTCGATCAACGGTGAACTGAGCCAGAATGCCATCACGGCCGACAATGGCGCACCCAGAGCCAGCAAGCCTGCGATGAATGGGATCACTTCGCAGGAACAAAATGGGGCCAGCCCGCCAAACAACGCGGCCAGAAAGATCATCCGTGTCTCGCGACCCTCAAATGCACGGGCGACCATCACTTCGGCCCCGGTTGCCTTCAGGTATGATAGCAGCAGAACAGCAAACAGGATGTACTGGCCCGTATGCGCAAGCGCTTTGGCTGCAAAACTCACGACCTCGGTCCAGTTGCCCGGATCAAGAACGGCCACCAGCGCCAGTATGACCACGATCAGAGCCCAGGGCGTTTTGATCAGGTCGATCAGGTTTCTGGCAAGTGGCTTGGGGTTTTGGGTCAGTTCAGCCATCGTTTGCGGCCTTTCCGATTTCGTCTGCGCAGCATTCACTTAGGATGAACTGCGCCAGGTTTCTCAATTCGTCAAAGCACGCGCGGTTGATCGTGCTACGCCCGATCTTCTCTTGCTCAACTACTCCGCCAGCAGCCAGAAACCGCAGATGATGCGCCAGAGTCGAGGGCGCGATTCCTGTCCTCGTCTGAATTTCTCCAACGGTCAGGCCTGCTTCCCCAGCACGAACCAAGGTCTTAAGAACCTTCAATCGGGCTTCCGAGCCCATGGCAGAGAAACCTGTGGCAGCTTCTTCCCACATCTTTTATCTCCATTAAACTAGATTTCTGGTTATTTAGTTTAATTCGTATCCTGCGTCAACCACACGTGTGCGTAAAACTCCCTACATGGTTCGCAGGGCCATAAGTCCAGATTGCCACCGCCTTAGGTCCAACCTATAACGATGCAATGGGTATTTCGGTCGACACATTCTTTTTGGAACGCAATGGGCAAGGCACCTTACAGGCGCAGCTGCAACAGCTGATTGCCGAAGGCATTCTGTCAGGACGCTTCCACGTCGGGGAAAAGCTGCCCTCGTCCCGTAAACTTGCTGCCCATTTGGGTGTCAGCCGGATTACGGTCACGCTTGCCTATACTGAACTGCTGGCCAATGATTACCTGACCGCCAAAGGCCGGTCGGGATACTATGTTTCAGAAAATGCGCCAGTGCCGCCGACCTACACGCCAGTGCGGCGCGACACCGAAGTGGTTGACTGGGATCAGGCGTTTGCCCGCCGTTTCTCGGGCGGTGATGTGCTGACAAAACCCAGCAACTGGCGTGACTACCGCTATCCCTTCATTTATGGCCAAGTCGACAGAAAGCTGTTCGATCATGCAAACTGGCGTCTCTGCGCAGTTCGGGCGTTGGGACATAAGGACTTTGATTCTCTGACCGGGGACTATGTCGATCAAGATGACCCGCTGCTGCTTGAATTCATCGCCCGGCATACTCTTCCCCGCCGTGGAATTGTAGCCCGGCCCGAAGAAATCTTGATCACCCTGGGCGCTCAGAACGCCCTTTGGCTGGCGTCTCGCATATTGCTGAACCGGAACCGTAGGGCAGCGATCGAGGACCCCTGCTATTACGCCCTGCGCGATCTTCTGATTCACTCGGAATGCAAGCTGTCTTATCTGAAGGTCGACCGGGACGGGTTGCCCCCGGAAACAATCCCTGACGATACCGACGTCATATTCACCACCCCCAGCCACCAGAGCCCGACAACCGCGACCATGCCGGTGGACCGCCGACATGCACTGCTGCGTCGTGCCCGCGAATTGGATGCCATGATCGTCGAGGATGACTATGAATTCGAAATGTCATTTCTCGGGGCCCCGTCACCGGCGCTCAGGTCAATGGATCGCGATGGGCGGGTGATCTACGTAGGCAGCTTTTCCAAGTCGCTGTTTCCGGGGCTTCGATTGGGCTACATGGTCGGGTCCGAACCCTTTATCCGTGAAGCGCGCGCCCTGCGATCTCTGGTCTTGCGTCACCCTCCTGGCCACATGCAGCGAACTGCAGCCTACTTCCTATCGCTCGGGCACTATGATGCTCAGATCCGGCGCATGTCTAAAACGCTGCAACGCCGTCGCGAAGCGATTGAGGAGGCAATTGGACAATATGGTCTGACTGTTGCTGGGCGCGGGATGCTGGGCGGATCATCGATCTGGATGCAAGCGCCGCTGCATGTAGACACCAGCAAACTGGCCCGAGACCTGCAGCGCCAAAGCGTCCATATCGAACCGGGTGAGGCATTTTTTTCAAGCCAGAACAGGCCAAAGAACTTTTATCGGCTGGGCTACTCTTCAATCTCGTCGGATCGTATCGAACCGGGAATCCAACAGATTGCTGAAGCGATCCGGCGTTCTTAAGCACTCTGGACTTAAACCGCTACCGGTTCTGGCCCTAACGCCACAGACACCCGTACGCCAAAACCGATCAGAAAACTGGGTGCAAAACCCCCGTTCCATCCTTCTATGATCGGAGATTACGCAGATGAAGATGACCACTGAAGAAGCCTTTGTAAAAACCCTGCAGATGCATGGCATCGAACATGCGTTCGGTATCATCGGCTCGGCCATGATGCCGATCTCCGACATCTTTGGCAAAGCAGGCATCACTTTCTGGGATTGTGCCCACGAAGGGTCCGGCGGCATGATGGCTGACGGCTACACCCGCGCAACCGGCAAGATGTCGATGATGATCGCCCAGAACGGCCCCGGCATCACCAACTTTGTGACCGCCGTCAAAACTGCCTATTGGAACCACACACCGCTGCTGCTGGTCACTCCGCAGGCCGCAAACAAGACCATGGGTCAAGGTGGTTTCCAGGAAATGGAGCAGATGCGCATGTTCGCAGACTGCGTTTGCTACCAGGAAGAGGTGCGTGACCCCAGCCGTATGGCCGAGGTTCTGAGCCGCGTAATCATGAACGCCAAGCGCGCTTCGGCACCTGCGCAGATCAACGTTCCGCGCGACTTCTTCACTCAGGTGATCGACATCGAGCTGCCTGCTGTTGTTGAGTTTGAACTGCCTTCGGGTGGTGCATCGGCCGTATCCGAAGCTGCCGCTCTGCTGTCGAACGCAAAGAACCCCGTTATCCTGAACGGTGCAGGCACCGTTCTGTCGAAAGGCGGCATCGAAGCGTCGAAAGCACTGGCCGAGCGTCTGGACGCTCCGGTTTGCGTTGGCTACCAGCACAATGACGCTTTCCCCGGCTCGCACCCACTGTTCGCTGGCCCGCTGGGCTATAACGGCTCAAAAGCCGGTATGCAGCTGATCAAGGAAGCAGACGTTGTTCTGTGCCTCGGTACACGCCTGAACCCGTTCTCGACCCTTCCAGGCTACGGCATGGAGTACTGGCCTGCAGATGCAAAGATCATTCAGGTCGACATCAACCCCGACCGCATCGGCCTGACCAAGAAGGTCTCGGTTGGTATCGTGGGCGATGCGGCGACCGTTGCCACCAGCATCCTGAACCAACTGTCCGACACAGCCGGTGACGAAGGCCGCGACGCGCGCAAGGCGAAAATCGCCGAAACCAAATCGCGTTGGGCGCAAGAGCTGACCTCGATGGACCACGAGCAGGACGATCCGGGCACCACCTGGAACGAACGCGCGCGCGCCGCTAAGCCGGACTGGCTGAGCCCGCGCAAAGCATGGCGCGCGATCCAGTCCGCGCTGCCGAAAGAGGCGATCATCTCGTCCGACATCGGCAACAACTGCGCCATCGGCAACGCCTATCCTTCGTTTGAAGAAGGCCGCAAGTATCTGGCCCCCGGCCTGTTCGGCCCCTGTGGCTATGGTCTGCCTTCGGTCATTGGCGCGAAGATCGGCTGCCCGGATGTACCAGTTGTCGGCTTCTCTGGCGACGGTGCCTTTGGCATTGCAGTCACTGAACTGACCGCCATCGGTCGCGAAGAATGGCCAGCCATCACTCAGGTTGTGTTCCGCAACTACCAGTGGGGTGCGGAAAAGCGGAACTCGACCCTGTGGTTCGATGACAACTTCGTCGGCACCGAGTTGGACACAAAAGTGTCCTATGCCGGCATCGCCAACGCCTGTGGCCTGAAAGGCGTCATCGCACGCACTCAGGATGAGCTGACTGCGGCGCTGAGCCAGGCGATCGAGGATCAGAAGAACGGCATCACCACCCTGATCGAAGCAATGATCAACCAGGAACTGGGTGAACCCTTCCGTCGCGACGCGATGAAGAAGCCGGTTAAGGTTGCAGGTATCGACGCAAGCGACATGCGTCTGCAGCAGGTTTGATTGCTGTCAAAAACATAAGTCGGACCGGGTTCAACCGGTCCCCTTAAAAAAAGCAGAGGAAGGGGGTGCCTGCACTCTCTTCCTCTATATGGTTGAGCCCGGTGTGCTTACGCTCCAGTGTGTTCAACACGTACAGGTACCAAGGCGATCCGCCACAGGGAGAGACAGCGTGAATCAACAACCGAACCTCAACCTATCCCCACCCGTGTCAGACGAGATCCGCCGGACTACATGCTACATGTGTGCCTGCCGCTGCGGTATCAACGTGCACATGAAGGATGGGAAGGTCGCCTATATCGAAGGCAATCGGGATCATCCGGTAAACAAGGGCGTTCTCTGCGCCAAAGGCAGCGCGGGGATTATGCAGGTGAACGCCCCGTCGCGCCTACGCGCACCGCTCAAACGCGTCGGCCCGCGTGGGTCTGGCGAGTTCGAAGAGATCAGTTGGGACGAGGCGCTCGAGATCGCTGTCGGTTGGCTAAAACCGATCCGCGAAGACAACCCCGAGAAACTGGCCTTTTTCACCGGCCGTGATCAGAGCCAGAGCTTCACCAGTTTCTGGGCACAGAATTTCGGCACCTGTAACTATGCGGCCCATGGCGGGTTCTGTTCGGTCAACATGGCAGCCGGTGGCATCTACACGATGGGCGGTGCATTCTGGGAATTCGGTCAGCCCGACTGGGATCACACCAAGCTGTTCATGCTGTTCGGCGTTGCAGAAGACCACGACAGCAACCCGATTAAAATGGGCATCGGCAAGATCAAGGCGCGCGGTGCCCGGGTGATTGGGGTAAATCCGATCCGCTCGGGCTATAACGCCGTGGCAGATGATTGGGTCGGCATCACCCCCGGTACCGATGGTCTGTTCATCTTGTCGATGATCCATGTGCTGATGAAGGCAGGCAAAATCGATCTGGATTACCTAAGTCGCTACACCAACGCGCCGGTCCTGATCAACGCATCCGACGGTCCGGAAAAGGGTCTGTTCCTGAAAGACGATGACGGCAAGCCATTGGTCATCGACCGCAATACCGGCAAGCTGACTGCTTTCGACACCCACGGCGTCCGCCCTGACCTATCAGCGACCTACGAAAAGGACGGTGTCACCCACCGCCCCGTCTTCCACCACATGGCAGAACGGTATCTGGCGGATGAATACGCCCCCGAGGCAATCGCAGAAAAATGCGGCGTGCCAGCGACCCGCATTCGCGCGATTGCTGGCGAGCTGGCCCGTGTGGCCTTTGATGAAGCGTTCGAACTGGACCATGAATGGATCGATTTCCGGGGCGAGAAACACTCGAAGATGATTGGTCGCCCCGTCGCGATGCACTCGATGCGCGGCGTTTCAGCCCATGCCAACGGTTTCCAGACCTGCCGCGCCCTGCATGTGTTGCAGATCCTGCTTGGAACGGTCGAAGTCCCCGGCGGCTTCCGCTTCAAGCCACCCTACCCCAAGCCAGTTGAGGCGCATCCGACTCCGCATTGTAAGGTGACGCCGAATACACCTCTGGACGGGCCGCATCTGGGGTTTGTTCGCGGCCCCGAGCATCTGGCGCTGAAAGAAGACGGCAGCCCGGCGCGGATCGACAAAGCGTTTACATGGGAAAACCCGATGTCCAGCCACGGGCTGATGCACATGGTGATCTCGAATGCCCATGCAGGCGATCCCTACAAGATCGATACGTTGTTCATGTACATGGCCAACATGTCCTGGAATTCGACGATGAACACCAAGGGTGTCATGGAGATGCTGACGGACAAGGATGAGAACGGCGACTACGCGATCCCGCATATCATCTATTCCGATGCTTATTCCTCGGAAATGGTGGCCTATGCCGACCTTATCCTGCCCGATACAACCTATCTGGAACGACACGACTGTATCTCGCTACTGGACCGCCCGATCTGCGAGGCCGAGGCAGCGGCAGACGCGATCCGTTGGCCGGTGATTGAACCCGACCGCGACGTACGCGGCTTCCAGTCGGTGCTGATCGATCTGGCCAATCGCATGGATCTGCCCGGCTTTACCAACGATGATGGCAGCGCCAAGTGGACGGATTACGCCGACTATATCGTCAACCACGAACGCAAGCCGGGCATTGGACCGCTTGCCGGTTTCCGGGGCGAAAACGGCGACAAGGAAGGTCGTGGCGAGGTTAACCCCGACCAATTGAACCAATACATCGAGAATGGTGGCTTCTTTGTCGCGCATATTCCCGAAGGTGCGGATTACTACAAACCTTGGAACACTGCCTATCAAGACTGGGCTGTGGGCATGGGTATCTATGACAGCCCACAGCCCTATCTATTCCAGCTCTATTCCGAGCCGATGCGTAAATTCCAACTGGCCGCCGAAGGCTACGGGGAACGCCAGCCCCCAGATCACCTGCGCGCGCAGATCCAAGATACAATGGACCCCCTGCCCATTTGGTACGAAACCGATCAGACCGGCAATGAAGGCTTCACCGTCAACGCTCTGACCCAGCGGCCAATGGCGATGTATCATAGTTGGGGCACACAAAACGCCTGGTTGCGTCAGCTGCATGGGCGCAACCCGCTATACGTCCCGACCAAGCTGATGCGTGAACACGGTCTGCAAGACGGCGATTGGGCCAAAGTCAGCTCTCCACATGGCGAGATCACGGTACCCGTCATGGAGATGGCTGCGCTGAACAACAATACCGTGTGGACTTGGAATGCCATCGGAAAGCGCAAAGGGGCCTGGGCCTTGCAGAAAGACGCACCCGAGGCCACCAAGGGTTTCCTGCTCAACCACCTGATCCATGAGCTGCTGCCCCCCAAAGGTGACGGCCTGCGCTGGGCAAACTCTGATCCGATCACTGGTCAGGCCGCCTGGTTCGATCTGAAGGTAAAAATCGAAAAGGCCGCCGCTCCAAGCGATGCTGAAAGCCAGCCAGAATTCGCTCCAATCAAATCGCCGGTCGGGCAAGGGCCAAAGGATTTGGCCTGGAAGGTGGGCAAATGACCCGATCCGTTCTTCATCTGGCTATAAATATCTCGGGGTCTGGGGCAGAGCCCCAGCCCGCCCTGACCACAATCGCAGAGGCAAGGCAGTCATGACCCAGCTCCCCCAATCAACCGAACGCAAGATGGGTCTGGTCATTGATCTGGACACCTGCGTTGGCTGCCATGCCTGCGTCATTTCATGCAAAGGCTGGAACACCGAAAACTACGGCGCGCCACTGTCGGATCAGGATGCTTATGGTGCTGACCCTTCAGGCACCTTCCTGAACCGGGTGCACTCTTACGAGGTGCAACCCGCCGAAGGGCATGCCCAATTGATCCACTTCCCAAAATCCTGCCTGCATTGTGAAGACGCACCCTGCGTGACCGTCTGCCCCACTGGTGCCAGCTACAAGCGGGTTGAGGACGGAATCGTTCTGGTCAACGAAAGTGACTGCATCGGCTGCGGCCTGTGCGCGTGGTCCTGCCCCTATGGCGCACGCGAACTGGATCAGGCCGAAGGCGTTATGAAGAAATGCACGCTTTGCGTCGATCGGATTTACAACGAGAACCTACCCGAGGTGGATCGTGTGCCCTCTTGTGTGCGCACCTGCCCGGCAGGTGCCCGACACTTTGGCGATCTCGGCGACCCTGGCAGTGATGTCAGCAAGCTGGTCGTCGAACGTGGCGGCATGGACCTGATGCCTGAAATGGGCACCAAGCCCGTCAACAAGTACCTGCCGCCCCGACCCAAGGACAAAATTGAGGAGCAGATTGACATCCTGGCCCCTCTGCTGGCCCCGGTCGCCGAAGAGCCCAAGGGTTTCCTCGGCTGGCTCGACAAGACCCTGGAGAAGCTCTGATGCACCCGGCACCTTCCGTTATCATCTTTACCACCCTGTCCGGTCTCGGATTTGGACTCTTGTTCTTCCTGGGGCTCGGCATACCTGACGTCTCGGGCTGGGTCGCGTTTGTGTTTTTCGCAATTGCCTATGGCTTGTCCATCGGCGGTTTGCTCGCGTCGACATTCCACCTCGGCCACCCAGAGCGTGCCTGGAAAGCCTTCACCCAGTGGCGCTCAAGCTGGCTCAGCCGCGAGGGCTGGTGCGCGGTCATCGCGCTGCTCGTCATGGGGCTCTATGCAATTGGTGCGGTCTTTCTAGGCCAACGCTGGGGTGTGCTGGGCTGGATCGGGGCGGCATTTTCGCTGGCCACGGTCTTCACCACATCGATGATCTACACGCAGCTCAAGACCATCCCTCGCTGGAACATGAACCTGACACCGGCCATGTTCTTGTCGTTCAGCCTTGCAGGCGGGGCGTTGTTGGCCGGAGCAGAAGCGCTTGCCCCTTGGTTGCTGGCCATTGCCGGCGCTGTACAGCTTGCCTATTGGGCCAAGGGCGACGGTGCGTTGTCCCGATCGGGAACCACGCTGGCAACCGCGACAGGGCTTGGTGAGCGAGGCGCTGTCCGCGCATTTGAACCACCTCATACAGGTACAAACTATCTGCTGCGTGAGTTTGTGCATGTTGTCGGTCGGAAGCATGCGCAGAAACTACGGATGATATCCTTTGGTCTGGCTTTTGTGCTGCCTTTACTGCTGATCCTGCTCCCCGTCTCAGGTGTTCTGATCAAGCATTTCTTCGCGCTGGTGGCGGTGCTGTCGCATCTCACCGGCGTCGCTGTTTCACGCTGGTTGTTCTTCGCGCAAGCAGAGCATGTGGTTGGGTTGTACTACGGCAAGCGTTGATGGGGGCTCTGCCCCCGTCGCGGCAAGCCGCGCCTCCCCCGAGGTATTTCTAGCCAGATGAAATTTGGATCCCGAATTAAAAAAAGGGCGGCGCTCGATCTTCGAGGCCGCCCTTACGAGTCCGTGTATTGATTTCAGATTAATCCAGCATGCGCCATTGCTGCTTCGATAGCGGCTTTGGTGCTGTCTTCCAGCTCGGTCAGAGGCGAACGCACTTCGGTGCTGCAAAGGCCAAGTTTGCTGAGCGCGTATTTTGCGCCAACCAGACCGGGCTCGATGAAGATCGCTTCGTGCAGGGGCATCAGGCGGTCCTGATACTCCAGCGCCATTTTGTAGTCGCCATTCAGCGTTGCCAGCTGGAATTCAGCACAGAGCTTCGGAGCCACGTTTGCGGTGACCGAGATGCAGCCCACTCCGCCATGAGCATTGAAGCCCAGTGCAGTAGCGTCTTCTCCGGACAGCTGGCAGAAATCCGCACCACAGCTTGCACGCTGCTGGCTGACGCGCGCCAAATCTCCGGTCGCGTCCTTGACTCCGATGATGCGCGGCAGTTTCGCCAGCTCACCCATCGTTGCAGGAGTCATGTCGATGACCGAACGACCCGGGATATTGTAGATGATGATCGGGATATCGGCACTGTCATGCAGAGTTTGGAAATGCGCCAGCAGCCCCTTCTGGGTCGGCTTGTTGTAATAGGGGGTTACGACCAGCGCCGCATCCGCACCGATTTTTTGCGCAAACTGAACAAACCGAATTGCCTCGACAGTATTGTTGGAGCCCGCGCCTGCGATGACAGGCACGCGACCTGCTACAGCCTTCACCACTTCGGCGATAACCGTTTCATGTTCTTCATGGCTGAGGGTCGGGCTTTCGCCGGTCGTACCAACCGGAACCAGACCGGTCGAACCTTGCTGTATTTGCCATTCCACCAGGTGTTTGAGCGTTTCCAGGTCCAACGCGCCGTTGCTGAACGGGGTGACCAGGGCTGGCATTGAGCCTTTAAACATGGAACGCTCCTTAGGTGTTTTTTGCGCACCGGTCTGTCACGATTATGGGTTTGTGAGTTGATCCCGGCGGCGCAAGGTTTATCCTGCATGGCTGTATCCTTGGTTTGTTGGGGAATGCAAGGGATGAGACGTATTCTGTCGCTTGGAATAGCGATGATTCTGGCGCTGATGCTACAGCCGCATGCCACTCGTGCGGATGCGACGCAGGATTTGCGCGCGGGGCTCCATGAGATGCGCAAGGGCGATTGGAATGCCGCGCTGCGCGTGGCAGGCCAGCGTGGATCGGTGGCGCGGGACATTATTGTCTGGCATTGGCTACGCGAAGGTTTTGGCAGCTCGGGCGATGTACTGGTGTTTCTTGAGCGGCGCCCGGATTGGCCCGGTTTGGCCTGGCTGCGCCGTAAAAGCGAGCCATCATTCACCGGGGCCGATCCGAATCGAGTTCTGAAATTCTACGAAGGGTTGCCTCCGCAAACAGCAGAAGGTGCTTTGAATTATGCCGTGGCCTTGAAAAGCCAAGGCCGCAATGGTGAAGCAGAAGCCGACGTCGTAACCGCGTGGCGAACTATGCCGATGGGGTCGGGCCTACAAAAGGATTATCTTGAGAACTTCGGGAAGCTTCTGAGACCACATCACGAGGCCAGGTTGGATCGGATGTTGTGGGATGGGCATCTTGTCAGCGCCGGGCGGATGCTGCCCCTGGTCAACTCTGATCAGCGCAAACTGGCCGAGGCGCGCATTGCCCTGCAAAAGCGCGAAAACGGAGTGGACGGCAAAGTCGCCGCAGTGCCGGAATCACTGGCCAAAGACCCTGGCCTGGCATTTGATCGTTTCGTGTGGCGGGATCGCAAAGAACTGGACGACAGCGCCATTGATCTGATGTTGGCACGCTCGACCGGACCAAAATCGCTGGGTGAACCCGACAAATGGGCGGAAGGGCGACGCAGACTGGCACGTCTTGAGATGCGCACGGGAGATGCCGAACGCGCCTATGCGATTGCCGCCAATCACCACATGACCCCCGAAATGGGCTATGGCTATGCTGATTTGGAGTGGCTCTCGGGATTTCTGGCGCTGCGCAAGCTGAATGATCCGGCCACGGCGGTGCGGCATTTCCAGAATTTCTCGGAGGCGGTGCAATCGCCGATTTCGAAGGGTCGCGGTGGATATTGGCTGGGCCGCGCCTACGCGGCGCAGGGGGATGCTGACAAGGCGCACGAGGCTTATGCCGAAGGCGCGAACTATCAGACCTCGTTCTACGGGTTGCTGGCGGCGGAACAAATCGGCCGTCCGTTTGACAGCGAATTGGCCAACCCACGCCGCGCGCCGCATTGGAAACAAGCCGCATTCGCTGACTCAAGCGTGTTGGAGGCTGGATTGCTGTTGCAGCGCGCAGGAGAGGGAAACCTTTCAGAACGGTTTCTGACCCATTTGGTGGAAGGTCTCGATCAAACCCAGGCCGCTCAGCTGGGTGACCTGGTGATCGAACTGAACGAACCGCATCTGGCCGTCATGATCGCCAAGCGCGCGGCAACAACCGGTGTTGTTTTGCCTGCCGCTTATTACCCAGTGCACCCGGTCGCAGATATGGGACTTCCCATGGCGAAGGAAATGACGCTGGCAATTGCCCGACGCGAAAGTGAGTTCGATCCGGTAGTCATCAGTGGCGCAGGCGCGCGCGGTTTGATGCAGGTCATGCCCGCTACCGCCAAACTTGTGGCTCAGGATTTGGGTATTCTGGGTGGCCATAAAACCGCGCGCCTAACCTCGGACTGGCAATATAACGCAAAGCTGGGGGCGAATTATCTTGCAACGCTTGCAGAGGACTTCAACGGCAATGTCGTGATGATGGCCGCTGGATATAACGCGGGGCCAAGACGGCCGATTTCGTGGATGGAACGCTATGGCGACCCGCGCCGGGGCCAGGTGGATGTGATCGACTGGATCGAGACCATTCCTTTCAAGGAGACGCGCAACTATGTCATGCGTGTCGCCGAAAGCCTGCCGGTCTATCGCGCTCGGCTTGGGCAGCCAGCTTTACCAGTGCCATTCTCAAAGGAACTAACCGGTTCGACCCTTTCGTCGTTCGCGCCATAAGGTGAACAGGCCCGCCGCGATCACCAAAGCTGCGCCCAGAACAACCTCGGGGCGCAGCATCTCGTGGAAGATCGTGATGCCCAGAATTGCGCTCCACATCAGATGGAAATAGGCAAAGGGTTGCACGGCGCTGGCCTCTGCCATTTCGTAGCACTTAATCAATAGCCAGTGTCCCAGAGCGCCTGCGATGCAAAGCAACCCCATCCAAAACCAATCGCTGCTGGCCATGGGTTCCCAAAACCAGACACCAACAGCAGTCATTGCGACTGCACCAGCCACCCCAGTCCAGAAAAAACTGGTCGCAGTACTGTCCCGCCGAGCCGCATACCGTGTCAGTAGGCCATAAATCGCGAACATAAACGCCGAGATCAGCGGGATCACAGCCCAAGGGTTGAACACACCGGCACCGGGCTGCAGGATGATCAACACCCCGATGCAGCCGACCCCGATGGCGGCCCAGCGACGCCAGCCGACTTTCTCACCCAGAACCGGCCCGCTGAGGGCAGCGATCAGCAGCGGATAGCTGATGAAAACGGCCTGGCTTTCAATCAAGCCCAGAATGGTAAAGCTGAAAACGGCGACACAAATTTCTGCGGCCAGTAACACACCCCGGAATATCTGGAGTCCCAACTGGCTGGTTTGCGCCGCCGCCCGCAAACCTCCGCTAGATCTCGCAGCCAGAGCAATCACGAATGCGGCAAAGAACCAGTACCGGATCATCACCACCATATACGTATTGTAGGTACCGGCCAGATGGCGCGAAATCCCATCCTGCAAAGCAAACACGATCGTCGCGCTGACCATAAGCGCTATACCGGCGTTGACGTTGTTCTTCTGGCTCATTGCTTCACCGCCCGGGTCATGTGCCGTTTACGGCCAAAGCCGGGGCTGCGGGTAACATCAAAACCTGCGTCGGATAGGCCCCGACGCACGAAACCCGCGGCAGTATAGGTTGCCGCTGTACCGCCTTGAATCGTGTGCTCCGCCACCTGCTGCATCAGTTCAGCCTCCCACAGCTCGGGGTTTTTTGCGGGTGAGAAGCCATCCAGAAACCACGCATCTGCCTCACCTGCCCATGTGGGCAAGGTCTGGCGCGCGTCTCCGACCATGACCTCAAGATGCAACGTGTCCAGCACGCATTTCTGCCCATTCCATGTTTTCAGAAAGCGATCGGCCCACGGTGTCATCTCGGGGAAGGCGGCTAAAGCACGCGCCATATCGTCAGGCGCCATCGGAAAGGCCTCGAAGCTGGTGAACCGTAAAGGTGTAGTCTGCCCTGCTGCTTCCCACGCCGACCACGCGGTCAACAGATTCAGGCCGGTGCCAAAGCCTAGTTCAGCGATGTGAAACCCCGGTACAAAGCGCGTTGGCAGATCGTTGCCTGCCAGAAACACATGACGCGTTTCCTCTAACCCGTTCTGCAACGAGTAATAGGGGTCATCGAACCGATCCGAGACCGGGATCTGGTCTTCCGACCAAGTAAGTTCGGCACGCTGGTCTGCCATCGGGGAATCCTGTAGCTAAGCGGCGCGACACTGAACAACGAAAAGGGGATTGGCAATGGTCGATGTGACGGTGCGGGGCGCAGGAATATTTGGCCTCTCCATCGCCTGGACCTGCGCACGGCGCGGCGCGAAGGTTCAGATCGTCGATCCATTTGGTCCGGGCGCGGGGTCCAGTGGAGGGCTTGTTGGCGCGCTGGCCCCACATGTGCCCGAAAACTGGAACACCAAAAAGGCGTTCCAGTTTGAAAGTTTAATCATGGCTGAACCGTTCTGGAAACAGGTCGAGGCCACCGGTGGTGTGTCGCCCGGCTACGCACGTCTTGGGCGTCTGCAACCCATACCAGACGCACGCGGTTTGGAGCTGGCCCAAGCGCGTGAACAAACAGCTGCAACACTCTGGCAGGGTCAGGCTAATTGGCGCGTCCGGTTTATAGATCAGATTGGTGCCTGGTGCCCACCCAGCCCGACGGGATATGTCGTCCACGATACGCTAAGCGCGCGCATGCACCCAAGGCGTGCCTGCGCAGCGCTGGTGGCCGCGCTTGCCGTAATGGGAGTAGAAGTTACCGCCGAAGCGCCTGACAAGGGACAAGTCGTACACGCCACTGGACTTGCGGGTCTGCAAGAGCTCAGCAAGGCGTTTGGCAAGACAATCGGTAACGGCGTGAAAGGACAGGCGGCGTTGCTGCGATTTGATGCGGGCGACGTACCACAGTTGTTTGCCGATGCTGTTCATATCGTGCCTCATGCCGATGGTACGTTGGCCATTGGCTCGACATCAGAACGCGAATACGACGATCCGACCAGCACAGATGCCGCTCTGGACGATGTACTGGACCGCGCCATGCGTGCCGTGCCGGTCCTGCACGGGGCGGAAGTGATCGAACGCTGGGCCGGTGTCCGCCCCCGCAGCAAAAGCCGCGCACCGATGCTGGGCGCGCATCCCCTGCACAAAGGGCAGTTTATCGCCAATGGGGGATTCAAGATCGGTTTTGGTATGGCACCGAAGGTGGCCGAGGTCATGGCCGAGTTGATGCTGGAAGGGCGCGATAGAATCCCGCAGGATTTCCTGCCCGAAGCTTCACTCTGATTGCGGAATTGCCTTGGCTGACATGCATTGTCGGCCTCCGGGTCCACGCACCCAAAACTCCTGACCGTTCCGACACAGGGTCGCCGTTTCGAAATGCATCAGCGGCGACGATGCGCGAAACGTAAACTCCGCCAGAGGCCCCATCAGATCGGTTGCGAACAACATGAGGAATTGGGCCAGCAGAGGCCCATGGACAACCAGCCCGGCATAGCCTTCCACGTCGCGTGCATAGTCAAGATCGTAATGGATCCGGTGTCCGTTAAACGTCAGCGCCGAATAGCGGAACAACAGGGTTGTATCAAATTCAACAATGCGGTGATCCAACTCATCCGTTCGAGCCATCGGAACTTTTGGAGCCGGTGCGTCTGATGAGGGATCTTCACGATAAACCAGATCCTGCCATTCGGTCACGCTCAGCGCGCCCTTTTGCCAAATCTCGTGACGCAGTGTGACAAATGCCAACGGTCCGCTACGTCCTGTCTTTGCCACGGCGCTTTCTCTGACCGTCCGACGCTCGGCTGCGACCCCTGCCACAAAGGGCTGATGAAACTGCAGTCGCCCACCTGCCCACATGCGCCTTGGTAGTCCCATATCGGGGATCAGACCTTGGCCTACCCGAGGATGTCCATCACGCCCCAGATCGCTCGGCACATGCGGCGACCAGAAATAGAGCTGATGAAAGAAGGGAGGTAGTACTGAGCCTGCCTCAATCGTCGGTTCCCGCCCCAATGCTACCTGCAGTGCAGCCGCTCGGGCAGGATCTACGACATCGGCCTGAGTCTCTATCTGGTTTTGATCCTTCATCCGCATAACCTAGAAGTTGCGGTACAGACCGGCAAGCAAAGGGGATTAAAACCCGGCCTCTGCCCGCAGCTTCTGCATCAGGTTATGCAGCGTATGCTCGTAGCGGTCGTTAGACAGCCGCCCTTCTGCATCAAATTCATTCGAACTGTCAGCTAAATGAAGCTCGGGGCCTTGCAGAATGCGCGGCTGAAAGGGGACCATGAAGGATCGCAAGATCATTTGCGCCCGTTCCCCCCCGGCCCGGCCCGCAGCCGCAGACATGACGGCGAGCGGTTTATCCATCCATGGCTTGCCTTTCGTCCGACTGACCCAGTCCAGCGCGTTTTTTAGAACACCCGACGGCCCTTTGTTGTATTCCGGCGTTGATATGATCACCGCGTGGGCCTGGGCAATCTGATCGGCCAAAACCTGCACGGTTTCAGGTATGCCTTCGCCAACTTCGAGATCGCCGTCATAAAGCGGCAGATTGAGATCAGCCTCAATGAACGTGCCGGGTTCGAACAGGCGTGCAGCTTCGCGCAGCAATTTACGGTTGGTCGCATCCTGCCGTAGCGAGCCGGAAAGGCCAAGAAGGATCGGTTGGGACATGGGGAAACTCCGCTTTGGTGTTTCCCCTTAGTTATCCCGAGACACCATCGAACCAAAGGCCCGATGACGCGCAGTCATTGTGCGCGAGACGCGTGATCAGGTGTTGTCGCTGGGAACCACCACAATCTCGACCCGCCGGTTCTGGGCTTTCCCCTCGGGTGTCAGGTTCGATGCGATCGGGTTGTTTTCACCTTGCCCGACAGTAGTGATACGGGCGTAGCTGACACCATTGGCCTGCAGAATATCAGCCACCGCATTGGCGCGGCGTTCAGACAGTCCGAGGTTGTAGGACGCCTCTCCGTCACTGTCAGTATGACCGATAATCTGGACATTCGAATTCGGGTAATTGACCAGATTCTGCCCCACCTTCACCAAATCGGCACGCAAGGCCGGGCGCACGGTGGAACTGTCGGTGTCAAAGGTGATGTCATTCGGAACCGTGACGATCAGGCGATCCCCGGCGTTGACGATCGTTATGCCGTCATTTGCCAACTGCTGCCGCAGCTCTGCAGCCTGCCGGTCAAGTTGGTTGCCGATCACGCCACCGCCTGCAGCACCGATGGCACCACCGGCCAACGCCCCCAACAGTGGGTCAGAGTCATTGGCAATTGCGCCCACACCTGCGCCGATCAGACCACCCAGCAACGCGCCTTGCTTGGCATTCTGGTTGGGATCGTTCTGCACGCTGAGAGTGCCCGGGTCGGTACACGCCCCCAAAAACAGGGCTGAACACAGTCCAACCGTCAGTACACATTTGGAAATCGTCATTGAATCACCTTCTGCTCACGTACCCGTTCACCGGGTTTGTTTCGTTCCGCTTAGTATAACACAGTGAGAACAAAGAGCCTCAAGCAACAATTGAGTGAAATCGGCGAATACCTGCCATTCAGGCGACCCCTTTGGAGCTATCCCAGCTGTTCTGCTCCTGCCAGATCGCGCGCAGAGGTTCCCCTTGCCCGCAGAAATGATCCTCGGTCAGTTCGCATGCCCAGATCCGATCTGTGCGGAAATGGCGAAACCCGTTTCGCAGCTCGCACCACGCGGCCAGCATGGTGCATTCAATATGGTAGATCAGGGCGACGGGCCGTATCGTGCGCTCGGTACGCTCATCTTCCGAATTCACGTAGGTGATGCGAATTTTACGTTCAGCCCGGATCGCTTCGCGATAGTTCACGACGGGCACACATCCCTTTTCCGGATCATCCATCGGTGCACCCCAGGGCGCAACCTGTAGCCAGTCGGCTGGCGCGCGCAGGGCCTCGATCTTCCGACAAACTCGGTCAGCGGCCTGTTGCAAGGTGCTGTCACCCGTGCGGGCCAGCATCGACAGGCCCACCCAGAGGGCCTCAACCTCTTCCGCATCGAAATTCAATGGCGGCAGATCATAGCCGCGCCGCATCAAGTAGCCAACACCCGCTTCGCCTTCGATTGGCGTACGCTGGGCCTGCAACGCGGCAATATCGCGGTAGACGGTGCGCACCGAAACCTCGAGCTTGGCGGCCAACGCATCGGCCGTCACGGGCGCTTCAGCAGCACGCAAGATCTGAATGATTTCGAACAGACGTGTCGATCGGCGCATCCGGGTCTCCTAAAGATCTGCTGACAACTTAGCACACCCCCCTGACAAGGTGGTGTCAGGAGTGTTGGGCGAAGATTGGGCAATTGCAACTCAGGAGAGTGACCATGCCCTACCTCGACAATCACGTCATGATGACCTTGAAACTGGATCGCTGGTCCCAAGATCACGTTTTGCGCGGATTCGAAATCGAACGTGAAATTGCCGCCGCACGGGAACGCCAAGTTATACGCCCGGTCAAACGCACCAGGCGGTTTTCGCTGGGAAACCTGAAGATGCTTTGGACCAGTAACGCTTAGAATCAGAACTCGGCTGGCGCGCGAAATTTCATCGACACCCCGCCTTCGGGATTTTTGAGGCGCAGTTCTTCCGAATGAAGCATCAACCGCGGGAAGTCGCGCGCCGCGCCATCGGCATAAAACGGATCACCCAAGATAGGATGCCCCAGCGCCTGCATATGAACCCGCAACTGGTGCGATCGTCCGGTCTTGGGAGACAGGCGAACACGCGTTGTCTCGCCCTCGTATTTAACCACGCGCCAATCCGTAACAGCAGGCTTGCCGGTGTCGTGACAGACCATCTGACGGGGGCGATTGGGCCAATCGACGATCAGCGGCAGATCAACCGTTCCCGTTTTTGGTTCTACCCGCCCCCATACGCGCGCGACATAAGTTTTGCGGGTCTGGCGATTTTCGAACTGTAGCCCCAGATGCCGCTGGGCATGCGGCGTCTGTGCAAACACCATTACACCGGATGTATCCCGATCCAACCGATGCACCAGCAGCGCTTGTGGAAACGCAACTTGTACGCGGGTCAGCAGGCAATCAGCAAGATGCGCGCCCCGCCCCGGCACGGACAACAAACCCGCCGGCTTGTTCACCACGATCAATTGCGTGTCTTCAAACAGCACATCCAGAGGGGAGTTTGGGGGATCATAGGTTTCGCTCATGCGCGCTTGCCTATCTCAGGCGGCCCCCTCCCGCAACGTCGTCCTTGCGTGAGTGAAAAGGTTCAGCAACTCTTTGGTCAACAAGAGGGAAGACGGTATGCACCCGACGATCAAACGAATGCAAGAAGTGGTGGCCAAGGGCGATGAAGGCCTGATCCAAGAGTTGCTGGCCGAAGATGTTCGGTTTTCACCACCCACTTACTACAGCACCTGGACCGGGCGTGAACCTGTTGCAGCGGTTCTGGGTCATGTGGGTCAGGTGTTTTCCGAATTTCAGTATCGTCGGATCATGGGCGACGGCGACGATTGGGCATTGGAGTTTCAATGCAAAGTCGGTGCCTTGGACGCCGTGGGTGTAGACTTGATCACGCTGAACGCAGACGGACTTATTCAGGAATTTGAGGTCGTCATGCGTCCTTACAAGACCGTCGGAGCCTTGCGCGAAGCCATGTTGGCACGAGTCATGAAAGATGCGCGCTTTCTAAAGTTCAAAGATGCGCTGAGCTAACGGTTCCTTTGCCTGTTGCCGCCGATCAGATTCTCAGAATTCCGCTTTTGCCTATTCTGGCCATTCAGGGGTTCGCGGTAAGACGCAATGCGCAATTTCTGCCAGAACCGACTGGTCCCCGCCAAGGGTGTGCAGGGCGCGGGCCCAGACTGCGCTTGTTGATCACCGGGGACAGCTCGGCCGCTGGCGTTGGGGCTGGCACACAAGGCCAGGCGCTATCCGGGCAACTGGTCGGCCAATTGGCAAAGCGTTATACCGTGGAATGGCGGCTTGAGGCGGCCACCGGGCATACCACTCAAAACACAATTGAGCAGCTGCAAGGGCTTTCCGAACAGTTTGATGTGGCCATAACGGCGCTGGGTGTGAACGACGTGACCCGAGCGGTAAGCAGACAAAGCTTTGAGGACCGACAAACCCGGCTATTGGATCTTCTGACCGGGCCGATGAAAGCCAGGCGGGTGATCGTGTCTGCGGTTCCTCAGATGGCGCGTTTTCCCGCTCTGCCTCAGCCGCTCGCCTGGTTTTTGGGGCAACAGGCTGCAAGGCTGGATCACGGCTTGCAGACGGTGGCTGCAGCATATCCGCAAGTTTCACATCTGGCGCTGAACCTGCCCGATGACCCGGCGCTCGCCGCGCCGGACGGATATCATCCAAGCCCCAAGGCCTATGCAATCTGGGCGGAACAGCTTGCCCAGCTCATTCGCTAGGCCTGAGACCGTATTTGCCGGATCATCGGGATCGAATATACAATCAACCCGGCCCAGATCAGGGGGAACGCGATCAATCTTGCCTGATCAATACGCTCTCCGAACAACGTGATCGCGGTGATAAAAATCATCGTGGGCGCGATGTACTGCAGGATGCCCATCGTCGACAGACGCACCAGTTTGGCCCCATTGGCATAAAGCAGCAACGGAATTGCAGTCACCAGCCCCGCGCCTGCAAGCAGCGCAGTGTCTGACACGGCTGCTCCAAAATGCCCGGCACCACTTGTTCCAAGCCAGGTGACGTAGGCCAGGGCGGGTATCAGTAGAATCAGGACTTCCAACAAAAACCCTTGGTTGGGCCCAATTGGGAGTGAGCGCTTGAAGAACGCATAAAACCCCCAGCTGAACATTAAGCCCAAAGCCGCCCAGGGTAAGCTTCCCGCCTGAAACACTAGTACCAACACCCCCAAAGCGGCCAACCCGACCGCAACCAACTGTGTTCGGTTCAGAGGTTCACGCAGCAATATCGCACCCAACGCAATGCTGAACAAAGGGTTGATATAATAGCCCAAAGCCGCGTCCAGCGCATGCCCCGATGAAATCGCCCAGACATAAATCGCCCAGTTGACTGAGATCAGCGCCGCTGTAATTGCCGCCATACCTAACATTTTGGGATTGCGAAGTGCAGTTTTCAGATCGCCGGTCCGCCCGAGCGCTATCAGCAGCAGCCCGGCCACCGGCACCGACCAGATCACCCGATGCGCAACTACCTCGATCGGGCCGATATGCTCCATTGCTTTCATGTAAAGTGGCAGGAAGCCCCAAAGCACATAGGCCATCACAGCCAACGCCAGCCCTTTGGGCGTATCGGTATTGTTTGGTGGTACGCGGGTGTCTGCCACAGCGAGTCTCCGACTGATACCGTGTTTCTCTACGGCAAATCAGATAGGCTTGGGAACTATCAAAACTGTGAAGCAGGGCATCAAAGTTTCTGATTGGTCGCGCGTTCTGCAGCCAACCTATATGCGAAGCGCTGTCTCACGCTCATGGATATTGTTGGCCAGATGAGCAGGTGATCCCTTGTTCATCTGGCCACAAATACTCTCGCGAGCGTCGCCCGGTACGGACGGTGGGGCAGAGCCTACCACTGTCGATGTTTTCTAGACTTTGACCCGCTCGGATTTCGCATCATACATCGGTTTCAACGACGCCTCTGCCTGGACTTTCACACCACAGACATCGATCTCATAGGTCGAGGCCAGCACGTCTGCAGGCTTTTCGCCCTCGCAGGGCACATAGCCCAGACCAATGGCACCACCCAGCGTGTGACCATAATTGCCCGAGCTAAGGTAACCTACATATTCACCATCGCGCACGATTGGTTCGTTGTGGAACAACAGTGGTTCGGGATCAGTCAGTCTAAACTGGACAAGCCGGTTCTTGGGCCCGCTTTCCTTCCGGGCCATCACCGCCTCGCGACCAATGAAATCGCTGCCTTTGTCCACTTTGACGGCAAATCCCAATCCCGCGTCGACCACGTGATCCTCGCAGGTGATGTCATGACCGAAATGGCGAAAACCCTTCTCGATCCGGCAACTGTCCATCATGTGCATGCCGCAGAGTTTCAGGCCCATATCTTGTCCGGCTTCGTGCATCGCCTCAAAAACATGACCTGCCATGTCGGACGACACATAGATCTCCCACCCAAGCTCACCCACATAGGTCACCCTGTGGGCGCGAGCGAGACCCATACCGATCTCAATCTGCTGTGCCGTGCCAAAGGGGTTAGTCCTGTTCGAGAAATCAGCGGGCGAAACCTTTTCAAGCAATGCACGCGCATTCGGTCCCATGACGGCCAAAACGCCCTCGCCAGCGGTGACATCGGTGATAACCACATTGAAGCCGCCTGCATGACGCATCAACCAGGTCTGATCCGCCAATCGGGTCGCCGCGGGGGTGACGACCAGGTAGGCGGTCTCAGTCAACCGTGTGACCGTGACATCTGCTTCGATCCCACCGCTACGGTTCAGAAATTGGGTGTAGACGATCTTGCCATTGGGCACTGAATAATCGCCGCCGCCGATATAGTTCATGAATTTCTCGGCATCCGGCCCTTCGACGCGGATTTTGCCGAAGGACGACATGTCATACATGCCTACATTTTCGCGCACGGCACGGTGTTCGGCAGCCGAATTCTCGAACCAGTTCTGCCGTTTCCAGCTGTATTGATATTCTCGTTCCTGCCCTTCGTTGGCAAACCAATTGGCGCGCTCCCACCCAGCCAATTCGCCCATCACGGCACCCTGTTCGATCAGGTGATGGTGAAACGGTGTCCGGCGCACACCGCGCGCGGTGGTCTTTTGGCGATAGGGATAGTGGTCGGCATAAAGCAGGCCGAGCGTCTCTTTCGAACGCTCAAAGAGGTACTGCTTGTTGCCCTGAAACGGCTGCATGCGACTGATGTCAACATCGCCCAGATCGAACGGTTTCTCGCCCGAGTCCATCCACTCGGCCAGTGCCATACCAGCACCACCCGCCGACTGAATACCAATCGAATTGAACCCTGCAGCGACCCAAACGTTATCCATCTCGGGGGCGAGTCCCAAGTGATATGCATCATCCGGCGTAAAGGACTCGGGGCCGTTAAAGAAGGTGTGAATCCCCGCCTCGGCCAACATCGGCATCCGATTGCAGGCCGCTTCGAGTATTGGTTCAAAGTGATCGAAATCCTCTGGCAACTGGTCGAATTCGAAACTGTCGGGGATGCCGTTCATCGCCCAGGGTTTTGCATTTGGCTCAAACGCGCCCAGCAGGATTTTTCCGGCATCCTCTTTGTAGTAGGCACATTCATCCGGTACGCGCAGCACCGGCAGTTGGGTCAGCCCGTCGATCCCTTCGGTCACGATATAGAAATGTTCGCAGGCGTGAAGCGGCACGTTCACACCTGCCATCTTACCAACCTCGTGGCCCCACATGCCCGCACAGTTCACCACCATGTCGCATTCGATATGGCCCGATGCACTGCCATCGTCCGCAATCCAGTCCACGCCGGTCACCTGACGGCCCTGCTTGACGACATCGGTGACTTTCACACGTTCCTTGACGATGCCACCGCGTTGGCGCGCACCTTTGGCCAAAGCCAGTGCAATGTTTGCCGGATCACCCTGCCCATCCAAAGGCAAATAAACCGCCCCCTTGACCCCTTCGAGGTTCAGATGGGGATACAGCTCCTGCACACGATCATTGTCGATCTCTTCGACCTCAACCCCGAAGGCGCGGGCCATGGCGGCCTGACGATAGATCTCTTCCTTGCGCTCTTCAGTCAGGGCCACCGTGATCGATCCGCAACGCTTGAACCCTGTGGCAACGCCAGTTTCTTCCTCAAGTGCGCCATATAGTTCCTGACTGTACTTAGCCAGCTTGGTCATGTTTGCGGTCGCGCGCAGCTGCGCAATCAGACCTGCAGCATGCCATGTGGTGCCGCTGGTCAGTTGCTTGCGCTCAAGCAGCACAACATCGGTCCACCCTTTCTTGGTAAGGTGATACGCGACCGAGCATCCGATGACGCCGCCGCCGATGATGACCACACGGGCCTTGGTGGGAAGATCAACCATCCTGATGTCTCCGCTGTCTCAGGTTTTTTGCAAAATGCCATGAAGGATCGACAAAAAAAGCGTCAAAAACGTCATCTCAATCGCGAAAATCACCTATATTCTGCACGTCTTTTTTGACGTCTCAGAACAAACGGAGTGACGCCAAAGACGCTTTTGTAAACGGATGAGAATCCGTTTGGAAAGCCGCACACCAAGCCGATTTCCCGCACGCTCATCGTTGTGTTCAAAAGCAGGTTGTTGGCTTTGGCCAAGCGCATTTCTCGGTAGAATCCGTTTGGAGTGGTTGCGAAAGTTGCCTTGAACTTGCGCTCAAGCGATCTGTTCGACACGTGTAACATGTCAACGATCTGATTTATCGGTAACGGTTCTTCGATATTCGCCTGCATCAGCTTGATACATTGATCCAGCTTTGCGTCACCTGTGGCTGTATTCCGAGCGCCCGAAAACGGCTGCATGGATGAGAAATCGCGGATGTTCTCGTGCAGCATGATATCCGCAACTGTCATCTTGGCGGCACCCGAAATGTGCCGCCCAATCACCGCCAGTGCCACATCCGTCGTTGCCTCCATTCCTGCGCAGGTGACCACTGAACCCTGTTCGGTCGCAATTGAAAGCTTGGCCTCAAACCGCGCGCCACGTTCGCGCAAGAAAGAAGCGTTTTCCCAATGGGTTGCCATATGGTCAGCGCCGTTTTCGTCGATGTACCTGCTTGCCGCTTCGGCCAGCAAAAAGACCTGGGCTCCCCGGTACGTATAGTCGGGCACGACGCGACCTAAAGAAAGCTCTGGCTGATCCGGATCCGAGTTTCCGATCACAAACAGATAATCCGCATCGGGCTGCGCAGGTATGGTTTCGGTCGACACCGTCGCGCAACTGCTGCTTTCAACAGGTCCCCCCTTTCGGGACCGGTATGTGAATGTGAACGGAGGATGCGCGCATACCCGGTTGGCCAGGCGCAACACATCGACCAACGAGGCCAATTCAAGCAACACGAAACCGGGTGCAACCAGAATATCGAAATGCTGTTGATCCCGATCTTTTCGCCGTTCAGGTTTGTTGCGGATCGACATGAGGCACACTCAAACAATTGTGTGCCCGGCCGCGCGTAAACTGTCGGCAAGGGTTTCGATGTGATCTGGCCCAACTTCGCAGCAACCGCCAACGATCGTCGCGCCCTGCGCCACCCAGCCCATGGCATGCTGCGCATAGGCGTCAGGGTCTAGGTCATGACGGCATTCCAGAGAGTCAACCGTCGGGGCTTCCTTCAAAAAACCGTCTTTGATACCAGTAAAGCCATTGGCATAAGCGCCGAACGGGCGACCCAGCTTTGCGATGATCTCCAGTGCAGCCGGAATCGCTTCCGGGCGCGCGCAGTTGATCAAAACGGCCTCGGGGGCGTAACGCGCAACAAGCGGGGCGATGTCCTCCAGCGCTTCGCCTGACCGCAATCGCGTGCCGTCATCATCCATAACCGACAATGCCAGCCAGACGGGTTTGCCGCAATTCTCGGTACCGCGAAGCGCACCTTCGGCTTCCAGAACCGAGGACACGGTTTCGATCAGGAATAGATCAACCCGGTCTGCCATCAGTTGAGCCAGCTCGGCAAATTTTTCAGCCGCATCGTCTGGGTCGGGGTTCAGATCGGGCCGGTAGCTGGCCAAAAGCGGACCAAGCGCACCAGCGATACGACCGTCAGTTCCCGCGCAAGCCTGCTCGGCCCGCGAAAGAGCAGCCTCGATCAGAAGTGGCATCTGGTCTTCGATCCCCTCACGCACCAGCCGCGAGCGGTGAATGGCATAGGTATTCGTGGTGGCAATCGTCGCGCCACTGCGGAAATAGGCCGCGTGAACTTCGGTCAGCAAGTCAGGTTTGTCGATCATCACCCGCGTTGACCACAAAGGCGTGGGCTGGTCACCGCTGCGTTTCACCAGTTCCTGCCCGATCGAGCCATCTAAAAGCGTAATGTCAGCCATCTACCCCCCTTTCACGGTATTAATACCAGTTTCCCGGGCAAGGTCTTGGACATAAAATCCTCTTGCGCCTGAACAATGTCACGCAACGGGTAGGTTTTTGAAATCAAAGGCCTGATCTGACCTGCATTCATCAGCACAACAAGTCGGCCAAAGACTTCGGGAGGCTGATGGGTGCAGCCATGGATTGTGATGTCGCGCAGATAGATGTCTCGCAAATCGGCGCTGACTATGGGGCCAGCGATTGCACCTGACACCGCATAGTGCCCGCCGGGTTTCAGCGCCAGTATGAGATCGGGCCAAGCCGAGCCGCCCACCACATCGATGACGACATCGAACATATCCTTCGGCAGTTGCGCATCCCGGTCAAAGGTTGCCGACGCCCCCTGCGCTTTGACCACATCCGCCTTGGCAGCGCTTGTCACCCCCCAGACCGTCGCTCCTCGTAGCGCCGCGAGCTGGACCGCGGCGAGGCCCACACCGCCTGAAGCCCCTGTAATCAGCACTGTGTGGCCCGCCGACACACCAGCGCGAGTCAGCAGGTTTTCTGCAGTCCCAAACGCGCAGGGAATAGCGGCGATTTCCACGTCTGAAAGGGGCGAGGCGGTCACATCATAAAGATCACCCGCGTCGACCAGACAGTATTGGGCAAACGCTCCGTCGATTTCTGAACCAAGCGCGATAAAACCATGCGGTCTACCCGGCCCCGGGCGTGGCAAGTTGATAGGACAGGTCACGCGTTGGCCGGGCTTGAACGCCGCTCCCGGTCCAACCTCTTCAACAATCCCACACAGATCACCGCCTTGGATGCGGGGAAATTGCAGCGCACCTCCCCACCCGCCGGCCTCAACCCGCTGATCTACCGCATCCGTCGCTTCTGTAACATCCGGCGAGTACCAGCCGATCCGCGTGTTGATGTCGGTGTTGTTCACCCCGGCAGCGGCGACGCGCACCAGAACCTGCCCTGGACCGGGGGTCGGAACGGGGACGTCTTCCCGCCATTCCAACACCTCAGGACCTCCATGGCCAGTCAGATATACGCCTTCCATCTGCCGGGTCATATCAGCGCCTTTCTGTCGTAGGGGTCAGGCCCTCAACCGTTCATTTGCAGGATCCCAGAGCGGCTGATCCTCCTGAACAACAGCACGACATTTCTGTCCGTAGATTTCAACCTCTAGCTCAGTTCCCGGGACAGCCAGATCTGCGCGCACCATGCCCAGCGCGACCGAGGCACCAATGCGATACCCCCACGCACCCGATGTGGTTTCACCCACGATCTCATCACCGCTCAAGATGCAGGACATGTAAGGCGCATCGACCTCACCTGCGTCCACGATCAGAGTGACAAAGGACTTTTTAACGCCTTGCTGTTTTTCGTTCTGAATGGCGGCTTTGCCAACAAAATCCTGCGGTTTATCGAGCTTGACAAAGCGACCCAAACCACCTTCCAGCAGAGAGTAATCCGTGCTTAGGTCGCCTTTCCACGCGCGATAGCCTTTCTCGATCCGCAGCGAATTCAACGCATACATGCCAAAAGGTTTCGCTCCGGCAGCCAGCACAGCTTCGTAGATGGCGGGCATCGCATCATTTTCAGCATGGATTTCCCAACCCAACTCACCCGCGAAAGATACACGGATCAGGAAGGCATCCTGCCCGGCCACTTTGGCGAATTGGTGGGTCAGCCACCCTTGCTGCAAATCTGCATCGGTGATGCCAGACAATACATTCCGCGTCATCGGTCCGGTCACGATCAGTGTGTCGCGCTCGGTTGTGGTTTCCCGAACGGTCACACCTTCGGGCACCGAATTGCGGATCAAATCACCATCGTGCCACTGTGCCGTGGCAGCAGTGATTAGGACGAAATTGTTCTCAGCCAGACGGATACAGGACAGCTCGGTCAGAATGCGCCCTCTTTCATCCGAGACATAGATCAGATTCATGCGCCCTGCTTTAGGGATACCTCCGGTACAGAAGCCACGCAGCCAGTCATCCGCCCCCTCGCCTTGTATCCAGAACCGCGAGAAGCCCGGCAGATCCAGCACCCCGCAGTGATCGCGCACGGCTTCGCATTCTTCTTTGACCCGTTGCTCCCAGGGGCCCGAACGTCCCCAGGTATGGGTGGCTTCCAGTGACGTGTCATCGCCGGTTTGCGCAAACCAGTTTGCGCGTTCCCAGCCGTTGTACGCGCCCATGACACCGCCCAATTCCTTGACCTTGGCGTGCACAGGCGAGACCTTCTTGTCGCGTGCGGCAGGCCATTCGTGATGTGGGAAATGCATGGCGTATTCGTTGCCGTAGACTTCCATCCCTTTCTGATTGCAGTAGTCCTGATCGGTGTAGTCGGTGTAACGACGCGGATCGACGGCCCACATATCCCATTCGGTGTGACCATCGACGATCCATTCGGCCAGAACTTTGCCTGCACCACCACCTTGGGCGATACCGAAAGTGAAGGTATGAGCCTCGAACGCATTTGTCACACCCGGCATCGGGCCAATCAACGGCAGACCATCTGGCGCATAGGGGATCGGGCCATTGATGACGCGACCAACGCCCGAGGTTGCCATCAGCGGAACCCGTTCCATCGCATCGGTGACGATATCCTCGATCCGGTCCAGATCATCATTCCACAGTTGGAAGCTGAAATCCTCGGGCATCGGATCATCCTCGGTCATCCAGTGGCCCTTGCAATTGGGCTCATAAGGGCCAAGGTTGAAGCCGTTCTTCTCCTGCCGCAGGTAGTACGAGATATCGACATCGCGCAGCAGCGGCAGCTTCTTGCCACCATTTTCTTTCGACCACGCTTCGATTTCGGGAACTTCGTCAGTCAGCAGATACTGATGGCTCATGACCATGGCCGGGACGGTTCGGCCGCCAAAGGGTTTGAACCATTCCCCTACGCGCTGCGCATAGTAACCGGCGGCGTTCACCACATAATCGCAGGCAATATCACCCTTTTCGGTATGCACGGTCCATGTGCCGTCGTCCTGCTGTGTCACACCGGTTGCCGGGCAGAATCGGATAATCTTTTGCCCCATATCCCGCGCTCCCTTGGCCAGAGCCTGAGTCAGCTGCGCCGGGTCAATGTCACCATCGGTCGGGTCATACAGAACGCCTTCAAGATCATGGGTCTCCAGGAAAGGATAGCGTTCCTTGGCCTCTTCCGGAGTCCACATCTCCATCGGGATGCCTTGATAGCGGCCCATGGACATGGCCCGTTCGAATTCCTGCATCCGCTCCTTGCTGTGCGCCAGACGAATTGACCCAGAAACGTGGTAGTTCATCGGATAGTCGACCTCGTCCGCGAGGCGCGAATACAGTTCGGTCGAATAGCGCTGCATGTTCATGATCGCCCACGAGGTCGAAAACGTCGGAACGTTACCCGCCGCGTGCCATGTCGAGCCTGCGGTCAGTTCGTTCTTTTCCAGCAGAACACAATCCGTCCAGCCCTTCTTGGCCAGATGATACAGCGATGAACAGCCCACAACGCCGCCGCCGATGATGACCACACGGGCCTTGGTTGGAAAATCACTCATGTGTTTGGTTCCCTATTAGTGTGCCCGCTGGGGCAGGTCGTCTTTGATGTCATAGTAATCGCCCTTGTCTGCCACAAAGATGTGCTGGGCGAGTTTCAACCCGGTCGGCTCATCCAATGAGCCCACGGAAATTGCGATCGTGTCCTCGTCATTGTGCTGCCAGAAGAGGAACGAGCCACAAGCGCGGCAAAATCCGCGCTTGGCAATGGCAGAGGCGCGATACCAGCCCAGCGTTTCGCTGGTGGTAAAGCTGAGATTGTCCTGATGCGTAACGGTCGAGGCCCACAGATGACCCGACTGTTTGCGACACTGCCCGCAATGGCAGGCATTTGGTGGCGTGAGGTCTCCGTCAACAACAAAAGCGACCGCGCCGCACAGGCAGGAACCGGTATGCATGTCTTTATCCCCTCGCTGTCGGCGTCGAACTGGCACCCAGCAAAACGCCATAAATGATGAAACAGGTCGCCATCACGCGGCGTACCCAGATATTGAACACCGCCCCCAACGCAGCCTTGCCCATCAGCGCCCCCAGCGACGTGAACCCGGTATAGCTGAGCGTCGTGATGACCAGTGCCGTCGGCATGATCACCGCCATTTGCTGCCAGATGGGTACATCCGGCTGCACAAATTGCGAAAACGCCGCAAGGTATCCGGCGACGCTCTTGGGGTTGATCGTGGCAACAGCCAGCGCGTGAAAGTAAACATGTCTTGCCGGACGCTCTGATGCCGGAGCGGGTTTCGCTGCGTTCATCCAACCGCGAATGCCCATCCAGATCAGAAACCCGGCCCCGATAAGTTTGGCGACAAAGAAACCCGTTGGCGACGCGGCAATCAACGCTGTGATTCCCACAGCCGAGAGGATCAGGAACACACTCGCCTGAGTCAAAATAGCCAAGACACCCAACATAGCCTTGGAGAACGGCAGGCTCATCCCATTTGAGATGCAATTGACCGCATTCGGCCCCGGGGTGGTCACGAACACCACCCAGAACAGAGCGAATATGGTCCAGGCCTCAAAACTCATCAGTACACCGGAGGGGCGATGACCCAGATGGCCACAGCGGGCTCATCAAAGGGGTTGGACCAAGTGTAGGGCTCGTGCTTGATCCGGAAGCTATCGCCGGGGCCGACCTGAAAGCTGCGCGAGCCGATCGTCAGTTCCAGACGGCCTGAAACCATATAGCCGACTTCCTGCGTCGGCCGGTTTGCCGGGGTCTGCATCTGCGAATGCGGCTCAAAGGTCGAATGCACCATCTCGAAATCGTCGGTCAGGTCAGGCGAAAGCAGTTCTTCGATCAACCCTTCTTCGCCAGAGCCCATCGGGCGACGGGACCCTGCCCGCACAATATACCCTTGCTCATCCACCGGCGCAGCGGAATGGGCAAACAGCATCGACATCGGCACACCCAGACATTCGGCAATCTGGCGTAGATCCGAAATCGACGGCTCGGACATGTCACGCTCGACCTGGCTGAGCCAGCCAACGGACCGATCCAATCGGTTGGCGATCTCGGTCAGAGTCAGCCCGCGCGCCTTGCGCAGTGCGCGAAGGTCGGCACCGAGGGATGCGCTATGAGGGGCTTGCGAATTCAAGTTGCGCTCCGAGTCTGCGTGAAATTTTCTGTTACTTTTTCACGGTGCCTCGAATCGGTGAAATTTCCAAGCATTTTTTCACTTGGGTCTGCAAATTTAGTTGGCTATGCACGCTCCATGTGGATTGCCGTAATCTATCTTTGGGCCATTAATACCCTGACTTTGATGGCGTTTGGCTTGGATAAGCTGCGCGCGCGCCGTAGAAGGCGACGCATCCCCGAGCGGCGCTTGTTATGGTTGGCGGCACTAGGTGGCAGCTTGGCCGCGCTACTGGGGCGCTGGATCTTCGGGCACAAGACCCGCAAGCGCGGTTTCTCGGCTTGGCTATACACGATCACAGCGTTTCAGGCCGGGCTTTGCTATCTGATTATGTCCCGAGATCTTGGCGCATTTTTGCGATAGCTCGGAACCCTCTAACGCGCAAATACATCCGTTAGAATAGCACCAAGTGCGGTCGCATCATCTTTGGTAAACGCGTCGGGCTGGTCGCTGTCGATATCAAAGACAGCGATCACGTTACCATTCGCATCCCGCACCGGTAGAACCAACTCGGACCGAGTGGATGACGCACAAGCGATATGGCCGGGGAAAGCATCTACATCCGAAACCAATTGCACTTGCCCTGTACGGGCAGCCGCACCACACACACCGCGTTCAAAAGGGATTACTAGGCAGCCATGCCCCCCCTGATAAGGCCCGATCTTTAGCACTTCGGGCTCAGTTACGCGGTAAAATCCCGTCCAGTCGAATCGGTCGTCCGAGTGATGCACTTCGCATGCCACCGTAGCCATCAATGCAACCTCGTCGGTTTCACCGTCGGTCAAGGCGGCTATGGTTTTGGCGAGTGTGTCGTAGTCGGCTTTCATGTTGGTAGACCTTGCATCCAGGGAACTGCGGGCGCTGCCGCCAATTCCCCGAGTATTTGCAAAAAGACAAAGCGTCAAACGCGTTCTATTGCGATGGCCGTCCCTTCTCCGCCGCCAATGCAGATTGCAGCGACACCGCGCTTGAGATTTCGCTTTTCCAGCGCATTGAGCAGCGTGACCATGATCCGGGCCCCCGAGGCACCTATCGGGTGGCCAAGCGCACATGCGCCGCCATTCACATTCACGATCTCACGGGACAAGCCCATTTCGTGCATGAAGGCCATCGGTACCACGGCGAAGGCTTCGTTAACCTCCCACAGATCGACATCCTCTTTTTTCCAACCGATACGGTCCAACAATTTCTGCGCCGCCGGAACCGGAGCAGTTGTGAACAATCCCGGTGCCTGCGCGTGACTGGCGTGGCCAAGAATCCGTGCGCGTACGGTCAGGCCCTGCTGTTCTGCTGCCTTTGCCGAGGCAAGCACAAGGGCGGCTGCGCCATCCGAGATCGAAGAAGAATTGGCTGCCGTAACCGTTCCATCCTTGCGAAAGGCTGGTTTCAGTGTGGGTATCTTCTCGGGCCGCGCCGATTTTGGTTGCTCATCCGCGTCCAGCACAACCTCGCCCTTACGAGTCTGAATCTTGACCTGTGTAATTTCCTGGTCGAACGCATTATTTTCCTGCGCGGACAGCGCGTTCGAAAGCGATCGCAGGGCGTATTCGTCCTGCGCCTCGCGCGTGAACTGATAGGATTCGGCACAATCCTCGGCAAACGTGCCCATAAGCCGACCTTTGTCATAGGCGTCTTCGAGCCCGTCCAGAAACATGTGATCGACGACCTGCCCATGTCCGATCCGGGCGCCACCGCGCATCTTGGGCAGCAGATAGGGCGCGTTGGTCATGCTCTCCATCCCGCCAGCGACCATGGTCTGAGTATGGCCCAAAGCGATCTGATCAAACGCGATCATTGCGGCCTTCATGCCTGAACCGCACATTTTGTTGAGCGTTGTGGCAGGTACATCTTCTCCCAGACCGGCGGCAAACCCAGCCTGACGCGCCGGGGCCTGTCCCTGGCCGGCAGGCAAGACGCAGCCCATCAGCAACTCATCCACGGCCCGAATGCCTGCACCCTCCAGCGCTGCGCGGATAGCAGCACCGCCCAGATCAGCAGCGGCGACGCCGTCAAACATGCCCTGAAAGCCGCCCATTGGTGTACGCGCGGCACCTGCTATCACAACCTCGTTCATCCGAAATCTCCTTGAACTTTCCAGCCTATGGATACCGAATGGTAAGAATTACCGTCTAGCGTATTTCTACCATCATTTTGCATTGCCAAAGGCGGACGAACATGGGGCTCAGCAGCGAGATCACCGGCGAGACACAGATAATATCCGTTCATTGTGATCGAATTGATGCCGCAATGGCGATTCAATTCAAGGAAGATATGCGCGCGGAAACCCAAACCCATGCCAAACGGGTGGTGTTGGATTTGTCTTCTGTCGAATTCATCGATTCCAGCGGTCTGGGCGCCATTGTCGCCTCGATGAAACAATTGGAAAAAGGGCGCAGATTGGATCTGGCCGGCTTGCGCCCGATCGTTGAAAAAGTGTTCCGCCTGACCCGCATGGACACCGTGTTCAGACTGTTCAAATCGCTGGATGAGGCGATCGGCGCTGGTGCAGACTGACGATCGGCAGAGGTGGAACCGCGTGTGCTCGAATTGCAAACAAAACTGCCTGGAGGTGAGCTTTCCCGCGACACAAGTGCAGGCCAGCGCAGGGATCGCGGCGTTAAGCGTACGGCTGGCGGCGCAGGGATTGCCGGAAAGCAAAGCAGATGACGTAAGAATCGCGCTGACGGAAGCGATCAACAACGTGGTCGAACATGCCTATGCCGGGGTGGCCGCCGCTGACATTCAAATCGATTGCTCATTATGTGCAAAGAAGTTGGTGATTCAGATCATCGATACCGGCGACCCGATGCCCGAATTGCGGATACCGAGCGGCACTCCACCATCTGTCGACACTGCTTTGCAGGACCTGCCCGAGGGCGGCTTTGGCTGGCACCTGATTCATCAACTTGCCAGCGACATACAATATGAACGCAAAAGCGGCGGGAACCTGCTCTGCTTGCGGTTCGACTTTGACGAGATGCCCTAGCAGGCATCAAATGGCCACAATAAGGCCTAGATCGAACCATTGTCGCGCCGCAAACAAAGGTCATAAGTAAGGGGTAGCTCAGATAGCTTCCCTCGGCGCCTAGCGTCACAGCCCCCACCCAGTGAGCGGCGCCGAGGACCTCCTTCCTCTGATAGCATTGGACAATTCCCAGCTGCGGCTTAGTGTCTGCGTGTTTGCAGAAGGAAAGACCCATGCGCGATTTTCACAAGACAGGCCGTTCTGAAGTTTTGGCAACCGAAGGGATGTGCGCAACGTCCCATCCGTTGGCCGCCAAAATCGCGCTGGATATTCTGCAGCAGGGCGGCAATGCCATGGACGCAGCCATTGCAGGCGCGGTGCTTCTGGGAATTTGCGAGCCGCAAATGACCGGCTTGGGCGGAGATTGCTTTGTTCTGTACAATCGCGCAGGCGAGCAGACTGTTCGCGCACTAAACGGTTCGGGTAGGGCCGCGGCAGCAGCGGATGCACAGGCATTGCGGGATCGCGGTTCAAATTCGGTTCCCGAGACCAGCCCGGATGCCGTGACAATTCCCGGAGCGGTTGAGGCATTCTGCCGTCTAGCAAAAACCGAAGGTCGGCTGGGCCTGGAAGCAATCCTGCAACCCTCAATCCATTATGCCGAGTCAGGTGTTCCGGTGGCTCCACGCGTTGCCTTTGATTGGAAGAACAGCGCATCCACCCTGCAAGGCGCGGCCCGTGATCATTATCTGATTGACGGCAAACCCCTGCAAACCGGGCAGGTTTTTCGCGCACCCGGTCAGGCAGAAGTTCTTCGGCGCGTGGCCCAACACGGTCAAAAGGCATTTTATTCTGGTGAGATTGCCGATGACATGCTTGCGGCCCTGTCCGATCTGGGTGGAGTACAGACTGCGCAGGATTTCGCGGCCGTGCAAAGCGATGAAACTGTGCCCGTCAGCGGAGATTATGGCGGTGTCGAACTGGTCGAGCACCCACCGAATGGTCAGGGCGCGACGGCAATCCTGTTGCTGAATATCTTGAAGCACTTCGATCTGGCCGCAATGGACCCTTGGGGGGCTGAACGCGTACATATCGAAGCCGAGGCCAGCAAACTGGCCTACGACGCACGCAATCGTTTCATCGCCGATCCCGACCACAGCACGCGGATGGCTCATTTTCTTGCACCTGAGACAGCCGCCCAACTTGCCGCGCTGATCAATCCGAAACGCGCCATGGCTGCCGCCGCTACCTTGACCGAGTCTGTTCACAAAGACACTGTCTATATCACCGTGGTTGACCGGGATCGCATGGCCGTTTCACTTATTTATTCGATCTACCACGGGTTCGGGTCGGGCATCGCTTCGCAAAAGTTCGGCATTTTGCTGCAGAATCGGGGTGCTGGTTTCAACCTCGAACCCGGTCATCCAAATGAGCTTGCCGGTGGAAAGCGACCAATGCACACAATCATACCGGGAATGTTGCGCGCCCAAGGCCGCATCGCGATGCCCTTTGGTGTCATGGGAGGTGCCTATCAACCAACCGGACACGCTCGGCTAGTGTCAAATCTCACGGATTTCGACATAGAGCTGCAGGAAGCCATCGATGCGCCTCGGGCATTTGCAGATGGGGGTGTTCTGAAAATTGAGCGAGGCTATTCCGATGCCGTTCTGCAACAATTATCCGATATGGGGCACACTGTCCAAATACCGGAAACGTCTCTGGGTGGTGCGCAAGCCATTCGAATCTGTTCAAACGGAGTTCTGGAAGGTGCTAGCGATCCCCGTAAAGATGGTTGCGCATTAGGTTACTGACACACGCCATTATGACGGACATATTCAGTTCAACTGAAAGTGCAGCGGATAAGATCCATCCTGAAACGGGCCGAACATGTTGGGGATATCGGGATGGTCTACCGGCTCACCCGATTGATCCTCAACCAGATTTTGTTCTGAAACATAAGCGACATAGAAGGATTGATCATTCTCAGCCAGCAAATGATAGAACGGCTGGTCCTTCAGCGGGCGACTATCTTCGGGAATGGCCTGATACCATTCCTCCGAGTTCGAGAATTCCGGATCGACATCAAAAATAACCCCTCGAAAAGGGTGTCTACGGTGTCGAACCACCTGTCCCAGGCGGTACTTGGCTTGTGTCTTTAGCATTGTTTCGGCCCCCAAAGCATTTAGTACATCTTTTCGGGCAGAAAAGCCAACCAATGAGCTGAAATTCGGGGAAACAGTCTGTGAACCTACTCCTAACAGTGTTCGAAATCGTTGCCCCGGTGTTCCTTCTGGCCGGGATCGGGTTTGCGTGGGTCAAGCTCGGGTTCGAGTATCGGCTGCAATTTGTCACGCGGTTTGCGGTGACGCTTGCAGTGCCCAGCCTGATCTTCGTAGCTTTGATGCAAACCGACATTCCTGGCGGTGAATTGACCGTTTTCACGCTCGCTGCGATTGCATCACATGTTGCTTTGGCGGTGGTTTTCTGGGTCTTTGTACGTGCCTCAGGGCTTGAGCAGCGGACCTATCTGTCACCTCTTATCTTCGGTAACACTGGGAATCTGGGCCTGCCTTTGTGCATCTTTGCCTTTGGGCAGGCTGGGTTGGGTTTCGCGGTGATCTTTTTGGCCGTTACCGCTCTGTTTTCTTTCACTTACGGTATCTATCTGGTCGCGGGGCGCGGCGCCTTTGGCAGGGTTCTGCGCGAGCCCATGGTCTGGGCCACGCTGCTGGGGGCATTGTTTCTGTGGCGTGGATGGCAGACGCCACTGTTTCTAACCAACACGCTGGAACTGTTGGGCCAGATGGCGGTGCCTATGATGCTGATCACCCTTGGGGTCGCGATTGCACGCCTGACAACACAGAAGCTGCAACAGGCTATATGGTTGTCCTTGCTGAAACTCGCGGTGTGCTTCGGGTTGGGCTGGGTTCTTGCCATCAGTTTTGAACTGGGCCCTGTGGCTTTCGGAGTTTTAGTTTTGCAGATGTGTACCCCAGTCGCTGTCACCTCATACCTGCTGGCAGAGCGGTTTGAGGCGGATTCAGATGCGGTTGCAGGCATGGTCATGGTCTCGACCGTGCTATCGGTTGCCGCACTGCCTATAATTCTCGCTATTATTCTGTAACGATTGTGATTTCCTCAGAGCTCAATCTGCGCTAGAATAAAGAAAAAAGGCACGAGGCACATGAGCAGAATTCTTTTCGTACTCTTCGGGGTGCTGCTTTTGGCATCCTGTGGTGGCGGGTCCAAACAGCCACCGAGCAGACTGAATGACGCGTGCAGCATTGCGCGCGAAAAACCCGATTATATCAAGGCTTTCAAAAGCACCGAGCGCAAATGGGGTGTCCCCGTTCACGTTCAGATGGCCACGATTTACCAAGAAAGCCGTTATCGCGCAGATGCGCGCACACCGCACAAATACGTGCTGGGCGTCATCCCGATGGGTCGCCAAAGCAGTGCTTACGGCTATGGTCAGGCACTTGATGGCACGTGGGAGCAGTATCAGCGCGAAACCGGCAAACGCCGCGCCAAGCGGGATCGCATCCGTGATGCGTCAGATTTCATTGGCTGGTACATGAACAAAAGCTATGAGCGGAACGGGATTCATCCCACCGACGCGCGTAACCAATACCTGGCCTATCACGAAGGGCAAACCGGCTACGCGCGCGGCAGCTACAACAGCAAATCTTGGCTGTTGAACGTTGCGAATGATGTAGACGCCCGAGCGCAACTGTATCAGGCGCAGCTGGCGAACTGCCGTTACTAAACAAACCCTGTCAGGTCAGCGATCGTCTGACCTGATACGGGTTTTGCTTGAAAACACGCTGGAATCGAGGTTTCCGCCTTCAGTCAACGGCCCCAGCAGTACGGTCGTTTGACTTCCAGCGTTATCGTGGATCACCCATTTGCGCAGCTCAACCGGATTGGATGTAAACATTAACTCGATCCGCCCGCTTTCCGGGTTTTTGGGGTCCTGAGCCGTCACAACCGTGGCGGTCCCGTCAAAATCGTGCCCAACAACCATATTGGCTTGCCCCAGATTGACATTCCGCGCCAACACCAGTGACAGCGGTGTGCGTTTCAGCGGGTACTGTTCGGGCGGCTGATTGGATTTCGGGTCAAAGATCTGCACCGTCCCCGACCGCGCCAAAACTACCGCGCTGTTGGGCGGATCATATTCGAACCGCATTTTTCCGGGCCTCTCGAGCCACAGCTTACCGGTGCTAAGCGATCCGTCATCATTCACCTGCGTGAATGTGGTCTGAGCCGTCTTCATCTGGTTCAGGTAGTTAGAGATTTGCGACAGTGGCAGCTTTTCAGCCGCCCACGCGGCGGGCGCAGCCAGTGTCAGAGCAAGGGCAAAAGCAATCTGTTTCATAGGACCCAGATAGGCGTTCTGCCCTTGTTATTAAATATCTTACTGCTCGGGGACGAGGATTTCGCGTTTTCCAACGTGATTTGCCCCGGAAACAACGCCTTCGTCCTCCATCTGCTCAACAAGCCGCGCAGCTTTGTTGTAGCCAATGGCAAGTTTTCGCTGAATGTAGGACGTCGAGCATTTGCGATCTTTGATCACAATCGCCACTGCCTGGTCGTAAAGGGCGTCTTCTCCGTTCGTGTTGCCACCCGTGTTCAGGCCCAGAACAGCGTCGATATTGTCAGCCTTTTCCTCAGCCGGGCCATCGACCACGCCACTCATGTAGGCCGGCGGACCGAACTGTTTCAGGTGGTTGACGATTTCTTCGACCTCTTCATCCGAGACAAACGGACCGTGGCAACGGGTGATCTTCGCCCCGCCCGCCATATACAGCATGTCGCCCTGACCAAGCAGTTGCTCGGCACCCATCTCGCCCAGGATCGTGCGGCTGTCGACTTTCGAGGTCACTTGGAACGAAATCCGGGTCGGGAAGTTCGCCTTGATCGTCCCGGTGATCACATCGACCGAGGGACGCTGCGTCGCCATGATCAGGTGAATGCCCGAAGCCCGCGCCATCTGCGCCAGACGCTGGATGCAGGCCTCGATCTCCTTGCCCGCGACCATCATCAGGTCAGCCATCTCGTCGACGATCACAACGATATAAGGCATTGCTTCGGGCGCGAATTCTTCGGTCTCGAACATTGGCTCGCCAGTTTCATCGTCAAAGCCGGTCTGGACCGTGCGGCTGAACATCTCGCCCTTGGATAGCGCATCCTTCACGCGGCCATTGTAGCCCGCGATATTGCGCACGCCCATTTTGGACATTTTGCGATAGCGATCCTCCATCTCGCCCACGACCCATTTCAGGGCCACAACCGCCTTTTTCGGGTCGGTCACAACAGGCGAGAGCAGGTGCGGGATACCGTCATAGACCGACAGTTCCAGCATCTTGGGGTCGATCATGATCAGGCGGCACTCATCCGGCGTTAGCTTATAAAGCAGCGACAGGATCATCGTATTGATTGCCACCGACTTACCGGAACCGGTCGTACCAGCGATCAAGAGGTGAGGCATTTTTGCCAAGTTCGCCACCACGGACTCACCGCCGATATCCTTGCCTAACGCCAAGGGCAGCGCATGGTTACCATCGCCGAAATCGCGACTGGCGAGGATTTCGCGCAGCACCACCATCTCACGGTTTTCATTGGGCAGTTCAATGCCAATAACCGAGCGCCCCGGTAGAGTTGAAACCCGCGCGGACAAAGCCGACATTGAGCGCGCGATATCGTCGGCCAAACCGATCACACGGCTGGCTTTTAAACCCGGTGCAGGCTCCAATTCGTACATGGTCACAACCGGACCGGGGCGGACGCTGACGATCTCACCCTTGACGCCGTAGTCATCCAGCACGTTTTCCAGCATCCGCGCATTTTCCTCGAGCGCCTCATCGCTTAGGTGATGGCGTTGGATGCTTGCAGGGTTGGACAGAAGGCCCAGCGGTGGCAGTTCGAAATCAGAATGCCGTTCCTCGAAAGAAAGTGTCGGCTGTGCTTCGGCTTGCGCCCTGCGCGAAGGTGGAGGAGTGCGTCGGACCGGTTGAGCTACTACAGGTTTACGCGGCTCAGCGACAGGAATCTTGACAGCCTGTCTCGCTTGGAGCGCGGGTTCGGAGGCATCATCAAACACGGCCTCATCATCATAGTCCGGTTCGGAAACATAGTCCTGCTGCATCCAATTATCAGCCTCGGAGTCAGCCGCCAGCGTCTCAACATCAGATCCTGCTGTCAGCGGTGGTTCGGGTGGCAAACCTGCAGAGGTCATCGGGGGTTCGGGCGGCAACTCGTCTGCCGCGCCAGAGTTCAAAATCAACGGGTCCGGTCCCCTGCCCCGCCCTTTGGTCAATGGCAAGTTGGGATCGGGTTCGGGCGTTAGCACACCAGCGGCCACTTTACGATTGCGCACAGCGGCGGATATCTTGGACCTGATGCGATCCTCACCCGGCATGTCGTAATACCCTTCGACCGCAACGTTTTCGACCAACTCAGGCTCGGGCATTGGGTCAGGACGACGGATCAGGGAAGGCATCCGAGCCAGAAGGCCTGTCTTGGCGACAGGTTCCTGCGCTTCAATCTCAGGGTCTTCAAAGACCGGATCAGCGTAGGCCAGGTCGTCGTCAGAATCCGCCTGAACCGGAACTGCACGTTCGGCCTTGCGCTCGGCCCATTGGGCCTTCCGGTCCCGTGCTGCCCGCGCTGTCGCCGATGCCCCGCGTCCCAGCGCGTTCATCAACAGATCATAGGCCATGACCAGTCCCAACAGAAACGCCCGGAAGCCATTGCGAACGTCCGCTTTGCCGAAACCCAACACGAATACACCCAGAGCGAGCATACCGACCGCCATCGCCAGCGACATCAGCTTGACCAGGAAATGCGATGAGATCGGCAACAAAGTCAAAATCGCGCCCATCACTGTATCGCCGAATAGACCACCCAAGCCATAGCTGTGCGTCGTCCGCCATTCGGCACCCGGTACCAGAGTCGCTGCATAGACAGCCAGAACGGCGATCCAGATCGGCGCAAAAATCAGGCGGGCAATGGCACGGTCTTCACCTAAATGGCCTGCAAATCGAACGCCCCAAGTGATCAGCACCAAGGCGACACCCAAGCTGCCCCAACCCACGATCATAAACAACGGCGCGGCAATCGAGGCCCCAATGCGCCCCATCCAGTTTTGCACGGGCGCATCGGTCGAAACCATCCAGTTTGGATCATCGGGCGTATAGGACCAGATCATCGCTGCAGCGGCCAACCCCAACAGGATCAAAGCGATCCCGATCAGTTCTTTGCTACGCCGTTCAATGGCGGCTTGCGTGTTGCTGTCCAGCAGCGGGTCACGGTTTCGCGCGTTATATGATGCCATTTTGCCCTCGTACCTCACGAATAGATGCAGTCGCGGAGTGTAATCAGCCCGCGCTTCATCTCTGTTTTTGGGGCCACCATCGCGACCCGGATAAATTGCTCGCCCGGGTTTTGCCCCGGATCACCTTGAGAAAGATATGCGCCCGGCAGAACCCGAACACCGGTTTCCTGCCAAAGCTTCAATGCGGTTTCTTCACCGTTTTCGACCGGCAGCCACAGGAAGAACCCGGCCTCGGGCGGCATGAAGCCTTGTACGCCTGCGAAAACCTCATCCGCGACGGCGTATTTCTCCTGATACAGCACGCGGTTTTCCTGCACATGCGCTTCATCCGCCCAAACCTTGGCGGCGGCGGCCTGCAGCGGGGCGGGCAAAGGGGCGCCCGCATAGCTGCGCAACAGTTTGACACGGCTGATTGTTTCAGGTCCACCTGCGATTAGCCCCGACCGCAGCCCGGCCAAGTTCGACCGCTTGGACAGAGAGTTGAACAGCGTGGCACGTTCGGGGTCAGCACCCAGTTCCTGCGCAACGGTTAGCGCGCCAACCGGCGCGGCGTCGCGGTAGATTTCGGAATAGCATTCATCGGCAAAGATACGGAAATCGTACTTTTCAGCCAATTGAATCAGCTCGACCCAGTAATCGCGCGAGGCGACCGCCCCCTGAGGGTTCGCGGGCGAGCAGATATAGGCTACAGCAGTACGGTTCAGAACCTCTTCGGGCAGGCCTGCATAGTCTGGCAAATGGCCAGTGGCAGCGGTTGCCGGCACGAAATATGGCTGCGCACCGACCGAAATCGAGGCAACCATGTAGACCTGATAGAAGGGGTTCGGGCACAGAATGATCGGTTGCTGCCCATTTTTCTGCTCGGGGCAGAGCGCCATTGCAGCGTTATAAAGACCCTCGCGCGTACCGTTCAGTGCCATCACATTGGCATCTGCATCCATCGACACACCATAGCGGCGGTTGATCCAACCCGTGATCGCTGCGCGCAATTCAGGTGAGCCTTCGTTCGGGGGATAGCCCTGAAACCCGGCGGCGTTTTCCATGATCACGTCGGTCACCCAAGATGGGAAATCATGCTTGGGCTCGCCAATGGTCATGTGAACGACTTCACCACCCGGCTGATGATGATCCAACAGGGCGCGTAGACGCGGAAACGCGTATTCCGGTAGGTTCGAAAACCGCTCGGGGAAATTCATGATACTGCCTCAATTTCGGGGTCATTTTGCGCCCCGTTTTATGGCAGATTACAGATCGACCCGGGCTTCGTCCAGACAAAGAGGTGCCGAATCAGGGGATTGTGGCATTCAGGTCAAAGCGCTTTCGGCTGCTGACCCGAGCCGTAACAAGGCCTCTTCCGACCCCGGATAGCCCAACATCATCAGCCCGCAACCGGGTGTTCCCGTGGGCAAAGTCAGTGCCGCAAGCCCCATCAGATTGCCGATCCGGGTGTTGCGGAGAGCCAAGAGATTTTCGGTAACATAGTAGTCATGATCATTCATCAACCGGTCGAGATTGGGCGGTAGGATCGGGGCCGTCGGCGCAAGCACGGCGTCAAAGCCCGCAGTGGCCGCATCCCAAGCCTGTCGACAAGCGGTTAGTTTCGACCAAGCGGCCACGTAATCGGGGCCGGAATAGGCCTTGCCCATTCGGAACCGTTCAAGGATTTCGGGATACATCGCCTCGGGGTTCGCTTCGATCACATCACGCCACAAGCCGTAGGCTTCGGTTGTATAAAGCACGCCCGACAGGCTCATCGCTTCGTTCAGCTCAGGCACGTCAAGCGGAACGATCTCGGCCCCGGCCTCTTTCAGGCGCGCCAGCGCATCATCATAGGCGTTGGCTGGAGCTTCGCGCAGATCGTCCTTGGCCACGTTCTGCAAATCAGCAAAGCGGCGACCGATCAATGACGCCCCGCGCAGATCAGCCGGGGCGGTGCCCTCAAGCGCGGCAAGCATATGTGCGGCGTCCTCAACTGATCGCGCCAGCGGCCCAACGGTATCGAATTTCAGACATAGCGGCACGACGCCCTCAAGGCTAACGCGCCCCGCCGTGGTTTTCAGCCCCACCAGATCGTTCCAGGCCGAGGGAATCCGCACCGATCCACCCGTGTCCGAGCCAACGCCGCCTGCAGCAAGCCCCCAAGCCACCGAAGCTCCTGCACCTGAAGATGAGCCGCCCGGCACTGCGTCTTCGTCATTCACGCATGGAGGCGTAGCCGTCACAGGGTTTAGACCCAAACCCGAGAACGCCAATTCGCTCATATGCGTTTTACCCAGACAGACCGTACCCATCGCGGTCGCGTTCCGCACCACCTGCGCATCGGATTCGGGCACGCGGCCTTCCAACAGGGCCGAACCGGCCTCGGTCCCTACGCCTGCCGTGTCGAACAGGTCTTTCCAGCTGATCGGGACGCCATCCAACAAAGACCGACGCAGGCCAAGCTTGGCCCGCTCTTGCGCCGCAAGGGCCTCGGCGCGGGCGCGATCGTGGGTCACCCGGGCATAGATCCGATCGCGATGTGGATGGGCGTCAATCGCGCTCAGATAAGTTTCTGTCAGTTCAACCGGATCAATCTGCCCCATTCCGATACCACGGCCCAAATCACATGCCGTCATGGTCAACCAGTCTTGCATCCGGTCCCCTCCCGAGTAATTCCGTGATCGGACGGTAGCGACAGGACCGCACATGGACAATCCCGAAAGGGCGCGCATATTGCAGCACATGGAACACAGATCCGATATCCTGATCGTTGGTGGTGGCCTGAATGGCCCTGCCCTTGCGCTGGCGCTGGCCCAGACCGGGCATTCAGTCACGGTTGTTGACGCTCTGGCAGAGAAAGTACGCAAGAATGCGGCCTTCGACGGGCGCGCCTATGCGCTGGCATTGGCGTCGCAACGTCTGCTCGACGCGATAGGCGTTTGGGAAAAGGTGGAAGAGCGCGCCCAGCCGATGCTGGAGATCAAGGTAACGGATGGTCATGCCGGTGCCGGACCTTCCCCGTTCTTTATGCATTTCGACCATGCCGAGATCGAAGAAGGCCCGATGGGCTATATGGTCGAAGATCGCCACCTGCGGCGGGCTTTTCTGGAGGCCATGACCGAACAAGACGGGATTACCGAAATCAGCGGCAAAACGGTCGTGTCTCAGGACATCTCGGCAAACGGGGCAACGCTGACGCTGGATGACGGAGCCACCTTGTCCGGCAGCCTACTGGTGGGTTGCGATGGCCGCCGCAGCGGGACCGCTATGCGCGCCGGAATCAAGCGAACCGGCTGGGACTATGGCCAGACCGCTCTGGTCTGCGCCATTGAACACGAGCTACCGCATCTCGGTATCGCCCATCAGTTCTTCATGCCCCCCGGCCCGTTGGCGATTCTGCCGCTGACCGGGAACCGCAGTTCCATCGTCTGGAGCGAACGCACTGAGACGTCCGAGCAGATCAATGCGCTGCCCGAGGCAGATTACCTACAAGTTCTGCGCCCGCGCTTTGGCGATTTCCTGGGGGATATCCGCCTGCAGGGTGACCGGTTCACATACCCGTTGAACCTGACCATCGCCAATTCCTTCATCTCGGACCGGTTGGCTTTGGTCGGAGACGCCGCCCATGGCATGCACCCCATCGCCGGGCAAGGCCTGAACGCAGGTCTGCGTGATGTCGGTGCATTGGCCGAGGTTCTGACCCTTGCGGGACGACGTGGCGAGGATATCGGATCAACGCTTGTGCTGGAGCGCTATCAAGAGTGGCGCCGGTTCGACACAGCCTCGCTTGCGATGGCGACTGATATGTTCAACAAGCTGTTTTCGAACGATAATCCCCTGCTCCGCATAGGTCGGGATATTGGAATGGGTATCGTCGGATCGCTGCCCGGGCTGCGCCGAGGTTTCGTGCGCGAGGCTGCAGGTCTGACCGGAGACCTGCCGAAACTGCTGCAGGGACACCCGATCTAGTCCAGCTCTCGGGCCTCATCCACTAGCATCACTGGAATACCGTTGCGGATTGGAAAGGCCAGAGCGGCGGCTTTTGACACCAGCTCTTGCCGTTCGGCATCATAGTGCAGCGTCGTGTGGGTCTGCGGACAAATCAACGCCTCAAGCATATGGCGGTCAAAGGCGTGTTCGGTATCGCTCATTGCAGTTTTTCCTCATTCGATCCGCCGCGCATGGCGAATTCAATTAATGTCACCAAGGTTTCGCGCCGGGTGCGTAAGCAAGGGGCCTCAAGCAAAGCCTGCTTTTCCTCCGGGTCAAATTCCAGCATCATGGACAGGGAATTGACCAAAAGCTCATCATCGGCATCTTTCATTGTGTCCCAATCGGTGGACAACTGACGGGACGAAAAAAACCGTTCCAACAGCCGCAGGAACCTGTTCCGATCAAAACCGTCATCTACCTCGGCCTTGCCCAGATCACGGTCAAACCCGTCCCAAGACACCGAAACCCGGCGATACGGGGTGAAACTGTCCAACTCTGATTTGACCCTGAACCGAGAGATTCCCGTCAGCGTAATCAGATACCTGCCGTCTTCGGTCTCGGAAAACTGGGTGACCCGTCCAGCGCATCCAATCTGGTGCAACTTAGTTTCGTCCCCCTGACAGGTATTCGGTTGCACCATCCCGATCAGGCGTTCTTGCGTTTTCAGCGCGTCGTCCAGCATCTGTAGGTAGCGCGGCTCAAAAATATGCAGCGGCAGGCGAGACCGTGGCAGCAGCAGCGCTCCGGGCAAAGGGAAAACGGATACCGTTTCCGGCAAATCGGCAGGATGCATCATGTACCCGAGTTTAGTTCTGATCGGGGATTAGGCAAATATCATCGAGCTGAGCTTGCGCCGCCCGTTCAGAACAATCGGGTCATTGGGCTTGAGCGCATCGAAAATTGTGAAGAGCTGCGCCTTTGCTGCCCCATCATTCCACTCGCGATCGCGGCGGAACAATTCCAACAGTTGAGCCACTGCCTCTTCGACATCGCCATTGGCATGCAGGGCCTGCGCCAGATCGAAACGGGCTTGATGGTTGTCTGGCTCGGCCTCAACTGTTGCAGTCAACTCACCTACCGGACCAGCATCTGCAGCCTGCTTGGCCAATTCCAGTTGCGCATGGGCCGCTTCAACCTCGGGTGAAGTGGAAATCTCGGCAGGAGCGCCATTGAGGATCGCCTCAGCCTGATCCAGATCCCCCGATGCAATATGCGCGCGCACCAACCCGCCATAAGCGGCAGCGTGATTGGGGTCTTCACCCAGTATGGCGGCAAAAGTCTGTGCCGCGTCTACAGCGGCCCCCTCGGTCAACATTTCTTCGGCAGCTTGCACAGCATCATCTAGTTGACCACCCGGGCTTTCACCGCCCGCGGCTTCGATCACACGATCTATGAAGGCCTTGATCTCGGACCCTGGCAAAGCGCCCTGAAACCCGTCGATCGGTTGGCCTTTGTGAAATGCATAGACCATCGGAATCGACTGGATGCGCAGTTGTCCTGCAATCATCTGCGCTTCGTCCACGTTGATCTTGACCATCTTGACCGCACCCTTGGCAGCGGTCACGGCCTCTTCCAACGCCGGGCCCAGCGTTTTGCAGGGGCCGCACCAAGGCGCCCAGAAGTCAACGATGATCGGCGTCTCTTGTGAGGCTTCGACCACATCGGCCATGAAGGTGGCCTCGGTCCCGTCTTTAATCAGATCAGTGGCTTGGGGGCTGCCTGCGCCGTTCAGAAGGTCCATGGCTTATACTCTCTGGTTCGAACTTGCGCCCTATATGCAGTCCAATGCGGCAGAAACCAAGGGGAGAGTTCGGCGAATTTGCTTCGGTCAGACGTCAAACGTGGCAAATACCGGGGCATGATCACTGGGTTTTTCCCATCCGCGCGCGTCGCGCAGAATGCGGCTGGAATGACCCGCGTTCGAGATATCGGGCGTAGCCCAAACATGATCCAGCCTGCGTCCCTTGTCGGCGGCATCCCAATCTCGTGCCCGATAAGACCACCAGCTGTATAGCTGGCCCTCGGGAATATCCTGCCGGGTGATATCGACCCAGCCACCTGCATCCTGAGTCTCGGCCAGCGTTTCAACCTCGATCGGCGTATGTGAAACCACCTTCAGCAACTGCTTGTGCGACCAGACATCATCTTCGCGGGGCGCAATATTCAGATCGCCCACCAGAATGGACTTTTTCGGCTTTTCCGCATGGAACCAATCGCGCATGTCAGCGAGGTAATCCAGCTTTTGGCCAAACTTCTCGTTCACTTCGCGATCCGGCACGTCGCCCCCAGCGGGGACATAGAAATTATGAATGGTCACGCCATTCTCCAACCGCCCCGCAATGTGTCGCGCATGACCCAGACCCGCGAAATCCTTATCCCCTACTTCCTCAAGCGGAAGGCGCGACAGTATGGCGACGCCGTTATACCCCTTCTGGCCCCGCGCAATCATATGCGTATAGCCCAGCTCGGCGAACCCTTCGGTCGGGATTTTGTCGACCGGCGATTTGCATTCCTGTAGACACAGCACATCCGGCGCCTCTTCCTGCAGCAATTTCAGAACGATAGGCTCGCGCAGGCGGACCGAATTGATGTTCCATGTGGCAAGGGTGAAGGGCATATCCGGGGGTTCCTTTGTCGAAGTTGCCGCAGGTTAGCGCGGCGCCAAGCGAGGTGCCATCGAAAAACAAAGCAATGTTGCCTGACCCGGCGGTTACGGAAACTTGCAAAGTTTCCGGTCCGATTTCATTGAATGAAATCGGATGCCCGGTGCCGATATCGCCCTGCACGATACAGTTGCACCTTACAAAAAAAGCCGGGCCATCAGGCCCGGCAGTCCAACAGGGAGGTGCATGTCATAACCCGGACATGCGCGGGTTGGGAGTAATCTAAAGATACCTACAGAGTATCACTTTGATCCAAGTCAATCCACCATTAGTCAAGCAACAAGGCGATATCCGCCCGATTCTGTGACCAAAAGGCGCGCATTCGACGGGTCGGGTTCAATCTTCTGACGCAGACGATAGATATGGGTTTCAAGCGTGTGCGTTGTAACGCCTGCGTTGTAACCCCAGACCTCATGCAAAAGAACATCACGTGCAACGACGCCGTCAGTTGATCGATAGAGGAACTTGAGAATGTTAGTCTCTTTCTCGGTCAGGCGGATCTTGCGATCATCTTCGGTCATCAGCATCTTCATGGCCGGTTTGAAGGTGTAGGGCCCCAGAACAAAGACCGCATCCTCGGATTGTTCATGCTGGCGCAGCTGGGCCCGAATCCGGGCCAGAAGAACCGGAAATTTAAAAGGCTTGCTGACATAATCATTAGCGCCAGCATCAAGGCCCAGGATCGTGTCAGCATCGCTGTCGTGCCCAGTCAGCATCAGCACCGGGCTTTTGACGCCCTGCTTGCGCATCAGGCGACACAGCTCACGGCCATCGGTATCCGGCAGGCCGACATCCAGAATCACCAGATCGTAAATTGCTTCGCGCGCGCGTTCCATTGCCGACGCGCCATCGGACGCCTCGAACACGTCAAAGTCTTCAGTCATGACAAGTTGCTCGCTGAGCGCTTCGCGCAGGTCTTCGTCGTCATCCACCAGCAGGATTTTCTTGAGCTGAGCCATGTACGGTCCTCCTAAGCCTTTTCCATCACTTGCGTATGAAGAATGCAATCAGCAAGATTTACTGCAGTCGTCTCACGCCCTCGTGTCTGACGCCGAGGAAATGTTTCACATTTTCCAGTGATCGGGGTAGGACAGGGTCTGATCGTTTCAAGGTAAACTGCATGAGTCTCACTCCCGACATCACCGAATTGCTGGCACGGGCGCGGGCTGACCTGCGTATGGGTGTTCCCGTTGTTCTGACCGACGAACTGGGATTTGGAGTACTCGCATTCGCCACCGAGACCCTGAGCCCGCAAAGGTTGGCCGATTTGCGCGGCTTGGGCGGGGATCCCGTTGTCGCCATCACGGTTCGGCGCGCTGAAACACTTAAAGCGCGTGCATATGACGGCGATCTTGCTCGCGTCATGATCCCGGCGGATGCTGGGCTGAGCTGGGTGCAGGCGGTGGCCGACCCGTCCGATGATCTGAACGCCCCGATGAAGGGCCCGCTGATGACCGAACGGCAAGGCAGCGCAAATCTGCACCGGATCGCTATTGCGTTGGCCAAGTCGGCGCACTTGCTTCCGGCCGCCGTCGTCGCCCCAATTCAAGACGGGCGCGAATTTGCGGCAGATCATGGTCTGACCTGCATTGACCATGCCCGGGCCGCACCACATCTGACAGATCGCAGCGCTCTGCACCCTGTCGTCGCCGCACGCCTGCCGATGGAAGTGTCGGAGGCCGGGCGCCTACATGTATTCCGCCCCGAAGATGGTGGAGAAGAACACTATGCGGTTGAAATCGGTCGCCCTGACCGCGACAAGCCCGTCCTCGCGCGGCTGCATTCGGCCTGTTTCACGGGCGATCTCATGGGCAGCCTGAAATGTGACTGTGGCCCGCAACTGCGCGGGGCCTTGGCCCAGATGGGGGACGAGGGTGCGGGCGTCCTGCTCTATCTGAATCAGGAAGGGCGTGGGATCGGGCTTGCCAACAAGATGCGCGCCTATTTTCTTCAGGATCAGGGATTTGACACTGTCGAGGCTAACCACCGGCTTGGATTCGAAGACGATGAACGGGATTTCAGGCTCGGCTCGGATATCCTGAAATCGCTGGGCTTCAATTCGGTCCGTCTACTGACCAACAACCCTGCAAAAATCGCGATGATGGAACGCACAGGTATCGCCGTCACCGAACGGGTTCCGTTGAAAGTAGGTGAAACAGATTTCAACCGCGCGTATCTGGCGACCAAAGCGGCAAAGTCAGGCCACCTGCTGTGACACCAAGCGATCTGGTTTTGACACCGCGTGGCGTTCGGTTTCTCGGGCACCTGTTCCCCTGCGCTATAGGCAAAGGGGGCTTGAGCCCAACCAAGCAGGAAGGTGACGGAACAACACCAACAGGTGTGCATCACATTGTGGGTATGCTCTATCGCGCAGACCGAATGCCACGGCCGGCGCATTGGGCACGACCGATCGGACCGCGCGATTTATGGTCAGACGACGTAGAGGACGATGCGTATAACCATTTGGTGCGGGCGCCTCATGATTTCAGTCACGAAAAACTGCGTCGCCCAGATCCGCTTTATGACCTGATCTTGATAACCGATTGGAACTATCCCAATTCAGAACCCAGTCGGGGATCGGCCATCTTCCTGCATCAATGGCGACGCCCACGGTTTCCGACCGAAGGCTGCATCGCATTCAGGCGCGATCACCTACGTTGGATTGCCCAAAAAATCACGCCGGGCACACGGCTGATCATACCTGAGGCTTAACCCGCGCCCCGAATATGGCAGACCCAATACGGACGTGTGTGGCACCCAAGGCGATTGCCGATTCAAAATCACTGCTCATTCCCATCGACAAACCCTCCAGCCCATTCCGCTCTGCGATTTTTGCTAATAGCGCGAAGTGCAGCGCGGGCTCCTCTTCAACCGGTGGAATGCACATCAAACCTCGGACGGGCAGGTCCATGCCGCGGCATTCTGCAATGAACGCATCAGCATCTTGTGGAAGAGTGCCGGCCTTCTGATCCTCTTCGCCTGTGTTGATCTGTATAAAAAGATCGGGGCACTTACCCATTTCTTGTGCCAATCGCGCCAATGTTTTGGCGAGCTTTGGTCGATCAACTGAATGGATGGCATTGCAAAGATCAATCGCCTGCCGTGCCTTGTTTGTTTGCAATGGACCGATCAGATGCAGATCGATGTCCGGAAAACTTTCGCGAAATGCAGGCCATTTGCCAGCGGCTTCCTGCACACGGTTTTCTCCGAAACACCGGTGGCCCTGCTTCAACACGGCTTCGACCCGGTCATTAGGTTGCACCTTGGAAACCGCGATTAATTGCACCGAGCCTTCGGCGCGTCCTGCCGCAGATTCAGCTTTGGCTATTCGATCGGTGATTTCTTGCAGCGACATGGGTCCCTCATTCTGCGTTTGCAGCAGCAAAACACCATGTGGCGGCAAAAGAAAAGGGCAGGTCCGAAGACCTGCCCTTGAACCTTGTGGTTCAGACCAACTTAGAAGTTGAACTGAGCACCAAAGTCGGCACGCAGCTGGCTGTCGCCGTCGCCACGCTTCTGGTTGCCGATACCACCGCGCAGCGATGCACCGCCACCCAGGTCGTAGATGGCACCGATGCCGTACTGCTGCAGATCGTCGTCTGCCGAACCGTCACCGTAAGCGAAGGTCAGAGTGGTTGCCGCGCCCAGGTTGTAGGCTGCCGACAGACCGTATGCGGTGCCGTTGCGGTCATCGTTTGCAACGTCATCGTCTGCGACGAACAGAGTACCGGAGAAGTCACCGAATTCTGCACCCAGGGTCAGAACGGTCAGGCTCTGCTTGTCGGCGTCGCCCAGACCGCTGGTCTGACCGTAGGCCAGAGCGGCAGTCACGTTACCGAAGGTGTAGGTCGCGCTGATGTCCCAGCGGTCTGCATCATCAGTGTCCGCACCCGCAACAGCTTCGTCAGCAAATGTGCGCTGGTCATACGACGCGCCGAAGGCGAAGTCGCCAACTGCGTACTGGAAGAACACAGCGTTTGCGCCCGAACCGGTCGACGAATACGCCAGGAAGTCATAGTCGACGCCCGAGTACTGACCAATGAAGCTTTCCAGGCCAGGCTCGTTACCGTAGTAGTTTGCCAAGTTGTCGAACGAACCGGCTACGTTACCGGCGTCAACACGCAGACCACCGAAGATGACCGAGAAGCGTGCGCCGTTCAGGCCCGCGGAGTTTGCTTCGCCGTTGCCGGCATCTTCGTCTGCCTGCAGACGAACACGGCCTTCAAAGCGAACGCCACCGTCAGTTTCAACGATTCCGTCGATGTTCAGACGGAAGCGCGAGACCAGGATGGTTTCGTCGGTTTCTACGCCGGTCGCTTCACCACCACCAATTGCGTCAACGGTACCTGTACGGTCTTCCAGGTATCCCAGACCAAAGCGGCCGTAACCGCTGAACTTTACTTCGGCCGCTGCAACACTTGCGGTTGCAATCAGTGCGGTCGTTGCGAAGAGAACTTTTTTCATCTTGTTTCCCTCGGTTTCAAAGATTTTCTACTCGACACATGCAAAGCACGCGTCTCAGCACGGACACCGTTTCGCTTTTTTTGCCCCCGTTGCGCAAGCTTGGCATAAACGCAAAGACGTCATTCGGCCCAAATTGGTGCAAGGATGCCACAGTCGAATTCAACGGATCGTGCGGTTCGCGCGAGTCGATCATAAAAGAATAGGGTTGTTGCTGTACGGGTCCTTGTCTAGGAGTATCACTCGACAGAGCAAAACAAGTGACACGGGACCTTCCAACGATGCGCCGTATTACGATTCCAGGTTTGATCATGGTAACGGCTGCCTTATCAGCCTGCGGAGGGCCACCGCCTGGCGATGCAAGTGTGTTGACCGCTGATGGCAGCTCGACCGAGGAACGCGAACTGAATGACCCGAATCGTTCGACGATCTGGGACGTATTCGGCCCGAACACCTCAGAGCAGGTCACTCAGGTAAATCGCTATCTGTGGGCCGCATCGCTAGATGTACTGAATTTCTTACCGATCCAAGAGGTCGATCCGTTTACCGGAGTGATCGTAACGGGTTATGGCACACCGCCCGGCGGCGGGCGTTCCTATCGCGCGACAGTTCACATCAGTGATCCCGCTTTGGAAGCGCGTTCTTTGTCCGTAGCTCTTCAGACCAGTGGCGGTTCTCCGGTCAGCGCTGCAACGTCGCGCGCCGTCGAAGATGCGATCCTGTCTCGCGCGCGTCAGCTACGCATTGCGGACAACAAGTTCTAGAAACCCGACAAAAATCACACTATTACCACGCCGGGTTCCTACCCGGCGTTTTCATTCACGAAGGACCGCATGATGTCGCGCTACTCGGCCAACGAAATCGAAGCAAAATGGCAGGAGGCCTGGGACAAGGCCGGAATCTTCACCGCCAATCATAAGGCGGACAAGCCGAAATACTATGTGCTTGAGATGTTCCCCTACCCGTCTGGCCGTATCCACATGGGGCATGTACGCAACTACACGATGGGTGACGTGATCGCCCGCCACAAGCTCGCAACCGGTCATAACGTGCTGCACCCGATGGGCTGGGACGCGTTCGGGATGCCTGCGGAAAACGCCGCAATGGCCAGTGGTGGCCACCCCAAAGATTGGACCTACGGCAATATCGCCGACATGCGCGGACAGATGAAGCCGCTGGGCCTGTCGATCGACTGGTCTCGTGAATTCGCCACCTGTGATCCGGAATACTACGGCCAGCAGCAGGCTTTGTTCCTGGATATGCTCGAGGCCGGTCTGGTCTATCGCAAGAACGCCGTGGTGAACTGGGACCCGGTCGATATGACTGTTTTGGCCAATGAACAGGTAGAAAACGGCCGTGGCTGGCGTTCAGGCGCCTTGGTTGAGCGTCGCGAGTTGACTCAGTGGTTTTTCAAGATTTCCGATTATTCCGAGGAACTGCTCGACGCGCTGGATACGCTGGATAACTGGCCCGCCAAGGTACGCCTGATGCAAGAGAACTGGATCGGCAAGTCCCGTGGCCTGCAATTCGGGTTCGAACGCACCGATGGAGGTGAGCCGATCACCGTCTACACGACACGGCCCGATACGCTGATGGGCGCGTCGTTTGTTGGCATCTCGCCCGATCATCCGATTGCCAAGCAGCTTGAGGCAGAAAACCCGAAAGTCGCTGAATTCGTTGCCGAATGCCGCAAGGGCGGCACCACCGAAGAGGCGATCGAAACCGCCGAAAAGCTGGGTTATGACACCGGCATACGTGTAAAACATCCACTCGACCCCAGCTGGGAGCTGCCGGTCTGGATCGCCAACTTTATCCTGATGGACTATGGCACCGGCGCCATTTTTGCCTGCCCAGCTCATGATCAACGTGACCTCGATTTCTGTCGCAAATACGGCCTGCCTGTGGTCGACACATTCTTTGCACTGGATGATGACACTCCGGTCGACAAGATCGCGTTTGTTCCGCCGAAAACCGAGAAAGTCCGCTGGGTGAATCATTTTGCGGGTCTCACCGAGGCAACGGGTGACGAGGCCATCAATGCCACCGTTGATTTCGCCGAAAAGGCCGGTTGGGGTGAAGGTGTTACCAAATACCGCCTGCGCGATTGGGGGCTCAGCCGTCAGCGCTATTGGGGCTGCCCGATTCCTGTTGTGCATTGTGATCAATGCGGCACGGTCCCCGAGAAGAAAGATAATCTGCCGATCGAGCTGCCTTATGATGACGGCAACAGCAAACCCATAGATTTTTCGATCCCCGGCAACCCGCTGGACCGCCACCCCAGCTGGCGCGACACCCCTTGCCCTTCCTGCGGCGCTCCAGCCAAGCGGGAAACTGACACGATGGACACATTTGTCGATTCGTCGTGGTACTTCGCCCGTTTCACCGCTCCACGCGCGGAAACGCCCACCGATCTTGCCGAAGCCGAGTATTGGATGAATGTCGACCAATATATCGGTGGGATTGAGCATGCGATTCTGCACCTGCTCTATTCGCGCTTCTTCGCGCGGGCGATGAACATCACTGGTCATTTGCCGAAGAAAGCGATTGAGCCGTTCAACGCGCTGTTCACTCAAGGCATGGTGACTCATGAAATTTATCAGACACGCGACGCCAACGGTCGCCCGGTCTATCACCTGCCCGAAGACGTGACCGACGGCAAGCTGACCGACGGCACCGAGGTTGAAATCATCCCCTCAGCCAAAATGTCCAAGTCGAAAAAGAACGTCGTCGATCCGGTCAGCATCATCTCGGCCTTTGGTGCGGATACTGCGCGCTGGTTTGTTCTGTCCGACTCCCCACCTGAGCGCGACGTGGAATGGACCGCGTCGGGCGCCGAAGCCGCGTTCAAACATCTCAGCCGCGTGCACCGCATCGCCGCAGAAATCGCAGAATCGGAACTGCCGGCCACTGCAGATGACGAAACGCTGCTACGTGAGATGCACAAAGCCATTCATGACGTATCGGGCGGGGTCGAATCCTTTGGCTTTAACGCATCTATCGCAAAGCTTTATGCATTCACTAACACGCTTGCCAAATCCAAAGCGGGCTCTGCAGTCAAGCGCGAGGCAGCCAAGACATTGGCGCAGCTGATGTCGCCGATGACGCCACACTTGTCCGAAGAACTTTGGCAGATGCTGGGCGGAGAAGGCCTGGTTGCAACCGCGCCTTGGCCCATCGCGGATGAGACGATGCTGATCGATGACACCATAACCCTGCCGATTCAGATCAACGGCAAGCGTCGGGCCGAGATCAGCGTAGCCAAAGATCTGGATAAAGCAGAGGTTGAAAAAATCGCCCTCAGCACCGAAGCTGTGCAAAAGGCGCTGGATGGCGCTGCACCGAAGAAAGTGATCGTTGTTCCGGGCCGGATCGTTAATGTCGTCGTTTGATCGCAGAACCCTGTTATTGATGCCGCTGGCGCTCGCCGCTTGCGGGTTCGAGCCGGTCTATGCGCCCGGAGGATCAGGCTCGGCCTTGGATGGCAAGGTCGAGGTGTCAGCGCCGAATACCGTCGAAAGCTTTCTGCTTGTTCAGAATCTGGAACGCAAATTAGGTCGAAGCGCGACCTCGGGCAACGAATACAAGCTGGATGTGGGGGTTTCGACGGTCACCCGCAGGGCCTCGATCACCACAGCAAATGAAACCAATCGCTACACCATCGACGGGAACGCGACTTACGCGCTGAAATCCAATGCGACCGGGCAAATCATCGCCTCGGGCAACGTTACCGAATTTGTCGGCTATTCTGCTGCGGGCTCAACTGTGTCGACGCTGGCCGATGAGCGTGATGCGACCGAGCGGCTGATGGTGATTCTAGCCGATCAGATCGTGAACCGCCTTTACGCCACGCCGGGCCTGTCCACATGAAGTTGAGCCCGCGTGAGGCTGAAGGGTATTTTTCCAAGCCGGACGCGGACAAAGCCGGATTGCTGATCTACGGGGCGGACGCGATGCGCGTTGCGTTGAAGCGTCAACAGGTGCTGGCGGCTTTGCTGGGACCTGGCGCCGAAGAGGAAATGCGCCTGACCCGCATTCCCGGAAGCGATCTACGCAGCGATCCGGCCCTGTTGCTGGACGCGGTCAAGGCTGTCGGATTTTTCCCCGGTCCCCGCGCGGTGTTTGTTGAAGACGCCACCGATGTCGCAGCGCCTGCGATTCTCACAGCCCTTGAAGACTGGGATCATGGCGATGCACAGATCATCGTGACGGCCGGGCAGCTCAAACCCAGCTCGAAAATCCGCAAAGCTTTCGAAGCGAACCCTGCCGCATACGCTGTTGGCATCTACGATGACCCGCCCTCGCGTGCCGAGGTGGAGCGCATTCTGGCGCAAGCCGGATTGAAGAATATTCCGCGCGATTCGATGTCGGCGCTTAGCGAACTTGCGATGGCGCTCAGCCCTGGTGATTTCACTCAATCAGTTGATAAACTGTCGCTTTACAAACGCGGTGACGCCGGTGAACTGACGATTGAAGACATTGAAGCCTGTGCGCCGCGGTCGACCGAGGCGGCGCTGGATGATGTATTGAACGTCGTTGCCGAGGGCCGGGCACAGGAAATCGGCCCTCTTATCCGACGCCTGCAGGCGCAGGGCACCAACGGGGTCACCTTGTGTATTGGGGCGACGCGGCATTTCCGAACGCTCTATGCCTGCGCATCCGACCCTGGAGGCGCGGCGCAGGGAATCGGCAAGCTGCGCCCTCCGGTCTATGGCAAACGACGTGACCGGATCCTGAGGCAAGCTCAGGGATGGGGGGCGCCCAAGCTGCAGACCGCTTTAACCGTCCTTACAGATACGGACCTATCCTTGCGCTCGGCAGGTCAAACCGCACCTGCGATGTCACTGGTAGAGCGTGCAATGATCCGACTGGCGATGCTGGCCCGATCGGGTTAAGGCCTAGCGCGCCAACCACGTTGCCGCCGACTGACCGGCCCAACGTCCCGTCGCCAGACAGGCGGTCAGAAGATAACCACCGGTCGGGGCTTCCCAATCCAGCATCTCGCCCGCGCAAAAAACGCCCGGACATGCTGTCAGCATCAAACCGCTGTCCACGGCACCCAATGCTACCCCGCCAGCGGTTGAGATCGCCTCATCCATCGGGCGTAGCCCAGCATACCTGATGGGCAGGTTTTTCAGCGCACCGATCCATTGCGTTTGCTTCAATGCGCGGCCCTTAGTCATTTCGTGGAACAAAGCGACCTTTTGCGGAGACAGACGCAGACCATTCTTCAACCAATGCGAAAGCGTTGCCTTTGATTTCTTCGCGTCCAATCGCGCCTGCATCCCTTCAGCCGTCACATCCGGGACCAGATCAACAAACAGCGGCGCCCCCATCCGCAGCGCAGGGGTCAGGGCATACATACCGCCACCTTCCAGGCCTTTTGCGGAAATAGTGGCCTCACCACGGCTATCCAGATCGCCCGCCATCCACCGCACCGACTTGAGCGCCGCGCCAAAATGTGGCTGCATATAGGGGCTCCAATCGACTGACAGAGCGGCGTTAGCCGGTGCAAACGGTGTTAGATCAACTCCGCTGTCCGCAAGCCACTGGGCCCAAGCCCCATCCGAACCCAACCGCGCCCAGCTGGCGCCCCCTAATGCCAAAACCGTCGCGTCGGGCGAGCAAAACTGCATGCCATCTGGCGTCTCAAAAGCCAACGCGCCACCTTGCCATCCCTGCCAGCGCCAGCGTGTCCTGATCTGAACACCGGCCTGATCCAATCTGGCCAGCCAAGCCCGCAGCAAGGGTGAGGCCTTCATGACTTTCGGAAACACGCGCCCGGTAGAGCCCGTGAACATCTCTTGCCCAAGATCACCGGCCCAAGCCTTCACCGCCTGTGCGTCAAACGCTTGTATCATCGGATGCAACCAATCCTTTGCATCCCCGTATGCGCCCATAAGCATGTCAAAAGGCTCATCCTTGGTCAGGTTCAGGCCGGACTTCCCCGCCATCAGGAATTTACGCGCGACAGACGGCTTGGCTTCGGCCACTACAACCTCGTGCCCGGCGGCGGCAAGCTGTTCGGCGGCCATTAGCCCCGCTGGCCCTGCCCCGATGACCATGGTTTGCGCCATTGTGTCCCTCTTGCCCTGTACACGCATCAGCGCGAAGTTAGGTCATGGCAAATTCCGATCCGATCTGCCCGCTCTGCAACCGTCCGATCCCCGAAGGTGGTGGAAGCCTGCACCATCTGATCCCAAAGCTTAAGGGAGGCAAGGGCGGGCCCACCGTTTTGTTGCATCAGATATGCCACAAAGAGATCCACGCGACACTGACCGAGGCCGAACTGGCGCGTGACTTTCACACCGTCGATGCACTGCGCAAACATCCGAGGCTTGAGAAGTTCCTGAATTGGGTGCGCAAACGCCCGCCGGGGTTTCGCTCAAAAGTGCCGGGCAAACGACGCGGGCGATGATCAGGCAGGAAGCCAGGGATCGCCGAATGCATCCTTTTGCGGGTCAGCCAGCCCTTCAATTTCGATCCCGAGATAGTCCGGCACCGGTGCAAACCGGGCATTTGGGATGTGTTGGTATTCCAACGTGGTATATGGGCGCTTCCACAGCCATTCGCGGTTCTCAACCGCCCAGAGGTCGGGATTGAGCGGTTTGTCAGCAGTGAACGCGTAGAAATGCAGATCGAACCCGTGAGGTTCGACATCCTGCAAAGACAGCAATGACATTCCCATGGATCGGCAGAACGCATCTTCGGCAGCGATATCACCGGTTCGCAAAGTGATCTGACCAATACAGGCCTTGGCAAATGGGGCGTCCGCGCTGGCGGCATTTTCGGGCCGGTTGCCCTCGAAATCCTGCTGCAGCAGTTCAATGGCAAACCCTTCGGGGTCATTCAGATGGCACATATAGCCGATATCCAGAAACTGCCGCGGCGCGCTGACCGGGATACCCTTCTGGCGCAGGTGTTCTGCGGCAAGATCAACATCCGGCAACGTGATCCCGATCTTCCAATACCGCTGCCCCGGATCATGGCGGTAACCCCCGCCGCCCGGCATCAGCAACAGATCGGCATCCTGACCGGAATATCCAAGACGACGATTGGCGCCTTCAACCCTGACAGACATGCCAAGCGCATCACGATAAAACGCCGCCAACGCATCCGGGTCCGCCACCCGCAATCGGAGCGCGGCCAACCTCATGGGCACAATCCGGCTATGCCCGCAGCAACAGACGGATCTGCGGACAGGCTGTCGGCTACAAGTTCTTGTGCAGTTGGTATCAAATGTTCGGGCTCAACCACCCGATCAACCAGCCCAAAGCTATAAGCTTCTTCTGCAGAAATCTTCTGTCCCGCCATCAGTATGAGTCGGGTTCTGGCCGGACCGATCAACTCTGCCATCCGCTTGGGATCCGAGGGCTGCGGCAAGAATCCCAGCTTCATGACCGGGTAAAAGAACTTGGCCGAGGGCACTGCGATACGCAGGTCACAGGCCAGCACCATACCGTTGGCTCCACCGGCCAAAGTGCCGTTGAGCGCGGCCACCGTCAGGCAGGGCAAGGCGGCAATGGCACCCGACAACCTCTCCCAAAGATCGGATGTCGCAAGGCCCGCCCGCGCTTCTTCAAGATCGGCGCCCGCACTGAAGACCCGGCCCGCCCCCGTCAGGATCAATGCACGTGCCTCGGTTGCCGCCTCTGCGATGCGTACCAATTCGCTAAGCATCGCTGAGGTCAGCGCATTGGCCTTATCCGGATTGTTCAACGTGACGGTCCACAGCCCATTATCCTGTGTCAGTTCGATCACGTCAGCCCAACCCTTTTTCGGATGTCTTCGTTGCGCAGCGATATCTCGGTCCCCAAGAACTCATCCGCATCTGCCGAGCACATCCACATCAACGCCCGCGCGGGCCAGTCTGCGGGGATGTGATCGTCCCAATCCAGCTGACTTACTGGATTGATTCCGCTGGCCTTGATCACCCGCTGCATATCTGTGGCCACAGTTCCCGGGGACAGGCCCATTGCGCGAATACCGTGATGCGCCTCTTCCAGATGCAGGCATTCGGTCAGCATCTTGGCCCCGGCTTTTGATGCGCAATAGTGGCTCCAGGCTTCGACCGGGTTCGACGCGGCACCGGACGAGACTGTCAGAACGGTCCCGCCGCCTGCTGCCCGCATGATGGGCAGGACGGCACGCATTCCATAAAAGACACCCTTCAAGTTGATGTCGATTGCTTGGCTCCAGGCCCGGGTGTCGGCATTCGAAAGATGAAAGATCGGATCAATGACGCCCGCGTTCCCGATTAGCACATCCAGCTTGCCGAACCGGTCGATGCAATCGGCAACTGTCTGTTCGACCTGGGAAAAATCGCTGACATCGCAGGCCAGCGCCATGGCATTTTCACCCAATGCCGCAGCCAGAGCGTCAATCTGATCGCGGCTGCGTGCGACCAAGGCCACATTGGCCCCAGCTGCGGCAAAAACGCGCCCGGCTTCCGCTCCAATGCCTCGGCTTGCCCCTGTGATCAGTACCGTTTTCCCTTGCATATGCATCGTTTAAATCCCTGCATTTGAAATTGTCTTAACTCGTACCCTGCAAATGGGGAATTGGTCCACCCCTTCCCCCTTGACGCTGGCCGCTACAGGCACGACCATGCCGGCAAATTGATCAAGAAGGGTTCTCTTATGACTGTTTTCCTTCGCCGTAGCTGCGGTGCAGCTTTGGCCTATGCTGTTGCAACCAACGGCGCCTTTGCAGATGTTACCGCCAATGATGTCTGGGCCGATTGGCAGGCTTATCTGGGCGGCATGGGCTATGACGTCACTGGCGATCAGAGCGTTTCCGGCAACGTCACCACCATCGCGAACATGACGATGGCCATGGCCATTCCGGACACCGAAGGCACCTTCGACATGGTCATCCCCGAGATGACGTTGACCGAAAATGGCGACGGTACAGTCAATATCGGCTTTCCTGCCAGCTTCCCGATGACAATTTCGGGTGAAGCCGAGGGCGAGACATTTTCGGCTGATCTGATGTACGCTCACGACGCCTTGGAAATGGTCGTTTCGGGTACCCCCGAAAACATGACATATGACTATACGGCGAACAGCCTGACTCTGTCGATGGACTCGATGGAGTTTGATGGCGAAACCGTATCCAGCGACATGTTTGCCTTGAACGTTCAGATGAACGAAATCGCAGGCACATCGCAGATGCAGATCGGCGAGATGCGCGATATCGCGCAGCAGTTCACGGCCAGCAGCCTGTCCTATGATGTGGCCTTCAACGAGCCCGAAAGTGAAGACACGGGCCGGATCAGCGGTAAATTAGATGGTTTGAAATTTGATGGCGATACAATCATTCCACCCGGTATGGATGTCGCCAACATTGAAGACATCTACAAGGCCGGGTTCGCCGCTTCAGGTACATTCACATACGCCTCGGGCAGCACCGAAATGGCAGGCACTGCCGAGGGTGAGCCATTCTCGCTCAGCAGCAGTTCCGAAGGAGGCAGCTTTACCGGCAGCATCGATGCACAGCGCCTTGTCTACGATCTTGCGCAGAACAGCACCAAACTAGCCGTCACCACGTCGGATCTGCCTTTTCCAATCGAAATCGCGATGGCAAATGCAGGACTGAAATTCGAGCTTCCGGTGCAGGCCTCGGAAGAAATCCAGCCATTTGGGTTTGGCATGAACCTGACGGATTTCACCATGTCCGACGTATTGTGGAGCATGTTCGACCCTGCTAGTGCGCTGCCGCGCGATCCGGCGACCATCGCGTTGGATGCAACCGGCACCGCCAAAGTTCTGGTCGATTTCATGGACCCGGAAGCCGTCGAAGAGCTTGAGACATCTGATATCGTTCCGGGCGAACTGCATTCGCTGAAGATCAACAAGCTTCTCGTATCATTGGTCGGAGCCCAATTGAGCGGTGATGGCGACTTTGCGTTCGACAACTCCAACACGGAAGAGTTTGATGGCCTGCCTGCCCCGTCGGGTGTTGCCAACTTGAAACTTGTTGGGGCCAACGCTCTGCTGGACAAGCTGATCGGCATGGGCTTTGTGTCGGAAAACGACGCGCTGGGCGCGCGTATGATGATGGGTCTGATGGCTGTTCCGGGCGAAGAACCGGACACGTTGAACTCGAAAATCGAGTTTACCGAGGATGGACAGATTCTGGCCAACGGTCAGCGTATCAAGTGACAAACAAATCGGGAAAGGCCGCGGCGCTGGCCTTTCCCGCCCGAGGCACATAAAGCCAGTGGGCTGCAGGCCTTGCGGGACAGGCTATCCGAGGCTAGGTCCAGAACAACAAGACCGGAGGCCTCATGACGCGAACACCTCAAACAATCAGTGAAGAGCTGCTGAATGCAGCCCGCAAGGCAGGTGCCGAGGCAGCGGATGCCATAGTAATTGATGGCTCATCCGTTTCTGTGGAAGTACGTAGTGGTGCATTGGAACATGCCGAACGCTCGGAAGCGACCGATCTAGGGCTGCGGGTCTTCCTTGGCAAACAGCAGGCAATCGTATCCAGTTCGGATAGTCGCCCCGATACGCTTGCCGCGATGGCCGAGCGCGCCGTGGCCATGGCACGGGAAGCGCCGGAAGATCCGTTCACCGGCTTGGCCGCGCCTGACCAATTGGTCGCCGACTGTAATATCGACACGCTGGAGCTGTTTGACCCAGCCCCTGAACCCAGCGCTGAAGCTCTGATGCAGGATGCGCTGGCGGCCGAGGCAGCAGCGATGGACGTTACGGGTGTCTCACAGGTGTCCGACGCTGCGGCTGCCTATGGTACCCACCGGGTCCATCTTGCCGCGACAAACGGCTTTTCGGGTGGCTACATGCGCAGCAGCCGTTCAACCTCATGCGTCGCCATTTCCGGCGAAGGGACGGGAATGGAGCGTGACTATGACGGTGACAGCCGGACTTTTCAGTCTGACCTGCGCAGCCCCGCCGAGATTGGTCGCACGGCTGGTGAACGTGCGGTTCAGATCGTGGGAGCACGCAAGCCCCAGACCGGTAGTTTCCCGGTGGTGTTCGACGAACGGATTTCATCATCCCTGATCGGCCATCTGCTGGCCGCCAGCAATGGCGCGGCGATAGCCCGCGGGGCCTCGTGGCTGAAGGAAAGCCTTGGGCAACAGGTTCTACCGGCACATTTGTCTTTGATTGAAGACCCGCATCGCCCGCGCATTTCGGGCTCGCGCCCGTTCGATGCCGAAGGGCTGGCAACACGGCGCAGGGCGATCGTTGAAGATGGCGTTCTGACCGGTTGGACGTTAGACCTGTCCAGCGCCCGCAAATTGGGAATGACCTCGACCGGCAACGCAGCGCGCGGCGTATCCGGGCCGCCGTCGCCTAGCAACTGGAACCTGAGCCTGACGCAAGGCGAGAAGACCCGCGCCGAGTTGTTGCGCGACATGGGTACCGGGCTTTTGGTCACTTCGATGATCGGATCGACCATCAATCCGAATACCGGCGACTATTCACGCGGCGCTTCGGGATTTTGGGTTGAGAACGGCGAGATCACCCATCCCGTCAACGAGTGTACCATCGCTGGCAATCTTCGCGACATGCTGATGCGAATCATTCCGGCAAACGATGCGCGGCCTTACCTATCGCGCGTTGTACCCTCGCTGTTGATCGAAGGGATGACACTTGCCGGCAACTGACCTGCCCCTGCTGATCGACGCTGCGCTTGAGGCCGGAAAGATCGCCACGCGCTATTCGGGTCCTGATGCCCAGCGCTGGGATAAACCCGAAGGCGCAGGCCCGGTGACCGAGGCCGATCTGGCCGTCAACGCGATGCTAGAACGTGATCTGCAGGCGGCCCGCCCGGATTATGGCTGGCTGAGCGAAGAAACCGAGGATTCACCCGATCGTCTGGCCCGTGATCGGGTCTTCGTCATCGATCCCATCGACGGCACCCGCAGTTTTGCCGAGGGGTCGCGCACATGGGCCCATTCGCTGGCCGTAACCGAGAACGGTGAGGTCACGGCAGCCGTCATCTACCTGCCCTTACGTGATCTGCTTTATGCGGCTGCAAAAGGGCAAGGTGCAACGTTGAATGGCACTGCCATCCAAGTTTCAGGTCAAGCACACCTGCCCGAAGCCGAGATTTTGGCGGCAAAACCCAATCTAGATCCGCGCCACTGGCAATCCGGTGCTGCCCCTGACTTTCGCCGTGTATACCGCCCGTCCCTGGCTTACCGGATGGCGCTGGTTGCGCAGGGACGGTTTGACGGGATGCTGACGTTGCGACCCAGTTGGGAATGGGATATCGCCGCCGGAGATCTGATCCTGCGCGAGGCAGGCGGGCTCTGTACCGATCGTTTGGGGCAACCTCTGCGCTTCAACAATACCCACCCGCGCCTGAACGGCGTGGTGGCGGCAGGTTCAGCGGTGCATTCGGACCTTCAGGCCCGGCTTGACCCGAATGGGGCCGGAATTCCGGCATGAGCAAGCCGCGATCTCTGAGCCTTGCGGCCTATCGGGTCCTGTCCTGGGGCGTCCCGCAAAGCACGGGCCACCCCGAGATTGCGCGCCCGGAAGGTGAACTTCTGTGGGTCCATGTCAGTACACCCGATCGGTTGCGGGCCGTCGACAATATTTGCCGTCGGCTGCTGTCTGTGCGACCGGGACTTTCGCTGTTGCTGACCGCCCCACCCGATGTTGATCTGAAGGACTGGGAAGATTGCGATACCCCGATCACAATGCTGCCCGCCGAACATACCGGCGCGGCGCGCACGTTCTTGGATCACTGGCGCCCTGATATGGGGCTGTGGTTTGGCGGTGGGCTGATGCCCAATGTCATAACACGCGCACAGGAGCGGGGCATTCCGCTAATTTTGCTTGAGGCTGTGGTCGACGTGAAAACCGCAAGGGGTGGACGTTGGCTACCTGATATCACGCGATACACGCTGGATTGCTTTTCAGCGATACTTGCGCCCAATGATGACAGCGCACGCCAAATCCGACGCCTGGGAGTGAACTCGGCAAAAATCTCGGTCGCGCCACCACTTCATATCAGCCCCAACCCAGAGCCCTGGCCCGAAGATGAATTGATCGAAACCACTCACACAATGGCCGGGCGCCCGGTTTGGCTGGCCGCATGGGTTCAGGACAAGGAATTCATCTCGGTTCTGACGGCCCATCGTCAGGCCTTGCGGATGCTGCCACGTCTGGCTTTGGTCCTGCATGTGGCGGATATGTCCGAGTCAGCGCCCTTGTTTAAACGCCTCGAAGCGATGGACCTTCGATGCGCCAACTGGGATGAAGGCCATCCAATCGAAGACACCACACAAGTGATTCTAACAGCCGAGCCCGAGGATCTAGGCCTTTGGCATCGTGTATCCGCAGTTACCTTCATGGGAAGTTCACTGGAACGCGGGGCGCGGGGGCACGACCCTCTGACCGCAGTCGCCTTGGGATCTGCGGTAATCCATGGGCCTCATGTCAGCAAGCATCGCAGTCTCTATGACAGATTGGGGCAGGCAAAAGCCGCGTTGAAGATACGAACCGCAACAGAGTTGGGCGATGGCGTTGTCGAATTGTTGGCACCTGACCGCACAGCAGACATGGCATTGGCCGGATGGCGGATTGTCACCGAAGGGGCTCCACAGGCGGACCAACTGATCGATATGGTACAGGATACACTGGACCGGCGAGGGCGTGACGATGCGGGCACCTGACTTCTGGAACTCAGCCCCTGATCGGTTGGATCTGCGCGCCAGGCTGTTGGCGCCACTTGGTCGCCTCTATGCCGCTGCAACCGCCCGTCGCGTGGCGAGCGGGCAAGGCATCTCGCCGGGCGTACCGGTTATCTGCGTTGGCAACCTGAATGCCGGTGGCACAGGGAAGACACCGACGGTGATCTGGGTTTTGGAATATTTGAGGGATACCTGGCATCAACCTCATGTCGTGACCAAAGGCCATGGTGGCTCGCTGGAAGGCCCGGTGCAGGTCGACCCGCGCAAACACACAGCGGCTCAGGTCGGGGACGAACCCCTGTTGCTCGCCGCGTTTGCCGAGGTCTGGGTCGCCAAAGATCGTGCAGCGGGCGCGCAGGCAGCCGCAGCGGCAGGGGCAACCGCGATCGTGCTGGACGACGGTTTTCAGAACCCCGCAGTTGCCAAGGATTTTTCCATCATCGTGGTGGATGCGCAGCGCGGATTTGGCAATGGCCTTTGCCTTCCTGCTGGTCCACTGCGAGAGCCTGTGGCCGTTGGATTGAAACGTGCCGATCTCGTGTTGTCGCTTGGGGACGCCGCAGCGCAGTCAACATTTTCGGAAAGATGGGAACCTGCCCTGACGGTCCCACACGCCACCGGCGAGGTGTGTCCGCTCCAAACCGGAATGGACTGGAACAATACACCCGTTCTGGCCTTTGCGGGCATAGGCTATCCGGATAAGTTCTTTGGAACTCTGCGACAGCAAGGCGCGAAACTGCTGCGTGCTGAAGCAATGGATGATCACCAACCACTGACTTCAGCGCTGATGACGCGGCTTGAGAACGAGGCCAAAGCACTGGGCGCGCAACTGGTGACAACCGAGAAAGACGCCGTGCGCCTGCCCGCCACTTTCCGCAGCAAAGTTCTGACCCTACCGGTTCGGTTGCAAATCAATCAGGATGACAAAGTAAAAGACTTGTTGGCGAAGGCCGCGCCTTCACCTTAGGCAGATGGCCAGCCCAAAACAGGCTGACCATTCAGGATTTAGCTGCCAAGCTCGGCTTCGATCAGCGTCTTGAAGTCGTCATAAGGCTGATTTTCAACCTTCTTCCCATTCACGACGAAAGTAGGCGTCGCCTGAATTCCATCGCGTTCGGCATTTTCCTGATACCAGGCCACCAGTGTCTGCGCGCGGGTACCGTCCTGCAGGCAAGCCTCAAGCTGATCATTGTCTATGCCAGCGAGACGCCCGATCTTGCGCAGTTCATCAACGATTTCGGCAGGACCTCCGGCACGGGTCCATTCCGACTGGCCTTCATACAGCAGGTCGGTGATGCCAAAGAACTTTTCAGGTCCTGCACAGCGCGCGACCATCGAGGCCCACAGGCCATAGCGGTCGAAATACACCTCACGGTAAGTGAACTTTACCTTGCCGGTATCGATGAAGTCCTTTTTGAGCTGCTTGTACGCGCCCTGATGGAAATTCGCGCAATGCGGGCAGGTGTACGATGCATATTCGATGATCTCGACTGGCGCGTCTTCGGCCCCCTGCACCATCTCGACGATGGTCGAGGTGTCCAAATCCGCCTCTTGCGCCTCAGCAGCACCAACAAGCGGGTTCGAAGGGATCGTGTTACTCGACGTTGTCAGCCAATAGCCGCCAGCGGCCACGGCGACAGCCGCACATATTACGGTTGCAATCCGGCTCATTCATCAGCCCTTTCTTAGCGTTTCTGTCTGGATAAAACGTTGCGGCCCAAACGTTCAAGGGCCGCGCGCAAATCTTCATCATCAACCGCGCGCGACACATTGTCGGCCTCAGCTGCGATTTCTGGTGAAACAACCGGTTTCGTCTGTTTCGGTTTGTGATCGAAACTCGCCTGCCCCTCAGCAAATCCGGTAGGCGCGGTCTGGGTGATACGCACCCGATTGATCGCGTTGTAACCATAGACCGCATTCACTTTGTCGCGCAGCTGTTCTTTCTGCATCTCTAGCATTGGCGCCTGCGGCCCGGTTGTCAGCACCGTCAGTGTCGCGCCAAAGCCACCCTTGGCGTATCCCACATTCACCGGCCGGGCGATCGACGCGATGTCCTGGCCCACAATCTCGGCCCAATGGGTCAAAAGGCGCGAGACGGCAAATCCCCGGCTTTCCCCGGCCTGCCTGATCCGGTCGTTCAGCAAAGTGGCGGTGCGCTTGAACCCGCGGGTCGAGGAACGTCTGCGTTGCATCTGGTTTCCAACTCCTGCGTCGCTATTGTAATAGGCTGATACCCGGACGCCAGCGAAACCCGACAGAGAGTTACATAAAACTTGCGTGACTGCACCGAATCTGACCTGAGCAATACGCTGCTGGATTGGTACGACCGCCACGCACGTGAAATGCCTTGGCGTATCGGCCCGGCAGCGCGTGCCGCAGGCGTAGCACCAGACCCCTACCGCGTCTGGCTATCCGAAGTGATGCTGCAACAAACGACCGTTGCCGCCGTTCGCGACTATTTTGTTCGTTTCACCACGCGCTGGCCAACCGTCGAGGCCCTTGCCAATGCGCAAGATGATCAAGTCATGGGGGAATGGGCTGGCCTGGGCTACTACGCCCGCGCCCGCAATCTTCTGAAATGCGCGCGGGTGGTTGCGTCCGCGCATGACGGGCAATTCCCGGACAGCTACGACGCGTTACTGAAACTGCCGGGCGTTGGCCCCTACACGGCGGCGGCCATCGCAGCCATCGCATTTGATCGGCCCGAAACTGTCCTGGACGGCAATGTCGAACGGGTCATAGCAAGGCTCTATGATATTCACGAACCCCTGCCCGCCTCAAAACCCCTGTTAAAGAAAAAAGCCGCGGCATTGACCCCGCAGCACCGGCCTGGAGATTACGCGCAGGCTGTCATGGATTTGGGTGCAACGATCTGTACTCCAAAATCTCCGACTTGCGGTATTTGCCCCCTGCATGCGGCCTGTCTGGCGCGGAAGGCGAGGACGCAGGTGGAACTGCCGCAAAAAACGCCCAGGAAGCCCAAACCCACCCGGCTGGGCCACATCTACATCGCCCAACGCGGCGATGGTGCCCTGCTGTTGGAACGCCGCCCCGATAAGGGCCTGCTGGGCGGAATGTTGGGCTGGCCCGGCTCGGACTGGTCCGAAACACCGCTGGAAAGCCCTCCGTTCCCGGCGCGATGGCACGAAATCCCCGGTGAAGTGAGACACACCTTCACCCACTTTCACCTGATCCTGCGTATTTGGACAACCGAATTGCCAGACGGTTGCAATCCGAACGGTCTGACAGTCATGGACAAACACCAATTCAGGCCCAGCGATCTGCCCACGGTTATGCGCAAGGCTTTTGACCTCTGGCGCGGCCAATAGACCGCTGGGCAAAGCCCAGTGCGCGGTCTACGGTGCCGCCAACGTTTCGGAGCCTCAACATGATCGCATCTGACACCCTGTCCCGATGGCAATCCGCCCTTCCCTTTTGGGTCTCATACCTCCTGATCCCTCTGATCTGGATGACCACTACGGCAGGCGGATGGTGGGTCCTGCTGGTACCGCTTTCGACATGGTGGGTCTTTGCGGTGCTAGACCGGCTGACCGGCCTAAACCTTGAAAACGCCGACCCGGATACGCCAGATGCGGGGCTGCAATGGTATATCTGGCTGACCAAAGCCTGGGCACCGGTGCAATTCCTCACGCTCTATGGGCTGATCTGGTACACTACCCGAGCCGTAGATATGAGCTCGGTCGAAAAAATCGGCGTGTTCTTCGGCATGGGCGTCCTTTCCGGAACGATCGGGATCAACTACAGCCACGAGCTGATGCATCAGAAAGGCAAACTGGAACGCTGGCTGGGCGATTTCCTGTTGTCGATGGTCCTTTATTCCCATTTCCGGTCCGAGCACCTGCTGGTTCACCACCGCTACGTCGGAACTCCGCGCGATCCGGTAACCGCGCGCTACAACGAAGGTTTCCACCGGTTCTATCCGCGCGTTCTGCGCCAAAGCCTCATCTCAGCCTTTCGCGCCGAGCTGGAAAAACTGGCCCGCAAAGACCGCCCGTGGACCGACCCGGCAAACCCGTTCTGGCGCTATTGGAGCCTTCAAGGAGCCATGCTGCTGCTAGCATTTCTGATCGGCGGATGGGCAGGGCTAGGCCTGTTTTTGGTACAGGCCGGCACCGCGATCTGGCAGCTTGAACTTGTTAACTATGTCGAGCACTACGGGCTGACGCGCAAATATCTGGGCGATGGCAAATATGAGCATGTGCACCCGCGCCATTCCTGGAACGCGTCACAAAAGGCCTCAAACTGGCTGTTGATCAATCTGCAACGCCACTCGGATCACCACTACAAGCCCAACCGCCGCTTCCCATTGCTGCAACACCATACGCAGGACGCAGCGCCGCAACTGCCTCATGGATATCCGGTCATGACCCTTGCCGCGATGATTCCGCCCTTATGGCGGCGTATCATGAATCCGAGGGTCCGCGCTTGGCGGCGTCAATACTATCCCGAAATCACCAACTGGAAGCCTTACAACAAAGCGCACAACCCTGCCCCTCGCACCTGACTGCAGCGCGCTGCCCGGCCCAACGGGAAGGATCGCATCTTAGATGCGGTGCTGACAGGCGGGAGCCCTGGTTGCTACAGCACCCAGACATCCATCGGGGCTGTAACACCGCGAACAGGCTGGTCCGAGTGCTGTGCAAACCCGGTCATCATGTCTTGCGCATTTGGCGTCTCGCTTAGAGCCTGAGACCGCAATGCATCGCTGACAATGATGCGCGCTTGAAAATCGCGCGTCAGGGCCTCTAGCTTCGCGGCAACATTCACCGCATCGCCGATCACTGCAAATTCCAGCCGGTTTGCACCGATATCCCCCAGTACGACCGAGCCATAATGAACCCCGACCCCGATCCGAATCTCTGGCTCACCCGCGCGCTTGCGCTCCAAATTCCAACGGTCGATCATCTCGACCATGGACCGCGCGCATGCCAGCGCATTGCTTGCATCCAGTTCTCCGGGTACGGGAGTTCCAAACGTGGCCATCAGCCCATCGCCCAAGTATTTGTCGAGTGTTCCGTGATGGCGAAACACCTCGGTCTCCATTCGGGCGTGGAAACCACGCAAAACTTCAATAACTTCATATGGATCACGGCCAGCCGAGAACTTGGTGAAGCCAACGATGTCGATAAATAGAACCGCGATATCCTCTTTGCGGACCTGCTTCAGAGGTTCGTCGTTCTGGCTCAGCTCATCCACCACATTCGGCGAAAAGTATCGAGACAGATTCGCGCGTTCACGTTCAAGCCCAGCATTGGACATCAGCAAGCGATTGAGGCGGCGCATCGACACCCCAAGCGTCACTGCGACCATGACAAAAACGATCACCTGCTGGATGCGTAGGGTTGGCATGAAACTGTTGGGATCCATGAACTCGGCCACATCCGGGTAGCCTGACAAAGCCTCGGCCACACGCTCGCTAATCCCAGGGATCGGGGTGGCGACCCACCAAGCGATCACCCATCCAGCCGTCCACATCATCGCCGTCCACGAACCAATCGCAATGACAGTGCGCCAGGAATAGGCAAGCGTCCCTGCTGCCAGGATAATGAAGAAATACTGAAAATTGTCGAACCGATACTGCATCGCCAGTGGTCGCACGTCTTCGCTGAACGGGTTGGGCACAATCATCCCCAGCGTCATGATCAGCAGATCGACGAAGATCAAAAGCAACTCGGTCCGGGATTGCCCCACACGACCCGCGCGTTGGATCAGCCAACCATTGGCGCAGATCAGAAGCAGGATGAAATGGTACCATAAGACCTCCCACTGGGGATTCAGATAGATCAGCAACAGCCCGGTCAACGCCATCGCGATCCAGCGTGCACGAACAGCCAGTTCAAGCCCCTCTCGCTTGTGTCGTTCCAGTGCCGCCTCGGTATATTTGTTGTCCAGATCGAAGTTGTCCGGTTGCGTAACAAAGAACCGGCTAAGGCGGGATTGACTGGCGGTGGTCTCGGTCATTGCCTTTATCTCCCAAAAGGGCTGTCAGGGGCTGCCCTATGCAATCATCTCACAGGCAAAAACAAAAGACCCCGCCGGTAACGGCGGGGCAAGGCGTAGTGCCTTGTGTCAGGCCACAGGCACCGGCGGTATTCAGTTGTGCAATTCGGCCCTGATCTGCTGACGCAACACGTCGATGGGCACGGTTTTGCCATCGCGTTTGAAGCACCAATAGGTCCAGCCATTACAAGACGGAGCATTTTCCAGATGCGCGCCAACCTGATGGATCGAACCTTTGACGTTCTGCCCTACCAGAGTCCCGTCGGCGCGGACCTTGGCCTTGTGGCGTTGGTTCATCGAATACAGTTCCTCACCCGGGCGCAGCATGCCGCGTTCGACCAATTGGCCGAAGGGCACGCGCGGCTCAGCGCGCTTGCTGGCGCTGACTTCCAACGCTTCGCGGTCAAACTTACGGACCTTTGAGATACGCTTTTCAGCCACCTTGCGATAACTTTCTTCGCGCTCAATCCCAATGAACTCACGCCCCAGCATTTTCGCTACAGCACCTGTGGTGCCCGTGCCAAAGAACGGATCCAGCACCACGTCACCAGGATTGGTCGAGCCAATCAGGACACGATGCAGCAGTGATTCCGGTTTCTGTGTCGGATGCGCCTTATCGCCGTTTTCGTCCTTGAGTCGTTCATGCCCGGTGCAGATCGGCAGTACCCAATCGCTGCGCATCTGCACACCTTCGTTCAGCGCTTTCAGTGCTTCGTAGTTAAACGTGTATTTGGCCCCTTCACGCTTGGACGCCCAGATCATTGTTTCATGCGCATTGGTAAACCGCTTGCCACGGAAGTTTGGCATCGGGTTGGACTTGCGCCACACAACGTCGTTCAAAATCCAATAGCCCGCATCCTGCAGGGCGGAACCCACGCGGAAAATGTTGTGATAAGACCCAATCACCCAGATCGCACCATTGGGCTTTAGCAGACGATGCGCAGCCTTCAACCATTCCCGCGTGAACTGGTCATAAGCCCCAAAGCTGCTGAACTGATCCCAGTGATCATCGACCGCATCGACCTGAGAATTATCGGGCCGGTGCAATTGACCTTTCAACTGTAAATTATACGGGGGGTCCGCAAAAATCAGGTCAACCGACGCCTCGGGCAGACTGTTCATCGCCTCGATGCAGTCACCGGATAGAATCGTATTTAAAGGGAGCGCGGCTGCGCCCTTTGTCTTGATTGTGGTCATATCACTGCCTCAGTTCCACGGCGCTTTTGCGCTCATTTGGTTGAGACAAGGATGAGTCAAAGATGATTCGCCGTCAATTTCTTTTTTGAATCAGCGACTTACGATTTACTCTTGATACAAGATATTGTGGACCGGTTTGAACGAACGTCTATGGTGTGGGGTCACGCCAAGATTTTGCAACGCCTCGCGGTGCTGTTTTGTCGGATATCCGGCATTCGCCTCCCACCCATAGCCGGGATGCTGTTGCGCCAAATCCACCATCAGCTGATCACGCCAGATTTTTGCAATGATCGACGCTGCCGAAATCGACACCGATCGTGCGTCGCCCTTCACCACCGCCTGCGAGGGCAATTTCATACCGCGCGGGATCATGTTGCCATCAATCAGCAAGAAATCCGGAGCCGGGTCCAGCGCAGCTACCGCGCGTACCATCGCCAGATGCGAGGCGCGCAGGATGTTATGCTCATCGATCTCTGCAACCGTGGCTTCGGCCACCGCGACCTCTGCCCGGTCGCGCAATATCTCATCCAAACCGCCGCGACGCTTGGCCGTCAGTTTTTTTGAATCGTTCAACCCAGCAGGAATGTCATCCGGGTTCAAAATAACCGCTGCGGCCACAACCGGGCCGGCCAGCGGACCGCGCCCAACCTCATCCACCCCGGCAATTCGGGTATATCCGCGTGCTAGCAAAGCCCGTTCGAGTTCATAATCAGGTGTCGTCATACCCTTGGCAAATCGCGTTTCGTAGCGCTTCGCAAGAAAAAAGAGAGGGCAGCTTGCGCCACCCTCTCCCGCGCGGCGCTTCTATGGCGCCACTCCTGCTCGAAACCTGTTACTGGTAAACGACGCGGTATCCTTTCTGGCGCAGGCAGGCGGGTTCGTATGCCCGTTTTACCTTTTTACCATTCCAGAAACCAACCTTGCATTGGTGTGGCAGGCTATCGGCATGTTTATAGTACTTCTTCAGGCAATTTGGCCCAAGCAGCGGACGCTTGTTCGAATAGGCATTGAACGTGCGCAGGCAACGCTGCGGTAGGTCATACCGCGCCACCCGCTTTGGCAACGGGCGTACAGCATGTTTTTTCTTGGCCTTCTTCGCCTTGGCTTCAGCCTGCTTGTGACGCTTGCGGCGCTCTGCCTCTTCGTCGCGCTTTTTCTCCTGATGATAGTGGTTGACCGCAGCACCTATGAGCGCGATCGCAGCCAATCCGCCGAGAATATCTCGGGTATCTGCCGCCCGTGCCTGCGACGCTGAGATCCCCGTAATGGCGACGGCGGTTGCTATGATCAGAGCGATAAATTTCCGGTGCATGATGCGTGTCCTTTCGGATAATGGGCAGGCCGGTTACCGACCGCGAATTTGATAACCTGACACTGCGACCACCCCGTTCAGACAAGCAATAACGGCATACTGTTATTCAATATCAGCACCACAAACCCCCTGAGGTTATTGAATATCCACCCAACCCATGCGCAGGATGCAGCCCATGAAACAGATCCTCTCTTCTCTGGCTCTGACGGCCCTGATATCGGTTGGGTCGCAAGCCATCGCGGCAGATTGCTATGCCGACTACAAGGCCAAGCAGGACAATCCCTTACGCCTGCACTATGGCGTCATGCAGGTCTCAAACTGCGATAAAGGCTCGGCCCGGAAAGAAGTCGCCAAGCGGCTGAAATCAAACGGCTGGACCCTGCTGAACGTGATGACCGTTTTCGAGGCGGGTGGATTGGATCAAAGGAAGGCCAATGCCGGAAAATACTATCTCCGTTACTGAGGCGCGTCGTTCGGGGGTTCGGCTGGTTGGTCTGGGGATTGCGGCAATCGTCGCGATCCTGGTGACTGCAGCGGTTTTCCTGTTCTGGACGCTACCGGACGCAAATGCCTTCAACGCGCGGGTTGAACGGCTGTTTGTCGAGGCTGACCTGACCTCGCAATCGGAAATCCGTCTGCTCGAGATTCTGGCGCAATCGGGCACCGCCTTTGCCGATACGCTATCCAGCTATCGAATGGTCATCTTCGTGCTGTTGGTCTTTGCCAGCGCCATGCTGATCACCGCACTTGTTTTTCTGGTCATGCTGGTTCTACTGAACCGCCGCATGGCCCAGATTGAACGGACGGGGATCCAGGTAACATCCCTGCTGATCAGCCGTGAAGAGAATACCGTTTATCTCAACAACATGGATTTTAAGTTGACCCCCGCCGCGATGGAAACGCTTTCGGTTCTGGCTGAATCCCGGCTGGATGACGAGGTCCTGTCGGGTGCCCAGATCGAAGCGATGATCTCGGGCAGAAACGCTGCAGATTGCGATGAGGCCGCCGGGGCAACCCGGATCAAACGCCTGCGCGACGCCTTGGGAAATCAGATGGTCAGTGAGCTGCTGGTGAAGAACATCGCCAAGAAGGGCTATATGCTGTCGATTGAGAAAGACGTTATTCAAATGGTCTGAGGATGCCATTGCGGTAAAATCTACGTGCGCATCTTGGAATTCTCGCCCTCAAGACCCATGATATAAGGGCTTGGCCAAGGGAGGTTGCAGATGAACGTCCATGCCACACCGAATGTCAAAGGCTATGGGATATCAGTTGAGCCGCTGCAGGGACGGATCGCGATCTACCGTGGTGATATACTGCTGGCCGAAAGCCACAACGCCAAAGTCATGTACGAAACGCGGCTACCTCCCGCGATCTATGTTCCGCGCGAAGACCTGTGCGTCGAACTCAGCCCTGAGACCGAATTGCAGACGTTCTGCCCCTTCAAGGGTACCGCAACCTATCACGACATTAGCCTACCGGAAGAGCGCCTTACGAACTCGATTTGGGCTTATGAAGACGCCTTCCCTGAAAGCGCGGCCATTCAGGGCCATATTGGATTCATGCCGGATACCGCGACGCGGATCGACCTCGGCGACAACCAACTGCGTCAACCCGACGATGGCAATATCAGCGGCCCCCTGATCGATTGGCTGATGCGCGGTGCGTCCGAAATTAACACTCCTGATGCCTTTACAAAAACGCTGGCCGAGAAAATGCTGGAACATGGCATCGCTATTCAACGCCTAAGCATTCTGGTCTGGTCGCTGCATCCGCTGATCGCAGGCAAACACTATATCTGGGAGAAAGACTCGGCTGAGATTTCGACCCACACTCCGACCTATGAAATTCATGATCACCCTGCCTTTACCAACAGCCCCCTGCGTCACGTTTCAAACGGGTTGGGTGGTGTCCGGCAGCGCCTGAACAACGACAATCCGCATAACAGCTTTCCGATCATCGAAGACCTGCGCGCAAAAGGGGCCACCGATTACGTTGCCATGCCACTGCCTTTCTCGGATGGGCGGACGAATGTCCTGACCCTGACTTGCGATCATCCCGATGGGTTCACGACCGAGAACCTGGGTCTGGTTTTTGAATGCTCTACTGTCATCGCGCGGTTCTACGAGGTCTTCATGCAGCGCGAAAACGCGCAGGTTCTGCTGGAAACCTACGTAGGCAAGCGCAGCGGTGCGCGCGTCCTGGGGGGCGAGATTCGCCGCGGTGATGGCGATGACATAGATGCGGCGATCATGTTTTGCGATCTTCGAAATTCAACCGCATTGGAAGAAAAACTGGGGCGTGATGACTATATCGAGCTACTGAATGCGTTTTTTGAGACAGTTTCAGGGATCGTGCACGACCATGACGGAGAAGTTCTGAAATTCATCGGCGACGCTGTTCTTGCCGTCTTCCCGGCGGGTGACGATGCCGCCAAAGCCCGATCCAGCGCGCAGCTTTCGGCAACTGAGATCGTCGAAAAACTGGGTGAATTGCGCAGTGACGGAAGTGATCATGATTTCGACTGCTCGATTGGTGTCGCCTATGGCCGCGTCACCTATGGCAATGTGGGCTCACGCGAACGGTTGGACTTTACCGTGATCGGTCAGGCCGCCAATGTCGCTGCCAGATTGGGCGAATATGGCAAAACCGTCGGACATAGAATTGTTGTCTCGCAAGATATCGAACCTGTTTGCAAACAGGCTATCCCTTTAGGGGCGATCAAGCTGCACAACGTCTCGCAACCGATCAAATCATTTGCCCTGCAAACCTCAGCCGATGCCTGATTTGACAGTTTACTTCGCAAGAGTTGAACCTCAAATTGTGCCACTCACTATCTCGGATCGGTCAACCTATGGCCTTGCGCGAGAAACCGTACACACCGTGTCTGGTTGACATCAATGGTTCAAAAACCACCGCCCAGCAGGATCAGAGCCGTCTGCGCAGGTGAGATCGTCTGTTGGATTTGATTGATCTGATTGCGGGCCAGATACGTGTCGGTCAGCTTTTCGATTGCCTCACTTTCAGTGAACTGCGCCAGATCGGATGAACCCGTAATGCGCTGCAATCGATCTTTAAAAACCTCAAGCTGCTTGTCGATATCCAGTTGCGCAAATGCTGATGGCAGGCCCAATGCAGTTTCCATCATACTGCGCAAGGGGGGCAGCCCCATCAGATCAAACCACCGTCTGTCCTCACTGCCACTTTGCGCGGCAAGATCGCGTAATGCATGCTGGGTATATAACGCGATACGCATCGATTCATCTGCTTCACCAATCGAGATTTCAAACCGAGCAATCAAGTTGTCGTTGGCGATCTTTTCCATGGCACGGACCGAACCTATCTTGCGCACATCGCCGGGACCAAGTCCAAAGGCGTTGGCAAAATCTCGGTACCTGCCGTCGGCCAGCCTGTTCGCAAGTGCATCGTCGGCCTGCGTTCCATCCGACAAGATTTTTTGGATAAAATACCGATTGTCGAGATCACCTTCCAAGCCAAACGCACCCAATGCCACCTGCAACAACCGTCGGTCCGAAACCAGATCCTCGGCCGTCTGGACCTTGCCGATATTGTCTAGAAAATACCTTGAGTCCCGTTCGTTGATCCCCGAAGTAGAATAGCTTTGAAGCTGCGCATCATAAGTACGCTGCAAAAAGCGCCAGCCAACCAGCCCACCTGATGGTATGACCGGCTGAAAGGTCACTGCTGATATGCCATCAGACGTTCTTCGCGCGGCAACAGTGAACGCAAGGCCTTTAAACACTTATAGTATTGCTCTGCCACTAACGCTTCAGTTGCGTTGGCCAGGACCCGGCGACTGTCGGCATCCGTGAAAACCTGGCTCAGCTCTTCCACGCGCCGCAGAAGTTGCTGGCGCGCCTGCTCAGGTTCGGTATCGCCTGACAGAACCAACTGCGCGGCATAGCAGACACGGCGTACCGGCGTGTTGACCTCTTCCGGGTGAATGGCATCGCGCAGGCGCAGGACATTTGCCTGAGGTGTCATGATCGAAAACCGACTGCGTCGATCCCCGTTTTCGATTACAACACCATTGATCAGAACCCGTTCCTTTGGGGCAAGTTTCAGGACCAGACCCCCCATCAGTTGCCCCTCATATGACGTAGCCCGCGCAACACGGCCATGTTGATCTCAAGCAGCGGCTCAACGGTCGCCTTGTTCGCCAGCACCTGGCTGCTGTGTTGTTCGGTAAACTCAGCCAAATAGAAAATCCGCGCCCGCAGATTGCTCGGCAGCCCGTTATCCGCATCCGCCACATCGGTTGCCAGCACAGTCCACAGGCGGCGATTTTCGTGCAAGGCTTGAACGAACCCTCCGAAATCAGCCGCTTTCCGTGTGGAAGCAGCCTTCAACCGATGTGTAATCCTGGAAATCGCCTCATACTCTGTATCCCGAGGTGTTCGCGTCGGTGCGGCAGATTGCGCATAAGCGCGTTGGGCGAGCGTTTGGGGTGTCACTTGAAATCCTTCCAATTGTCCGTCAGCGGGCAGTTAAGCCCGGGGCACGGCGCGCGCGCCCCGGAGAAGTTTCATGTTTAACGGAACAGTGACAGGATGGACTGTGGCGCCTGGTTCGCGATCGATAGCGATTGTGTCGCCAGCTGTTGCTGGACCTGCAGCGCTTGCAGTCTGGCCGAGGTTTCTTCCATGTCAGCGTCAACCAACGAGCCGATACCGGATTTGAACGAGTCAGACAGGTTCGAGATGAACTCTTTCTGGGTCTCGATCCGACCCTGCGCCGAACCAAAAGCCGCCGAGGCATCAATCGCAGTATCGATTAGGCCTTCGATCGCGCCAAGCGCTGCGGATGCGCCAGCAGAAGTCGACACATCAATCGAGGCCAGAGCGCCTAGACCGCCAGAGTTCGCATTGGCATATTGACCGCTGATCTGCAGCGAATCTGAACCTTCGTTGGTGATATCGAGCTGTGCAGCGTTCGTGCCCGGATCATAGACGACCGAAACATTGGCATCCGAAGCTTCGATGGCAGCTTTCAGCCCCGCAGCGATGATCTCTTCGGGCGCGTTGCCTGCGGCGATATCCTCAGCCCGGACTGTATAAGACGCGACATCGTCGCCCAGTCGGACCGTGAAAGTATCACCAGCGGACAATGTGCCCGGATCAGCGATCACGATGCTTCCATCATCATCGCTTCCGCCGTTTCCATCCAACGAAAATCCGAATGCGTCGGCCGTATCCGCAGTGACCCCGTCAGTTCCAGTGAACACGTCGGCAGCAGTGTAACCACCTGTCGACAGGTTTTGCGCCGATACACTAATGGAAGACGCTGTCACGTTGCCTGCATTGTCTCGATCCAAAGAGGACAGAATGCTTGCGCCAGCCCCACCGTTCACCAGATTGAGGCCATTGAACTGGGCAGCGCCGACAACCGATTCGATCTGATCCCTAAGCGCGGCCACATCGGTGTTGATCTTAGCACGATCAACGTTGTCTTCCTGCGCCGCAACGATCTTGCCTTTCATCTGGTTCAGCAGATCCGTCACAGTTTCTGAGGCGTTTCGTGCAACTGCGACAGTGGATTCACCCAAGGCCAGGCTGTCCTTGATCGCATTGAAGCCGTTGACGTCTGATTCCATCACCTTCGAGATGGCCCAGACAGCCGAGTTATCCTTGGCTGTAGCCACATCCTTGCCGGTCGAGATCGCGTTTTGCGTCTGTGCGAGGTTCTTGTTGACCGATTTGAGAGTCTGCAGCGCAACCATTGCGCCATTGTTCGTCAGAATGCTGGACATATTTGTCATCCTCTTAGCGTTCGGGCGCGTTTGACGCCCATGTTGGACCCACCAAACCGGCAGGCATTCTGTCGTTCTGACCTGTGCGTCGTGCCTTGTGGCCTTCGCGCCACCCGTTGTTTCAGGTGCATCGCCACATTTGCCCCCGATCTCCTAACGGAGTGCTAAGACGGGCAAATCCGATATCTCGAATTTGAATCAAACCTGATGCTATGCCCGTTTTTCCAGCTTTGCCCGCGATCGCAAGGCAAACCCACTACGCTGCCCCGAGGCGTCATAAGTACTGAACTCCTGCCGGACCTGTTTCAGTTCCGCCATTCGGTCCGCCACAGCCCGAATACCCTCGGCCGCACTATTCAAAAGGGCTTGATTGCGCACGACCTTCGTCTGGATCCGGATCAGATCATCGCTTTCCAACACCTGCAGATCATTTATTGCATCGATCAGATTCTCTTTTTCAGGCACCAATCGATCCAGATCGGTCAAATCCCCCTGAACCAGGGCTGTGCGCTCCAGATCCAAAAGGTCTTCCAGTGCCTGAATCGGATCTTTATCCATCGGACTTCTCCATCATTGCATTGAACAAAATTTCCGAAAGGCCGATTCCACCCGCCTTTGCCATTTGCTGTGCCTGCTGTTGCACCAGAAACGAAGCAAACTGATCTTCGCCTGCGCCACCGCCAAAGGAACTTCGTGCTTGGCCGAGTCCTGCTGACTTGAGCATTTCAGCCAGAAAAGCGGCTTCCAGCTCAACAGAGGCGGCTTTCAGCTTCTGTGGAAGCTGGGCGGAGTGCATGGTCGCACTGGTAGATGTAATCGTCATCGGATTCTCCGAAAATTGCTATGAACTTTCTCGATCAAAGGGGAAAGCGGTTAAAATAAACGTAACTTCCTGTGGGCACAGTGCCGGCCAGATCAAAGAAACCCCGGAGCGAAAAATGACCAACCCGCTGACGATCATGTCGCCTGCATCTGCCACGGGTGACAAACCGGGGGCATCTCAGGGTAAAGAGCGTGATATCAAAGGTGGGTTTGCCTTTGAGGAAGTGCTCAATGAGGATGTCGAACAAATCGAGTTGAAGGATGTAGATCCGTTTGTGGCTGATTCAAACCTGCCATCCGAACAATCAGAAATTCCATCTGTTTCTACGGCAGATTCAACTGAGACAATCAAAACCGACGAACTAGAGCCCGCCCAACTGCAGGTGGCTGCGCAAGAGGTCGCAGATGCGCCGAAACACCACGCAGATTTTGCCGTCGGTGAGACGAACCATGTTGCCGCTCCGCCCAGCCCGGTACAGCAAATTTCGCAGTTGGCCTCTGAAAACTCAACGCTAAGACAAAATACAGGCTTGCCCGAAGCGGCTGCCCCAAGGCCTGACGCAAACGTTCTTCGAGCGCCAACCCAAGTTCCGATCCATGATGTTAGCGGAAATGGATATCTACACCAAATGCCGGCCTCAGACGCGCTAAATGCTAGCTTTGTGGGGGATACGTTTTCGAAACTGGAACCGCCAAGTCCTGAAACAGAGGTGCCACTCGTCGCACGCGCAGTTGAGCCTGTAGAGGCTCGAATAACCCAGCAAACTGTCATTTCTGCCGCCTTGAAACCGCAGGCAACAGCTTGGAATCTCGACCGGGCTCCGGGCGATGCTATTGCGGAAACGGCGATCAGCGCGGAAGTTGATGACCTTTTTGCTGTCAAAGACACAGCGGTGGGCCACACGATACGCGACACGACGCAAGCGATGCCCGTCGCCGCAGCCCGCGCGGAAACGGCACGCACGATTGCGGGGCAACTGGCCGCTTCGATTTTGACCCGACCAAATACCGGTGGCGTTGAAATAGCCCTGAACCCCGAAGAGCTTGGGCGCGTATCAATCACGCTCAACGGTCGAGAAGACGGGTTTCATCTATCGATCGCGGCCGAACGGCCCGAAACACTGGACCTGATGCGGCGACACATTGCGATTCTGTCGGCTGAGTTCGAAAAGCTGGGTTATGGGGATCTGTCGCTTGATCTTAGCATGTCCGGGGACTCGTCCCGGCATGGTGATCCATCAGAGCCTGACCCTTCCTCAGAAACGGTCGAAATGGTTCGTGACGCGGACCATAAGGCACCCACACTTTCGGCCGGCCCTGAAAGGGGCCTTGATATGAGGCTTTAATTGATGATTTCAGCGACCAATTCAGTGACCGCAACGGGTGCAAATCCCGGCGCAAACAACAATTCGGAACGCTCGGCACTGACGTCAGATTTCGAGACCTTTCTGCGCATGCTGACCGTGCAGGCGCGCAATCAGGATCCGCTTGAACCTCTGGATTCCTCCGAATATGCCTCTCAGCTGGCGCAGTTCTCGATGGTCGAACAACAAGTCAAAGCCAATGAGCTTCTGTCTGGTCTCGCGCTGACAATGGGGGCAGTCGATCTTAATCAGCTCACCGGGTGGGTTGGGATGAATGTCAAAACCGATGCACCGTTTCGCTTTGTAGATCAGCCTGTTCTGATTTTTGCTCAGGCCGAACCCACTGCCGACCGGGCCGAGCTGGTCATCCGCAATGACCAGGGCACCATTGTCGATCGTATCCCTGTGCCTACTGATAAGGCCGAATTCGAGTGGGCCGGGGTCAGCAGTGCCGGTGATCCCTTTCCCGCTGGCAGTTACTCAGCCAAATTGGAGAGCTTCAAAAGAGGTGAGTTACTAACCAGCACGCCCGCATCTGCCTTCGGTCGGGTGGTAGAGGCACAGGTCAGTGAAGGTGGCATCATCCTGAAACTGGAGAGCGGTGCAGAGGTGTCCGCCGAAATGGTCACGCAAATCCGCACGGGTGCTTGATCTAGAAGGCAAGGCGGGCCAAAGCTTGGTGCATCGCGACTCGCCCCCTAAACCGGTATCTCTCCTGTCTAATCATCACCAACCTCCCCCGGGTCTTGTTGCCCAGCTCAGCACCCAAGGTTTGATCCGCCACGACGTGACCTTCGAGGTGTTGTACGGTGGGCGGACCAATCATGTCTGGAAGGTTTTGTCCGGCAATAGTGATGCCGTTCTGAAGTTATTCAGCACCGGGTTTCAGAACCCCTTGTTTCGCAACGATGCCCGGCTTGAGTCAGAATGTCTGCGCACGCTCAACAGCTTTGGCTTCGTGCCCAATTTACGTGCCACGGGTTCCTTTGGAGACGACAGCTGGGTCTACTATGACCACGCTCCGGGCGTCCCTTGGCAGGACGATGTTTCGGGCGTGGCCCATCTGCTTGGAAGGTTGCACCAAATTCCGGTCAATCTGGACCTCCCTAACGGCTGCAATGGCAGCGAAGATCTGGAACAGCACGCGTGTCAAATTCTGGCTGATTGCCACGCGGAAGAGCGGCGATCGTTGCTTGCAAAAAAACCTCAGGCCCAAGTACCGCCATTATTCGCGCGGTGCTTGATCCATGGCGATCCGGTCGCGGGAAACATCCTGCAATCGAAAAATGGGCTGACGCTGATCGATTGGCAATGCCCGGCCTTCGGTGACCCATGTGAAGACTTGGCGATATTCCTTTCACCTGCGATGCAGCAACTCTATCGAGGCGCGCCCTTGTCCGAGGCCGAAGAGACGCTGTTTCTTAAGGCCTACGACCAACCCGATATCACCGAACGCTATCTGTCATTGAGGCCTTGGTTTGCCTGGCGCATGGCCGCTTATTGTCTTTGGCGGGCCGAAAACGGTGCGGCTGATTATGCCATTGGGTATGAGTTGGAAGTTGAGGCCTTATAGGTCCGCCAGACCCAGATACGCATAGGCTGGCGGCATGACAGCGCGACGCCAACGGCCAAAGGGAAACCGCCCCGGCGCACCCGCAATAGGGGACGGAATGTCTGCGGATTGCCCCAGCACCAGTCGCGCCAAAGCACGTCCACAATAGGTTCCCATCGCCACACCATTGCCGTGGTAAGCAAACCCTGCATACATCCCCGGATGCTCAGGAACCGGGCCCACAAAGGGCACAAGGTTCCGGGCAAGGCAAACCATGCCGGACCACTTATGTGTGACATCGACCGTGTCCCAGGCGGGGAACATCCGCCTGAAATCCCCGAAGGCCTTTTGCCGAATGCGCGCCTCAGCCCCAGGGGATGAAAGCAGCCCCCCTCGTGTCCCAAACAGAAATCGTCGATTGGGCATCAATCGGAAATAGTGCAGCAAATTACGCGTGTCATAGGCCATCTGATCCGACGTCCAGCCTTGCGCCTGCAGCTCGACATCAGTCAGAGGCCGCGTCACAAGAACCGTTGACTGTGCAGGCATATAACGCGCGGCCAACCAGGGCGGCAGATCCTCGCTTGAGTAGCCATTTGTGCACACCAGAACGTTCGAAGCACGAACGTGACCCGCAGGCGAGGTCAGCACGAATCCCGAGGCGGCCTGTTTGATCTGCGTGATCGGGCTGTTCTGGAACAGAGTTGCGCCCTTTGCCTGGGCGGCGCCAGCCAAACCGAACAGATACTTTCGGGGGTTCAGGGCAAAGCCAATTGGCGTTGTATAGCCGCCGAAAAACGCACCGCCTAACCCAAGGCTCCTCAGTTCGCCGATTTCGTGCAATTGTCCGGCCGGATCGGCCGACCGGCGCAATCGTTCCATCGCGCGCCGTGAATGGGCCAGTTGAGTTTCACCCTTGGAATGCGTTTCGGCGTCGATTTGGTTATCACGCAGAAGGTCAGCAACCAGTGAAACGGCGTCTTCTTCCGCTTGGTAATAGGCCTGCGTTGCCACCTGACCATAGCGACGGGTCAGGCCAGCCTTGCTGAGCTTTGACCCGCCCAGACAACAAAAGCCCCCGTTTCGACCGGACGCCCCCCAGCCCGGTGTTTCCGCCTCGAACACAGCGACCGAAACCCCTGCCTCGGACAGATGCAATGCGGCGGAAAAGCCGGTAAACCCGCCCCCGATGACGGCGACATCAACGCTGATATCGTCTTCGAGCTTTGGCCAAGCAGGGGTCGCGATCGTCTCATCCCACCAACACCCCGCGCGTGGCGCGGGGCCATAGGCATAATCAGGAAATATACGCCTCATTCAGCGCTTGCCGCGGCCAACTCATCCTGTTTCTGCCTAACCATCGCCCGCTTGGTCACCAGGGACGCGGTAATAACGCCCACCGTGACAACCGCGATCATTAATGTTGACAGCGCATTGATCTCGGGACTGACGCCCAAACGCACAGCCGAGAAAATCTTGATCGGCAAGGTGGTGGCAGAAGGCCCAGATGTAAACGAAGCAATCACTAGGTCATCCAGCGACAGGGTGAAAGCCAGCAGCCATCCTGAAATCACCGCCGGAGCGATGATCGGCAGGGTCACCAAGCGAAACGCCTGCGCAGGAGAACAGCCCAGATCCAGTGCGGCCTCTTCCAACGACCGATCAAAGGTCACAAGACGCGAGGATACGACGACCGAGACAAAACACATCGAAAACGTCGTGTGCGCCAGAACGATGGTCAAGATCCCGCGGTCCAATCCGATGCCAATGAACAATAACAGCAGCGACAGACCCGTGATCACTTCGGGCATCACGAGCGGGGCATAGATCATCCCGGAAAACAGTGTTCGCCCAAAGAACCGCCCACCGCGTACCAGAACATAGGCCGCTGCGGTGCCCAGAATCGTGGCCAGCGTTGATGAGAATACGGCAACGCGCAGCGTGACCCAGGCTGCATCAAGAAAGGCTTCGTTCTGCATCAACTCGCCGTACCATTTGGTCGAGAACCCGGCCCAAACGGTGACAAGCTTGCTTTCGTTGAAGCTGAAGATGATCAGGATGATCATCGGGATATACAGAAAGGCAAATCCCAGCGTCAGTGAGACAGTGTTGAACCAGCTCAGCCTGTTCATTGTTCTGCCTCCGTCTGCTTTTGCTGGTTGCGCTGGAACAGCACAATCGGGATCACGAGGATGAGCAACAGAACCACGGCCACCGCGCTGGCGACGGGCCAATCGCGGTTCGAGAAGAACTCTTCCCACAGCACCTTACCGATCATCAAGGTCCCCGATCCGCCCAGTAGCGAGGGGATTACGAATTCCCCAATTACCGGAATCATCACGAGGAAGCAGCCCGCGATAATACCGGGGCGCGACAAGGGGATTGTGATCAACCAGAATGCCTGCAGACGCGAACACCCAAGGTCTTCAGCGGCTTCGATCAGCGACCCGTCCATCCGTTCAAGCGACGAATAAATCGGCAGGATCATAAAAGGTAGGTAGGTATAAACGATACCGATATAAACTGCGGTATTCGTGTTCAGAATGGTCAGCGGCGCTGAGATGATGCCTGTCCAAAGCAAGAGCTGGTTCAGATAGCCTTCGTTGCTGAGGATACCCATCCATGCGTAAACCCGGATCAGGAACGAAGTCCAGAACGGCAGGATGACCAGCATCATGAATGTAGGTCGCCACTCTTCAGGTGCGCGCGCCATCGCATATGCGATCGGATACCCGACAATCAGCGTCAACACCGTTGAGATCAGCGCGATCTTTACGCTGGACAGATAGGCCTTCCAATAAAGATCATCTTCAGTCAGCCAGACAAAGTTTTCCAGATCAAGCTGGCTGAAGAAATCCCTGATACCCGCCCAACCTGCGGACAGGTCCAGCGTCGGAGTGTAGGGCGGAATGGCAAGTGCGGTGTCTGAAAGCGATATCTTTAGGACGATAAAGAACGGCACCAAGAACAGTGCCAGCAACCAGACATACGGGACAGCGATAAGAACAGCGCGGCGCATCAGTTTTCCAGCAGAACTGCGGCAGTCGCTGTCCAGGACAGCCAAACCGGGTCTTCCCAGGTGAACGAGCGGCGCGAGATGCGGCGGGTATTCGCTGTTTGCGCTTTGATAATCGTGCCGTTTGGCAGTTCGACATGATAGGTCGACAAGTTGCCCAGATAGGCGATGTCATGCACCTTGCCTTGAATCGCGTTGATCGCATCGACCGGGCGCTCGGCAGAGATCGCGACCTTTTCAGGCCGGATCGCCAGATGACAGCTCTGACCATTGGACAGTTGGGTCGCGGAAGACGCCGCTAACGGGGGTTGCCCTTCTGCCCACTCGATCTGATAGCTTTCGTCGCCTGCTGCGGTAGCGCGTCCCTCAATGATATTCACATCCCCAATGAAATCAGCAACATAAACCGAGTTTGGCGTCTCATAGATGCGATCTGGAGTTGCCACTTGCATCAGTTTGCCCTGATCCATCACGGCCACTCGGCTGGCAACGGTCATCGCCTCTTCCTGATCGTGCGTCACGATGACAAAGGTCGTGCCGGTTTTTTCCTGAATGTCCATCAACTCGAACTGAGTATCCTGACGGAGTTTCTTATCCAAAGCGCCCAAAGGTTCGTCGAGCAATAGCAGTTTTGGTGCTTTGGCCAATGACCGGGCCAGCGCAACGCGTTGGCGTTGACCACCCGAGATCTGGTGCGGCTTGCGGCGTGCGAACTGTTCCAGCCGGGTTAGGCGCAGCATCTCATCAACCCGCTCTTCCAGATCGCGTTTGGGCATGTTGTCCCGGCGCAGGCCAAAGGCGATGTTGTCCCAGATGCTGAGATGAGGAAACAGCGCATACGACTGAAACATCATGTTTACCGCCCGTTTGTTGGGCGGGATCGGGTCGATATCCTGTCCACCCAGAAGGATGTGACCATCGGTAGGGGTTTCGAATCCGGCCAGCATCCGCATCATTGTGGTCTTGCCGCAGCCCGACGGGCCGAGCAGCGCAAAGAACTCACGCTCGTAGATATCCAGTGAAAGATTGTCGATTGCGGTGAATGCGCCAAAACGCTTGGTGACGTTCTGGAACTGGATCAAGGGTTTCGCCTGCGGGTCATCCCACGGCGCAAAGACTTCAGAATTCAAGGCGGCCCCCGTTTATCGGTCAGGATAAAAATGGCGCAAGGCAGTGGGCCCGCCTTGCGCTATGATCAGATCAGGTGCCTGATTTCACTTTGGTCCAGAGACGTGTCACCACCCGCTGGGTCTTTGCCGGATAAGGTGTGGTGATGTAGAGGTTCTGCATGGTCGCATCATCCGGATAGATCGCCGGATCACCGATCACGTCCTCTTCAAGAAACTCCTGCGAGGCCTTGTTGCCGTTGGCGTAGTACACATAATTCGACGCCGCAGCCATGTTGTTGGCATCCAAGATAAAGTTCAGGAACTGGTGCGCGCCTTCGGGGTTTGGTGCGTCGACCGGAATAGCCATCTGGTCAAACCACATCAGCGAGCCTTCCGCAAAGGGATGGTATTCAATTTCCACGCCGTTATCCGCTTCCGCCGCACGGTCGCGTGCCTGCAAGATGTCGCCCGACCAGCCGACAGCAACGCAGATATCACCATTGGCGAGCGCATTGATGTATTCCGAACTATGGAATTTCTGAACATACGGGCGCACACTGGTCAGAATTTCTTCGGTTTTCCCAATTACATCCGTGTCGTGGCTGTCAGGGTCTTCGCCGATATACTGCAGCACCATCGGAATGATCTCAGACGGTGCGTCGAGGAAATGCACCCCACACGAGGCCAGCTTTTCCATGTTTTCGGGCTTGAGCACCAGATCCATGCTGTTAAGCGCAACATCGTCGCCCAGCACTTCTTTGACCTTGCCGACATTCAACCCGATACCTGTCGTGCCCCACATATAGTTGATCGAGTAGGCGTTGTTGGGGTCATACCCGGCGGTTCGTTCCTGGATCACATCCCATAGGTTGCCTGCATTCGACAGCTTGGCGGCATCCAGTTCCTGGAATGCGCCGGCCTGGATCTGGCGTTGTAGGAACGTGCCTGAAGGCACAACCACATCATAGCCTGACCCACCGGCCAGCATTTTTGTTTCCAGAACCTCGTTGCTGTCGAACACATCGTAGATCAGGGTTAGCCCTGTTTCTTCTTCGAATTTGCTCAGCAGATCTTCGTCGATGTAGTCGGACCAGTTATAGACGCGCACTTCTTCAGCAAACGCGGCCGAAGTCCCCAATGCGACGATCGCTGTCATCCCCAGCGTTTTCAGTTTCATATTTTTCTCCCTGCAACTGTGCGGCCATTTTGACCTTTTTTTGGATTTGATCAAGTTTTGCGTTTCACGACGGTTTCACCTATGGTCGGAATAGGTGAAGATTCTGGCAAGACAGAAACACTTGGATTGGGGCAAACCTTTTGGATTTGATCAAAAATAAAGCAGATACACCTCCGGTAGATGAAGAAAAACGCCCAGCGCACGAACAGGTCTATCGGACACTGAAATCCCAGATTCTGTTTGGCGATCTCGTGCCCGGGCAGCCGGTCACGATCCAGGGCCTGACTGATTCGCTTGGTGTCGGCATGACTCCGGTGCGCGAGGCGATACGCCGTCTGATTTCCGACGGCGCGCTCATTTTTCAGGGCAATCGTCGCGTGAGCGTCCCGCTGCTTTCAGCCAACGACATCGAGCAGATGATTTTCGCAAGAATTTCAATAGAAACAGAGCTTTCCAGGCGATCCACAAAGAACATATCTATAACCGAGATCGACTATCTTGAGCAGCTGGATCAACGATTGGACAATATGATCGCGGATGGGGACGTAGGGGGTTACCTGCGTTTGAACCACGCCTTTCACCAATCTCTGTATTCCCATGCGGACGCTCCGATACTTGTTGATCTAGCCGAACGGCTATGGCTACGATTCGGCCCTTCGTTGCGCATCGTTTGCGGTCGCTTCGGCACTCAAAGCCTGCCCGACAGACACAAAGACATTATTGCCGCGCTACGTGAGCGAGATGCAGAAAAGGCCGCGTTAGCAACAGCGCAGGACATTGAGCAGGGTATGGGAATGATGGGCGATGCTTTGCCAAGCACCTAGAAACCAGCGATTCGATTGACAGCATAAAATTTGATCATATTCTATCTGGCAACGACGCTTGCTGGAGAATCCGAGATGTCCACCATCACCAATCACATGCCCACTGCCGAATTGCAGGCGCTGGACGCAGCACACCATTTGCATCCTTTTTCGACCAATGAGGCGCTGGCAGACGAAGGTGTCAGGGTCATCACCCGTGCCAAGGGCGTCTATCTGACCGATAGCGAAGGTCATGAAATTCTGGATGGTATGGCCGGATTGTGGTGCGTAAATATCGGATATGGCCGCGACGAGCTGGCCGATGCAGCCGCACGTCAAATGCGCGAGCTGCCGTATTATAATACTTTCTTCAAGACGACCCATACGCCCGCCATTGCGCTGGCTGCAAAGCTGGCTGAGCTTGCGCCAGGTGATCTGAACCATGTCTTCTTTGCCGGAAGCGGGTCCGAGGCCAACGACACCAACATCCGTCTTGTGCGCACCTATTGGGCCGAAAAAGGTCAGCCCGACAAGAACATCATCATCAGTCGCAAGAATGCCTATCACGGTTCCTCTGTTGGATCGGCGTCGTTGGGTGGCATGGCAGGAATGCATGCGCAGGGCGGCATTCCAATCCCGAATGTCCACCATATCAACCAGCCAAATTGGTGGGCGGAAGGCGGCGATATGAGCCCGGAGGAATTCGGCCTTGCCCGCGCGCGCGAGCTGGAAGAAGCCATTCAGGAACTGGGCGAAGATCGCGTCGCTGCCTTTATCGCCGAACCTGTGCAGGGCGCAGGCGGCGTGATAATCGCACCCGACACATATTGGCCTGAAATTCAGCGCATCTGCGACAAGTACGATATACTGCTGATCGCGGATGAGGTGATCTGCGGGTTTGGCCGAACCGGCAACTGGTTCGGCTCGCAAACCGTCGGGATCAAACCGCATATCATGACAATCGCCAAGGGCCTTAGCTCAGGCTATGCACCTATTGGCGGATCGATCGTCTGCGACGAAGTCGCCCGTGTCATCAGCGCCACCGAGTTCAACCATGGCTACACCTATTCCGGCCACCCGGTTGCCGCAGCAGTTGCGCTCGAAAATCTGCGCATCCTCGAAGAAGAAAACGTCGTCGATCATGTGCGCAACGTGGCCGCGCCCTATATGAAAAAGAAATGGGACGCATTGGTCGAGCATCCGCTGGTCGGAGAGGCAAAGATCGCAGGCTTGATGGGGTCCATCGCATTGACGCCTGAAAAGGCAAGCCGAGCCAAGTTCGCATCAGATCCCGGCACGATCGGATATATCTGCCGCGAACATTGCTTCAAAAACAATCTGATCATGCGTCATGTGGACGACCGCCTGGTCATCTCTCCGCCGTTGGTCATTACCCCGGCCGAAATCGACGAGATGTTCGTGCGCATTCAAAAATCGTTGGATGATGCGTTGGTTGAAATCAACGAAAAAGGTCTGATGAAGCCTGCGTCCTGATCATTAGATCATGGGCGACCCAATTGGGTCGCCCTGATTATCAGCGCATCCTTTCCAGCAGGCCGAGCGACGGGTATCCATCCGGGATCAACCCCTGAGCAACCTGAAACGCGCGCACCGCGTTAATCGTATTTGGCCCGGTGCGCCCATCGATCCCTTGTGTATCGAAGCCCGCCTGAGTCAGCCGACGCTGTAGTTCTTTCTTTTCAGTAAAGCTTAATACGCGATCGCCACGCGGCCAATCGGCCTCAAACGGAGAGCCTCCTGCAAGCCGGTCGGACAGATGCCCGATGCCGATCACATAGGCATCGGCGCCGTTGTAGGCCTCGATCACTTTGAAATTATTGAAGATCATCAGGGCGACACCCCGACCACCCGCCGGTAACAAGATTGCTGCTTGCCCGTGATCGGGCACTGCCTTGCCCGAGTAAGCAAGAACCCCACGGGCCGCCCATTCCGACGGCATCAGAGTGAAATCTCGCCGCGCATTGGCGTAGTCAAAGTCGGATGGTAGTTGCACTTCGACCCCCCAAGGTTGGCCTTTGGTCCATCCATGTTTTGCCAAATAGGAAGCAGCTGATGCTAAGGCATCAGTTGGATTATCCGACCAGATCTCACGACGCCCATCTCCATCGAAATCAACCGCGTAATCAAGAAACGAGGTCGGCATGAACTGTGTATGCCCCATCGCCCCAGCCCAACTGCCTACCATATTCTCAGGGTCGACATCCCCTGCCTGCAGTATCTGCAACGCGGCGATCAGCTGTTCCTCAAAAAAGCTTGCTCGTCGAGCATCAAAGGCCAAAGTCGCCAGCGACCGAATGGTTTGCTTGCTTCCTCGGTAGGTGCCGAACGAAGTCTCAAGCCCCCAGATCGCGGTCACGACCTCTTTTTCGACGCCGTACCGGGCTTCGATCCGGGTCAAAGTCTCTTGGTGCTTGTCTAGTCCAACACGACCGTTGGAAATCCGCGTTTTTGAAACCGCTCCGTCCAGATATTCCCAGATCGGTTTGGAAAACTCCGCCTGATTGCGATCGCGTTTGATGATGTCACTGTCATAGGTCACCCCAGCCAACGCCCGATCCAGCGTATTGACCGAGATGCCCTGCTCTTGCGCCCGCTTGCGAAATGCCCCCAGCCAAGCCTGAAATCGGGCATTCCCGTCTGCTGATACACGTTGCACCTCGACCTTAGGCCGCAGCACGGGCCGTACCGAGACCGTCACGTCCGCCGAGGCCAGTTGCACATTGTCGACCATAGGTCGGGCCAGAGGCCGTATCGAATTTTCTGTTGTATCCGCCTGCACGATGGATGCCCATAATGCGGCGGTCATAACGCCACCTACACACTTACGCATTCCGTTTTATCCTGATTACTGCTCGGAGCCGATGATAGCGCACAATCGGGATTTCTCAAAACGCAGAACGTCAGGTTTCCTGATCCTGTTCCTCACGTTCCGCGCGAATACGCGCAATGGCATCACGCAACAGCGATACGCGATTGGGTCGGAAGCTATCCTCGGTCACATCCATGCCCTGCATACGATCCAGCCGAAACACTCGGAAATCTTGTCGCAGGTGGCACCAACTCAGCAATACGCTGGCACGGTCCATATAGACGATGCTCAGCGGATTGACCCGACGACGGGTGTCTGCGCCTTTGGCATCGGTATAGGCGAACTCGATCACGCGTTCGTCCCACGCGGCTTGGCGCAGTTCGGCGACATCGATGGTTGGCACGGCCGGCCTGTCAAATCGCGTGGCGGTCAAAACGGCGTGGCTCAATCGGTGCGACTGGCGCTGCGGCAACCGGCCCTGCAGCTTGCGTAGGGCCGCGCTTGCGGCATCCGACAGCGCCGGGTCACCAATCAGCTGCACCTCGCGCAAGCCCAGAACCAACGCTTCAAGCTCATCATTGGTAAAACCCAGCGGCGGTAGGGTCGCATCCTCGATTAGGGTGAACCCGAACCCGGCCTCTCCGTCGATTATCGCCCCGAGGCCACGCAATGCATCGATATCCCGGTGCACTGTGCGCGGCGAAACGCCTAAATCCTGCGCCAATTGAACCGACGTTCTGGGCGAGGGGCCAGATCTTAGGGCCTGCATCAACTGAAAAAGACGGGCGGTGCGGGACATAGTATAGTCTACTCTAAGCCTAATGTCAGAATCTGTCATCAGTCCGGCGTATCCATCAGGCGTCCCAACTATGGAGCTGATGATGCTGACCCTTCTCACCTTCCCCTCCGCCTTTGGCCTGTTCAGCGCCAGCCCATTCTGTGTGAAAACGGCCCTGATGCTTCAAAACGCGGGCCTGCGCTGGCAACGGTCCGATCTGCTGGATCCACGCAAGATGCCACACCAGAAGCTGCCGGTTCTGCGCACGCCTGAACGTCTGATTCCGGACAGCGACCTGATCCGCGACTGGCTTGAGGCTCAGGGGGCCGATTTCGATGCTGGCCTGACTGACCTGCAAAAGGCCCAGTCCCGCGCGCTGATCCGCATGGCCGAGGAACATCTGTACTTCCATGTCGTCCAGGACCGTTGGGCCAATGATGAGGTTTGGCCAATTCTGCGCGATACTTTCTTTACCGTCATTCCCGCATTGATCCGCAAGCCGGTTTCGAATTCGATCCGGAAATCCGTTCTCAAGGGGCTCGCGTTTCAAGGTGTATCCCGCTTTTCGCCCGTCGAACGACAAGACCGGCTGGAGCGCGACTTTGAGGCGATCTCGGCCTATCTTTGGCAATCGCCTTATCTGATGGGAGAGAAACCTACCTCGGCGGACATGAGCGTCGGTCCAATGCTGGCGGCGATGCGCGCGACACCATCAGACACCCCCCTGACCCGTCGGATTAAACAAGATAAGCTGCTCAACAGCTATATCGACCGAATGGAGCAGGCGATCCCGCTATCATGACAGCCTTTGAGGACAAAAAAGTCGCTGCAGCCTATGAGGCGCTACCGGAAGAGACGCGCAATGGGGCACTAGCGCTGCGCGAGTTGATCTTCGAAACTGCGGCCTCTCTGCCACGCGCTCAGCCTCTGGAAGAAGCGTTGCGATGGGGCCAGCCCGCCTATCTGGCGCCCAAAGGCTCGACGATTCGTTTGGGCGGACACAAGGCGGCTTGCTTTGCGTTGTTCGTACACTGCCAAAGCCGACTGATGGGGGATTTTACCTCCGCCTTTCCTGGCGAGGATCGGATCGACGGCAATCGCGCGATTCTGTTCGACCGGCCCGATCAGATTGATCCTACGCGCCATGGCTGGCTGATTGCGCGCGCGCTTACTTATCACCTCTGACGGCGTTTGCGTTCGACCTTGCGCTTGATCTTGTCCTTCTTGCGCTTGGTGCTGGCGGCCTTGCGCCGCGTTCCGCGCTTGGCGGGGCCACGGCCGCGCGGCAGCGCCTGATCATCGATGGACAGCAACTCCAATTCCAATCCGCCCGTCACCGGCGTCGCCTCGGTCAACCGCACCGTGACACGCTGGCCAATGGCGATGATCAGCCCGGTGTCCGAGCCCATCAGCGTCCCGGCCTCTCGGTCGAAATGGAAAAACTCTCGCCCCAGCGAACGCACTGGAACCAGACCGTCCGCTCCGGTCTCGTCCATCTTCACGAAGGCACCGAACCGGGCAATACCGCTGATCCGGCCAGAAAACTCATTGCCGACCCGCTCGCTGAGATAGGCCGCCAGATAGCGATCAGTCGTATCGCGCTCGGCCATCATCGAGCGGCGCTCGGTATCCGAGATATGGGTTGCCGTTTCTTCCAACCGTGCAATCTCATCCTCGGTCAAACCGTCCTTGCCCCAGCCATGGGCTGAGATCAGCGCGCGATGCACGATCAGATCAGCATAGCGCCGGATGGGAGAAGTGAAATGCGCATAGTTCCGCAGAGCCAGCCCAAAATGGCCGAAATTTTCGGGGTTGTAATAGGCCTGCGCCATCGACCGCAGGGTCGTCAGGTTGATCAGCTCCGCATCCTCGGTACCAGCGGCGGCGTTTAGCAGCGCGTTCAGATGTCGGGTCTGCAATACCTTCCCTTTGGCGAGGTTTAATCCCGCCGCCTGCGCCGTCTCTCTCAGGCTTTCCAGCTTTTCGGGCGCGGGCTCTTCGTGGACGCGGAACAGCAGCGGGCGGCGTTTGGTGATCAGGGTCTCGGCAGCGGCGACATTGGCGAGGATCATGAATTCCTCGATCAGCTTATGCGCATCCAGCCGGTCACGGAACGCGACGCTGGTCACCTCACCCGCATCGCTGAGTACGATTTTGCGTTCAGGTAGGTCCAGCTCCAGCGGCTGCCGCACGGAACGCGCCTTTTTCAGCGCAGCATAGGCGGCGTAAAGCGGATTCAGCACCGTATCCAACAGCGGCCCGGTGCGGTCGTTCGGGTTGCCGTCGATCGCCTCCTGCGCCTCGTTATAATTCAGCGAGGCGGCAGAGCGCATCAGAGCCCGTACAAAACGGTGGCCGATCTTGTTGCCTTCGGCATCAATCTGCATCCGAACCGCGATACAAGCGCGCGGCACGCCTTCGTGCAGGGAGCATAGATCGCCGGACAGGCGATCCGGCAGCATCGGCACTACGCGGTCCGGGAAGTAACTGGAGTTGCCCCGCTTGCGTGCCTCGCGATCTAGCGCCGTACCGGGTTTCACATAGGCGGCGACGTCAGCTATGGCGACCCAGATCACATGGCCACCCGGGTTCTTGGGATCGTCATCGGCATGGGCATAGCAGGCGTCGTCGTGGTCCCGTGCATCCGCAGGATCGATGGTCAGCAAGGGCATATCCCGCAGGTCTTCACGCCCTTTCAGTCCAACGGGTTTGGCCTTGTCGGCTTCTTCGATTACCTTGTCCGGGAAATCGTCGGGAATACCGTGTTGGTGAATGGCAATCAACGAGACAGCCTTGGGCGCGGTCGGATCGCCGAGCCGTTCAACAATACGCGCACGCGGCAGACCCATGCGGTTCTTGGGTCCGGCCTGTTCGGCCTCAACCAACTCACCATCCTTGGCCCCCAGAACGGCCCCGTCCGCGACCAGCCATTCTGTCTGACTAGCCTTGTCGATGGGCACGATCCGCCCGCCTTCGGCCCCTTTGCGGAAAATGCCGACGATCTTGCGCGGGTTGGTGCCGATGCGGCGGATCAAGCGGGCTTCGTAATTGTGATCTTCCTCATGCACCACGGTCAGGCGGGCCAGAATGCGGTCACCCTCACCCAGCGCCGGATCGCTGGCACGCGTTACGAGCAGAACGATGGGCTCGACCCCCTCTCCGTGCCATTCCAACGGGCGCGCAAACAGGTCGCCATCTACGTTCGGGGCCTTCACCTGCAACACGCTGACCGGCGGCAGACGATCCGGATCGCGATAGCTGCGGTTGCGTTTTTCCAGATGGCCGTCGGCCTCAAGTTCTTTCAGGATACGCTTCAGATCGATCCGATCCGCGCCTTTGATGCCAAAAGCCTTGGCGATATCACGTTTCGAGGTCAGGGTAGGGTTCGCCGAGATCCAGTCGAGGACCTCTTGCTTGGTCGGAATGCGTGTCATGAGTTTGGCCTAGCACGGGCATGCGACCGCGTCATGGTCAAAAAGCGGTGCCTCATGTCAGCCGTGCAGATCGGCCACGGTATCCACATCGCGCAGATTATCCAGCAACGCTACTCGGCACCCGCGAACCGAATTCAGTGTGTCTTCCAACGCGTGTTCCGTTGACCAGCGCACATCGCGGAATAACCCTGAGGGCAGCGCCCCATAGCGCTGCGCACCGACCAGCCAATAGCCGCCATCCGGGGATGGCCCGAACACCATCTCAGCCCGGCCCAACGCGCGAAAGGCCCGCGCAATGTGACCCCTTGTGATGCCGGGAATATCCGCACCGATCAGGCACACCGGACCATCGGGAGCACCGCGCAACATCCGCCCCATACGATCGCCCAGATCTCCGCGCCCCTGAGGCTTCCGGGGTAAATCAACAGGCCAGACCCGACTGTTCATTCCCTCCCTATCCGGAGAGACCGCCAGTACAATCTGCCAGCGCGGATCGCGCAAACGCAGGATCAGGGAACACGTTTGGTGCCGAAACCACCAAGCAGCCCCAACCATGCCGATATTGCGCCCCAAACGGGTCTTGACCCGCCCTGGACGTGGCTCTTTCACCATGATGACCAGCGTTTTCTGCATGGATCAGGCGAAGTAATCCGTCAGAATACGGGTGTAGATCGCCTTGAGTTGATGAATTTGCGCCACTTCGACACATTCATCGACCTGATGCATGGTGTGCCCGACCAGACCAAACTCGACCACCGGGCAATGATCTTTGATGAAGCGGGCATCCGAGGTCCCGCCGGTGGTCGAAAGCTCGGGGCGGATATTTGTTTCTGCTTCGACAGCGCAAGCTACCAGATCAGACAATGCCCCCGGAGGGGTCAGAAAGCTTTCACCCGAAATCTTGATCCGGGTCTCGACATCGACGCCGAACGCCTCGGCAACGGCGGCTGCCTCGGATTGCAACCAATCGCTCAAACTGGCCCCGGAATGCAGGTCATTGAACCGGATGTTCACTGTCCCAGAACATTGCGCCGGTATCACATTTGTCGCCGGATTACCGGTGTCGATCGTGACAACCGCCAAGGTCGAGGCGTCAAAGTGGTCTGTCCCCAGATCCAGTTCGTGGCTGGCCAGCCGATCCATCAGCCGCGCCATCGCGGGCACCGGGTTCTTTGCCCGATGCGGATAGGCCGAATGCCCCTGCACTCCGGTCACAGTGAACCACGCGGTCATCGAGCCGCGCCGACCGATCTTCATCATTTCGCCCATCGTGTTCGGACAGGTGGGTTCGCCCACCAGACAAACCGACATCCGCTCATCCGTTGCGGCCATGTGATCCAGTAAAGCAACAGTGCCATCCAGTGCGTCGCCTTCTTCATCACCTGTGATCGTCAGGATCACCGCCCCATCCGGGGGCGTGTCACGCACAAAATCGATAGCCGCTGCCGCAAATGCTGCCACGCCCGATTTCATATCCGTCGCGCCCCTGCCGTACATCACCCCGTCCCGGACCTCAGCGCCGAAAGGGGGCATGGTCCAGGCCGCCTCATCCCCTACCGGAACTACATCCGTATGCCCGTTAAAGCCAAAGCTGCATGCATGACCCTTCTGCCCCCATCGGGCGAAGAGGTTGCAGATTCCACCACGATCTACGCGAGTGCAATAAAATCCGACCTCCTCCAGCACTTGCTGCAGCAAGACCAAAGCCCCGCCTTCATCGGGTGTGACCGATGGGCAACGGATCAGATTTGCTGTCAGCTCAACTGGATCGGTCATATTGGGCCTCTTGTCCTTAGGGGTGCCTGTGTTCGTGCACAGATTCAACGAATTGCCCGGATTGCCAACCCCGAATAGTCGAATTCCGAGACCGAATGCCCAAGCGGCTTGATTTTGCACCCCAACAAAACATGAGCGTTGACCCAGCGGCTGCCTTGCCGCGCTGCCCTTAAGTGAGTTAGAGGGCCGCGAAACAGGTGATTCCACATGAAGCGTGTCTTCTTCGCATTGATCTGCCTGACTTTCGCGACTCTTGCGCAGCAAAGCCAGGCCCAGTCTCTTACGGTTACAACGGTAACCCGTCCTCCGTTCTCATTTGTCGAGGACGGTGCCCAGACCGGTTTCTCGATGGATCTTCTGGCGGCACTGTCTGAATCGCTCGGCTGGAAATACTCGATCAACCGCGTCGAGACATTTGGAGAAATGTTGGGCGCGGTTCAGGATGGCTCTGCCGATCTGGCGATCGCTAATATATCGATCACCGCCTTGCGCGAAACCCGAATGGATTTCACACAACCGATATTTGAGGCCGGATTACAGATCATGGTCCCGTCAGAGGCCGCTCGCCAGCCATCGCTGTTGCACGCTTTGCTGTCTCGGGAATTGTTCATCGCCATCGGGCTGGCCTTTGCGATCCTGCTTGGTGGCGGCATGCTGATGTGGAGTTTTGAGAAACGCGCGCAGCCCTACTTTGATCGCAAATTGAATGAGGCGTGGTTCCCGTCGTTCTGGTGGGCCCTCAACCTGGTGGTGAACGGTGGCTTTGAAGAGCGGATGCCGCGCACCCCGTTTGGCCGCCTGTTGGGTGTAGTACTGGTGGTGTCATCCCTATTCATCGTCTCCGTTTTCACGGCCCGGATCACCTCGGTGATGACGGTGGACGCAATCACCGGCAGCGTCAATTCGGTCAACGACCTTTACGGCAAACAGGTCGGGACGATTTCCGATTCAACCGCCGCCAGTTTTCTGAACCGGCGCGAGATCGACTATACCGGCTATGGCGATCTGCAGGACATGTTGAACGCGTTTGAGAATAAGGATTTGGATGCGGTCGTTTTCGACGCTCCGATCCTGTCCTATTATGCAAGCCACGAAGGGCGCAGAATGGCGACAATGACCGGGGGCATCTTCCTGCGTGAAAACTATGGGATCGCATTTCCAACCGGATCGCCATTGGTCGAAGACGTCAATCAGGCGCTGCTGTCCCTGCGCGAAGACGGCACCTATGACGAAATCTATCGCAAGTGGTTCGGGGTAAGAAACTAAGCAGTTTCCTCGTCGCCGAAGAATGGCGTCATCTGTGCCACGATAACCGCGTTTTCATCCAGCGCCCGTTGCATCAATGCCCGCTCATCCGGATCGATATCATGTCCTTGCGCCTCACGCTCGGCCAGGGTGCCATAGCCGGTGACATCCAGCGGTGCAGTATCGGCCTGCTTCAGGATCGCTACTGTCTCGCGCACGGCTTCGGCCTCGTCCACGCCGCTGGCAAAACACATCAACGCCGCCCCGGTCGCGCCTTCGGGCAGGCCGTCGCCATCTTTGCGACCGATCTGAACCAACAACGTATAGACTTGCTGGCGCGAAGGTTTTTTCTGCTTTTCCATAGTGCCCGCAATACGCTGGCCCGATGGCACGGTCAACTCAGTCGCAGGTGCTGTCGTGTAGGTGGTCCAACAGCATCTGCGCTGCCACGCGCTGCGTGTCGCGCCATTCCGCCCGGGGTCGCAATGGCATCACAGCATCCGTATTGAAATAAATTGCGGACATACCCGCTGCCACGGCTTGGACCCCTTGCATATTGGCAGCAGGCAGTTCGTTCATGATTTCAGCAGCGATCCTTGCCTCGAAGTCATAGACAAACCCAAGCAAGGGTTCTCGCAAATCCGCGTGTCTTTCTGAGGCTGCGACCAAAGCGGCAAAAACCGCAGCACTTTCCGAAGAATAGGTGCCGCGTCCGAACAAAGCGTCCAGCATCGCTGCAACCCGACTAGCGCACGGCAGAGTGTCGAAGAGCGCCTCAACTTGATCCGCGAAGACTTTCAGGACGTGATCCAGCAGCTTGCGAACCATCTCATCCCGGTTGCCCAGATAGTGGCGCAGCAATGGCCGCCCGACGCCCGCCTCTTCTGATATGCGCGCCAGGGTCGAGCCATCCAGCCCGTACCGCGCGACACAACGCATAAATGCGTTCAGGATTTGCTCGGATCTGGCGTCTTTCATACTGGGACGGGGCATCAGAATCCGTTCGAAACTGGTGGAAAAACATCCGCCAGAACGTAGAGAACGCCCAAACCGATCCACAAAACCGTCAGCGACCAGAACAGTGCCGGATCTGTCGCACGGTTTATCGGTTCGATCAAGAAGGCCTGCCCCGAGCGCACCGCCAAGAGCCCCCAAAATATGAACAACAGACCCCAAAGGCCGTAATACCCGGCGAAGGTCGAGACAAGAAGCGCCGCCAGAATTAGCAGTGTCATCCACCTTTGATTCCTCAGGGTTTGAATAAAAGTCATCCTGCCTCCAAGCGGGTTCAGAAAAATCTTAAGGTGAAATCTGGACATTCGAAGGTTTATTGTCAATATTGATGATTATCATTTTTGACAATAAACGGACTCGACAATGCCGCCTGACGCACTTCCGGATCAACCCAAGCAACAACTGCCGCGTGAGGCATATGTCTCGGACAGTTGGTATGAGGCCGAACAGAAAACCCTGTTCAGCAAGTGCTGGAGTTTTGCCGGCGTGACTATGGATTTCACCGAGCCTGGCGATTTCAGGACGATTCAGGCCGGGGCCTACGCTCTGATCGTCATAAGGGACGCAAATGGCGACTTGCGCGCCTTCCACAACCAATGCCGCCATCGCGGAACCGAGTTGTTGGAAGGCTGTGGAAACGCAGGCAAAACCATTGTCTGCCCTTATCACAACTGGGTCTACAATCTGGATGGCGCTTTGCGCGGAGTACCAGCCCAGCGCGAGTGCTTTCCGGACCTGGACAAGAAGGCAACCGCGTTGTTCGGTGCCTCAGTCGGTGTCTTCCGCAACCTTGTTTTTGTTCACCCAGAACCGGATCAAAGCTTTGACGCGTGGCTTGGCGATCTGGCTCAAAAACCTTGGCCTCATGATCTGGCATCAAGCGAGCTACAAGAGAACCCCGACGACGTTGTCTATGAGATCAACTGCAATTGGAAGGTCTTCTTTGAAAATGCAATAGACGGCTATCATCTGGCCTATCTGCACAAAGACACGTTGGGCGGGCCAACCCATGACAAGAATCTATGGGAGGTTTTTGGCCAAAACATGGTTTGGTGGTCGACCGAGCGCGAAGGCGTCAAACATCGTATCCCTCAGTTTGTTGAAAACTCGGCCAAAGGGTCCGGCCTGAAAACGGTACGGAATGCCGAAACGCCGGGCTATGGCGGGGTCTACATGCTGTTTCCGACCACGATCCTGACGCCAAACCCCTGGGGGTTTTCGATATCGACCATGGAACCGGCCGACGCCAACACAACACTTCTGCGGGTCAGAAACTGGTCACCTAAAGGCTGGTTCACCTATACGCATCGCGCGGCGGACATACCCGGATACGACCCGGAATCCGGTCGGATCAAATCCTCTCACTGGACCCAGCACCCACTGGAGACGGGGGATTTTCAGACCGAGGATGTCTGGGTGTGCGAAAAGATGCAGCGCGCCCTTCAATCGCCACGATATCAAGTCGGCCCTCTGGCCAAAGGGGCCGGAGGTGAGGCGGCGATTGATTTCTTTCAGCAGAAAGTGCTGGAGTTCATGCCAAAATAAGAAAGGCCGCAGAGCATGCACTCTGCGGCCTATTCAGACTGAAACGACGGGATCAGTCGCGCAGTAGCTCATTGATCCCAGTTTTCGAACGGGTCTTTTCATCGACGCGCTTCACGATGACCGCGCAATACAGGCTTACATTGTTCTTGGACGGCATCGAACCCGCAACAACCACCGAATAGGGCGGAACCTCGCCATACATGACTTCACCGGTTTCGCGGTCCACGATCTTGGTGGATTTACCGATGAATACGCCCATGCCCAGAACCGAACCCTCGCGGACGATGCAGCCTTCGACCACTTCCGAACGCGCACCGATAAAGCAGTTGTCCTCGATAATGGTCGGACCGGCCTGCATCGGCTCCAGTACGCCTCCAATGCCGACGCCGCCCGACAAGTGCACGTTCTTGCCGATCTGCGCGCAGGAACCAACGGTGGCCCAGGTATCAACCATCGTGCCTTCATCGACATAAGCACCAAGGTTGACGAACGAGGGCATCAGCACCACACCAGGTGCGACATAGGCCGACTTGCGGACCACACAGTTTGGCACGGCGCGGAACCCTGCCGCGCGCCACTGGTTCTCTCCCCAGCCAGCGAACTTGCTGTCGACCTTATCCCACCAGCCGCCGTCTTGCGGGCCTCCGGTCTGGATTTCCATGTCCTTGATGCGGAACCCCAGCAGAACTGCTTTTTTCGCCCACTGGTTCACGTGCCAATCACCACTGTCGAGCTTTTCAGCCACCCGCAGCGAACCGCTGTCCAGCGCGCTCAGCGTGTCTTCGATTGCTTCTCGTTGCTCGCCGGTGGTCGCAGGGGTGATTGTGTCACGTACTTCCCAGGCGGCTTCGATGGCGGCTTCCAGTTGCGCATTGGACATGGGGCGTCTCCCTAGAGAATCTGTTCACGTTGATGTGGCCTATACGCAAGCGAGACCCATGGCGCAATGCGACGCGGATACCTCGGTTTGCGTCAATCATCGGTAAGTGCGCTGAGTGCGGCAAACATATCCCGGTCATTTTGGGTTCCGGCATTGGGTGCGGTCAGCAACACATCGCCGTAGAAAACCGAATTTGCACCAGCCAGAAAGCACAAAGCCTGCTCGGCAGTTGAAAAATCCGACCGCCCTGCGGACATACGCACCCGTGTTTGCGGCATTGTGATCCGCGCGGTCGCAACCATGCGCACCAGATCAAAAATGCCCACCTTTTCTAGATGCGCCAGCGGCGTGCCTTTGATCGGGATCAGCGCGTTTATCGGTACGCTTTCGGGATGCGGGTCGAAATTCGCAAGAACCTGCAACAGCGAGGCACGATCCCGCAGGCTTTCACCCATACCGATAATGCCGCCGCAGCACAGATCAATGCCTTCGTCCCGGCAATAGCTGAGGGTCTCAAGACGATCCTGATAGGTACGAGTTCCAATAATCTCGCCATAGAATTCCGGCGAAGTATCCAGGTTATGATTGTACGCCGTAAGTCCCGCCTCGGCCAATCGTTTGGCCTGATGTGGCTTGAGCATGCCCAGGGTGACGCAAGCCTCCATGTCCAGATCGCGCACGCCCCGCACCATGTCCAGCACATTGTCGAATTCTTCGCCGTCGCGCACCTGACGCCATGCAGCACCCATGCAAAACCGTTCAGCCCCCGCATCGCGCGCCCGTTTGGCAAGCGAGATGACATGCGCAGGGTTCATGAGCTTTTCCTTGGTCAGCTCGACCTCGCGATGATGAGCGGATTGCGGGCAATAGGCGCAATCCTCGGGACAGCTTCCGGTTTTTATCGACAGCAGGCTGGCTTTTTGGATGTCGTTTGGATCGTGATATGTCCGGTGAACTACATTTGCGCGACCTACCAGATCCAACAGTGGGAGGCGCATCAGCGCCTCCACTTCATCCACGGTCCAATCGCTGCGGATATCTTGCCCGGTATCAAGCATCTGGCTGCGGCCCACGGATTTTCTGCATCAGACCCGTCGGCAGGCCAATCACGAGAACGGCTGCCAATGCAATCTTCACGAGATCACCCAGAATGAAAGGGCTGAAACCGTAAACCAGAACCTTGTCTGCAGGCACGAACTGAGCCAACCAACCCAGACCCAGCGCATAGATCACCGCAAGTCCAGCCAGCATCGCCGGAACCAGAAACAGCTTGCGCAGATTGTCCGCTGCCCATCCAACCATAACCGAAGCGGCGACGAAGCCCAGCAGATAACCTCCGGTTCCGCCCATCATATAGGCCAGCCCAATGCCTTTTTCGGGCGTTCCGGCAAACACCGGCAAACCCACTGCCCCGGCGACCATGTAACCGATCACGGTTGCAGAACCGAGACGCAGCCCAAATGCCGCGGCGATAGCCATGACAGCGGCGACTTGAAGGGTCATGGGCACAGGCCAAAATGGCACCTGGACTTTTGCACTGGCGGTCAAAAGAAGAATACCCAACGCGACACGAAGGATCTGACCCGCAGGGGTTATTACTCCGGCGGCCGGGAGGGTGGATTGCAGAGTGGCTTTCATCGTCATTCTCTTTTTATAGATAATATTACATAGATTCGGAATTGATCATCATTTTTATCTATTAAAAATCAAGTCAAATCTTCTGAGGAGGCACAGATTGTCGTTTCAAAGGCAGAAAGTATCAGCTTGCACGACGGATATGGCGCACAAGTATCGAGGTTGCGGCGGAAACGTCTTTGCTCTTCAGTGCCTGAATGATCGCAGCGTGATCCGTATCGACGCGCTGCACCCATTTGGGCCGCCAATGTGCAAACAGGTGCCTGGCACTGGCAATGTGCAGATCATCGACAGCATGCAAAAGACGGGGCAACCCGCATGGTGTCAGGATGGCACGATGAAACACCCTGTTCCGCGCCTCCCACTGAGGCATGCTCTCTGCCTCATCACACGCCTTTCGTGCATCATCAGCGGCCTTCAGAGCAGGTGGAGTCATGTTTTGCACGGAATGCTGCACTGCCAGCGTTTCCAGCGCGACACGCATTTCGATCACCTCACGCACTTCGGCAGGGTCCAACGCGGTGACGCGCATGCCCTTTCGCGGCTCGCTTTTGGCCAATCCATGCGCCTCAAGCCGCAGCAGTGCTTCGCGCACCGGAACATGGCTGGTCTCAAAGTCGCGCGCGATATGGTCCTGACGCAGCTTTTCACCGGCAGGAAGATCGCCGGTGATGATTTTCTGGCTCAGGGCATTATAGATTGTGTCGGCAATGGTTGCGGTCATGAATTATAGATAAAATCCATGAACAACATCTACAAGCCGTATTCTCAACCCGTTAGCGGATCTGGCGCGATGTTCCCGCCGCAAATCAGCACTGCGACACGCTCACCCGGCTCCGGCTGGTAAGCGCCCGAAATCAGTGCGGCAAGCGCAGCAGCCCCTGCTGGTTCAACCAGTATTCGATGCGTCTGCCACAGAGTATTCTGGGCTTGCGCTATCGCATCATCAGAAACCAGAACCGAACTCATACCTTGGGCCAGCCCAAAGCAAATCTCACCAATTCTCCGTGCGCCCAGTGCGTTCGCTGCAATGCCTGAAACGGAAACATCAACCGGTTCGCCCGCAGCCAACGCCGCATTCAGCGCGCAAGAGGTTTCCGGTTCGACCGCCACGACTTTGCGCGCACCCTGAAACCATGCCAAAGCTCCGGCAATCAGCCCACCGCCGCCCACGGCCACCAATACTGTGTCCGCCTGCAAGCCCTGCGCGTCCCATTCAGCAAAACATGTCCCTTGCCCTGCCACCGTCGCTGGCGCATCATAGGCGTGGATTTGCATGGCGCCGGTGCTTTCCTCATGCGCCTGCGCCATGGTCAGTGCATTGGCGTATTCACCCGAAACAACACTCAGATCAGCCCCGATCCGCTTGATCAGCGCAATCTTGGAGGGACCTGCAAGTTCGGGCACAAAAATCTTCGCTGGGTAGCCCAGTGATTGCGCGGCATAAGCCGCTGCCGCACCGTGGTTGCCACCGGAAGCCGCCACGACGCCTGCCGCGGGCACATCCATGCTGAGCAGGGTATTGAACGCCCCGCGCGCTTTGAAGCTGCCGGTGTGCTGCATATGTTCAAGCTTCATTTCAATCGGATAGCCCGGAATATGGCTTTCCATCACCGGTGTGACCTGCGCGTGTCCGGCAATGCGATCCCGCGCTGCCAATATTTCACTTTTCCAATCCATTCTTGTCTTTCCGTGACTGGCACTCTGCCCGCGAACCCTATAGCTGTTTTGGAAACACGCAAGCAGGGAACCCCGTTTATGAGAGAAGATCGCCTCAGCCCCTTTCGCGACGCACAGACCGACCGCTCGACCGCAAGCGAGGTACCAGATACCCCGCAGACGCGGTCTTCGGCCTATCGCCTTGCCTTCGCTGATGATGACTTCCTGTGCCGGGATGAGCTGCGCCCCGTACGACTGCAGCTGGAGCTGCTGAAGCCCGAGATGATCATGACAGAGCGTGAGATCACCTCGACCATCGTCATGTTCGGTGGCGCGCGCATTCCGGAACCCGCTCAGAAACACACGGCGCGGACCGAGACCTTGGCCGGGCTGTCGAAATACTACGATGAAGCGCGTGAGTTTGCGCGGCTGATGACCGAGAAGTCAAATCAGACAGGCTGCCGCGAAAATGTGATCGTCACCGGTGGCGGCCCCGGCGTGATGGAGGCGGGTAACCGTGGTGCACAGGATGCGGGCGGGTGTTCGATCGGCCTGAACATCGTGCTTCCGCACGAGCAGGCTCCGAACCTATACGTGACGCCTGATCTCAGCTTCAATTTCCACTACTTCGCCATCCGCAAGATGCACTTCCTTATGCGCGCTCGCGCCATCACCATCTTCCCCGGCGGCTTCGGCACCATGGATGAGCTCTTCGAATCCCTGACTTTGATCCAGACCGGCCGCATGGACCGCGTCCCTTTCCTGCTGTTCGGGCGTGAGTTCTGGGAAAAGGTTATCAACTGGGAAGCGCTGGCCGATGCGGGCACGATCTCGGACGAGGATCTTGACCTGTTCCGCTTTGTCGACACTGCGCAAGAGGCAGTCGAGATCATCGAGAACTGGGAACCCGCGCCCCCACGCGATGAAATACCGGGGCGCTGAGCCATGAGCCCGAAGACCGGAGAAATGTTGCACCTGCGCGGGAATGCACTGAACAAGGGCGAGCCTGTGGCCCTGCCGTTGACCCAAAGCAGCATGTACCATCTGCCCGGCGCGCCGGATGGGCATGCCAGCTATGGCCGGGTCGATAACCCGACCTGGGTGCATCTGGAACACGTTCTGTCGCATCTCGAAGATGCACCCTGCCTCAGCTTTCCTTCCGGTATGGGTGCGATTTCGGCGGCCTTGTTTGCGACGGTCCAAGCCGGGTCGCGGCTGCTGATCCCGTCCGACGGGTATTATGTGACGCGCCTTTTGGCTGATCGTTTCCTGTCAAATCTGGGCGTCTCGGTTATCGAACGCCCAACCACCGACTTTGCCGAAGGTGGCTTTGATGAAGTCGATGTTGTGTTTCTGGAAAGCCCCTCGAACCCCGGTCTGGACATGCTTGATCTGCGTGCAATTGCCGAGGCGGTGCGCGAGGCCGGCGGCATCACCATCGCCGACAACACTACGATGACCCCATTGGGCCAGCGCCCACTGGACCTTGGCGTCGATGTGGTTGTGAGTTCAGATACCAAAGCGATGGGTGGGCATTCGGACCTGTTGATGGGTCATTTAGCCAGCCGCGATCCGCAAATCATGGAGCGAGTTGAGGAATGGCGCCGCGTCTCCGGTGCGATCCCGGGGCCAAATGAAGCGTGGTTGCTACATCGGGGTTTGGAGACTCTGGATGTGCGGTTTGATCGGATGTGTAGCTCAGCACAAATACTGGCTGAACGGCTGGCGGCGCACCCGGCCGTGAAACAGATCCGCTATCCTGGACTGACCGATGATCCGGCGCACACATTGGCGACGGCTCAAACCACGCGCTTCGGGTTTCTGCTAAGCATCACGCTTGAGACCGAGAACAAAGCCGAACAGTTCATCAACAGCTGCCCACTGCTGCGTCCGGCTACATCCTTCGGCGGCGTCCACAGTTCGGCCGAGCGGCGCGCCCGTTGGGGGGATGCTGTCGATCCTGCTTTCATCCGCCTGTCCGTGGGGTGCGAACCGGTGGACGAGTTGTGGCAGGCCATCGAGGCCAGTTTAGACGCGATATGACTATTTCTTAGGGTCGCGCAGTTCGGGAAACACGTAGATCGGCAGCACAATACTGCCGATCAGAGCGCCCAACCATACCAGCAAGGTTGCGGCCAACAGATTTGAGATACCGCCAATGGTCAGACCGGATGTGATCAGATCGGTGACCAGAAGGCCAACAAAGGTTACGATCAAGGCAATTCCGCCCTTCAGCGCCGGCGCCTTCTTTTCCCCCAGCTTCAGGATCAGCGGTTCGGCTATCACCTGGACCAGGGTGAACACGACTACCACCACGATGAAGGAAATCGGTCGGATCGCAAACTCTGACAGCAGCAAACTGGCCAAAAGCAGCCCGATGGCGTTCCCAGCCAGCAATGCCAGCACCGATTTGAGCCTGCGCGTCATGGGGTGATCTCCGTCAATGATCAATCTGAAACATCTTAATATTAGCAGAGCTTGACAGATTTACGAGACAATTTAGCCGCCTCTTCTTTTTGACCTGTTGAAATCAATTGATAAAATACCTTCATCAAGGCCAAACCCCACATCGACGAGAGGCAAGATGAGCGACGATCCCTATTCCGTACTTGGCATCGCCAAAGACGCTAGCGATGCCGAGATCAAGAAAGCCTATCGGAAGATCGCCAAAGAATGCCACCCGGACCTCAAGCCGGGCGATGCCGAGGCAGAGGCCAAGTTCAAAGCCGCTGCTGCTGCTTATGACCTGCTGAAAGACCCCGAGACGCGCAAACGCTACGACAATGGCGAAATTGATGCGTCGGGTCAGGAACGTCCGCAGCAGCAGTATTATCGCGAATATGCCGAGGCTGCTGGCAACCCTTATCGCGGTCACGCGGCTGAACAGGACGATATGTCCGACATCTTTGCCGAATTCATGCGCGGGCGGGGTGGATATGGACAGCGCACGCAGGAATTCCATGCACCGGGCCACAACCTGAACTACTCGCTGCAGATCAGCTTCCTGGATGCCGTTTTCGGAGCCAGCCAGAAATTGACCCTGCCAGATGGGAACCGGATTGAAGTGAAGATACCTGCGGGCATCACGACCGGGCAAACCATCCGCCTGCGTGGCAAAGGGGCCCCGGGGTACGGCGATGGGCCTCCCGGCGATGCGCTTGTGACGATCTCGGTTGCCGATCACCCGGTGTTCGACCGTCAAGGCGATGACATCCACATCACGCTGCCCATCACCATTGATGAGGCCGTTCTGGGTGGCAAGGTTCCCGCCCCTACCATCGACGGTGGCGTCAATGTCAGTGTCCCAGCGGGGACCAGCAGCGGCAAAACCCTGCGCCTGCGTGGCAAAGGGGTCAAGAAACGCGGCTCGTCCGAGCGGGGCGATCAGTTCATAGAACTGACCGTCGCAATGCCAGACAAGGTAGACGATGAATTGAAGCACTTCATGGAGACATGGCGCGAAACCCACGGCTATGATCCACGCAAAGGAATGCCGTCATGAGCCGCACATTGACCGAAGCCGAACTGATCGACGCCATCGCCCGCCTGACTTCGGATCGCCTGACCGAATATCTGGCCGCTGAGATCGTGATCCCCGAGCAATCGGAGCAAGGGCTGCGATATCAGCGTATCGACGTTGCTCGTCTGGAACTGGCATGCGAACTGCATGACCAGTACGACATGGAGGCCGATGCACTGTCGATGATGATCTCTCTGATCGACCAGATGCATGGGCTACGCGCCGAACTGCGCGAGGTTTTGAACGCGGTCGAGGCGCAACCGGAACCGGTTCGCCAACAACTGATCGAAGTGATCGGAACAGCGCGATTCCGTCGCAGTTAACGGGGTTTTGGGAGCCGGGATTTTGGCGTAGAAGGCGCCCTTGATCCTAGCCCGGTATCCCCATGACCCAGTCCAGATCCGAATTGCTGATGCCTGCGGGCAATCTGCGTAAGTTGAAACTCGCTATCCTGTATGGCGCGGATGCGGTCTATCTGGGCACACCGGATATGTCGCTGCGCACTAAATCCGAGTTCTCGCTGGAAGAGGTGATCGAGGGGGTCGAGTTCTGCCACAACCATGGCCGGCGCGCGTACCTGACACTGAACCTGTTCTCGCACAATAAGGACATTCCGAAGCTCGATGAATACATCGACACCGTCCGCAAGGTGAAACCCGACGGGTTGATCATCGCTGATCCCGGCGTGTTCCAATACGTCCGCGAACGAGCGCCTGAATTGCCGCTTCATATCTCAACCCAGGCCAATATCTGTTCTTGGCTGTCGGTGAAGTTCTGGCAGGATCAGGGGGCTGAACTTGTGGTGCTGGCCCGCGAAGTCTCCTATCCCGAACTGGTCGAGATTCGCGAAAAATGCCCGGACATCAAGCTTGAGGCGTTTGTGCACGGGGCCATGTGCATGACCTATTCGGGCCGCTGCCTACTGTCGAACTTCATGGCCGAACGCGGGGCCAATCAGGGCAACTGCGCCAATTCCTGCCGCTGGAACTATGGTTTGAAACTGCGTCTGAAAGACGGAACGCATCAGGAGCTGCGCATTACCGATGAAAACGCCGACCTATTCGAATTCCTGCTGGAAGAAGGCTGTCGCCCCGGTGATTTGATGCCCATCGAAGAGGATGATCGGGGATCCTACATCCTCAATTCCCGCGACCTGTGCATCATGCCCAAGCTGGATGAATACTTGAAGATCGGTGTCGACAGTCTGAAAGTCGAAGGGCGCGGCAAATCGGAGTATTATGCCGCCATCGTCGCGCGCGCCTATCGTATGGCCATCGACGACTATCACGCCGACCCCGAGAACTGGGACCCGAAGCCCTATATGCGTGAACTCGAAACAATCGGGAACCGCGGCTACACGCTGGCTTTCCACGAAGGCCGCCTGACCAATTATGCACATGATTACGAACACACAGCCTCGATTGCGCAGTGGGAATATGCCGGGATCGTCACCGAGGTGACCGAGGATGCCTTTCTGGTCGAGGTGAAAAACAAGCTGGAACCGGGGGATGTATTGGATTTCGTCTCTCCGATTTCGCGCGAGACGGTTCTGCTGCGGGTCTATGACTTTGAACGCGCTCATGATGGGGCGCGGCTGAACGTTGTGCATGGCAGTACCAAAACCATGATCCGCCTTCCCTTCACCCTGTTCGATCACGAGGATATCGACGATCTGCGCGCCCGTTTCCCGGTCTACTCCGTCCTGCGCAAAGAACGTGCCCTGACCGACGAACACTGGAGTCGCATTCGGTTTGACAAGCTGGTGCAGGGGCTGGAAACCTCAGGTCGCGACAACCCTAAGGCCTATACCCGCCGTCGTGACGAGCTGGTCGAGAAAATCGGCGAAGACGGCAATGAGCGCCGCTTCAAAACCAATCGTATCGGAACCGAGGGATGTTGCGGCAAAGGCTGCAACGGCTGTTTGATCTTCTGGCAGGATGAGAAATACGCGCTCGCCCGCGAGGTCCTATCCAAACGCAAACAGGGTGAGCAACTCAGTCGTCAGGAAGCGACTGAGCTGAAGCTGCCTGACCCGGCGGCCTGAAGATCACTCTGCGACACGATACTCTTCGGGTACGTAAAACGTATAGTCCCGGTCCGCGACGGCCTCGTGGCAGACATGGCAGTAATCGACCTCTGACGCGCGAAAGCCCATCGTATCACCGAACAGCGAACCGTCCGGCATCACCATGATATAACGCCAGTCGGCTGTTTCCGGGTTGGTGCCTTCTGGCAGTTTCTCCATCACGAACAGGGCACCGGGATGGATATTGCCCTCATCTGTGACAGTCATACTGTCTTTGGCCAGGACCGAGCCCGCAGGCAGCTCTTCGCCTTCTTGCAATGTGCCGTAATTGTGGGCCATGCGGTTCGCATAGCTGTTGACATAGCGCTGCCCATGCGTGGCCGAGATGTAGGGCGCATCGTTGAACAACGGCCAGTTCTGATAGTTTCGGATCAAGTCCATCTGTGCCGCCGCATAACCCCGCGACATGCGTCGTATCAATGACTGATAGTGTTTCTGCGCTTGCTCCTTGGTCAGATCGGCTGGGTTTTCAATCGCCAAATGCGCATCCTGATCTTTGGTCTGAGCAGATGCCGCGTGGAGAACAAATCCCGAGATCGCCAGAACAGCCGCGATACCCAAGACTTGCCGGTGACTTACAATCATATTGTGGCCTCCCTGACTGATCAGTTCGCCTAAATGCCGCTTTGCTTCAGAAAAATGGTAGCGGCCTTAATTGGTGTTACCAGCACCGCCCCAGCAATCTCACCACCTTGTGTCTGTCGGTGAGTTCCCCATCCAGAGCGGGTCTGCGCCGAAGATACCAAATTTTGAACAAGGAAACAGCACTCAATTCATTAAGTTTTTCGCGCGAAGCCACGGCCCATGCCCTTAACGGTTTAGCCCGGCTTCAGCCTCGATCTGCTTTCGCGATTTCCGGGCCCGTTCGGTGGCCGATTTTAACTGGCCACAGGCCGCCATGATATCCTCACCCCGCGTTTTGCGGATGGGTGAGGCATAGCCCGCCTGATAGATGATGTTCGCAAAGGCGCGGATACGATTGTTCGAGCTGCGCTTGTAGGGCGCGCCCGGCCATTCGTTGAACGGGATCAGGTTGATCTTGGCCGGGATGTTATGGCGCTTGATATGTGCGATCAGGCGATGTGCGTCTTCGTCGCTGTCGTTCACGCCATCCAGCATCACGTATTCGAACGTGATCCGTTCAGAATTCGACGCGTTGGGATAGCTGGCCAACGCCTGCAGCAGTTCCTCGATATTCCAGCGCTTGTTGATCGGAACAAGTACGTCGCGAGTTTCATCAGTGGTAGCGTGGAACGAGATCGCCAACAGGCATCCAATTTCTTCAGCCGTGCGCGCGATCTCGGGTACCACACCCGAGGTCGACAGCGTGATGCGGCGACGGGACAGAGAAATCCCTTCGGGGTCCATCGCGATCTTCATTGCGTCACGGACGTTTTCAAAGTTGTAAAGCGGCTCGCCCATACCCATCAGCACGATATTCGACAACAGCCGTGTCTCGTCCTTGGGGGCACCGGGTGTCGGCCATTCCTCAAGATCGTCCCGCGCCATCATGACCTGCCCGACAATTTCGGCCGCTGTCAGGTTGCGCACCAATTTCTGCGTGCCCGTGTGGCAGAAGGAGCAGGTCAGAGTACAGCCCACCTGAGATGAAATGCATAGAGTTCCGCGATCATCTTCAGGGATATAGACAACCTCAACCTCATGCCCGCCCGCGATGCGGCACAGATACTTGCGGGTGCCGTCCTCTGAAACCTGACGGGTCACGACTTCGGGGATTTCGATTACGAACTGCTCGGCCAGTTGCGTGCGATAGGCCTTGGCCAGATTGGTCATCTCACCAAAATCACGCACACCCCATTGGTAGATCCATTGCCAAATCTGCCCCGTGCGCATCTTCGCCTGCTTTTCGGGCGTGCCGTGTTCAATTAGCGCCTCACGCAATTGATCGCGGGTCAAACCGACAAGGTTCATCTTCCCCTCGGGCAGTTTGCGGGGGATGGTCATGACGTCTTGAGTGATCGGCGCTTTGGGCGACATTGGCGTATCTCGGTGGATTCTGGCTTGGGATGCGCCTCTATATAGGAACACACGTAAAGATCAAAAGAATTCGTGCTTCAATTTGCGTAACGCAACAATTCGTCAACTCGCGCCCGGCCTAGGTCAACCCGACAGGCAGTGATGGCGATCCCCGTACCCGATCCTCCGCCGAACGAAGCACCTACCGCTTCGCACTGCGCATCGCGATAGGCCACCCACGCGTTTTGCGAGGCCTCCAGCGCAGGCACAGCGACGACCCGTCCGGTGACCTCGTCCAGTTCTTGTGCGGAGCCAAGCGCCAGCGAATAGCTGGAGTCTATCGCAGCGTTTACCCGCAACTCCATATCCGAAACACAAGATCCAATTTCCACCTGCGAACCGGCGTCAATACACTCCATAGTTGGATCCGCACTTGCGGATATCGGAAACATCAAAAAAACAAACGCCCATCGCATCCATCAATCCTCCAGACAGAGATATCTGTCTATCACAGATCAAGATGCGCGCCCAATCAAGATGGGCCACTAAAGCAGAAACTTAAGCGGCCCATTTTTGTTAGTTTACTGCGGGCGGGATGTAGCAGTCTTCTGCATCCAGGGTCTTTACGGGATCTTCCGGACCACATTGCTCACCCGTTATCGGATAGGTTTCCGATCCTTTCTCACAACCTGCAAGGATCACCGCAGACGCCATCAAGAGCACTGCCAGGTTTTTGCTTAAGTCCATTGCCGACTCCTCAACAAATTCTGAACTAATTAGTTCAGAAAATGGGGACGCAGGCTTTGACACGGATCAAGAAACACCGCTCTACGTGGCGTAAATTTCTGAAAACACACAGGATCGGACCAAACAAATAAAACCCCGCCGGAAAGCGGGGTTTCGGAATTTGATCTGCTTGTGGCTTAGTTCGTGCAGCGCGTTTCCGCGTCTTCAATCGCGGCCGTAAAGCCCAGCAACGAGAAAGTGTCCTTGGTCTGCGTACCACGTTCCGAACGGGCGGTCAGCACCGCCTCACTTCCGCGCTTCATCGCTGTGACGATCTTGGCATCATCCGAGGCGGTCGCAGGCCATGCCCACTCACCATCGGTGAACAGCTCGAACTCGCTGCCATCGACAACCAAATTGACAGTAGAACCAGACGCAAACGGATAGCCGCCGGTAAAGGTCACCTGCCCTTTAACCTCGGCATTCGGACGATAGAACACAAACAGCAGGATATCGCTGCGCCGAACGGAAACGACCCGGCCACCGCGTGTGTTCACGGTCTCTTTCGGGGCAGATACGCTCCAGCATTCGGTTGGGTCGTCCTCGACAAACACGCTCCAGTCCGTTTTTGCAGCGACGCGATTGGTACTGGTTGCCTGCTGAGCAATTGCCGTTGTCGCCATTCCTGCCATGCACAGGCCCGCGATCACGCGGACGAGCTTTAATCCCATCGGTTCAGCCTCCTAGCCCGACCTATTACCTCATACCCATCGGAAATACGTGCGAACTCTGCCGGTTCGTCTGTTCAGTTGCGTATTCCGATGATTGTCGACATACACACACTAACGCAGGTTTCGCCACAGGCGAAAGGGCGATTGGCAGATTTTTGCGCATGATTGATGGGGTGGACATGACACAAGCCGTACCGATGACAGAACTCTGGCGCGGGTCACTGTTGGAAAGCCTGCATATGGGCCATGCAGTGATCTGTGACGATAGTGGTCAGATCGTGCGCAGCTGGGGTGATCCAAACGCGGTGATCTATCCCCGTTCCTCGGCCAAAATGATCCAGGCCCTGCCGCTGATCACCTCGGGAGCAGCTGCAAAATACGGTTTGAACAGCGAACATCTGGCCTTGGCCTGTGCTTCACATAACGGGGCGCATATCCATACTGACCGCGTGTCCGCATGGCTCGATCATCTCGGTCTGTCCGAGCCCGATCTGCGCTGCGGCCCACAGGAACCTGCCGACATGGCGGCCCGCGACGGGTTGATTCTTGCGGACGATACACCCTGCCAGATTCACAACAATTGCTCAGGCAAGCATTGCGGTTTCCTGACTTTGACGCAGCATATGGGGGCCGGGCCGGAATACTTGGAAATCGACCATCCAGTTCAGCAGGCCTGCCTGTCCGCCATCGAGGAAACCACTGGCGAGACCAGCCCCACCTATGGGATCGATGGTTGCTCCGCCCCAAATTTTGCGACGTCTCTGGTGGGACTTGCGCGATCGATGGCTTGGTTTGCCTCTGCCGCAGACCGTTCGGACCGCTCCAGCGAAGCAGCGGTACAGCTCACAGAAGCAATGGTGAAACATCCCGAACTTGTAGCAGGTGAAACTCGCGCTTGTACCGAGTTGATGCGAGCGATGAACGGGCGCGTTGCAATCAAGACAGGGGCCGAGGCCGTCTTTGTTGCCATCATCCCTGAACAGCGAATGGGCGTTGCGCTAAAAATCACTGACGGCACTACCCGCGCCAGCGAATGCGCCATCGCCGCGATTCTAGTGCATTTAGGTGTGCTAGAGGCCGATCACCCGGCCACCCGCAAATTCATGAACGCCACGCAATACAGCCGCCGCGGGTTGGAATGTGGTGTAATCAAACCCTCACCGGGATTCCCCGGCTGAGGCTTACATCTCGATCTCGTGCACCTCGGCCACTTCGACCGAGCCCGAGCCATTCACGACCATCGGGCAGCCTTTGGCCATCTCGGTTGCAGTCTCAATGCTGTCGGCCTTCACCACCGTGAAACCTGAGGCCGGATTTGATCCGCCATTGTCTTCAACCCCTCCGCTGCTGACAGTGTAGGACTGGCCTACAGGATTTCCCGGAATCTCTAATGAGCCGCCGATTTCCTGAAACCAAGCGCCCCAAGCGGCCATGGTCGCCTCGATCTCGGCGGGATCGGTTGGGGTGTGACCCCCGTGATAAACAAACAAATATTGGGGCATATCGCTCCTCCCTGATGAAAACCTATTTGCAAAGTGCTTCGAGTTTGCGCAGCGACGATGTCCAGCCTTCGTTGTGGTTCGTGGCCGACTCGGCATCGACAAGTTCACGGTGATCAACCACCAGCCGTGATCCGCTGTTGGTCGCGGTAACCGAAAAGGTCACATGGCTTTCCGCACCGCGCTGGTCCTGATCGTCATGCCAAGCCCACGTAAATCCAACAGATTTTGGTCGATCGATATGGGTAACATGACCCGAGACTTTGAACTGCTGACCCTCGCCATTCTGCATAACCGAATACCAGGGACCAATGCGCGAAAAGTCGAGATCATGTTCCGGTACATGCAACCCTTCGGGCCCCCACCACTGCAGAAGTTTCGCACCATCGCTGACCCATGCGAACAGGACCTCGGGACTAACGGGAAAATCTCGTTCCAGTTTCAGGTCGGCCATGAATTTTCCCTTTCAATAAACTCTTCCAAACGGTCGAGGCTGCTTTCCCAGAAATGTCGTTTCGAAATCGTCCATTCGGCTATCGCGCGCAGCCCCTCGGGCTGCACCGAATACATCCGTTGCGTGCCGTGTACCCGCTGCTGCACCAACCCGGCCTCGCGCAAAACCTTCAAATGGCGCGAGATCGCGGCCCCTGACATGCCCTTGCCTTCTATCAAATTACCGACGGGCAGTTCGCCTTCGTCCATCAGTTGCTCGACAATCGAGAACCGAGTGGCATCAGACAAAGCGGAGAATGTGACCAGAAGCGTATTCATGGCTTTATTTAACACAATAGTTAAATTAAAGGAAGCCCCTTAGAGGCCTTGAAATTCTGACCTGCCATAGCCCTGCAGATACAACAACGCTGTCAGATCGCCGTGATTTATGCGGACATCACATTCGGCAGCGACCGAAGGCTTGGCGTGCAACGCGACACCCGTCCCCGCCCGACCCAACATTCCCAGATCATTTGCTCCATCGCCGACGGCAATCACGTCAACCTCGGAGATACCTAGGCGTGTTGTGATCTGCTCCAATGCCTCTATTTTGGCCTGTCGCCCAAGAATGGGCCGCTTCACGTCGCCGGTAAGCTTGCCATCCTCAGCCAGCAATGTATTCGCCCGGTTCTCATCAAACCCAAGCGCTTCGGCGACCTTAGCCGTAAAAGCCGTGAACCCACCCGACACCAGCGCTGCATAGGCCCCATTCGCGCGCATCGTGGCAAGTAGCACCATACCACCGGGCATCAATGTGATCCGTTCATCCAGAACCTTGCCGATCACGCTTTCATCCAGCCCTTTCAATAAGCCCACACGCTCAGTCAGCGCACCTTCGAAATCCAGCTCGCCGTTCATTGCACGCGCGGTGATATCCTTGACCCGATCACCGACACCAGCCTCATCAGCCAGTTCATCGATGCATTCCTGTTGGATCATGGTGCTGTCCATATCGGCCAGCAGCATCTTTTTCCGGCGACCGTCGGCTTTTTGCACGACCAGGTCCACGCCCATCTGTTGCAACTCGTCCCAGACGTCCCAGCGATTGTCGGGAGTTTCTGGCAGGGAAAACTCGGCCGCCTCATCGAGGCTCAGCCAGTTCGCATCACCCCCGCCCCATGCATTCCGCAACGACTCAACCAGCGTCGCCTCTAAAGAAGGGGCCGCAGGGTTGGTCAGCAGAGTAGCTACATACATGTCAGGCCTCCGATTAGCGCACCTGCGGGATATCGCAGGTGCAGCATTTTCACCAGAGGCAGATTGATCTAACCGAGAATACCAGGCAGGCGCAGCCCATGTTCGCGAGCGCAGTCTTTCGCGATCTCATACCCCGCATCTGCGTGACGCCAGACGCCTGAGGCAGGGTCGTTCCACAGAACGCGCTCCAATCGCCGCGCGGCATCATCGGTCCCATCGGCGCAGATCACAACACCCGCGTGCTGACTAAAGCCCATGCCCACGCCGCCGCCATGATGCAGCGAGACCCAGGTCGCACCGCTGGCCGTATTGATCAGAGCGTTCAACAGCGGCCAATCCGATACTGCGTCCGAGCCGTCCAGCATCGCCTCGGTCTCGCGGTTCGGGCTGGCGACCGAGCCCGAGTCCAAATGATCACGCCCAATGACAACAGGCGCTTTCAACTCGCCATTGGCAACCATTTCGTTGAAGGCCAACCCCGCGCGGTGGCGATCTCCAAGGCCGATCCAGCATATACGTGCGGGCAGACCCTGAAACGCAATGCGTTCCTGCGCCATATCCAGCCAACGATGCAGATGCTCGTTCTCAGGGAACAGCTCCTTCATCTTGGCGTCGGTCTTGTAGATATCCTCGGGGTCACCCGACAATGCACACCAGCGGAACGGGCCGATGCCCTTGCAGAACAGCGGCCGGATATAGGCGGGCACAAAGCCGGGGAAGGCAAAGGCATTCTCCAAGCCTTCATCCTGCGCCACCTGACGGATGTTGTTGCCGTAATCCAGCGTCGGAACGCCCGCGTTCCAGAAATCGACCATTGCAGCGACATGCTGTTTCATCGAGGCACGGGCGGCCTTTTCAACCGCTTTAGGATCAGTTTCGCGCTTGTCCTTCCACTGCGCCATGCTCCAGCCAATCGGCAGATACCCATTGATCGGGTCATGGGCGCTGGTTTGGTCAGTGACGATATCGGGGCGCATGCCACCGGCCTGCATCCGCGCATAAATTTCGGGGAACACCTCAGCCGCATTGCCTAGCAGACCCACAGATTTCGCCTCGCCCGCCTTGGTCCAGCGGTCGATCATCTCAAGCGCTTCGTCGAGAGTCTCGGCTTTTTCGTCCAGATACTTGGTGCGCAGGCGGAAATCGATAGAATCCGGATTGCACTCGACCGCCAAACAACTGGCCCCGGCGAACACTGCCGCCAGAGGCTGTGCGCCACCCATGCCGCCCAGACCGCCGGTCAGAATCCACTTGCCAGTCAAGTCGCCGCCATAGTGCTGACGGCCAGCCTCGGCAAAGGTTTCGTAGGTGCCCTGTACGATGCCCTGCGTACCGATATAGATCCACGAACCGGCCGTCATCTGGCCGTACATCATCAGCCCCTTCTTATCGAGCTCGTTGAAGTGATCCCAATTGGCCCAATGAGGCACGATGTTTGAGTTGGCGATCAGAACCCGAGGCGCATCCTTATGGGTGCGGATGATCGCCACCGGTTTGCCCGACTGGACGATCAGGGTTTCATCCTCTTCCAGATCTTTCAGCCCTGCGACGATCCGGTCGAAATCGTTCCATGTCCGCGCCGCGCGACCGATGCCGCCATAAACCACCAGCTCGTGCGGGTTTTCGGCCACGTCCGGGTGCAGGTTATTCATCATCATCCGCAACGGCGCTTCGGTCACCCAGCTTTTTGCGTTCAGTTCGGGGCCGGTGGGCGGATAGATATCGCGGGTATTCTTGCGAGGATCGGTCATGTCAAAGCTCCAATGCAGTGTCTTGGATGGCGTCGAGAATATCCACCAACCAGCGACGCAGGCGCTTGGCTTTCGCCTCGTCAAACGCCCACGGAGGGGTTTCGGCGGACAGATAGGTAGATTGCGCCAACTCCATCTGGATCGCGTGTTGGCCTTCATCAGGACGGCCATAGTGGCGGGTCGTCCAACCCCCTCGGAATCGCCCGTTCAGGACGGTGCTGTAAGGGGAGGAATGCGAAAATTCATGGGCCGCGGCCTCAATGCCGGGGGCACAGGTCGCGCCACCATCGGTGCCGATGTTCATATCTGGCAGGGTGCCTTCAAAGAGGAACGGAATCTTGCTTCGGATCGAGTGGCAGTCAAACAGGATCGCAACACCGTGTATTGCCCGCACCCTTTCAAGCTCTTGCTCAAGCGCGTTGTGATAGGGCGCGTGGTAGGCGGTTCGACGTACCTCGATCTCATCGACTGAGGGCTCCTGCCCCTCGGCCCAGATCGGCTGACCGTCAAAATCGGTCAACGGCACCAGAGTTGTTGTGTTCTGCCCAGGATACAATGATACACCCGCAGGGTCTCGATTAGCGTCAATGACATAGCGGTGGATATGGGATTGCACGACCGTCGCGTTGGCAACAAGCCCATCGTAGAGCTGATTGATATGCCAATCCGTATCCGCCAGAACCTGCCCATTCGCATTCAGTCGCTCGGCAATGTCGTCGGGCACATACGTGCCGCCATGCGGCTGCCCCAGCACGATGGGCCCATCGCCACGCTGAACACTGAAAACCTGCATCACGACAGCTCCGGCATGGGCATTGCAGCTGCCTGCAGAATAGTTCCGCTTTCGACTAGGGACTTCGCGGTTTCCAATTCGGGCGCCAGATAGCGATCATCGCCTAGCGACGGGATATCGTTGCGCAAACGCCCAACCACGCTGGTCAGCGCTTTGCTGGTCGCAAGAGGTGCGCGGAATTCGATGCCTTGCGCGGCGCAGAGCAGTTCGATCCCCAGAATATAGTTCAAATTATCAACCATCCGGCCTAAACGCCGCGCCCCGTGCGCCGCCATCGAGACGTGGTCTTCCTGATTGGCCGATGTAGGTGTGCTGTCGGTCACACATGGGTTGGCCAGATGTTTGTTCTCGCTCATCAACGCAGCCGTCGTGACCTCGGCGATCATCAGACCCGAGTTCAGCCCCGGCTCGGGCGTCAGGAAGGGCGGCAGATCAAAGCTAAGCGCCGGGTCGACCATTAATGCGATCCGACGCTGTGCGATCGCCCCGATCTCTGACAGGGCCAAAGCAATCATATCGGCGGCAAAGCCTACCGGCTCGGCGTGGAAATTCCCGCCCGAAACAATTGCATCCGGATCGGTCAGAACCAGCGGATTATCAGTGGCCGCGTTGGCCTCAGTTACAAGAGTTGCAGACGCCTGCCGGATCACATCCATCGCTGCGCCGGTCACCTGTGGTTGGCAGCGGATGCAATATGGATCCTGCACTCGCGTATCCCCATCACGGTGACTTTCGCGGATCTCAGAGCCCTCCAGAGTGGCCCGCATCGCCGCCGCCGCTTCAATCTGCCCACGATGCCCGCGCAGCGTGTGAATCTCGGGTTGCAGAGGGGCGGTGGATCCCATGATCGCATCAGTTGAAGCCGCCGAAATCACCAGCGCATTTTGTGCTGAACGCCAACCTTCGAACAATCCGGCCAGAGCAAAGGCAGTCGAAAATTGCGTCCCGTTGATGAACGCAAGGCCCTCCTTTGGACCAAGTTGAATCGGCTCTAGCCCAGCTGTTTTCAGAGCCTCTGCACCCGGCATAACAACACCGTTCACCTCTGCCTCGCCCTCACCGATCACCACAGCGGTCATATGGGCCAGTGGCGCAAGATCGCCAGACGCGCCGACCGAACCCTGTGCCGGGATCACAGGTGTCACACCACACGCCAGCATCTGTTGCAGCAATTCGACAAGTTCCCAGCGGACACCCGAAGCACCTCGGCCGAATGACAGCAACTTCAGTGACATCATCAGCCGCGCCAGACGACGCGGCACTGCCGGACCCACCCCGCAACAATGGCTGAGGATCAGGTTGCGCTGCAGGGTTGAGGTATCTTTGGCCGCAATCTTGTGACTCGCCAGTTTGCCAAAGCCGGTGTTGACGCCATAGACGGGCTCGGTCCCTTCGGCAGCCTGCGCAATGCGGGCAGCAGCGACCTCAACCTTGGGTTGGCAGGTGGCGTCAAGCGAAATGGCGGCTTCGGTCCAGTAGATCTGGGCAAGCTGATCCAGCGAAACCTGACCGGGGACAAGCAACAGAGGTGTCATTCCAGACCTCCAAAAATACGTTTATGCAGAGGGTTGAAACCGATGCGATAGGACAGTTCTGCAGGGTGAGTAGCATCCCAGACGGCCAGATCAGCGCGCAATCCGGGCGCGATCACGCCGGTATCATCCAGACCCAAAGCGCGGGCCGCGACGTGGGTAACACCTGCCAATGCTTCTTCAGGCGTCATGCGAAACAAAGTGCACCCCATGTTCATTGTTAGCAGCAGAGAAGTCAGGGGTGAGGACCCCGGATTGCAATCGGTCGCCAGTGCCATGGGAACATTCTTCTGGCGCAACAATTCAATCGGCGGAGCTTGCGTTTCATGCAGCGTATAAAACGCGCCGGGCAGCAGGACCGCGACCGTTCCGGCCCCAGCCATGGCGGTAACGCCGTCGGCGTCCAAATATTCGATATGATCAGCGGATAGCGCTCCGTAAGCTGCCGCCAGCTTAGCCCCACCTAGATTCGAAAGTTGCTCAGCATGCAGCTTCACCGGTAGGCCAAGCTCTTGCGCGACAACAAAAACCCGTTCGATCTGTGTGGGATCAAATGCAATGCCTTCGCAGAACCCATCCACCGCGTCCACCAGCCCTTCGGCATGGGCCGCGCGCAGTGTCGGAATGCAGACCTCGTCAATATAGGCGTCATCCCGACCCGCATATTCTGGCGGAACGGCATGTGCGCCAAGAAAACTGGTATTGACCCGAATAGGGCGCTCCCGCGCAATACGGCGCGCCGCGCGCAACATACGCAGTTCGGTTTCGGCATCGAGCCCATAACCCGACTTCACCTCGATGCAGGACACACCTTCGGCCAGCAATGCGTCCACGCGCGAAAGCGCGCCTGCAAGCAGCTCTTCTTCTGTTGCTGCCCGCGTGCCGTGTACGGTCGACAGGATGCCTCCACCCGCGCGGGCAATTTCTTCGTAGGTCGCGCCCTTCAGGCGCATTTCGAACTCAACCGCGCGGTTGCCGCCAAACACAACATGAGTATGAGCGTCAATCAGAGCAGGCGTGATCAAGCGGTCACCATAGTCGTTCTGCGGCCACTCGGCATATGACGGCGGCATTGCCGACCGAGCGCCAACCCAAACGATTTCCGACCCATCGATGGCAATCGCACCATCCTCGATCATCCCATAAGGTTGGTCGCCCCCCATGGTGGCTACATGTTTGCTACGAAGAACAGTTTTTTTCGTCATGGCGATTCTTTTGGGCTCCCCCTGCGCTTGATTTTTTCGTATACGGCTAAAAATATAAAGTCTACACAAAATGGAATTACGATGACGGTTCATGCCAAAACGGCCCTGTTAGGCTCTGAGTGGGTGCACAACCTACGAGTCGAAATCGAAGACGGTCGGATCGCTGCGCTGAAATCAGGGACCGAGCCAAATCCCGAAGACACTCGGGTCGACGTGTTGCTGCCCGCTTTGGCGAACCTGCACAGCCATGCCTTTCAACGCGCCATGGCGGGCATGACCGAAACGCGCGTAGCAGGGCGCGAAAGCTTCTGGACCTGGCGTACCTTGATGTACCGATTTCTGGACCGCCTCACTCCTGCACAGATCGAGTCCATTGCCGCATTGGTCTATATGGAGATGCAGGAGGCCGGGTATGCTGCGGTCGGGGAATTCCACTACGTCCACCACCAACCCGGCGGCACGCCTTATGCGCAGTTGTCTGAGCTGAGTCAGCGCATCTTCTCGGCGGCCAGCCAAACCGGGATTGGATTGACACATCTACCGGTGCTCTACACCTATGGCGGCGTCGCGCAAGAGCCTCTAACCGGCGGTCAATTGCGGTTCGGCAATGAGGTGGAAAGGTTCCTGCAGCTTGTCGAGGACTGTAAGCCGCTGATGCCTTATGCAGACAGCCAGATCGGCATCGCACCGCACTCTCTGCGTGCGACCTCGCCTGATGACCTACGGCAAGTGCTGAACGCTACCCCGCGTGGCCCTGTGCACATCCACATCTCTGAACAAGAGAAGGAGGTCACGGATGTAGAAGCCGCTCTGGGTCAACGACCGGTAGATTGGCTGCTGAGCAACGTGGATGTGAACGAACGATGGTGCCTGATCCATGCAACTCATATGACAGACGATGAAACCCGCGCTCTTGCCCGATCCGGGGCTGTGGCCGGTCTGTGCCCGATCACAGAGGCCAATCTGGGGGATGGTATTTTCAATGGTGCCGTCTACATCGAGCAGGGCGGTGCCTTTGGTGTCGGTTCAGACTCGAATGTGCGTATTTCACTGCCCGAGGAATTGCGTACGCTGGAGTATTCTCAACGTCTGCGCGACAAGGCCCGCACTGTGCTGGTACGTGGCGAAGGCTCGGTCGGTCAAACGCTGTATACCGGAGCCGCCCGCGGTGGCGCACAGGCGCTGGGGCGCGACGCCGGAGAGATCGCAATAGGTCATCTGGCCGATCTGGTTGCGATCGATCGAAGTCACCCCACCCTGTGTACTTTGCGCGACGATCAATTGATTGACGGCCTGAGCTTTGCCGCGCCTGACGGAACAGTGACCGACCTTTGGTCTGCCGGGCGACATCAGGTGCGCGGCGGGCGGCATATCGCCCGCGATGCGATCCTGAACAATTATCGTGCCGCGATGAATGACCTTTTGGAAGACATCTGAACTGATATGACCCAAACCAGCGACACAACCAGCTACAAAGACATTAAGCAAACCGTCCTGCGCCGAATCCGCTCGGGCGAATTGCAGCCCGACGCTCTGCTTCCCAATGAGCAAGAATTAGCGGTCGAGTTTTCGTGCACCCGCACCACAGTCAACAGAGCACTGCGGGAACTGGCGGATGAAGGGTTTCTTGAACGGCGCCGAAAGGCAGGCACTCGGGTCCTTAGCGCACCGCAGCGACAGGCGCGCTTCACAATTCCTCTGGTCCGAGATGAAATCGAAGCGGCGGGCGGAACCTATCGCTACGCTCTTGTGTCATGTGAAACGCAGATCGCCCCAGACTGGCTGGCGGCCCGGTTGGCCCTACGTGCTGATCAAAGTGTGATGCACGTGCGTTGCATGCATTTCTCCGGCAATTCACCTTTTCAGTTCGAAGACCGCTGGATCGTGATAGACAGCGTACCTCAGGTCACGCAGGCAGATTTCTCTAGCGTCGGACCCAATGACTGGCTGGTGCAAACTGTCCCGTTCACCAATGTCGAGTTGACCTTTCTGGCCAGCCGCGCCGATACCACTTTGGCCGGTTTTCTGGACGTTCCCGAGGGTGAACCCGTTTTTACGGCCGAGCGTATCACATGGCTGCAGGGTCAGCCGGTAACGTTTGCCAAGATGTATTTTGCGGCCGGATATCGGATGACGACCGAGTTCTGATTGTCCGGGCTTTACGCTTCCCCAATTCCACGACAGATTTGCTGCAGAATGTGCGCGTCTGCTGGAAAGGATATCGGGATGGGCAACCCGCTTTATGATCGTTTGCTGGGCATCCATGCAGGCAAGGATACGCCATTTTTGCACCTTCCGGATGGTCAGACTTTGACCCATGCCGCGTTTCTGGACACGGCGGCCCGTCTGTCCAACACCATGACAGGACTGGAAATGGAACCGGGCGACCGCGTGGCGGTGCAGGTGGAGAAATCCGTTGAGGCACTGGCGCTTTATGCCGCCTGTGCCCAAGCGGGGCTGATCTTTCTACCTCTCAATACGGGCTATACGACGCAAGAGCTAAGCTATTTCATCGAAAACAGCGGCGCTTCACTGGTGGTGTGCGATGAGGCAAACGAGGCAGGGCTTGCCGAGATCGCGCAAAAGAACAATGCCCGGCTTGAAACGCTGAACGCCGACGGTTCAGGCAGCCTGATGCGGCGTGCTCTGGGGATGCTTCCGGCCTTTCAGCCGGCCCACCGATCCGAAGATGATCTGGCTGCGTTCCTATATACTTCAGGCACGACGGGGCGTTCGAAAGGGGCAATGCTGACGCAGGCGAATCTGCTGTCGAACGCGGAGACCCTTGTGCAGGAATGGCGATTCACAGATGATGACGTGCTGTTGCACGCGCTGCCGATCTTTCACACGCATGGACTGTTTGTTGCGACAAATGTCGTCCTCGCATCGGGCGGGTCGATGATATTTCTGCCGAAGTTCGACCTGGAAGATATGTTGCGCCTGATGCCACAGGCAACGGCGATGATGGGGGTGCCGACGTTTTACACCCGCCTGCTAAGCGACGACCGCTTCGCCCAAGATCTGACTCAGGATATGCGGCTGTTCATCTCAGGTTCAGCGCCTTTGCTGGCAGATACCCACGTTCAATTTGAAGACCGTACAGGTCATCGCATTCTGGAACGCTATGGCATGACCGAGACGAACATGAACACTTCTAACCCCTATGACGGCGAACGCCGGGCGGGAACGGTCGGATTTCCCCTGCCGGATGTTGAACTGAAGGTCACAGACCCCAAAACAGGTCAAACCCTAGCAGATGGTGAGATCGGCATCATCGAGGTGCGCGGTCCCAATGTGTTTCAGGGCTACTGGCAAATGCCCGACAAAACCGCCGCAGAACTGCGCGAAGACGGGTTCTTCATCACCGGTGATCTAGGGCGGATCGATGAAGATGGCTATGTCCATATCGTCGGGCGTGGCAAAGACCTGATCATCTCGGGCGGGTATAATATCTACCCCAAAGAGATCGAGCTGCTGCTAGACGAACAACCCGGCGTGCTGGAAAGCGCGGTAATTGGCGTCCCGCATCCGGATTTCGGAGAAACCCCGGTTGGCATTCTGGTCCCTACCCCCGGTCACACGCCAGATATCGAGGCCATCATGGGTGCGGTTCGGGACGCGCTCGCCCGGTTCAAACATCCCCTCCAGTTGATCCTGCTGGACGAGCTCCCCCGCAACACAATGGGCAAGGTGCAAAAGAACATCCTGCGTGACCGCTGCAAAGACCTTTTCACCAAGACCTGATCTTCAAGGCAAAAGCGCAACGCGACCCTTGTCCGTCAACAACCAGCAATCCTGTCCTTCGAGCACCGCAACGCCAACCGGACGGCCATACCCTGCGCCGCTATCCAGGTTGATGCGATTGCCGTAATGCGTTGATTGATCCACCGGCGTATGCCCATGGACGATCAGTTTCGGATGCGGACCTCGGTGGTTGTGAAAGGTTTGCCTGATCCAGACCAGATCATTTTCCCGTTGTTCGCTCAGCGGAATACCGGGCCGAATGCCCGCATGGACAAAAGCAATCTCGCGCGTTTGATGCATGGCGATGAGCCCTTGCAGAAATATCCGATGCGCATCGGGAACCGCACCCCGCGCTGTTGCATGCAGATCCTCGAGCCGTGTCTGCTGATCGAAGAACACGCCATAGCTTTGTAGTGTTTCTACACCACCCAACCGCTCGTGCAGCCAATGATACCCGACCAACATGTGCGGATCGTGACGCGGGACATCTTCGAGGAACCATGAAAACATCCGGTCATGGTTGCCCAGCAGAGTGATCCACCGCTTGCCCGCATCGCGACCAGCGATCAGCCGATCCAGAACGCCCCGGCTGTCGGGGCCCCGATCAACGTAATCGCCCAGATACACGATCTCGGCATCGGCGCCGCCATCGCGTTCGATCAGCGCCAAGGAGCGCTCGAACTCATCCACGCGGCCGTGCAAATCTCCAATTGCGTAGATCGGATTGGTCATCAGCTTCCCCTCGGGCAATGGTGATTGCCGCACTTCTGGCGCAAAATCAGCACTTTGAAAAGGCGATGCCCACGCTTTGGACAAGCGCGGGCATCAATCTGTCACAGAAGTTCAACAGCGACCTTCAGGCCACGTCAAACTCCAACGGTTTGATCTGAGTAAACAGACCTGTCTCGGCGAGTTTGGCGCGCGCCTCGGCTGGTACCGGTTCATCAACATAAAGCAACGCAATCGCCTCACCGCCAGCTTCGGATCGTCCAAGAGTAAAGTTCGCGATGTTCACATCGTTCTCGCCCATGGTCTGTCCTAAAGCACCAATGATGCCCGGCACGTCTTCGTTAGTCGTATAGAGCATATGCGCCCCGATCTCGGCATCGATATTGATGCCCTTGATCTGAATAAACCGCGGCTTGCCGTCACTGAACACCGTGCCACCGATTGAGCGTTCACGCTTTTCAGTCACCACAGTGACCTTGATATAGCCTTCGAACGCACCGGATTTGTCCTGATTGGTCGTCGAGATCTGGATGCCACGCTCTCTCGCGACAACCGGGGCCGAGACCATGTTCACCTCGGGATTGAATTTCTTCATGATTCCGGCAACGACCGAACAATTCAACGCAGCCAGATTCATGTTCGCAGCGACACCGTCATAGAGGATGTTGATTGCCTTGATCGGCTCATCCGTCATCTGACCAATGAAGCTGCCCAGATGCCCGGCCAGCTTGATCCACGGCCCCATGACCTTGGCCTCCTCTGCCGTCACACTGGGCATGTTCAGTGCGTTCTCGACCGCTCCGGTCAGCAGGTAATTCGAGATCTGCTCGGCCACTTGCAGCGCCACGTTCTCCTGCGCCTCAGTCGTGGCCGCACCCAAGTGCGGTGTGCAAACCACATTGGGTAGGTTGAACAGGGCGTTCTCCTTGGCCGGTTCCTCACTGAACACGTCAAAGGCCGCACCGGCGACATGACCCGATTGCAACGCCTCGGCCAGCGCGTCCTCGTCGACCAGACCGCCACGGGCGCAGTTGACAATGCGCACGCCTTTCTTGGTCTTGGCCAGGTTCTCACGGCTCAGGATATTGCGCGTCTGATCGGTCAGCGGCACGTGCAGAGTGATGAAATCCGCCCGCGACAGCAGCTCATCCAATTCGACCTTTTCCACACCCATCTGCGCGGCTTTCTCTTCGCCAAGGTAGGGATCATAGGCGACGACCTTCATCTTCAGACCCAAAGCACGCTCGCATACGATGCCACCAATGTTGCCCGCGCCGATCACGCCCAGGGTCTTGTTGGTCAGCTCAATCCCCATGAACTTGGACTTTTCCCACTTACCCGCATGGGTCGAGGTGCTGGCTTCGGGGATCTGCCGCGCCACGGCAAACATCATCGCGATGGCATGCTCGGCGGTGGTGATCATGTTGCCGAACGGTGTGTTCATCACGATCACGCCTTTTTTTGAGGCCGCATCCTTGTCGATATTGTCGGTGCCGATCCCGGCACGACCAATGACTTTTAACTTGTCTGCCTTCTCCAGAATGGTTGGCGTGACTTTGGTGGCAGAACGGATGGCGAGGCCGTCATACTGACCGATCACCTCGGCCAGCTTGTCTTTGTCCTTTCCCAGATCGGGCATGAAATCCACGTCGATGCCACGGTCGCGGAAGATTTGAACGGCGGTTTCGCTCAGCTTGTCAGAGACGAGTACTTTGGGAGCCATATTTTTGGTCCTTGAACATTGTGGAAGGTCCGGGCCGGATGCGGCCCAGTAGAAAAGGTCAGGCAGCTTCGGTTTGCGCTGCAATCTCGGCTTCAAAAGCCCATACAAGCCAGGGCAGCATCGCCTCGATATCTGATGTCTCAACCGTGCCGCCGCACCAGATGCGCAGACCCGCAGGGGCGTCGCGATAGGCACCGATATCAAGCGCAATGTTTTCGGCCTCAAGCCGTTTGGCGACGGCTTTGGCAAAAACGGCACCATCTTGAATGCGCGTATCGGTGAACTTCAGACAGACCGACGTATTTGATTGAGTTGTCGAGTCTTCGGCCAGATTGGCGATCCAGTCATTTTGGTCGCAGAACGCATGAACCGCGCCAGCATTGGCATTCGCACGAGCAATCAGCCCCTGCAAGCCTCCGACTGAACGCGCCCAGTCCAACGCGAAAAGGTAATCCTCAACCGCGAGCATTGAGGGTGTGTTGATCGTCGCGCCGGTGAATATCCCATCAATCAGCTTGCCACCTTTGGTCAGGCGGAAGATCTTCGGCAATGGCCATGACGGGGTGTAACTCTCCAAGCGCTCGACCGCGCGCGGAGACAGGATCAGTATCCCATGAGCCGCCTCTCCGCCTAGAACCTTCTGCCAGCTGAACGTTGTCACATCCAACTTGTCCCATGGCAAGTCCATCGCGAACGCAGCGGATGTCGCGTCACAGATCGTCAGACCTTGACGATCATCAGCAATCCAGTCGCCATCTGGGACCCGCACACCCGAAGTCGTTCCGTTCCATGTGAACACCACATCGTTGGCGAAATCGACGGACGCGAGATCAACGATTTGCCCGTACTCGGCGGTTTTCACTTCAGCGTCGATTTTCAGTTGCTTGATCACATCAGTCACCCAACCCGCGCCAAAGCTTTCCCAGGCCAGCATTTCAACTTTGCGCTTACCCAGCAAAGACCAAAGCGCCATCTCAACCGCACCGGTGTCCGAGGCTGGTACAATGCCGATGCGATAATCCGCTGGAATGCCTAGAATCTCTCGCGTGCCTTCAATCGCCGCCTTCAGCTTGTCCTTGCCGACAGCAGCCCGATGCGAGCGGCCCAAGGCGGCATCCGCCAGTTTGGTCAGATCAAATGTGGGGGGTTTGGCACAGGGGCCCGAGGAAAAACGCGGGTTGGCCGGCCGCGTCGCCGGTTGTTCGATAGTCATGTGTATTACCCTTCCAGATACACGCCCCTCGTTGGGGAGGGGTGTCCCACGCACAGAGGTATGGGTCGTTTGCACCTGCAGCAAGCATAAAAGACGCTTCATCAGCGGAAAACGACACTGGAAATGGGCTCAGATCGGAACACAGGTTTCCGATGGGCGAAAACCCCCGCCAGTTGGCGGGGGTTTATTGATTGAGGTTTATTCAGCTGCGTCCATGTATTCGGTCATTGGCGGGCATGTGCAGATTAGGTTTCGGTCTCCGTATGCGTTGTCGACGCGGTTGACGGGGGACCAGTATTTGTCGACGCCCATGGAGCCTGGGGGGAAGCAGGCCTGTTCACGGGTGTAGGGACGGTCCCAGTCGCCGACCAGATCGCGCACCGTGTGGGGAGCGTTTTTCAGCGGGTTGTTTTCCGCGTCGATCTTGCCGTCGATGATGTCCTGTGCCTCGGAGCGGATGGACAGCATGGCGTCGCAGAAGCGGTCCAGCTCGTCCATGGGTTCCGATTCCGTAGGCTCGACCATCAGGGTGCCGGCCACCGGCCAGGACATGGTGGGCGCGTGGAAGCCGCTGTCCACCAGACGTTTGGCGATGTCATCGACGCTGACATGGGCCGCTTCGTCCAGCGGGCGGGTGTCGAGGATGCATTCATGCGCCACGCGACCCGTTTCCGAGGTGTAGAGGATCGGGTAGGCATCCTTGAGCCGCGCCGCGATGTAGTTGGCGTTCAGGATCGCCACTTTCGTGGCCTGCGTCAGACCCGCGCCGCCCATCAGCAGCACATAGGCCCAGCTAACCGGCAAGATCGAGGGCGACCCAAAGGGCGCCGCCGAGACCGGACCCACGGCAGTGCCGTATTCCGGGTGGCCGGGCAGATGCTCGGTCAGATGCGCTTTGACGCCGATCGGACCCATGCCGGGGCCGCCGCCGCCATGGGGGATGCAGAAGGTCTTGTGCAGGTTCAGGTGGCTGACGTCACCGCCGATGTCTCCGGGACGCGACAGACCCACCATGGCGTTCATGTTGGCGCCGTCGATATAAACCTGACCGCCATGATCATGGGTGATCTGGCAGACCTCCTGCACGGTGGTCTCAAACACGCCATGGGTCGAGGGGTAGGTGATCATGCAGGCGGCCAGATGGTCCGAGTGCTTTTCGGCCTTGGCGCGGAAATCATTCAGATCAATGTTGCCCTTCTCATCCGCCTGCACAGGCACAACCTGCCAGCCCACCATCTGGGCCGAGGCCGGGTTGGTCCCATGCGCCGAGGTCGGGATCAGGCAGACATTGCGCTGCCCTTCGCCCCGGGCGAAGTGATAGTTGCGGATGGTCAAGAGGCCTGCGTACTCACCCTGCGCGCCCGAGTTGGGCTGCTGGCTGATCGCGTCATAGCCGGTGATCTGGCACAACTTGTCGTTCAGATCATCGATCATCTCATGATAGCCCTGCGCCTGATCTTCGGGGCAGAACGGGTGCAGGTTGCCGAACTCGGGCCAGGTGACCGGGATCATCTCGATCGTGGCGTTCAGCTTCATGGTGCACGAGCCCAGCGGGATCATCGCCCGGTCCAGCGCCAGGTCGCGGTCGGCCAGACGGCGCATGTAGCGCGTGATCTCGGCCTCGGCCCGGTTCTTGTGGAAGATCGGGTGGGTCAGGTACTCGCTTTCGCGCAGCGCGTAATCCGGCAGGCGATAGGCCACGTTCGAGCTGTCATCCTTGCGGTCGATGCCGAAGGCCCCCCAGACCGCCTCGATGGTCTCGGGCCGGGTCTGTTCGTCCAGGCTGATGCCCACTTTCGTGTCGCCGACCTTACGCAGGTTGACGCCCCGGGCCACAGCGGCCTCCATGACCGTTTTCTGCAGATGGCCAACCTCAACCGTGATCGTGTCGAAGAACACTTCCGGCTCCACAGCAAAGCCTGCCTCTTCCAGACCGGCGGCCAAACGCGAGGTCTTGCGGTGCACCGATTGCGCGATGGCCTTGATGCCGTCGGGGCCGTGATACACGGCATACATCGAGGCAATCACCGCCAGCAGCGCCTGCGCGGTGCAGACATTCGAGTTGGCTTTCTCACGCCGGATGTGCTGTTCGCGGGTCTGCAGCGCCAGGCGGTAAGCCTTGTTGCCCCGGCTGTCGATGCTGACACCGATGATCCGGCCCGGCATCGAGCGCTTCAGCTTGTCGGTGGTCGCCATATACGCGGCGTGCGGGCCACCATAGCCCATCGGCACACCAAAGCGCTGGGTCGAGCCGATGGCGATATCCGCGCCCATCTCACCGGGCGACTTCAGCAGCGCCAGCGACAGGATATCGGCGGCGACGATGGCAATCGCCTTGTGTTCATGCAGGGCCGCAATCTCGGCGGTGAAGTCGCGCACATGGCCATGGGTGCCGGGGTACTGGAAGATGGCGCCAAAGACCGCGCCCGCATCCAGCGTGTCCGGATCAGCCACCTGCACCTCGATGCCCAGAGGCTCGGCGCGCGTTTTAATCACCGCGATGGTCTGCGGGTGGCAGTTCTTGTCGACAAAGAAGGCTGCATTGTTGGCCTTGGACCGGCCGCCGCGCTTGGCCATCGCCATGGCTTCCGCCGCAGCAGTCGCTTCGTCCAGCAAGGACGCGTTGGCCACGTCCAGCCCGGTCAGGTCGCTGACCATGGTCTGGAAGTTCAAGAGCGCCTCAAGTCGGCCCTGGCTGATCTCGGGCTGGTAGGGCGTGTAGGCCGTGTACCAGGCCGGGTTTTCCAGAATGTTGCGCAGGATCGGCGCCGGCGTGGTGGTGCCATAATAGCCCTGACCGATCAGCGAGGTCAGAACCTTGTTCTTGCTCGCCACCTCTTTCATGTGAAAGAGCGCATCGCGCTCGGTCATCGCCGGACCCCAGTCCAGCGGCTCTTTCTGCCGGATCGCGGGCGGGACGGTGGCGTCGATCAGCTCGTCCAGCGTCTTGAAGCCGATCACCTTGAGCATGTCGCGCATCTCGGTCGGGCTGGGCCCGATATGGCGGCGGTTGGCGAAGTCATAGGCTTCGTAATCGGTCAGTTTGAAGGCCATGTGTGCGCTCCTCAAGGATAGGTCAGGCCCGGCGGAGACGGCAGGAGCCTCCGGCGGAAGTATTTGGAAACAGATGAAGGGGCGGGTCCGCGCACGGACCCGCCGCCTGAGTTAACCGATGAAGGCCTTGTAGCCGGCCTCGTCCATCAGGTCTTCGAGCTGCGAGGCGTCCGCGATCTTGATCTTGTAGATCCAGGCCTCGCCTTCGGGGTCTTCGTTCAGCGCGCCGGGATTGTCGGCCAGTGCCTCGTTCACCTCGGTGATCTCGCCGTCGACCGGTGCGTAAAGCTCGGACGCCGCCTTGACGGATTCAATCACGCCGATCTCGCCGCCTTTTTCGAACTCGTCGCCTGCTTCCTGCTGTTCCACGAACACCACGTCACCCAATTGCTCGGCGGCGTGTTTGGTGATGCCCAGCGTGGCGGTGTCGCCGTCAACGCTCAGCCATTCATGCTCTTCGGAATAATAGGTTGCCATGTCTCTCTCTCCTGACTTCAACGCTTGTAATTCTGTTTGACGAAGGGCAGCGCCACGATCTCAGCCGGTTGCGGCTTGCCCCGGATGATCAGGTTCACCTTCTCGCCCGGCTCGCCATGGCCTTTGCTCACATAGCCCATCGCCACCGGTCCACCCACCGTGGGGCCAAACACGCCCGAGGTGATCTGACCGATGCTGTTGCCCTCAAGGCACTGGATCTCAACGCCCTGACGCGCTGGCGCACGGCCTTCGGGCTTGATGCCCACCAGCTTGCGCGCGGGACCTTCGGCCAGTTCCTTCTGCACGCGGTCCGCCCCCGGAAAGCCGCCCTCTTCCTTGCGGCGTTTCTGGATCGCCCAAGCCAGCGAGGCCTCAATCGGTGAGGTGCTCTGGTCGATGTCATTGCCATAAAGGCACAGACCTGCCTCCAGCCGCAGGCTGTCGCGCGCGCCCAGACCGGCCGGCTCGCAATCCTCATGCGCCAGAAACGCCTTGGTGATCTCGATCGCCTTGTCCTCGGGGATCGAGATCTCGTAGCCATCCTCGCCGGTATAGCCCAGCCGCGAGATACGGCACTCAACACCGTTGATATCGGCAACCGTGGTTTCCATGAACTTTAGATCACGCGCGGCGGGGCACAGTTCGCCCACAACGTTTTCCGCCGCAGGGCCCTGAACCGCCACCAGCGCGCGGTCGAAAATCTCGATCACTTCAACGCCTTCAAGGTGCTCACGCATATGCGGAATGTCCTGATGCCGCAGCGCCGCGTTCACCACCACAAAGTAATGATCGCCCGCATTCGACACGATCAGGTCATCCATGATCCCGCCTTCTGCGTTCGTAAAGAACCCGTACCGCGCCTTGCCGTCCTTCAGCGTCGCATAGGCCTGCGGGCAAAGCGCTTCCAGCTTCTCACCCACATTCTCGCCCCGCAAAATCACCTGACCCATATGAGACACATCAAACACCGCCGCCTTCTCACGACACTGCTTATGCTCTCCCATGATCCCCAAAGGATACTGAACAGGCATCTCCCAACCCGCAAAATCAACCAACTTACCTCCCAACTCAACATGCAAAGCGTAAAGAGGCGTGCGTTTTAATTCGGTCATCAACTTAACCTTTCAATCAGCGGGACTGGTCGCGAACAACCGTGACGGTGCAATGCGCGTTGCGCACGACACGGGCCAGGTTCGGGCCAATCTCATAGTTCGGAAAATCGCCTTTGGTCGAAGCCATGACGATCAGATCAAAACCCTCTTTGTAGGCGAGCTTCAGTATCTCACGATAGACGCTGCCTTCTTCGATATGGATCGCCACATCAGATGCACCGTTGTGATCCAGTATGGCCTGCACCGCATTGCGCACGTGGTCTTTTGCGCCTGCGCCATAGTTGGCGGGCAGGTTCGGCAACTGGATGATCTCAGGAATGACGGCAATCGCGTGCAATTCGGCACTGTAGAACTTTGCTTGTTCTTGTGCGAGCGGCAGGGCGTTCTTCCACGAACGGTCGTCGGTGTGATCAATCGGCAGCAGGATTTTCGTGGCCATCACGTCTCTCCTCGAGAAATGGAATTCTGTTTGAAGCCGGGGGGCCGGGATGGCCCCCCGTATTTTCATCCGAGATTATTCGGCGGGTGTGCCGCCTGGCTCTTCGGACTTGCCACCTGAGGCAAAGAACTCTTTCGTCAGTTTGAAGACGATCGGGCTCAGCAGCGCCAGGGCGATCAGGTTCGGAATGGCCATCATCGCGTTCAGCGTATCGGCCAGCAGCCAGATGAAGCCCAGATCCGCTGTTGCGCCAAAATAGATCATGACGATCCACAGGACGCGGTAGGGCATCAGGGATTTCACGCCCAGCAGGAACTCAACACATTTCTCGCCATAGAAGGACCAGCCCAGAATGGTGGTAAAGGCAAAGATCGACAGAGCGATGGCGATCAGATACCCACCGATACCCGGCAGCGACAGTTCGAACGCGTGACTGGTTAATGCTGCACCGGATTCACCCGATGTCCAGGCACCCGACGAGATGATAGCAAGACCGGTGATGGTGCAGACGATGATCGTGTCGATGAACGTACCCAACATCGCGATCAGGCCCTGGTTGACCGGACCTTTGGTCTCGGCTGCGGCGTGTGCGATCGGAGCGGAACCCAGACCGGCTTCGTTCGAGAAGACACCACGTGCCACACCAAAGCGGATCGCGGCCCAAACGGCAGCACCCGCGAAACCACCTTCGGCGGCCGACGGGGTGAAGGCGTAGGTGAAAACAAGCGACAGAGCGGAGCCGATGTTACCGATGTTGATCAGTAGAACCAGCAGGCCTGCGACGATGTAGGCAATCGCCATGAACGGAACCAGTTTACCTGCAACCGCACCGATGCGGGTGATGCCGCCCAGGATCACGGCCGCGGTCAGAACCATCAGGACAACGCCGGTAACCGAAGTGTTCAGGCCGAAGTTCGACTCCAGAACCTGTGCAACACCATTGGCCTGTACACCGTTGCCGATGCCGAACGCCGCGATTGCGCCGAACAGGGCAAATGCAACACCCAGCCAGGCCCATTTCGCGCCGAGGCCATTTTTGATGTAGTACATCGGGCCGCCGACATAGTTACCAAGCTCGTCTTTTTCGCGGTATTTCACCGCGCAGACAGCTTCGGCATATTTGGTGGCCATGCCCACCAGGGCGGTCATCCACATCCAGAACAAGGCACCCGGACCGCCCAGGAAGACAGCAGTGGCCACACCAGCGATGTTGCCCGTACCGATAGTCGCAGATAGCGAGGTCATCAGCGCGTTGAACGGGCTGATCTGGCCCTCGCCCTGACCTTCGCGGCCTTTGAACAGCAGGCTGAAGCCCGTGCCAATGCGCAGGATCGGCATGAACTTCAGGCCGACCTGCAGGAAGAAGCCAACGCCGAGAATGAGAACCAGCATCAGCGGCCCCCACACGACGCCATTGATGGCCCCTACGATTGAATTTAACGCTTCCATGGTTTCCCTCCCATTTGCGTTAGGTTTATGCCCTGTTCGCCAAAGCCCGCTGGCGGGCCTGCTTGAGGGCGGCAAAGTCTTCGTCCGCGTGGAACGATGATCGGGTCAGCGGCGTTGCCGACACGTGCAAAAAGCCCTTGGAACGCGCGATCTGTTCCAGTTGGGCAAATTCTTCCGGTGTCCAGAACCGGTCAATCGGATGGTGTTTAGGGGTCGGTTGCAGATATTGGCCGACGGTTAGGAAATCGACATTGGCCGCGCGCAGGTCGTCCATGACCTGACGGACATCGTCCAGACTTTCGCCAAGCCCGACCATCAGGCCAGATTTGGTAAAAAGCTCCGGGTTCGCGCGTTTGGCATCATCCAGCAGACGCAGCGAGGTGTAATAGCGTGCACCAGGTCGCACAGTTGGATAAAGGTGCGGCACAGTTTCCAGATTGTGGTTGAAAACGTCCGGCGCCGCTTCAAATACGACCTCTGAGGCAGTGCCTTTTCCAAGAAAATCGGGTGTCAGAACCTCGACAGTCGTACCGGGGTTCTGATGGCGCACGGCACGGATGGTCTGAGCGATATGCTCGGCCCCGCCATCTGCCAGATCATCACGGTCGACCGATGTGATGACCACATGGCGCAGGTCTAGCTTCTTGACCGCTGCCGCAACACGGCCAGGTTCAAACACATCCAGAGCATCCGGGCGACCCGTTGAGACATTGCAGAACGAACAACCCCGCGTGCAAACCTCACCCATGATCATCATGGTGGCGTGGCGCTTGGACCAGCATTCGCCGATATTTGGGCAGGCGGCTTCTTCGCAGACCGTCGCCAGATCATACTCGCGCATGAGGCGTCGTGTTTCATAGTATTCAGCGCTGTCGCCCTTTTTCTTGCGAATCCACTTGGGCTTGCGCGGGATGACACTGTCGGCCTTTTTGGCTTTTTCCGGGTGGCGAGGACGAAGCTGGATGGTCATCTGGCTGGTCTCCCTTATGCGTGGATCGCGCGGCCCAGGGCGTCGAGGCAGGCTTCTTTGACGGCCTCGCCCATGGCCGGGTGCGCATGGCAGGTTGCAGCGACTTCGGACACCGTTGCGCCCTTTGTCATCGCCAGAACCAGTTCAGCGATCAGATCGCCGCCATGGGCTCCGCAAATATGCGCACCCAGGATCTGGCCGTTCGGGTCTGCCAGAACCTTCACTGCACCGTCTGTTTCACCGGTCGAACGCGCGCGCGAGTTCGCCATGAAGGCGAATTTGCCGACCGAATACTCGGCACCGGATTCTTTCAGTGCTTCTTCGGTCAAACCAACCGAGGCGACTTCGGGGTCGGTGTACACCACGCCGGGAACAGTGTTGTAATCGACGTGACCAGCTTCGCCTGCCAGCATTTCTACACAGGCGACACCATCTTCTTCGGCCTTGTGCGCCAGCATAGGTCCGGGAACGCAATCACCTATGGCGTAGATGCCCGGGACAGATGTCTGAAATGCGCCATCAACTTCAATGAAACCGCGTTGGTTCACGGCCACGCCCAGCTCTTCCAAGCCAATGCCACGTGTGACTGGGCGGCGACCCACGGCGATCAACACCTTGTCGGCCTCGATCACCTCTTCTTTGTCCTTGCCGACGCGGTCCACAGTTAGTGTCAGGCCGGTATCCGTTTTGTCGACGGATTTCAGTGCCCGGCCCAGCTGGAATTTCAGGCCACGTTTTGACAGCGCGCGTTGCGCCAGTTTGGCAATTTCACCATCCATGCCGGGCAGCACGCGGTCCAGATATTCGACGACCGTAACTTTGGCTCCGAGACGCGCCCAAACTTGCCCAAGTTCCAGCCCGATGACACCGGCACCGATCACCACCAGATGCTCGGGCACACTCTCCAGCGCAATCGCGCCCGTCGAACTGAGGATATCTTGCTCGTCAATCTCAATCCCTGGCAACGGGGTAGGTTCGGAACCAGAGGCAATGAGGATGTTCTTGGCCTCATGGACTTCGTCACCCACCTTGACCTGACCAGCGGCCGGAATTCTGGCCCACCCTTCGATCAGATCTACGCCGTTTTTTTTGAACAAAAACGTAATGCCCTTGGTCAGGTCGCCTACGATCTTGTCCTTGCGTCCCATCATTGCGGGCACATCGATGCTGGCCCCCTCGACCGCAATACCGTGGGAGGAGAGATGTGCAAGTTCGGCATATTTGGCCGAGGAGGTCAGCAACGCTTTGGAGGGTATGCACCCCACATTCAAACAGGTCCCGCCAAGTGCGCCACGTCCTTCGACGCAGGCAACTTTCAGGCCCAGTTGTGCCGCGCGGATCGCGGCGACATAGCCGCCCGGACCGCCCCCGATGACAATAAGATCGTAAGTCATTTGGTCTTCTTTCAGTAGATCGGGTGGCTTGCGCAGAGCGCGCGGACCTTTTCACGGGTTTCCTTTTCGACGGTCTCGTCACCGTCAAACGATTGTGCCAGCGCGTCCAACACATCACCGATCATGTGGCCAATCTGTTTGAACTCTTCTGGTCCAAACCCACGGCTGCAGCCTGCGGCCGTACCAAGACGGATGCCGCTGGTGACAGTGGGCTTTTCGGGATCACCCGGAACGCTGTTTTTGTTGCAGGTGAATCCTGCACGCTCTAGCGCGGCTTCGGCGTCTTTGCCGGTTACGCCGACTGGGCGCAGATCAACCAGCATAAGGTGGTTTTCAGTGCCGCCCGAAACGATGTCGCACCCGCGCGCCATCATCACGTTGGCCAGTGCCGAGGCACTGTCGACAACGCGCTGCATATATTCTTTGAATTCAGGCTGCAGCGCTTCACCAAATGCGACTGCCTTGCCTGCGATCACATGCATCAGGGGGCCGCCCTGCAGACCCGGGAAAACAGCCGAGTTGATCTTTTTTGTCAGCGCTTCATCGTTTGTAAGAATAATCCCACCGCGCGGACCGCGTAGCGTCTTGTGCGTAGTCGACGTAACAATGTGTGCGTGCCCGATGGGCGAGGGATGCAGGCCGGTCGCAACCAAGCCGGCGATGTGGGCCATGTCTGCCAGAAGCCATGCGCCAACTTCGTCGGCAATGGCGCGGAAGCGTGCGAAATCGATCTTTTGCGAATAGGCCGATGCGCCTGCAATGATCAGTTTGGGCTTTTCGGCTTTCGCCAATTCTTCAACCTGATCATAGTCAATCAGCCCGGCCTGGGTCAGGCCATATTGAACCGGACGGAACCACTTGCCGGACTGGGCAGGTTTTGCGCCATGGGTCAGGTGACCCCCAGCATCCAACGACATACCAAGAATCGTGTCACCCGGGCTGAGTAGTGCCAGCTTAACCGCCCCGTTGGCTTGCGCGCCCGAGTGCGGCTGCACGTTTGCATATTCGCAGCCAAACAGCTTCTTCAATCGGTCAATGGCTTCGGCCTCAACCTCATCCACATATTCACACCCGCCATAATAGCGGCGACCCGGATAGCCCTCGGCGTATTTGTTTGTAAGTACGGAACCCTGCGCATCGATCACTGCCTGAGAGACGATGTTCTCGGAAGCGATCAGTTCGATTTGTTCAGCCTGGCGTATGCCCTCGCGTGCGATCGATGCTGCGATGACGGGATCAGCCTCGGTGAGCGGTTTTGTGAACATGATCTCCTCCTGTAATCTCGTTTCCAGTGTACGAAATTTTGTTTCCTATAGTGGAATTAGTGCACGCAAGGCAACAAAAATTTCATCACAGTAAAGTTGTTTGGCTCGGGGGAAATGAGTAAGCTTTGATAAAATAAGGAGATTCCCATGTCTGAGGACAACCTGAAAGATGGTGCCGGACCGGAAGAACAGGACGAGGGGGCGGCTTTGGGTCGGTCGATCCGGGATGCACGCCGCGCAAAAGGCTGGACATTGGAGGAGGCCGGGCGCGAAGCGGGAATCGGTCGATCAACACTTTCAAAGATCGAAAACAACCAGACACGTCCAAGTTTCGAGATCGTGCGGCGGCTGACACAGGCCTTGGACATGAACACGCCACAGCTGTTCTTGCAGTCCGCTCAATCGGGAATTTCGGGGCGACGTGATTTTACGCCGAAAGGGCAAGGCGAGATAAGAAATACGCCGACCTACATGCACGAATTGCTGTGCTCGGACCTGACCAGTAAGCGAATGCTTCCTTATATCGCGACGATAAAAGCGCGTGACATATCAGAATATGAGAACTGGATCAGGCACACAGGCGAAGAATTCATGTACGTTATCAGTGGCGAGTTGATATTCGTATCCGAGCATTACCGCCCCTTACCGATGAAACCCGGAGATTCTCTGTACTACGATAGCGGTATGGGGCATGGCTGTATTTCTACGAGTAAGGAAGACGCCAGGGTCCTGTGGGTTTCGCTGGAATGACACGTTAGGCCACGGCGCTTTCGCGCAGAATACCAATACCAACCTGAGCAAACGGATATCTCATGGACCGGACTATTTTCACTGGAACTATGCCTGCCCTTATGACGCCGTGTAAGGCCGACAGGACACCTGACTTTGACGCGCTGGTCAAAAAGGGCAAAGAGATGATCGCGGCCGGCATGTCCGCTGTCGTCTATTGTGGCTCGATGGGGGATTGGCCGCTTCTGACGGATGCCCAACGGATGGAGGGCGTGGAACGACTGGTCGACGCTGGCTTGCCGGTTGTCGTGGGGACGGGTGCCATCAACTCGAATTCCGCTGTGGCGCACGCAGCACATGCACAGAAGGTCGGCGCGGCAGGGTTGATGGTTATCCCTCGGGTTCTGTCACGAGGCTCATCGGTTGCCGCGCAAAAGAACCACTTCAAGGCTATTCTTTCTGCGGCAGCGGACGTGCCTGCGATCATCTACAACAGCCCTGTCTATGGGTTTGCCACCCGTGCGGATTTGTTTTTTGCACTGCGGGCCGAGCATCCGAATTTGGTTGGCTTTAAGGAGTTCGGGGGCAAGAGCGACCTGCGCTATGCCGCAGAACATATCACATCGCAGGACGATCAGGTCACTTTGATGGTAGGCGTCGATACTGAAGTCTACCATGGGTTTGTGAATTGCGGCGCCACCGGATCGATCACCGGGATAGGAACGGCGCTGCCCAAAGAGGCATTGTTGCTTGCGGCGCTTTCGAAAAAGGCAGCAGAGGGACATGCCGAAGCACGGTTGCGTGCGCGCGAACTGGACGAGGCATTTGGCGTTCTGGCAAGTTTTGACGAAGGCACGGATCTTGTTCTTTACTACAAGCATCTGCTGGTGCTGAACGGCGAAGAAGAATACCGCCTGCATTTCAATGAAACCGACGTGTTATCTGACGCCCAGCGAAATTACTGCGAGCAACAGTACAATTTGTTTAAGTCGTGGTTTACCGATTGGGTTCGTCAGGGTGGGGTCATTGCGGAATGCATGTGATTGACAGCCATACCGGTGGAATGCCCACACGGGTCATTCTGGACGGGGGGCCTGATCTGGGTTCAGGATCACTGGCTGAACGCGCCAAGCGACTGGCAACGGAACATGAGCGGTTCTACAAGTCTGTTCTACTGGAGCCGCGCGGCCAGCCCGGCATGGTCGGGGCGCTCCTTGTCGAACCGGTCATTGCTGGTTGCAAAGCGGGCGTGATCTACTTTGACGCGGATGCGGTACTGGGCATGTGCGGCCATGGGACGATCGGGTTAGGCGTAACATTGGCGCATCTTGGACAGATCGAGGTTGGCGCGCACCGAATCGAAACTCCGGTAGGTGAGGTTAAGATTGATCTGCTGGACGCCAACACCGTGCAGGTCACCAACATTGAAAGCCGCCGCGTACATCATTCCGTGACGGTCGAGACTGCAGGGTATGGCCCCGTCACCGGCGATGTCGCTTATGGCGGCAATTGGTTCTTCATTGTCGAGCCAGGCCCGATCCCGGTTACGCCTGAGAACATTCGCCCGCTGACCGATATGGCTATCGCAATTCGCGAAGCCTGCATTGCGCAAGAAGTTGGTGGCGAAAATGGCGAGCCGGTTGATCATGTGATCTTTCAGGGCACCTCACCGAATGCAGGTATTCATAGCAGAAACTTTGTTCTGTGCCCCGACGATGACTATGACCGTTCGCCTTGCGGCACCGGCAGCTCGGCCCGGCTGGCCTGCCTCGCGGCTAGTCGGCGCTTGTCCGCTGGAGAAGAAATCGTTCAGGAAAGCATCATCGGAAGTTCGTACAGGCTGTCCTATCAGCCGGGGCATGGCGGGGGCATTGTCCCTCAGCTAACTGGCCAGGCGCATGTGATGGCAGAGGGTAAGCTCTTCTTTGCGCAGAATGATCCGTTTCAATTTGGTATTGCGCGTTGACGCAGGGAGACGAGCAAGACGGAATCCCATTCGGGCGTCGTGTTCAGAAAATCGTATCAGGTGGACAAACCGGCGTAGACACTGCCGCATTGGAGTTTGCCCGTGCAAATGGCATCCCCTATGGCGGCTGGGTGCCGAAGGGTCGAACAAATGAGGATGGGCTGATCCCGGCTCATCTCAGCGGGCTTGTTGAAACGAAGTCTGAAGATGTCGCTGAACGGACAAGGCTCAACGTCTTTGCCAGTGACGCCACGCTTGTTTTTATCGACGGGTCAGACAGTCCCGGCACGCGGAAAACGGTTGAGTTTGCAGTTGATGCTGAAAAACCGCATCTGGTGGTGGATATCAGAAAAGGAAAGGCCGATTGCGCGCAACAGATACGTGCTTGGCTGAGCGCCAACCCTGTAACAGTTCTGAACATTGCAGGCCCGCGCGCTTCGGAGGCCCCCGAGATTGGTCCGCGTGTGCACGAGGTGCTGGACGCTTGTCTGGATCAGTTCATTCAGCCCAAATAATCGCGCAGCGCTGGCGGAGGATTGTTGAAGAGTGTCTCGGTCTCAGCAGGTGGATGTGCGATTTGATCCGCAACCAATACGGTTTGGTCGGTTATCCGAAGCGCATCCCGTGGGTCGTGGCTGACCATAAGCAGGGTGGTTTTGGTCTCGGCGACTAATTCAGCGACCAGATCGAGCATCTCTGTTTTCAGGGCAGGGCCAAGGGCGGCGAAAGGTTCGTCGAGCAATAACACCTGACGCTTTTGCACGAGGATTCTGGCCAGCGCCACGCGGCTTTGCTGACCACCTGATAATTCAGCGGGCTTTCTGGCCGCCATTCCCTGCAGGCCAACGCGGCCGAGGGCCGATTGAATGTGGTGTTGGTCGTCTGCAGTCAAACCTCCATTGGGCCTTAGGCCCAGGGCGACATTCTGTTCGGCGCTCAGGTGAGGAAACAGGTTTCCGTCCTGAAACAGCATTGCCATCGGTCGACTGCCTGGTGGTAATGTCGATAGGTCATGATCCTTCCAGTGGATGTGCCCACTTCTCAGGTCTCGAAAACCGGCGATAGTTTCAAGAAGTGTTGATTTTCCTGCCCCCGACGGACCGATGATCGCAACGCTGGATCCGGCCTTGACCTCAAAGTCAGCGCTTAATTGGAAATCGCCATTTGCGATGATGCAATTGTCAAGCTTCAGCATGCCAGCGACCCCCTCGATCCAGAACCCAGAAAACACCCATCGATAGTATAAGCAGCAGCAGCGCGCCTCCTGCTGCGGCCTGCATCTGGTAGGCGCCCATCAGGCGGTAGATTTGCAGGGGCAGCGTTGCGATCTGCGCATCTGCAAACAGGGCGATCACACCCAGATCACCCATGGACAGTGCCGCCGTCAGGCCCGCGGCAAAACCGACCTGGGGGCGCAGGCGTGGAAGCATGACACGCAAGAAAAAGGACCAGTTGTTCATGTTCAGGGCCAGTGCCAACCGCCCGTGCCGTTCCAATACATCACGCGCTGCGGGAACCAAAATTCGAAGGGCGAAGGGCAAGGCCATGACCGCGTTCACAAGCGCGGTTACCGGCAACGCAAGAGTTGTCGGATTGGCCAGCGGGCGGATCAGAATAAAGAGACCCGTACCAATGACCAAGGGCGAGGCGGCGAGGCCAAGAAGTCCGCCAAGTTCGACGATGCCGAACCGGCCTGTCGCGACGGCTGTCGCCATGGGCAGTGCCAGCAGTAATAGGAGCATGGTACTGGCGGCGGCAACACAGATTGAAATTATAGCGGCACGGAACACCAAAACCGGCATCTCAAACAGCCCAGCGATACCCGAAATCGTGACGGATGCCAGAGGTAGCAGCAGGAACGCGGCGGCGATGATAATCCAAAACGCATCCAGCAGTGGTCCTCGGCCATCCCAGCGCCGGATCTCACGATTCAGGCCGGTACCGAACCCGTCGCCGCGCGAGAACTTCAAGGCTGCCAACGCAGCCGCTGCAGTCAGGACAAGTTGCAAAGCGGATAATAAGGCGGCGCGCCCTAAGTCAAAATCATATGTAAAGGCCTGATAGATCGCGAGTTCAATCGTGGTGGCGCGCGGCCCTCCACCCAGCGTCAGGGCCACCGCAAAACTGGTCAGGCAAATGGCGAAGATCACGGCCAGCACTCCGGGGAGAATGCGGCGAAGCATTGGCAGTTCGATCAAACGGAACATTGCCATTCCTTCGCACCCAAGTTGCGCCGCCAGCCGGAAACGCTCGGCAGGGATCTCCTGCCAACCCTGCAAGATCAGGCGTGTTGCCAGAGGTAGATTAAAAAATACGTGGGCCAGAACGACACCGTGCAGCCCATAGATTCGAATGGGCGGCAGACCGAAATAGCCCAACGCGTCCGAAATCCATCCTGCCCTGCCAAAGACCTGAAGCAATCCCAGAATGGCGACGATGACCGGCAGGATGAAAGGTGCACCCAACAGCGTGATCAGGACGCGCCTACCGGTGAATCGGCGGCGGGCCAGCGCGCGGGCGACCGGAATAGCCAGACCAGCGCTGAACACTGCAGAGAGTGTTGCTTGCAACAGGGTGAAGCGTAAGGCTGCCCAGTCGGCTGGACCAAACCCACCGCCAGAATCAGCGCGCACCGCCACCATGAACAGTGTGCCCAATATCAGCGCGGCAACGATCGCTGCAGCACTGACACCAGGAAGCGGGTTTACTGGCTGAGTGCGCCCAACCATTCCGAAAGCGCCTGTTCCCGCGCGATGGCGGCTTGGTCCTGATCAAACAGCAAGGACTTCTGAGGGATCGTTAGAGTTTCAAAACCTTCGGGCAGACCGGAAGATGGGGTTACGGCCGGGTACATCCAGTTGGTCGTTGGAATGATCGTCTGAAACGCGTCAGACACCATGAAGTTCAGAAACTGATCTGCCAGCTCGGGCTGATTGGAATTGGCTAGCTTGGCCGCAACCTCGACTTGCATATAATGGCCTTCGTCAAAGGCTGCCGCTGCTTTGCTGGCATCTTCCTCGGCAATCAGGTGATAGGCTGGCGAGGTCGTATAGCTTAGAACCATGTCGGCCTCACCTTCAAGGAACAAGCCATATGACTCGGACCAGCCCTTGGTCACCGTCACGATATTGTCGGCAAGGTCAGCCCAGATTTCTTGGGCTTCATCGCCATACGCGGCCTTGACCCACAGCAGAAGACCCAGCCCCGGCGTCGATGAACGCGGATCCTGAATGATGATCTTGATGTCACTATCTGCCAACTCGCGGAAGCTGTTAGGAGCGGCAAAATCTGCATTGTGAACAAATGCAAAGTAACCCCAGTCGTAGGGGGCAAAAACTGTGTCGGTCCACTCGATGGGCAGTGCATACTCGGCAGTGACTGAATGAGGTGCAAACAGGCCGGTTTCTTTAGCTGCCGATATCAAGTTGGTATCCAAACCCAATACAATATCGGCGTCGCTGTTTTCGCCTTCCAGCCGGATGCGTGACAGCAGTGCCGCGCCATCTTCGACGCCGACAAGGTTCAGGTCGCATTCGCATTGCGCTTCAAACGCCTCTTCGACCTTCGGGCCGGGCCCCCAGTCCGAAACGAAGCTGTCGTAAGTATATACGGTCAACGTGGGCTTATCGGCTGCCACAGCCGAAGTCGCAGTCAGTATTCCCGCAGCAATTGCCAGATGTTTCATATCATCCTCCAATGCGGCGAGAGGGTAAGGATGGATGAAACCTGTACCTTTCCCTCCGCCGGTTCTAGCCGGTTCAGGTTCAACGGGTTTGCCAATTGGCATCTCAGCGCGGTCTTTAGCGCACCCCGAGGTAGGGTCGTGATTAGGGGGATGAGAGGACGATTTCAACCGAAATCGTTAGGTTCTCGTTCAATAAGCATTGAATGAAATACCATAAGAACGAGCCACGAAGCCAGAGAAGTCCTTTAGGAGATATGCGCATATTTGACGCGCATATAGTATATTGATATTCTCGGGCACATGGAGGCTAAGACAGAATGAACGCTCAACCACGCAAACCGACCAATCTATCACTTGATAGCGCTTTACTCACCGAGGCCAGAGCGCTGAACGTGAACCTGTCGCGTGCCGCCGAAGAAGGAGTGCGTGCCGCCGTTGCCGCTGCGAAGGCAGCACAGTGGAGGGCCGAAAACGCGGAGGCACTGCAAAGCTCAAACTCGTATGTTGAACGGCACGGGTTGCCCTTGGACCGCTTTCGTCAGTTCTGATGCCAAAATACGATGTATTCCCCAACCCATCCGGCGATGGCTATCTTCTGGATGTGCAAACCGATCTTCTGAGCGATCTGAATACCCGCATAGTGGTGCCGCTTTTGTCAAAAGCACGTGCGCCGAAACCAGCGACCCGCCTCAACCCTGAGTTCCTGATAGATGGTGAGCAGGTTGTAATGGTGACCCAGTTCATGGCTGCTGTTCCTGTGGGACTCCTCAAATCACCCGTGGGTCATCTGAAAGATGATTTCGAGCAGATCACCGTGGCCGTAGACATGTTGATGCAAGGTTTCTGAACGACAATGGCTGGCCTCATTGGCCAGCCATCTTGCACGCATAACACCTGTCAGGTGTTATGCTTCTGCTCTACTTGTCGCGCAGTACCACGACACTGCAATGTGCATGACGGACCACACGTGCAGCCGTTGAACCGATCAGATAGTCCGAAAGGCCCGGTTGGTGTGACGCCACCACTATGCAGTCCACTTTGTGTTCTTCGGCCCAATCCAGAATGGAATTTGTTGGATGACCTGTAACAACATGAGTGCCGATCTTCGGAGACTCCATCGATGCGTTCAGTTTGTCCTCAAAATCAGAAACGCTTTTCTGAACCTGCTCGGGTGGAAAGTACGACCCGATATACGAAGGTAGTTCTTCGAGAACGGACAGCACCGATACTGTCCCGCCATCCGACAGCAAGCGGCTTGCTGCATCCAGAGATTTGGCACAGTCGTTGATGTGATCAGGGGCGACTGGAACGAGGATATGGTTATACATCTGTACCTCCGGATTATTTCAGGATGTTGGGCAACCAGGTGGCGATCTGCGGGAAGATGAAGATCAGTGTCAGGCCAACGAACTGGAGTGCCACAAACGGGCCAACCGAATTGTAGACATCCCCCATGCTGACATCCTTGGGCAGAACCCCTTTGATCCAGAACAGCACAAAACCGAACGGAGGTGTCAGGTAAGCGATTTGGATGTTCACGATGAACAGCGCGCCAAACCACAGCTTGTCGATCCCCAATTCGTCGATAATCGGGATGAACAGTGGTGTGCACAGCATGATGATGGCCCAATCATCCATCACCATACCCAGGACGAGGATGATCAGCATCATCATCAGCAGGATGCCGGTTGCACCGCCGGGCATGGAAAGAACCAGATTGGTCAGCAGGTCCTGGCTGCCAAGCGTGTTGAACACATTAAGATAGACGGTGGCACCAATCAGAATCCAAAGCCCCATACCGCTGAGCTTCAAGGTGGACACCAACGATTCCCTCAGCACCTCCCAGGTCAGTTTGCCGTAGATCAGGTTGATGACAAAGGCGCCTGCGGCACCAAATGCGGCAGCTTCCGCCGGTGTTGCGATACCGCCCCAGATGACGCCCAGAACGATGATGATGAGTAAGGCAAACGGCCAGATGCTGAGAACGGCGGTCAGTTTTTCGGTGCGGGTGAATTTCTGATCAGCGGGCAGGGCGGGGCCCAGCTCGGGCTGGATTTTACAACGTACGCCGATGTAGATCGTGTAGAACGTGGCCAGCATCAGGCCGGGCAGCAACCCCGCCATGAACAGGTCACCGATCGAAACCTTGGCCAGCAATCCATAGAAGATGAACGGAACGCTTGGTGGGATCAGAGCACCCAACGCACCGCCTGCCGCGATACAACCGATCGCGATACGGCGATCATATTTGTAGCGCATCATCGAAGGATAGGCGATCTGACCCATCGTGGTGGTCGCCGGTGGTGTGATGCCGGTGATTGCAGCAAAAACAGTACAGACCTGAACTGTACCCATCGCGAGACCACCATGAATGTGGCCGATCAGCTTGTAAACGGCGTCATAGGCCGTTTCGGCTATCCCCGAAAATCTTATGAGTGAGCCCATGAACAGGAACAAAGGCACTGTGACCAGTACCGAATTCCAAGGCGTTGAATAGAATGCACTGGGCACGGACAACAGCGCGCGAGGTTCGAAAACCAGGGCAAATAGAACCGCTGTTCCGCCCAAGCCGAACGCAACCGGCAGCCCCATGAAAAGGATCCCAAACAGTATTAAGAAATACAGCGCTGTAATTAGTTCGAGGCTCATGATCTTTAGTTTCCCTACCTAGTGGCCGTTCGCGCGGTCTTTGCCGGGTTGCGTGTCAGCAGTGCTTTTAACACTGACATGCGCTCGTCTGGTGCGCTGGCCCGACGATCGGGCCAGCGAAAGAGTTTTAGCTATGTTGGAAAGATGACATTGCGCGGGATTATTGCGCGTTCGCCTTGTCTTCCAGGAACCTCTTGAAGATTTCCACGCCTTTGGCGTTGCCCTCGGATGCGGCTGCAACCTGCGGCCAAACTTCGGCAATGGATTTCTCGCGCATACGAGCAACTTCTTCATCGCTCAGCTCGATTACTTCACCACCGGCATCGCGCAGGATTTGAAGCGCTTCTTCGACACCTTCCGCATGCATGCGGCTGGTTTCGAAATAGGTTTCTTCAAAAACTCCGTTGATCTTTTCGCGCTGCCAGTCGGTCAGGGCGTTCCAGCTCTGCAGGTTGATGAAGATCTCCTGGTGCTGAGCAGGGTTCCAGCCGGGCATGATCGCATAGTCGATAACTTCCTGGAACGACATGTCATCGATGCCGCCTGTATCCCAGTAGGTGCCTTCGATGGTGCCCAGTTTGATTGCGGTGTAAATCTCACCACCGTTCATCGAGACCGGCGCGCCGCCCATGGTCGAGTGGAAGATGGCCTGGGGTCCACCGGCGCGCATCTTGCGGCCTTCCAGATCTTCCAGTTTTTCGACACGGAACTTGGTGAACATTGCGTTCGGTCCCTGGTTGGTCCAGCCTGCCCACTGCAGGTTCCGCGCGTTGGCGGCCTCTTGCACGATGTCACCAACGCGGTAGTCGGGGTTGCCCCACATCACTTCCCACGCTTCTTCGGTGTTGTCGGCACCCATGGCCATGCCAAACGCCAGCATGCCTTCGGGCATGTCGCCACCATAGACTGAACCCCAGCCCGCGTAGCCATCGGTCAGACCAGCAGCCGCTGCGCCAAAGGCCTCTGCACCACTGACCAGCGCCCCTGCGGGCTCAACACGGATTTTGACCGTGCCTTCAGTCGCTTTTTCAACTGCTTCAACCCAAGGGATCAGGCCATTGTCCCAGCCGGCATCGGTCTGGTCAAATGCGGGCTGGAAGGTCCACTCGGTTACTTCATCCGGCGGCCCATCTTGTGCGACGGCAATGCTTGCGGTCACGGCTATGGCGCCTGCCCAAATGGTTGTGTGCACAAACCTGTTTGGTTTCATGTTAATTCCTCCTCGTTAGTGGATCAGTCTATTTTCGTTTGTATTTGCAGGCGCCCAGAACAGCGTGTCTAACTGCGCCCGAAGATCGTTTGCAGATCGCGGAGCAAGTGTTTCAGGACTACCAAGAGAACCATTGCACCGCTGAGTGGGATCGCAAATTTGATCGGATAAATCGGGATCGGAATGGATGTCGGGGTCTTCTGATTAAGCATCAGAGACAGCGATGCGGCTTCGTAACCCTTCCAGATCAATGCGACCAGAAACAGGATTGCAATCGGTGCCGTCAGGACATCCAAAATCGCCTTTGACCGCTTGCTGGCGTTTGCATAAAACAGGTCGAGTTTGACGAAACTGTCATGCTGCAATGCATAGACGCCGCCGGTGCAGGCCAACAACACCATCGCAGCTTGCAATGTGGTGCCGATCCACTGGGAGGGCGCATTCAGTACATAGCGCATGAATACGTCCGACACGCCAAACGCCATGCAATACAAGATGAGAAACCAGCCGATGCGGCCCATGACTTCTGAGATTGCGCTTGTCAGCTTTTCCAGACCGCGCATCAGCATGCCAACCTCGTTGTGTTTTTCATGGATCTGGTTCTCCCTCAAAAAATCTGTGCGCTGAATTGATGTACCGGACCCTTCGCGTCGGGGTTCGGACGGACATCAGAGAAACGTCTGCTGAATCGCTGTTCACAGAGTCGACGCATATCCCACTCCTGCAAAACCATGCGAACGGTCTCCCTCCCTAGTCGCATCGAACGGCCCGGGTGATCCCTAATTTCGACATGGAACTTCCCGGATCGCTACAGCAAACGCGAAGGAGTTCGACTGAGAAAGATACAGTTGTTTGTAATAATGGGTACAGATTTCATCGCGCCAAGTGACTGTTCGATGCCGCGATTCAGTCCCGAGCGTTAAGATGTTACAAGTTCAACAATGGCAGCGCAGGTTGCTTAAGCACATCTCAGGTCGGTATAAGTACTTTAAAAACATAGCGTTGGCTGAAGCCTCTTTTTTGAGTTATCATCAACCCGCTTTTAGTAAGAGCGCTATTGCTTTCAGCATTGCCAGCACAGAATTTGGGAATTTGGCGTCGTTTCCACTTTGCATGGAGCACTTGAAAACATGGATACAGTTTGCAAATCGCGTCGCAGAATTTGCGACTAGAGCCTGACAGGACATGACACAACGGTTGAGCATCGACAAATCTCAGTCCAGCGGTTTGCGAGATCAGATCGTCTCGCAGATTTCACGACTCATTTTTGAAGGTTTGATGCCGTCTGGACTAAAGCTTGCCTCATGTCGGGGGTTGGCGCGGGATCTCGATGTTTCGATCAATACGGTCGTCGCGGCTTATCGAAAGCTTGAAGAAGAGCAACTGATCGAGGCCCGGCCCCGCTCGGGTTATTATGTCTGCTCTGACGTGGGGATTCGCACGGACGGTGATGCGATTGGGCGAACCAACACCAGACAGCGCACATCGATTGGCCAGAAACTGAACAAACTGCGCCGCACCGAAGAGATCGAAACCATCCAGCGCCCGAATGACTGGTACAAGTACGACTATCCGTTTGTGTGCAACCAAATCGATGATGGCGCATTCCCAGTTGCGGATTGGCGCGAATGCACTCGGTTGGCCATGAATCGAAAGCACCTGAAAATCTGGTCTGCGGACGGGCTGTACGAGGATTGCTTTGAACTTATCGAGCAGGTCCGGCAGCGCATCCTGCCCCGTCGCGGTATTTTTGAACCCAGCGATTCAATCCTGATCACATTGGGTTCGCAAAACGGGTTGTTTATCACCAGCCTGTTGTTCGGTGGGCGCGATAAAACTGCGGTTATGGAGGATCCGGGATATCCGGATGCACGCAAGATCCTTCAGGCAAATTTTGGGAATGTAAGGTTTCAACCCATTGATAGCGAGGGTCTGATCGTCGATGAACGTCTGCGCGAGGCTGACCTGGTATTCGTAACCCCTAACCGCCAGCACCCAACCACCGTTACGATGTCCGAGCGCCGCCGCAAGGCCTTGCTGCAGGCCGCTGAAGAGTATGATTTTTACATCGTCGAAGACGATTACGAATGCGATGTGGATTACCGGCATTCTACTTTGCTGCCGCTGCGCAGTCTGGATGACACGGATCGACTGATCTATTTGGGCAGCCTTTCCAAAGGTCTTTCACCAGGTTTGCGCCTGGGGTATCTGGCGGCTGCGCCAGAATTTATTGACGCCGCGCGCGATTGCCGGGGAATGATGATGCGCCATCCGCCGATGATTCTTCAGCACACTGCTGCCGCGTTTATTAACTTGGGGTACTATGATGGCTTGTTGCGCAGGGTTCGCCAGAATTATGAGCTGCGCTGGCATCTGGCTGATACGACGATCCGTGAAAAGCTACCCCATTTCCTGAAAACGGGCGAATTTGGCGGAACGGTTTTTGTGCTTTCTGATCCCGAGGCCCGGTTGGATGCCATGACGATATGTCAAGCCGCCCTAAAACGCGGTGTTATTGTGGAGCCGATCGGGCCCTGTTTTTCAAATAAAACCGCAGGGAGATACCACTTTCGTCTTGGCGTCTCGTCAATCCAACCCGGTTCTATCCGAAAAGGGATTGAGCTGTTGTCCGAAGTGATTTCAGACCTACGCGCAACAAATTCGTAATGTCCCAGGGCGGGATGCAAACCAACAGTCCGCAAGCTTAAAAAGATTGATCGATGGTTCAATCTCCGACAGCTGAGTTTTCCCCCCACAGCATACGTGATACCAGGCTGGCTAGAAGGCTCAGGACGTACCAAGTCAGCAGAAAGCCGACGCATTCCAGGGCGAATGACCCCCATTTGTAGAATAGGTCAGCAATAACAAAGGCGATAAGTAGCCAGGGGGCTTCCTGCCGCAAGAATGACTTTACGCCTTGTGATTTAATCGCTCTGTGCATGATGTAGATCCCTGAATTATAAATGGTTATAATGTTTTAGACGATAACGGGCGGATGGCGACGTGGTGCGTCATAGCGCTGCTGTGCGAACCAGGTCATGGTTGGTTCGATGTCAGTTTGGGTGTTCCCGCCCTGCAGCGTGTACCCGGCTGCCAGCCAGGTGAAGCCATCATCGGCAACCTCGGCACAGTTGGTGTAGTCGCCCCATTTTCCCAGACCCGGAGTGTCGGTGCCACGTCGAGCGAGGGCCAGCCGCCAAGTCAAATCGATATCGTCGTATGAGCCAACAACATGGCTCGGATGCAAATTCCCACCACCCGCAAAGACCGAAAGCCCTACATCACCAACCCGGTTTACAGCTGTTGAGGGGTAGGCGAACGCGATCTGACTGTTCCAGATATCCGGTTCGTCAATCAATGACATGGTTGCTTCGTCAATGCGGACGGTCCTGACGAAAGGGAGTGGCCTGTTGGTCTGACGATTAGCTGTCCACATAAAGCCCAGAACGCCGCGTCCCAGCCAACCAGCCATAATGCGTGGATCAGTGCGCGACATCCAGTCGCCACCGGTGGTCTGCGCGGAATAATTGCCTGCGGACCAAGGCGTGACATCGATGTCGAATTCATCTACGTCCGAGGCGTTCTCGGCCCATCTGAATACGCGGATCTGCGAGTTCGTGTTGTGGCTGGCAAAGTACATCGCGCCGCGTGCGCCCTGTACGCAGCGCAGAGAGAAGTTGTCTTCTGTTTCGAATATGTCGAATGATAGCGTTGCCGCGGTCGCCAGTTCGTCCAGTGAAATCCGCAGAATGACCGAGCGGGTAAACTGGTTAGCCCCGGCCGAGAACACATTGGTGCCCGCATACATATAGTTTTCGGACAACGAAACGTGATTATAGTCGAACCACTCATTGTTCCACGCGGGATCAAGCCCGGCGGGGGTGAAATCCCAAATGTTCCATGTGTCGTTCCCCAAGGTGCGCCCTTGTTTGACCGCAACCCGCAGTGTGTTGGTGCCCCCCTGTTCGATATATTGAAGCAGCCAGATAAGCAGATCCCGGCTTGGGTCGTAAATCGTGGTCTGGTCACAGCAAAACCCCCCGTCAACAGGTGGGAACAACGTGAAAGGACTCATGTGAGACCAGCTTTGGCCGCCGTCCAGTGACCGACTTGCATACCAGTTGCCAGTGGCCAGAATCTGGCCTCCATTGCTGGAAACTGTCGGCTCGCCCACAGTAGAGGTTTGGCCGTTAGTATCGAAATCCGTAAGGTTTATTGTGTTGAAAATCCTTGGCTGATGGGTCGAGGGCATAGCAGCCTCCGTAATCTATTCATGTCAAAAAAATGTGCGTAATTGATTAGTAATCCAGTTCCGTCGGATCAGCGTCATTGCCGGATTGATCCGAATTATCTTCTTCCAAAGCAGGCCCGCCCTTTTTGCGAGTTTTTGAGACGCGCTCATCGCGTTCGCTCAGCATTTGCGGGGTCATGAGGCCTGACGCCCCGGCCCGTTCGCTCAGGGCGGAATGGGCCGATGGTTGTGGTCTCACCTCAAGTGTGCCCTTTCGGGTCGTTCGCTTTCCACGTGCTTGATTTGCCATTCAACTCTCCTATCCATTCGTCAAGAAACGCATCCGAATTCGCAGGTCGTCGGATGGTGTTGAATGTATTTAACATAGCAGATTTGCCCCGACTCTTCAATTGAGCCGGCTCGATGCGGGTCTCGCTCTGCTTGAATTCGCGCGCGCTAAAGCGGCACCATCCGAGATAAGCGCCCCGATAGCGGGAACAGGCAAGCCTGCAATGAATGATAGATATCCGGTTTGCCGTCAAAGATGGATGTCACGATGTCACCGGATTCATCCACCGCCGGGAACCAGCCGCCATGTTGGTGATCCACGAACGTTTCATTCGCAAAGGTCCAGAGTTTTCTGTACCAAATTTCATCCTCTTGCCTTTTATCCAGTGCGATCAGGGCTCCAACCGCACCAATGGCTTCAGCTACTGGCCACCAGAACCGCGACGCATTTGCGACCCGACCCCCAAAATCCAGCGTATATGCCATGCCGCCGCCGGGCAGCCATGCATCCTTGAGGGCCTGCTCAATCAATCGTCGCGATGACTCGGGCGCGCCCGAGTTTGGTCGGCCTGATAAATCCCAATGCTGCAGCTGAAGTCGCCCAAGCTCGAACGAATGGCCCGGGGTCGTGCCTGCGGGACGGAACATCGGGTCACCGGCATAGCCCCGGTCAATCTGCCAATCTGAGGTGAAATGCTCGGGCAAGCGCCAGTTTTCAGCAGGAGCGATCCGGCCGATAAAGAAATCCAGAATACGACCGGCGTGGGTAAGATAGATTTCGTCGCCTGTCGCCTCAAAAGCTGCAAGCAGTGCCTCAACTCCGTGCATATTCGCGTTCATTCCGCGATATGTGGAAAACGGCGTCCAATCGCGGTTCCATTCGTCGCGGAACAACCCGGTCTCATCATCCCAGAAATGTGTATCAAGGATATCCCGGATTTCGGTCAGCAGTTTGTCAGCTTCCGGGTGCCCTATTTGTTTTGCGCTTGAGGCAGCGAGCAGAACAAAGACATGCCCGTAGGCAAGTTTGCGATCATCCTTGATGTTGTCGCCATCCAAAGCCCAAAGGTAACCGGCGTGATCCCGGTCTTTGTGGTGGCTGTTGAGGTAGGCCATACCGTGATCGATGATCCGCTCTGCGCCTTGAAATTCAATCAGATGCCCCAGAGCGTAAGAATGCACTAGGCGTGTAGTCGTGTGCAGTTCCTGCAATGTGTTTGGCAGCGGGCTGCCATCATGGTCGAGGATGAAAAATCCTGGCTCGGTCCGACAACTTGCGCTGAAAAACGCCAACTGTCGCATAGCCTGATCTTTCAACCACGTGCGGTGTTCAGATGTATCAAGCCAAAAACCCGGTTCGGAATGCGGGCCAGGTGGCAGAGGCAAGGTGTTGTCCATATTCTTCATCTCGCTTGAGGAATCATTCGGAATCGAACGAAAAAGCGCTGCAAAGCGCCAGTCGCCAATGAACCAAACACCGCGCACGAAGGCAATCGGCAAACCCGCACCGGACTATCAGGGGTTGCCGTTCAGCCGTCGCAGTTGGCGGAAAACTCTTGGTAACTGCTTCAGGTTAATAGGTTGATCCCGGCCAGAATTACCACGGCGATGAACAACGTCTCCACTATGATGAGGGCGATTGCGGCTGCACCGACCGACAGGATTTGCTTAAGGTTTGTCTTCATCCCCACAGCTGCGATCGCAACAAGCAACAACCATCGAGAGCATTGGCTTAGAAATTCTGAAATCGCTGGCGGGATCAATCCGAATGAGGATGCCGCAGCGAGAACCAGAAATCCTAACACGAATCCCGGCAACAGCGGTGGACGTTTCCCGTCTTCGTCCATTTCAGCAAAGCCACGAATAATCAGTGAAGCGACCAAAACCACCGGTGCCAGCATCGCCACGCGGAACAATTTTACCAGCGTCGCTGTATCTCCGGTTTGTTCCGAGATCGAAAATCCCGCGCCGACAACCTGAGCCACATCATGGATGGTGCCACCCAGAAACACACCGCCCGCAATCTCGTTCATCCCCAATGTGCGTACCAGGATCGGATAGGCGATCATGGCGATGGTGGACAAAACGGTCACGCCCATGACCGTAAAAATCAGACGCTCTTCCGAGCGTTCGTCCTTGGGCAGGATTGCACTGATCGCCATTGCCGCCGATGCACCGCAAATTGCAACCGAACCGGCGGTCAGAAAGGCAAAGCGCCATTTGTGGCCAAAAAAACGAGCTACGGACAGGCCAAATCCTATGGTCAACAGCACTCCGACGATCACAAGGGCAATCAGGTCCCAGCCCAGACCCAGCATCAGGGTCATCGACACGCGCACACCCAGCAAGGCCACGCCAAGGCGCAGAAGTGTGCGTGCGGCGAATCCGATCCCCTCAACGGTTTTTCCTTCTTCGCCCAGAAAGCTGACCGCAATCCCCAAAAGAAGGGCAAGCAGCATGGCCGGGGTAGCATAATGCTCGGACAGGAACTTGGCGGCGACGGCAACGGTTACGGCGATCATGACGCCGGGAAAGAGCGTGCGAACACGCTCCTTGCTCCGCTCGGTGAGGGATAGGGCTGAAGGATCGGCGGACGCCATAACGGATGGTCCTTTGTTTGTAATGAATGGGTCGCGGGCCTGCGCGATAAAGCAGGCGGGCTGCCGAGTTTAGGGTTCGCGCGCCTGCAGGATGGTCACCGCGATGATCTGCGTCACATCTTCCGCGCTGCATCCGCGCGATAGATCATTGGCCGGTTTGGCGAGCCCCTGCAAAACCGGACCGATCGCCAGATAACCGCCCAGCCGTTGAGTCATCTTGTACCCGATATTTCCGGCATCCAGATTTGGGAAAATCTTGACGTTCGACTGACCCGCGACCGAGGACCCGGGGGATTTTCGCTCACCAATCGACGGCACGAAGGCGGCATCAAATTGCAGCTCTCCATCCACATTCAACTCTGGGTGTTTCGCCCGCAGAATTTCTGTCGCGTTGACGACCTTGTCCACCGCTGGGTGTTGGGCGCTGCCTTTTGTTGAGAAACTCAACATCGCGATCTTTGGCTCTTCCTGCAGCAATGCCCGCGCGGACACCGCTGAAGCGGCCGCAATGTTTGCCAGTTCTTCGGATGTCGGATCGATCACCAAGCCGCAATCTGAATAGAGCATGGCGCGAGCGCCCTCAGCGGCGGCCTCGGGTGGGTACATCAGGAAGAACGAGGATACCATTCCAACATCGGGCTTCATTCCAATAACCTGGATGGCAGTTCTGACCACATCGCCTGTGGTATGGACCGCCCCGCCCACGGTTCCTGTTGCGTGCCCCATTCGCACCAGCATCGCGGCATAGACCAGCGGCGATTCTGCGGCTTTGCGTGCCTTGGCTTCATCGACACCTTTGTGTTTGCGCAGAGAATAATACTCGGCCGCAAAAGCGTCAGTCAGTTCCGAATGCGCAGGATCATGGATGGCAATACCGTCCCCGGTTGAGCCACCCTCTGCCGCGAGCGCCGCTTTAACGTCGGCCTCAGGTCCAACGAGAATAATATTGGCCAGACCAGCCTTATGGGCGGCTAATCCTCCGGCAACAATGCGGGGATCGGTGCCTTCGCTCAGCGCTACAATTGGGCGGGTTTCCGAGGCACTGGCCGCCAACAGCTCGATCGGTGTTTTCGTCATGCGTCTCGGTTCCTGAACTGTTGTTAATCGGTGTCGGAACAGGTGCCTTGAGGTTAACGATGATCGTTTTGGCGCTGTTCCGATTTCGTTTCTTGATTGCTTGGTTCTGGTTCACCGTCAAGCTGTTGCCGATAGGTCCAGAATCGCCATCTGGCTATAGGCGGCGGCTACTCTGGACTTACTGTTCACTTGATCAGAACCTTGGCGGGTTTAGTCCGGCCTGAAACCAGTTGATGAAAGTAACAATAGAAAACACTGGCAAACCAGTCGCCTGCTGTATGTCCGCCGCGTAAGGGCACATGTTTGTACATTCCAGTACAATTGCACCAAGGTCGGGATTGCCCGCTTGCAGCGCAAGCGCTGCTTCGACATTGTCGTCGCGGGCTTTGTCCACATCCAGCGTCAATGCGTTTTCGAGAATAGCGGTTGTGAATTCGCTGCCGCCTTCGGTGGTGCCAATTGGAGTTCCGTCGGGGACCTGTGCCTTTCGCAGGTGCTCATCCGTAAGTGTTGAGGCGGAGATGGTTAGAATGCCGGCGCGCTTTCCTGCAGGAAGGATACGGTTCACCATATCGACCTGCATCATCGAGGACGTCGCGACCGGAACAGGAACCGCCTCGGCCAGTTCATCCTGAAACAGCGAAAGAAAGCCGCAATTGGTGGTGATCCCGTCTACCCCGTCTTTGACAAGTTCCCGTGCGGCATCGATGAACGCTCCAAGCATTCCTTCAGCACCTTGTCGGACCACAAGATCAGGCGAGGCGTTGCGCACGATGCGATAGAGCACGGGAAACGGCCATGTCCGAGCGTTGCCCATATCACCGGGAATACGTGGAAACTGTGCGTCCAACATCAGGATGCCGACAGATGCGCCGTATATGGATTTTCCGCCCTGCGCGATCATGACTGCGCCTCCTGAATGATGCGGGTCGAGATATCGTCCGACCCTTCCATATAGATGCTTGATATCCCATGGCGCACCGCGTCCTGCACCTGATCCATCCGTTTGTTGATATGGGTGCCCAAAGCCTGCGCGGCCTCATCAGCGTCGCGGTTCATCAAGGCCTGCATGACGCGCTTATGTTCGTCTTTTGAGCGTTGGACCCGGTCCAGACTCATGGAAATCCATCGGATATAGCGAATGCGCTCATTAATCCGCATCAGGGTTTGCAGCAATTCCATGTTGCCAGACAGCCGGGCGATGCCCAGATGAAACGCTTCATCTCGCGTGACGGCCTCTTCAACGGTAAGCCCGGTGATATCGATACCCATCGCATAAAGTTCGTCGTGAAGCGCCTGCAGTTGTTCTGTGGTGGCCTTGGTGCACGCTGCGCGGACGGCGGCGGTTTCGATGATTTGGCGCAGCTCGAACAGCTCAAAAATGCTTTGGGCATCCAATGGGCGGCAAAAGAAACCCTGTCCCGGGCGGAAGTCGAACAAACGTTCGGCGACCAGCCGGTTCAGTGCTTCGCGCAAAGGGGTGCGGCTGACGCCCAGCTCTTTCGACAGGGCGACCTCGTTCAAACGATCGCCGGGACGCAGGCGGAATGAAACCGCCATGGCCTTCACCTGATCGTAGATATCATCAACGCGTGGACCTGCCATTGGTACTGCCTTTTGGTCGTTGCCCCACAGGTGCCACAGGCCAGTCTTGAAATCAATATACAAAACTGTATACAGGTCTGTGTGCAGATTAGATTGAGGGAGTCGCCCACCATGACAGGAACGAATTACCTGACCGGAGCCGAGGCAATGGTCCGTATGCTTGAGGCGCATGGCGTGAAGCACATGTTCGGCCTATGTGGTGATACAACCTTGCCATTCTATGATGCGCTATCTCGGATGGATCACGGTATTCAGCACATTCTGACGCGGGATGAACGTCATGCGGCCTACATGGCGGATGGTTATGCAAGGGTGACAGGTAAGCCGGGTGTCTGCGAAGGCCCGTCTGGGGGCGGGGCGACCTATATTCTACCTGGCGTGGTCGAAGCCAACGAAAGCTCGGTTCCTATTCTTGCGATCACCTCGGATGTGGCGACAACCAGCCGGGGAAAGTACCCGCTGACCGAATTGGACCAACCCGCGCTGTTCAAGCCGCTGGCCAAGTGGAATGCGTCGCTGGATGACGCCACACGATTGCCGGCCATGGTACGTGCGGCATTCCGGGCTATGACCACCGGAACACCTGGGGCCACACATCTTGCCTTACCCTTCGACACTCAGAAGGCGCAGGTGGATGAGGCTGAGATCTGGGCGGATGCGCGGCACCGCAGCTATCCGGCGGAACGCGCAGGTCCCGATCTGGATGCAATAGAGGCGGCGGCAGAGATACTGGCAAAATCAAAGTCTGCGGTTGCCGTTTGTGGCGGTGGACCTGTTCTGTCAGGGGCAAGCGACGCACTGCGCCGGGTCGCGGGTCTGTTGGACATGCCCGTCGCCACGACTGTGTCGGGGCAGGGCTCGATTGCCGAGACAGACCCGCTCGCGCTTGGTGTTGTCGGATCGAATGGCGGGGTGCCTGCCACCCGCGCTGTGGTAGATGCGGCGGATGTCGTTCTGTTCATCGGATGTCGCGCAGGATCCGTCACGACCGAGCGCTGGAGAAGCCCTGCGCGCGATGCCACCATCATTCATATCGACAGTGACCCGATGGTGATCGGAGCCAACTATCCGACCGAAGTCGCTATTTGTGCCGACGCGCGTCTCGCGCTGGAAGCATTGGCGGACGCATTGGCGGCACGCCAAGACCTGCCCAGGCTGGGCGGGGCGGCCAAATCAAACGCGGCATGGGCGGCCAAATTGGCTGCGTTCGCCCCGCTTGCAGCCAGCCGAGAAACGCCGATCCGGCCCGAGGCTGTCATGGCTTCGCTAATGGATATCCTGGATGATGATGCGATTGTTGTCGCTGATCCCGGCACGCCATGCCCATATTTCAGCGCGCATTACCGCTGGCGGACACCGGGGCGGCATTTCATCACTAACCGGGCGCATGGGGCGTTGGGGTATTCATTGGGTGCTGCAATGGGTGCGCATATTGGGCGGCCTTCGGTCAAAACCTTGTCGGTGATGGGTGACGGCTCATTCGGCTTTGCCTGTGGTGAGTTCGAAACCATGGTGCGGCACAACATGCCGATCACCTCAATTGTATTCTCGAACTCGGTCTTTGGCTGGATCAAGGCCGGACAGGACGCAGGGTTTGGGCAGAGATACTACAATGTTGATTTCAACCGCACCGACCACGCCGCTGTTGCAAGCGCCTTTGGTGTGAAATCATGGACTGTCAAAGATCCCGAAGACCTGTCCAAAGTTCTGAAACAGGCTATCGAGCATGATGGCCCGACATTGGTCGACATTTACTCACAACCGCTTCACGAGGCCGCTGCACCGGTTTCGGAATGGGTGGCATAAGAGGCGATCGAAGGGGTTAGCTGAGCCAGAAAATCCTGTGCAATCGTTGATAGGGGTCGCCCTTTCGCGGTGATAATGGCCAGATCAAGCATCACAGCCGGTCGGAAGTGGCGGGTTTGATACCCGCTCTCGTCGTCAAAGGTGACAGTGAAGGGATCGATCATCGCGACCCCCATGCCCTGCTTGACGAAACTTAGCAGGTTTTCTGACAGATGGGTGTGAATCTGGGTCCGCCAGTTGCGCCCCGCTGATTGGAAGATGTCCCGAGTTCGTCGGTGGGTTTGATGCTCTGGCCCCATCACGATGAATGGTTCGTTTTCAAGAATTTCAGGTGTGAGTACATCATAATCTGCCAAAGGGCTGGTTTCCGGAAAGGTCGCCAGCGTTTCGAACTCAAAGACCTGATAGTTCAGTGTGTCATGCAGAATGGGCATCTCGACAATGCCGATCTCAAACAGGCCAGAGATTACCCATTCTTGAATCTTCGAGGAATACTGCGACTGAAAGCTTACCGACAGGTTCGGGCGGCTTTCTGCGAAGCGAGCGATCTCACGCGGCATGAAGCCGAAGGATAGCAGATGTGGTGCGGCGATCTGCAATTGACCCGGATGCTTGTTCTGCAGATCCGTGACCGCCTGCGCTACGTGATCCAGCCCCCGAACAACCGTATCAACCTCGCGGTATAGAAGTTCAGCTTCTGGCGTAGGCAGCAACCGGCCTTTGTTGCGTTCAAACAGCGGCAAACGCGCTTCGCGCTCTAGCTGTGCCAACAGATTGCTGATCCCGGGCTGTGAAATCCCAAGCACCGAGGCCGCACCCGTGACAGTGCCGGTTTCCATGATGGCGTGAAAAGCCTGTAGCTGACGAAATCGCAGGGACATCGCTATAGTATCATTTTTCCTGATGACCTCTAGATAATATAGTATTTGAAATGATATCCTCGTCAAGGCAGGCTTCGGCCATTGGCAGGGGGTGCAATGGGCGATCTGACACAGAAAATCATCGGCTATGATCTCTGGCACCTTGAGTTGCCCGTGACGTCTCGCCGTGATCATGGCATCGGGTCCGTCGAAGGAACATGCGAAGTCGTCGTCCTGCGGCTGAGATCCGAGGACGGCAGTGAAGGATTTGGTGAGGCCTCTCCCTGGTCTGTCTTCACGGGCACCCCAGAGGCCACTTATGCAGCCCTTGATCGCTATTTGCGCCCACTTGTGGTTGGGGCCAGAGTGGGCGACCGTTCAGCGATCATGGCACAGGCAGCTTATGCCGTGGCTCATTGCACCGAGGCAAAGGCTGCATTGGAAACCGCTTTGCTGGATCTTGCGGGCAGAATCAGCAAGGTTCCTGTTTGGTCTCTGCTGGGCGGGAAGTGCCGTGGAACCATTCCACTCAGTTGCTCAATTGCGAACCCGGATTTTGCTCAGGATGTTGAGCTGCTGTCACAATTGCAGGCCGATGGCGTTCGGATTGTAAAGCTCAAGACCGGGTTCAAGGATCACGCCTTCGATATCATGCGGTTGGAGTATCTCGCGCAGAACCATCCGGATTTCAGGGTTCGTGTTGATTACAATCAGGGGCTAAGTATCGAGGATGCACCGGCACAGGTTCGCGATGTTGCGCAATTCGCTCCGGATTTCATTGAGCAACCTGTCCGCGCTCATCAATTCAGCATGATGGGCAAGTTGCGACAGATGATTGACGTCCCACTTCTAGCTGATGAGAGCGTCTTTGGCCCCGAAGACATGGAACGGGCAGCGCGTGACGGTATCTGTGACGGGGTTTCAGTGAAAATCATGAAATCCGGTGGCCCGACGCGAGGCCAGACTGTGGCCCGTATCGCTGCAGCACATGGTCTGACAGCCTATGGCGGTGATATGTTCGAGGCCGGATTGGCGCATCTGGCAGGCACACATATGATTGCTGCAACACCTGAGATCACGTTGGGCTGCGAGTTCTATCAAGCCTCCTACTTCCTGAAAGAAGACATTCTTGAAAGCCCCTTCCAAGTAAGCAGCGGCGAAGTTGTAGTTCCTGACGCACCCGGCCTCGGCAACAGGCCTGATGTAACCAAGCTTGAGCATTATGCAGTGGCCAAGGCGGTGGGGGCATGAGCGAGAAGAAGACCATAGCGATCATCGGCGCTGGGATTGTTGGCGTGTCTGCTGCGGTATGGCTGCAGCGGGATGGTCACGAGGTAATCCTGATCGACAAGGTCGGACCGGGAGAGGGTACCTCACATGGCAATGGGGGCGTGCTGGCGTCATGCTCGATTGTTCCGGTGACTGTTCCAGGGCTGCTCCGGAAGGCGCCCAAAATGCTGCTCAGCCCGTCTCAGCCGTTGTTTCTGAGATGGGGGTATCTTCCAAAGCTGATCCCTTGGCTAACCCGCTATTTGAGTCATGCGAATGCATCAGATGTGGAACGCATAGCTTCAGCTTTGACGCCAATTGTTGGCGATAGCCTGAACGACCACAAAGCGTTGGCCGAGGGCACAGGCGCTGAAAAATGGATCGTGCCCTCTGACTATCTGTTCCTGTACAACGACCGCGCGCATTTCAAAGATGATGCGTTTGGCTGGGACATTCGGCGCAGGAACGGATTCACATGGGACGAATTGGAAGGCCCTGCCTTTCACGCCTATGATCCGGTCTATAGTGAAGACATTGGATTTGCGGCGAAGCTTTCGGATCATGGCCATATCACGGACCCGGGCCGGTACGTCAAAGATCTGGCGGCGTATGTCGAGGCACATGGGGGCACAATCCTGCGTGCAGCGGTCGATGACGTGGTTCAGAAAAACGGTCGTGTAACCGGTATACGGGCGGCAGGCGAAACCATCGCGTGTGATACGGCAATTGTAACTGCGGGCGTTTGGTCGGGGCCTTTGGCCAAGCGTTTAGGCATTTCTGTTCCCCTTGAAACCGAACGCGGCTATCATCTTGAATTGGTGGAGCCTTCTGCCATGCCGCGCAGTCCGGTCATGGTGGTTTCCGGCAAATTTGTCGCCACACCGATGGATGGCCGCATTCGTTTGGCTGGCATCGTGGAATTTGGCGGTCTTGATGCGCCACCCTCACGCGCGCCGTTTGAATTGATGCGCAAGAATGCCCGGATGGCCTTCCCGGGTTTGACATGGAAGGAGGAAGTGGAATGGATGGGGCACCGCCCAGCACCAACCGACTCGATCCCGATTATCGGTGAGGCTCCGGGGATCAGCGGTGCGTATATGGGCTTTGGGCACCATCACATTGGCCTGACAGGCGGGCCGAAAACGGGGCGACTTCTGGCCCAGATGATTGCGGGCAGAACACCGAACACTGACATGAGCGTCTACGCGCCCTCGCGTTTCGCAACATAGAAATGACTGGCGAAGAACGCCGGCACCTCAAAACTCAACAGGGAGAAACATGATGAAAAAACTGACAAGCCTTCTGGCGGCAACCGCTCTGACCGCTACCGCGGCCGCACCTGCAATGGCCGAGAAATGGGATATGCCGATGGCCTATTCAGCATCAAACTTCCACTCGGCCACGGGCGCGGAGTTCGCCAAATGTGTCACCACAGGAACCGGTGGTGAGATTGAGATTGTCACGCACCCTTCCGGCTCGCTGTTCAAAGGTGCCGACATCAAGCGTGCGATCCAGACCGGGCAAGCCCCGATTGGTGAGCGTCTGCTGTCTGGGCACCAGAACGAAAACGCGCTGTTCGGCTTTGATTCCATCCCGTTCCTGGCCACGTCATTCGATGATAGCGCCAAGCTTTGGGATGCCGCCAAACCTTCGATTGAAAAGCTGTTGGCTGAACAGAACCTGACCCTGCTTTATGCAGTGCCGTGGCCTCCGCAAGGGCTTTATTTCAAGAACGAAGTGAACTCGGTTGCGGATATGGAGGGGATCAAGTTCCGCTCCTATAACAACGCCACCTCACGCCTGGCCGAACTGACTGGTATGCTGCCCGTCACCATCGAGGCGGCTGAGATCAGCCAGGCCTTTGCCACCGGAGTAGCGGATTCCATGGTGTCGTCCGGGTCGACCGGCTATGACCGGAAGGTCTGGGAAAGTCTGAACTACTTCTATGAAGTGGATGCCTGGCTGCCGCGCAACTACGTGATGGTCAACTCAGACGTCTGGGCCGGTGTCTCGGATGCGAACAAGAACGTCATCAAAGGCTGTGCGGAACTGGCCGAGTATGCAGGTAACTGGCGTGCCAAGGAATATACCGGCTTTACGCTTCAGGGTCTGCGCGATGGCGGCATGACAGTTGGTCCTGCATCCGAACAGATGACGAATGAGCTTAAAGAAATCGGTGTCACCATGACCAACGAATGGCTTGAGGCCGCCGGTGACGAAGGCAAAGCCATCGTCGACGCGTTTAACTCTCAATAATCGTTCGAATGCGGGCGGCAGTTCATCCTGCCGCCTGCTCCCAATCCACAAAAAGCACAGGGGGACAGCATGGCGGCAATGCGAGGGCTCAGGTCCGTACTGGATTTCATTTATCTGGCAGCAGGGGTTCTGGCGGCGCTCAGCCTGATTGCCATTCTGGTGTTGATTGTTGTGCAAATGCTGGCCCGTTGGACCGGTGAGGTGTTTCCCGGCGCGCCAGACTATGCTGGATATGCGATGGCCGCTGCGTCTTTTCTGGCCTTCGCCAACGCCCTGAACCGAGGCAGCCATATTAGAGTCTCCATTCTCCTGAACGCGGTTCCCGATGGCTTTCGCAGAATTCTGGAAATCTGGTGCTTTGCGATTGGTTCGGCGGTCATGTGGTATTTCTGCTGGTATGCCTATCGCTTTGTGTACTGGAGCTGGAAGTTCAACGATATCAGCCAGGGGCAAGATAAAACCGCCCTTTGGATACCGCAATCTACCATGCTGATCGGAGCGGTCATTCTGGCCATCGCGCTGACCGATCACCTGTTCCATGTCCTGTTCAAGGGTGATCACCGCATCACCCGTGATCTGGCCGATCAGAGCCACGGAGAGTAAGAGCATGGAAAATATATCCGTTATTATCCTCTTCCTCTTTGTCCTTTTCACCTTGCTGGGCACCGGTGTCTGGGTCGGGCTGGCCCTGATGGGCGTCGCCTGGGTCGGGATGGAGCTGTTCACGACGCGCCCCGTAGGCGATGTCATGATCACCACGATCTGGTCGGCGTCCTCCTCCTGGACCCTGACCGCCTTGCCTATGTTCATTTGGATGGGCGAGATCCTCTACCGAACGCGATTGTCCGAAGACATGTTCAAAGGCCTGTCGCCGTGGATGGCACCTTTGCCCGGAGGGCTGGTTCACACGAATATCGTAGGCTGTACGGTTTTTGCCGCGGTATCGGGGTCATCTGCCGCGACGTTGACCACGGTTGGCAAGATGTCGATCCCGGAACTGCGAAAGCGCAACTATCCCGAACGCATGGTCATCGGCACGCTGACCGGCGCGGCAACACTTGGGCTAATGATCCCACCGTCACTGACGTTGATCGTGTACGGCGTTACGATCAACGAGTCCATCACCAAGCTGTTCTTTGCAGGCATCCTACCCGGTCTTGTGCTTGCCGCAATGTTCATGGGCTATGTCGCCATCTATTCCAAAGTTGGCAAAGACTGGAACCCCAACGATGAGAGCAAGCTGACCTTTTCCGAAAAGGTTAAGAACTCTCGCTTTCTGTTGCCAGTGATCCTGCTGATCATGGTGGTAATCGGATCGATGTATCTGGGTTATGCTACGGCGACCGAGGCGGCGGCTTTCGGTGTGATTGGCGGACTGCTACTGGCAGCAGGGCAGGGATCGTTGAACTGGAAGACCTTCACTGAAAGTTTGATGGGCGCAACCCGCACCAGTGCGATGATTGCGCTGATCCTAGCGGGTGCTGCGTTCCTGTCATTGTCGATGGGCTTTACCGGCCTGCCGCGCGGGCTTGCGGATTTGATCGCGGGCTGGGAACTGACCCGGTTCGAACTGCTCATGGTTCTGCTGGTTTTCTACGTCATTCTGGGCTGCTTCCTTGATGGGATTTCTTCGGTTGTGCTGACTATGGCTGTTGTCGAGCCTATGATCCGGGACGCCGGGATCGATCTGATCTGGTTCGGGATCTTCATCGTGGTCGTTGTCGAGATGGCGCAGATCACACCTCCTATTGGTTTCAACCTGTTCGTGATGCAGGGCATGACTAACCATGAAATGAGCTATATCGCCCGCGCTGCGATCCCGATGTTCCTGATCATGGTGCTGATGGTGTTCGTTCTGATCTGGTTCCCCGAGTTGGCGACGTGGCTGCCCGAAAACCTGCGTCAAAGCCCCGGTGGGTAGACGCCGTTGAACCCGCTTCACCTTGCGGCGCGTCACGGCCCATATGTGTTGGTATCGGGCCTTGCCGCAGGCCTTCTGCTGCCGGGGCTGGCCGCACCGATGCGGCCTCTATTGCCGCCCTTGGTCATGCTCCTGCTGTTTTTGACGCTGCTGCGAATGCAGCCGGGGGCCATTGTGGGTTCGCTGGTTGACCTGCGAAAAGTTGCGGGAACGATTGCCGCCTTTCAATTGGTTTTGCCGTTGTCTGTCGTTGGGATTGGAATTGCCTGCGGATGGACCGGTTCGCCAGTTTTTTTGGCATTGTTTGTCATGGCTGCAGCCCCATCAATATCCGGCAGCCCCAATATGTGCCTGATGATGGGCTATTCTGCGGAACCGGCGATGCGACTAGTCGTGGTTGGAACGGCTGTTTTGCCACTGACCGCGTTACCGATCTTTTGGCTGATGCCGGAATTGGGTGATCTCAGGGCGGTCCTGATGACCGCGCTTCGGCTTTTTCTTACCATCACAATAGCAATTCTCGCGGCTGTCATATTGCGCCGCACGGTGCTGCGCCAACCTTCAAAGTCTACGCTTTTGAACGTGGAAGGTGCGGCAACGATTACTCTGTCCGTTTTCGTTGTTGGCCTGATGCCATCATTGAGCGCAACCGCACTTGTGGACCCACGTTTCGCGCTGTTCTGGATCGCGTTTGCCTGTCTGATCAACTTTGGGGCTCAGGTTGTCTCATTCCAATTCACACGAACTCGAATGCCCGGTGCTGAGGCTACGGCGGTGTCTCTGATCGCCGGAAACCGGAACATCGCGATATTCTTCGTGGCACTGCCACCTGAAGTGACCGCGCCGATCATGGTGTTCATCGGGGCCTATCAGATACCGATGTATCTGACGCCGCTGATCATGCGCCGACTGTATCAGACGGCTGCCACAACCAGTTGATTTGGGCCAGAGGCATTGGCGGTGCCAGCCCTAACGCTGATCCCCAACCCCGACGCCGACATAGGTTTCAAATCCCGATCCCAGAACCATCGTGGACGAGTAGATATTACGCAAGTCGACCATTCGGGGGGATCTCATAGTCTCTGCCAGCTCGCTCAGGTTCAGGGCGCGGAACTCGTTCCATTCTGTCAGCAAGACAACAACGTCCGCATCTTTGGCCGCGGCGTAGGGATCATCCATCCACTCGACGCCAGGAAGCAGCGCTTCCCCCTCGGCACGGCCTTGCGGATCGACAACGCGGACCTGGGCACCGCCACCGATCAGGGCGGGAACGATGGTCAGGGAAGGTGCGTCGCGCATGTCATCGGTGTTGGGCTTGAAAGTCACACCCAGAACCGCCACGGTCTTGCCATTGAAGCTGTCATCGCAGGCATCCCGGATCTTCTCGATCATCCGCTTCTTGACCTCATCGTTTACACGAATGACGGTTTCGGTGATCTGCATCGGGTGGGCAAAATCCTGTCCGATCCGGGCAAGTGCAGCGGTGTCTTTCGGAAAACACGAGCCGCCATAGCCAGGGCCTGCGTGCAGAAACTTGTTGCCGATCCGCCCATCCAGACCAATACCGCGCGCCACCTCTTTGACATCGCCGCCTGCCCGCTCGCAAAGACCGGCGATTTCATTGATGAACGTGATTTTGGTCGCCAGGAATGCGTTCGCCGCGTATTTGATCATCTCGGCGCTTTCTAGATCAGTGGTCAGGATCGGAAAGTCACGCAGATAAAGCGGGCGGTAAATCTCGGCCATGACATCCGCCGCTCGTTCGCTTTCGACCCCTACGACAACACGATCCGGGCGCATAAAATCATCAATTGCAGCGCCCTCGCGCAGGAATTCGGGGTTTGATGCGACGTCGAATTCCGCCTTCGGATTTGCACCCGAGACAACTTCATGAACCTTGCGGTTGGTGCCGACCGGGACAGTCGATTTGGTTACGACAACCGTATAGCCGGTGATGGCATGAGCGATTTCTTCGGCGGCGGCCATCACATAAGTCAGATCAGCGTGCCCGTCCCCGCGTCTCGTAGGTGTGCCCACCGCGATGAACACCGCGTCCGCGCCGTCGACCGCAGCGGCCAGGTCGGTGGTAAAGGTCAGGCGGCCAGCAGCCACGTTCTTGGCCATGAGCACATCAAGGCCCGGCTCGTAAATCGGCACCTCTCCATTCTGAAGCATCTTGATCTTGCGATCGGATTTATCGACGCAAATCACATCATGGCCAAAGTCCGAAAAGCAAACCCCGGACACCAAACCGACATATCCGGTGCCAATCATCGCAATGCGCATTTATCGAATTCCTTCTTTTGGGTTTCGCCAATGGCGCATTTCCTGGTCTCTTTCAACCGCTGAACTAAGAGCTCTTGGGGCTCGATAATTACAACCGCCTAGGCATTGCCGGCTTGCTTTCGACAACAGCTCGGCACTTCTGAGGTGTTGCGGGCGATAGGGCAAAATCATCAGACTGTCTCTTGGCGACCGAATATGCTTGTTGTGGTGAATTGTTCAAGTACTGTTCGTGGCTTGAGTTGAACTGGCTATCTGGTCTCGGCGAAGAACGGCGTGTTGCGATCAAGATTCGTTGCCAGATCGGATTTCCGACGATGGCATTCGTTCGACCGCTGGCGCGCATTCTCAATCCTACATGTAATATCAGGCACTTCTTCGCTTCAGCAGGCGTTGGGCATAGCCAGAATGCGAAGCTTCATATAGTCTCACAATCAGTTTTCGTGGTGTCGAGCGGCGGTGCGAGCAATCTGTTAATTATTTTAAGGCTTCGCGATGGGGGGCATGTTCTCGTTTTTGGGTTCCGGGGAAGGCGTTGGCCTTAAATCTCCACGCCGCATGAGCGCCGGTCGCGGAGCGCGCTGATGGTGCTGCACCCCACCGGCCCGGAAACTGATCTTGGCGCGATGGAGCACCGCCATCTGACTGTCATGATGGTGGATCTTGTCGAGTCCACGGTATTGGCTCAAATGCTTGAGCCCGAAGATTTGCTGTCTACGACATTACGTTATCATAAACTGGTCGAACAAATTGCCGATGAGTTCGGGGGCAGGGTGCTGCAGATCGTGGGCGACGGTATCCTCGTCGCCTTTGGTTGGCCTGCTGCGTCTGAAAATAATGCCGAGCGCGCCCTACGCGCGGCGCTGCGCATCCATACTGATCTGCCCGCAATGGCGGGTCCGCTCGATCTCAGGTGCCGGATTGGGATCGCATCCGGCGTAGTTCTTGTCGGGGACATCGCGCTTGGGACCAATATTCAGCCCGACGCGATTTTTGGATCGACGCTAAATCTTGCGGCACGTCTTCAGTCGTTGGCAACCCCCGGTGGAACAATGGTTTCTGCGGCAACACGAGCGCTTGGGGCCGAACAAATGGAGTTCGAGCCGCAAGGCGTTCAGAACCTCGCGGGGTTCGACCGGCCTGTTCCAGTTTATCGATTGACCGGTGAAGGCAAGGATCAGGCACGCCGCCATAACCGCACCCCGTTGCTTGGCCGCAAAGCCGAACGCGGACAACTCCGCCGCGCGTGGAAAGATGTGGACGCTGGAAGAGGGCGGGTGATTCACATATTGGGTGAGGCAGGGATTGGCAAATCGCACCTGATCCGTGATCTGCGTTCGTCGGTCGGGCCGCAGGCATGGGTGACCTATCACTGCAGCCCGTTCCATGTCAGCACACCGTTCTTTCCCTTCATATCACAGGTCGAACGGTGGTGCGGCATCCACAATCAGGACGATATTGCCGCGCGTCGCAACCGGTTGTCAGAACATCTGAGCGATATTCTGGACGACGCGCAACTTCGCACGCTGTATTTCATTCTTGCCCCGGGCCCCGGCGACAGCGGGACGACCAGTGAGGACGAACTGCGCGCGCAGCTGAGTGACATATTCATCCGCGTCTACCAAAAACTCAGCCGAGAGGGGCCGGTGCTTGTCGTGGTTGAGGATATGCAATGGGTCGACCCATCGACCCTTTCGGTGCTGCGCGACGTGGCCGAGCATCTGACATCACTTCCCGTCCTGATGTTGATGGTTTCGCGGATGCCGGCGCCATCAGCGATCAAAGAGAGCATACCGTCTCTTGAGCAATTGTCGCTTCCACCGCTCGATGATGCGACTTCGTCAGAACTGGCCAAGGCGGCCTCGGGTGAGCGCCTTGACGACCGCACCACGGCGCAGATTTTGGCGCGCGGCAATGGTGTGCCCCTTTTCATCAAGGAGTGCTCTGCCGCCATCGCTGCGTCGCCTGAACGTATCGTGGACAACATTCCCGCCACGTTGCATGACCTCCTGGCGCAACAGGTGGACGAGGTCGGAGAACTCCGACGCGCCGCGATCGAGGCCGCTGTTATTGGTGGTGCCTTTGGGGCACCTTTGCTGGCTCAGATCAGTGGACTGACTGAAGACGAGTCCGAAGACGCTATCTTTGGGCTCGCCGCCACGGGTATTTTGCAACATCTGCCCGGCGCGAATGACGACGCAGAAATGATCTGGCGGTTCCGCCATGAATTGGTGCGTGAGGCGGCATATCAAAGCCTTGTGCGGGACCGTCGCATTCATTTGCATCGACGCACGGCAGAAGCCCTTGCCGCCCAACCGGAAGCCGCCCGACAGCCTGAACAAATAGCGCGGCACTGGGAACTGGCCGGTGAAACAACGAAGGCGGTGGCCGCCTGGTCGGAGGCCGCGCGGCTGAACCTGAGGCGCCACGCAAATCGCGAAGGGGCTCAGCATGCCCGAAACGGATTGCGGCTGTTGGACGAGTTGCCAGCAGACCAACGCGATGAAGCTGAATTGAACTTGCAATTCCTTCTGGCCGCTGCCGAACGCGTGCATGTCGGTTATGGTGCCGAGCCCGCAATCGATGCCTTTGGGCGCAGTTTTGAACTGGCTGAAAAGCTGGGCGACAGACGTACTCTTGTTCGCGCGGGCAGGGGTCTCTTTACCGCTGCAATGGTCAAAGGTGATTACCAGAACGCCGAGCAATGGGGGCAAGCGATCATCGATGCGTATGACGATCACCACACCCGAATGGTCGGAAACTACATCTGTGGGGCCGCGCTATCCCCGCGCGGTCGGTTTCAGGATGCGGCAGCAGCTCTGGAACAAGCGGCGTCTCATGCGGATGCGCATCGCGCCGAAGCTGGAAACAGCCCCGATATTGCAGCCGTGATACAAATCGAGAGTATGAGCGCGCTGGTTGACAGCTTTCAGGGCAAAACTGAGGCGGCACTCGCCAAAGCCAAGCGGGCAGTTGACGCCGCGATTGCATCGGGCCAGCCCTTGATCATCGCAAATGCAATGCATTGGTTGACCGAAATCCACATGCAGATGGACCACCCGGATTATGCGCGTATGGCCAAGGCGCTGAGCGCGGCTGTTCAGGACAAGGGCGGCCCTTATTACCAAGCTGTTGCGACGGCCCATCTTGCCGGGGCTGCCATCAGAACCGGCGAGGCCACAGAGGGCGTGGCCATGCTGCAGGCCGCTTGGGGAAGGATGCACGCAACGGGTGCCGAGGCGGCTGGCGTGCTCGTCAACGCCGAGCTCGCACGGGGCTATCTTGCTCTGGGTGAGATTCAAAAAGGGTTGGATGCGGTGGGGGCTGGTCTGACATGTGCAGAAAACACTGACGAGCGGAACTATGAAGCTGAAATCTACCGGATAAAGGCGGCTCTTCTACTGGAACAAGGTGGTCCGTTCGACGCGGCTGAGGCGGCTTTGCGTGAAGCTATTGCCGTGGCAAATAATCAGGGCGCGGCGCTGTATGAATTGCGCGCGCTGAGTGATCTTGCCTGCATCCGGCCAGCCGATACGGAAGTTGCCGCGCGGATTACTGAGCTGGAAGAGCGCGGTCGCGTCTTAGGTCCCGCCGGGACGTCGACCTAAAGTGCAGTCTTCGGGTTGCAGGTCCAAGCCAACAAAACGCGCCACCTGCGAGAATGACGAAGTTTTCTTCAACAACTGAAAACCTTTCTCTGAAAAAGTCTCAGCCGAGTACAAGTTTTTGGACACCATCGGGTTGTTCATAAGCTGCGTGATTGCGTCATACGCCACCATCGATGTCATCAGATCGCCCATGATCACATCGCCCTTGTGCTGTTCCGCAAAGAGACCAGGGAACAACTCGACCCTATTGACGTCGCAATAAAGCCGGCTCAGGTCGGCAATCAATTCGTCCGCAAACGGCTGATCACCAACCATCTCAGTAAAGCTTGAATGCGGTTTGCGGCAGAAATGATGACGATAAGTGTTCAGCGACGGAAGACGCGCCTTACGCGTCAGGGCAATTGTAGCTTCGACAGGGGCAGGAGCACCGGGCGCAGGCCTTTGGAACAGGAAATCGGGCGTGTTGCGCAGCGACATGCGGGCCGCAGGTTGGCGCGACAATGATCGGATCATTTCCGCCAAGCCCGTTTGTTCGACCAGTCGTGGATTGAATCTGAACCCCTCCGGGCCAACCTGTGCGCCGTCGATTATGAATCGCTCAGGGATCATCGAATGCCAGCGGTAGAGCAAATTGAACTCAATCGCGATCTGGTTGGAATGATGCCACGGTTGCCAGCGATTGACGCCAACAGGCAGTTTGAATGGCATATTGGCGATGTGGGCGATGTAGTCCTCAAGCACAAGCTTGATCAGCAATGCGATCAAGGTGCAGCGTGTGGTCTGGAACACACGCTCTTTGTCCCAGCCTGATATGCCGCGCTTTTCGCGCCACAACAGATCGGCAAAGGTGTTATGGGCGCGCAACATCAGTGTATTGATCGTGATATAGCCTATGGTACCATTGCCATTATCGAGCCCGGTTGCATGAAAATCGAGCAGTAGCTGGTCAATCGCGTGATCGCTGAGACCCGGATGTGCCCGTTTCACCGCATTCCACAACTTGCATGGATCGTGCAGGGGCTTTCCGCAATTCTCGCCAGTGGCAAGACTGCCATCAAAGGGGGGCGCAAGCTTAACACCACCGGATTGGTTTTTTTGAAACAGCTTCGGAGCCCACATCTCGCCCTGTGTATCCAGACGAAAGGCCAGCCGGTGGGTTAGTTCAGTGGTATCGGGATCGCGTTCGCGCAGCATGTCGGTCTGAAAATCGTTCAGCCCGTAGATTTGGCACAGATCGACCTCGTGGTTCGAATCCGTCTGATCAACCGGTCCTTTCGCCCCAAAGGTGCGAAGGAAACTGTCGGTAAACCATTGTGCGGCTGAGATAAACAAAAGTGTCGATCCTTGCGGGCACATCAAGGTAAGCGGGTTGCCATCCATTTGTGTCCGTCGGCGAAAGAGATCAGCAACTTCGCTTTCCGACGGCAGGACGGGTGAGAGGTCTTCTGGCGTCGTATGCCGACCGATCCAGCGATGGGAAAACACGCCGGGCCATGTCGTGTAGTCTGCGCCCATTGTATAGGGCCGCGGTCGGTGGATCTTCGCGGCGTTTGCAAGCCTGATCGCGGCCAAATAACTCGTAACGGGTGGGGAGATCTTGAATCCGAGTTTGATCAGATCATCAACGTCCAGCATCAATACATCTCCGTTTGGTCATCGGTTCGGGAACCGGGCGCGGGCCAGGCTCAGATAGGTTCTGAGCCGGATCGCATTAATCGGTCCTAAAGGTTCGTGATCTGCCGTGACACGCCAGGGCGAGAAGCTCATCGCGTCGCCATTCTGCGGATCAAATTCTGCACCTTTGGGAATCGTGATATCCGCCACGGGCGTGACGGTATGATGGTACGGATCAAGAGGTGCATCTGGTTGCGGATCGCATGCCCACCGGATGCGATTGTCGAGCACATCGAATTCGTCGGCCGGGCGCGGGGGCTCAATCACACACAGCTCGAAGTGATTATCTCCATCGGCCACGTTTTGCCGCAAACATTGCCCGATCCCATCTGGGTCGTCTACCGGATGTGCCGGAATTTTTGGTTTCGCGCTGCGGGCCAAGTATCTGACCGTTAGATCGGGGCCCAGCCGATACGGTGTTGTCGACCAGAAATGGACCTCAAAAGGCGAGTGCATATAGTTCGAGGCAAAATCACTCGCGACGCGAAACTGACGCTTGCCTTCACGAGTGAGGAAGGCGCGAAATCCTGCGCGCAGCCCTTTGGTGATCAACCTAAGACTCCATTTTCGTCGCCCTTTGATCGCGTGCTGGACCGCTTGTAATGTGGCGACAAGCCTGCCCAATCGCTCATATTCATCGGGGACGTAGCTGGGAAACACATCCTGATCGACCAATACAAAATCGAACTCGTCGCTAAGTTGTGTGGTCCCCAGATGCGCAAGTGCTTCGGCGTCGATCAGCTTGGGGCCAGGCACATCAAAAAGCTTGATCGCCATCCCGTGGGCATCCGATTTCCGGTCATCCAGATGCGCGCCGTTGGAAAAGCGAAGTGCGGCTGAATAGGCTGCGGGCTGTTCAAACAGGCCGTGACGGAACTGTTCTGGTAGATCGTTTCTGACGGTGAATATTGCAGCTACACACCCGTGACTGCGCCCATGCTGAGCCCTTAAGCGATGGCCTTTCCACCGTGCTACGGCCTCGAGATTGTGGTCAATGACATCATCAACAATATCCGGCGGCAATGCGTTTTGCGAAACATGTGTCAAAGAACCGTCTCCTTGGATAAACCCAGGCAATGATCAAACAGGGGTAAGGTGCTGACAAAGCTAAACCTCTAAATTTGTTCAGCTTACCTCAGATTGTCTAATTTCCAAACACACCAACTATGGACAACCGTGGCCAGACAAATTCGGCGCGCAGCCCAAGCTATTCGGTTGGTGCTTCGGACACGTGGTTGGCGGCGCTCGATCCTCGACCAGAGTTGGGTGCCTTCGACTTTATCATTGACGTGTCCGGTGTTCTCGGGCACTCAATCGATTGATGGTTCCCGGTGGCGTTGCCGCGGGATGAAAAGGGAATACGGTGAGGCTTGCCAAAAGGTGCCAATTCCGTAACTGCCCCCGCAACTGTAAGCGGTGAGCAAGGCCAAACAGCCACTGGTCCACAGGATCGGGAAGGTTGGCCGAGCGCGGACCCGCAAGTCAGGAGACCTGCCATCAGATGTTTAACCAACCCGGGGCGGGGCGTCCTGGAAGGAGGCTTTGATGGCGCGTCAATCGCGTGTTTACATTGTCGGCAGCTTCCGCATGCGCTTGGAAACAAGTGGAGTGGACCATGCCAGATACGCCTGATCATTTCATTCTAGTCTGCGAAAGCTGCGCTGAAGGGCTGCCCCTTGATGAAATTTGCGATGCGTTGACTGGGAAATTACCTCGCAGTTTTGCGATCCGCGCGTCGTCTTGCATGGCAGGCTGCGATAGTCCCAGAACGGTTGGGTTCCAGGCCGTAGGAAAGGCGCAATACCTTTTTGGTGGCATTCAGACCGCGGATGAGGTGCAGTCGCTGGCTGAGTTTGCAGCGCAGTATCGTGAAAGCCCGGATGGCTGGACAAATGCCACTGATCGCCCGCAGGCGTTGTCCAATAAAACCCTCTCGCGCATGCCGCGGATCGAACAGGGGGCATCGCAATGACGTTGCCACCCTTTCTGATTGCCGAAAACCTTGAGTATTATGCCCTTAACGGAGATGTCCTGTTGCAGGGCGTCTCGTTCGAGTTGGACGAGGGTTCCATTCTAGCCATCGCCGGCCCGAACGGGGCGGGGAAAACGACGCTTCTCAATCTGTTGTGCGGCGCTGAGCCGCTGGCACTTGGCGATGTTCGGATCAAAGGACGCAGTCTGAAACAGCTCTCTGCCAAAGAGCGTGCGCGCATGATTGCAGTGGTAGGTCAGCAGGAACTGCCCGATGGACGCTTGGCGTTACGCGATTATGTTGCGCTGGGGCAAATACCCATCCGTGCGGACCGCTCTGCCGAAGGCCACGCGCAAGAGCTGGACCGGATTTTAGACCTGACCGGTCTCGCCAATCTCGCGGACAAGCGCATGGCCCAACTGTCCGGAGGCGAACGTCAGCGTGCCCATATCGCGCGCGCTTTGGCGCAAAACCCTTCGTTGCTGTTTCTGGACGAACCGACCAACCATCTGGATCCTGATGCAAAAGGGCGGATGCTGTCTTTGGTCGCCGAGCTTGGGATCACCGTGGTCATGATCGTACACGATCTGGTCATGATCCCCGAATTCGCCACACACGTGGCGCTGATGAAATCGACCCGCATGATCGAGTTTGGGTCGGTGGACAAGGTGCTGACACCCGAAAGAGTCCGCGAAACTTTTGGCGTTGATTTCCTCTGCTTTCTCCACGAAGGCCGCGTGATCCCGGCGCTTGATATTCGAAGAACCACAGTCTCAACTTAGTCGAAGGAACACACTGAGATGAAATACATCTGGCCCGTGGCGTTGGCCACCGCCATGGCAAGCGGTGCTGCTGCGCAAGAAGTCACCGTAGACAACTGCGGCGAACCGCTGGTTTTTGATACCGCGCCCGAGCGCCTGGTTGTGCATGACATGAACATGACCGATATGGCCTTTGCGTTGGGTCTGCAGGACAAGATCGTCGGCCTGACCGGCATCACCGGCTGGTACAAGACCAGCCCTGATTTTGATGCCCTGCGCGGCGACATCCCCGAGCTTGCGCCGAAATATCCGACCGTCGAAAACCTGGTGGCGGTTGAACCCGACCTGTTCTTTGCAGGTTGGTACTATGGCATGAAGCCGGGTGGTGATGTGACCCCAGATACATTGGAACCGTTCGGAATCAAGACCTTGGTTCTAACGGAAAGCTGTGTCCATCTGGACAAGGATCGCCCCGAAGCCAGCATGGATCTTCTGTTTGGCGATGTGTTGCGCTTGGGCAAGGTGATGCAAGTCGAAGACAAGGCCGAGGTTCTGGTCTCGGGCTGGAAAGAGCAGCTGGCAGCGATCGAAGCCAAGACTGCTGAACTGCCCAAGCCCCGCGTCTTTCTTCTGGATGGTCCTGCAGATGCTCCGTTTACCGCCGGTAAATTCGCGATTCCCGATGCGATGATCACAGCCGCTGGTGGTGAAAACGTCACTCATGACATGGACACGAGCTGGGGCCGCACTTCGTGGGAGGCCGTTGCCGCATCGAACCCGGAATTCCTGGTTTTGTTGGATTATCAGACCGGCAATGGCGCCGAGGACACCTTCAAGTTCCTGCAGGAACATCCCGTCATGTCGCAGACTGATGCCGTCAAGAACGAACGCTGGATCGGATTGCGCTACGAAGAGCTGACGCCCGGACCGGCAAATATCGAAGCGATCTCGAAGATGGCGCGCGCGATGCATCCGGGTCAGAGCTAATATGGGCCGACTGGGCCTGACGTTGTTGCTGGGGGCGGTCGTTCTGACCGCCCTTTTGCTGATTTCCACGATCTACGGCACAACCTCGATTCCTTTGTCCGACACCTTCACCGCGATATTGCGAGGTACCGGGTTGCAGGACGGAGAGATGTCGCCGCTGCATAGGATCGTATTCGACCTGCGATTGCCCCGCGCGTTGTTTGCAGCCGTGATCGGTGCCGGGCTGGGCATCGTTGGCGTGGTGCTGCAAACGACCACACGTAATGACCTTGCCGATCCATTTCTGTTCGGCCTGTCCTCGGGCGCGGCAGCGGGGGCGGTGTTTGTAATTACCGTGACCGGAGATATTCTGGGTTTCTGGACTCTGCCTCTGGCTGCCTTTTGCGGCGGTCTTGTGGCGTCGGGCATCGTGCTGGCGCTGGTTCATGGGCTTCGCACCAGCGCACCGGAGAAGCTGATCCTTGCGGGTCTGGCTGTGTCGTTTTTGTTTTCGGCCATCACCAACTATCTGATCTTCGCCGGTGATAGCCGCGCCGCCCATTCTGTCATCTTCTGGATGCTGGGGGGGCTGGGCCTGGCCCGTTGGGAGACGTTCCCGCTGGTGTGCATCGGTCTGCTGCTGATCCTGAGCTATTCGCTTTATCGCAGCCGCTGGTTGGATGCGCTGCTGACCGGGGATTTGACTGCCGCTACTCTGGGTGTGCCGGTTCGGGGTCTGCGGTTCAGCATGTTTTTCACCGCAGCCTTGGCAACGGCCGTGTTTGTTTCCGTAGCCGGAGTGATTGGTTTTGTCGGTCTGATGGTGCCGCATATTGCGCGCGGGATCGCAGGTCCCCTGCACAAAAACCTTCTACCTACCGCCGCTATGGTTGGTGCTGCCTTGTTGACCGGCTCTGACATTCTCAGCAGGCTTCTGCTGGCTCCGCAGGAATTGCCGGTGGGGATCGTCACAACTTCAATCGGATCGGTGTTTGTGTTCTTGCTTTTATTCAGGACAGCGAGAAATCAACGGTAAGGCCCTCGATCTTCGCTCCCAAGATATTTCGTCCTGATCAGGTCTGAGCCGAGTTTAAACCTTTCCGTCAGCCGCTTGGCCGAGCCATTTGAACACAAGCTTGGCGCGGTCGGATGAGGTGTTGTGTAGTTTCACGTAGAAATCCAGTTGCGATGAGATGGTTTGCGGCAACAGTCTGACCAGTTTTCCGGATGCGGTCAGCTCCGAGGTCAGTCCCTCCCATCCCAGCACTGCGCCCATATCGTCCTGAGCGGCCTGAAGCGCGATCGTGTAATTGTTGACCCGATGCGCGGAATTCAGCGGGCCTTCATAGCCCAGTTTACGGGTCCAGGCCCGCCAATCGGTCCAACCGGTATCTGGTGCATCAAGATGGATGAGCGGCACTTTGGCGATCTCGCCGACATGCTCGATTGGGTTCTGTTTCGCAAACCGAGGGCTGCATAAGGCCATGATGTTGTCGTGAAACAAGGTCTTGATAATCCCTGAATCGCGGCGTGTATCACCGTAGTGAATGCTTAGATCACATTTTGAGGTATCGACCCCGAGATCGGTCACAACTTGTGTCACAGAAACATGGCCATGCGTTTTCCAAAACTGGGCAAGCCGTGGTGTAAGCCAAAGCGAGCTGACCGCCGTAGAGGAACGGATCGTCACGCCTTTGTGGTCATACTGTCGGCGCAACTGCCCAAGGGCCTCGCTGATCCCTTCAAGGCCACGTTGAAGGGCGACCAGCAAATAGGCTCCGCTTTCGGTAAGTTCGACGCCGCGATGATGGCGCAGAAACAGCGCGCATTGCAGCTCGTTCTCAAGCGCTTTGACCTGATGGCTGATCGCTGCGGGCGTAACATTCAGCTCTTCAGCAGCAGTTTTGAAACTCACATGCCGCGCTGCGGTTTCAAAGCTGATCAGAGAGCTTAGGGGCGGAAGATCATATGGGCGGTTGGGCAAGATGTTTTGACCTGTGACAAGTTGAAAACCCGATAATAAGAACGCAATCAGCAGCGATTTGGCTTAGTTCATCTTATGCAGAGTGAATCTTTTTGCAATTGCCCGCCAGCAGTTCAATGTGAAAATTCGCCACAACCGTTTGAGACATGATCAAGGGATGTGCCAAGGGTCCTCAAGCCCCTTGGACATCATATCGATCTTTCCTCATGCAATTCGATCCCCGGTTGGTCGTGCACAATTTGAAGGAGTTGCAGTATGCAGTCACATGCAAAAGTCGTGGTTGTCGGTGGCGGATGCGTCGGGGCGTCAATTCTATATGGGCTGACCGAACATGGATGCTCTGATGCCGTTATGCTGGAACGCACCACACTGACCTCGGGTTCCACCTGGCATGCGGCTGGTTTGCTAGTAACCTTTGTGCGGTCGCACAACGTGTCGAAGATGACGATGGAAACCATCCGCATCTACACCGAGGTGGAAGAGAAGATGGGCAGTTCGGTCGGACTGCGTAAGGTAGGACAGCTGCGGGTCGCCAATACCGAAAAGCGCTGGGATGAGTTCCAGTCCTATATCTCGATTGCCGAAGCTGCGGGCGTGCCCTGCCAACTGCTGACGCCGGAGGAGATTGCCGAGATTCATCCCTTGCTGAACCAAAGTCCAGATATTCGGGGTGGTATTCTGCACACGGAAGACGGCTATGTGAATCCCGCCGACATTACTATGGCATTGGCCAAGCTCGCGCGGGATGCCGGCGCCAAGGTATACCAGAACACCGAAGCGCAGGCTTATGAGAAGCTGGACAATGGCCACTGGAAAGTGACCACCAATCAGGGTGAGATCACCTGCGAGCATCTGATCTTTGCCACCGGCAACTACGCCCGCGAAAACGCGCGCCGCGTGGGGCTGGACCTGCCATGTATCCCGATCGTTCACCAGTATTGGACGACCGAGACGGTGCCGCTGTTGAAAGAGCGCCGGGCGCAAGGCTTGCCCGAATTCCCAATCCTGCGGGATGAGGACTACGGCGCTTATCTGCGCGAAGATGTGGGCGGGATCCAGTTCGGGCCGTATGAATTCACCAAAGACCTCAAACTGTTTGCCGAGGATCGTGTCCCGCCCGAGTTCGGGGCCGATCTGTTGCCCGAGGATTTTGATGCCGTGGAAACCCAATGGGAACGCGCCATCGAACGTGTGCCGACCTTGGGTGAAGTTGGGATCAAGGCCAACACCCGTGGCCCGTTCCAGATGACCCCGGACGAGCTGCCTCTGGCCGGACCCGCACCGGGGCATGAGAACCTTTGGCTGGCCGAAGGCATGCCTGGTGGCATCCTCTGGGGCGGCACCGTTGGTAACCGTTTGGCCAAATGGATCGTCGATGGCGATCCGGGCATGGATATGTCGGAGCTCGACCCGCGTCGATTCTCGGACTACGCCTCAAAACGTTGGACCATGGATAAGGTGCGCGAGACATGGGGCACCCATATGGATGCGCATGTTCCGGGTGAGGACTTCCCGGATGCGCGCCCGATGAAGACCATGGGGTCATATGATCTTTTGACTGCTCAGGGCGCGGTTTGGACCAGCTTTAACGGCTACGAATTTCCTCGCTGGTTTGCCAAATCGCCCGAAGAGGCGATCCCCGAACACAGTTTCCGCCGCACCAACCATATGGAGCGTGTTCAGGAAGAGGTGCGCACCACCCGTGAAGAGGCTGGCTTCATCGAAATGTCGCCGATGACCAAGTTCACAGTGCGCGGGCCGGGTGCCGCCAAATGGCTGGATAGCCTGATGGCCAACAAGCTGCCCAAGGTGGGCCGCATGACCTTGTCGCTGATGTTGAACGACAAGGGCGGCATGGATGCGGAGTACACAATCGTGCGCTATGCCGACGACGATTTCTACCTGATATCGACGCCGAACTGGCGAGCCTACAATTGGGATCAGTTACAGCGCGTGCTGCCAGGTGATGGCTCGGTGGTGATCGAGGATATCTCAGAACAGCTGGGCGTGATCGCACTGGCCGGGCCCAAGGCACGGGACATCCTGCAACCATTGACCGATAATGATTTGTCGAACGAAGCATTCCCATGGCTGTCAGCACAGATGGGCGAGGTGGGCTATGCCAAAGGTGTGCACTTGTTGCGCGTCTCCTACACCGGTGAGTTGGGATGGGAACTGCACCACCCGGTCGGGTACAATCGCCACCTCGTTGATCTGCTGCTGAAATCGGGTGTGAAACCCTTCGGGCTTGAAGCGTTGGAGTCGATGCGGCTTGAGAAATCCTATCGCGCGATCAACCGCGAAATCTGCAAGGACCTGACCCCATATGAGGCCGATTTGGGCCGTTTCGTTGCAATGACCGAGAAGATCGGCGGGCAGGTGGCCGAACGTGATTTCATCGGCAAAGCCGCGTTGCAACAGCAGCAGGAGCAGGGTGGATACAACACACTGGTCACACTGAAGCTGCCGTTCTGCGACACCTCGGTGATGTTTGACGAAGGCGTCTATGCCGATGGCAAGCTGATCGGACGCGTCACTTCGGGCGGATTCTCGTATTACTGCAACCACGACATTGCGATGGCGCTGGTTCCACACGAGATGACGGCACCCGGCACCAAAATGCAGGTGCTCATCCACAATGAAATGCGCGAGGCCGAAGTGATCGATACCTGCGCCGTTGATCCCACCAGCGCCCGCGCGCGCGCCTGATCCGGAGGATTTGAGATGGCAGAAGTCAAAGCACGCTCGGGCCGTGGCGGTGGACGTGCCGCGCGGGTCAAGGCTCGTACCAACCCGCCCCCTGTCTACTTGTCGACGCTGAACCGCAAAGTTGGCCCGATTGATCTGCTTGGTCCCGAAGGCGTTGAGAAAATCCACAATGCGGCCATGACTATACTTGAAACCACAGGGATTGAGTTCCGCGATCCGGTGGCATTAGCGGATTGGAAGAAGTACGGTGCGGATGTGCAGGGTGAGCGGGTGCGCATCGGACGCGAGATGCTGATGGACCTGATCTCGGCCGTTCCCTCGGAATGGGGCTATGCCGCGCGCAACCCGGAACGCTCGCTGCGGGTGGGCAATCGGCATTCGGTCTTTGCCAATGCGTATGGCGCGCCATTTGTCTATGGTCTGGATGGTGTGCGCCGCCCTTCGATGCTGGAGGATGCGCATAACTTCTTCAAACTCAGTCAGATGAGTCAGTCGATGATGGTGCCGGGTATTTTGCCGGTCGAGCCGCAGGACGTACCCGTCCCGCAACGCCACCTGGAGCTGGTTCATGCCGCACTGACGCTGACCGACAAACCTATCAAGGGTTCAGTTCTATCCGAACAGGCAGCGTTGGACTCGGTAGAGATGACTCGCATCGTGTTTGGTGAGGAGTTTGTTGACAACAATGTGGTGATGGCAGCCCTGCTGAACTGCAACACACCGTTGGTCTGGGATGAGACCATGTTGCAGAGCCTACGCGTCTATGCCGCCGCCAACCAGCCCTGCCTGCTGTCGCCCTTTGTTCTTGCCGGGGCGAGCACACCTGCAAGCCCGCAGGGTGGTGTCGCGCTGCTGATTGCAGAATCTCTGGCCGGTATGGCCTACAGCCAGATCATCCGGCGCGGAGCCCCGATGGTGCTGGGGGTAGCAATCATGGGCGTTTCGATGAAGACAGGTGCACCGATGATGGGTTCGCCCGAACCAGGGCTGATGAACCTTCTGGTGGGTCAGATGGCTCGGTTTTATGGTGTGCCATGGCGGACCTGTACCATGTGGACCGGATCGAAATCCCCGGATATGCAGGCTGCGTTCGACACCGCAAACACCATGTGGCCGGTGCTGCTGGGTGGCGCAAACTACATCGTACACTCAGCAGGCTTCCTTGAAGGCGCGCTTGGGGTCAGCTACTCAAAATGGGTGCAGGACGCGTTGCAGTTGGAAAACTTCCACCGTTTCTTCAGCGGCCTGCAAGAGGAAAATCTGGACACGTTGCTGGGCGACATTGACAAAATCGGACCGGGTGGGCACTTCCTTGGTACTGACCACACGCGCGAAAACCCAATGCATATGAACCACTTGCAAAACAATGACAGTTTTGAACAGTGGGAAGCAGAAGGTGCTAAAACCGCAGAAACCGTTGGCACGGAAGAGGCGCAGCGTATGCTGAACACCTACGTCCAGCCACCAATGCCGGACGATCAGCGCGGGGCGTTGGATGAATTCGTCGCTAAGAAGCGGGTGGAATACAGCGCCTAAACAGATCTGCAAGCGGGCACTTATGTGCCCGTTTCCTCAACCAACGACAGGATTAGGCACATGGCCGATAACTCGACGATCGCTCTCTCACTCGACGATGTAGAGGAATTGGCAAAATCTGTCCTTGTGGCTGCAGGCATGGATGAACATGGCAGCACGGTTCTGGCCGGGCTTGTGCGGATGAGCGAGCGCGACGGCCCGCGTAGCCATGGGTTAAGGATGTTACCTGTTTATGCGCAGAGCTTTTCTTCGGGATATGCCAACCCCGAGGCCGACCCGAGTGTCGAACGGATCGCACCGGGGGTTCTGCGCGGAGATGGTGACAATGGCTATTACCAGATCGTGGCCGCCAAAGCTCGAGACGAGCTTATTGAAATGGCGCGCGCGAATGGTATTGCCGCGTTTACTTGTGCCAATTGCCACCATCTGGGGGCACTACGTTTCGATACAGGTCCGCTGGCGGACGCTGGGCTGGTAGCGCTAGGTGTTGTGAACTCGCTCTCGATGGTGGTGCCGCAAGGCGGCACCCGCCCTGTTTTTGGCACCAATCCGATGTCCTTTGCTTGCCCGCGACCGGGTCGTGCGCCGGTTGTATGGGATCAGGCCTCGTCAATGGTTGCGCTGATGGACATCCGGATGGCCGCGGCTGAAGGGCACGAATTGCCGCGCCCTGCGGGGCTTGACCCGAACGGTCAGCCAACCAGCGATCCCAACGCGATTTTGGAGACCCGCAGTCTGTTGCCGTTTGGCGAGCACAAAGGCGCGGCGATCGCCTTCCTGATCGAAGTTCTTGGCGCGGCACTGGCCGGTGGAACATTGTCCGTGGACAATGCCAACCGCGAAGCGCACGGTGCCTTGAATATCAAGGGCGGCTCAACGTTGATCGCGATTGATCCGGCGCGTTTCGGGAATGCCGCATTTGAAGGCTATGTCCAACGCATCTGCGCTGAGATTGAAGGTAACGGGGATGCCCGCGTTCCCGGAGATGGCCGCTTGAAGAACCGTGCTGCCGCCGAAGCGGATGGTGTTCGCGTCACGGCGGACTTGATGAAGCAACTTCGCGAACTTCTGTAGGGGTCCCAGTAATGGCACGGGTGGTTGTAATTGGCGGCGGCATCGTCGGAATATCCTGTGCGCTGACATTGCAGTCGCAGGGCCACGAGGTCACCGTCGTAGAACCGGGTCCGGTTGGTGAGGGCGCGAGTTGGGCTTCCTGCGGGTGTATCGCAGTGGGTGAGATCGTGCCGTTGTCGCAGCCGGGGATGCTGATGAAAGTGCCGGGCTGGTTGCTGGATGCCGAGGCCCCGTTGACACTGCGCCCGGCTTCAGCAGTGAAGCTGCTGCCGTGGTTTGCACGGTTTACCGCCAATGCGCGTCGCTCGAAAATGCGTGCAATCGCCTCCGATCTGGCAAGACTTACGTTTGCTGCAACAGCGGATTTCAAGGCTCAGCTTTTAGATGTAGGCCATCCTGAGGTTTTGGTCGAACGGCCGGTAATCAAGTTGTTTGACGACGACAATGACCTTGCGACCATGCGCCCAGCTTTTGAGTTGGCGCGTGAGTTGGGCTGCACGATTGATCAAGTTACAGGTCAGGAAGCGCATGAAATCGATCCTGCAATAGCATCTGATTTCAAACATGCAGCTTTGCTTAGAGACTGGAGTTTTGTGACGGACCCTAAGGTATTGGTTGAAACGCTGACGCAGAGTTTTAGCAGCCGCGGCGGGGCTGTCGTGGCAGGAAGAGCAATCGGTTTTACGCAGGACGGACAACATGTGAAAAGCGTGAAGCTGAGCGATGGGCGATCGATCAGCGCAGATGATTTCGTCATCGCTGCGGGAACGCCGTCTAGAATCTTGGCCAAGACGCTGGGCGTTCAACTGAGGATGGAAGGGGTGATCGGATATTCGACTGCGTTGAAAGATAGCGGGGTCGAGCTCCGCCATACAGTGTTTTATGCCAAAGGCGGGTTTGGCATTACACCGTATCAGCAGGCGCTGGCAGTGGCCGGTACCGCAGAATTTGCCGACCTGAACGCGCAGCCGAATTGGAACCGAGCCGATGTGCTGGTCAGGCGTGCATGCCGCGTATTACCGGGTTTGAAGACCGATAGTGCGGAACGCCGGATGGGTCGCCGCCCGTTTACACCGGACACACGTCCGATCATTGGCCGCAGCAGGCGACTGGCTAACGTCGCCTTTGCGACGGGTCACGGACAGCTTGGCCTGACACTAGGCGCGACGACGGCGCGGATAATCGCAGATGTAATTGCTGGCAGATCACCGGACATCGATATAGAAGCCTTCAGCCCAGATCGGTTCTCGTCCTGAGCCAAAGCCCGCCCAGCTCTTTTTGAGCCACATGGGACGTCATCAGCAATGCGATCATCCAGCCAGTCACCACGGCACCTGCGGTGCCGAACCAGACACCAATTTCGTTAAAACCGAGCAGGCCGACGAAAATCCAGACAAAAAAGGCGACGCCAAATCCTTGACGATATAGGCTGATCCACACGGTCCAGATCGGTCGCTTCAAGGCTTGCAATAGCGAGTTGATGGAAAAAAGCATCATGTAGACCGGGAGGATCAGACTATCGACACGTAGATAGCTAAGTCCGACGCGGATCACTTCGGGATCGTCGGTGAAAAAGCCCATCATAAGGCGGCCAAAAATCCACAATATGGGGGCTGCGATGGCGGTCATGATGAACCCGACTTTCCAGCAATAAAACAGTGCCTCGCGTACCCTTTCATAGTCGCGGGCACCGAAATTCTGGGACGCGATGGGTAGCAGTGCCCCCGTGACCCCCAGCACCGGCAAAAGCAAAATCTGCTCAAGCCGAATGGCAATGCCAAAGCCAGCGATTGCGTGCTCTCCAAAGATTTTCAGGGCGAACTGCATGACGAAACCTGACAGCAGCATCACGAAGAAAGATGTCGCTGTGGGAAGTACCTGAACCGAGATCTCCTTGAACTTCTGTAGGCGCGGAATGAAGTTTCGGGGGCGCATGCGCCTCATCCTGCGGCGTCTGAGGACCTGACGGATCAGAAACACCATCACACCGGTCTGGCTGATCACCGTCGATACAGCGAGGCCATCAAATCCGATGCCCGGGATCATACCCGGAATGCCGTAGATCAAGAGGGGGTTCAGACCGATATTGGCAAAAAACGCCACCATGAGGGCGCGTTGCATCGATACCGCGTCACCATGTGCCTGAAGAATGCCATTGCAACCGAAGGCCAGTAGAAATCCGGGCAAGGCCAATAGGAGCCAGTGGAAATAACGTAAACCTGCATCGCGATAAGGTCCCGGTTCCGAAACCAGATTTATCAGCGCAGGGCCGTACCAGAGACCCGCCGCCGCCAGGACACAGGCTGCAATGAAACCATAGATCATTCCCTGTGCTGCAAAACGCCGCGCTGCGCGAGTGTCTCCAGCGCCTAACGCGTTGCCGACCAGCGCGCTCATCGCGGCACCCAACCCGACCCCGACCGAAATGGCAATGAAAAAAGCCTGAAACCCTAATGCCAATCCAGCCTGTGCGCTGGTCGAGAGAAGGCCGGCGAAGAACATGTCGACAACGTTGTAGAGAGTGTTGAACAACATCCCGATTGCGCCCGGGATCGCCAGGGTTCGGAAATGGGTCGAGATTGGCCCGCGCGTCAGATCAATTTCAGTTGGGATGGCCATATCAACTGGCCACTACGGACGTTCGGCCTGAACGGTCAGGAATACGAACTCTGGCGTTAGGACTTCTTCGAAGCCGTGATTCAGCTCTGCATCGACGCTGATGCTGTCTCCTGCTGAAAGAGTAAATCGGGCCTCGCCATACCGATAGATGGCCTGCCCTTCGAGAACCTGAACAAACACGACGCCATGGCCGACATAAGTGGGTGGCTGCCCCTCGTCGCGCAACAACGTGACACGACGGGCCTGAAAGCGCAGGTCCTTCCGGGAATGCAGCGCAAGGTTGACGTATTCGTGCGAATGACCACCCGCCAGCCGCGTAGACTTTAGTCCTTCGCCATGGCGAACCAGCGTATAGTCGGTGTGGTCTGTTCGCGCTTCGCGAAACAGCGATACGATTGGCACTTCCAACGCCTCGGCAAGTGCAGCCAGCGTATCGATTGACGGAGAGACCAACCCGTTTTCGATACGGCTGACCATAGCAGCTGAGATACCAGACTGTTCTGCCAACCGACGGGCGGATTGCTTGCGGCTTTGGCGCAGCTCCCTGAGCGAGGCACCAATAGCGCGATCAATCTGTCTTCCCGGCGTGTCATCGTGCATGATTCAATCCGTCAATCCTCGGCGTAGTAGCCCACCACGTCCCCTTCCGTTGTGACACCCAGACCATTCAGCAATCGGTTGGCATAATTGAAATATCCGACGATCTGGTTGATCTCGAGAATCTCTCCGTCTTCCCAGCCGGCATCTTTCAATGCGCGAACTTCGGATTCCTCCATTGCACCCGGCGACAGGGTCAGCTTTTGCGCATAGATCAGCGCGGCCAACTGCGCACCTTCAAATGCGTCCTGCGGACGATGGGCCTTTAACGCGGCCTCGATTGCGTCGGCGCGTGGGTCGTCACCGATCAGATGTCGGGCGTTTGCCCAATGGTTGGCATAAGAATAGGGGCAGGTGTTCAACGTCGATACGTAAGAGCTGATGACTTCCTGAAACCACATGGGTATGGAATTGGCTTCATCGTGCAGGCACGCGCGATACAGAATGACGTGACCTTTCATGGTGTTGGGACGCAGTGAATGCACGCGCATCACGTTGTCCACGGTCCCGTGTGGTGTGCGCGCCAGATCCAGAGTCGCTCTCAGGTGCTCGTCGGCATCTTCGTCAGATATCATCCGAATCCAGGCGGACATTCACGTTTCCTCTCGTGTTTTCTGTTTCTATTTTCGCGGCGTGTGCCGTTCGGCTGAGTTTTTTATTGACGAATATTGCACATTAAGCAACCATATTGAACAGCGCGCAACGAATTTGAGGATTCTGAAGCTTTGCCAGATCTCTCCACTCTGCCTGAATCGCCGCGAATGACTTCGTGCGCATGCGTGCATGACCTCATGTTGCGATCGCACTACCACAGCGTCATAGATCAGCGGCGCCAGCTGATCCGCATCTTGACAGGTTCGGTATGACACAGCTCTCCCCCATGATCGAAGTGACCAATCTGGATAAGTTCTATGGGACTTTCCATGCGCTCAAGAACATCGATCTGACCGTTCATCAAGGTGAGAAGGTGGTAATCTGCGGCCCGTCCGGATCGGGAAAGTCCACCCTGATCCGCTGTTTCAACGGGTTAGAGTGGCATAATTCCGGGCGTCTCGTGATCGATGGGATCGAAGTCTATGAAGGTGCCAAGGAAATCCGTGAACTGCGACAGGAAGTCGGCATGGTCTTCCAGCAGTTCAACTTGTTTCCGCACCTGACTGTGCTTGAAAACCTGATGATCGGACCGATGAAGGTGCGCAAGCTATCCAAGGCGCAGGCCGAGGAAACCGCGCGCAATTATCTCGACCGCGTTCATATTCCTGAGCAGGCCGATAAGTACCCGGCGCAATTGTCGGGGGGGCAGCAACAGCGCGTCGCTATCGCGCGGTCCTTGTGCATGGAAACACGGATCATGCTATTTGATGAACCAACATCCGCGCTTGATCCCGAAATGATCAACGAGGTGCTGGATGTGATGGTTGAACTGGCCGATACGGGCATGACCATGGTGGTTGTCACGCATGAGATGGGGTTTGCGCGCAAGGTCGCCGACACGATGGTCTTTATGGAGGCGGGGCAGATCGTTGAAATCTCGCCGCCCGATCAGTTCTTCACCAACCCGTCAAGCGAGCGCTGCCGTCTATTCCTGAACCAGATATTGGAACACTAACGTGACCGATCTGGGCATATCACAGGGACGCGGGCAAGCGCTGCCGAAGCCGCCACTATACAAGCGGTTCTTTGGCTCGGTGTTAGTGTCCGTCGTGATCTATGCGGTTATTGTCGGGTTGATCGCCTACGGGTCATATGTTGGCGCGCAGGGTATGGGCTATAATTGGCAGTGGTATCGCGTGCCCCAATTCCTGTACCGCAACACCGAGATTGGGTTCGAGTGGGGCGAAATCCCCATCGGACTGGTTGCCACGATCAAGCTGTCAGTTACCTCGTTTCTGCTGGCCACAGCTATCGGGTTGCTAGTGGCGTTACTGCGCTTGTCCGGCTTGGTAGTTGGCACTGCTGTCGCGGTTGCCTACCTTGAACTGATCCGCAATATCCCTCTGCTGGTTCTGCTTTACCTGTTCTATTATGTCCTGGGTCCTATCTTTGGATTTGATCGATATACCGCCAGCATCCTGACTTTGGCGGTGTTTCATTCAGCCTTGATTTCAGAAATCCTACGGGCGGGGATCAACGCCATCCCATCTGGTCAGTGGGAGGCGGCCAAGTCTATCGGTATGACCCCCTATCAGACCTACAGATATATAATTCTGCCGCAATCTGTTCGCTTTATGCTACCGCCCATGACGGGCGAGGTCGTCCACTTGATCAAATCCTCGGCTATTGTCAGCGTCATTGCCGTGGCCGAACTCACCACCTTCGGGCGCAACATTATATCCGACACGTATATGAGTTTTGAAATCTGGTTCACTATCGCGCTGGTCTATCTGGTGGTGACCCTGATCCTGTCGATTGGCGTTAGCTATCTGGAGAAGAAATATGCCGTCGACCAATAACCACAAGAACTTAACCGGACAACAAGGAGAACCAAGATGAAGCTATCTCGCAGAATGCTCGGGGCGGCCCTGGGCGCGGTCGTGGCAACAGGCATGGCGACCTCAGGCTGGGCGCAAAGTGCGACTCAGGAACTGTCCCGCGAAAGTGTGATTGAAACGATCAAACAGGATGGAGTGATCCGGATTGGTCTGTCGCTGTTCGTGCCGTGGTCGATGCGCGACAAGAATGGTGATCTGATCGGGTTCGAACTGGATGTCGGTCGCAAGCTGGCCGAGGATATGGGTGTAGAGGTCGAGTTTGTACCGACCGCCTGGGATGGCATCATCCCGGCGCTCGTATCCGGCAATTTCGACGTGATCATCTCGGGCATGTCGGTGACTGCGCAGCGAAACTTGACGATCAACTTCACCGATCCTTACGCGTATTCGGGCCTGGCTATTATGGCTAACAAACAGTTGACCGATGGTATGTCTTTGGAAGATTTCAATAAACCTGAGGTCACCTTTGCCGCTCGTCGCGGGGCGACACCAGCTACGGTGATCGCGGAAAACTTCCCCAACGCGACGCTGCTGTTGTTTGATGAAGACGGTGCATCAACGCAAGAAGTGCTAAACGGAAACGCGCATGCTTCGATGGCGGCTCAACCTACGCCGAACCGCGAGGCCGGTCGCCATCCGGAAACTCTGACCGTTCCGTTCGATAACCTGTATGATCCGCGTGGCGAAGCGTTCGGAGTACGCAAGGGCGATCCGGATGCCATGAACTTTTTCAACAATTGGATCGCTCAGAACTGGCGGTCGGGTTGGTTGGAAGAGCGTCACAACTATTGGTTCGCAACTGAAGAGTGGGCAGACCAGGTTGCCCAATAACCAATTAGCCGGGGGCGGATCAGCCGCCCTCGGGCCTGAAGCGGAGCGCCCAGGTGCCTGAATTTCTTAGAAAACTCAGATGGCCGGATTATCTGATCGTGGCGGTATTGATCGCCTTCTTCGGATATATCTGGCTGTCGATCGAAGGCACGCTGAACTATAAGTGGCGGTGGGAATTGATCCCCAGCTACATCGTCGGCTGGCATACTGGGCGAGAAGAGTATTTTGCCAATCTATTGCTGCAAGGCTTGGTGGCGACGGTTCGTATCAGCATTTATTCCGGCATTTTGGCGCTCATTCTGGGTACGATTCTGGGGATCGCGCGCTGTTCTGCGAACCTGACCATACGCATGCTGGCACGCACTTATCTTGAATTTCTGCGTAATGTGCCACCGGTTGTTGTTGTCTTTATTTTCTTTTTCTTCCTTTCGCAGCAACTGATCGACGCACTAAACCTTGAACGCTGGGCGCGTGGAATTGCGCGGCAGGAAGACAACCAGATCTGGACATTTTTCTTTGGTGAGATGCGGCGCTTTCCGTCGCTTGTCTCAGGTGTCATCGTTCTGGCGCTGTTTGAAAGCGCATTTGTCGGCGAAATTGTCCGAGCAGGTATCCAGTCGATCCCGAAAGGTCAGCGCGAAGCTGCACGCTCGATCGGTATGAGCCGCATACAGGAATTGCGCTATGTCGTTCTCCCGCAGGCGATGAAAAAGGTTGTGCCACCGTTAGCGAACCAGTTCATCTCATTGATCAAGGACAGCTCAATCCTGTCGCTGATCTCGGTTCAGGAACTGACCTACAAGACCGTCGAGTTGGTCGCTTCGTCCCGGATGATTTTTGAGGCATGGATCACAACGGCTGCATTCTATTTTGTCGTCTGCTTCGGCCTCAGCCGCATCTTTGCGCGGCTAGAGAAACGATCTGACAAGCGCTAGGTTCAGGTCACATTCGGACCTGAACCATTCCATCCTGAATCCGTGTCTCAAAGACCCGCATTGCTCGGGTCGCAGGCGCTGAAACGGGCTTGCCATCACGCACATCGAACGCGCCCTGGTGCAATGGGCATTCGATAACATGCCCATCAAAATAGCCGTCACACAGATCAGCCCCACCATGGTTGCACAATGCCAGCGAGGCATAGACACCGCTGGGTGTATCATAAACTGCAATCAATCTCGGCCCGATCTGAACCCGCGTGACCCAGTTTTCTTCCAGCTTCGATGCCTCGATCACATCGCGCCAAGATTTGTCTGCCACCATCTCTCAGGCCTCGGCTTTGCGTTGCATGATCTGCCGCAGAATGTCGCGATGCGCAGCCAGATATCCACCTTTCTCGACGAAGATATGATCCTTTAACTTCTCATGCAGACGGGGCAGAGCGTGAAAGGGAACTGAGGCGACATAGTGATGTTCGGCATGATAGTTCATATTCCAGCATAAAAATGACATCGGCTTTGACACCAGATTGGTGCGTGTATTCTCTGACATCTGAGCCACGGTTGGCCGCCCAACATGTTCGGTCATGCGCACAAATCGCATCACGGGCTCGCCCAGAAACAATGGTATGATCCAGTACCAGATCAGGCCCCACCACCCGGTGATCGCCATAGCAACAAAGACAACCGCGTAGATGGCAAGCATACGACGCGCGTCCCAATAGACCGATTGGTGTTCTTCCTTGGGAATAAAGCGCAGTTCTGCCGCACTGAGTTTGCCAAATGCATGGCGAAACAGCTCGGTAAACTTGGCGCGCCAGTAGGGCAAGGCGGACAGATACAGAAGATACTCGCCAAGCGTTTTGGGTAGCGGGATCAGTTCGGGGTCTTCGCCAGTCAGTTGGGTATAGGTATGGTGATCGCAATGCTCATACCGAAAGAACCGATGCGGCAGGATAATGATCAGCCCGCAAATCTGGCCAACCAGATCATTCAGCCAACGGGTGCGAAACACAGTATAGTGCACACATTCATGTTGCAGTGAGAAATGGTGCACCAGAACGGTGCCTTGCAGGAACATCGCGGGCCAGATCAGCCAGCTGTTCCAGGCTAGAGTGATCAGCGTTGTCGTGCAGGCCAGAACCAGAAACCAAAGCGCCAAATGGCGCAATCCGGGCCCGTTCGAGCGTTGCATGAATCCTTTAAGCTCTTCGCGTGTCAGTTTTCCTTCGGCCAGAGCCTGAGTCAGCGGCGTGACGATAGCTTTTGACATGTGATTTCCATGATTTTGCCGGAGCGGGGGTCTTGCCCTCTGCGCATATTCCGGCACCGGAGACGGGAGTGCTCCGCACCATAGGGCCAACTCGAACAGACCCTATTATCTAAGAGTATTTCCACAGCTCGTGATTCGATCAAGCCGCTATTGATCAGCCAACTGCACGCAGACCGATATCCGGATCGGGATGGGCGAACAGGGCGGCCGCGCAAGGGTGCCGATCTAGGATTGATTGGCCGCAAGGCAACCGTTCGGCATGGAATGTACCGTGGTTCCAATAAGTTACGCCATCGATTTCGATGGAAGGATCAATAACGTTCCAGCTGATTTCACCGGGGGCGTACGCCCCGCAGGTGTGGAAATGCAGGATGCGTGGATTTCCGAAAGCGGAGCCGCCCCAGCGTTCATAGTTTTCGCGCATATCCCAGGGGTAGCCGCAGCCCGGATGGATACCTGCATGCCAAGAGTGCACGAAATTGCGATCAATTCCCAACTGGTTGGCTACCCGGTCATAATGCGCCTCGGCCCGTGCGGCGTTGGCGGGATCGCCGTCAAAACGCTGCAGCCGTCCATTCTCCATCATCGCAAAGACAGGGCGGTCGAATTCGATGGTGTAGTCATCGTAATACTTCGACCCCGTTCCCGTCAGAAAACTGATCGCGACACGGCCCGAGAAACTGTGGGCAGGAACCGGGGTAAAGACTGACATCGGAAAACGCAGGATCGAGGTGTCGCCCGAGGGTTGCAGGTTCATCACTGGCCGACCGCTTACGTCAGTGCCCAAAGGGCAAGTGATCCGCACCTCGCTGGCCGCGTCCAAGACCGCGTTGATATCGGCCTTAAGCTCCATGAACGCATCGTGGTGGCCGTTGGAGAAACCAGATCCCAGCATTTCTTTGGTTAAAGCGAAGCTAACGATGACTTTCTTACCCTGCGGCATGTCCGAGAACCGCAACTGATCCCCAAGACGGGCCAGAAATAGAATGATGTCTGCCGCTTCGAACCGGGCAAGCAGATCGGGCGATAATTGCGGATTGTCCGGATTGAAGCCCACATCAATCGTGTCGACCCCCAGCCCAAGTTGACAGGCCGCCTGACTGACAACATTCACGCTGTCGGCGTCGAAATATCCAAACTCTGCAGGTTCATAGGCAATCAGCAGCCTTTCACCCGCCGCCGCGCGGGCGCAATTGACCAGCAGATTGTAAGCGCCCCGCTCTGGCGTCATGTCGGACATCGACATCTCCTGATTACTTGACATTATCAACTTACGGCCTAAGGCCGCCGGCAATCCATTTGAAAGTGATAATGGCTGACATTAGGATGACTAATATGATCTTGAATCTGCCATACTCCGCGCTGCGAGCCTTTGAGGCAGTTGTACGCCATTCCGGCTTTTCACCCGCCGCCGAGGAACTGGGGGTCAGCCAAAGTGCCGTCAGCCAGCACGTCAGATCGCTCGAAGAATGGCTTGGGCGGGATTTGCTGGTGCGCGGTGCGCGGCAATCGCGACCTACCCGCGAAGGTGAGCAATTGGCGCAGGCAATCTCGGATGGGTTGGGGCGCATTTCAGATGTGTGTGCGCAACTTCGCGATCGAACGCGTGCGGACCGGACCATCGTGATTTCATGTTTGCCGGGGTTTGCATTCAACTGGCTGTTTCCAAGGCTCCTGCACTTTGATTTGGCCCACCCGGACCTGTCTATTTCGATCGCGACGGATACGGGATACTATCCGTTTTCCGGCGCAGATTCCGATATCGGCATTCGATATGGTCTTGGTGAATATCCCGGGTTTGAAGTGGATTTGCTTATGCGGGAAAGGCTGTTTCCCGTTTGCGCGCCCGCGCTGTTGCCTGAACTGAAGCGCATTGAAGATTTGTCACAGCACACACTGCTGGTAGATGAAAATCTGCACCATGGTACGTCCAGCCCAACATGGGAGTTCTGGGCGCGGCAAACCAATCTGACATTGCCGTCTGGAGTGCGCACGCGCCGATTGGGCCAATCAAACATGGTCATACAGGCAGCGATTGAGGGGCTGGGGGTGGCGCTTGGGCGCGAACCGCTGGTTATTGATGCGTTGTGCGATGGCCGTCTGGTGCGACCGTTTCAGCAACTGACCCAATCGCCACTTTCCTATTGGCTCGTCCGGCGCCCTGATAGCAAAGACAGCCAAAAAGTCAGCGAGTTCCTGAACTGGATCAAGGCCGAAGTTGCTTCGCAGCCCGATCTGCCCCCGTCGGTAATGCTGCCGAATTAGCTTGCCTTATATGTATCATTACAAATCCAGAATGGTGTATTGCACTGACGCTGCCATAATGGCGCTAAGCCAACTGATCAAATTGGAGAGCAAACCATGTACCTCAGAAATTGCTGGTATGTTGCCGCCTGGAGCAAGGATATCGGGCGTGAACTGAAGGCTGAGACATATCTGGGTGAGAACATTGTGCTCTATCGTCAGCAGGATGGGACGCCCGTTGCGCTTGAGAATGCCTGCCCGCATCGCAAGCTCCCGCTATCCGATGGCAATCTGAAAGGGGATCTGGTCGAATGCGGCTACCACGGGCTGACATTCGATTGTTCGGGCAAATGTACGGACAGCCCAACGCAGCGGGGGATGACGCCTCGGCGCGCGGTGGTGAAGTCTTATCCAGTTGTCGACCGCTATCGCCTGCTCTGGATCTGGATGGGCGATCCTGAACTGGCTGATCCGGACCTGATTTTCCCAATCGAAAACTTTGATGACACGAGCTGGGGCCTGACCGATGGCGGGGTGATGGATATCGATTGCCATTATCTTTGGGTTTGCGACAACCTGCTTGATCCCAGCCATGTGGCCTGGGTACATGTCTCGTCATTCGCCGGCGCGGGAACGGATGAAGAGCCTCTGGACGTCAAAAAGACAGATCGCGGCGTGATTGTCTCGCGCTGGATCGAAAACAAACCACCATCGCCTTACTATGCCAAACTGGTCTCGTTCGACGGCGATTGCGACCGCTTGCAGCATTACGAAATGTGCATGCCTGCAATCGGGTTGAATAAGTCCATCTATACCCCGGTTGGCACGGGTGGATATGACAAAGATCCTGTCGATGAGACATTCATCAACATCTCTTACAACTTCATGACGCCAATCAACGAGGATCAGACCAGGTATTTCTGGTTCCAGCATCGCAACTCTGATCCGGACAATGCCGAGGTTTCGAAATTCATGAATGATGGTGCGCGGATGGCGTTTCTTGAAGACAAAGATGTGCTGGAAAAAGTGCACAAGGGCATGAAAAACGCTCAGACACCGCATATTGATCTAGGTTTGGATGCCGGGGCAAAAACATACCGACGCGTGCTCGACCGAGCCATCGAGGCCGAGGCCGCTGTGCCAGAGGGTGCAATTCGGCAAGCCTGAAACCTGAACATGGGCCAGTTCCCGGCCCCTTATCTTAGGTGTTGCTATAGATGACAGGGAAGCGCCCACCGGCAAAGGGAGCACCCGGTTTCAGGTCGTCATCATGCAGCCATTCAGTAACGCTATCGCGCGGTTCATAGGTGGCACCTTCAACGGCAAAACGTACCGCACATCCACGCCTGCGACGGGTCGAGGTGCGGTTGCCCATCGCCGAATGCACAGTCATTCCATCGAAGGCCAGGGCATCGCCGGGTTCCATTTGTTCATGGTGGAATATGTCATATTTGGTGCGATCCGCTTCGAAATCAGGCGTAAAGCGACAAGGTCTGCTTGGAGCTAGAGAACGGGTGGGCTACGGCAGTTTAAGATGAAGCATGGCTGACGGGAACGGGCCGACCATTTGCCAGCAAGATTCCAATGAAACTGTTCAATTCAGAAGGACACGTCCCATAGTACCCGAGATCATTGTTTACCCAAGAATTTTTGCTTAACGGTAAATATATTTATTGATGATAGATTATTTTTAGTAAATATTATGATTGCTATGCAAAAATATTCGGCATTCTCACTCGCGCGAAACGCACTTTCGGGCCACAAAAACTGGGCTCGGGCTTGGCGAAGCCCTCCGCTCAAAGATCAATACGAAGTCGTGGTGATCGGGGCAGGGGGTCACGGGCTGGCCACGGCTTATTATCTGGCCAAAGAGTTTGGCATAACCGACGTCGCCGTACTGGAACGGGGCTGGTTGGGTGGCGGAAACATAGCGCGCAATACGGTTACGATTCGGTCAAATTACATGCGTGACGAATCGATCCCGTTCTACGTCAAATCCGTCGAGATGTACGAACGGCTGACGCATGAGTTGAACTTCAACATGATGCATTCCAATCGCACCATGGTGGATGTGGTGCAGACCTGGCCCAAACTGCGAGAGTTGCGGCGTCGGCAATTGGTCATGGACATCTATGGCTCGACATATGAACAGATCACGACAGACGAATTGCGCAAACGCATACCTGCTCTGACAGGCGGTGGGCCAGATGCGCGACTGCCGATCATCTGCGGCATGGTCCACACAGATGCGGGTGTAAACCGGCATGATGCGGTGGCCTGGGGCTACGCCCGCGCGGCGGATGCGATGGGGGTCGAGATGCACCAGCAGACCGCCGTGCAAGCATTGATCCGTGGCGCTGATGGGCGCATCGAAGGTGTCGAGACCAATCGCGGCACCGTGCGGGCGAAAAAGGTTGTGGTGGCCGTATCGGGCCATACCACGACATTGACCGAGACAGCGGGGCTCAAGCTGCCATTGCGCACGATGAACCTGACGGCCTTTGTGTCCGAACCAGTGAAGCCCTTGGTGGATGTCATTGTAAATTGCCCGGACAGTGGGTTCTATTTCAGCCAGTCTGACAAGGGCGAGATGGTGATCGGCGGCGCTCCTGATATGGGGCAAAGCTTTCGTCGCGACATCAAGCAACATGTGTTCGAAGACACTGTGACCGCGATGCTGTCGCTTTTCCCGAGCTTCAAGAAACTCAAACTAATGCGCCAATGGGGTGGGCATCTTGATATTGCCCATGATGCCTCGCCCATCATGGATCAGACTGAGGTACCGGGGCTGTTCGTGACCGCTGGCTGGTGGGGCGGATACAAAGCCATTCCTGCGGGCGGACTGACGCTTGCGCATCTGGTCGCCAAAGGCGAGCCGCATCCGCTGATGGCCTCGTTCACTTTGGACCGCTTCCGCCATCTAGAGTTTGTGATGGAAGCCGGCACCACAACGGCGAGATAGGAAGGGACAGGATCATGATGCTCATCCCCTGCCCATTCTGTGGCAAGCGCAATGAAAGCGAGTTCGTCTATGGCGGCCCGGTCGGAGCTGCTCGACCCGATACCAACGCCGTCAGCGATGCTGATTGGGTCGAATACCTGACCATAACGCCCAACCCGATGGGGCCTGTGCAAGAGCGGTGGTGGCACGCACGGGGCTGCGGCGAGTGGCTGACAATCTGGCGGGATACCGTGACACATGACATTGTGGAGGTGCCCGATGGCTCAGATTAATCGCCGCGCGGTGGGTGGTCGTGTTGATCGAAGCCGCCCTCTGACGTTCCAGTTCAATGGGAAAACTTACGAAGGGTTCGAAGGGGACACTCTGGCCTCGGCCCTGCTGGCGAACGGGGTGCGAGTAACAGCCCGTAGTTTCAAGTACCACCGCCCACGCGGCATTGTCGGACACGGGCCTGAAGAGCCGGGAACCCTTGTGGAGCTGGAAGGCGAGGACGCCTCGGGCAACCGTCCAGCGACCACGGTTCCATTGCGCGAAGGGCTGAATGCACGCTCGGTCAATTGCTGGCCATCGCCCGAGTTTGATCTGGGCGGGATCAATCAATTGATTGGCCGTTTTATTCCTGCGGGCTTCTACTACAAAACTTTCAAATGGCCTAACTGGCATCTGTTTGAACCATACATCCGCAAGGCGGCGGGGCTGGCAGCAGCGCCTGCGCAACCGCCTTCATCGGGGCATTTCGAAGCGCGCTACGCTCATGCAGATGTCTTGATTGCAGGTGCAGGTCCCGCCGGCCTGCAAGCTGCACTTGAGGCTGGTCTGGCAGGCAAGCGAGTCTTCCTCGCAGACGAGGGAACCGAAGCGGGCGGCAGCCTCCTGAACCGCACCCTGACCATTGGCGGGCGTTCGGCGATGGATTGGGTAGACGAAGCGGTTGAAGAACTAAGCCAAATGGCAAACGTCACCCATCTTCAGAACGCGACCGTATGGGCCTATCGCGAACACAACCTAGTGATCGTCAATGAACGCGAGCCGGATCAGGCCAGCATTCTAGAACGCAACTGGCGGGTCCGTGTTGCTGAGGTGGTGATTGCCACCGGGGCCACGGAACGGTCGATGGTGTTTGCCAATAATGACAGGCCGGGCGTCATGTTGGCCTCATCCGTGCAGGCCTATGTTAATCGTTGGGGCGTGACACCCGGTCAGAGTGTGGTTCTGTTCACCAACAACAACAGCGCTTACGCAGTGGCCGCCGATCTGGTCGCAGCTGAGGTAACGGTTAACGCGATCCTCGATAGCCGCGACACGGTTCCAAGGGAAGCTCTTGATCTGGTGTTGGGGATAACTGTCCATGCCGGAACAGTAGCCGCCGATATCCGAGGGTACAAAAGCATCCGTGCTGTCAAGGCCGTTCCCAAGTCCGGGGGCGCAGGCACCTGGATCGACTGCGACTTGCTGGCTCATTCCGGCGGTTGGAATCCGACGGTGCACCTGTGGTCTCAGTCCCGCAGCACACTTCGGTTTGATGAAGAACTCGCTGCGTTTTTGCCCGATCAACCGATTCAATCCTGTCGGGCCGTCGGCGCGGCGGCGGGGGATCTCACACTGGATCGGATCATCGATGACGGTTCAGAGCTGCCTTGTTCGATTGAACCGCTATGGCGCGTAAATGTGCCAGGGCAACGTGGAAAGGCATTCCTGGATATTCAGAACGATGTTGCGGTCAGCGATGTGCATCTGGCGCTGCGTGAAGGATATGACAACGTGGAACATGTCAAACGCTACACCACTGGCGGGATGGGCATAGATCAGGGCAAGACGGGCAATATCAACATTATTGGCACCGTTGCTCTGCAAAAGGGCGTTCTATTGCAAGATGTTGGCACGACGACATTCCGCTCTCCCTACACGCCGGTCTCATTCGGTGCGATTGGGGGGCTGCGTGAGGACTCGGTGTTGTTCCCCTACCGGCACACGCCGGTGACCCAATGGAACAAGGATTATGGCGCAGTGATGTATGAGGCTGGTGCCCGATGGCGCCGTCCGGGGTTTTTTCCCAAACCCGGTGAGGGCCTGCAAGAGGCGGTGAACCGGGAATGCCGCGCGGTGCGTGAAGGCGTTGGCGTATACGACGGTTCGCCGCTCGGCACGTTCGAGCTTAAAGGGCGCGATGCTCCGCGCTTTCTGGATTTTCTGTATTCGAACATCATGTCCAGCCTGAAGCCCGGCGATGGTCGCTATGGTCTTATGTTGTCGGATGACGGTCTGATCATAGATGACGGGGTGGCCTTTCGGCTGGATCAGCACCGCTGGATAATCTCGACCTCAACAGGTCACGCGGACGCCGTCAACCAGCACATGGAAAAGCTGCTTCAGACCGAGTTTCCTGACTGGCAAGTCATGATCACAACTGTGACAAGCCAGTGGAACAACGCCACCATTTGTGGACCCCGCGCGCGCGATGTCATGCTCGCGCTGTGTACGGATATCGATCTGTCGCCCGAGGCATTCCCCTTCATGTCGTTCCGGGACGGTACGGTTGCGGGGTTCCCTGCGCGGGTTGTGCGCGTCAGCTTCACCGGTGAGCTATCCTATGAGGTCAACGTTGCCCCACGCCACATGGCCGCCTTGTGGGACAAGGTGATGGAGGCTGGTGCACCCCTTGGTATCCTGCCTGTAGGATCGGAATCCAGCCATGTCTTGCGTGTGGAAAAAGGCTTTCTTTCGCTGGGGCACGAGGTCGATGGTACCGTGGACGCCTATGACCTGGGCATGGGCTGGGCAATGTCGAAGAAAAAGCCCGACTACCTAGGCAAGCGCTCGGTCCACTTGCGCCGTGAAGCGGTAGGGGAACGCCGGGAATTGGTCGGCATCTTGCCCGAAGACCCTGACAAGCAAGTGCCCGAAGGCGCGCCACTGACGCCTGAAGGTCGCAAAGAAGCGACCGAAGGATTGGTTACCGCCTGCGTCTGGAGCGTCGTCAACAATCGCTGGGTTGGCCTGGCGTTGCTGAAGAACGGGCAGGAGCGACACGGGCAAACCGCGCATGTTCGGCTGAAAGACGAGGTGATCCCGGTGACCATCACAAAGCCTGTATTCCATGACCCCGAGGGTCAGCGCCTGAGGTCCTGAGATGAGCTACGACGTCAAGATCGAACGCCAAACCCTGAATGCGCTGTTTGACCTCAAAGGGGATCCCGAGGTTGTTCAAAATTGGGCCGAATTTTCTCTGCCAAACCGCCCCAACACAAGGGCGATGCAGGAAGCGTTTGAGGTATATCACATTGGACGCAATCACTGGATTGTACGTGCTTCGCTGGAACTGGAAGAGGCACTGGAAGCACAGCTCAAACCAACGGATTGCCCTGCGGACATCAGTATAGTGCGGATATCGGACACCCTTACCTTCTTTAGTGTCGCCGGACCCCAAGCCGCTGAAGTGATGGCTATTGCCTGCCCGCTTGATCTGCATGTCACTGCTTTTGATGAAGACGCAGTAACCTATTCCGAGTTGTTTGGCCTAAAAGCACTTGTGATGCGCTGCGAGGCTGGTTTTGAGTTTGCGGTTGAACAGAGTTTTGGCGACATGGTTCAGGATTATCTGACCCGAGCAACTGCCTGACGCAATTCGAAGCAGGGGCGGTTTACGCCTTATGGCTATTCATTATCTCGGCGGTCTATATGCATATCGTCCGGGAACAGGGTTCAGATAAGGACATAGCGGACTTATCGAAAATCATTTGCCGGCACAAAATCCTTTGTGAAGTGTTGCTTTTAGACGGGACATCGCGCCACAGGTGCAAGGCTTGCAAGTTCCGGTCATTTAGTATACCGCCGCATACAATTAGGATCCTCGGGCGTTCATAACGTCTTTAAGCCCCTGCTAATCGAGCCACATATACCGGAACGAGCCATGAGCCTTTACACCAACTACCTCGACGAAATTGAAGCCCGCAAAGCGCAGGGTCTGCATCCGAAACCGATTGATGACGGCGCGCTTGTCAAAGAGCTTGTTACGCAGATCAAGGACGTTGATCATGCGCATCGTGCGGATTCTCTAAACTATTTCATCTATAATACGCTGCCCGGCACGACCAGCGCCGCTGGCGAGAAGGCACGTTTTTTGAAAGAGATCATTCTGGGCGAAGCGCTGGTTGACGAAATTTCAGTACCCTTTGCCTTTGAACTGCTGTCGCACATGAAAGGCGGTCCTTCGGTTGAGGTTCTTCTTGATCTGGCATTGGGTGGTGATCCCGAGATCGCAAGGCAGGCTGCCGAAGTGCTGAAAACACAGGTCTTCCTGTATGAGGCTGATACGGATCGTTTGAAGGAGGCGTTTTCTGCCGGAAATCCGGTCGCACGCGACATTCTTGAAAGCTATGCGCGGGCCGAGTTCTTTACCAAGCTGCCCGATATCGAGGAAGAGATCAAAGTTGTCACGTATATCGCTGCCGAGGGCGATATTTCGACTGACTTGCTTTCGCCGGGCAACCAGGCACACTCGCGCTCGGATCGGGAGCTGCATGGCAAGTGCTTAATCTCGCAGCAAGCGCAAGATGAGATTCAAGAATTACAGCGCCAGCACCCAGATAAACGCGTGATGCTGATTGCTGAGAAAGGGACAATGGGCGTTGGCTCGTCCCGGATGTCGGGTGTCAACAACGTTGCGCTTTGGACAGGCAAGCAGGCCAGCCCATATGTGCCATTCGTAAACATTGCCCCGATCGTGGCCGGCACGAACGGTATCTCTCCGATCTTTCTGACCACCGTTGGTGTGACGGGCGGGATTGGTATCGATCTGAAAAACTGGGTCAAAAAAGTCGATTCCGAGGGGAATCCGATCCTCAACAATGACGACAGCCCTATCCTGGAGCAAAAGTACTCGGTCGAAACCGGGACAGTGCTCACGATCAATACGAAAGACAAAAAGCTTTATGACGCCGATGGCGCCAATGAGCTTGTTGATATTGCCTCGTCCTTCACTCCGCAAAAGCAGGAGTTCATGAAGGCCGGCGGATCCTACGCCATAGTGTTCGGCAAGAAGTTGCAAACATTTGCAGCACAGACACTGGGAGTCGAGCTGAAGTCTGCATTTGCGCCGTCGAAAGAGATCAGCCGAGATGGGCAGGGCCTGACCGCGGTTGAAAAGATCTTTAACCGCAACGCTTTGGGAGTAGCGGAAGGCACGGTCTTGCACGCCGGGTCGGACGTACGGGTCAAGGTCAACATCGTAGGATCGCAGGACACCACTGGCCTGATGACCTCGCAAGAGCTTGAGGCGATGGCGGCGACCGTGATTTCTCCAACCGTCGATGGTGCGTATCAGTCCGGTTGCCACACCGCCTCGGTCTGGGACAAGAAGGCGCAAGCCAACATCCCCAAACTGATGGCGTTTATGAACAATTTCGGCCTGATCACAGGGCGCGATCCCAAGGGTGAATATCACTCGATGACCGACGTGATCCACAAGGTTCTGAACGATATCACCGTGGATGATCGCGCCATCATCATTGGGGGCGACTCGCACACGCGCATGTCCAAAGGTGTGGCTTTCGGGGCGGATTCGGGCACCGTTGCCTTGGCACTGGCCACGGGCGAAGCAACCATGCCCATTCCGGAATCCGTGAAGGTGACGTTCAAAGGCAAAATGGCCGATCACATGGATTTCCGCGACGTGGTCCACGCGACACAGGCGCAGATGCTGAAGGCGTTCGGCGATAACGTGTTCCAAGGGCGTATTATCGAAGTTCATATCGGAACCCTGCTGGCGGATCAGGCTTTTACCTTCACCGACTGGACGGCCGAGATGAAGGCGAAGGCTTCGATCTGTATTTCCGAAGACGAGACCCTGATCGAGTCACTGGAAATCGCCAAAGGTCGGATTCAGATCATGATCGACAAGGGAATGGAGAATGAGGCACGGACCCTGCAAGGCCTGATCGACAAAGCCGACGCACGTATAGCCGAGATCAGATCCGGCGCAGTTCCAGCCCTGAGGCCGGATGAAAATGCCGAGTATTTTGCCGAGCTGGTCGTTGATCTGGACGAGATCAACGAGCCCATGATCGCCGACCCTGATGTGAACAACGCGGATGTCTCCAAGCGTTATACGCACGATACGATCCGGCCTGTTTCCTACTACAAAGGGGAAAAGAAAGTGGATCTGGGATTTGTCGGGTCTTGCATGGTCCACAAGGGTGATCTGATCATCGTATCGCAGATGCTTAAGAACCTTGAGAAGAAGGAGGGCAAGATTGAATTCAAGGCCCCTCTGGTCGTCGCGGCGCCAACCTACAACATCGTTGATGAGTTAAAGGAAGAAGGTGAGTGGAGCATTCTTCAGGAATATTCCGGTTTCGAATTCGACGATCTTTTCCCCAAGACATCAGCGCGAACCGAATACGAAAATACGCTGTATCTTGAGCGTCCGGGCTGCAACCTTTGCATGGGTAATCAGGAAAAGGCTGAGAAAGGTGATACTGTTCTGGCGACATCTACCCGCTTGTTCCAAGGGCGTGTTGTCGAAGACTCGGAAGATAAGAAAGGTGAATCCCTTCTGGCTTCCACACCAGTAGTTGTACTGTCTGCCATCCTTGGGCGAACTCCGAAAATCGAGGAGTACAAGGCCGCTGTCGAAGGGATCGACCTGACCCGCTTTGCACCTCCGGTCGCCAAGCCCGCAAATTCCAATTCGGCACATTTCTGATTGGAGAAGGCCGGTCGCCGCTAAGGCGCACCGGCCTTATGCTGTTTAATAGAACCCATTCTGAATCGATAAGTTTGGCAATGCTTGTATTGTGGTAAGAGATTTTGGCCATTTCAGTAGGGTCATGATCCTCAACCAATAGATGACGGTTTCCGCGAGAGCGATGTCTGCGAGAAAGACCTTTGGGCAGCCTTCATAGCGCGTTGCGCCGCGTCTACAGCCCTTGAGCCTGCTGAACATGATTTCAACGAGGTTTTGCCGCTTGCATCTGCGTTTGTCGTATTTGAAGTTGTACTTTGTTGCTTTCGGCCTGGAATGCCAGCGCGTATCCCCTTGTCTTGTGAAGACTCCCTGAACTGGTTTGCATCAGAGCCGCGATCTGCGAGGTGAGTCCAAGCAGAAATCAACGATCTCGACTGACATTGGGGTTGACGCAAAGGGATTCATACTCGCGACGATCCTTAGAGCTAAAAATACGGGTTCGCTAGAAACGTTGACAAGCATTGTGGATGGTCTGGAGGCGGTTGCGAAACAAAATCCGGTTGTCTTGCTATTTCATTAACATACTGCCGCAAGGATAAATGGAATCGGTCGTAAATTCGAACATGTCTAAACGATAAACCCAGTCGGGTACTTGGATATGGTCGCTCTAGAAAGCAATGCGGTGCTGGTTTCTACGGGCTCTAGCGGAATGCAGAAAGAAGCGTATCTCTACGGCGTCCCCTGCGTCACTATTAGAACGGAAACAGGGTCAATTGAGCTTGATGAAAGCGGCTGGAATCGTATCGATTCGCCCATGGAAGGGAATATCGAAGGTGGAACCGTCAGTACGATAGGGACTACCGGAAATCAGGTGAAAATCTATGGTGATGGAACCGCATCACAACAAATCGCACAGATATTGGCCGCGCGAGCTTAAATACCGTCATAGAGCGCCGCCAACTTCTTGGCTTGCGCGGGCCAGCTGTAGGACTCCCAAAGCTTCATTCTGTTGTCGGCGCTCAACGTAAAGCGTTCAGGATGATCAAGGACATCCCGAATAGCTTCAGCAATGCTCTGGGGGTCGGTTTCATCCATTGCTCGCCCCAAACCGAGCGATTCTGTAAAACGGCGCATGTCGGGAAGATCGGAGACGCAGATCGGCAATCCTGCAAACGCGGCTTCGAATAGCTTATTGGGCATTGCAAACCGATAGCTTAATGACGCATCTTGAATCGGAATGACGGCAACATCTGCGGTACTAATCGCTATGGGTACATCTGGAGCAGCCACTGGTGGAAGCAAGGTAACGCGATCATCCACTCCTAAGTCATGAGCGACACTCATGAACCACTTGTCGTTTCTATGGTTTCGTGGCCCCATCGTAGCTAACTTGACCTCAGGAAGTTGAACCAGAGCCTCAAGGACTTTATCTAGCCCACGATGCGACGTTTGAATGCCGCCAGTAAAAATAATCAAGGGCGACCCGTCAGCAACGTTTGCCTGAGCACGGATTGAAAGCTGATCCAACTCCTGTTTATTACGACTCTCCATGTAATCGACATCTATCTCTGGAGCATTGAGGATAAGTGTCGGACTATCTTTGAAGCGTTTGGCATACAAATCTGCGATGGACGACGATACGGTGATCATATAGTCGACGAAGGGGAGGCAATCGTCTTCTAGGCTTTCGGCGAAGTTCGATCCATTCGACGGGTTCTTTGTAGCGCGCGCGGGCTCATACTCATGGGCGTCATAAACAAGTTTTGCGTTGAACTGCCTGGCAAGTACGACGCCTGCTGGGAGACAATATATATCATGAGCGTGGATGACATCAGGGATCTCATCAAATTTGAGGTGGCAAATGTTTTCTGCGTAAATCAATGATTCCAACTGATAAAGTTCAAAGAAATTCTCTCTGACTTTTCGGGCCATCAGCATAAATGACTTGAGGTTTTTCGGGCCTTTTCCGAATCCAAGTCCAAGACGTGTTTTCCAAAGCAGCCGCTTGTGTACGAGTTTTCTAGCCCGCCTTTCATCGCCGCCGAAGTTTTTGTAGTACATCGGGTCAAGCTTTTGGACGTCTTCGTCCGTGAGGAAAGTCTTCAACCAGGTTTTCAAAGAATTCAGCTGAATAGCGGATTCGACATACGGTACGACACGCTGCTCGACTTGAGCGGACGTGCGCTCCATAAACGAGAAACGTTCAAGCAATTTTTCAGTGATGTTCTCACAAGACTGCCAGTTGAATCGAGTGATCCGAATGCCATCGATGCTGTCTTCTTGCGGCAAGCCCCCTGGCCAGTCGCAGAAGATATGTACGTTATGGCCCGCTGCTTGAAGCGCGCGCGCTTCTTTAAGAACGCGCGCATCCGCCGTTATCTCGTGGTAGGTAAGACAGAAAACGGTTTTTTGAGATTTGGGGCGGGTGTCTGACATCGGTCGAAGATCAATCTAGCTCTGACAATTCCGAACCGCTCTAACAGAGGTTGATGGGGGTTTCCAGCGTGATTGGCGATGCTTGAAATGCCTGCGTCTATTGACTTCCCAAAGAAATTCTTGGAAGCGCTGTAGCACAATTTGAGCACTTGGGACGCACCGAATGAGCAACTTCGCACTAATAGGAACCGCAGGATACATCGCGCCGCGCCACATGAAGGCGATAACGGATACCGGAAACACGTTGTTGGCTGCTCTGGACACAAGCGACTCCGTTGGGATTATCGATAGCCACTTCCCCGATGCACATTTTTTCACAGAGTTTGAGCGTTTTGATCGCTATGTTGACATGTTACGTCGCAGCGAAGCGGGCAAAATTGATTATGTCTCGATCTGCTCGCCGAATTACCTCCACGACAGCCACATGCGGTTTGCATTGCGTTCTGGCGCCGATGCGATCTGTGAGAAGCCGCTGGTGTTGAACCCAGAGGATATCGATGGCCTGGAAGCGATTGAGCAAGCGACTGGACAGACCGTAAACACGATCCTGCAGTTGCGCGTACATCCCTCGATCATTGCTCTGAGGGACAAGATTCGAAACAGCCCCAAGGATACCAAGTACGAGGTCGATCTGACTTACATCACGTCCCGTGGACGTTGGTATCTGGAGAGCTGGAAGGGGGATGTCCGCAAATCTGGCGGTATTGCCACCAACATCGGCGTGCATTTCTTTGACATGCTGCACTTCCTCTTCGGAGATCTTCAGGCGAACCATGTGCATCTCAATGCCCCGACCAAGGCCGCGGGCTATCTTGAGTTTGAACACGCCCGGTGCCGTTGGTTCTTGTCGCTGGACGTAAATGACGTTCCGGCAGAGGCGCGAGAAACCGGAGCCAGAACCTATCGCTCCATCACTATTGATGGGGAAGAGATCGAATTCTCGGGCGGATTTGCCGACTTGCACACGCGAAGCTACGAAGAGATTCTGAACGGGAACGGGTTTGGATTGAATGAAAACCGGCCTGCAATTGCGATGGTCAGCCATATCCGCAATGCCTCGATCGAAGCAAGCAAAGGTGAGCAGCATCCGAAGCTGATGAGCAGCAAGGTACTCTGATCAAACGGATCGTCTGCATGTTATCCCACCACCCATGACGTTTTGGGCACTGGGCAATACAGGGAAACGGTCCGCCCAGTTATTAGTACTGCGGTAATTCGTGCCAAACAGACCCGTTGTATTAAGTCTTTGCCGACGAATAAACATGGTCGAGCGGTGCCGGATTATGTATGGGAAACTGCAGAGGTACAGCTTGCAGAAATTCCTCAAGAACCAATAGGGCGTTTTAGCGATGCAATTTATTGACCTGGCGGAACAACAGAAACGTATCAAGGATCAGCTTGATGCCGGCATTGCCAATGTGTTGGCGCATGGGAAGTACATTCTTGGCCCAGAAGTGGCTGAACTAGAGGCACGGCTGACTGCCTTTACGGGTGCCAAACATTGCATCACTTGCGCCAATGGAACGGATGCATTGCAAATTGCCTTGATGGCGCTTGAGGTCGGGCCGGGGGATGAGGTCATCACGCCCGGATTTTCATATATCGCCACGGCTGAAGCCGTCAGATTGCTGGGCGCAAAGCCGGTTTATGTCGATATTGACCAGACTAGTTATAACATTGATCCCAACAAGCTTGACGCTGCGATCACACCCCGGACAAAGGCAATTATACCGGTGTCGCTGTATGGCCAACCTGCTGATTTCGAACGAATTAACGAGGTAGCTGTGGCAAACGGCTTACCTGTCATCGAGGATGCTGCTCAGAGCTTTGGCGGATCGTTGCGTGGCAAACGGTCAGGAAACCTGTCAACGATTTCCTGCACCAGCTTTTTCCCATCGAAACCCCTTGGCTGCTACGGCGATGGTGGTGCGATCTTCACCTCGGACGATGATCTGAGCGTCATTCTTCGCCAGATTGCCCGGCACGGGCAGGACCGGCGTTATCACCATATCAGGGTTGGCGTTAACAGCCGTCTGGACACGTTGCAGGCTGCGATCCTGCTGTGCAAGCTGGATGTTTTCGAGGATGAACTGGTCCTGCGAGACACCGTCGCGGACCGTTACAAAGTGCTACTGAAGGAAACCAATATCGCCGCTCCGACGCTGATGGAGGGGGCGACCAGCGCCTGGGCGCAGTACACGATACGCGTGGACAATCGTGAGGATGTGCAAGCTAAGCTCAAAGACGCCGGGGTTCCGACCGCCGTGCATTATCCACTGCCGTTGAACAAGCAACCAGCTGTTTCTGACCCAAATGCCGACTTGCCTGTTGGCGATCAGGCCGCCGCAACAGTGATTAGCCTGCCGATGCACCCGTATCTGCAGGAGAATTCGCAAGAGCAGATAATCGCGGCACTGAAAAAAGCGATCTGATCGCGCTGACGGTTTAATCGGTGCTGTGGCCGGCGAATTCAGGTTTAGGCAGGTTCGCAGGTTCTATTTACCGTAATATGCGCGATACCAGTCCACGAAGGCCTGAATGCCGTCCCTGATTTCGGTTTTTGGGCGATAACCGGTCAGGCGGTGCAGCAGATCGGCATTGGCCCAAGTTGCAGGCACATCGCCCAACTGCATCTCCATATAGTTTCGGATAGCGGGTTTGCCGAGGCTTTCTTCGATGGCGTCGATGAAATCCAACAAACGCACTTTGTCCGAATTTCCAATGTTCACTATGCGATAGGGAGCGACCGGGCTCAGGCTGTCACCTTCGGCGATGTCTTCGGGGGCTTTGGGGCGAACAGGCACAACGTCGATCAGCAGAGAAATTGCGCGCACCAGGTCATCCACATAGGTGAAATCACGATACATGTCGCCATGGTTGTAGATGTCTATCGGGCGGTCGTTGAGGATCGCGTCCGTGAATTTGAAGAACGCAAGGTCCGGGCGCCCCCAAGGACCGTAGACTGTGAAGAAGCGGAACATTGTTGTCGGAATATTCCAAAGATGGGCATAGGAGTGTCCCATCGCTTCATTTGCCTTTTTGGTGGCTGCGTACATAGTGAGTTGATGATCTGCTTTTTCGCACTCGTCGAAGGGCATGTCAGGATTTGCCCCGTAGATCGACGAAGTCGAAGCCATCAGCAGATGCCGCACTTTGTGCCGCCGCGCAGCTTCCATCACGTTGAACGTCCCGACAACATTGCTTTCGACATAGGCGCGCGGGTTTTCCAGGCTATATCGGACGCCAGCTTGCGCTGCGAGATGGATGATCACGTCCGGTTCAAAAGCATCAGTGATCTGGTCGAACTTGGCGGTATCTTCCAGCATCCCTTCATCGCACGAAAAATTTGGGTTCTCCAGCAACAGCGCATGTCGGCTCTGTTTGAGGCGGACATCGTAATAATCAGTCATCCCGTCAAAGCCATGAACCCGGCAACCGTTCTCAAGCAAAAGTTTGGCAAGATGGAACCCGATAAATCCGGCAGTACCTGTGATCAGAACCTTTTGCATGAGGTATTTCCTTGTTTCGGGGCATCGCGCGTGCGTTCGAAGGCACATATGACGCCAAGAGCCGAAGGGCTCAAGCGGTCATTTCTTGGCTGAGCGAGCATGCATCACTGGTGGTGTGCATTGCAATCTTCAACAAGTCTTCAACCGGGCCAAGGAAGCGAGTAGGTTTTGACATTCGTAAAGAACCTCATTGCCTCGATGACCCCTTCTTTGACACCATTGCCCGAATCCTTGATGCCGCCAAAGGGGGACATTTCGATACGGTATCCGGGTTGTTCCCAGATATTGCAGGTGCCCACGCTCAGCCCATTGATATAGGCAATTGCGCGGTTCAGGTCATTGGTACATACCCCCGACGACAGGCCGTACACAGTAGAGTTCGAGATGCGCATGACCTCGTCATCGTCGTCGGGCACGCGAATGATGGGAATAATGGGGCCGAAAGTTTCCTCCATCACTAACGCAGAGTCGTGGGGAACGTCGTCGACCACGATCGGCGGCAGCAGCGCGCCCTGACGTCCGGGGTGGTAAAGGACTTCTGCTCCCGCTTTCTGGGCCAAGTGAACACGATCTTCGAAAAGCTTGGCCGCTTCCTCGTGGATCACGCAACCCAGCTCGGTCTCAGGATCCTGCGGATCTCCGAACCTGATCTTTTTGGCCTTCTCCAGCACCAAAGGCACAAAGGTGTCCGCGACACTCTCTTGCACCAGTATTCGCTTGATCGCAGTGCAGCGTTGTCCCGAATTGCCGGTGGCCCCGGCTACGGCGATCGTTGCGGCCCTGTCTAGATCGGCATCGTTGAGGTCATTCAGAACAATCAGTGGATCATTACCGCCCAACTCCAGCGCCTGACGTTTGTAAACCGCCTTTTCTGCGATCATCTTGCCCACGGTAACACTACCGGTGAAGGTTATGATGTCGATGTTCTCATTGACGATCATCTCATCCCCAATGTCCTGTGGCCAGCCAGTGACCACCTGAAACATCTCAGGCGGCAGGCCTGCCTCATAAAGGATATCGGCCAGCGTCAGGCAGGTCAGAGGCGTCAACTCGGTCGGTTTGCAGACCATGCAGTTATTGGTGGCGATCGACGGAGCAACCTTGTGGCTGACCATGTTGAGTGGATGGTTGAATGGAGTGATCGCGCTGATTGCGGTCACAGGCTCGCGCATCGTGAAAATCTTGCGGGCTTTACCGTTTTGGGTCAGATCGCACGCAAAGATTTCGCCGTCATCTTTCAGTGCCTCGGCCGCCGCAAATTGAAAGACATCCTGCGCGCGCTTGGTCTCGTAGATCGCGTGTTGATGGCAGATGCCAAGCTCAAGCACCAGCCATTTGGCGAGGTAATCGCGACGTTCACCAATCAGCTCTCCAGCCCGTTGCAGGATTTGGCTGCGTTCATAGCGGGTCAGTTCGGGCTTGTAGTGGGCCGCAATTTCGAAGGCGCGGCGCGCGTGTTCAGCCTGCCCTGCGGGCACATGGCCCACGACCTCATTGGTATAGGGGTAGTGAACCGGGATGGTCTCAGCGGTAAAGATGATCTCGCCACCAATTCGCATCCCTTCATCACGGATTTCGGTGACTGCCATGGCAAGAACCATCCAATGAAATCGGACCGCGTACCGGTCTATTACTCTGAAAACACATCAAACGCCTTCAACGCCTTGGCGCTGTAGGCGTAAGACGGGCCGCCGCCCATATAGGTGGCCATAGCCAGCGCTTCGCACAGCTCTTCGCGGGTCGCACCCAGCCGCACCAATGAGCGGACATGGAAACCGATGCAGCTGTCGCAGCGCGTCGCGATGGCAATCCCCAACGCCATGAATTCCTTTGTCTTTTCACTCAGCGCACCATCTGTTTTGGCGGCCTTACCCATGATGCCAAAACCACGGACGGTTTCAGGCACTTCTTTCGAGAATGCACCAATATTGGCCTCGGTCTCGGCCATGAAGTCTTTCCAGTTCATCTTATGCTCCTTATCCGCGCTCATCTGCACCCATCCGGCGTTCGAGCCAACGCACACCGGCGCTGATGATCAGTACCAGCACCAGATACTCGAAGATCAACAAGGTATAGATCTCAAGCGGGCGGTATTCCGTCACTACCAGCTCATTCGCACGGCGTGTCAGTTCTTGCATGCCGATGACGCTGGCGAATGCGCTCATCTTCACAATGTAGATAAATTGGTTGGCGAGCGGTGGCAGTATACGCCGGATTGCTTGCGGCAGGATCACATAGCGCATGGTCTGAAAATAGTTCAGGCCAATCGTTTGCGCCGCCTCGCTTTGCCCTTTTGCGATAGATTGTATACCGGCACGGTAGATCTCGGCGGTAAAGGCGCTGTCCGATATCGCAAGGGTGATAATTGCGCCCCAGAAGGGATCGATTGGGATGTCCATACCCATCGACTGAAAGACAATCGGCAACCCGTAGAACACCCAAAACAGCATAGGCAACAGAGGGATCGAGCGGACAAATTCGACATATACCCGGTTTACCAGCCGCCAGCCGCGCTTTTCCGACAGACCCGGCAGGGCAACCAGCAATCCAATGACAATCGACAAAATCGCCGCAATCAGCGAAATCTGAATGGTCGCACCCATGCCCGAAATCAGGAATTTTACATTGGTCCAGCCTGAAGCCGTGGTTGGGTCAATGACGTACCAACCCCAGGTCTGTGAGGACGAACAGCCCGTGATCAGCAAGAAAAGGGGAAGGAAGAGAAGTGATTTTTTCATCGGACCCAACTCAATGCTGTAGAATTTGGCTCAGGAATTTCTGACACCGCTCAGACTTTGGATTGGTGAAGAAATGCTCGGGCTTACCTTGTTCGACAATCTCGCCTGCATCCATGAACACCATGTTGTCGGCCACTTTTCGGGCAAATCCCATCTCATGGGTCACCACAACCATGGTCATGCCTTCCTCGGCAAGTTCGACCATCACGTCGAGCACCTCGGAGATCATCTCAGGGTCGAGCGCCGAGGTGGGTTCGTCGAACAAAAGGACCCGGGGCTCCATGCAAAGCGAACGGGCAATTGCCACTCGCTGCTGCTGTCCACCTGAAAGCTGTATCGGGCGCTTGTCGGCCTGATCGGGTATATGAACACGCTCAAGGTAGTGGCGCGCTTTGTCCTCGGCTTCTTTTCGGCTCAACCCGCGGGCCTTGATGGGGCCAAGGGTCAGGTTTTCCAGCACTGTTAGATGCGGGAACAGATTGAATTGCTGGAACACCATGCCAACTTCTGACCGGATGGTGGCTGCAGATTTGGCATCATCGTTCAGTTCGACCCCATCGATGCGGATGGTGCCCTTTTGATGTTTCTCAAGCTGATTGATGCATCTTACGACCGTTGATTTACCCGATCCGGATGGGCCGCAGATCACAACCTTTTCACCACTGTTGACTGTCAGGTTGATGTTCTTGAGCACGTGAAATGTGCCAAACCACTTGTCTACGTCGACAAGCTCGATCGCTGCGTTTGGCATCTGCTGGCCCACTTGTGATTACTATGAGTTAATTAGTTGCTTGAGGTTATCTTTTTCTTTACGCTTAAATCAAGAAGCAATGTCGTGATAAAAGACTAACGCCACCAACGGGAGAACCACATGAAACGTTTTGTTAAAGTCGCGGCTGCGGCTGCGCTCGGTCTTGTGATCAGCGGCGCTGCGCAAGCACAGTCGGCTCTGAATGAAATTTTGGATGACGGCGTGCTGAAAGTGGGGACAACCGGTGACTGGAATCCGATGTCACTGCGCGACCCGGCGACTAACAGCTATAAAGGCTATGATATCGACATCATGAACGCGCTGGCCGCTGATCTGGGTGTTGAGGTCGAATATGTGCCCACCGACTGGAAAACATTGGTCAATGGTGTGGTGGCGGGGAAGTACCACATCACCGGTTCGGCTTCGATCTCACCTCCGCGCATGAAAGTTGCAGGGTTTTCCGACAGTTACATCGCGGTTGAGTTGTTTCCCTACACAACCAAGGAAAAGGCCGACAAATTTGATGGCTACGACTCGATCAACAAGCCAGACGTGAAGGTTGCTACTACCCTGGGCACCACCTTTGAAAAGCGCGTGCGCGAATGGTTCCCCGATGCGGATATCAAAGTGGTCGAAGCTCCTGCGCGTGGTTTTCAGGAGGTCTTGGCCGGTCGTGCAGATGTGTTCATAACCTCGAATATCGAGGGATCGACCCTTGAAGCAAAGTTCCCGGTCGTCCGCGTCAAGAATGCCGGTCCACGTTCTCCTTCTCCCATCGCGATGCTGTTGCCGCAAAGTGATCAGGTCTGGATCAACTATGTGAACAACTGGATTGAAGTGAAAAAAGCCCAAGGCTTCTTTGACGAAAACCGGGAACGCTGGGGTCTCTGATCAGAGGCCCTAATAACTGGAGCGCCTGCGAGAGTTTTCAAAGTCATGAAACTTGAGCACATGACATGGTACGAGGTTAACACTCGTATCAATGCCGGTGCGGCCGTGTTGCTGCCGGTTGGATCGACCGAGCAGCACGGCCCGATGGGTCGCATTGGCACCGACACGATTTGCGCCGAGGCTGTCGCGCTCGCTGCTGCTAGGCAATGCGAGGGTATCGTCGCTCCGGCGCTGGCCTACACGCCAGCGCCTTTTAACACGGGATTTCCCGGAACGGTGTCTATTTCAGCCGAAACCTTTCGCACCATCGCAGATGAGGTGATCCGGGGGCTTTTGAAGCAAGGTTTCGTTGGAGTGTTCATAGTGAACGGACACGGGGCCAATCTGGCGCCTCTTCGGCAGATCGAAAGCGAAATTGCCGGTGGTCAATTGCTGATCCGTAGCTGGTGGGAGCCGAACGCAGTGAATGTTCTGCGACAGCAGCTCTATGGAGATTGGGAAGGGATGCACGCCACCCCCTCGGAGATTGCCATAACCCAGTCTTTGCTTGGACCATTGCCTGCCAATCAGGCCGCTGAGCCGCCCCAGAAACTCAGCGCCGAATACATCCGGGATCACGCAGGGGATCGCCATGGTCCACCCGACGAGCATCGCGCGGACTTCCCGGATGGCCGCGTTGGATCGCATTCAGCTTTGGCCAATCCTCAGGATGGCGAGCGTCTGCTGGCGATAGCAGCTGCGGCTATCGCTGCCGAGTTCCGGGCATTCGAACAAGGCTTCTAGTCACGGAGCGCCTGCAACGGGTGTCGCGGCCTTATTCTGCTTCGACCCCAAGCCCGTCAGTCGACAGGTCATCGAGTTTCGGCATCAACCGCAACAGTTCTTGCGCGTATTCGGTATTCGGACTGGCAAACAGATCGCTGGTGTCCTGAACCTCGACGATTTGTCCCTGTTTCATGACCGCAACTCGGTCACACATCTGGCGCACCACCGGTAGGTCGTGGCTAATGAACAGCATGGTCAGGCCCAGATGCTCTTGCAGGTCTTTCAGGATGTTCAATATCTGCGCCTGGATCGAAACGTCGAGCGCGCTTGTGGGCTCATCGCAGATCAGGAACCGGGGTTGTGTCGCCAATGCGCGGGCAATCGAAATACGCTGGCGCTGACCGCCCGAGAACTCATGTGGATATTTCAGCCCGGCCTCTGACCCCAACCCCACTTGATCCAGCAATTCGTCCACGCGGCGCTTGACGTCGGCACCTTCCATCAGGCGGTGATGGCGGATCGGCTCCGCCACAATTTCATCCACCCGCATACGCGGATTGAGAGACGAGTAGGGGTCCTGAAAGATCATCTGGATGTTCTTGCGGTACTCTTCCTGCACCGTACGATTACTCAGATCGCTTACCAGTTGTCCGTCAAAGGTGATGGTACCACCATCCACAGGATAGAGCCCTGCAATCATCCGCGCGACGGTGGACTTGCCCGATCCGGACTCACCGACAACCCCAAAGACCTCACCTGCACGAATGTCAAAGCTGACGTTGTCGACAGCGGTGAAGTAGGTACGATCCCAAGGCAGTAATCCACGCTTTTGCAGGAATTTCTTCGTCAGGTTGCGGATTTCAAAGATCGGTTTGCTGGCGTCGTTATCCACCTTGGGCCAGTGGCGTGCCATATCCTCGATCGCGAAACGCGTTTCACGCCCGCCATAGCTGATCTGAGGGAAACGATGCAGTTTCAGCGTCGGGCGTGGTACCGCGGCGATCAGGGATTTGGTGTATTCGTGTTGCGGCTGGCCCATCACCTGTGCCGTGGTGCCGCTTTCAACCACCTTGCCCGCATACATCACGGTCACGCGGTCAGTTGTATCGGCGATCACGCCCATATCATGGGTGATCAGGATGACACCCACCTGACGCTCTTGTGCCAGTTCCTTGATCAGGTCCAGAATCTGGGCCTGAACCGAAACATCCAAAGCCGTCGTGGGTTCATCGGCGATGATCACATCCGGTTCGGTGCAAAGTGCCAGAGCAATCACCACGCGTTGCCGCATGCCGCCCGAGAACTGGTGCGGGTACTGATCCAGCCGAGTATCCGGGTCTGGGATGCCAACGCGGTCGATCAAATCACGGGCGCGCTTGCTTGCCTCGGCCTCGGATCCACCCAGATGGGTCTGGATCGTCTCGACCAGTTGCTCGCGCACTGTAAATAGCGGGTTCAGCGACGTAAGCGGGTCTTGAAAGATCATCGAGATCTTCTTGCCGCGCAGCCCGCGCATCGCATCGGCATCGATGCCGCTGATCTTATCGCCGCCCAGCTTAATCTGACCGCTGGCAATGCGACCTGGGCGTTCCAGAAGGCCCATCACCGCAGCGCCGATGGTGGATTTACCTGCCCCGGATTCGCCCACAAGTCCGTGGATTTCACCGGGTTCGACAGAAAGGCTGGCGTGGTCCACTGCAGTAAACAGCTGGCGGCGGGTCGGGAATTCGACGGTGAGGTCTTGGATGGTCAGAAGGCTCATGAAATCACCGCAGTTTTGGGTTCAGCGCGTCGCGCAGCCAGTCGCCCAACAAGTTGACCGACAGGGCGAGGGCCAGAAGCGTGCAGGCCGGGAAGAACAAAATCCACCATTCGCCCGAGAACAAGAAACCTTGCCCGATCCGGATTAGTGTTCCCAGCGACGGCTGGGTCGGGGGGGCGCCCACACCCAGAAAACTCAATGTGGCCTCAGCAATGATCGCCAGCGCCAGCGAGATGGTCGCAATAACAAGAACAGGGCTGAGGACATTGGGTAGGATGTGACGGAACATGATCGGGAACGATCCACGCCCGATCAGGCGCGCGGCTTGTACATATTCCTTGTTTTTCTCAACCAGAGCAGCACCACGGACGACGCGTGCGAACTGCACCCAGTCCGACAACGCAATCGCGATGATGAGAACATAGATTGCCATCTCATCGCGGTATTCCGGCGGAGTGATCCCTTTGGCGATCCCAAAGATCAGCATTGCGACCAGAATGGCCGGGAACGTCAGCTGCACGTCTGCGATACGCATGATCAGCGTCTCGATCCAACCTCCGAAATACGCAGCGATCAGACCGAGGATCACGCCGATGATCAAGGCAAGAAGCACAGCAGAGGCACCTACGAACAATGAAATGCGCAACCCGTAGAGGATGGTCGAGAACACATCGCGCCCTTGGTCATCTGTGCCTAGCAAAAAGGTCTCTTGCGTAAACGCATTGGGCGTACCTGGTGGTGTGAACCCGTTCATTAGGTTCAGTGTTGCTGGATCGAACGGGTTATATGGCGCGATCAGCGGGGCAAAGATCGCCGCCAGCACCAGAATGACCACGACCAAAGATGCGATCATGGCTACGGGAGAGTGCCGGAACGACCAAGCGAAATCGCTATCCCAGAACTTGGCCGTGCGCGATTTAGGCGCGACTTTCGGGGTTTCCATCGTTTCGGTCATGTGGCCCTCGCGTCGACACGCAGGCGCGGGTCAATGGCATAGTACAGAAGGTCGACAATCAGGTTGATTGTCACGAACATCACCGAGATCAGCATCAGATAGGCAGCCATAACGGGGATATCCACGAACTGGATCGCGTTGATGAACAGCAGTCCCACGCCCGGCCATTGGAACACCGTTTCGGTGATGATGGCAAAAGCGATGATCGACCCCAGCTGCAGGCCCGTGATGGTGATCACCGGCACAAGAGTGTTCTTCAGCGCGTGGCGGAAATTGATCACCCGGTCCGACAGCCCTCGGGCGCGGGCAAAGCGGACATAGTCAGCGCGCAGAACCTCCAGCATCTCGGACCGGACAAGCCGCATAATCAGTGTCATTTGATAGAGGCCCAGCGTGATTGCAGGCAATATCAACGCCTTGAGCCCCGAGGTCGTCAGAAACCCGGTGGACCAACTGCCAATCATAACCGTCTCGCCCCTCCCGAAACTGGGCAGTAGGTCAAGTTCAACCGAGAAAACATAGATCAGCAGGATACCTATGAGGAACGTCGGCAGCGAAACCCCGATCAAGGAAACGGTCATGATCACATTGGCAGCGATCCCTTGTCGTCGGATTGCAGTAAAGACACCGAGGGCAATGCCCATCGTGATCGCAAGAAAGCCGGACACAAAGGCCAATTCCAACGTCGCCGGGGCGCGTTCCACCAGGATGGTCGAGACCGGTCGCCCCTGGCGATAAGACACACCGAAATTGCCCTGAACAGCGCCTTGCAGGAACTTGGCGTATTGCACAACAAAGGGTTGGTCCAACCCAAGTTCGGTCCGTAGTCGGTCAATGTCGGCCTGCGTGCGCTCCTGCCCCAGCATGTTGTCGATCGGGTCGCCAACAAATCGGAACATCGAAAAGGCGACCAACCCCACGACCAACAGCACTATGACGGACTGGAACATCCGTCTGACGATATATGCGAACATATGTTTCCCTCGTAGATCGGTCTCTCTAGGCCGACCTTGACCAGATGGTCAAGAGAGTGCTGTCAACCCAACGCGACGTTGCCGCCGATCAATTCACATTCACCCAACGCAGCAGGAAGAAGTTGTCCGGACGCTGCGTGACCTCGACATTGCTGCGCGTGCCCCAAACCAACGGCTGGACATACATCGGCACATAAACGTGTTCGTCCTGATAGATTTGGGTAACCTCGTCCAGCATCGCCTGACGCTTGGCCTCATCCAGTTCTGACTGGATCATCGGCAACAGCTCATCGACACGTGCATTCGAGAAGCCGCCGAAGTTCCAGCTACCCAGCTTTTTCTCTTCGTTGGGGGTTGCGACAAGGAACCGGACCGGATGCTCGGCGTCGAACGTACCGGGGCTCCAGCCCAGCAGGTACATGTCGTAATTATCTTCGCGCAGTTCCGGCCAATAGTTCCGCACTGGCATCGCGTCCAGCTCGGCGGTGATCCCGATCTGAGCCAGCATACCAACGACGGCCTGACAGACGGCCTCGTCATTAAGGTAGCGGTCATTGGGGCATTTCAGGCCAAATGAGAAACCATCTGCATATCCGGCCTCGGCCAGCAGCGCCTTTGCCGATTCCACATCGAACGCGGGGCGCCCGGCGTTCGCTTTGGAAAACCCGCTCATGGCTGGGCTGACAAGCTGCGATGCGGGCTCGGCATTTCCGCGCATGATCGTGGCCAGAATGGCGTCAACATTCACCGATTGCGCAACTGCCTGCCGCACGCGCGCGTCACGGAACGGGTTGGGTTTGCCCGCATCGTCTGTGTATTTCAGCGTGTCAGCCTCGTGGTCGAAGCCCAGCATGATCACACGCGCTTCAATGCCCTGGATGACATCGACCTCTGCGTTCTGCTGCAGCCGTGCGACGTCCTGAATGGGGACCGGGTTGATCATGTCCACATCGCCCGATAGCAGCGCCGCTACGGCCGTGGCAGGATTTTGGATCGGATTAAATTCTGCACGGGTGATGTTGTGTTCAACATCCCCCCACCAGCCTTCATAAGGTTCCAACACGGTCTTAAGACCCGGCTCGCGCTCGGTCACCTTGAACGCGCCGGTGCCGTTGGCGTTGATGGTGGCGTAGTTTCCGGTTTCTTTGTCGGGGACCACGGCGTCGTTGGCCTCAGTCCAGTCTTGATCCATGATCATCCAGTTGGCAATCGATGACGGAAACAGCGGGTTAGGTGCTGTGGTCATGATATCAACGGTGTAGTCATCAACTACAATGACGTCACTGACAGGAGCGAACCAACTGCGCGTGTCCGCCGCCTCACCCGAGGCGCGTTGGTAGCTGAACAGCACATCTTGCGCGTCAAAGCTGCTTCCGTCGTGAAAGGTCACGCCCTGACGCAGATTGAACCGCCATCCTTCGCCGTCGCCGATCGGCTCCCAACTGACAGCCAACGCGGGCTCAACGCTCATATCCTTTCCGCGGCGGACCAGCCCTTCGTAGACGTTGTTCAGGAACCCGAGAACTGGGGCCGAGTTGACCGCGTGAGGGTCCATCGTCTGCGGATCGGTGGTCGAGGCCCACTTAAATTCGGCCGCCTGTGCGGCGCTTGCAAGCAACATGGTCAGGCCGATTGCACTGTTTCTGAGGATCATGGCGAAATCTCCCTGTTAGCGCTGAAACAATCCAGCTTTTTCGCTGCCACGTAAAGCCGTTCCTGCGCCGAGATCACAGGTCCGTTACCGACGGCGCAAACAAGAACAGGGCGCGTTTCCGCGCCCTGCATACCATCACAGAGGATAGTTTAGTTCATCTCAAAGTATTTGATCTTCGGTGAATCTTCCGGCTCGACGATGGTACCCACGCCCGATTTCATGCCCCAGTTCAGCACCTGATGGTGGATCGGGATATAAAGCTGTTCGTCCTGAACAACCTGCCAGATATCACCGATCTGCTGATCACGTGCGGGCAGATCAGTTTCAGAGGCAAGGGCCACGATTTTGGCATCCAGATCCGGGTTGGAATAGCGTGTGCCATTCCACGAGCCGTACTTTTCGCCCTTCGAATGGACGAGGAAGTTGAAGATGTACTCCGAGTCATAAGTCGGAACACCCCAGCCCAGCATGTAGAAATCTGTTTCTAGGTTGTTGATCAACGGGAAGTGCTGGGCTTTCGGTTTGGCGTCCAGGTTAACTGTGACGCCGATCTGGGCCAGCATTCCAACCGCTGCCTGACAGATCGCCTCATCATTGATGTAGCGATCATTCGGGCAGTTCAGGGTCAGCGAGAATCCATCAGGATAGCCTGCTTCGGCCATCAACGCCTTGGCCCCTTCGATATCGGTTGACGAGGACGCATCCATATCTGCATCCCAACCATTCACAAATGGAGGTGAGATCATGCCAGCAGGAGCAGACTGACCACGCATCACGACCTGTTTGATCGCATCGCGATTGATCGCTTTTGACATCGCCTGTCGAACGCGGACATCAGCCAGCGGGTTCTTACCATCCACATTGTCCGAGGGCAGATCAGCATCGCCCATGTTCATGCCAAAGAAAATCACCCGGTTCTGCGGCGCGGTGCGTACGTCCAGACCATCGGTTCCGGCTACACGCTCGAGGTCCTGTACGGGCACGTCCTGAATGAAATCAACCTCACCCGACAGCAGCGCGGCAACACGGGTCGCGGCGTTCTGGATCGGCGTATAGATGATCTCGGTCACCTGCAGCGGGAACTCATCCTTGCCCCAATAGCCGTCATAGGCGGCCAGGACGGTTTTCACGTCCGGCTCGCGGCTGACCAGCTTGTAGGGACCGGTGCCATTGGCGTTCTTGGCCGCAAACGTGTCTTCGCCGCCCTCATAGTCCTGAACCTTGACAGCGTTGTTTGCCTCGGCCCAACCTTTGTCCATCATGAACATGTTGGTCAGGTTGTTGGGCATGATCGGGTTCGGGCCGTCAGTTTCGATCTCGATCGTGAACTTGTCGGGCGCACGCACCTCTTTCACAGACGCCAGCAGTTCTTTGTAATCCGAATCCGGCGTCATCGCGCGGTTCAGCGAAAACACGACATCCTCGCTGTCGAACTCGGCACCGTCGTGGAAGGTAACGCCCTCGCGCAGTTTGAACACCCAGACATTCGGATTCTCTTCCGATGGTGCCCATTCGGTCGCCAGCGATGGAACCAGTGCACCTGAGTGATCACGCATCACCAGCGTTTCCATGATCTGGTGCGCCATGGCCGAGGTCGGGCCTTCGTTTTGCGCATGCGGGTCCAGCGTCAGCGCATCACCTGCACGGGCCCATCGCAGCGTCTCCGCCGAAGCGCCCGCCGCGATCATCGCCGTTGCACTGGCGGCAAGCATCAGAGTTTTGAATGACATAAGTCGTCTCCCCATTTTTGTTGTGGCCGCATTTTCATACGGTTGGCCGAATTTTTCGGCCATCATGGGCCAGCATCATCCAGATCATGGTCCGAGTTGCAACACCCGAATGTTAGCGCCCTGCTTTTCTTTCTGTCTGCCGGGGCTTAGGTGAATGTAGGTCTTGCAGAAACACGCCTCGTATTTAGCCCTATGACAGGGTTGCCGCCTAACGTTTATTGAAGGCGTCTCTAAGAGCGTCACCAAAGGCCCCGTTTTGGGTGCTCTGACCCCCATGGCTGCGCCGCTGTTCCCCTGGCTTGGGTGTTCGTGCCGGTTTGCCCTTGCCACGGAGTGCATTGCCCTCGCGTGCCGAAGCACCACCATCCTTGCGCATGGACAGCCCAATGCGCTTACGTGGAACGTCGACTTCGACCACCGTCACTTTGACAACTTGCCCGGTTTTGACCACCTCATGCGGGTCCTTCACGAACCGATCGGCCAGTTGGCTGACATGAACCAACCCGTCCTGATGCACGCCAATGTCGACAAACGCGCCGAAGGCGGCGACGTTGGTGACGGTACCCTCCAGCACCATGCCGGGCTTCAGGTCCGTGATTTCCTCAACCCCGTCCGTAAACGACGCCGTTTTGAAACTGGGTCGCGGGTCTCGGCCGGGCTTCTCCAATTCGGTGAAAATGTCGCGAACCGTAGGCAAGCCGAAGGTGTCACTCACAAACTGCTCGGCGCGCAGGTCTTTCAGCGCGCCTTCATGCCCCATGATTTGGCGAATGTCGCGCCCACATGCTGCCACTACCCGACGGGCGACATCGTAAGCCTCGGGGTGAACCGAGGAGGCGTCCAAAGGTTCCGACCCGTCACGAACTCGCAGGAAACCTGCACACTGCTCGAAGGCGCGCGGACCAAGGCGGGCCACCTTCAGCAAATCCTTGCGAGACGCAAAGGCACCATGAATATCTCGGTGCGTGACGATCGCCTCGGCCAATCCCGGTCCCAGACCCGAGACGTGAGAAAGCAAGGGGGCTGAAGCGGTATTCAGATCCACGCCCACAGCGTTCACCACATCTTCGATCACCGATTCCAGTGACTGTGACAAGCGGTGCTGATCCACATCGTGCTGATATTGGCCGACGCCGATGCTCTTGGGTTCTATCTTGACCAGTTCAGCCAAGGGATCCTGTAGCCGGCGGGCAATCGAGACCGCTCCACGTAGCGAGACGTCGAGGTCGGGAAATTCGCGCGCGGCAAGCTCGGATGCCGAGTAGACCGAGGCTCCAGCCTCGGAAACGACGACTTTGGTCGGTGCTTTGACGGTCTTGGGCAGAAGCGACAGCGTATCGGCCACCAAACGCTCAGTCTCGCGGCTGGCTGTGCCGTTGCCGATGGCAATAAGCTCGATTTTATGTGTAGCGATAAGGTTCAGGATTGCCGCTTGTGCACCACGCAGATCATTCTTGGGCTGAAACGGATATAGCGTATCCGCTGCAACCACCTTGCCGGTTGCATCCACCACGGCGGCTTTAACCCCGGTGCGAATGCCGGGATCCAACCCAAGCGTCGGACGTGCCCCCGCCGGAGCAGCGAATAGCAGATCCTTTAGGTTGCGCGAAAACACTTGAATTGCCTCGTCTTGTGCGCGGCTGCGCAGGTCGGCCATCAGCTCGACCATCATCGACAGCGATAGCTTGACCCGCCATGTCCAGCCCGCGACCTTGCGTAGCCACTTGTCACCAGGAGTATCACCGCGCGTGTTCAGATGAGCCGCAACCATGGCCTCGGCCCGCGCGGCGCCCGCTTCGGGTTCGGGAGCAATGTCGAGCGTTACGATCCCTTCCTTTGAGGCGCGCAACATTGCCAGCGCTCGATGTGACGGGGTTTTTGACCAAAGCTCGGAATGATCAAAGTAATCGCTGAACTTGGCACCTTCCTGTTCCTTGCCCTCGACGACCTTTGCGCTCAGCAACGCCTCACGTTGCATGAAGGTTCGGAGCTCTCCCAGCAAAGCAGCGTTTTCGGTAAGCCGCTCTGTGATGATGTCCCGTGCACCATTCAGCGCGTCTTTGGTCGTGGGAACAGCCTCAATCAGATACCCTTCAGCCAGCCCTTCTGGTTCTGCCAACCGGTCCGACAGAATCGCATCGGCCAGCGGCTCCAGACCATTCTCGCGGGCAATCATCGCCTTGGTCCGGCGTTTGGGCTTGTACGGCAGATAAATGTCTTCCAACTGCGCCTTGGTTTCGGCTTGGGCGATCGATTTCACCAGATCGTCCGTCAGTTTCCCCTGATCCTTGATCGAGGACAGAATCGCCTCGCGCCGGGCCTCAAGCTCACGCAGATAATTCAGTCGGTCGGAAAGGGTGCGCAATTGGGTATCATCCAGCCCGCCGGTCACTTCCTTCCGATAACGGGCGACAAAGGGCACGGTCGCACCTTCATCCAACAACCTGACCGCGGCCCCAACCTGTTCCGCGCGGGCGTTAATCTCGGTGGCGATGGTGCGGGCGATACGGTCCAAAGGGGCCTCCTGACTTGCGGTTGGAAGATCGTCTTAGCCACCGGCACGCACAAGGGGAAGAGGCTGCGCTGCGAAAAGCACCTCTGCACAAAAAATGCACGACCCTTACGCGGTGATCTGCACCTGCCTAGGCCAGACAGAACCAACACAAACAAGGAGCAGTTAAATGGGACAGTTCATCGTGCGCGGTGTACCGGCATCAGTTTTACAAGATAGTTGGTGGTTGGACACCCCTGATCGAGGCACAAACCGAGCCGATGGCTTAGCGGAACCCGGCAATCGCCACGCTTTTTTGGGTTTGGTGTTTCTGGTTGCGCTCGCCGATTTTCTGTTTTTCGACCATTCTCCTGGCCTTTCAATCGCCTTCTTTGTGTTGGCGGTTTCCGCTGTCGTGTTTGCCTTGCTGCGCCGCCGTGGTGGACTTGTCGGGCCAGCCCTTCTTTTGCTGCTTAGCATTCTTCCGGTGGTGGAATATGTTCAAGCCCTGTCCGTAGCTTTCTTGCTGGGTGGATCGACCATTGCGCTGTGTTGGGCCGTGCTGGGCAATCATGAGGTCGCTTCGGTTCGCCGGTTTCTGTCTCTGTTTCCAATATTGGCGCTCAGACACGGGATAGAGGCGGTTCAGAAAGGTCATTCGGTTTCCCGCGTTGACGGGGTTGCCCTTCGTGCACTGCGCAACTGGAGTTTCCCGATCGGAGGCGCACTGATCCTTGCTTCGCTGATGGTTGCGGCCAATCCGGTCTTGTCTGATTGGATCGATCGGATTTGGCGATTTGATATGCGGTTCGACCGACTGCTATTCTGGATCGGGGCGGCAATCACGATCTGGCCCTTTCTTGCGGTCACCTTGCGGCCTGACTTGCTTACCCCCCGATTTGGCCCCGGACGCAAGCGCCCATTGCCTGCCTTTGGCCTGAATGCCCAATCCGTTGCTAATGCGCTAATGGTGTTCAACTTGCTGCTGGCGGTGCAAACTGGGATGGACATGGTCTTTCTCTGGGGCAATGCCAAGTTGCCCGAGGGGATGACCTATGCTGAATATGCTCATCGCGGGGCATACCCACTCTTGGTCACAGCTTTGCTGGCGGGCGCATTTGCCTTGGCCGCGCGACCCTATCTGAACGAGCGGCAGGGGCTGACAAGATGGATGATGCTGTGGCTGGCGCAGAATGTACTGCTGGTGATCTCATCGCTGATGCGCCTGTCGCTTTACGTTGATTTCTACGGGCTGACCTATTTGCGTGTTCATGCGGCAATATGGATGGCGCTGGTTGCTGTGGGCTTGTGTCTGACCGGTTGGCAAATTTTGCTGGGTAAATCGAACCGTTGGTTATTGCTGCGATCTGCGATCCTGGGGATTGGCGTGCTCTATGCATGCTGCTTCGTGAATTTTTCAGCCTTAATCGCCCGTTGGAATCTGGAAAATCCGATACGGTTTGATGCCTACTACGCATGTCAGCTCAATGAGATGGCGGCGGCAGAGTTGCTGAAGGACAAACGGGTACGCAATTGCGTAACCCCTCCGGTCGTCGACAATTGGAGGAATTGGGGCTTTCGCGCAGATCGGGTGATCCGTAATCTGGCCGTCGAACCCATGCCGGAGAAGGTAGATGAAAATCCTCGTCGTGGATGATGATCCACGCCTGCGAGAGCTGGTCTCGATCACGCTTGAGCGCGCGGGCTACCAAACGGTTACCGCCCGCGATGGCCAAATGGCTCTAACCCACGCGATGCGGGAAGCGCCTGATCTTGTCGTGCTGGATGTCGGCCTGCCTGAGATCGATGGGCTTGAGGTTTGTCGCCGCTTGCGGGCACGCTCGGACGTACCAATCTTGTTCCTGACCGCGCGTGATGACGAGATTGATCGCATTTTGGGCCTCGAGTTGGGAGCGGATGATTACGTGACCAAACCTTTCAGCCCCCGTGAGTTGGTTGCACGGATCAAAGCCATCCTGAAACGCAGCAAACCGGGTGCTGCAGAGCTTCTCCTGCGGCATGGCCCGGTTGAAATGGATGTGTCGGCGCATTTGGTTCGGGTCGACGGCAATGCGCTTGCCTTAACCGCAACCGAGCTGTCGATTTTGCGTCGCCTGATGCAAACGCCCGCCGCCATCGTCTCGCGACCACAATTGGTTGATGCGATTTATGGCGCAGGCAGTCCGGTCTCGGATAGGACACTGGATAGTCATTTGCGGAACTTACGACGCAAGTTGGGGGATCAAGGCTGGGCCGGTGCCATCGAAACCGTGCATGGGATCGGATTGCGGATGGGTGCATGGCCGGGCTGAGACGCAAATGGCGCCCTTCGCTGGGTTTTGTTCTTGGCGGAGGTCTCGCGGGTACGCTCGCCCTGTCTCTGCTGGGTCTGATCGCGCTGCGGTATCTTGGACCTGAGATCGGGTTTCGAAACGCTGCGGGCTTGCTGGCGATCGTGATCGGATGTGCGACCGGAGTATTCGGATACCTTATGGTTCGGCTTCTGCTCCGCCCCATAACGTCGCTGGCGACCTATTCAGGGGCCATTGAACAAGGGCAACGCGCCGAGCCGCCCGATCACTACGGCACACAAGAACTGTCGCGCCTCGCCGGTTCGGTTCTGAGCATGGCGGATACACTGCAACGGCGCGAAGCTTCGATCCGCGTCTTTGCAGATCATGTCACGCATGAGCTGAAAACCCCTGTCACCGCGATCCGTGCGGCAGGAGAGTTGTTGGCCGAGGCCGAAACGCTCTCGGAGCAGGATCACGCATTGCTGCAACAGATATTGGGCGCAAGCGATCAGATGCAAACGCAGCTCAGCGCTCTTAACACGGTTGCACAGGCACGAGTGCCGGAACACCATGGGGAGGCAAGCCTGAACGATCTTGCCGATCAGTTAAGCGCTTCGTTTCCCGAACTGGACATCAGCATAGAAGGCGGCGATCAGGCATTGAACCTTGCAGCCTCTGGCCTGAAAATTGCCCTGCAACATCTTCTGGACAATGCACGCCGTCACGGGGCAAGGCAGGTGGTCTTGCACGCAGAACTCGGTCGATTGGTTGTCCAAGACGATGGTTCCGGCATATCCGACGGTAATCGGGACCGCATCTTCAACCCATTCTTCACAACCGCGCGCGAGAAGGGAGGGACCGGGATGGGCCTGACCATCGTTACAAACCTGTTGGGGGCACATGGTGGGCGGATTTTGCTGGTGCCTTCCAAGACCGGTGCGCGATTTGAGTTGGTGTTTCCGGGTGTGTGATATCACTCAATAGCCCAAACTAATTCGACCCGTGTCAATTTGCGCCGCTCAATACGATTGATCCCAAGCCAATCCTCATTTAAGGGAGGCCCTGTCAAATCAGAGTCACCCGTGGGGCCGTCATGTCCCCTTTGGGCTTGGTGCCTATGTCACGGCGGCACATGCTCTTGGATCGCACGCCCCTGAAAGGCTTAAAAAAGGTAAGGGAATATGGCAGAAAAATCGAACTTCGACGTATTGTATACCATTGTAGACGAAGCGCCCGAGCTGGCGAGCGCCTCGTTCCTGCCCATTATCCGCAAGTTTGCGTCAGCAGCCGGTGTCAGCGTCGGAACCAAAGACATTTCGCTGGCCGGGCGTATTATCGCGACCTTCCCCGAAAAGCTGACAGACGAACAGCGTATTACTGATGATCTGGCTGCTTTAGGTGAGCTGGTTAAAACACCGGACGCAAATGTCATTAAACTGCCCAACATCTCGGCGTCGGTGCCCCAGCTGGTGGCAGCCATCGAAGAGCTGCAATCACAGGGTTATGACATTCCGAACTACCCCGAAGAGCCTTCGACGGACGACGAAAAGGCGATCCGTGCGCGTTATGACGCCATCAAGGGTTCGGCCGTGAACCCGGTCCTGCGCGAAGGCAACAGCGATCGCCGCGCAGCGCGCGCTGTGAAGAACTATGCCCAGAAGAACCCTCATTCGATGGGAGAGTGGAGCGCGGACAGCAAGACCAAAGTGTCTTCGATGCCGGGCAATGATTTTTACGCCAATGAGAAATCGGCAACGATCACTGCGGCGCAAGCCGGCGATGCCAAGATTGAGTTTGTGGGCAAAGATGGCAGCGTTACGGTTCTGAAAGACGCTTGGCCACTGGCCGAAGGCACCGTGGCCGACGCAACATTCATGTCGGTCAAGGCGCTGTCGTCGTTCCTGACCGAAGCCATTGAGGACACCAAGAAAGACGGCACCATGTTCTCGCTGCACATGAAGGCGACGATGATGAAGGTCAGTGACCCGATTATCTTCGGCTATGCAGTCAAGGCGTGGCTTGCCCCCGTGTTCGAGAAATTCGGTGCAGAGCTGGACGCGCTGGGTGTAAACCCGAACTCGGGTCTGGGGGACCTGCTTGAGCGGGTTCAGGGCAACGCAGACATCGTCGCCGCAATCAATGCGATTAAAGGGGATCGTCCGTCGATGTATATGGTGGACTCGGACCGTGGCATCACCAACCTGCATGTCCCGTCTGATGTTATCATTGACGCCTCGATGCCCGCAGTGATCCGTGCTGGTGGCAAGGGTTGGGACGAAACCGGCGCCAAGGGCGATACCAACTGTGTGATCCCTGACCGTTGCTATGCACCGGTGTATGATGAGGCCATCAATTTCTTCAAAGCCAATGGTGCACTGAACCCAGCCACCGCAGGAGCCGTCGCCAACGTTGGATTGATGGCGCAGAAGGCCGAGGAGTACGGCTCGCACCCGACGACGTTTGAAGCGCCCGCAGATGGTACAATCCGTATCGTTCTGGCCAATGGCGAAACGCTGCATTCCCATGACGTCAAAAAGGGCGACATCTGGCGCGCCTGCACCGTCAAGAAGGCCCCGATCGAGAACTGGATCCAGCTGGCGATGGACCGTCAGCGCCTGACCGGGTCCGAGGCGATCTTTTGGCTGGATGCCAACCGCGCACATGACGCCGAGCTGATCAAGTATGTCAAACCAGCGCTTGAAGCAGCAGGCGTGGCCGACAAGTTCTTGACTATGGCCCCGCGTGAAGCAACCCGCCAGTCGCTGGAAACTATCACGGCGGGCAAGGACAGCATCGCCATCACCGGTAACGTATTGCGGGATTATCTGACCGACTTGTTCCCGATCCTCGAACTGGGGACGTCGGCCAAGATGCTATCAATCGTTAAACTGATGAATGGCGGCGGTCTGTTCGAAACCGGTGCAGGCGGTTCGGCGCCGAAACATGTTCAGCAACTGGTTGAAGAAAACCACTTGCGCTGGGACTCCATGGGTGAATTCTGTGCGCTCGGAGAATCCCTGAACTTCCTCGCTGACAGCAAGGGCAACGCCAAAGCGGGCGTATTGGGCGCCGCTGCCGAGGCTGCCACGCAGGGAATTTTGGATAACAACAAGTCACCCAGCCGCAAAGTCGGCCAGCCGGATAACCGCGATGGCCACTACTGGTTCGCTCGTTACTGGGCCGAAGCTTTGGCGGGGCAATCCGATGATGCTGGGCTTGCCGCCGAGTTTGCACCGCTCGCGAAAGAGTTGGCGGACAAAGAAGAACAGATTTTGTCCGAGTTGGCGGCAGCGCAGGGCGCACCCGCCGATCTGGGTGGATACTACCACACTGATCCGGCCAAAGCGGCTGCGGTGATGCGTCCAAGTGCGACCCTGAATGCGATCATCGGATAAGCCAAGGGTTGCATAAACGCCTAAAAAGAAACCGGTCCGAAGAGGGCCGGTTTTTTCATGCCCTGAAAAAGAAAAAGGCCAGCCCCCATAGCCAGCCTCTTTCTGAGTGAGTGGCGGGGCTTACGCCTCACCGGTGCAGTTGAGTTCATCCTACGCTTATCGTTCACGCTGAATATTCGGGGATTCCCGTAGACGGCCGCCTTTTATGAGCGATTAAGGATAAAAATAATCATTATGTATGTACAAATAAGACCAAATGCTGACTGCGCCACGTCTGAGGCCTAGTCAGTTGGCTTTGCCGTTATCATTGAAGATTCTGACCCACCGACAAAAAAAGGGCCAGTCCGAAGACCGGCCCCTAAGAAAGGTCATAACGACCGAGGGATTAGTTTGATGCTGCGTTCAGCTTTTCATTTTGTTCGCGCAGCGTGTCGGAAATAATCGCGTACCATTCGCCGGACTCGCGCATCTCGATCAAACCCTTGTTCATCATCGCGATGTACTCGCGCGCGAATGGATTGGTGCGGTGTGCAAGGAAGCTCATCGAAGACAGTGTCGAGACATACGGGTTCTCAACAATGTCCGCCGAGGTCAAACCCATGTCTTTCATTGTCGAGGCAAACAGATCGACTTCGAATGCAGCCACGTCTGCCGTACCGGTCAATACGGCATCGAGACATTCGCGAGCCGAATTGGGTTGGACCACGGTTGTGTTCTCGCGGTTCAGCCCTTGTTCTTCCAGCACCACCATGCTCCAGCCTGCCATGCGGCAAACGGTCGAGCCCTCAAGGTCGGAGAAATCTGTCGCCTTTGCGTATTCGCTTTCAGGCAAAGTGAAGAAACCTCCGACAATGTCATATACCGGAACAGAAGCGACAAATTGGGTACACCGGGCTTCGGTCTCTGCAGACCACTCATATGAGCGGTTGGTACAATCCGGTACAGTCCACGCGATCGAAATATCAAACGCACCCAATGGCAACAGTGTGTCCAGATGCGAACTCCAGTCATCTACAAAGCTGACCGAGAAATCGCGGCTGTTACCAGCACGCTGAAGGCTTGTCGTCGCCAGACGGGTCATGATGCCACCGCCGCTCAGATCTTCAGTAGTGAACGGTTCCCAACCGTTGCCAGCGACCATCTTGATCGGAGGCGCGTAGACATTCGAGCGCTTGACGCTTGCAGCACGTTGTTCTTCTGCCGCGATCAGTTCTTGCGCGCTCTGACCGTTGGGCAGGCTGCCATCCTCACAGGGCAGCGCCAGTACCAGACCGGGGGTTAGCGAACCGGGATTGGTGATTGCATTGCGGTTAGCGTTAAAGATCGGCTGATAGTTTGAGGTGCCGTAGGCGGCAATGGCGATGGTCGCCAATGTGTCACCATCCTGAACCGTATAGTTGGAGCAGGCCTCTTGAGCGGCGGCTGCACCTGCGCTCAGGGCGGTGAAGGCTGATGCCGACAGTACTGCTTTCTTCAATTTCTTGTTAAACATGTCCACTTCCTCCAGACTTTGTTTCGTTGGGCCAATCAAGGCCTTAGCCATTTTCCATTTGATAGCGCAGTGCGGTAGATACGATGTCGCGCCACTCGCCTGATTGCTGCATGATCGCCAGACCCTGGTTGAGCGTCTCAAGGATCGCTTCCCCATCCGGATTATCTTTGTGGGTCATGACGTTAAGCGACTTGATTGCCGCTAGGTTGGGGTTTTCGATGATCTGATGTTCGTAGCCCAGACGCCCGATTGCTTCGACCGCCAGATGCGCTTCGATCGCGACGATATCGGCTGTGCCATCCATAACTGCGCGAAAACAATCATCGGGTGAAACGGGGCGCATCAAAGTGATTGCAGGCTCGTAAAGACCAACTGCATCCATATGCGACAATGACCAACCTTCCGGCCTACAAATCGTTGTGCCCGCGAAATCTGCATAAGTCAGAGTCTCTTCGTAACCCGAACCGCTTTTTGCGAAGAACGTATCAACGACCTCGTAGAATGGGTTTGAGAAATTATAGGTTTCGCACCGTGAACGATCATTTTCCGACAACGTAGCGGCTTGTTCACAGTTCGGCCGCGACCAAGGGAATGTGGCGTCAAAGGCGAGAGTCGGCATCAATAGGTCCAGATGCGACGACCAGTCATTAACGAACTGAATCTTGTAGGACTGCTCGGGCGCGGCCCTCAGCATCGCGGTTTCAACCAGGTTGGTATAAAGCCCACGATTTGGCAGCGCTTCATCCGTAAACGGGGCGTAGTTACCACCCGTGATCAACAAAATCTGACGGTCACGAATTTCAGGGCTTTCGCCACCATCCGCGTTGCGGATCAATGCGGCACCTTCCGCACGCGCTGCTTCGATCTCTTTCTTGGCCGCAGCCTTGGCCGCGATTACGGCTTCTTCGCTGGTCTTTTTAGCTTCGGCCTCTGCAGCGGCCACGCGGGCTTCGGCCTCGGCAATGGCTTTTTCAGCCCGTTCCTCGGCAGCTTTGACCAGTTCCGAGGCCATTTCCGCAGCCATGCGGCCAGCTTCGGTATCCGGCAGTTGCGCCGCGCGCCCGATATCTTCAAGACAAGGGAAAGTCAGGACATCACCGACGCGAATGATATTGGGGTTCGACCCGATCGTTTCCCGGTTCGCATCATAGATGACCCGGTAATCTTCCGTCGCGTAGACGGCAATTGCCAGTTCCCGCAAGCTGTCACCGGGCTGGATTTCATAAGTCGAACACGCCTCTTGCGCCGATGCTGCACCTGTTGCAGCAGCAAGAGCGAGGGTGGATATGATAAGATGGTTTCGCATTTTGTCCTGTTTCACTGCCTGTCTAAGTCTGTGCCGGTTTGACCACGGCGATTGAAATGTTGTCCTGATCCGGGTCTGCCTTTGCATGCAGTGCTTGAAGCAGCGCATCAGCAATATCGCGAGCCGGGGAATGAATATGCGTGCGCACCAGCGTTTCGATCTCGGAATTGCCGAGATATTGCAGGCCATCACTGCCAAGGATCAGTACATCTGCCGCAATCAGCGCCAATGGTTGTTCCGGACAATCCACTTTTGGAATCGCAGCCCCCATGATCACCGAAGTCAGTTGGTTACGATCCGGATGGCCCCGCGCCTCTTCCGCGCTCAGTAATCCTTGTGCGAGCTGTTCGTCGATCACCGGGGCCATCGAGTGATCTTCGTTGACCTGTGACAGGGCATCATTGCGGAACAGGTAAAGTGGACTGTCACCGATCGAGATCCAGAATACGCGTTGATCCAGCATCAACATGCCCAGAAGGGTGGAGCCCAGATTGACCTCGTTTTCCTCACTATGGCTCGCCATAGCGGCGTTGGCCTGCATTGCGGCCAACGGCAGAGCGTCGAGCAGTGCGCTCTCAGCAAGGTCGGGCCCATCCAACTGGGCATCCATCGCATCGCGCCAGGCTGAAATGACCAACTGCGAAGCGACTTCACCCGCTTCATGGCCGCCCATACCGTCGGCAATCACGACATAACCCGCGTCTGCCGCGTCAGAGACCCGCGCAGCAATCGCGTCTTCCTGCGAGTCGCGCTGACCCTGGTCCAGGATCAGGGCAATATCATATGCAGGGGTAGCCAGCATTAATCGGCATCCCGCCAGTCAAAGCCGTCATCACAGAAAGCGGTGAAGCGGATCGAGGTTTCGCTGATCCGGATCAGATCGCCGCTGGACAAGGCTATGGTGCTGAGCACAGGCTTGCCATTCAGGCGCACCAAGTTGGCCTTGCCGCCATGGCCCAGATAGCATTTCCGGTCCTCTGGGTCATATGCGATGACGGCGTGATTGCTGCGAGAGATCCCGGTGTCGCCGAAATCCAGCTGAATAGCCTGATCGTCATTCCGACCGATCTGCATCAATCCCTCGGTCAAGGTAATCGCGGCACCCCGACCCGGTCCGGCGGTCACGACCAGCCAGCCAACCGGGAATGTCTGTTCGGCCGCTTCTGTCTTTTCAACGGGCTCAGCTGTTTCCATCAGCTCCTGAACATGCGTGTCTGCACGCTCGAAACCCAAAAACGTCGTCTTCACACGAGAACGCCGATCTTCAGCCGGTGCAGGTGCAGGTGCGACCATGGCGGGTTCCGGGGTTACATCAACAGGCTCCGGTTCCGGTGTGGGTTCTCCGACGATTTCCACCTCGCCCGCAACTTCAGATACGACTTCAGGTTCGATGGCCTCTGGTTCTTCTACGGTGACTTCGGGTTCATCGTCCTGAACCTCGTCTTCCGCAGTCAGATGAAGCGTGACAATCTGTTCATCTTCTTCGACCTCTTGAATCTCGGCCACTTCTTCTTCGGTCGCCTGATCTTCGATCTGGTCTTCCGAAAACTCGGGCATCGGTTCTTCGGGGATCAGTTCGTCTGCTTCCTCGTAGCTGTCCGAGCTAACGTTTCCACCCGCAAGGGCCGCGCGCAGGGCGTTGAAATCCGCAATCGGAGCAGCGCTTTCTGTTTCGACCGCTTCCGCAACGGTTTCGGTTTCGGTTTCCACCGCATCTTCTTCTTTCGGTTTTCCGGCACCTTCTAGAAGCCGGCTCAGAGGGCTTTTGTATTTGAACATGGTGTCGTCACCTTCTTTGATTTCTGATGCGGGGTTTTACCCGCGGGACTGCTACAAACCGCTTCGCCGTAGGCGCAGGGCACTGATGAAGAGGAAACAGAGAAACATTTACGTCGCGACGGGTTGGTCCCCGACGGGGTGACGCGATGGGCGGCACCCCCAGCACACTGACCTGGCGATAGTCACATCAACTGGGCGATCACTCCTGCGTTAGTTGCATGACCGCAGTACTTTCAGCTCCGTTGCGCAGAATGCTTAGGCGCGCCTCGGGTTGGTTGTCGGAAACAAGTTGAGCAAGGATGCCGTCCAGACTCTCGGGCTCATTGATCGAGACACCAGTCTGTGTTTCGCGCAGCAGCACATCCCCCCGCTGCAAACTGCCAGCAACTTCTTCCGGAACAGATGCGACGACGGTTTGCCAACCTGCCTCGCCCGCATGAGCCACATCAAACGAATAACCGTTCAGAAGGCCAAAACTGCGGAAGGCGGGCAGGGCCAGCAATCCATTCTGCGCGCGCGTTTCGCCCAGACTGCGATAGCGCGCTGCTACACGGATATACCCGTCTGGGTCGACCGAGAAATTATCTAGAACATACGATGCAAGCGTTGTGTCCGGACGAATAGGTTCACCATTCAGAGTAAAAATCGTAGCGCCCCGTTCGACCCAATCCCCGATCACCGACCTATCTTGACCGGCGTTCAATCCATTGATGGCAATGACACTCCCGGTCGAGCTGCGACGCTTGGACATCGTGAATGGAATCTCAATATCCCAGTGCCCAAATGCGACCTGGTTTTCGGCTAGATTTACCGGCGTCGCAGGTGCGATGGGTGTGATGTCTTCAACCGTAGGTTCCGTCACTTCAGGTTCCACTTCTTCAGGTTCCACCAAAGCGATTTCTTCGGGTTGCTGCTCTGACACAATGGCGGCTTCCGGCACCTCATTAGCCTGCTCGACAGGTTGTTCCTGCGCCGCTTCTGGTTCTGATGCCAAAGCGACTTCGGCCTGTTGCGGCTCTGTTGTGGCTTCGGCGGTCTGCTCGACGGGTTCCGGAGCTGCTTCTGCGGGCACCGGAGTAGTCGGAACCTCTGCAGTCACCGGAGTTGCCTCGGGCGATTGCTGATCGCCCGTCATTACGAAGTATCCACCTCCGGCCAGAGCCGCCAATACAATCGCGATACCCGCGATCATCTTGCCACTGCCGCCCGAGCCGCTTTTTACAACGGTGTCGACTGCAGCAACGGCCTCGTCCTGAGGTGCAAATTTAGCAAGAGTGTCTTCCGTTTTTTCCTCGTTCCCGAGGGCCAGATCAGAGTTCCCGGCCAGCAGCGCGGTCACGACGGCCTCCGCATTCTCGCTTTCGGCTTTGATCCGTTCTTTTTCGGCCTCTTCGTCTTTGCGATCCATGCCAACAATGACCGAAACCGGGCGATACGCGAAACTATCGAACATCACACCGGGACCACGGAACATACGCAGCCAGTCCAATGCGGTTTGCACACGGTCAGTGGCGTGCACTTCCATTGCTTTGTCGATCGCCTCAAGGAACCCGTCTGGATACCCTTTGAATCGCCCTGTCAGCGGTTCATAAGGATCGTCTTGGCCGTTGTTGAACGCATTCAAACGTGTCTGGCCATCAATCGGTCGCTCGCCGCTGATCGCATGATACAGCGTTGCAGCCAGTACATAGAGGTCACTGCTGGGGCCCTGATCCGCGCCACGCACATAAAATTCGTGCGGCGAATACCCGTCCTTAATCACGCGCAGCGTCAATAGCGCCGCTGACTTGTGTGCCGCCTGCTCGCGTGCTGCGCCAAAGTCGATCAGGATGGGTTCGCCATTCTCATCGATCAGGATATTGTCGGGTGAAATATCGCGATGTAGCATGCCGCTTTGGTGAATGAACGACACCGCAGACAGCATTTTTTCGGTGACCTGAACGATAAAGTCCGGTCCGCTCTTGTTTTCGGGTTTTTCGACATAATCCAGAAGATCGCATCCGCGGATCAGGTCCATCGCGATATAAGCGGTGTCGTTGTCCTCAAACACCTGATGCACGTCGACGATATTGGGATGAACCAGCCGCGCATGGTTGCGTGCTTCCTGAATGAACAGGTCGATAATGGCGCGCAGGTCTTCTTTGTGGTCGGGGTTGGCAGGTTCGACCAGATCACCATTCCGCTGGCAGAGCGCCCCCGGATAGCATTCTTTGATGACCACATCGCGATCCAGACTATCGCGCGCGAGATAGGTGATCCCAAACCCGCCGTTGCTTAGGAACCGGAGGATTTCATACTGTCCGCGCAGCAGCTTTGCGCCTGGCTGCAATCCTTCGATCTGAGGTTCGTCGTGCGTTGCGCCGACCGCCTGGTTGTGGCTCATTTCTTCCCGCCCATTCTACTCGTTTATTGCGGCATAGATAACCAGGGCTTCAGCCCGCGAACTCACAACCAAACACAACCGCAGGACACTTAAGACGGTTAGACGTTTCAAATTTGACTTTATTGGGGCCGCCTGATGGCTTCACTATGGATCACAAAAATCGAAATCGCCTATATAGTGAGTCCAGACCATCATCCCACAATATGTTGTGTTTACCTGATGGAAGAAATGGATTCTATACCGCCGAAATAGACGCTTGGTCCACGAATTCGAAACAATATCGCGGCGATTCCGAACGCTTCGAATCGCTGCGATGCGGCTCAATTCAAGCGGGAAAAACTTATGTGCCGGTTTTTGGGGGCGCCGACGCAACAGAGCTGCCCGCCCAAGCCAGATTGTCGCTGAGCTGTGCGAGAATGCTTATTGCATCCTTCAGCGGTGCGTCCCCGGTTTCAAACTGCAGCAACAGCAACAGGTCAGTGGCCTTTTCAAACTCGGCCGGAATCCAGTCTGCTTTGGGATCGATTTCGGTACCAGATTCTAACCTTTCGGCAAAATCCTCGACGATTTCCTGACAGCTTTGCAGGAAGGCCGCCGGTTCAATATCTGAGCTTTCGCGCAGATCGTTGTAAATGCTGGCGATGGCCGCAAGCCAGTCTTCAAGGATCGGATTGTCCAGGGGGGGCAGGGCGGCCTCTAGGCTTGCCTGCACAGTATTGCCGTCGGCCTCAGCGCGATCTGTCGAAGCCGCACCAGTAAGGTTCTCCAGATAAGGCATAAACTCTTCAGCCAGATCTTTTTGGGCGGCCTCAAGATCATGGCGACGGTGATCAGAGGCTATGTGCAAAACCTGTTCTGCCAAGTTCTGCCCGCCACAGGTTTCCCACAAAGCAAAGTCGGGTTCAGGCTCTTGTTCCATGGCCCGTACCGCTACCGGGGTGCCGATGGTCACAACCGCGCGAAACAAATCGCCCTTCTCCTTGTTCAGGCGTGCGACTACCCGATCCAGAGCATCCCGCACCGGAGGCAAATCGGCATGTGTTACAGCCAACAAGCTGTTATTGCGCAGCTTTTGAGGGACCTGCGACCACAAATGGCGTTCGGTTTCACGCCAGGCGTTGGTGCCATTGGTGCACCAGATCGCACAATCCACATAGTCGAGCAAATTTAGAGTCTGTTTGTAGGTATCATCCAGTGCACCGGCACCGGGCAAATCAAACAGCGAAATCTCCTGCAGGGCAGGGGTATTCAACCCGACCGAGATGAAATCGGGTTCATCCGCCGCTGCCTTTTCCAGCGCTATACCGGAATAGACTTTGGGTTCCTTGTCCCACCAACCAACGGTTGTCTCAGGCGTATCGGCATAGGCCACGATCACCAGGGGCAATTTTAGATGCTGCGGCCCGGTGGGCAGAATGTCTGCCCCCGCCAGCATGTTGGCAAGGCTGGACTTTCCGGCTCCAAACTCCCCGGCAAAACCAATGGAAACCGCGTTCGAAAGCCGCTCGGCATGGGCCAGCGCGCGGGCGCGCATATCATCCAGCTCTGCCGATGAGGGTGCATTTTCGGTGGCGGTCAGGAAACGCTCTAGCTGGCGCACTTCCTTCTCGGTTCCGGGGAATTCAATCATTCTGCGGCCTCTGCCTGTCGAGTGTCCACGGGTGCAGTTCCGTGCACCGCCCCTAGTTCATCGCTGATGCGCCGCGCTTGGTCAACCGCACGTTGCGCTTCGGCGCGCGCGTTCGACCCATCGGGGCCTGCGCGATGTTCCAGATGCCCGGCCAGCAGCGCCATATAATGGTCAAGAACGGTTTTCATCCGTTCGATCAGGTCGCTTCTGGCGGTATCTACAAGATCGTCTCCGATCATCTCAAACTCTTGAACGATCATCCGTTCGGCGCGGTTCAACACACTGCGACGCGATATCAGTCGCGACAGCCATGTCACACGCAACTCAACCGTAATGCCACGCGTCAGCGCGCTTGTGTTCGGACGGAACCAACGCACCGCACTGGTATTCATGCGATTGTCCACGGGTTCCTGCCATCCGGGCAGGGCGCGCAAAGCAGCATTGGTCTGCATATCGATAGCGTAAAGCTCACTAAGCATGCGCTGCCGTACCACCTGTGTCGCGCCCTGAACAAGCTCGCGCATCCGCTCACGCAGAGGCGTAAAGTTCAGCTCGGTATCTCCGTCTTTGGCCAGCAAAGGCGATTGCCCATCAGGGCCGCGCACAACGATCGAGACAGCCTCGGCGACGGTGTCATCCATAACACCCCGCAAATTGGCCAATACATCGTCCATATCATTGGTGATGGCCTTGGATTTATCTTCAACTAGCGCACGCAACTCAGAAAGCGTTTTGTTGTTTTCTTCGACATCCGCTGTGTCGGGACCATCCTTTTCTTCAATCGCACGAAGCCGCGCAGTGCTGCGCTCAAGCTCACCTTGGGCAAAACTGTTGAGGTGCTGCCACGCAATATTAAGCTGTTCTTGGCGCGGTCCTTCGGTCAGGGCTTTGGTCACATGACGGCGCAGATCGGGCAGGCCCGACGCGATCATCGCGGCAAATCGCAATACACCTTCGCGGCTGATGGGGCCGGGGCCTTGTTTGATCTCTTCGACGCCGTCAAGATATTGCTTCATCTGTTCGGGATGCGCCCTCAGCCACGCCAATATCTGATCATGGTCGATTCCGGTTTCATCCCCGGTCAGCGCATAATGGGCCCATTGGGCGCTGCCCATCAGAACGTCAATCTCCGAGTTGCCAAGCGCCTGTTCGAGCCCGTCCAATACGTCTGTGCGCACCTTGCCGGCATCTTCGGCGCCACCGCCCAACTCGTCCACGCGGTTGATGAAGACCACGATCTGACCAAGCTCTAGCGCTTGCATCAGGCGGAATAGCTTCAGATCAGCCCGCGACAACGCCTGATGCGCAGACAGCACGACGACGAAAAAGTCGGATTCCTTGAGATACTGGCGCGAGATCTCTTCACGGATCAGCAGCGGGTCATTGACACCGGGTGTGTCTGTGACTGTCACCGGATACGGAAAATGGCCAATGTCAAAATAGACCTCGGCCTTACGGGTGATGTCGCTGTAAAGGCCCCGATCTGAACCGGGGTCATACTGGTCTTCATCTGTCGGGTCATCCCCGGCACAGACATAGCGCGCTAGGTCATCCGAGGTCAGTTCATCCAGATCGTGATGCTCGCCAAGAAGGTGTTTGTAGCTTTCCCCCAAGCGTAGCTTGGCGCGGGTTTTCATTGCCTCGACCTGCTCTTCGATCATCTCGCGCTTGTAGCTGTCCTCTTCATCAGGGAACATGTTGCGCAACTCTTCACCTTCGGCGATCAGGGCCTGCCATTGGCGATTGTCGAAGAAATGAAACTCGGCGCCCGACGTCCGACCGGACGGATGACCGAAATGCATGTCGGTGATCACTGTCGTCCATGGGTTCACGTCCGAGGGTAGATATTCTGCATGCCCGGTGAAACCGTTGATCAAGCGCGATTTTCCGGCCTTGATTTGACCTACGAATGCTATCGAAGGCTTGAGGTTCGACAAGTCGTCAACGATGCGCGAGATGAAGTGACGCGTTTCGTCATTGCTCGTCCCGTTCATGTCTTCTGCGATGCGAATAAGCTCGCGGCGGTTTAACTCGCTCATAAGATTTACCCTGGTAACTCGTATTTTGTTTAACTTTGCAAAGTGGACACTATTTGGCAGGAACGCGGTTATTCAACGGCGCTATTCAATGTTTTCCATAGGTTGACGACAGCGCCCAGCTTGCGGGCGTCATGAACGGCGGCGGCGGTTTCCTGACCGTCGCACAAGATGGCGAGACCCGCGCCTTGTCCACCTGTCGGGCGAATGACGATCAGCTGTGGATCAGTTAAAGCATCGGAACCATCGGCCTGCCATCCCGCCAGATCCCGGGTGAATCGGGCCAATATATCCGTGTCCGGATGTGCGTCTTGGCCCTGCGCACACAACCCGTCAAATTGCATCTCGTCTTCAGTCGACCCAATCAGTATTCGACCTAATGCGAACCGATCCGCGCCCTCAAAGAATTTTCCGGCAATACTGGTGGCGCCTTGTGACGCAGTTTCTGGCTGGGCTTCTGGTTCTAAGGTCTGGTCGGAAACGATGGCCATGCGTGGCTCTTCGATTAGTTCAATCCGCGCGCAGGCCGCTTCGACCTCCGAAAAGGTAACCCCTACGTCATCAGCCTCAAGCGCCGTATCCGGGCGCAGAGAAACCAACTCAAGCGGGCCGGGTGCCGTTGCAATTTCCGACACCACTTGCGCCAGTCGTTCGATCAGTTTTTCGCGTGCTTCGGTTTCAAAATCCGGGACAGGACCCGAAGCACAGCGGAATACGTCGGTGACCCGAGAGCTGTTGACTTCGATAGCCAAAGTTGCCCCGTCAGCCGCCGTAAATTCCAAACGCCGAGGCAAGATCGTGCCCCGGATGGCCCCCAGCACCTCATTCCGGCGTAACAGTGCGCTGCTACCCGATAGGTAGATTGCTGGCGATAAGCGCGCGACCGAAGTCCGCCCGATCCCTTCGAGCATATCCAGTATTTCACTATCCATCATGCGTGACCCCCTCTGGTCCCGTCTACACCGCGGCCGCCACCGGCCCGAGGCTGAGATGTGATTTCGTAAGCGCCAGCCCGACATTCGCGCTGTCGCGGCAGATATAGCATACCACGTGATCAGGATATTCTGTTGTCCTGAGAAAGATGTGCAGCCGGTCGTTTGAGAACACCGCGATTTCCCCAAATCCGGGGTGTTCAGTATCATCGATTTTTGCCGCACGCAGAAGTTCTTCGAATCCCTTCATACCGCGTCCCTGAAACAGATTAGCTACTGCAAGTGCGAGATTTTCGAGCGCATCAGCGCTGTCTTGGTCCGCCGCGTCGACGCCCAATAACATGCCGGTCTCCATGTCGACATACCCGGCTGCGATGCAGTCGGGTATGGTTTCGATGGCCGAAGCCAGAGCAGAGTCAATCGACATTCAGATGCCCACCTTCGGGTTTAATCTAAATCGCATGCCACTCCGCTCCGCCGTTCTTGCGAGCCTCAGAAACGGCGCGCGGTATGTCTTGATTCCGCTTAGCGTCATGTTCCAACGCAATCTGGTCAAACTCGGACAAGAATGCTGCAAAGGCGCTTTTCAGGCCATTTGCATCGTCAGGCAGGTTCTCACGCGCCACGATTTCACCCCACATTGCTGCAGCACTGAGTGGCGTTTCTATGAGGCGATCGCCCAAATCATCTGCCTTGTCATCGGCTGCATCTTCAATCTCTTCGGCAGCAGCTTCACCCACCATTGATACGACGCGGTTTGGAGCCAGCGCATTCGATTCGGGCTCCGGTTCATATTCGTCTGCCGAGTTTTCCGACTGTTCCGCCAACAGGGCCGTAATCGACGAAACCGATACTTCGATATCTGATGATTCTTCGGCGTGTTCCGACGGCTCTTGTTCGGTGTCCGCAGCTTCGACTGCTTCCGCTTCGTCCTCTTCTTCACCCAAGACGATCAGTTCGGCATCTTCCTGCTCTTCCTCATCATCGTCATCCATGAAATCAAACTCATCCACGTCGGTGATGGGGTTTGCTAAGAGGTTCAGATCCAGCGGATCTTCCGTCTTGTCAGAGAACAAGGCACGTAAGTCTTCATCAGCAGGCTCCGCTTCGGTAGCCATTTCCGCGCGCATCCGCTCGGCTTCTTCTGCATCAATCCGCGCCTGTCCGGGCTCCTCGGTGCGGCGTTCCACGCGGGCAGGGCGTACCGGGAAACTTGTAACCACATCATTCTCGGCAGAGTCATCTTCCATCGGCGTGACAAGTTTCAGCGGCGCATCGCCAGAGGTTTTCTCGGGCCGCGATGGCTGAACTTTGGGTGCGTCTGACAGGGATTTGTCAATTTGATAGCGCGACAGCATATCCGCACGGCTGTCCATGATCTGCTCAGTGATCTCAAGGAAACTGTCGACCATCTTGCCGCCGCCGCTGCGTGACCACAGCTCGGCGTCACCGGTTTTGTCACGGGCCATGATAGCATCACGGGCCGAGAACAGGATCGTGCGATTGAACAAATGACCCGCTTCGCGATTTACGCGGCGCAAGACCTTCTGCCGGTCTTTCTGATTCAATGCATCTGCGCGCGTCACCAGCAAAAGCGATTTATGCTGCAGCCGTTCCGGCAGCGAAACCCATGTGGCACGTTCAGTTTCGCGCCAAGCTTGGGTCGAGTGCGTGCACCACAACACACCATTGGCCTGGCCAACTGCGCGTTGCCAGACATCCGTCGAAATCTTCGGGTCCGAAATGCCGGGTGTGTCGATCAGGTCGACCGCCTCAAGAATGTCGGCTTCAAGGAAGATGCGAATGAACTGGGCGTCGTTGACACCAACCTGTTCAAGCTGATCCAATTCGATATTCTGCGTACTACCATCATGGCGTTTGATATAGGCGGGTCGATTGCCCCAGCTGAACCAGATCGGCGGCAGTTGCGTCGCTGTGACCTGCGTCGGCAGTGCCTGTTTGCGCAGCAGGAAATTCATCAACGTCGATTTGCCTGCACTGAATTCCCCCATGAGCGCAAACACAGGTTTGCGGCGGGACCACTGCTCGATGCGGTTCCAAGCCTTGGGAGAGACGAAGCGGGTTTGCGATTCTTTTACCATAACTCTTCTTATGCTGCTTCGTTACTAAGGTCTTTCAGGATATCGCCCAGAATATCGTCACGTGATTTCTGCGGCTTCTGCTCGGCCATCTGGGCCGCTGCCCTTTCAGGCGATTGCGAGATACTGAGCAGCGTGTCCTTCTGTTCGGCAATAAAGTCGGTCAACGTGGCCCGCACGTTCTCTAGTACGGCGGCGATCTGGTTTTCCTCGATGTCTTTGGTGATCGAGTTCGCCTCGGACGCGATCAGTCGCGTATAATCTGCGGCATAGGCTTCGAACCCTTTGCGGCGTTGCCACCAACGTCGCCACCATGTGCTCTGCAGGTCCAGTGCGATTGTGCGGCCAATCCCTAATGGCGGGGGTACACGCGGCACGATCGGGGCTTCGATGTTGAATTCACCTAAGTGGTTGCCCAGCAGCTTCTGATACAGTGCCTCGACATCCGCTGCAGCAGCCGAATACAGAGCACCGGCATCCTTACGCATGGATCGGGCAAAGCTGAAATATGCCGCCTTCTGCAAGGTGCGCAGACCTGCCGGATCATATTGCCATGTACCCTGCTCACCATTCTGTTCCAGATGTGAGATCAGAGAATCCGTCGCACGTTTGACAAAATTTGCTTCTGCGGACGCAAGTCGCTCTAATACCTTGTCGCGCAGCTTGGTTGTCAGTTCCGAGGCTTTCTTTTCGTACTCAGCCGAAACCTTTGCGATCGCTTCTTCGGGCGACGCACCGTCCAGATCCCGAACGATACCGTCGGAGTTTGACAGCGTCTTGGCCACTGCAGTAGCCCGGATCTGGCTGGCGATGTTGCGCGCCCGATGGCGAACGCGATCCAAAAGACGCGTTCCTGCACCCTCAGCGATACGCTCATTCATGGCGAGCAGCAGATCAGGCAATCCTGATAGCGCCCAGATCTTATCCAGCGATGCAGCCTGATCGCCAAATCCGGCCGCCAGATAGAAGGTGTTCAACGCCTCGCGCGATTCCTCAGTTAGAATGTCCGGGTTTCCGGTTAGCGCAGCCTCGGCCCACAGAGCGCTGCCAAAAACAACGCTGGTGTTGGCGTCTATGTTGTTCTGTTTCAGTGTATCTTGAATACGATCACGTATCTCAGGCACTTGATTGACCGGGTCAGACAATTCATCGATGCGGTTCACGAACAGGATGATCTGGCGGTTCTCGAACTGCGCGATGATCCGCATTAGCGCCATGTCCATCGTAGTCAGCGCCTGGCTGGCAGCCAAAACAACAACACACACCTCTGATCCACGCAGGCTGCGTAGGGTGATTTGTTCGCGTACCATAAAGGTATCGTTCACACCTGGGGTATCGCAGAGCTTGAGCGAGATCGGATATTGCGGGATATCCATGAACAGCTCGGCCGATTTGGTCACATCGGCGAAACGGCCCGTCTTGGGGTCGATATCCGGGTCATCCTCATCCCCAAGGCACACATACCGCTGTATCAGTTCATCATCGAAGTAATCATACTGGTGGCTCTGACCGAGAATCAGGTCAAAGTGCTTCCCAAGCCGCTCTTCTGATTTGGCCTTCATCTCGCCGATTTGACGGCGAATATCGTCCATCTCATCATCGGCACCGGCTCGATTGGCCAACTCGCCCAGACGACCGCCGCCAACCATCAGATTGTCCCATTCTTCCTGCTCGAAGAATGTGAATTTGGAACGGGTGTCGCCTTCTGTGCGGGTGTTGATGTTCAGCGTTGTAACCACCGAGGTCCACGGGTTCACATCCGAAGGCAAAAGATTTGGCCGCCCGGCCAATATGTTCACGATCGAGGATTTGCCGGCCTTCACCTGCCCCACCATCGTGACACTGGCGGTAAAATTCTCCATTTTGGTCTTGAGCGCAGCCAGCCGTGCGGAAGACCGTGCATCCGCCACCTCTGTCAGTTGGTCGATCTGTGTCGTCAACGAGGTCATTGCCTCTGTCATCTCAGACAGGGACTCGTTTCCGACAGACAGAAGGTGGTCGTTACGCGCCATGGTCAGCCTCCGGTACCAGTTGCAGCGATGTGGTTCCCTGCCCCGTCAGGCAGGCTTGCAAGCGTGTCGATTCGTGCGATCAGGTCCAGCGCGTTGCCGAGGATTGCGGCCTCGGTTCGCGGTGAAATCGATTCATATGCGAAAGAATCAGCCAGAACTTCGATTGAACTGAAGCCTTCACCATTTTCCAAACAAGCCACACGGCGTCCGGTCGGAAAATCATCTGTTTTGTTGGCAGGCAGCGGCATGCGGGCATTAGCCAGCAAGTAGCGATTGCCCGAATGCGTCCGGAGAGCGACGCCGAATCCTGTGCCAGGGTGCTGACGGTTCAGGGTTTTCAGTTCGCCAATAAAGCTTTCACGCGCAAGGCTGACAGCGTCTTGCTCGGAAGCAACGGATTTGATCTGGTTGGTCACGACAGAGACCCTTGTTCTGGAGTTGAGCAGAAACTCGCACGGTGCCAGAAGGCAAAAAGACTCATTAACTCCTGCGCCCAATCAATTACGATTACCGCGGTGTTATTTTGACGCGAATAGGATATTTTGGCGTTTGAAATGTGGCACAATTATGATGGCGTCTCATAGAAATACCTCAACCTATGAGAGTGTAAGCCACGACGTTGACGAGTTGCCCAAGTTTTTATGGCTTTGATTGCTTGTTAAAAAGCCCGAGGTTCCGTGGCGTCAAGGATTTACATGCTGCTTCTTACTTTTTTGAAATATATAGAAATAATTTCTATTTCTGTGATCGAAGGAACCCCTGATTGAAATTCGATACGAAACCACTCACCTCAAGTTACACTTTTTTGAAATGTGCCCCACACAAAGTAATCTTTCAGCGACTCAACGTATGCGAGTTTAAGATAAAGAGAAAAATTGTGATAAATGTTCGCTAAATGGAAACAAAAAGAAGGACCAGAAAACGGGCCTTCACACAGGTGAAATTACGACCAAAACCAGCACCTGAGCACTGTTCGTGCTGAAAAGACTGGCCAAACCGCATTCTCACTGTCCAAGGCACGTTCTTTAACATTTGGCACATGCGAGTTCTGGTTAAACTTACTTGGGCAAAGGATTGTTTCCAGCGAGACGATAATAAACTGCCCTCTCGCTTGATTTTACCTCTCGCACTCATTCAAAAGCTTTGCTATTCAGCGCGTCGTCGCGGTGCTTCGGCATCGGGTTGCGGGTGTGGCGAAATTGGTAGACGCACCAGATTTAGGTTCTGGCGCCGCAAGGCGTGGGGGTTCAAGTCCCTCCACCCGCACCAACACGACTTCTTACCATCAATGTGACTTATCGCTGGCGAACTTACGCAGTTCAAACGCCGTAGCGGGCCATAAACATGTCGACGGCCTGCAATGCGACCTCGTCGATTTCGTTCTGGTCAAATCGATTTTGGATACCGAACGCCGCGCGGCCCCATAGTCGGACTTTGCACAGTTCAGAAAACTGCTCGGCCGCGATGTTGACGTCTTCAACCGCCAACTCACCTTTACCAACCGCCTTGGTCAGATATTCGGCCATCTGGCGTTGGCCGTTCTTCGGTCCTGCTTCATAAAACGCTTTACCAAGCTCGGGGAATCGGTCGCGCTCGGCCACACATATGCGAAAGACTTGCTGCGCGAAGTCCGAGACGAGAAAAGCCGTAAGCTGAGTGGCTGCTATCGTCAGCACCTCGCGGGCTGGCTTGGTCTCATCGATCATCGAAAGGATGCGTTCAGACATCAGGCGACATTCGGTCTGGGCAACCTCGGTGAACAACAGTCGCTTGTCGGGGAAATAGCTGTATAGCGTTGCCTTCGAAACACCCGCCGCACGCGCGATGTCATCGACGCTTGCACCTTCAAACCCATCCGCCATGAAAACCTCTCGGGCCCCACGTAACACCTGGTCGAATTTACGGCCTGTACGCAGGATGGTGGCGGCTTGGGTCATGGTGTCTCCGGATTGCGATATCCTGCAACACTATAAACCGTTCGGTTCAGTTTCAACGCTTTTCACTCCGATCGCGGTTTTGGCACAACGTTACGGCTTCAATCGTACCGCCGACCGTGCGTCAACCTTGCGAGCCAGACCAGCCATGTTAACACGTTGCCATGGTCGAGATATTTCTGCGCACTCTCCCCTTTTTCGCAATCATCGGCCTGGGGTTCTGGGCCGGACGCAGCCGGTTTTTCCCTCCCGAGGCGACAGCATATCTAACCAAGTTCGTGTTTTTCTTTGCTTTGTCGGCTATGCTATTCCGGTTTGCCGCCACCCTGCCCTTTGCCGAAATTTTCAACGGTCGGCTGGTGATCGGGTATCTGATCGGCACTGCTGGCGTCTATGCGCTGGCGACGGCTATCGCTTATCTCCGAGGGCTGGACATCCCCACCGCCGCGGTCGAGGCGCAATGTGCTGCTATTGGCAATGTTGGGTTTCTGGGCCTGCCCATGCTTGCGCTTTTATTCTCCGAAGCTGCCATAGGTCCAGTGATGTTGGTGCTGACAGTTGATCTGGTTGTGTTTTCCTCATTGATCGTGATCCTGATCAACGGTGGCCGCGATGGTCGGCTCAGCCTGGGGACGATGCGCCTGATCGGGATTGGCCTGCTGAGAAACCCCATGATCTTGTCAATCTCCGCCGGATTGCTCTGGTCTGCATTAAAAGCGCCTGTACCGGTGCCTCTGAATGATTTTCTGACGATTCTGGGCGGCGCTGCTACGCCAGGTGCGTTATTTGCAATCGGGGCATCACTGGCAGACAAATCGGCCGAGCGCATCCAGATCGCGGGCTGGTTGAGTTTTTGCAAACTGGTGCTGCATCCGTTTTTCGTGGCACTTATGGTGATTTGGCTGATCCCGGTTGCCTCATTCCCTGCGATGGTCGCAATCGCGGCGGCGTCTTTACCAGTTGCAGGCAATGTTTACATGCTGGCCGCGCACTACGGTGTGGCCCCGCAACGGGCATCTGCTGCCATCCTGTTATCTACCATCGCCAGCATTCTGACCGTCCCGCTGGCGATAGGATGGGTCAACGGATTCTGATCTTCACCTTTTCGAAAAATGAGCTTTCCAGAGGTGGCTGCACTTTACGCCGACGCTGCAGACCGGTAGCCATGGCCCGGAAACAACGTAAGGATCAGCTTGATGGAAACCCTTTCGGAAAATGCCTGTTTTGGTGGTGTGCAGGGCGTTTATCGCCATGCTTCCTCGGCCTGCAAATGTGATATGACATTTGGCCTGTTTCTTCCAGCCGAAGCCAAGGACGGCCCCGTTCCTGTTCTGTGGTACCTGTCGGGCCTGACCTGCACCCATGAAAATGCCATGACGAAGGCGGGTGCCCAGGGCTGGGCGGCCGAACAAGGCATTGCTCTGGTATTCCCCGATACCTCGCCACGCGGCGAAGGTGTGGCGGATCACGAGGACTATGACCTTGGCCAAGGTGCAGGGTTCTATGTCAATGCCACGCAAGGCCCTTGGACGCCTCACTTCAACATGTGGGATTATGTTGCCGAAGAGTTGCCGGCCCTTCTGGCCAAGAACTTTGCGATTGATCCTGATCGTCAGGCCATCACAGGACATTCGATGGGTGGGCATGGCGCATTGACGCTGGCGATGAACCTGCCCGGGCGTTACCGCTCTGTTTCGGCCTTCTCGCCGATCTCGAACCCCATGGGGGCGGATTGGGGCCGCAAGCAACTCAGCGCGTATCTGGGCGATGATGAGACCGCATGGGCCAAGCATGACGCGTCGGCGATGATGAAAAGCACAGGCTTTGACGGACCGATCCTGATCGACACCGGTGCAAACGATCAGTTTATGGATCTGTTGCGCCCGGAGGCACTGGCGCAGGCAATTGCCGAGCGTCGCCAGCAGGCCACTTACCGACTGCAGCCCGGCTATGACCATTCCTACTATTTCGTGTCCACCTTTATGGAGGATCACATCACCTTCCACGCCGAAGCGCTGTATGGGGACTGAGGCATGAGCAAATATGACTATGACCTGATCATCATCGGCTCGGGCCCTTCAGGCCGGGCAGCGGCGATTCAGGCAGGCAAATTGCAACGCCGGGTGCTGGTGATTGACCGCAAAGACCGTTTTGGTGGCGTTTCGGTACATACCGGCACGATCCCATCGAAAACCTTGCGAGAGACGGTGCTGAACCTGTCAGGCTGGCGCGAGCGCAGTTTTTACGGGCGTTCTTACCGGGTCAAGGATCAGATCAGCGCAGAGGATCTGAAAGCACGGCTGCACATGACACTCGATCACGAGGTCGATGTGCTGGAGCATCAGTTCAACCGCAACCATGTTGAAACGCTGAACGGGTTGGCGACGTTCACGGGGCCACACGAGATCGAGGTGGCTACGGATGCAGGCGAATCCACGCGTCTGACAGCAGCCAAATTCCTGATCGCCACCGGCACCAAGACCTACCGGCCAGATTACGTGCCTTTCAATGGCAAAACTGTCGTCGATGGGGATGATTTCCTTGAGATGGAGGAAATCCCGCGTTCGCTCTGCGTGATCGGTGCGGGCGTGATCGGCGTTGAATATGCAACCATGTTCTCGGCGCTTGATGTCCGGGTGACATTGATCGAACCGCGCGAGACGTTTCTGGATTTCATCGACAAGACACTGATCCACGATTTCACGCATCAGATCCGTGAAAATGGCGTCGATCTGCGGTTGGGGGCAGCCGTCGAGAAAATAGAAGACGCCGGTAGCCATGTTGAGATCACGCTGGACAATGGGCGGCACGTCCGGGCCGAGATGCTGCTGTTTGCAGCCGGCCGGATGGGGGCGACCTCGGCGCTGAACTTGGACGCGGTTGGCATTGAAACGGATCATCGCAATCGTATCAGCGTGGACCGCAAGACCTATCAGACCTCGGTGCCGCATATCTATGCCACCGGAGACGTCATCGGGCATCCGTCGTTGGCCTCAACTTCGTTGCAACAAGGGCGGGTCGCGGCCTGTCATGCGCTGGAGACTCCAACCCTGCCGGAAAGCCCCTGGTATCCGTATGGGATCTACTCGGTCCCCGAAATCTCAACCTGCGGGATGTCCGAGGAAGAACTGCAGGAGCGTGGTATTCCCTACGAAGTGGGTGTGGCCCGGTTCCGCGAAACCTCGCGCGGGCACATCATGGGGTTGGAGCATGGCATGCTGAAAATGCTATTTTCGCTCAAGACCCGGCGGGTTCTAGGTGTGCAAATCGTTGGCGAAGGGGCAACCGAGCTGATCCATATTGCACAGGCGGTGCTGAACCTGAAAGGCACGGTGGACTACTTCGTGCAGAACACGTTCAACTATCCGACCCTTGCCGAAGCTTACAAAATCGCGGGGCTGGATGCCTTTAACCGGATGCCCATTCCGGACGAATTCAAGGTGCGCAAATCGACGCCAACGGCGAAGTCAGCCCCAAAGGTCAAAGAGGCGTGACGACGCTTTACATCGACGGGGATGCCTGCCCGGTCAAGGCCGAGGCTGAACGGGTGGCAACCCGGCACAAGGTGCCGATGGTTCTGGTCTCAAACGGAGGCCTACGCCCCTCCGCCAACCCGTTGGTGCAGGTAGTGATCGTCGCCTCGGGAGCAGATGAGGCGGATAAGTGGATTGCCGAACGCTGCGGCACCGGCGATATTGTCGTTACCTCTGATATACCGCTGGCCGCCAAGTGTATTGAAGCCGAAGCACGCGTGCTTCGGCCCAGTGGTGAGGCTTTCACCGCGGCCAATATCGGTCAGCAATTGGCAATGCGCGATCTGATGGCGGACCTTCGCGCGGCAAACCCGCTGGGGACAGGTGGCGGAGGAAAACCATTTGGCAAAGCCGACCGTTCGCGTTTTCTGGATGCGCTTGAGCGCGAGATACGCGCTGCCCTTCGCAGGTAGTGCTCCCGCCGGTCAGAGACGCATCAAAGATGCATATCCTTCCGTTGGGCTGGGCAGCGCGTGCCGCGCTGCGGTTGGCGCTTGCATCTCTGACCTGCGCTTGGTTCAGTCGGTGGTGATTGAACTGGTATGGGATTAAGTCATGGCCGTTGAAGCCGTCATCTTTGACATCGGAAATGTGCTGATCGAGTGGCAGCCCGAGCGCTATTATGATCGGGTAATCGGCGAGGATCGTCGTCGCGCCATGTTTGACGAGGTCGATCTGCATGGGATGAATGATCTGGTAGATCAGGGCCATCATTTCACGGATACGATTTACAATTGGGCGGACAAGTACCCGGAATGGCGCGATGAGATCCGAATGTGGCATGACAACTGGATCGAACTGGCCGCGCCCGAGATCCCACATTCAGCGCGACTGCTGCGCGCGTTACGGACCAAGAAGATCCCGGTCTTTGCCCTGACGAATTTTGGGGTTCAGAATTTTGACTATGCCACTACTGTTTATCCGTTTCTGAATGAGTTTGATCGTCAATATGTCTCGGGTCGGATGAAGACGGTCAAACCTCATATGCCAATTTACGAAATGGTTGAGGCCGATTGCGGCATCCCTCCCTCGGCGCTTTTGTTTGCAGATGACAGGATCGAGAATATCGAAACAGCAAGGGCGCGCGGATGGCAAACGCATCACTTCATCGATCCGCAGGGTTGGGCGGATCGATTGGTTTCTGAGGGGCTGCTGACCGCTGAAGAGGCCGCATAGCTCAGGCTGTCACGCCGGTTGGTGAACGATTTTCGCGGATGGGCAGGTGAATGATGGCGCTGAACGCTCCGATAGCGACGCCGATCCACCAAACCATGGTGTAATCACCGAATTGGTCGTACATGCGCCCGCCTAACCAGATGCCCAGAAAACTGCCGATCTGATGGCTCAGGAATACGATCCCGTAGAGCGTGCCCATGTACCGCAGGCCATAGAGATGTGCGACAAGGCCAGATGTTAGCGGTACGGTCGCCAACCAGAGCGACCCCATCACAAGCGAGAATGCGATCACGGACAAGGGCGTGATTGGGAACACGATGAAGGCACCTGCGGCAAGCGTTCGGCCGGTGTAAACCGCCGCGAGCAGGTACTTCTTCGGAAAGTGATTTCCAGCCCATCCGGCCAAAAGGGTTCCGCCGATATTGGCCAACCCAATCAACGAAATCGCAATCGCCCCCAAGGCTGAAGTTGTGGTGATCCCCATCGAATGTAAGAGGCCTCCGGGTTGGATCGGGCCGCACATCTCGGTGACGAAGGCGGGGAAATGGGCCGTGACAAAGCCCAGTTGATAGCCACAACTGAAAAAGCCGATCGCAATCAGCGAATAAGACGGGTCGCGGAATGCCTTGGACAGGATCTGCCCCATACTCTCTTCTAGCTCCGTCCTGCTGACGGGCTGAGGCGCGCGCATGAATGGCAATGTCAGGATCAATGCAAGGATAGCCACCGCAAAGATCAGAAACACTTGCTGCCAGGGTAAGAAAGTCAGCAACCACTCTGCTGTGGGTGCGCCAATGACTTGCCCGAAACTGCCCGCTGCGGTGACAATCGCCAATGACATCGAGCGGTTCGCATCCGATGAGGCACGACCTACGACCGCAAGGACCACGCCAAACCCCGTCCCAGCGATCCCGAAACCCACGAGCCAGGCATACATCTGATGTTCAAACGGGGTAACGGACCATGCCGTCAGGACCATTCCCGCCGTATAGGTCAGAGCGCCCAGAACGATGGCGCGCCGATCACCTATCTTTTCCGCAATGGCGCCAAAGATCGGCTGGCCGATCCCCCAAGCCAGGTTTTGTATGGCGATCGCCATCGAAAAATCGCTGCGTAGCCAGCCGAACTCATCCGCAATCGGTATCTGGAACACACCAAAAGAGGCGCGTACGGCAAAACTGACTGTAATTACGATGCAGCCGACGATCAGGATCGGGTTCAGCAAACGGGTGGATTGCGACATTAAGGCTCCGAAGATTGGTTCCAGCAGACGTTAGCGGTACAACTCGGCGCGTCAATTCAGGAGTTTTGTGACGCCAGTTCAGCAAAATTGATGTGTCTGGAAAAAAGGTTTCTTTTCAACCCACGAAGCGATCGGTATGGCTCAACTCATGACGGTTCTAATTTCGCACTATGAAGATCTTATTGCTGATGGGACACTGACCCGGGACGACGCGCAAGAGGCTGTGCTGCCCCGGTTTGAGCGCATTCGAGCAGCCTTGGCCGAACCGGTTAAGCGTGGATTTTTCCGCAAAGCGCCGCCGCCACCCAAGGGTTTGTATCTTTGGGGAGGTGTTGGGCGCGGCAAGTCGATGTTGATGGACATGTTTGTCGAGACATTAGGTGAAATCCCAGTTCGACGGGTGCATTTTCATGCGTTCATGCAGGAAATCCATTCCGGTCTGCACAAGGCGCGTGAAGACGGCGTTGAGGACGCGCTGGTCCCTGTGGCCGATGCAGTCATCAAATCGGCGCGGGTGCTGGCCTTTGATGAGATGCAGATCGTCGATATCACCGACGCGATGATCGTGGGGCGGTTGTTCGATCTGCTCCACAAGGGTGGTGTCGTTATCGTTACGACTTCGAACAGGCATCCGGATGATCTATATAAGGATGGGTTGAACCGGCAGCTTTTTCTGCCTTTCATTCAGCATATCAAAGAGCAACTGGAAGTGTGGGAGTTGGTTTCACCCACGGATTACCGGCAGAACCGACTTGAAGGCTCGTCGGTTTACTTCACCCCCATCGGGCCCGAAGCGCGGGAAAAGATTCGTGAGGTGTGGAATGATCTGTCGGGTGGACCGGCAGAAGAGCTGGCCCTTCAGGTGAAGGGTCGCGAAGTTGTCCTGCCCGCCTTTCGCAACGGCGTTGCACGGGCCTCGTTTTATGACCTCTGCGGACGAATGTTGGGTCCAGGAGATTACCTGGCTATCGCAGAAGCGCTGAAGGTACTGGTTCTTGAAGACATCCCGCGTTTGTCACGCAATAACTTCAATGAGGCAAAGCGCTTCGTCACCCTGATCGATGCGCTTTATGAGGCGAAAGTTCGGCTGATTTGTTCCGCCGCCGCCGACCCCGAGATGCTCTATGTCGAAGGGGAAGGAACTTTTGAGTTTGAGCGTACGGCCTCGCGCCTGCGGGAGATGCAAGACAAGGATTGGGGCAGATAGGGGCTGCTGCCCTGGCGCAGGATCTTTTTCATCAGGCGTTTTCTCTAAGGATGTTTCCCGCAAGATAAAGCGACCCGCAGATCAGAATGCGTGCATCAGGGGTTTGAGCGGTGATTGCGGCGAGCGCGTCTGTGACGCTGTCTGCTGTCGTGGCGGCCAGATTCACCTTAGCAGCAGCGGCGGCGGTTTCGTCCGCGCTCAGCGTATTCTGCTCACCCGGGATCGATACGGCCGTCAGGCTGTCTGCCCTTTGGGCCAATGGCGCGAGATAACCGGTGACATCTTTGGTATTCAGCATACCACAAATCAAATGCGTGGGACGTTCTGGTAGTGACGCTAAAACCTCGGCCAAAGCAGTGCCTGCAGCCGCGTTGTGACCACCATCCAACCACAACTCAGCTTGAGGCGCCTGCTCAACCAGAGGACCGATTTTTAGCCGCTGCATACGCGCGGGCCATTCGGCCTTGGCCACAGCGGCCTCGTAGGCATCATCGCCCATTTGCAGGTGGCGCAACGCAGCCAACGCCGCGCCTGCATTTTCGATCTGATGAGCACCCAGTAGGTTTGGCATAGGCAGATCGCGCAAACCGGTTTCGTCCTGATAAATAAGGCGACCGTTCTCAGTATGAACATGCCAGTGCTGCCCGTGGACCATTAGCGGAGCGCCCAGACGGGCTGCGGTATATTCGATGACTTCCAGCGCCTCATCTTGCTGCGGGCCGACGATGCAGGGAACGCCCGGCTTGATGATTCCGGCTTTTTCAGCGGCGATCTTGCCCAAAGTGTCGCCCAGGAACTGCTCATGGTCGATCGAGACGGGGGTGATGACCGTCAACTCGGGCCGTTCGATCACGTTGGTGGCGTCCAGCCGCCCGCCCAGCCCGACTTCGAGCAGCGTATAGTCAGCTTTGGTGCGGGAAAATGCCAGCAGCGCGGCGCAGGTGGTGATTTCAAAATAGGTGATGTTCTCACCGCCATTTGCGGCGTAACACTCATCCAGCACGGCGGTAAGGTCGGGCTCGGAAATCAGCTCACCTGCCAGTCGGATTCGCTCGTGAAACCGGGCCAGATGAGGTGAGGTATAGGCATGGACCGCATGCCCTGCCCCTTCAAGCCCCGCCCGGATCATGGCCTGGGTCGAGCCCTTGCCATTGGTTCCAGCGATATGAATGACCGGAGGCAGCTTAACCTGAGGATTGTCTAGTGCCGCCAGCAAACGCCATACCCTGTCCAAGGTCAGGTCGATGATCTTGGGGTGCAGCGCCATCATCCGGTCTAGGATGGCATCCGAAGATGGGGAGGTCATTTTTCGACCGCGTCCTCGGTGGGTGCCTCGGTTGGGGCTTCTTCCGGCTCGGGCGCAGGAAGGTCGCCTTTGACCGCAGGGGGCTGCTTCATCAGCATTCGGGTGATGGTGATCAGCTCATCCCGCATCTCGGTGCGTTTGGTCACTCGGTCGAGCATTCCGTGATCCAGCAGATATTCAGCGCGCTGGAATCCTTCGGGCAGTTTCTCACGAATGGTCTGTTCGATCACACGGGGTCCGGCGAAACAGATCAGGGCATTGGGTTCCGAAATATGAACGTCACCCAGCATCGCGTACGAGGCTGTAACGCCGCCTGTAGTCGGGTGGGTCAGGACAACAATATAGGGCAGGTTTGCTTCTTTGAGCATCTCCACTGCGACCGTCGTACGCGGCATTTGCATCAGGCTCAGAATGCCTTCCTGCATCCGCGCGCCGCCGGCTGCCGAAAACAGGATCAGGGGCCGCTGTAGCCTAACAGCCTCCTGTGCTGCAGCAATGATGGCATTGCCTACATACATGCCCATCGATCCGCCCATGAACGAAAAATCCTGCGCGGCAGCCACGATCGGGGTACGGCCGATTTCGCCAACGGCGACCAGCATCGCTTCTTTCTCGCCGGTCTTTTTCTGGGCCGCCTTCATGCGGTCAGGGTATTTTTTCTGATCCCGAAACTGCAGGGGATCGTCTTTCGGTGCCGGGACATCAACCTCGGAAAAAATACCGCCATCAAACAGATGTTGGAACCGATCGCGCGGCGTGATTGCCATGTGATGGTCGCACTGGGTGCAGACATTCTGGTTTTCCGCCAATTCGCGGTGGAACAGCATGGTTCCACACTCATCACACTTGTGCCAAAGGTTTTCGGGCACTTCGCGGCGCGAGAAGATCGAATTGATCCGGGGGCGGACGTAGTTTGTGATCCAGTTCATGTCGGAACCTTGATAATGCGGCGTTGACGTCAAATAAGACGCAATGCCGGGAAATGCAATCAGCGCCTGAGGACCAATCTTGCGGTGAGCCACCCCACGATCATCAGCGCAAAGTCGACTAGCAACCAAGGTCGCAACGCTTCGGCGTCCGATGCCTCATAAGGAAGATGGAACAAGGCCAGGCCACCAAGGTTGTCGGGAAGCGAAATGACAAGCAGAGCCGCGATGTTATTGAAAAAATGCAGCGCAATGGCGGGGCCCAGCGTACCCGCTCGCGCGGTCAGATCGGCGGTCAAAAGCCCAAATGTCAGCGCCCAGATGGCAATCAAGACCGCATTGTCTCCGACCGTCGCGGGGCTGTAGTGGCCAGCTGCGAACAAGATTGATGGCAGACCCATCCAGATCAGCGGAGACCGAAACCGCGCGGCGAGGCCCTGTTGCATATAGCCTCGGAACAGGATTTCCTCGGCGCTGGTCTGAATCAGCACCGCAACAGCGGATAAGGGAAGCAGCAAAAGCCATTTGGTTAACGCGAGGTTCGCCACCAATGGTGCACCAAGGTCATAGGGGGGGAGTATGAATATGACTGCACCCAGCAGAAGCAATGCGCGAACAACGCGCCAAAACTGCCAGATTGCGATGGATTGTTCGCCCAGGACCGAGGCAAGTGACCGGTGCTGAATTAGTCGTGCCCCCAACGCCACGCCAATAGTGACAAAAATAAAGCTGGAGAGCACAATAAGGAGCGCTGTTGGCGACGATCCATTCAAGAATGTGACCGCCGATCCTGATGAGCCAAGACTGGCAACGATTGCGAACAAGATTGCATTGAGCGTGACCACAACCACTGAGACCAGCGCAAGACCAGCCAACAAGCGCCATATCTCGGGATATCTGCGGGCGGCACCTAGCAATTGCTGATGACTTGAATAGGCCCCCCGCCTTTCATTAGTGCTCATCGGATTGCTCAGCACTTACCGAAGGCAGGTCATCCCCAATTGGAGTGTTGGGGTCACGCAACCGCTCGGACACCGTGGACAAATATCCGGCCACGGTTTCAAGCAACCTCATCGCAACGCCCGCGTCACTTTCAATCACAGCACGCAATTCCTCCGCGCCGATCCGCAGGAACGAGCAATCCGTGAGGGCTACCAAATCCAATTGTCGCGGCTCATTGGTGATAATCGCAAGATCGCCGATAAGGCGCCCGGGTTCTACTATCGAGAGCGAACGCATTTCACCGTGTTCATTCAGCCAATTCAGGCTTGCCGAACCTGAAATACACAAATACGCCGCATCGGGAGCCTGGCCACGTGCGAAAATGGTTTGACCTGCCGCGACCTCGTACCATTGGGCCGAAAACGCCAGAAGACGCTGGTTGCGCCCATCGACTCGTGAAAACAACTCGGTCGAAGAAATGATCTTGAGTTTCCGGCTCAGGTCGTCCGTCCCGGTGTCTTCGGCATCGGTGGACACGCGTGAGACACCATCGATGCGACCGTCCTTTATTTCAACAAATAAATCATAGGCTTCCGGATGGGCAAAATGATCCTCCATAAAGATCATGATCGAGTCGGGTAATAACTCGCGCAGCTTCAGACGGGTCCGCAGGCGGCTTTCAGAGTCGTGGCTGGCCAGTGCCTTGTCGAGTATCAGGATATCGGGGCGTTTGATCCCGGCACGAGAAAAGGCAGCACGCTCCTGAAACACTGTCGGAAGGTTGTTCCCACCTAACCCGGAGGGCAGGTCGTAGATGATCGCGGCGGCCCTTCGGCGCAGCCCGGCCTCGTTCAGAACCTCCGCGACCAGATCTTCGATCTCTTCTGCATGAGCACCAGCCATGATGGATACCCGACCATACAGAGCGTTTTCCATTGCTGTCAGGCGGGGAACGTAGACGTCCGGTGACACCGGCACGAACATCGCACCCATAGCGCCCCGCAGCCGTTCGGCCTGACTGTGACGAATGGAAAGGATTTTGTCCTTGTACTCCTCAGGGAAACTCGGGCCGATTTGTTCAGCGGTCAGCATGAATGGGACGGTCAACAGCAGCGCACGTTCCTGATCGCCGATGGCTTCTTCGCCCTTGGTTTTGCGGCGCTCTTCGATATCGAGCAGACGGTGGTACATGTCTTTTGACATGCCAAGCCGCAAGAACAATGGGTGATCGGCCCCATCTCGCCCGAAAGTCTGGTTTAGGGTTTCCAGAACGGCCTGAGCGATGCTGAGCGCGTCATCATCCAGGCCATTGCCCGTAAGCAACGACAGAAACCGGTGGTCCCCCGCCAGAATGTCCGGTGCGATATCATGCGTCGGCGAAGCGAACAGCAGGTTCCCGCCCAAGGGCACGGCGGGATTGAACTGGTCAGGATCGAACCGATAGACATACTTGTCCAAACCGCGCTCTTGCAGGCGTGTAGCAACGGTATCTCGCAGATCGACTATTTCTTTCGCCAGCACCGGGTGTACTTCCGGGTCGAACTGAGAGCGCAAAGTGCGCCGGAACATAAATTCATCAATGCCCATCGCTTCGACAAGCTGGAACCACCAATCGCGAATATCCTCGATGTCATCAAGACCCGCGAGGCTTGGATCGATCCATTCATCGGACAGTGAATCGGGTGGGTTCCCGGCGCGCACGGCTTCGATCTGGCGGCGTGAGGGGGCCTGCAATGCACCACTTTCGTGTTGAGGATGCGTGCGTAGCGGCATTAGCAGGTTATCACCCAATGTTCCGTCGAACAGGTAAGGGCGTGAATAGGCATAGCCGATCCGCGCCGCAATCACCGCCTGATGCAGGCTGTTGAGGTTGTGGCCAGCCATCAGAACCTCGCCTTGAACCGGCAGCACTTCGCGCGTCAGCAACTGCGCAAGCGCACTGCGTTCCGAAGCGTGTTTCGACTGAATCGCAACCCGAGCGCCTTGGGGAATGGTAAGATCAATATCCTCAAGGATGGTCTTGCCGTCATCATCACGAACGGTCACGTTGCGCAGCTCGATATCGCCGGTCAGGTGCGGGATTGCCTCGGGGACGCCCTCAAACAACTGTTCGGGTATCATATTCGATGGGGCAAACCGTTCGGTCACAATTTCCCAGCGCAGTGACATGTCCTGTACTTGGTTGTAGTAGGTCAGAAGATCCTTCCAAGGGCCGCTGAGGTCTTTATATGCGCCCAACGCGGCGACTAATGCGCCCACCGTCACCTCGCCCGTGATCGCCAGATAGCCGCCCACTGAATAGAACAGGAAGGGGGTCATCTGAGTGATCAGATTGTTGAGGAACTTCATGAAGAACTTCTTGTTGTAGATCTTAAAGCGGATCTCGAACAAGGTTCCCAGCCGATGGCTGAATTGCGCCAGACGATAGCGCCAGCCGCCATTGGTGCGCAGATCGCTAATACCAGCAGCGCTTTCGCCAATCTCAGAGCTCAGCCGCCGGACCTCCTGAATGCGATCCTTGTTCAGAAGGTTGATCTGACGTTGCAATTTGGGAATCAGCCAGGCCTGCAAAGGGATCAATGCAATACTGGCCAGACCAAACCACACGCTTTGCATGAAAAGAAACGTGACGATCGTCATCATCTGGCCGAACTGAAAAACGGGCTGCGCAATGGCATCTCCCATCAACCCGCCCATGGGTTCGGCCTCGGACGTGATCATCGATACCAGTTCACCCTGGCTGGTGGTGGCGAAATAGGATTTGGGAAAGCGCATCGAGCGGCTGATCAAGGTAAAGCGAAGGCGACGCAACATCCGCTCGGCGAGAATGCCTTTCATGGTATTGATGCGCATTTTCATCACGCCACTGGCGATGACAGTTGCCAAAAAGGCAAAGCACAGAATCAGCAGGTACTGCACCTGTGTCACGGTGATACCGAGTACTGTCACGGTGTCTGCGGGCGCACCAATCGCGTCGTTGATGATCTGCTTAGGAAGCTCCAACGAAGCGTAAAGGAACGGAAATGACAGAACGGTCAGCAATAGTAGGACCAATTGCTGTTTTTTCGAATGCTTCCATATGAATGAAAATAGGGTGGGTTCCATTCCCCTGCCTCATGATGAGCCTGTATGATCCGGGACAAATGCCGATTGCCCGAGCGACGACGGTAAGCCTCGGCCCGAGCTATTGCAAGAATGGCGGCTCTTTGCGACGCAGAAACCAGCTGGATAGGAGATCACATTTAGGATTCGGGAAGATTTATCCGCTAATCAAGTAAGACTGGTTTGTCCCCTGCCCCGACTTTGACTAAAGAGGGGCTGTCTTGAAAGATGGGGCGATGGGCAGATTACTGGATCGATATATTCAACTAAAGGCTCTCGGGCGCTGGCAGCGTGCCGCGCAGCAGTCTGACCACCTCGCACTGCCTGAGCTTCGCCGGCAACGTGATGACGCCCGGCGGTTGCGCGGCAAACTTGAACAAGCAATTCAAAAAGCTGATGCTCGCCTGATCCAACCCTTGATTGGGGCGACGCAGTTTCCAAAACCCCTGGGAACGGATTGGTCGTGGCGACCGGACCTGTGGCGGACGCCACTGATCCGCAAAGGTATAGCCTCGGCCCCGCGCAAGGCGCGGATGGATGGGCAGGTCATCCTGTTTCACGATTGCAGCCAGGTCGAGATCGGGCTGCAGCAAATCCGAAATCGGCGAGACAAGGATTTGGCGCCTTTCAGTCTGGCCGTTGAGGTATTTGATTTTCAGGGATCTTTCCTGTCGCTTTCCATTGATCTGCCCACGGATGCCGCCATAAATCTGTCCCGCCAGCATCTGATGCGGGTCGACACTCTGGTTGAGTGCGAGCGTTCTACCGTAGTCTTCGCCCGCCTGAACATTCAGCATGGCCCAAATACCGAGCAGGTTCTGCGCGAACTTGATCTTTCAACACCTGCGGCGACTGTAGATTTTGATCTGGCCCATCTGAACGTGAATGAGCGTCGAATTGAAAAACTCTGGCTGGATCTGATCATTGATCAACCCGCGATGAACCGTGTGGTGTTTCGTGACCTGACATTCTGCCGTTACCACCGGGCTGATCTGTAAAGGGTACTCAATGTCTCATACCACCCTGACACCAATCCGCTTCGAAAACGGCCTGTGGGAAGGCCATTTGACCAGCGAAAGCCCCCCTCAGATCGAGGTGCTGTTTCTTGGTGAGCCTTTGACTGATGTTGAGTTGGAACCAGCAACAGATGGCTGGGCCTTGCGCATCCCAGTGCCGCCCGCCGCCCTGTCGGAAGGTGTCCATACTGTCGTGATTCACGATGGAACAACAGGCCATAAGCTGGGGGATTTCACCATCATCGCCGGTTCACCCGCCGCAGATGATCTGAGGGCCGAAGTCGCTTTGTTGCGCGCCGAGTTGGATATGTTAAAGCGCGCGTTCCGCCGCTCTCAGGCATCTCAAAGCGAAACCTGACCACAGTACTGATAGGATTGTCCCTATCTTTTCAGGTCCATACGTGCATCATTGGATTGGCCTATGGATCGCAACAGCATCATAAAGGTCATCGCGCTGATGGTGACGGGTTTCGGGATCGGGATCGATTTTACCGGTGCCCTCATGCTGGTCCCGGCAATCGAAAACAGCTTTGACGCCGACATCACCAGCACTCAGTGGGTTCTGAATATTTACGCTCTGTTCTTTGCCATGACGATGGTGGCCGGAGGTCGCCTGGGTGACATGTATGGTCATCGCAAGATGATGATCATCGGTCTTTCGATCTTTCTGTTTGCGTCGGTTTTATGCTTTGTCTCACCCGGTTTGGACTACCTGATCGGCGCACGCGCCTTGCAGGGGATCGGGGCGGGATGCGTGTGGCCCTGCACGCTTGCATTTGGAGCCACCAAAGTGTCGAAAGAAGAACACCGCGCATTGGTCATGGGGCTGATACTGGCGGGTGTCACCACGGGTAATGTCTTTGGACCGATGATTAGCGGCGCGGTGGTCAATCTGGGTGATTGGCGGTTGTTTTTCCTCGCCAATGTGGTGTTTTCCAGCATTTCGATGACGACTTCGATCCTGCTGATGGAGCGTGAGACCGAGCATAAGAAAGGTGAACACATCGACTTTGCCGGGATGGGTATCCTGTCTTTTGCAGTTTTGCTCTTGCTTTACGGTTTGGATGTTGGTGCCGATTGGGGCTGGACTTCGCTGCCGCTTTTGCTGCTGTTTTTTGTCAGCGCCGTTTTGTTCTTCCTGTTTCCGAAAGTCGAAAAGAGGGTCAAGGAACCCTTGCTAATGCCTCAGTTGATGCAGAACCGAGAGTTTCTGATTACCTTAGGTTTGAATATGTTCAACGTCTCGGCAGCTTTTGTCGGGCTGCTTTATTTTCCGCAGTATATGCAAAAAGTCTTGGGATGGTCTGTGTTCCAATCGGCGCTGGGTTTGGCACCGCTGACGGTGTTGCTAGCGGTCGGATCAATCGTCTCGGGTACGCTGTATAACGATTTTGGGCCCAAGCGACTGCTGTTTTGGGGATATATTTGCGCCACAGTCGGGGCGGCAAGCGTTGTCATCATGCCTTCCGGGACCGGATATTTTCAGATTCTTCCCGGAATGGCGCTGATTGGTTTGGGCGCAACGCTGACGGTCGGGCCTTCGGGAACAGCCGCTGTATGCGCGGTCAAGCCGGAACGCGCCGGACTGGTTGGCGGCCTGAGTTTCATGACCCATCTTGTCTATGGAGCAATCGCGGTCGCCTGTGCGACGGCGGTCATGTATGTGACAAGCCTGTCCAGCCTGAAAACCCGATTGACCGCGTCAGGCATCAACATGTCCGAGGCTGATCAGAAAGCGATCAATGGTGGAACGCTGAACACAGACTCGGCAAAAGCAGTGCTTGAAAAGTTGAATTCAGGTGAAACTGAAAAGGTTCAGGCCGCCATTGCGGCGGCCTTTGATACCGGAATGAATATGGCTTTCGTATTCGCCACGATCTCAGTCGCTGCCGGAATCGTCCTAGCGCTGATGCTGGATGAGAAGAAACTGCACAAGGTCGAAGGGTAACCCGTACAGGTGTAAGTATGGGGCCGCTGGTGGCGGCCCCTACCCTTTATTGTGACGGTCCAGTCGGATTGAATGCGGACAGGCCTTTGAGAATATCGATGGCATAGGCCAGTTGATAATCCTCTTCCCGCAGCTCCGCGGTGGCTTCGGCCTTGGCGCGATCTTCTTCGATCTGGCGAATCTCGTCCTCGCTGAGGCTGTCATTGTTCAGGCTGCCACGCAGATCGGCCTCGGACCGGGTGCGGGTGTTTGTATCTTCCTCTTCCTCGTCAACCGGGTTGTTGCGTGGTTGTTCGACGATGATGTCCGGGCTGACGCCAAGCGCCTGAATCGAACGACCCGAGGGCGTGTAGTAGCGAGAGGTTGTCAGACGCATAGCCCCGTCACCCCGAAGCGGCATGACCGTCTGCACCGATCCCTTGCCGAAGCTCTTAGTGCCAACCACGATGGCGCGATTGTGATCCTGCAAGGCGCCCGCGACAATTTCCGACGCCGAGGCCGAACCACCGTTGATCAGCACAACGATGGGCTTGCCTCCGGTCAGATCGCCGGGTGTTGCGTTGAATCGCTCACCATCTTCGAGATTGCGACCCCGGGTCGAGACGATTTCGCCCTCATCCAGGAACGCGTCAGAGACCTTAATGGCCTGTGTCAATAGCCCGCCCGGATTGTTACGCAGATCCAGAACGATGCCATTGACGTTTTCGATGCCTCCGGCCTCTTCGATCTGTTCTTCCAGTCCTTCCTTGAGGTTCGGATAGGTTTGGTCATTGAAGGTCGTGACACGCAACACGACACTTGTACCTTCGGTACGTGCACGAACTGCGGTCAGCTTGATCGTGTCGCGAACGATCGTCACGTCGAATGGCTCCTGCTCGCCTTCACGCACGACTGTGATCACGATTTCCGATCCCACCGGGCCGCGCATCAGGTCCACGGCTTTATCCAGCGTCAGCCCCAAAATACTCTCGCCATCCACATGGGTGATGAAATCGCCCGCTTCGATACCAGCAGCATCCGCTGGGGTGTCATCGATGGGCGATACAACTTTGACAAAGCCTTCTTCCTGCGTGACTTCGATACCGAGCCCGCCAAACTCGCCACGTGTCTGCACACGCATCTGCTCGGCATCATCAGGCGACAGGTAGCTGGAATGTGGGTCTAGCGAGGTCAGCATCCCGTCAATCGCAGCCTCGATCAGCTCGTCGGTTTCTACCTCTTCGACATACTGGGCGCGAATACGTTCGAAAATGTCACCGAACAGATCAAGTTGTTCGTAAACACTTGCCTTGTTCTCGGCCTCTTGCGCAAGCAGAGGGCCTGCGATCTGTGTTGTTGCGACTATCCCTGCCACGGTGCCGGCCAGTCCGGCCATCACAAATTTCTTCATACTCGTTTATCCATCCTTGTCCGTCCGGAACCATGATTCCGGGTCCACTGGGCTGTTATCCTGTCTTACTTCTATATAGAGCGTTTCTGACCAGTCAGTTCCAGTGCCATCACCGCTTGTTGACATAATAGCGCCGATTTCCGGAGTTTCACCCGGCATCAAACCTACCGGAGTACCCTCGGGTATCACTTCCCCGGTCAGACCATATACCTCTTGCAGACCTGAGAACACGAATAGCAATCCGGGCTGGGGTTCAAGGATCACAAGATTCCCGAGATCCAGCAAGGGCCCGCGGTAACGGATCGTGGCAGCCGTTGGCGCGGTGACCAATGCGCGGGGTCGCGTGCCCAGCACCAGCCCGGGGCGCGTTACCCCCGCTGCGTCCGTTTCGCCCGCCCGATGCAGCATGACCCCTTGTGCGGGCAAGGCGATTTGACCTTTCCGGCCCGAGACATCTGCATTTGTATCTTCAATCTCACCATCGGTGATCTCGGATAACCCACTGGCAAACCCATCCAGCGTTTCGGTCGAGGATATCAGGATCGCTGTACGCACAGGATCTTCTACGAAACGGCGAGGCAGATCGGTCCGGTCCGCTATCGCCTCACTAAGCTGCGTGCGGGCATACTGAACACCCTCCAACCCTTCGGTCAGCGTATTGGCAGCGTTTTGTTGAAGCTGTCGCAGTGTCTGTACCTCTTGCAATTCGTTTGCAAGCGCCTGAGCCTGCGCGTTCAACCCAGGCGTGACTTCGGACAACATCATACCAGTGCGCGCGGCCCCAAGTGGGCCGGACGGGTGCAGCATAAGTACCGGAGGCGCGGTGGTTTCGATCGTCTGCAGAACACCTAACAGCTGCGCCACCTCCTGCTCTTGTACCTGCAATTCCGCAGTCAATTGCGCCTCGCGCAAGGCCGCGCGGCGCAGGCCGTCGCGCATGGCGCTCAGACCAGCCTCGTAGGCTTTTATGGTTTCGGTCAGAGCTTTGACACGGTCGCGGGCAGATTCGGCCTCAGTCAACGCGATCGAGGCTTGCTCCAGCATCTCGGCCGCTTCTAGTGCCGCCTTTGACGGGCTGGTTTGGGCGACGACAGGGGTGGCCCAAATCAGCGCTGCAGCAACGATCGGGCGCAATCTCATGTCAGCAAGCTTTCCCCTGTCATTTCAACGGGTTTCGGCAATTCCATAAGCTGCAACAAAGTTGGAGCAAGATCGGCCAAGCGCCCATCGCGCAGGCTTGCCCCTTCGGGGCCGCCGACCAGAACAACAGGCACGGGATTCAGCGTATGCGCCGTATGTGGACCGCCCGTTTCCGGGTCAACCATCATTTCACAATTACCGTGATCTGCGGTCAAAATCATCGCACCCCCGACCTGCTTCAGCGCTGCAACCACCTGCCCCAGCCCTTGATCAACAGCTTCACAGGCTTCAATCGCAGCTTGCAGATCACCGGTATGACCAACCATATCTGGATTGGCGTAGTTGGTGACGATCAGATCATATCCGCCGTGGATCGCCTCGACGAACTTTTCTGTCACTTCGGCCGAGGACATCTCGGGCTGCAAATCATATGTCGCCACTTTGGGCGATTTGGGCATGAAGCGATCCTCGCCACCCTCGGGCTGCTCTTTGCCACCGTTCAGGAAGAAAGTGACATGAGGGTACTTCTCGGTTTCGGCCAGCCGGAACTGGCGCAGGCCTTGCTTAGCAACCCATTCGCCCAGCGTGTTCACGATATCCCGCTTGGGAAATACGGTCGTCATATAATCGCTGTGGCCATCGGAATACTCAACCATGCCCAGTAACGCCGACAACTGCGGGCGCGGACCGTTGTCGAACTCGGCAAAACCGGGCTCCCCAATTGCCCGCAGGATTTCTCGGGCACGGTCGGCGCGGAAGTTCAGGCAAAAGAACCCGTCACCGTCCTTAATACCGGAATAACCAGCAAGAACCGTGGGCGCGATAAACTCGTCGGTTTCGGATTGGGCGTAGGCATGGTCGACGGCCTCATGGGCCGAGGCCACGGTGCGCCCCTGACCTTTGACTATTGCGTCATAGGCCTCGGAAACGCGTTCCCAGCGATTATCGCGGTCCATGACAAAGTAGCGCCCACAGACGGTGACGACCTTTGCGCCATCGGGCAACCGGTCTTCGAGTTCGGCGATGTAGGTAAAGGCCGATTTCGGGGCCACATCGCGCCCATCGGTGATCGCATGTAGCGCCACGGGCACGCCCGCATCGGTAACCGCTTTGGCGGCAGCCACGATATGATCCAGGTGCCCGTGCACGCCCCCATCCGATACCAGCCCCATCAGATGCGCTGTCCCGCCTGCAGCTTTCACCTTAGCGATGAAGCTCTGCAGCGCCTCATTGTGAAAGAAAGAACCGTCTTCTATGGCTAGGTCAATCTGCCCCAAATCCATCGCAACCACGCGCCCAGCCCCGATATTGGTGTGACCAACCTCGGAATTACCCATCTGACCACTGGGTAGACCCACATCCGGCCCGTGCGTTTTCAGTTGCGCATGAGGACCTTCAGCCATGAGAGCATCAAAGGTTGGCGTATTTGCCAGATAAGGCGCATTGGCCTTGGTGTCGTCGGATATGCCCCAACCATCAAGGATACAAAGGACAACGGGCTTTGGGGCGGTCATGAAAGCTCTCCGATTGAGGCGGCGTTGCTGTCTTCTACCCCCTGCCCGCTCAAGGTTGAACCGTCATTAGGGCCGCGAATGAAGAATTAATCTGTCTTGTAGTCCCCAAAGGGTCGCGCTTTGCGGTTGCGGTATTTAACGGTCAGCTCAAGCGGCATCTCGTTTTCGTCGTAAATACCGATCACCACGCCTGTTCCTCGGCTTGATCCACGCATGTTTAGCAGTTGTTCTTCCGACCGGGTCGTGCGCTGCGACTGGCGCCGCGTCCAGGTGAACAGGTGATCATACATCTCGGCGATGATGTCTGCATGCTCATCGCTTACGCCAAGGTCCGTCAGCTCATTCGGATCATTCTCTAGATCAAACAAAAGCGGGCGATAGCCCCCTTCACAATGGATCAGCTTCCATTTCTCGTTTGCAACCATGAACATGACCGCATCCCGAACCGAGGCGTTCAGTGTCTGCGCAATGGGGGATGCGGAGTAGTCGTACTCACAAATCACCACATCGCGCGGAGTGCTTTCGGCCTGACCGCGCAGGATGGGCAGCAATGAATGCCCCTCCAAAATGTGCCCCGCAGGTTCACCGCCTGCGATGTCTAAAAACGTAGGCGCTAGATCGATGGATTCGACCAATGCATCGCATGTGGTGCCGCGCGTGGCATCAGCCTCGGGCGATGGATCATAGATGATCAGCGGCATTTTGGTCGAGGCGTCATGGAAGAAGGTCTTCTCTCCCATCCAGTGATCGCCCAGAAAATCCCCGTGGTCCGAGGTCAGCACGATCATCGTGTCCTGCATTCGTCCGGTCTGTTCCATCCAGTCAAACAGCCGCCCCATTTGGTCGTCAGCCTGCTTGATCAGGCCCATATAGGCTGGAATCACGGCCTCGCGTACATCCTGACGCGAGAAGGTCTGGCCGATTTTCGTATCCATGAACGCTTTCAGCACCGGATGAGCGTTCTGCCGTTCAGCTTCGGACCGAATGACAGGCAGAATGTGTTCGGGACCATACATCGAGGCGTAGGGTTCTGGCACAATATAGGGCCAATGCGGTTTGATATAGCTGAGGTGGCAGCACCACGGCCCCTCATGGTTTTCCATGAACTCCATGCCGCGAGAGGTGAGATAAGGCGTTTCGCTGTCTTCCTCGGCGATATTCGCGGCCTCTGACGAATTCTTCAGGAACCAACCTGAAAGTACATTGCCCTCTTCATCCAGCCCCGAATTGGCGAAGTCGTGCCAGGGGTTGTCACTCTCATAGCCTTTGTCTTTCAGATACTCGTTGTACCTTTTGGCGCCATCCGGGTCATAATACCCATCCGGTCCTTCGGGGCGCATCCCGTCATCGCGTTCAAAGACATCAAACCCGCATTCAGCGACGCGCGCGCCGATCAGGCTGTCGGGCTCAAGCCCCAAACGGGCCATGCCCTCGGCATCTGCGCGCATATGAGTCTTGCCGACCAACCAGCAATCCATCCCTACCTTGCGCAAGTGATCGGCCATGGTGATCTCACCAACTTTCAGCGGGATTCCGTTCCATGACGCGCCGTGCGAATGCACATAGCGGCCGGTATAGGTCGACATACGGGAACTGCCGCAGATCGGTGACTGGATGTAGGCCCGTGTGAACCGCATACCCATCGAGGCGAGACGGTCAATATTTGGCGTATGCAGATGTGGATGCCCGTAGCAGCTGAGATAGTCCCAGCGCAATTGGTCGAACATGATGAAGAGGACGTTCTTGGCTTTGTTCATGCCAAGAGGGTTATCCTAGCCTTCCATCTGTTGCAGCATCTTTTTCGCACGCTTGCACTGCAACTGGTCGCGCAGAGGGCTGTCGGGATCGATATCCTTTTGACAGACCACACATTTATCGGCACCCGAGATCGCGTTCAGGCCACCGCAGCTGCCTTTGATGGTTTTGCCCATCAACATCACACCCAGCGCCATGCCAACCATGACGATCAGCAACAGGAAAAAGGCTAGAATAAAGGTGCTCATAGCGGTTCCTACCGGTCAGTTGGTCCCCAGCGCATCCTTGAAGGCGCTGCTTTGTACGGTGATATAGGCTTCTTCTCCGCTTGTCACATCCCGAGAGATGAAGAACACGGCAAGTTTATGCTCTTCGGCCAGTTCCAGACCCTTTTCCAGACCCAATGCTAGCATCGCCGTTGCCCACGCATCCGCCATCATGGCGTTGTCTGCTAAAACAGTAACCGAAGTGGTGCGATGAGTAATCGGGCGGCCCGTCGTCGGGTCAATGATATGCGAATAGCGCACCCCGTCCTGTTCGAAGAAGTTCTTGTAATCACCCGAGGTCGCCATTCCCAGATTGTCGAGCGGCACGATCAACTGGATTGATTGCGCGCCAGTCTCGGGTTTTTCGATCCCGATCCGCCAGCTTTCGCCTTTGTCATTCTCGCCCATGGTCACCAGATCACCACCGATCTCGACCATATAGTTCTCGATCCCGGCCTCGCGCAGCTGTGCGGCAACCGCATCGATGCCATAGCCTTTGGCAATCGCAGACAGGTTGATCCCGACTCCGGCCTCTGACTTGGCCAAAGTGCCCGCTCCGCGATCCAAGTCTAACAACCGCGCTTGTCCCACTTGCCCTAGCGCTGTCGCGATCTCGTCATCTGCCGGAATTGGGTCTTCAGGTTTTCGCGGTCCAAACCCCCACAATTCGATCAGCGGACCAAGGGTAACATCAAACGTACCACCGGATTTCTCGTGAACCTCATTTGCGGCCTCGATGACGAAGGCAAATTCGTCTGACACTTGCATGGGGTCCGTGCTGCCTGAGGCCGAGAAGGTCGAGACCTCGGAATTCGGGTCCCAGTTGGACATCTTGGCATTGACCTGCGCCAAGGTCTCCTGAACCGCTTGCCCCAGCGCTGCTTCGTCCAAATCATCGCCGATTGCAGTGATGTTGAACGTGGTGCCCATCGTCTCGCCGGACAGGCGTACCACGTCAGGCTCTTTGCCAAACAAGCAGGCCGAAACAGTCAAAAGTAAGGCCAGTGCGATCAGTGGGCGCATGGTGCAATCTCCCGGGAGTGTTCTTGCCCGGCATATGCCAGTGAGCCTGTTCAGAGTCAAACCGACCTCAAATCTTGAGCGGCAAAAACGCCAATGCGAAAAGCCCGATTGCTGCCGGGACGCCAAACAGCCAAGCGCGCTTTTGCCAACCTTCCGATTGCTGTTTCCAAGCCATGCGAAAATTATGGCCGCAGACCACCACGATAAAGAATATCAGCGCGGCAACTGGTGGCGTCAGATACAGGTTGCTCACAAGCAATTTCCTTTTGAAGTGGTCAAGTTACGCCGGTTTTCGAAATTGCACCCTATACAGGGCCGGTCCCTGCGGTAAGGTAGGTTGTAAGGACAATACCGGTGAAAGAGGAGACCGCCCATGGCCCCAAGCTCTTACCAGCCTCCGACACGCGGCGACAAGGCCGCGGCGACAACCCGCAGTCAATCAGTTGAGACCAATCTGTCGCATACCCAGACAACGGTTGCGAAACTGATGGAAGGCAAAGGGGATGCTGTGTTTTCGGTGCGGCCCAACGACACGATTCACTCGGTCGTGGACATCTTGCGCGAAAAACGCATCGGGGCTGTTGTTGTGACAGATCAGAATGGTGCCCTGCAGGGTATCCTTTCCGAACGTGATATCGTGCGCCGTATGGCGGAAACGCCCGGCCAGACCCTACCCCAATCCGTGGCTGATCTTATGACGACTGAGGTTAAAACCTGCAGCCCCGAAGATTATCTGAACGACGTGCTGAAAACCATGACCGAAGGCCGGTTCAGGCATATGCCCGTGCTGAGTGATGAAAATCTGCGCGGGGTGATCACCATTGGCGATGTGGTTCATTTCCGCTTGAAAGAACTGGAATACGAAGCACTTAGAATGAAGCAAATGATCGTCGGTTAGCGACTTACGCTGATACGCGCGCGATTCCGGTGCGCGCTGTCGAGATAAATCGGACAGAACCAGGCGAGATTTCCGCAGCCGTCAACTGATCGGTGATGAACGCACCTGTATCGATCGAAATAACATCATGCTCGACCCGAGCTTCGTCGACGATGGTATGGCCATGCACCACCCATTGCTCGTCTTTCCGGCGTTTCTTGCGGAAATGAGGATGCCCCCAAAGGCAAGTTCTGTCCTGTTGCCGATCGACCGGCTGCGAAGGATCAAGCGCGGCATGAACAACCGTTACATTCCCGCTCGTCCAGGTCAGCGGCCGATCATGCAGCCAGTCCAAAAGCGGTTGTCCCATCGCTTGCTGCAGTTGTTCGGCAACGGCTTGCGGGTTGGACTGGTCAATATCTGCAAGCCCAAACGAAGCCAAAGTCTGAGCACCGCCATTATACAGCCAGACACGCTCCATCCGTGTTGGATCAGACAAAAACCCAAGCAGCATATCTTCGTGATTGCCTTTCAGGCAGATCGCCCGGGTTTCAGGGTTCGTGTCGAGGTGGTGTAGCTGACGCAACACCTGCGCGCTGTATCCGCCCCGGTCAACATAGTCGCCTACAAACACCACCGGACAGTCGTTATCCAGCGCAGGTAGGAGCCGTTGTAAAAGATCCAACCTCCCATGTATGTCTCCGATTGCGTAGAATTTTTCTGTAGGCGCCAATGAATACAGATTCACCGGCTGATCAGACGGTGTTTGAGATGCGATAAGCCTTTTGATCCATCCGGTTAACATAAGACCTGCTGCCTAATGCGGAAAAATATGGAGCAGCATTCGCCAAATGCAGACGTTGATATTGGCAGCCTGCCCAACATCAGACCTAAAAATGAAAATGGTCGGTCCCAAGGGTTGGAACCGACCGATGCTGTTTATCCGCCGAAATCATCGAGCATGATGTCTTCGCGGTCCACGCCCAGATCCAGCAGCATGTTGATGACCGACTGGTTCATGATTGGCGGACCACACATGTAGTATTCGCAATCCTCGGGTGCGGGGTGGTTCTTCAGATATTCCTCGAACAAAACGTTGTGGATAAAGCCAGTGTAGCCTTTCCAGTCATCCTCGGGCTGGGCGTCCGACAACGCAACGTGCCATTCGAAATTGTCGAATTCCTTGGCCAGCGTGTCGAAGTCTTCGACAAAGAACATCTCTTTCTTCGACCGCGCGCCGTACCAGAAGCTGATCTTGCGGTTGCGGTTTTCAAGGCGTTTGAGCTGGTCAAAGATATGGCTGCGCATTGGGGCCATACCAGCACCACCACCGATGAAGACCATCTCTTTTTCTGTCTCGCGAGCAAAAAACTCGCCAAAGGGACCTGAGATTGTGACCTTGTCGCCCGGTTTCAGGTTGAAAATATACGACGACATCTGACCCGGAGGGATACCTTCGGACCCAGGAGGGGGCGAAGCCACGCGGACGTTCAGCATGATCATGCCTTTTTCATCCGGATAGTTTGCCATGGAATAGGCGCGTTCGATCGGTTCGGCGACGACGGATTTGTACTGCCATAGATTGAAGCGATCCCAATCCTCGCGGTATTCTTCTTCTACGTCGAAATCCGTATAGGCGAGCTGGTGTGCAGGCGCTTCGATTTGGATGTAACCACCAGCGCGGAAGTTCACGTCCTCACCTTCCGGGAGGTCCAATGTCAGAGCCTTGATGAAGGTCGCTACGTTCTCGTTCGAACGCACCGTGCATTCCCATTTTTTGACGCCGAAGACCTCTTCGGGAACTTCGATGTCCATATCCTGCTTGACTGCAACCTGACAGGATAGCCGGTCACCACAAGACGCCTCGCGCTTGGTGATGTGGCTTTCCTCGGTCGGCAGGATCGAGCCACCGCCGGAATGCACGCGCACGCGACATTGCGCGCAGGTGCCACCACCACCACAAGCGGAGGGCACGAATAGCTTCTCTGCCGCAAGCGTCTGCAGCAGCTTGCCACCCGCCGGGACCGAGATTGTTTTCTCACCATTGATGGTGATGTTCACGTTACCGGTTGAAACCAGCTTGGACCGCGCCGCCATGATGATGGCAACCAGACCAAGAACGATAACGGTGAAAAGGGCTACACCTAAGCCAAAGGTTTCCATTCCGCCCTCCTTACAGTTTCACGCCCGAGAAGGACATGAAGGCCATCGCCATCAGTCCAGCGGTGATGAAAGTGATGCCCAGGCCTTGCAGACCATCGGGAATGTCCGAATACTTCAGCTTTTCCCGAACACCCGCCATCGCAGTAATCGCCAGAGCCCAGCCAAAGCCAGAGGACAGACCGTAAGTCGCCGCTTCGGCAAAATTGTAGTCACGTTCCACCATGAACAGTGAACCACCCAAAATGGCGCAGTTCACCGTGATCAGTGGTAGGAAGATCCCCAGCGCGTTGTAGAGTGGGGGGAAATACTTATCCAGCACCATCTCTAGGATCTGAACCATCGCTGCGATCACGCCGATATACGAGATCAGTCCAAGGAACGTCAGGTCCACATCCGGGAAACCTGCCCAAGCCAGAGCACCTGGTTTCAGCAGATAGTTCAGCAGCAGATTATTCGCCGGCACGGTGATGGCTTGCACCACCATGACCGAGATGCCCAGACCCAGCGCAGTTGAAATCTTCTTCGAAACAGCGATGAAGGTACACATCCCCAGAAAGAAGCTGAGCGCAAGGTTTTCGACAAAGATGGCCTTTACGGCCAGTGAAATCAGACCTTCCATCAGTGGGCCTCTACCTGCTGGATTTTGTATTCACGCTCTTCCACCTGGTTCGGCTTCCATGTGCGGAAGGCCCAGATGATCAGACCGATGATGAAGAAAGCCGACGGCGGCAGTAGCAGCATGCCGTTGGGCACATACCAGCCGCCATTGTTGACGGTCTCCAGAATGGTGACGCCGAACAATGACCCGGCCCCGAATAACTCACGAATGAAACCTACCAGCAGCAGGATCAGTCCATAGCCCATTCCGTTACCCATACCGTCGATGAATGACGCGACAGGAGGGTTCTTCATCGCAAAGGCCTCGGCGCGGCCCATCACGATGCAGTTGGTGATGATCAGGCCCACGAAAACCGACAGCGTCTTGGAAATCTCAAATGCATAAGCCTTGAGGATCTGGTCCACCAGGATCACCAGTGAGGCAATGATAACCATCTGCACGATGATCCGGATCGAACCCGGGATTTGGTTTCGCAGGCACGAGATAAAGAAGGACGAGAACGAGGTCACGAAGATCACCGCCAGCGCCATCACCATCGATACCTGTAACGACGAGGTCACCGCCAGCGCCGAACAGATGCCCAGCACCTGCAGCGTGATCGGGTTGTTGTCGACAAGCGGGTCGACCAGCATCTCTTTCTTGGTCTGAGACATCAAAGCTCTCCTGCTTGCAGTTTGGCCAGGAACGGAGCATAGCCCGCGTCGCCCATCCAGAATTTCACCAGGTTATCGACACCAACCGAAGTCAGCGTCGCGCCTGCCAGCGCATCGACATAGAAATCAGGACCTGCTGCGGGTTGCGACTTGGCAACGGTGATTTGCAGATCGCCTGCATCATCGCGCAGCTTTTTGCCATTCCACAGCGCCTTCCAGCGAGGATTGTCCACCTCGGCGCCAAGGCCCGGTGTCTCACCGTGCTGATAGAACTGCAGGCCGTAGATATCGTTGCCGTTGTTTTCCAGCGCGATGAAACCATAAAGCGTGGACCACAGGCCATAACCGTGAAGCGGCAGGATTACCTTGTCGAGCGCGCCTGCATCATCACGCAGCAGATAGATCACGCGGTACTTGGACTTGCGCCCGATCCCAGCCGGGTCATCGTCCAAAGCGACGCTCAGATCTGGATCGCTGGCAGCAGCGATATCATCAAAGGTGCTCGCGTCGAACTGATCGTCAACGAATTCACCTGTAGACAATTCCAGTACATGCGGCTCAAAGGCAGCGAATGCCTCGGTCACATCAATGCCTGGTTCGTAGATGCCGGCAACTTGCAGAACGTTGACTTGCTTATCCTTCAAACGGTTGATTTCCTGCACCGGGCGCAGGCTAACCGCAGCAGCAGACACGACCATCGAGGCTACAAGGCAGACGGCAACGGCAACAAAGATAGTCTTGCCAACCGAATCCGGCGAAGCAGCCAGAAACTTGGCAATCGCTCCCTTGGGTTCATTGGATTGCGTATCAGACATGGCGACGCGCCCTCCGTTTGATGTTTGCCTGGACGACGAAATAGTCGATCAGCGGCGCAAAAACGTTTCCGAACAAGATTGCCAGCATCATACCTTCTGGGAAAGCGGGGTTAATGACGCGGATCATCACAACCATGATACCAATCAGCGCGCCATAGATGTAGCGGCCCATATTGGTGTGGCTGGCCGAAACGGGCTCAGTTACCATGAACGCCAGACCAAAGGCGTAGCCCCCAAGCACGATATGCCAGTACCAAGGCATCGCGAACATCGGATTAGTGTCCGATCCGATCAGATTCAGCAGAAGCGTGAAGCCTATGGTGCCCGCAAGACAGCCCACAATCAGGCGATAATTGGCAATCTTGGTCATCAGCAGGAAGGCCAGGCCAATCATGCAAGCCAGCGTCGATGTCTCTCCAAAGCTACCCTGAATTTGCCCGAAGAACGCATTGGCCCAGGTGATCCCGTCGGCCGCCAGTGCCTGAACGCCTTCAGCAGCGGAGATGCCCAATGCCGTCGCACCGGAAAATCCATCCACCGGGGTCCAGACTGAATCCCCCGACATTTGCGCGGGATAGGCGAAATATAGGAAAGCACGCCCGACCAGCGCCGGGTTGAGGAAGTTCTTGCCCGTGCCGCCAAATACTTCCTTACCGATCACGACACCGAAAATGATGCCTAACGCGACCTGCCACAATGGCGCAGTCGCAGGCATAATCAGGGTGTAAAGCATGGAGGTTACTAGAAAACCCTCGTTGACCTCATGGCCGCGCACAGTGGCGAAGATGACCTCAAAAATACCGCCCGCAACCAGTGTGGTGATGTAGATCGGAAGGAAATACATCAATCCATGCATCACATTGGCGAAAATGCTGTCAGGGTTCAGCGAGATACCGAACATCTGCAGGATCGCAATCCGCCATCCTGTTGCCGAATCCGGTCCTAGCGTGGCGATGGCCGAGTTTGCCTGATAGCCGGTGTTATACATCCCCCAGAGGATTGCGGGGATCGTAGCAATCACGACGTAGGTCATGATCCGCTTCATATCCACGTAAGAGCGCGCATGCGGCGCGACGGTCGTGACGGTTTTCGGAGTGTAGATAAAGCTTTCCACCATCTCGTAGATGGGGAAATATTTTTCGTACTTGCCGCCCTTGGTAAAGTTCGGCTCGATCCGATCGAAGAAGCTGCGCAAACCCATGTGGATCAGCCCTCCTTTTCAATCTTGGTGAGGCAGTCGCGCAGCGCCAGCCCATATTCATATTTCGCAGGGCAGGCAAAGCCCACTAGGCCCAGATCTTCTTCGTCCAGTTCCAGTGCACCCAACGCCTGCGCGGTGTCGGTGTCCATCACCAGTAGCGCCCGCAGCAATTGCGTCGGCAGATAATCCTGGGGCATAAGCTCTTCGAATACACCCGTCGGCACCATCGCGCGGCGGCCACCGTTCAGGTTTGACGTGAATGAATAGAGCTTCTTGGCAAAAGCCGATCCCAAAACAGGCTGTACCGCATATTTCGAAGGCATAGGAAGAATCCAGCCCAGTGTGTGCTGATCATGATCTTCGCGAATAATGCTGATCTGGCGCGCAAAACGGCCCAGATAGGCGGTCGGACCATCGGCATGCTGCCCCGACAAGATCGACCCCGAGATGATCCGCGCGATCCCGTCGACGTTCACTTCATCCCGGGTCAGGTCATCCGTCGACGCGCCCATCAAGGTGCGGATCAGGCGCGGTTGGCGCGCGCCCGGTCCAGACAGTGCAATCACGATGTTTGTATCCAGATGACCGGTCTGCATCAGACGACCGATCGCGATCACGTCCTGGTAGCCAATGGTCCAAACCTGCTTGTCCCCTCCCAGCGGCTCAAGGAAGTGAATATGAGTTCCAGCAAGGCCCGAGGGGTGTGGGCCGGAAAACGCAGCCGCTTCTATACCTGGCAGATCGGACCCGGGGATGGATGCCCCCTCTTGCTGGCACAGATAAGTCTTGCCGTCGGTCAGGTTTGAGACAGCTGCGAGACCAGCCGCAAATGCCTCGCCCGCATCCGCAATAACCAATGCCGCATCACCTGCCAGTGGATCGCTGTCCATGGCTGTCACGAAGATTGCTGTAGGCTTGGAGCCTGGTTCGGGCATCTTTGAATAAGGACGTGTCCGGAAAGAAGTCCACAGCCCGGCCGCGCAGAGCTTAGCCGTAACACCTTCGGCAGTCTCGGCATCGCCGGTGCCCGAGAAATCTATGCCGGCGTCATTGGCATCCGAGACCTCTATCACCACGCTTTGCAATACGCGTCGCGCCCCGCGATTAATTGCCACGACCTTGCCGGTCAGCGGCGCGACCATCATCGCGTCGGGCGCATCCTTGTGGCAGAACAACGGCGTTCCTCGCTGGACCGCGTCGCCCTCTTGCACCAGCATCTTGGGCTTTAATCCGATATAATCACTGCCCAGAACGGCAACCGACGAGAATTCAGGCCCCGGCTGGATTTTCTGTTCGGGCGCGCCTTCAACCGGCAAATCCAACCCTTTTTTTAGTTTGAAAGTTTGCATGTTGCTACGTTCTTCCAAGCCTTTGTCCTGCGCCTGCTGCGCGCCATCTTACAATGATGCCAGGAAATAACACGAAATTTCCCGTCTGTCCGGTCGCGAAAGCGCCATTATCCGACCAGAATCCGCAGGCGTATTTCCGATCACGGCTCCTTTACGCGGGGATGAGTGCAAACGCAAACCTGTTACCGCCCAAAATCGAAAAGGAATGTCACATTCTTTTGAGCTTACGGTCGTTCAGAACAATTTGCCCATTTAATTTGCGTGTCGCACAGGCTGATCAACCGGTGTAAGCAACCACAATGGACAACAATGATAAATTCGAGATTTTTCTGATTGCCACTCCGGGGCTCGAAACGCCTTTGTGTGCCGAGGCCATCGAGCGCGGATTCTCGGGCGCCAGGATCGTTCCGGGTGGTGTCGTGTGCCGTGGCGATTGGCCGGAAGTCTGGCGCGCCAATCTGGAATTGCGCGGTGCCAACAAGGTTCTGGTGCGACTGGGCAGTTTCCCCGCCGTGCATTTGGCGCAATTGGACAAGCGCGCCCGAAAATTCCCGTGGGCGAGTTATCTCAGGCCAGACATTCCCGTGAAGGTCGAAGCAACCTGCCGTAAATCTCGTATCTATCATGCAGGAGCGGCGCGACAGCGCATCGAACAAGCCATATCCGAGGGGCTCGGCACCTCAGTCTCACCCGATGGCAAAGTCCGCGTGCTGCTAAGAATCGAAAAAGACATATGCACGATCTCCGTCGACACATCCGGCGAGCCCTTGCACAAGCGCGGTCATAAGCCTGCAGTCGCCAAGGCCCCGATGCGGGAAACAATGGCTTCGATGTTCCTGCGTGAGTGTGGGTTTGACGGGTCTGAACCGGTTCTGGACCCGATGTGTGGCTCTGGAACATTCGTTATCGAAGCGGCTGAAATTGCACTTGGTCTGCCCCCAGGCCGCTCACGTCAGTTCGCATTCGAAGATTTGGCAAGCTTCGATCCAGATGTCTGGCAAAAAATGCGCGCTCGTACCGGTCAACCCGAAACAGAGCTGAGATTCTTTGGCTCAGATCGCAATACAGGCGCAGTCGAGGCTTCAGGCTCTAACGCCCGACAGGCACAAGTGGATCATGCCACCCGATTTCAGCACTGTTCGGTCAGTGATATCAAGCCGCCAGAAGGCCCAGCTGGGCTGGTCATCGTCAATCCACCCTACGGGACACGCATCGGTGATGAAAAGCGCCTGCGGTCGCTCTATGGCAGTTTAGGCAAGGTATTATCCAGTCGTTTCCAGCGATGGCGTGTAGGCATCATCACCACCACACCCGGACTTGCCCGCGCAACGCGATTGCCAATGCTTCCCCCCGGCCCAATCGTTGATCACGGCGGAACAAAAATCCGACTGTATCGAACCGATCCGTTGCAGTGACTCAGCGAATTCGCAGATCAGGCGAAGGGTTAAAACCACCCCTCGAATCCAGCGACGACATATGTGTGTACGCCCAAAATCCCTCTTGCACATCGATATGACGAGGTATAGATCACGCGCCACGGTCGGAGTGTAGCTCAGCCTGGTAGAGCACTGTCTTCGGGAGGCAGGGGTCGGAGGTTCGAATCCTCTCACTCCGACCAATAAAACAAGGCGCCCAAGGGCGCCTTTGTTGTTTTCAGAGGGAAAGCCGCAACGATATTCGCAACGTTTCGTTCGATAGATGTGCTCAGTTCGTTCATTACCGGCATCCACCAACTACCGAATTAGCGCTTCATATCTTCCAGTCCATTATTCCCGCTGCGTTCTTAAGCGCATCTGGGCTGTAGGACCGATAGACGTTTTCCAGGGTTTCGCGCGAGGTCGCAAAATAGGCCGTGGCGTCCTCCAGTGTCATGCCGCGCATGAACGCCCAGGTAACCGCTGTGTGCTTTAGGGTGTGCGGCGTCACATCCTTTAGACCGGCCCGCTGGACGGCCGCACGAAACGCCTTGTCGATCCGATCTATCGCCGCCCCCTTAAACGACACTACGTGGCTCCCCTCCTGGGCCCAGGTCTTCATCTCCGCGTGGAGCGTGCCAGGCATCTTGACCATTCCCTTGCGCTTCTTGGTCTCGGCCTCGGCCTTGCCAAGGAAATGGATCACCCCGCTGTCAAGATCGACCCAGCCGCTATCAAGCGAGGGCATCCACTTCAGCCGCGTGATCGCGGTCTTCCGACGTCCGGTGTATAGCGCGATCTTGATGAACCGATGGACGTGAGAAGCAGAGGCTTCCAGCAGGCGCTGGATCTCCTCCTCGGTCAGCCAGCGGTCATTGGCGACTCCCTTCTCAGGCAGGGTTACGATCGGTGCATGGCTGATCCTGCGCGACGCCAGGGCGTATTTGACAGCGGCGTTCAGTGTGTTCATCTCGCGCCGGACGGTCCATGCGGCGCACCGCCTCCAGGCCGTATAGCCCCGGCACCTGTCGATGTCGATCTGGGAAACCTTGAGGTCGCTCCAGTAGGGCGACAGTGCCTGTATCGTGTAGAGCAGACGGTCCCTGTCGCGGACCACCTTTACCTTAGCCTCGCCGTAATGCACCAAAACCTCGCCGACGGTGATCTCGCTCGGGTCGCGGACCCGATCATCTTGCCGCTTCTTGCTGGCGATGTAATTGCTCAGGGCTTCTTCCGCTGCCTCATGAAGTCCATCACCAAAGCCTGTCCGGATCTGCTGCCCTCCGTCGAGGATGACCCAGGCTCCATCGTCCTTGCGCTGGAAGAGTCGGGCCGGTTTGCGTTTACGGGGCATGTCGATACGAACCTCTCCAGTTCTTCGTGAGTCATATAGTAGCGTCGACCGATCTTGATCGCTTTGATTTTGCCGAGATGTATCATCGTCCTCACCGCTCTAGGCTTGACGGAGCTATGAAGAGCTGACGCAAAATCCTCGATCGTCAGGAGCGCTTCGTCGGCAATCATGAGGCATATCCCCGACGAGATCCTATTTCTGAGGAGACAACTAAGACTCGGCTGACTGAGGTCGGCCAACAATGATGGGCGTCTTTTTGAGTGATTGCGATCATCGCCTGAACAGCTCCTTTTTGCTTCGAACTGTTTAGTCTATAGCGAGAATGATGTCGGACGCGCGAATGCCTCGAAAAATAAATCTCAACTATCTGAAATTAAAAGAAAGAAAATTGGGTGCTGGTAGTTTCGGCTCCTTCTCGGCAATTCGTTGGCAATGAGTTCTGCGTTTAAATGCCACTGAGACGGGCATGACCACACTCCTATGCTTTTCGTGAGAAAACCTACAAATGAAGTGGCTTTAATGTCTCGGCGCCGTGGAACGGCCCCGCCACTACTCGCATATGTGTCTCCGGGATTCCCAGTTCCAGCTGGAACACCTCTCTTGGACGATTTGGTTGAGGATCAATGATAGTAACGCGGGGAAGAGAGCTTCGGCGCACGAAAGCGTCCTTAAATAGATCAAGGCTTTTTAGATCGGTCCTAGGAAATGAGTAACCGATTACTAGAACTTCATCGCAAGCTTGCAGCGCGTCGCTCGCCTGGCCCCAAAGAGAATCGAACAATGTTCCAAAAAACTGATAGCTTTTGTCCTTTACCGGCGGGATTATCAGAGGCATCGAAGCGAGGCCTTCTTTTCCAGAAACACCATCTGGCATCCAAGGCATGCGTGGTTGAACTTTGACAATCACGTGCTCAGCAGGAGCAGGGCGACCTGGGACATCAGTGAGGTTAGGTGGATAATATCCGTAGGTCAGTGGGGCGTAACCTTCCATGTAACGACCAGCATGCGTCGCATAGGGACGAGTGGCATGTTCGTAGACAAATAACGACTCTGCAGGAAGAGCATGTGTAAAAACCAGTTCCTCTCCTTCGTAGACCGGATGAGCGGTCAACCAATTCACTGAGCCGTGAAGCTTGATTAGTTTGTTGGGTGAACGACAGTCTTTGGCAGGACTCCAGCCATCGCGAAACACACTATGTGGTGTAATGCCGTATCCTCCATCGACCGCCCAACCTGCCACCTCCATCAGCGCGCGATCCATCAGCGTGTCCCAGTTAAATGTCAGGACGACGTCATCAGGTTGAAGTATTTCTGCAAGTTCAACGTGACTTCGCGAGACCGGGCCATTTGCGATCTCATTCAAAGTCGTCGCAAACAGGAACATCAGTTGATTGTAAGGTCTTGAAAGAATGATACGTTCAAAACCATCTAGCTGCTTTTCGACGCGAGCCAACTTCTCGGCGATCTCGCTATGTATTTCTTCTAAGTCTACACCTGCAGCGAGATATGCGTCTGTGTCCTTGATACCCTTTTGTGACTGGAGGTAGTGAATTAACCCATCGCGCAACACCCACGGGTTCGCCGCGGCGTCTAATTTGAAGAAAGTCGGAAAAAAGTCGTTTGCTATAGGCATTCTCTGGCCGGTTGGAGAATCGCCATAACTTTTGGATGCACCTGCACCAAGCAGAATTACTCGCATGCAACAGCCTCAGAAAATGTAGCTTTAATCAAGGATTCCTCCTACTTTGAATGGCTAAATCAAATCCAACCTATGCTGGCGCTGGACGTGTCTTAGAAGAGTTCAGTGGCGGGAAAACTGGCTGCACGGAAACACAGCATCACAACTACCAGCGCCTTTAGGGCCACAGATTGATTACAAATCATCTTTAATCTCGATAGTTCATGCCTCTCGCGCAGCCCGCTGTGCCCGCCTAAAAAAAAGTGCCGTGTCGCCTGCTCACGCGCCTCGCTATCGCTGAGCACGATACTCTTCATCTCGTTGTCCTTCTGGAAGAGCTGGATCTCCTATAAGATGTTATGGCGAGGCGAGGAGCGCAAGCACGATTGCAACCAGTATGCGTTAGAACTTTCCAAAATCCGGATGATCCTTGTAGGCGTCCGCGACAGTCGTGTCTTCGTCGAGCGCTGCTTCGCGGACAGCATCGACACCCTTATCGTCGGCCGGTATCTCTTGTGGCTCATCCGAAGACCAATTCGGCGCGATGATGACCGGCTCGTCTTCAATCTCTTCGCGCAGCAACAGCTCTTGTTCTGCGCGCTTGAGGGGTTTCCGAATGCTGCTTTCCGTCCAAGGGCGTCGTTCGTCACGCTTCTCACTGATGAGATTGTGCAGTCCAGAACGGTTCACCAACTCCAACTTCTCCCGGAGGGTCATCTTCTCCCAGCCAGCCGTGCGTTCGATGAAGTCAGCGAGCTCCTGCACCTTACGGTCAGCTCGCGCAGCATTGGAGATCGATCCTTTGCGCTGTGCAACAGGGAGGTTGGTCCGGTTCCCCATCTTGACGCCGCGCTTCTTGGCATTTGCCATTCCATAACGTGCACGCCCAGCTATTTCGTCACGATCACGCTGAGCCTTTAGAAGAAGACGTTCCAGACATTTGCGCCCAACCCTGCGACGCTCAGTTATTGAGATCACCTGAACGTTGCTCTCGAAGAGGTCCTCAAGCACGGCCGGATGTCGCGCGAGACGATCGACACTGGGCACCAAGATCGCTGCCTCTTTCTCCTCAGCAATTTGAATAGCTCTTCGAAGGCCAGGACGATACAGATGACCTTGTGCGCCAGCAGCTGAGCAATCGTCTTCTTCGATCGTCAGCAGGTTCAGGTTCTTCTCTTCACTATAACCACGAACCACGTAACCTTGCTCATCCAGACTGCCACCTTCTTGCGCCTGTCTAGGAGTAGATACGCGTATGTAACCAACAACGTCCTGCAAGGTAACTTCTTCTTGTGTGTTTGTGTTCCAAATCAGACGTAAGCGCCTTATTTTGTTGTATTTATCATATGTTCATTACTAAAGCAAAGGGAATAGCAATGAGTAATATATCTTCGTAGCTGCAACCTCCTTCTTCGACGTCTGGTTTCCGCATGGCCCAATAGGAGGTTTGGAACACCCGGATGCTGCGGCACCAGAACCCATCCCCTTAATCATGCGCTGGGAAACCTAGGACTTCGACATTGTAGGGCTCTAGCGAACGGGCTTAAGCGAGACGCTGAGCCATTCCTCGCCCGCTTGCGTGGATGGGCCAATTATTTGCGAGTCAACGCCCATCAGACAGATCCAGCTATTGCTGGTCTCCATTTTTTCAGACCCGAATTGTCCCTTCGACTCACGCTCTGGCCAACCACAACAGAGCCAATAACTATGGCTGCTCCTATTGACTGAGTGAGGCTAAGCGTTTGTCCCAAATATACCCAGCCGAGCACGACAGCTGTAACAGGACTCATCATGCCGAGCATCGAGACTGCACTGGGCTCCAGGCGCGCAATGCCACGAAACCAAAGAGCATAAGTTGCTGCAGCACCAATCAATCCAAGCCAAATAAGGCCGGCGACATTTGTCGCGCTGAGCGCAGGGAGAGGCGGCTCAAGAAACAGTGCGACTGGCAGCAGTATCAAACCACCGGCTGTTAATTGCCACGCTGTGAAACTCAGCGCCGAGACCGGAGGTTGCCATTTCCGGCTGAGAACAGTGCCAGCAGCCATTGACGCAGCTCCTCCCAAACCCGCTGCTATACCGATCCAATCAAGTTGTGCTTCTGGTCCGATCAGCAGCAGAGACACACCCATTACGCCAGTCGCTGCGGCGCCGAGCGCACCAAGTCGGATTGGGGTTCCCAACCATCCCCACGCCATCAAAATCACGATCATTGCTTGCAACGATCCCAGGGTGGCGGCCACACCACCGGGTAACCTATACGCAGCAACGAAGAGGAGCACCCAGAACAGAGCGAAATTGAGGGTGCCTAAAACGAAAACTCGACCGAGCCATTCGCGTGATGGAACGCTGCGTGTCACTGCAAGCAGCAACAAGCCAGCAGGCAGAGCTCGTAACGCAGCCAGGGTAATCGGATAGCCAGCCGGGAGCGCTTCGGTAGTTACCAGATAAGTGCTTCCCCATACCGCTGGGGCGAGTGAGGTGAGGAGAATATCGGTTGAGCGTGACATGGTATGTCTCCCGGCTGAGGCGTTTGAGAATTTGAGTGAGACTTCAGAGGCGCGCGGGTTACGCTGCTTTCGCTTGGAGGTTTGATCCAACGAGGCACGCTGCAATACTTGCAACATGAGCGCCCTGGAACCGCGCTCCGGCTAAGTCGGTTTCAGTAGGTGTGCGGGAACCATCAGCACCGGCGATCGTTCCGGCACCATATGGTGCGCCGCCAATGATATCTTCTGATGTAGTCTGGCCAGCAAATGTGTATGGCATTCCGGCAATCAGCATCCCAAAGTGTTGAAGAGGGACTTGCGTTGTCAGAAGGGTGGCCTCGTGCCCACCGTGTTGCGAACCTGTTGATGCAAAGACCGCCCCGACTTTACCAACCAGTGCGTTCCTTGCCCAAAGCCCGCCAGCCTGATCAAGGAAGGACTTCATTTGGCCAGCCATCATGCCAAATCGGGTCGGTGTTCCAATGATGATTGCATCATAGTTTTCCAGATCTGTCGGCAAGGCGGCAGGTGTATCATCTACGACATAGCCAGCCTGCTGACGGACCTCTTCAGGGACGGTTTCGGGCACACGTCGAACGTCAACTTCAGTGCCAGGAACACTTCTTGCGCCTTCAGCTTCGGCATCGGCCAATGTGCGGACGTGGCCATAGCTTGAATAGTAGAGAACGAGAATACGTGACATAAGATACCTCTCAGGGCTGTGACTTGTTCCCTGAGAGGATGAGACTTGTGATGCTGCCAATTAAGTCGCGACTTCTGACTTCACTCTTTACCTGTGTTGAATAATGTCACGACCTGAGAGCCAGACGCAGATGATCAAGAAAGGCAGTGACCTTTGCATCCATTCCCAAGCGAGATGCTGTAACGGCGAAAACTTCCGGCGCGGGCAGCTCGTGGTCAGGTAGAACTCGCAGCAGGGCCCCGCTGGCTTCGGGAGCATCAGAGACGAACTCGGGCAGAGTTCCGATACCTTGCCCCGCTATCAGCAGATCCCGCAAAACGAGGCTGTTGCCGACGCGCACGCGCGGATCAAGCTCTAATGTTGTGACACCTTCGGCGTCCGAGAGCTTCCAGCTCTTCAAATGATCAGCAAGTAAAAAGCCGATGATCGCGTGGTTTTTTAGATCCGCCGGCTGGGTCGGTGCCCCGCATCGCTCCAAATAGTCTGGAGACGCAAATATTCTTTGCCGCATCACGCCGATCCGTCGCGCAACAAGGGCCGAGTCCGGCATCGCGGCTCGGATTCGTATTGATAGATCGAACCCGCCCTCGACCATATCGATCACCTTGTCGTCCATCGAAAGAGTAAATCGCAGATCTGGATAGGTTTCCAAGAACTCTGGAAGCATCGGTGCGATAACGGTTTGGCCGAACGAACTTGACGCATTCACCCGAAGGTGCCCACGCATCGCTTTTGCACCTTCCCTGATGGTCTGTTCCGTTTTTTCGACAGCGTCGAGTATTCCAATTGCATCTTGGTAATAGAGACTGCCGGTGTCAGTCAGTGACATGGATCGGGTCGTTCTGGTGAGGAGGACGGTTCCCAGACTTTCTTCCAGAAGCTTGATTTCTCTGCTGAGAAGCGCAGGAGAAACACCAAGGTCTTCCGCCGCACGGGCAAAGCTACCGCGTTCAACGATACGGCGAAAAGCTTGCATGACTGACAGTTTGTCCAAGTTATGACCCTTCGAATAAGCCGCTTTTGACGTGTTACGCGATAGATCGGCACTATGACATGCCCAAACTCACATTCTTTCAGTTTGAGCTGATCCAATTCAGTTCTGTTTGGGGAGTATCCATCACACCTATGAACTAGAGCTCGGGACCAGTTCTCGGTTCTGAGAACTCCTCCCTACAATCTCCCCATCACCAGCCTCTCTATTAGACAACCAACTTTTGGGGCTGACCTAGCACTACTTTGCATACCTTGGCGCTGTCAGCCTCAATACGGCGCAGCTCACTATTCACGACTATTCCCCCTTTATTGGCAATCGCCGGTTTCTTCTCTCCGGAGTAGTTCGAAACACTGCCTGGCATAGACCTGTGCTTACGCTCTCAATGTGGTTCTCTCTCTGGGACGCTGTGCTCTGGTCTGAGTTACGTCCGTGTTTGTTTGTGTGTCTGGTGTCGACTGGCCTGTGTTTTGTCGCTGTGTGCGCTTTTCTGGCTTGTGTTGGGATGCGTTGTCTTCAGAAAACTATGTTTTGTTGGGTTTCTTTGGTTCAAAGGTTTACATTTTGGCCATAAAAACCTGATTTCGGTCCGGATCTGTCAACTTAATGTAAACTTAGTGTAAACCTTTTTGGCCCGAAATCGGCTGTTTTGAGCGGTGAAAGGTTTACATTCCGCCGATCCCGGGAAGGCGAATGTAAACCTTTGTCAACCTTGTGCAACCTCAGTTCAATCAGCGAGGGACCCGGTGAGGCAGGGTTCACCAGCCATTCCTCGCTGCAATCTCGAAAACCCATTCCATTTTTCTTTGAGAGATCGACAAAGGCGCCTCAATAGCTGCACTCTCCGTAATGTAGGCTCAGGATCACTTCCGTTGCTCACGTCACGGAGGAACCGTAACCAGGCGAGCTCATTCAATGTCAGGTCGTCCTTCCGGTCATACATTGGAATCTATCTCCCGAAGATGGCCTTGATCGCCGTATCTGACCGACTGGTCAGCCGGGGATCAGTATTATTAGAGGCATTGCGAATAGCTTTCAGCCAGCCAAGTTCATTCGACGTGACCGGTTCTCCGAACACCTCGACAACTGCCTCGGCTGCAGTCAGGCCGATCGACTGCTCAATTGCGAGACGCATAAGGTAAGCAGCGTCGCATTCCAAAGCTTTCGCCAAAGCCGGGACGCGATCCAATGCCACCTTGGAACTACCCTGCTTGATCATCGTGATCATGTTCGGGTTGACGTATCCCACCTGCGCCGCGATCTCGGCTTGGCTCTTGGTAGGTTTCAGTTCGAGCACCCTCCGTTCGACATACGTCGCCATCCGGGTGTCTCCATACGGTTTATTTGTCATCGCTATCCTCTCAGAAGTGATGCAGCAAGCGCTGCATGTCTTTGATATAGCGACGGTGAGAATGGGAAATTGCGGAGGGAAAAAATCAATCAACTAAAATGTTTAGCCGACTGGCAACAACTCATTCTAACTGGGTCCATCTATCCGGGCGGAAAAACGGCGGTCTTTTTTACCGTTCCATAGACAAAGCTGGTATCGATCGAGGCTATCCCGCCTATCGGATGAATTCGGTGACGAATAAATTCCTCGTAGGCCTCGAGATCCGATACCAAAACCCGCAATTGGTAGTCCATTGCCCCGGTCAGCACGTGGCATTCAAGAACTTCATCGATCATCCGAACGCGTTTCTCGAAGTTCTGAACGTCCGTTTCGTTGTGTCGCTCCAATCTGATACGCACGAAGACGGTAATGGCCATCCCATACGCGGCAGCGTCTACGTCGGCGCTGTATCCCTTTATCACTCCGTTGGCTTCTAGGTTTTTGACCCGGCGCAAACACGGTGAGGGAGACAGGTTCACCTCGTCAGCAAGATCCTGGTTCGTCATGCGCCCGTCCCGCTGTAGCGCTCGAATGATCTGCCTATCCTTAACGTCCATTTAACCCCCTTTCTTAGCAGAATATGCCAATATCACGACTTGGGCTGGTATATTTCGCAACCAATAGCTCAAAGTAAAGGCGTAATCTGGCTCCAACATGAATCAGGAGCTTGCAATGACTCATTCAACCGGATTTGCCACCCGCGCCATTCACCACGCTTACAACCCTCTGGAAAATGACGGCGCGCTGACGCCACCGCTGCATTTGACGTCCACGTTTACCTTTGAAACCGCAGAGGCTGGTGGAGAGATGTTCGCTGGAGAGCGTGAAGGTCATATCTACAGCCGCATTTCGAACCCCACATGCGACCTTCTTGAACAACGCATTGCCGTGCTTGAAGGGGCCGAGGCCGGGCTAGCTCTCTCAAGCGGCATGGGGGCGATCACGGCAGTGCTTTGGACCCTGCTGTCGCCAGGTGACGAAGTCATCGTGGACAAAACGCTCTATGGCTGCACCTTCGCCTTCATGCGTCACGGTTTGGCAAAATGGGGAGTCACCATCACACATGTCGACATGACAGACCCTGAGAACCTGTCAGCTGCCGTTTCTGACAAAACCCGCGTTGTCTATTTCGAAACTCCGGCCAATCCAAACATGCGCTTGGTGGACATCGCAGCGAGCGCCGAAATTGCGCACTCGGTCGGTGCAACAGTCGTCGTCGACAACACCTATGCCAGCCCATATCTGACCCGGCCGATTGAGCACGGGGCAGATATCGTTCTGCACTCCGCCACCAAATACCTCGGCGGGCATGGCGATGTGGTTGCCGGTCTGGTTGTAGGAACCGCCGAACAAATCGCTGAGATCCGCCTTGTTGGGATGAAGGACATGACCGGCGCGGTAATGGCCCCTTTCAACGCGATGCTGATCCTGCGTGGTCTGAAAACACTGAACCTGCGTCTGGATCGTCACTGTGCGTCCGCCAAGGTCGTCGCAGGTTTCCTCGAAGCACATCCCGCCGTCGGCGAGGTTTATTTCCCTGGGCTTGAGAGTTTCGCCCAGCATGATGTCGCGCAGCGCCAGATGTCCCAACCCGGCGCCATGATAGCGTTCGAGATCAAGTCCGGCTTGTCAGGCGGGATTGAATTCATGAACCGCCTGAATATGATCCAGCGTGCGGTGTCGTTGGGCGACGCGGAAACACTGATCCAACACCCAGCCTCCATGACTCATTCGACGTATACCCCGGAAGAGCGGGCTGAGCATGGGATAAGCGATGGCCTGATCCGCCTGTCCGTCGGGCTGGAGGACGTCGAGGACATCCTTGCAGACCTAGAGCAGGCTTTGCCCTACCCTGCTCGCAGCGCCGCCTAAACCCGGAGACCACCATGCACATTGATCCCACCCAACTAAAGATCGTCGAACAGCGCCTGCTGTGGTTGTCTCATTGGATGATCCACCATGCCAACCATGTCCGACCAAAGGTGGACGGGATCAAGATTGGTGGCCATCAGGCTTCGTCTGCGTCGATGGTATCGATCATGACCGCGCTCTACTTCTCGGCCCTACGCTCTGAGGACCGGGTTGCAGTAAAACCGCATGCGTCGCCGGTGTTTCATGCGATGCAGTATCTCATGGGTAATCAGACCCGCGAGAAGATGGAGAATTTCCGCGGATTTGGCGGTGTGCAAAGTTATCCCAGCCGGACCAAGGACATTGACGATGTTGATTTCTCGACCGGGTCTGTAGGTTTAGGTGTCGCGATCACCTCGTTTGCCTCGATCATTCAGGACTACATCAAGGCCAAAAGCTGGGGTTCAGACGCCCCGATGGGGCGTATGGTGGCACTTGTTGGCGATGCCGAACTGGACGAAGGCAACGTCTATGAGGCGTTGCAGGAAGGCTGGAAAAACGACCTACGAAACACGTGGTGGATCATCGATTACAACCGACAATCGCTGGACGGTATCGTCCGAGAAGGACTGTTCGAACGGATCGAGAAAATCTTCGATGCATTCAGTTGGGATGTCGTGCGAGTAAAATACGGAGTTCTTCAACGCGCGGCCTTTGAAGAGCCCGGCGGCAACCGCCTGCGTGATTGGATCGACGCTTGCCCAAACCAGGACTACTCGGCGTTGACTTTTATGGGTGGTGCGAATTGGCGACAGCGTCTCATGGACGATCTGGGGGATCAGGGGGATGTGACTGCCTTGATTGAAAGGCGGACGGATGCAGAGCTTGCAGCCCTTATGGAGAACCTCGGCGGCAACTGCGTCGAGACCATGGCCCAGACATTTGCCGCCATCGATCATGATCGCCCGACATGCTTCCTGGCCTATACAGTCAAAGGATGGGGCACCCCCATCGCAGGCCACAAGGACAATCACGGCGGGCTGATGAACAATAGCCAATTCGCCTCGTGGCAGTCGCATATGGGTGTGCCGAAGGGCGAAGAATGGGAGCCGCTCGCGACGGTGCAAGATCCAGACGCATTCAAAGATTTTCTGGCCAGCACCCCGTTCTTTGCCAAAGGTCCGCGCCGCTATTTTGATGACAAATTGGATGTGCCGCCAATCGAAATCGACACCAGTCGCGAAATCTCGACCCAGATGGCGTTTGGCAAGATCCTAGACGATCTATCAAAAGGCGACAGCCCATTGGCTGAACGCATTGTGACAACCTCTCCGGATGTGACTGGCACGACAAGCCTTGGTCCTTGGGTGAACCGGCGCAAACTGTTCGCCCGATCCGAACAAGCCGACGCCTTCATAGAACACCGGATCCCTTCGACGGCGAAATGGGAATTCACTCCGGACGGGCAGCATATCGAGCTTGGTATCGCCGAAATGAACCTCATGTTGCTTCTGGGAGCGGCGGGACTGTCGCATTCCCTGTTCGGTAAGCGGCTGATCCCAATTGGCACCGTCTATGATCCATTTGTCAGCCGCGGCCTCGATGCGCTGAATTACGCCTGCTATCAGGACGCGCGTTTCATGCTGGTTGGCACACCTTCCGGCGTCACACTCGCACCTGAAGGTGGAGCACATCAGTCCGTTGGAACACCACTCATCGGTATGAGCCAAGATGGGTTGGCCGCTTTTGAGCCCGCCTTTGCCGACGAACTAGCGGTGATTATGGAATGGGCCTTCGACTACCTGCAGCGCGATGGCGAAGGGCAGCCCGACGAGCGCACATGGCTGCGCGATGAAATCGGAGGGTCTGTCTACCTGCGCCTGACCACCAACCCGATTGAACAGCCTGGAAAGCGTGTCGACGACGAGTTCCGCCAAGGTGCCATTGATGGGGCCTATTGGTTGCGAGAACCCGGGCCCAATTGCGAAGTTGTTGTCGCTTATCAAGGAGCCGTGGCACCGGAGGCAATCAAGGCTGCCGGTATGATTGGTGAAGGCCGTCGCGACATAGGTGTATTGGCCGTGACATCCGCAGATCGCCTGAATGCCGGATGGACCGCCGCTCAACGAGCGCGTTCTCGCGGTAACAAAGCGGCACGCTCCCACATCGAAGCGCTGATGTCCGACCTTCCGCCACACTGCAAGCTTGTCACCGTTATCGATGGTCATCCTGCAACTCTATCCTGGCTCGGCGCAGTGCTTGGGCATCAGACTATTCCCATGGGCGTCGAGCATTTCGGTCAGACCGGAACGATCGGCAATCTATATCGCCACCACTGCATTGACGCAGACGCTATCCTGGAGAAAGTGAATGGCCTGACCCATGGCAGAACTCTTCACCGTGCATAAGTGGGCCGGGTCTGCTCGCAATGAAACCGCAACGTTATCGCAGCGCTATCCGCCACTGAAGTGCAATGGTTGGCATTCAAAGCCCTTATTTTGTTTACTTTCACCCTGGGAACCCGCCTTCGGGAGGCAGGGGTCGGAGGTTCGAATCCTCTCACTCCGACCAAAAACAAAGTTCCTGAAGGGCCTCTTTGTTTTTCTGCGATATCCAGCTTAGCAAAAGTCGCTAGTCATCCCAGTTCAGTTCAAACTCTTCGCGAAAGGCAAACCGTTTCAGGTGATCGGAAATCACTGTCTTCCAACTGTCCAAGTCATCGCGTGGCTGCGCCGAGGCGCGAACTTCCAGTGCTACTGGCGTCGCCTTTAGTTCGACGGCATTACCACTGTCAAAAAAAACGGTTCCAGTATTTACATCGAACTCGACCTGTCCCTTATGTGACCAATGTTTACACAATTGCTGTAAGTACTTGCTGGCATTTTCTGTTGTCGCCGATCCGATTGCGTTCTGTCGCGGCAAAAGCGCGAGGCCGTTTTGCGCTTTGGCGCGCATGCTTTTTGCGAAAAGGGTGACGTCAATTTCAGTGGCCAGAAAGGTCACGCCGATCTCAAGACACCTACGCTGCATTGCAGGGTCCAGTGTTAGGATACCCGCGGCTTTACCTGCCGCGACGATGCGGGTCAGCGCGTCTTCAATGGCCCCTACAACATCTGGATGCCCGGCGTTGCCGATATGACCCATGTCGGCGGCCAGATCTGCAGGTCCGATAAAAACTCCGTCTACTCCATCAATCGTCAGAATGTCGTCCAGAGCGGCCATGCCCGCGTTGTTCTCAACCTGCAGCAGCAGACAAATCTGCTCATCCGCCGTATCGAGGTAGTCCGTGATCTCGGCAAATTGCGAAGCCCGCGCAAGGGATGATCCCACACCTCGGACGCCGTGTGGGGGGTATTGCACCGCGCGTACCAGTTCGCGCGCCTGATCAGCGCTTTCGACCATCGGCACCAGAATACTCTGAACACCCGCATCGAGATATTGCTTGATCATCCATGTCTCACCAATCGGTAGACGTGCAACGGGCGCGCTGCCCGAACTTTCGATCACTCGCACCTGTTCAAGGGTCGAGCGCAGGTCGTTTGGTGCGTGTTCGCCATCGACCAACAACCAATCGAACCCTGCGGTCGCGGAAATTTCTGCTGCATATGCGTCGGCCATTCCGATCCAGCACCCGACCTGAGGCTTTCCAGCCTTTAATGCGGCCTTAAAGGTGTTCTTTGGTGCGGGCATGTCGCTGCTCCTTTAGGCAAAATTGATGTCGACGGATCCGAACGATCCGAAATCGGCGTGGATTTCCGCACCCGATGGGCATTCGATCGGGCGAATGAAGCTGCCGGACAGGATTACGTGGCCGGGTTCAATGCTCTGGCCGTATTGCGCCATGCGACGGGCCAACCAGACCACACTTTCGACCGGATCATTCAATACGCCCGCACCCAGGCCGGTTTCCTCGATTTCACCGTTGCGGAAGGTTAGGGCCCCTACCCATCGCAGGTCAAACGCATCCGCTGGGTGGCGTTCCGCCCCTAGTACAATGCCGGCATTTGCGGCGTTGTCGCTGATCGTGTCGAATACTGTGCGTGACTTTCCAGTCTCAGGGTCTGCCCGCTTTATACGCGTGTCGAGGATTTCAATGGACGGAGTAACATAGTCGGTCGCCCGCAAAACCTGATCGCGGCTCACATCGGCGCCACCAATGGCTTCTTTCATGACAAAGGCGATCTCGGCTTCGATCCGGGGTTGGATGAAACGACCTGCGGGAACGGTCCCGCCATTTTCAAAGGCCATGTTGTCAAACAGGATACCACTATCAGGAATGTCGATATTCAAAGCATATTGCATCGCTTTCGAGGTCAGCCCGATCTTCCAGCCGATGACCTTGCGACCTTCCGCCAGCTTGGCCCGATAGATGGCATTCTGCACTTCATAAGCGTCATCCATCGCCATTTCGGGATACCGCAATGTCAGTAGACCGATCTGCTGTCGCGTCCTTTCCGCGTTCAGCAGATCGGCGGCAGCGCGCGCATGGTCTTCGGGGGTCATATCTGCTCATCCTCGATGGTGTTGCGCAGGGTGCCGATCCCATCGACGGAAACCTCGACCACATCGCCGGGAGCCAAGTATTTTGGCGGATCAAATCGTGCACCTGCGCCGGTTGGGGTGCCGGTAACGATGATATCGCCCGGTTGAAGCGTCATAAAGGTTGATATGTATTCAATCTCGCGCCGGATCGGAAACATCATTCGGTTCAACGTATCGTCCTGACGCAACTCACCATTCACATGGGTCTGGATGCGGGCGCCATCCAGTTGCGCGGCATCAGTGAAAGGGACCAGCCAAGGGCCGATGGCACCCGATTTGTCCCAGTTCTTGCCTTGGGTGACGTTGAACTTGGCGTGCCGAACCCAATCGCGGATCGTACCTTCGTTGCACAAGGTCAGGGCTGCAATATGGCCATAAGCATCGTCCTGCGAAATCCGGCGGCCTGCTTTGCCGATCACGATGGCCACTTCACCCTCGTAGTCCAGAGTGTGATTTTCAGGCGGTCGGATCAGCGGGCGATTATGACCAGTAAATCCGCTGGAGAAGCGCGGAAATAGCGACATGTATTTCGGCTGGGCGCTTCCATCTTTGTATTCCGCGTTGCGATCGGGGAAGTTCACACCAACGCACAGAATGCGACGAACGTCCGGCATCACCATCTCAAAGGTGAAATCCGTATGGGTTACCGGCTTTCCTTCGGCAGCCTCGGCCAATTGGCCAAACGCCCCAGCGGCGACAACCTCGTAGAGGCTTTTGAACTCTGCAAATTCGCTGTTTAGTGCGACCGCGCCTTCATCAGTGATCGCACCAAAAAATGTTTCACCGTTGGCAGTGTAGGTTGCAATGCGCATCAGGCCTCCTCGGCGTTATGGAACCCGCCCATACTAAGATGTTTTAGATCAAGCATACTTTGCTTACGGTGCGATGATGGGAGACGCAGACAGGTCTGGCTCGTTTACATCCACACCGACAAAGGATGTGCCGTGTTCAAACCAACTGCGCGGCGCCGGAGCGCCCCAGAGCGTCTGACGCTGCGGGTCCTTCAGGTCCCATTTGATCGGCTCCAGATCGGGGTCAACGGTCTGATAATCCGAGCAATAAATCTCAATCCGGTGTCCGTCGGGATCGAGTATATACAGGAAGAAAGCATTCGAAATACCATGTCGCCCCGGGCCGCGTTCGATGTTGTCCACATAGCCGGTGGTGGCCATTAGATCGAGCAGATCGATGATGTTCAGCGGTGTTGGCACCCAGAAGGCCACGTGGTGCATACGTGGGCCTTTGCCATTGGTGAAGGCCATATCATGCACCCCACCCTTGCGGTGCATCCACGCGGCCCACAGTTTCTTGCTGTCTTCGTCTTCCGTATACTCGGTCACGCGGAACCCCAAATCACTGTAGAATGCGACACTGTCATCGACATTGGTCGAGAAGCAGTTGAAGTGATCGATCCGCAACGGTTTCACACCACGATAGAGCGCGTATTTCTGATGGATCGGCTCCAGGCGATCCATCTTGTGATAGAACTCTAGCGGTATGCCCATATTGTCCGAAGTTAACAGAGTCCGGCCCTGATAAGGGCGATCAACCCATGAGGTCGGTCGGCCTTTGGATATAAAATACGCCTCGGCCCGATCCAAATCATCCTCGTCGAATGTTTTGAAGCCCATGACCTCGACAGTCGCCGGCTGATCGGATTTCTGCAGGATCACACAATGATGTCCACGTTCCTCCATAGCGCGCAGGTAGACATGTGTGTCGCTTTCGTCCGAGACCTGCAAACCCAGAATATCCGAGTAGAATTTGCGCGAAGCAACAAGATCGCTGACGTTCAGGCAAACATGGCTCAGCCGGATCGTGTTGAAGTCGGGGTACAGGTTGGGGGCTGGAACGGGCATTGAAACCTCCTGTTAAACGGGGAAGATGACGTTGGTCTGACCAGTGCCGGAGCTTGGGAAATACTCAGTCACAACCTCGCATTTCTTGTCATAGGTATCCCACCCCAGCGCGCCGTAAAGCATCGACGTGTCGTGCATCGAGCCTTCGCCGCAGCAGAAATTGGCATAATCGCCCAGCATCTTCAGGAACGTGGCATGATCGCCGTTCTTCCACATCTCAAGCACATGCAAGTCCATCTGACGGTTGAATTCCGAGCTGATGGTGAAAGTGCCGTTATTGGCGGCATAATCCTTGTTCGCCCAGATCTTGTGCGACAACGAGCCTGACGCGACCAACAGCACCTTTTCATTACTGGCCTCAACCGCTTCACGGATGGCCTCACCAATGACCCTGCTTTCGTCATGGCTATGCACCGTGGCCCAGGCCGCGACTGAGACGACTTTCATATCATGCTCGCGGCTCATGAAGCGCATCGGGACCAGCGTACCGTATTCCAGTTCGAGACTGTCCAAGTGATGCGCTAAAGTGTATACGCCTTTGTCCGACGCGATCTTTGCGATGGCATCACCCATTTCAGGATTGCCCTCATAGGAATAGGGCAGGTCCTGGATGAACTGCGGGAACTCGTTCGACGTGAACAGACCTTCGAATTTTTCATTGGCGTTGATGTGGAACCCGGCATTGATCACCCAATGCGTGTCGCAGATGATCACCGTGGTCGCCCCCAGCGCTTTTGCACGGCGCGCGATTTTGCGGTGACCATCAATGGCAGGCTGGCGTTTGCCTTTAACCGGGCCTTCCTGCTCAGACATGAGCAGAGTCGGCACATGGGTCATTTTGGCGGCAAGAACGATTTCTCCCATGGTCTGCTCCTGGAGTTAAGGTTTTTCGCGCGATTGTCGTCTGAGGGGCCGCTATAGCTTACCCAATTGCATGATCTTGTGCTGGCCTGTGGCAAAGCCGACATGCTTTTGTTCCATGTAGAACTCAAAGCTCCAGTCGCCGCCATCGCGACCGATGCCAGACGCTTTGACCCCGCCAAACGGTGTGGGCAGATGGCGCACGTTTTCCGAGTTCACCCAGATCATTCCGGCCTCAAGCTTGTCCGTGAAACGTAACGCGCGGGTCAGATCGTTGGTCCAGACATAGCCGGTCAGACCATATTGCGTGTCATTTGCGATCTGCAGCGCCTCCTCCTCAGTCGAGAACGGGATCACGGTCAGGACAGGGCCAAAGATTTCCTCGCGTGCGATGCGCATTTGATTGTTAGCGTTAGTAAACAGGGTGGGCCGTACGAAGTACCCCTCTTCGCCCACCTTGACGCCACCGGCCGCGACGGTCGCGCCGTCTTCCTTGGCGATGTCGAAGTATGAAGTGACCTTGTTGTAATGCTCTTCCGTTACAAGAGGGCCAATCTCGGTTGCAGGGTCCAACGGGTGGCCGACTTTGATATTGTTCACGCGCTCGATCAGCTTGGCTTCGAACTCTTCCTTGATTGTATCTTGTACCAGCAACCGCGAAGAAGACGTGCAGCGTTCGCCGTTGATCGAATAGATCATGAAGATCACCGCATCCAGCGCGCGATCCAAGTCGGCGTCGTCAAAGACGATTACCGGGTTCTTACCGCCCAACTCCAGATGCATCCGTTTCAGCGTATCTGCGCCTTGCTTGGTTATGATGCTGCCCGTACGGCTTTCACCGACAAAGGCAATGGCTTTGATCAATGGATGTTCGGTCAGCCGCTTACCGGCGTCTGGACCAAAACCGTTGACAGTGTTCAGCACACCCTTGGGCAGACCGGCCTCTTCCGCGATTTCGACCAATAGCCGCGCAGACAGCGGTGAATCTTCAGCCGGTTTGTGGACGACCGTACAGCCAGCGGCCAGTGCCGGAGCGATCTTCCATGTCGAAAGCATGAACGGGGTGTTCCACGGCGTGATGACACCAACGGGCCCGATTGGGACGCGGGTGGTTATGTTCATCAGTGTCGGTGATTTCAGGTGTTGACCATCCCGCGCCTGAACCACCTGATCGGCAAAATAGCGAAAATTCTCAGCCCCTCGCAGAGCGGCTTTGGACATAAAGCGCAGGGTCTGACCGGTATCCCAGCATTCGCACAGCGCGATCTCTTCGGCTCTTGCCTCAATGCCATCTGCAACTTTAAGCAATATCCGGCGGCGCTCCGTAGCGGGCATGTCGCGCCAGTCTGCAAAGGCATTATGCGCGGCCTGTGCCGCCGTATCGATATCTTCCGCCGTGCCATGGGCAACGTCGCAGATCACCGATTTGTCCACCGGAGAGATCGACTGAAACACCCCTGCTGACCCATCTTGATCTTCTCCTGCGATCCGGTTCTTTATCCCAGTCCTCTTGAAACGGGCAAGGAAACCATCAAGCCGTTCAATATTCTTGTGCAGGTCACTCATGGTCAGGCCTCCAGATGGTCGCGGATCGTGCCGGTTTTGGGGGAGAGGTCGGGATCGATGTCGCGCATCTCAAGCGACAGCGCGATGGAATGCTGGCTCATGGCGGGCTCCAGATAAGTTCGGGCCGCCTCGAAGATGCGCTGCGTTGCGTCCTTCTTGTCGGCCTGCGAACGACCGGCCCGCAGCCGGATCGAGATATCGATGAACCCATGCTTTGGATTTCCGTCTGCGATGGCATGGTGATCAACACGGATCGCTCGGACGCGAATGCCTGCTAGCGGAAAGGTGTCAATCTCAGCGGCCGTTGCACGGATGCAATCGCACAGACCGCCCATGTCGATCCTGTCTTCCAGATTCCCGGAATATTCGACGTGAAAATGCGGCATGATTCCTCCGTTATTAATTAACATGTTTAGCATTATGAGATTATGTCGTCAAGAAGTTGCGTTGTTAATCTTTGCATTTCCTGGGGCAGCACACTAGAAGGCGGCATGAACACTCAAAGCCATACCAAGAGCACCTCAAGGTCGCTTCCCATTGCATTATTGCGCGCCCGCGAAACGATCATGGCCCCCATCAGGGACATGCTGCAGGATATACAGATATCCGAGCAAAAATGGCGCGTCCTGCGCGTACTGGATGAGCTTGGCGAGGTCGAGCAAAGCGCTATCGCCAAAGAAGCTTGTCTGTTGCTGCCCAGCCTGACGCGAATATTGCGCAGCATGGAAGCCGATGGGCAGGTCACACGTCGTCAGGACAGCCAGGATAAAAGGCGGACGATGGTGATGATTACAGATGCGGGTCGGCAGATTTTGAAAGACAACCTGCAAGCGTCATTGGCCATTTCAAATAGTATTGAGGCGCAGATGGGGCGAGAGAAGCTTGATGAGCTACTGGACCTGCTTGAAGAGCTGCAAGCTGTTAAGGTTTGACCCCGCCAGTTGGCAAGCGGGGTCTGCGCGACGACTACAAACTCGACAATCCTGTATCCAGCGCTGACAGGATCTTCGCAACATCGTCGGATGTGACAATCAGAGGTGGCGAAATGATGATGTTGTTGCCAGATACGCGCACCATCACACCATCCTCATAAGCTGCCTTTTGCACCTGTATTGGCAGTTGTTTGGCAATCGGCGCTTTGTTTGCGCGGTCCGAGACCAGTTCCAGCGCGCACATAAGGCCCTCGCCCCCTCGGACGTCACCGATCACCTCGTGCTTTTCAGCCAGTTTCTTCAAGCCCTCGAACAGCTCATCCCCGCGTGCTGCAGCGTTTTCCCAAATCCGCAGACGATTGATTTCTGAAAGAGCCGCCAGTGCCGCCGCCGCGCCGACGGGGTGACCGGAATAGGTGTATCCCTGATCAACGGATGCCAACCCGGTTGTGTCATTTTCAAATACCTCGGCAACTGCCCCCGAGATCATCGCGGCGCCAAACGGGAAATAGCCATTGGTGATCGCCTTGGCCGTCGTCATGATGTCAGGCTGGACGCCCCAATGTCTCGCTCCGCTTTCACTACCGGTTCGACCAAACGCCGTGATGATTTCGTCTGAGATCAGCAGAATACCGTTCTTCGAACAAACCTCACGCACCATGGGCATAAAGCTTTTGTGCGGCGGAATTACACCGCCAGCGCCCAAAATCGGCTCCATGATGAAGGCGGCAACCGTGTTGGCCCCCTGGAACGCAATCTCGGCTTCAAGCGCTTTGACGCAAAGCTGAGCCAGGCGTTCAGGGTCGGTTTCGTCAAACGGGTTGCGATAGGTCCAAGGCGCAGGCACATGAAAACAGCCTGGCATCATGGGTTCATACACGGCGCGGAACTTCTGATTGCCGTTAACCGAAGCGGCAGCGAAATGAGTTCCGTGGTATCCTTGCTTAAGGCTGATGAACTTGGTGCGACCAGGCTCACCCCGAACTTTGTGGAACTGACGCGCAAGCTTTAGTGCGATTTCCACAGAATCCGATCCGCCCGAGGTGAAAAAGGCGCGTGTCAGCCCGTCAGGGGCAAAGAACTGCGCCAGTTCGTAAGACAGCTCGATCGCCTTGTCGTTGCTCGTGCCCCGGAAGGTCGAATAATAAGGCAGGGCGTATAGCTGGTCGGCGATCGCCTGTTTCACCGGATCGCAAGAATAGCCCAGGTTGACGTTCCAAAGGCCACCTACGGCGTCGATGGCCTTGTGCCCGTCCACATCGATGATGCTAACTCCTTCCCCGCCGGTCAGAATGGTCGGAGGGTTGTTCCGGCTGTCGGCCGGGTGCGCCATCGGATGCCAGAAATGGCGGGCGTTGTTCTCCTTAAGAAAGTTGGAGTCTTTCATGTTGCGGTTCTCCGGGGTTGTCCACTTTCGCTCATGGGTGGAACTCGGTTGGAAAGGCCTCGGGCATTTGGCCGCCGAAATTTGCGGTCAGATCGCGCGAGAGGGATTGAAGGGATTTCAGGATCAAGGGCAGGCGCTCATAAGTGGCTCTAATCTCGGGCACGGCGATCGAAATGGTTCCAAGGGCGATTTGATCGATGCCAAAGATTGGCGTTGCAAAACCAAAAACACCTTCTTCGTAGCTGCCGTTGCTGTTGGCCCAGCCAGCCCGCTGGATCAGAGCAACTTTTTCCTTGATCAGATCCGGGTCTGTCAGGGTGGATTCGGTGAAACGTACCTGCGCTTCCTGATCCAGACGATCCAGCAGGAAAGGTGGGCCAAAGCTGAGCATACATAGACCCGCCGCAGTCGCGTTGACCGGGATTATCTCGCTTGGATCAAGGCTGACGCGAACGCTGTGCTTGGTTGTCTCAACCACGATGGCGGTTTGCAGGCTGCCCTGTTCCAGCAGCGTTAGGTGCAGGCTTTCGCCAACCTCCTGCATGGCCAAGTGCATTTTTTGGCGCGCGCCTTCAAGGCCGGGTTTGGCAATCTCGCGCAGTGCCGCAAGCCGCAGCGCAGCTGGTCCGATGGTATAGGTCTTTGACTGAGGGTTTTGTTCGATCAACCCGAATTCTTCAAGCGCTCGTAGGTGACGCAGGGCTGTCGCCTTGTTCAATCCTGACAGGCGCGCGGCCTGACTCAGGCCGATTTCGGCCATCGTGTTTGAGAATAAGTCCAGCATTTTTAGGGCATTAAGTGCGGCACCCATGTGTTTTGCCTCCTTCCGTTGATGTTATCCTTGACAGAATGAACTTAACAAAGCAAGATTATTATTGTTAACACGGTTCAAATAATGAACCATACACTGGGAGGTGTAAATGAAAAAGTTTATTGCGGCAGCCGTGATGGCCGCCTCTGCAACGGCCGCTTTGGCAGAATACCCCGAAAAGCCCGTATCCTTTGTGGTTCCTTGGCCTCCGGGTGATCTTGAAGACGTCCTGACCAGAATGATCGCAGATGAATTTCAGGCGATGTACGGGGTACCGGCAGCTGTTGTGAACAAGCCCGGCGGCGGTGGTGGTCCTTTCCCCGGCGCAGTCGAAGTCGCCACAGCACCGGCGGATGGCTATACGATCGGGTCGTTTGTGATTGGTGTTCCGGTCATCGGGCCCGAGATTGGTATTCCTGAATTGAACCCGAACCCGTTTGAACCGATCGGCATCTTCCTGACCTACCCGTTCGTAATCGCGTCGAGCAAAGACGCCCCGTTCCAAAGCTGGGATGAGTTGGTGGAACACGGCAAGTCAAACGACGTGGCACTCGGCCACTTTGGCTCGGTTCTGCCACCCACGCAGGTTACTTTTGCCGCCGCTGTCAGCAGCGGTTTCGACTTTGCCAGCGAAGCCGCGTTCGATGCGCTGGACTGCAACACCTTGGCGTCCGGTGACGTTGATGTCATCAACACCACGCTCCAGCTTATTCTGCCCTGTCTGGATGAAGTGAACGTGCTGGCCAGCATCGGCGGCGACCGGATCGCTCTGGTACCGGATACGCCGACAGTGGTTGAGCTTAACCCAGACCTGCCATTGGCGCTGTGGAACGGATTGTTTGTTCACAAAGACACGCCGCCCGAGGTTCGCGAAAAAATCACCGCCGCAGCCCAAAAAGCACTGCAATCGGACAAGGCTAAAAAGCTTGCCGAAGAAACCGGTGCGCTGATCTATTGGCAGGATCCCGATGCTTCGAATGCCCAGATCGAGCAAGATAAAGCGTCATTCGCCAAAATAGAAGAGATTCTAGGCGAGTAACACTCCGGATCGAGGCGCGGGCAGTGATTTCCGCGCCTTCTTCATAGGGCTGGGAGGATGAAATGATCGCAAGAACGCTTCAGGACATGTTCAAACGGTATCGCCGTCCGGGTGATATTGTCTTTGCCGTATTGTTCCTGGCTTTCTCGGTGTTTCTGCTGTCTCAGCTTGGGGAGCAGACACAGGTCGTCAAGCGGACCAAATGGTTTGCTCAACCCGGTCTGTGGCCCACCGTTGCCGTGTGGTGCATGGTCTTGTTCAGCTTTTTACATTGGCTCAGCTCTGCCTTATCCGATCGGATCGATGGTCGTTGGGCCGAGGTCGGGTTTTGGGTCCGGTCTCTGGAATATGTGGCTTATTTCCTGATTTATGTCCTACTGGTGCCACAGCTTGGCTATCTGCCGTCCACCATGTTGTTCGCGGTGTTTCTGACGCTGCGCTCAGGGTTTCGAGGCTCGGGCGCGATCGGCATCGCAGCCCTGTTCGGCTTCGTCGTCACCATCGTGTTCCGAGCGTTTCTGCAAGTCAAAATCCCAGCAGGGGCTGTCTATGAATACCTTCCCGACTCGATCCGCGCCTTTGCGCTGACATATTTGTAGGGAGGCACGTATGGATACCCTTCTGTCCGGTGTTTCAATCCTGCTGCAATGGCAGGTCATCGTGGCCTTGTTCATCGGCTCGATCGGTGGTGTCATCATCGGCGCGCTGCCCGGTGTGGGCGCTGCCGTTGCCATCGCCATCCTGTTGCCCGCAACCTTTGCCTTTGAGCCCATCGTCGGTCTGACCTTGTTGTTGGGGATTTACGGATCATCCATGTATGGCGGCGCGATCCCGGCCATCCTGATCAACACGCCCGGTACGGCGGTCAATGCGCTGACGACCTATGATGGCTATCCAATGACCAAGCGCGGCCAAGGCCACAGGGCGTTATCGCTGGCTTATTCAGCTTCATTCTTCGGGGGGGTCTTTGCCATCATCTGCCTGATGGTCCTCTCGCCCGTGTTGGCCATGATCGCCCCGCATTTTGGCAGCCGCGAGATTTTTTTGGCCGCGTTGCTAGGTATTGTTCTGGTCGTTTTAGCCCATCGAGGACAGATCTTTGCAGCAGGTATGCTTGCTGCATTTGGCGTCTTTTTGAACACGGTCGGACTGGAGCCCGTCAAATATACGCGCCGCTATACATTCGATCAAAGTTGGCTGGCGTCAGGCGTTGACCTGATCGTGGTTGTGCTGGGCCTGTTTGCGCTCAGCCAGGCTTTTCTTTTGCTGTTGGAAAAGAACCACGCACCAGAAGACACTCACGTCAGCGGGAATATCTTTGCAGGTTTGAAGGAACTGTTGGGCCTGAAACGGATCGCTACCGTTTCTTCAAGCATCGGGGTATTCATGGGCATGGTGCCGGGAACGGGTGAGTTCACTTCGCAGTTTCTGTCCTACACCTATGCTCAGAAAAGCTCGAAAAATCCCGACAAATTCGGCGATGGCTCGCCCGAAGGGTTGGTGGCATCCGAAGCCGCGAACAACGCCGTGCCGGGGGCAGCGATGATCCCCCTACTCGCCCTCGGTATACCCGGCGAAGCGCTTACGGCGATGATGCTGTCGGTCTTCTATGTTCACAACGTGATCCCCGGCCCGCAACTGTTTGAGAACCAGATGGATTTCGTCATGGCCCTATATATGGCGCTGATCCTGCTGAATGTGATCGTTCTGGTCTTTCTGCTGTTCTCTACAAACCTGCTGCTTAAGATCATTCAGATTCCCACACGCTTCCTGGGTGTGATGATTCTGATCTTAGCCTTTGTCGGGGTTTATAGTTTACGCAACTCGATCACCGATTGCGCGATCGCTGCTGGTTTTGGTGTCTTTGGCCTAATCCTCAAACGGCTTGATCTGCCAATTGTTCCAATCATCCTGGGTATGGTTTTGGGCGGAATCATGGAAACCAAGCTTCGCAGCGCAATGGCTCGGGTCAAGACGCCGCTGGACTTCATCGACCGGCCCATCGCAGCCATCCTGTTCTGCCTGATCGTGCTGATCCTGATCCTGCATTTCCGCACGCTGTACTACGAGTTCAAAAACAAGCTACGCCCCGAACCCCATGTCCCGGCCGTGGATTCCGACCACCCGAACCAACAAGGATAGCTTTCATGGATCAGTCTTCCATCGATGCCTTGCGCGTGCAGGAAATTGCCACACGCGGACACTTTATCAATGGCGATTTCCGTGCCGGTGAAACTGGCGCCCTGCATGAGGTGCTGTCGCCCATCGACGGCCAGCCTCTCGCTCAAATCGCCGAGGGCAGCCCGGCGGATGTGAATGCAGCGGTGCGCGCCGCGCGGACCGCGTTTGAGGATGGCCGGTGGTCGCGCATGGCCCCTGCAGGACGCAAGAAGGTTCTGCTGAAACTGGCGGATCTGATCGAATCCCGCGCGCTCGAGATCGCGGTGCTGGGCGTACGTGACAACGGAACCGAGATCAATATGGCCTATAAGGCCGAGGCGCTCTCGGCTGCCGCCACCTTCCGGTATTATGCCGAAGCCATCGACAAGGTTTACGGTCAGGTTGCCCCGACCAGCCATGACGTTCTGGGCCTCGTGCATAATGCGCCTGTCGGTGTTGTCGGGGCGATTGTGCCCTGGAACTTCCCGCTGATGATCGGCAGCTGGAAAATCGCCCCTGCCCTTGCAGCGGGCAACTCCATCGTCTTGAAACCGGCAGAAAGCGCATCGCTCAGCCTGTTGAAAATCGCTGAACTGGCTGCCGAAGCCGGAGTTCCGGATGGCGTCTTCAACGTGGTGACCGGGCGTGGTTCGGTCGCGGGCGAAGCTTTGGCCTTGTCGATGGATGTGGACATCATGGTCTTCACGGGATCCGGCGCGACAGGTCGGCGACTGCTGGAATACTCGGCGCGGTCCAATCTGAAACGCTGCTATCTGGAATTGGGTGGCAAGTCTCCAAATATTGTTTTCGCTGACGCGCCCGATTTGGCGGAAGCTGCAAAGGTCTCGGCCGCCGGGATTTTCCGCAACTCCGGACAGGTCTGTATCGCGGGCTCGCGCCTGCTGGTGCAGCAGGACATCTACGAGGATTTTGTCGCCGAGATCACGCGCTACGCCGCAGCCTTTCGCGTTGGTGATCCGTTGAACCTGAACAGCCAGATTGGTGCCGTGCACAGCCTGCCCGAGTTAGAGGCCAATTTGGAGTTCGTTACCAAGGCCGAAGCTGAAGGTGCCGAACGTCGTACGGGCGGAAACCGCATTCTGACCGAAACCGGGGGCTACTATATGTCCCCTACAGTTATGGCAGGTGTCAAAGAAACGGATCATCTGTTTCAGAACGAAGTCTTCGGCCCAGTCTTGGCCGTGACCCCCTTCAAAGACGAAGCCGAGGCGATCCGGCTTGCCAATGCCACAGTCTATGGGCTCGCAGGCGCAGTTTGGACCTCGAACCTCAGTCGCGCGCATCGCATGGTGGCCGAAGTGCGGACCGGGGTCATGCATGTGAACACCTATGGCGGCTCGGACCTGACCGTTCCGCTTGGGGGCGTGGGTCAATCCGGGAACGGGCATGACAAATCTTTGCACGCGCTTGAGAAGTACTTTGAATTGAAAACCGCCTGGATAAAGCTCTGACTGCGGGGTGTCTGTACGACATGTCTTCACCGCTTTGTCTGGGGCCCATAGGTCGCATTAATAGGAGGAACCAATGACCACAAAGACAATCCTGCTGATTGGGACCTACGACACGAAAGAACCCGAGATGCGGTTCATCGAACAGGCGATCAAGGCGCAGGGCGCGGAAGTGTTGACGATGGATGTCTCGGTATTGGGCGACCCTTTGGAGCCAACCGACATCTCCAAGCACGACGTCGCCCAAGCGGCTGGAATGACCATCGAAGATGTCATCGCACAAGGGGACGAGAACAAAGCCTTTCGCGTGATGTCAGACGGTGCCTCAAAGGCCGTTACCCAAGCCTATGCGGATGGGCGATTTGACGGGATGCTGGCGACCGGGGGCACTATGGGCACCGATCTGGCCCTGGACTGTGCACAGGCCTTGCCCATGGGGGTGCCTAAATACATCGTGTCGACCGTCAGTTTTTCTCCGCTGATCCCGCCGCACCGACTGGCTCCGGGCATTCAGATGATCCTGTGGGCCGGGGGGCTCTATGGTATGAATTCGATCTGCCAGTCTTCGCTTGCGCAAGCGGCCGGCGCTGTTGTTGGTGCCACAAAGGCTGCCACAATACCGGATCGCAGCAAACCGCTGATTGGGATGACCAGTCTTGGATCCTCGTGTTTGCGCTACATGAAAACGCTCAAACCAGCGCTGGAAGAGCGCGGGTTCGAGGTTGCCGTTTTTCATTCCACCGGAATGGGCGGCATGGCTTTCGAAAAACTGGCGGGTGAAGGGGCGTTTGCCTGCGTCATGGACTTCTGCATGCAGGAATTCGGGAACCTGATGGCGGGTTCCGTGGTCTCCAGCGGTGAGGATCGCGTGACAAATGCCGGGCGTGTGGGCACACCACAGCTGGTTGCGCCAGGCGCGCTGGACCTTTTGGACTTTGCCGGATGGCAGGACATCCCTGACCAGTATGCCGACCGTCCATTTCATGAACACAACCGCCTGATAAAAAGCTCGGTCTTCAATGGCGATGAACGCCGTGCCTGGGTGCGGGAGCTTGCCAACCGATTGGAGGCCGCAACTGGCCCGGTTCACTTTTTTCTGCCCGTTCACGGGGTCGAAGCCTGGGACAAGGAGGGTGAAGAGGCGTATGATCCCGAAGCCCTGGCCGAGATGATGGATGAGGCCCGTAAAGTCATGCCCGGGCGCGTTCCTATGACCGAAATAGACGCACATATCAACGATGCCGCGTTTTGCGATCATGTATTGGCCCAGTTCGATGAATGGGTCGCAGAAGGCGTGGTCGCAACATAAATTCAGGATTTACGCCCGTCTTTATGATATACACGCAGGTCAAACACAGCCTCGGTGGCGGTGAGTTCGGGCGCATTCTTCCACGTGCGGCCGACTTGCAGATGGATGCATAACCATCACCGCTTGGATACTTGTTAAAGACTATTTTTCGGCGGAACCGTGTCACCGGTTCAAGGTGGCCAAAGACCTGCGCAGTAAGTGAAGAATTGAACTCAACAAATGCCCAGGATTAGCGACCCGTTCCGCCGGTGACGTTGCCAATATTGAGCGGCAACCAAACCGTTGGACCCGCATTTAGACGATCGGTCCAACCCATGAAAGGAGCGAGGAAATGCTAACCACGATTGCGATTTGGTATCTGAACCCAGAAACCCGGTCCGAAGGTATTGCTGCACTCCGGCGGCTTGCTAGGGACGTCAAGAAAAACGAACCTGATACCTGGGGTTACCTTGTGCACTCAGGTGGCGCGGACTCGGTCCCGCCATGCGATGACGATAAGATTGTGTTCGTGGAAATCTACAAAAACGAAAAGGCATTCAAAAAACACCTGAGCAAAGGATCGGATTTTTCGAAGTTCCTGAAAAAAAGTGGTCACCTTTTTCTTTCTGCCCCAGGGAGCAAGAGCCCATTCTTTCAGGTCATGAACGTGGATCGCATTCAGGGATTCGTGCGCCCCGAAGCTGGGTCGAGCAACGGCTAAAGGTAGGTCGGGCGATCCCGGCCGCCCCAAGGAAACCCTGTAATTTTGTTGATCCACGGGGCTTTGCGCCGGGTAAAGTTGTAGCCTGGTTCATCCATCAGGAATTGTTGGGCGACGCATTGTTGATATTATGTTATAAGAAGCCGTGATTTCGTTCTATCGTTTCTAATTTTGACCTGATCTATCTAAACTTACGAAGGCGACCATTTTGGTAAGTCCTGACGTTAATTGCCCAAATTGTGGTTCGGCCAATCCTGCCGGATCGAAATATTGCCAAAGCTGTGGAAACGCCCTGTCCCTTACGTGTACAGCGTGCGGAGCCCCAGCTTTGCAAAAGGCAAAGTTCTGCACGGCCTGCGGTGCGTCTGTGGTCGGATCAGCGCCGGTCAAAAAGTCAGAGCAAGACAATTCACCGCCACTAACGCCCGCACCTGAAAATGTTGCGGAACGGCGGCAACTGACCGTCATGTTCTGCGATCTGGTTGGTTCTACCGCGTTGTCCGAAAAATTTGATCCCGAAGACTATCGTGAGCTTATCACCCAATATCGCGATCTGGTCGGTAGCACGGTTGCGAAATTTGGCGGTGAGATTGCAAATTATGCGGGTGATGGTGTGGTGGCTGTCTTTGGTTACCCCGTCGCCCAAGAGGCCAGCCACTATTCGGCCGCGCTCTGTGCGCTTGAAATTACCCAGATGGCGGAGGGTATCGAGGTCGGATTCTCCAGCCAGCCGGTTGCGACCAACGTTCGTATCGGAATGCACACTGGACCCGTTGTTGTTGGCACCGCCAACAGCTCGTCACTGGACGAAAAGATGTGGCTGTTCGGAGACACACCAAACGTGGCGGCCCGTATTCAGTCTGTTGCCGAGGTCGGGCAGGTTGTGATCTCCGAGGTGACGCGACGCCTGATCGGAGAACGGCTTGACTTTGTTTCACTCGGCGCGCCGCAATTGGCAGGCGTCAGCTCTCCGCTAGAGCTGTTTGAGGCCCGGCAGAAGGTTTTGGGGTTCGAAACGGGGCGCAAAGACTTTTCACACGACAAAACACCAACCATCGGTCGGACGGCGGAAATTGCCTTGGTCCGATCTCGGTGGGAGGGTGCGCTGGAAGGTGAAGGGCAAGTGCTGTTGCTGACCGGTGACGCCGGTGTCGGAAAGTCCAAGATCGCCTTTGGGCTAAGCGATGACTTGGCCGACGAAGATGCATCCCGATTCATTCTGTTCGGCTCACCACTTCATCAAAGCAGCGCATTTTATCCGATAAAAAATGCGCTTACGGCGTTGACCGGAATGACACCTGATGAGACTCCAGAACAGAACCGGGCTAAGATCATCGGGTTTTTGTCTGAACTCGGTCTCGATGATCCTGACTGTGTTATGCCCATTCTGCGCCTAGTGGCGCTGGAAGACACTTCAATCCCGGCTGAACCAATGGCGCCTGAACGGGAAAAGGGTGCGTTGATCGAAGCGTTGCTGCGGCTTTGCGCAGGATTAGAACAATCTTCACCGCTAATGTTGTTGCTGGACGACGTACATTGGTTCGATGCTTCCACGCTTGAGTTTGTCGACGGATGGGTTGAACAACTGTCAAACCGGCGCTGCCTGGTCTTGATGACGGCCCGCAGTGAATTCCAGTCACCCTGGCGAAACCAGTCACATGTCACCACCTTGGAGCTGAACCGTCTGGTCCGGCGCGATATCTTCAAACTGGTTGAAAGCATTTCGGGGATCCGGCCTTCGGATGAGGTTCTGACCCAGTTGGCAGACCGAACCGATGGCGTGCCGCTGTTTGTCGAAGAACTGACTAAAATGGCGATGGAATCCGGTCTGCTGGCAAGCCGGGGGCAAAGCAAGGCCGAGTTGTCCATGGCAATTCCGGAGTCTCTGCAGGATTCCTTGATGGCCCGGCTGGACCGGTTATCCGCCAGCCGCGAGATCGTGCAGGTCGCTGCTGCAATCGGGCGCAACTTTGAAAGAAACCTGCTTAGCCACGTTTTGAAATGGAGCGACCAGGAAATCACCAGAGCGTTGGAGCAGCTACTTGAAACAGAGTTGATTGTTCCCGCCGGGCTGAGAGGCGTGGAAGACACATATCGGTTCCGTCACGCCTTGGTACAGGATGCGGCGTATCAATCCATGCTGCGTTCGACGGCGTCCAGATGGCACGGTCAAATCGCGGCGGTTCTTGAAGAGAACTACAAGGAAATTGTTAAACACGAGCCAGAGATTCTGGGCCATCACTATTGGCGGGCCGGTGATTATTTGGCGGCCGAGCTCAATCTTATGCGGGCCGCGCGCCAGGCATTGGATCATTCTGCAAATGTTGAGGCCATCACCCATCTGCAACACGCCCTGGAATGTCTGCAGGAACTGCCTGCGTCGCAAGACCGCGACCGGCGCGAGATTGATCTGCAAATCACCATCGCGGTTCCTTTGGCGTTTGTACGAGGATACGCACATAGTTCGGTCCTCTCCGCTTATGCCCGGGCGCAAACCTTGTGCCGTGAATACGGCGAAACAGAGCGGTTGTTCAAAGTTGTCTACGGCCAGTTCCGATCGACAATGCTGGGGGGCGAATATGCGGTCTCGAAACAGAATGCGGATCGCCTGGTGTCGCTATGTCAGGATCTGAAAAGCCCTCTTGCCATTGTCTCCGCCGAGAGATCACTTGGCTCGCTACAGACATATCTTGGCCAGCCGCAGGACGCCCTAACGCATCTGCAGGCAGGGATTGATGTCAATCTGTCGCTTGAGCACCGGTTCATGGGACTGGATTTTGACGTCGTTGATCTATCCGTGGCGCTTCAGGGATATCGTGCGCTGTCTTGCTGGTTGTCAGGCGACACGAAAAGCGCTTTGGAAGCGATCGAAAAGGCCGTGCTTCACGCTGAAGAAACAGCGCATCCCTTCAGTCAATCCTTTGCAAATGCATTTCTGGGTTGGATCTCGCAGTTCCGCGGTGATGAAGACCTTGTACTGGAAAGCTCGGCCAATCTGATTGCGCTTTCAGAGGAGTACTCGTTTCAGTTCTGGCGTGGATGGGCGCGGATCATGAACGGATGGGCACGCCGGAACGAGTTGGGCGACGGCGCGCTGAAGGAAATCGAACTTGGTCTTCAGGAATGGCGGGATACCGGCTGCCGGCTGGGGTTGAGTTTCTTTCTGTATCTTTATGCAGACGCGGCCATCCTGCACGGACATCTCGAACTCGCAGAAGAGCTTTTGGACGAAGCCGAGCAGATCACGTTGGGTGGGGGGGAACAATTCTGGATTGTCGGTTTGACCCGGCTAAGAGGACGTCTGGCGCTTGCCCAAGGTCATGAAGCAGCGTGTATCGATCATTTCGAGCAGGCTGTCAGTTTGGCGCTGGACCGCGGGCATTTTGGTCCGCTGCTGCGTACGATCAAAGAGCTGGCAAAGCTTGATCCAACCCCCGATTGCCTGAACCGGATCAAAAAAGCGGTTGAAGAAGTCGCCGGGTTCGATGGTCCGGATTTGGCCGAGACACGCGCTATTCTGAGAAAACTTGGAACTGCAAAAACGGAGAGCTCATCACAGGACATTTGAAACATTCGAGATAGTCAAAGCCAGTCGGGAGGACATAGCCATTATGACTAAGAAGAAATCAAAAGGTGACCGCTGCCATCAGACGAATGTCACCGGTGTCATGCCAAAACTGCCCAAGCAGTTTGATACGTTTCCCTTCTATTATGCCTCTCTGCAATGCCAATGGATGTATTGGTATACCTCGGTCGAAGCCGCCAAACCCTTCGTCAAGGGTACAGGATTGTGCGTGGCGGAGTTCCCCGATGAAAATGGAAAGAACAAAGCTGTCATTCTATTGAATTTTCAACGCTACACCGCCCACTATGACAATTCCTTGGGCTTTGTGAACGAGGTTGAATTTAACCTTCTGGCTTACCCTTCGAACCGGGTGCCCGGCGTTCCGAAGATGTCCCTGACCGAGTATCTGCACGGCCGCGATCAGACCAAAACCATCGGGCATCTGCGAATACACGTAGCCGCAGACAATGCGGTTGCAGTCAAGGCTGGGCGTCAGGCCTTTGGCGAGCCCAAGTTTCTGGGGCAGTTCAATTACAAAGTGCCGTCGCTGAACGCCAAGATGAAAGGCCATCCGCCAATCTCTCCGAAATCCTGGTGGATTCAATTGGTCAACCCCGACGATCCGCAAACCATCGTCTACGATTTGACCGCCGATTTGGGAAAGCTCAGTGGCAATCAGTGGACGACAACAAATTGCACTCCGATCCCAGAATTCGCGACCGGTCTTGGCCGCACAGTTTGGACCCGCTGGACAATCTCGGGCCTCTTCGAAACTGCAATGCTGGACAACAAGGACGGCAAGCGCATCGCCAAGACATTCAAACTGAAACTCGGCAACAACGATTTCCCGATGACACGGGACATGCATCGGTTGTTCACCGACTTCACCCCTGTCGCCGTACAGGTTTTTGAAAGCCCCCCCACCTGCTTCGAGCCGCGCGGGTTCTACGTGGATGCCATTGATGGAGACCGCCATGTCACAGCATGACAACAGTCCCGCCCATCAAGCCTTCCTGTCGGTCAGCGCGGCATTGACGGGTTACAATAGTGCCGAGTTGCAAGGGACCGGGTGCACCGGGGAATACTGGCATCAATTCCGACAGGTTCTACCAGAAGAGATTTTGAGCCGGTTTCTGTCTCACGCTCAATCCCTCGGGCAAGGGGACGATGATCAGATTATCCGCCAAACTTATCTGTCGGACAGGTGCCTTGGCCCGATTGCGCGTTCGCTGATTCAGCTTTGGTACACTGGTCAGTGGGTTCCGCTTTCGCAAGAATGGCGCGAAAGCTACGGCGCTTCTCGCTTTGATGTGGTCAAGATCATCTCGACACGCTCGTACAAGGAAGGGTTGGTCTGGGACGCCATCGGTGCCCATCCCATGGGGGCAAAGCAGCAGGGTTTTGGTGCTTGGGCGCTTGAGCCTCCTCAGAAACGGGAGGCGGGCCAATGAACGCGATTACAGACGACGGCAGAACCTATGATGTGGTCATTGTAGGGGCAGGATTTTCCGGTGCCATTCTGGCGAAAGAGCTTGTGTCAGCAGGGCATACAGTTCTGATCCTCGAGGCCGGTGCAGATCACGGTAAAACGTGGGAGACCTACCGATCCTATCTGGATCAGTACTACCTCTCGTTGGCGAAAACACCGAACTCACCCTATCCGGATCTGCCGACTTTGCCGTCACCTTCGGTGCTGGACATTACGGCGGTTCGCGGCACCGAACCGGACACGAACGGGTACTTTGTTCAACGTGGCCCGTTGCCCTTCGGCAGCAACTATCTGCGTGCCTATGGCGGAACCTCCTTGCATTGGCTGGGCACCAGCCTTCGGATGATGCCCGCAGATTTCGAAATGCAGAGCAGGTTCGGCCAAGGGGTCGATTGGCCATTTGGCTACAAGGATATTCGATCCGACTATGAAAGAGCCGAGTGGGAAATCGGCGTCTCTGCGGACGCCGAGGAACAGACACCCAGAGCATTGGGAATAAAGACCTCGGGCAAGCATGATAACCGGGGGTACTTTGCTAAAGGATATGACTTCCCCATGCACTCGATACCCTCGTCTTATATCGACGGGTTCTTTGCCCGGGCAGACGGCATGCCCATTGAAATTGGCGAAGACCCTAAAGATACAGTTAGACTGAAAGTCTCACGCACTCCACAAGGCCGCAACTCAACCCCGCGCAAGCCAAAAAATGCCAATGGCATACCTGTGGGCCGTAAGATGAGGCCCCAATTCCGACCGCGCGGGTCAACCGGCCCGTTTGCTTATATGGGCCAACGATGCGAGGGCAACTCAAGCTGTATCCCGATCTGCCCAATCCAGGCAAAATACAATGCGATGAAGACGCTGGAAGATGCCAAGCACATTCGCAAACATCACATGAAAACAATCACGCAAGCCGTGGCGTCCAAGGTCGAGCTTGCCGAAAGCGGTCGGGTTTCGGGTATCGTGTACAAGAAATACCCGTTCTCCGGTGTTGCGCAATACGAACTGCGCCGTGCCAAGGGCAAACAATACGTCCTTGCTGGTGGAGCGGTGGAAAACGTAACTCTTGCGCTGGCTTCCGAGATTTGTCGGACCAGCGGCGAACTGGGCCGCAACCTGATGGATCATCCCTACATGATGACTTGGGGTTCTGCGCCCGAGCCGGTTGGTCCGTTTCGTGGGCCGGGATCGACGTCAAGCTACGCCAATTTCCGGGACGGGACCTTTCGTGACAGAACTGCCGCCCATAGGCTCGAGATCGGAAACTGGGGCTGGAACTTTGCCACCGGGGCCCCAAACACGGATGTGGCGCGCTTTGTTGAACAGGAGAACCTCTTTGGCAAAGCGCTTCGTGACAAATTATATCACGATGTTCAAAGACAGGTTCGCATCGGTACGATGGTCGAACAACTGCCCCGCTCGACCAACCGAGTCACGATTGATCCCGCCTATCGCACACCGATGGGCGAATATCGCCCTGTCATCAGCTATGATCTGGATGACTATTCGCGGGCCGGTTTGGCAACTGCCTATGACACTTGCACCCAGATTTTTCAGCGCCTGGGTATTCGAAACCACACGGCCTACAACCCGTCTGACGCCGGATATTTCACCTATGACGGCCGGGGATACACGTTCTTTGGCGCAGGTCATCTTGTCGGAACCCATCGGATCGGAACGCACCCGCGCAATTCGGTGACTAATGACGTAATGCGAACCTGGGATCACGACAATTTGTGGATGGTAGGCGCCGGATCAATGCCAACAATCGCAACATCGAACCCGACACTCACGATGTCGGCAATGGCTTACCGAGCCTCCAGAGCAATATCGGATGCTGTTCGGAAAGGGGGTGCAAAATGACCTCGAAAGACAAACTGCAGAAAGAGCGCGCGACACTGTGCAAACTGTTTCAGGACGCGCTTATTCTTGAACTCACTACCATTCCTCCCTATGCGACTGCGTGTTATTCGATCCTCGAACAAGGCCAGTATGACCGGTCTGAGCCAACAATCGTAAACGCCGAACCCATCGAAGTGATCCGGCAGGTTATGGTCGAAGAAATGCTCCACATGGTTCTTGCGGCTAATGTCATGAATTCGATTGGCGGAACTCCGGAGCTGAACAATCCTAAGCTGCTGCCCAAATACCCCCAGCCATTGCTAAACGGGCGCGGTCCAACGGTTTATCTGCGCAGGTTTACGCCAGACCAAATAAAGAGCTTTCGTGCGGTTGAAACGGCACCAAAAGATGAAAGAGCTGCGAAAAGCGGTGATTATCATACGATCGGAGGTTTTTACATCTACATCCGGGAAAGGTTGCGCAAAGCGTGTGATACTTATGGGGATGCCGCGATATTTACAGGTAATGAGGTACGACAAATCACCAACGCCGACTATTTCGGAGCTGGAGGTGAGGTGATCGAGGTGATTGGTACCCCGTCGCAGCGCCGTAAGGCCGCGCTGAAGGCGATAAAGAAAATCATGGATGAAGGGGAAGGCGCAGACCTTGGTCACAGAGCTGGCGACAATGACATCATCCCTGGCCCTGATCACCGCGAGGATGTTGCGCACTATTTCAAGTTCAACGAAATCCTGCACAGCCGGTATTATAAACCAGATGACAGCATAGACGGCCCGCCCACCGGTGGCGACCTCATCGTCGATTGGAGCGCGGTATCCCCGATGCGGGATGATCCGTCCGAAAAAGACTTCAAGAACGCGCCAGAGATCGAAGAAATATCTGCCGAATTTAACGCGGCCTGGTCCGGCCTGCTTGATGGTCTGCACATTGCGTTCAACACGGACAAGACTGCGCTAAGGTCACTGGTCCCAGCAATGTATGACATCAAGTCTCTGGCGCAGAAGTTGATGCGTATTCCTTTGCCGGATGGATCAGGGGAAACTGCCGGGCCAACTTGGACGTATCTTGCAAGGACAAAGAGTTGATCGCTCGTTTCGTTGCAAGTCGATGAATACGCGCCGCAGCTATTTGGTCAAATTCGGAAAGCAATAATTTGCTGTATTAACAGCAGCATAGCGCAGTCCTGAATCGGCCAAAATGATCTGAGATAGCACTCGAATAGCGCTATTTATCGTGCGTTGTTTCTTGACTCACCCAGGATGCGTGAGGATTTGAATCCACGACGATGACTTCGGCCAATCGATATGAACCCACTGGGCGCGCATCACATGCCAGTTGGTGGTGAAACTGCGAAACTAACGCATCGCCGTCATCTCCCGTCAGCAATCGCTTTCAGAGACGCAAATGTGGGCACGCGAACGCAGACGCGAAAACCTACCCTATTAACCGCAATCAGCCGCCGCTCAGTCGTAAGCTGCCGTCACGATCATTTCGACCTTCAATACATCACGGGCGAGCTTGGATTCTCCGCAGGCGCGGGCGGGCGCGTGGCCTTCGGGCACCCAAGCGTCCCAAACGGCATTCATCTCGGCAAAGTCTGCCATATCCGCCAACCAGATTTCGCATTTTAGGATGCGGGTCTTGTCGCTGCCCGCCTTTTGCAAAAGATCCTCAACCTTGGCCAGAATGTCCTGCGTCTGATCTGCCACGGTCGGCGCGTCCGAAGTCTGACCGCACAGGTAGGCAACGCCGTTGTGTTTGACGATCCGGCTCATGCGCTGACCGGTTTCGATGCGGGTGATTGTCATAACTTGTACTTTCTCATTGTTGAATTTAGCAGTGATTTGAGCTGCCCACGGCACAAGCGTTGAAATGCCAATGGGAGCCATAGATCAGAAGCCGGCATTACGAGGCCGAGGTTCATTCAAGTCAGATTGTCCGCCAGTTCATTTTGATATCCAAAAAGGGCCGGCAGCCCGCCGGTGTGCAGCAGAATGACCTTCTGACCCGGTTTAATCTTCTGGCTTTCAACCAGATGCATCAAACCGGCGAATGTCTTGGCGGAATAAACCGGGTCGAGGAAAACCCCTTCGGTCCGTGCCATTTTTTCCAGTGCGGCACGCGTTCTCGCGTTCACTTTGCCGTAACCTGGCGGCAATGCATCGTCATAGACATCGATCCGCGCCTGCAATTGAGCGGCATCAACATCCAGCAAGTTTGCAAGTTTCTGTAGAACGATCATCATGCGGGCGTGTTGCTTCTCGCGATCTCTGCGCACGCATATTCCAAATACCGGGGCTGTACTGCCTTCCAGTGCTAGACCGGTTAGCAAACCGCCATGCGTAGCACCACTGCCTGACGGCACAACCACCGCATCGAAATTGGGCATCTGGGCGCACAATTCCTGTCCGCCAACGACATAGCCCAACGCCCCCAGAGGTGGATGATTCAAGCCCAGATGAATGACATATGGCGTGCGGCCTTGGGCCTTCAATTCGTCAGCACGCGCGTGCAATGCCGCGTCGGCCCCAGCTTCGTCTTCGCCCTCGGGATAGCTGATATGCTCGGCACCCAGAATCTGTGCCAAAAATACGTTCCCGGACCTGTAATACTCTTCGTCCATATCTGGGACACGCTCTTCTAACTGAAGCACGGATTGCATGCCCAGCTTAGCGGCCGCCGCGGCTGCAGATCGGACAAAATTGGACTGAACAGCACCGGTGATTAGAATGGTATCGGCACCTTGTTGCTGAGCATCGCCGAGGTAGAATTCGAGCTGCCGTGTTTTATTGCCGCCAAACACAAGCTCCGTCAGATCATCGCGCTTGAGCCAGAGATCGATCCCCAATTCCGCCGACAACCTGTCTAACCGTTCCAGAGGTGTCGGGCCCAACATAAGCCGGGCGCGAGGAAATCTCTCCAGATTGTCGTTTCGTTGCATCGTGTACCTCCCGGGATTATGCAATCATGTAGGCCCGCTGAAACAGGACACAGCAAGCGATGAAAGAAACCACGCGGATCGCGGCTATGACGACCGACTGCGGCAAGTAAGGGCCTCCTGCCCGTCCAAGCAGGCTGCCTACCAGCGTGATTATGACAAAGCCGAGCAGTTGCGGCCCGTATGTGATCGCCTGCGTTTCGGACAGGCTGTGCAACAGGAATGCAATGCCATAAGCCACCAGCGCGATGGGCTGCACCAGCTTGGCCACCTCTTTGGCTGAACGGCCCTTTGCGATCAAACCAAACACCATAAGCGGGCCCGGTGTTGCCGCCCAGACGGTTGCAAGCCCGGACAGCCCTGTAATGGCTGAAAACCCAAAACGCCCGATTGTACCGCGCAAGGGAAGCAGGGTGGTGATCAAGCCGATCAACAACAAGCAGGCCGTCAAGGCCAGAACAAACGCCTCGTTCAACAACGGATAAACAGTAAGACCGGCAACTACACCGACACAACATGCGATGATAGCATTAAGAATGAGTGGCTTGTTGTTCTTCAGTACATGACGGTCCGTCGCGACTACCGACACAAGGGTATTCAGCAACAGCAATATGGGAACTGCCGTCGAGGTGCCGAGCAGGATCATCATCGGGGGACCCGCGATGATACTGAAACCGATGCCCACGCCAACCTGCAGCATTGCCCCGAGGCAAATGGCGGCCATCAAAATGGACAGATCAATGGTCACATAGCACTCCTGCAGCTTTGGCATTGTTGCAAGACCTCAGATATCCTGAGGTTACGGCCATGGTCCATGTCATTCCTTCATTCGAATTGATTGGCACGCACTAACGCTGCCAGGGCATCAATCCAGAGTATAGCTCGCGGGCCGCTACGGAATGTGCCATTTGCGCAAGTGTCGTCAGATCATACACGGGAAGGCGCAGTTCTTCCTGAAGGCGCGATGCGTAGGGCGGCAGGTCTGTACACTCCAAAACCAGTGAGCGGATATCAGGGGCCTCAAGCATCAGGCTACGGGCTGCGTTCAGGACCTCGGCCTCGATCAGGTCTGTGTCCATACGGGTGCGGGTATTCCGCAAGATCACTTCTGCAAATTCACTAGTGTCCTCCAGTCCCTTCACCGCCACCGGAACACCGGCGGCACCGACGCCTTCAAAATGCCGGGCGGTCAAAGCAGACGCGTCTGCAGTCAAAACACCCACCGGAGCGTCCGCGCCGGTCATGTGATAAGCCAGCGGCACCTGGATCAGGCTGGAAGCAAACACCGGAACTGAAACCGCTGCAGCCAGTTCTTTTTGAAACAGCGCAAGAAAGCCACAGCTGCCGGTAATGGCGCGCACGCCTTCGGCCTCAAGCCGTTTGGCACCTTCGATGAAGGGTTCAAGCAATTCCGGCGTAGGGTTGTTCAGAAGTGTCGGGACAGTCACCCCGTCGATCATTTCATACAGAACCGGAAATGGCAGGCTGGACGGGTTCTTGATATGGCCCGGTGGCTTTGGGAAATAGCTTTCAAGGCAAAGCACACCGATTGAGGCCCCGCAGATATTCTGGCCGCCTTGATAAATTGGCATTGTCATCAGGTCCTTTTTTGATTTGAAAGTTCAAAACCGGGTTGGTGTATACGGTGCTAGATCGATATTCGGGATGCGATCCGAGACGATATCCGCAACTAGCTCGCCGGTTTTCGGGGCCATCATCAGCCCGTAATGAGAATGCCCGAACGCTGCATAGAGCCCCTCTTGGTCTTTTAAATGCCCGATTGCCGGCAAGCTGTCCGGGAATGACGGGCGCCGACCCATCCAAAACCGCGCCTCACCTGTATCAAGCTCGGGCATCATGGCCTTGGCCTGTCGGGACAGGATTTGCTTCTTCCGTGGGTCAGCGGGTGCATCGGCGCTGCCGAATTCAGCCGTACCGGCGACCCTAAGCCCCCCAAGCATCGAACTTGCGACCACCTTTGCATCCACATCCATGACCGAGTTGTTCAGTTCGACTGCAGGGGTTGGAAATTCGACATGATAGCCCCTCTCGGCCACGAGAGGCATAGGCAATCCCAATGGTTTCAACAGCTCGGCAGACCATACGCCTGCCGCAAGAACAACATGGCTGGCGGTTAGCGTATCCCGCGCAGTTGCAATCTGCCAACCACCCTCTTCTGCAGGGGTAAGCTTGGTGACTTCGGTTTGCACAATCTCAGCACCTTGCACTTGCGCCTTTTCGGCCAAAACCGCTCCCACACGTCCCGGAGCGGTTACACGCGCTTGCCCTTTGATCACGATCGCACCTTTGAACGCTTCGGACATCGCGGGCTCCAATCGGCGCAGTTCGTCACCGTCGACGCGTTCCAGATCGCCGCCTTTTTCTCGGCGGATAAGATATCCAAGCCCGTCCAGATCAGCCTGTTCTGGGCGGCGAAAGGCGTGGATGTAATAGCTATCGATGATCAGGTTCTCGTGCCCGGTACCATGTAAATGACGCCGGTACAGATCGACGGAGGGGCGACAAAGAACCTCCATCGCGTCCGAGACGTCGCGAACAGTTTTTTCTCCTGAGTTTCCGAGAAATCGCAACCCCCAAGGAATCATTTTGGGCCAGAAGCTGGGTCTAACTGACAGCGCGCTCTTTGGGTCAAGCAGCATTTTGGGCAGCATTTTCCAGATACCGGGCATTGCTTGCGGAATGATCGACCAAGGCGAAACCACACCAGCATTCCCGAACGAGGTTTCCTGACCCGGCTCACCTCGATCGATCAGCCGAACCTGAATGCCCCGTTCCTGCAGCGACAAAGCGCAACAGATGCCGACGATTCCTGCGCCGATGATGGTCACTTGTTCTGTCATCAGTTCAGGCCGGAGATTGACTGCGGTTGCGCGCGATCAATTGGGTGACGATGACAGGCGAGGCAACAGCCAGCGCGATCAGGTCTGCCGTCAGGCTGGGCGCGACAAAGATAATCCCCGCAAGGGCCATCAGAATCCTCGCCGCAACATTCATCGGTTTCAGCCAATAGCCCACAACCGCAGCCGACAGGGCGATGACCCCGGCGATACAGCTGGCGGCGGTGTAAGTGAACTCCCAGAAATTGAAGCCGGTTGAGGATACGAACAGCAGAACTGGCGCATATACGAAAGCCATCGGCGCAATCACCTTGCCCAATCCAAGAGTGAATGCCGACAGGCCAGTGCGGAACGGATTCGAGTTGGCAATTGCAGCAGCCGCGTAGGCCGACGTACAGACCGGGGGTGTGATTTCTGACACCACGCCGTAATAGAGCACGAACAGGTGGCTGGCGATGGGAGGAACGCCGAGCTGCGCCAAAGCAGGCTGTGCGACCGATACCAGCATGATGTACAACGCTGTGGTCGGGATACCTGCGCCCATCAGGATACAGACGATGGCTATGAAGACCAGTGAGATGAATAGCTGCAGGTCTTCCATGGCAAACAGCTGGAAGCTGCCGAACGAGATCATGTTGTAAATATCTGAAGCCAGATTGCCCGCGCCCTGTGTCACCATGAAGCCAATGCGAAAGCCGATGCCAGTGGTGTTGATCACTCCGACCACGATGCCAACCGCAGCCGCTGCGGCACCAACGGCCAGCGAGTACTTCACGCCCAGTTCGACCGCCTGCAGCATCTCGGGCACTTCAATCCGTTTCTGTGGATTCAGCGTGGCAATAACCGACAGGCCACAGAGGATTGCGGTCATTGTCAGGTCGAACCCGCCATCCGAGAATTTCCAAAGCACAAAAGCCAGGAAAGCCGCGGCATAGACCAGCGTTGGCGGCTGTTTGATCCGCGACATGCCCGCGATGACCGCCAGAGAAATACCGCAAAAAGCGGACATGAATGGCGTGTAGCCCGTAAACAGCACCACCAGCAGGCCGATCAGTGGCACGATATTGGCCCAGCCTTCCGCCCAGACGGCTTTGAGTTGCGGCAGTTGCTCTTTCGCCAGACCCTTCAGGTTCAGCTTGCGTGCCATCAGGTGCACCACAGCGAAGACGCCGACATAGTGCAGAATTGCTGGGAAGATCGCCGCGATCACAATGGTGGTGTACGGAACCTCAAGGAACTCGGCCATGATGAAGGCCGCAGCGCCCATGATCGGCGGAGTAATCTGGCCGCCGGCCGAAGACGCAGCCTCAACCCCGCCCGCAAAATGGCCCGGGTATCCGAGGCGCTTCATATTGGGGATAGTCAATGCTCCGGTCGATACGGTGTTGGCCACCGATGAGCCCGAGATCGTGCCAAAGAAAGCTGAGGACACGACTGATACCTTTGCCGGACCGCCAGTATAACGGCCCGCAAGTATAGTCGCGTTGTCGATGAACAGCTGCCCCAGACCGGTGCGTTGCGCGATGACGCCGAACAAAACAAAGTGAAAGACGATAGTCGATACCACCCAGAGCGTGACGCCGTAGATACCTTCCTGCGGAAAATACATCGACGATACGAAGGTTTTGAAATTCACGCCAGGATGCTGCAGCAGTCCGGGGAAGTACGGCCCCAGCAGGGCGTATGAGATGAAAACACAGATGATAAGGGGCAGCACCCAGCCCAGCGTGCGCCGCGCAATGTCCAGCACCAAAAGGATGATGACGACGCCCAGAAATACATCATAGTTGTTGGGGTTGCCCATCCGGAACGTTTGTTCCTCAATCCCAAGGAACGGAATGCCGCGCCAGGCAACGCCGACGTAAAGCGCGGCAATGATGCCAAGCGCCATGAAAACCAGATCATAGAGCGGGATGTTACCGATGCGGAACCGGCTGACCTTAAGGGCATAAAGGCTTTTGGCCCCGACAATCGGGATTGTGGCGTAGACCAGAATGAACAGCAGGGCGAGGTAGATGCCCATGTGCCAGTGGTCTGCGGGCAGGCCGAATCCGGCCGTGAAGAATTCGTAGAACGCTAAAATCAGGGCCACAACACGGAGAACTTTTCCAGCGGTGGGCGTCACCTGCCGGACGGCGGCACCTTCATCGAACTGTTCCTCGATGGCCGCTAGTTCCTCGGCTGTCAATTCGTGGTCATCAAGTTTCTGGGTCTCGGACATGATGGCCTCCCGATTTCGCATAGTTCCAGTGTGCGGTGCCCCACATAGGGGCACCGACGATACAGTTCAGTCTGTTACGTTTACTGAAGAAGTCCGGCTTCTTTGTAGAACTTCTCGGCACCCGGATGCAGTGGAACACCCAGTGCCTCTACACCGTCCAGCGCGGTATCAGGCGTGATCTGCTTACCCTTGGCATGGCCGTTGTCCAGTAGCTTGCGGGTGTTGTCGTTCCACAGGGCTTTGGTCAGCTGATAGACCAGATCTTCCGACAGATCCGAGGACACAACCAGCATAGCACTGACCGCAGGGGTCTTGGTTTCCGCATCTATGCCTTCATAGACACCACCCGGAATAGCCGAAGGGATATAGGCCGGAATGATCTCGTTGATCTTGGCCAGATCTTCATCGCTGAACGAATGCAGGTTCATGCCTTTGGTCGACGACAGTTGTACCATCGCGGCAACTGGCCAGCCCGCAGCGTAGAAATAGGCGTCTAACTGACCGTCAGCCAAACGCTCGGCGCTTTGACTGTTGTTCAGTTCGGCTTCATCCATATTGTCGCGATTCACGCCCCAGGCGTCGAGCATCTGCAAAACTGCAACCTGCGTACCCGATCCGGCCTGTGCGATACCGACGCGTTTGCCTTCCAGATCGCCCAGGTCGTTGATCGTCTGACCGGCGGGCAGTACGAGATGCAGATCCTCGGGGAACAGATTTGCAACGATGCGGAGGTTGGGATGAGGTTTACCCTCGAACTTGCCTTCACCCAGATACATCGATCGGGTCACATCAGCCGCGGCCAGACCGGCCTCAAGCTCACCATTCTGCACGGCGGCGTTGTTGAATACAGACGCTGTTGTGGATTGCGCAATCGCGATCAGGCCCGGAACGCCACATTGGCCGCCTTCTTCACATGGACGCGATCCCGGAGGGGCGGAAATTCCGTTGGCGATGGTGCCGCCGATGGGGAAGTAGGTTCCGCCTGCGCCACCGGTCCCGATGCGGAAGAATGTTGGATCCTGCGCCAGCGCAGGGGCGGCAAGCGCGCCTGCCAAGGCCAGTCCGGTCAAACATTTCACGAATTTCATAATCATCTCCGTTGTTGGATCGCTGGATTCGGTTTTCCCGAATTCGATCTTCTCAGCGTAGAGACGATTCGCATAAATGCAAATTTTTTATACTTCACAAAACTAAGGTTTTATTTATACATTAACCATGAACCTTATACAGCTCACAGTGTTTCGCGAAGTGATGGAGACCGGCTCTATCTCGCAAACTGCCAAGAAACTGAATCGCACTCAGCCGGCGATTAGCCTTGCGTTGAAAAACTTGGAAAAAACGCTGGGACTGACCCTGTTTGAACGCAAGGGAAGACGCCTGGTTCCGGTTCCTGAAGCGCACTACCTTCTGGCCGAAACCACAGGCATTCTGGACCGTCTCGCCACCATCTCCAGCACAATGGAAGGGTTGATCAAAGGGCATGCAGGCAGCCTGAACATCGCAACGATGCCCGGACCGTCCGCCTTTTTGTTCCCGCGTTTCATCAGCCAGTCGGTCGGAGAAAACCCCGATATTCGCATCACTCTTTCCACCCGCAGTTCACCTCAGATTATGGAGCTTGCAGGGACCCAGAACATCGACTTCGGATTTGCTGATTTCGAACATTCAGCGGGCAAAGAACCGCAGTACTCTGCCGAACTAATCAAAGCAGATTGCTTCTGTGCCATTGACCGCACCCACCCACTTGCTTCGCGTAAGAGCCTGACACTGTCTGATCTGAACGATACGCCCATGGGCGGCTTGCATGCGTCACACCCATTCCAGCGCAAAATCCGGCAGGAATTCGAGGAGGTCGGTGCTGCGTACAATCCCACGGTGACCTGCCAGTATTTTCAGCCCCTCATCCCCTTCGTCAGCTCCGGGCAATGTTGCAGCATCGTTGATCCGCTGACCGTCGTGACCGAGCAAGAATTGAACCTGTCCGACGGAAAGGTCGCTTTTTTGCCATTCAAGAAACCGCTCAGATATGAATACGCGATCCTAGAACCCAACCACCGGCCGCCGTCTCAACTGGCTTTAAAGATCAAAGCTGGATGGAAAGCCGAGGTCTTAAAAATGTTGGAAGACGTGAAGGCGAACCCTCACACAGAATGGATTTTCCAGGCCGGGCGTGAGTAAAACTGATCGGCCCCAATGAGTTGATCTCTTGATCGCTCGAAGCGATTTACAGCGTCAAGTTGATTTGAGAAGAAAGACGGCTGGTCGCAATTCACGGATTTAGAGTAACGCAGTTTTCGGTCGACACCGATGACGCACCAACCATCGAGTATTCATACGAATTGTTTCAAAGGAGCGTTTCAACCGTTTCAGATGGCTCAACAATTACCCCTTTTGGACACAATTTTGTCCCAAAATAAAATGTAATTGCACTCAATAGTTATCAATGTGGCATGATCATGATGCTTGTCGTCCAAATACCGGCGCTTAACGAGGAGGAAACCCTTGCCGAAGCGATCGCGGCAATTCCCCGATCGATTCCTGGCGTCAGCAAAGTTGAAGTACTGGTCATCGACGACGGCTCCACCGATCGGACCGTTGAAGTCGCCTGGAACGCCAAAGCTGATCACGTTCTGGAAATGAGCAGCCATGTCGGCCTCGCCCGTGCGTTCAGTGCCGGCATCGAGTATGCACTTTCATTGGGCGCGGATGTGATCGTCAACACCGATGCAGACAATCAGTATTGCGCTGACGACATTCCGGCCCTGATTGATCCGATACTGAAGCGTAAGGCACAAATCGTGGTCGGCGCTCGCCCGATCAGAGAGATCGAGGGCTTCTCGCCGTTGAAGAAAACCCTTCAACGGCTGGGCAGTTGGGTCGTGCGACTGGCTAGCAAGTCAGAAATCCCTGATGCGCCCAGCGGATTTCGCGCCTATTCCCGAGATGCCGCTGCCCGACTCTGTGTTGTCAACACTTATACCTACACTCTGGAAACCATCATTCAGGCCGGACGCAAACATATCCCGATGACCTCGGTGCCTGTTCGGGTCAACAAGGTAACACGCCCGTCTCGTCTGTTCAGAGGTATCGGAGAGTATGTCACCCGCTCAGCAAGAACTATTCTGCGCGTTTTTGTGATCTATGCACCATTGAAGTTCTTCCTGACGCTTTCGGCAGTATTCGCCTTGCCTGGCTTAATCGGGGTTGGGCGATTTCTCTATTATTACGCGACAGACGGGGGGGCCGGGCATGTTCAGTCGCTGGTTCTGTCCGGTGTGCTGCTGGCAATGGCCACGATACTGTTCGCCGTTGGTATCCTGGCCGATCTTATCGCCACCAACCGTAGTCTGCTGGAAGACATCCGGGCCCGAGAGTTGCTGCGCGCGCCGATTAGACCTACTGAAGTAATTTCGCTCGACCCGGTCAGGGCGGTAGAGAATGGATAATCCGGCGCTAGGCGATCAGCGAAACGCCGGATTGGTAGGGGCTATCACTCTTGATCGAGTGGTACGTGCGAGCATTGTCGTTGTCTTCGTGTTTATGCTGGTGCTGGCGTATACTCACAATGTGAATTGGGACGAATTCTATTTCCTGTCACATGTCCATGCCTTCCTCGACGGTCGATTGGACCGTCCAATGCAGACCTTCTTCGTGCATGGTTTCACATGGCTCGATGCGCTGCCGGGTCATGAGATGGAACAGATATTTGCAGCCCGGCTTGTGATGGTTGCATGCGTCGGGCTGACCACAATTTCTGTGCACCGTATCGCCCTGTATTTAACCGAACAGCGATTTGCCGATATCGCTGCTCTGGGTTTCCTGACTTCAGGCTACGTTTTGGCCCATGGCGCCAGTTTCCGTGCCGATCCCATTGCTGCGGCGTTACTGACTTCTTCGATTGCAATCTTGCTGACCACGCGCCTGTCTGTCTGGCAAACACTGGCGGCAGCGCTTCTGAGCGCTCTGGCCGTACTGGTTACGATCAAATCGGCACTCTATCTGCCCGCATTTCTGGCCGTGCTGATATGGAGGATCGAAGATCGAATAGCGGTACGGCGCATCATTGTCACGTGTATCTTGGCGGCTGGCATTTGCGTGTCATTCTACCTCTGGCATGCGTCTGGCATTCGCGTCGCCGAAGGCAACCAGACGGCAAACAATGCTAAGGACGCGCTGAATACGACGCTTTTGAAAAGCGGCTTATTCCCACGATCAACTGAATTTATGAGTTGGGCTATGCTCAGCCTCCCACAGATCATTCTTGTGGGGATCGGACTGTGTGCCGGTCGGAATGCTCGGCGGGTTCTGTTGATTGCGCTCTTTGCTGCACCGCTCCTCTCGGTGGTGATCTATCGCAATGCCTTTGTCTATTTTTACCCCTTCGCTACCCCACTCCTGATGGTAGCCATCGCGATCGGAGCACAGAGGCTTGGATCATCACGACGCTCGGCACAACTGGTGATGGTGATGCTTGCGGGGCTTTTTGTCCAGGCAGCCCTAGCACTGCAAGATCGTGCAGGAAACCAGCGCGCCACTATTGCGGAAATTCATCGCCTGTTCCCAGATCCGGTCGCCTATATTGATGACAGCCACATGATCGCAAGTTTCCCGAATCCTGGTTTCTTCATGTCAGGCTGGGGCGTTGCACGCTATCAGGCGGCGGGCCAGCCCGTATTTGCCAGAATCATCGCAGTACAGCAGCCACCTCTACTTATCGCCAACAAAACTGCTCTGACGCTGACGATGGACCCAAGTTCGGCCGATGGAGCCGAGCCTGTGCTGCTGCCTGAGGACCACAAGATACTACGCGAGTCATATGTGCACTATTCGGGATCGATCTGGCTTGCCGGAGGATCAGTGACGCTGACCGGCGAACCGGTTGAATTGGCACTTCCGTTCCCCGGGAGGTATCGGGTCGAAACCAGCCAGCCAGTACAGATTGATACAAGTGCCGTCGCATCTGGAGACATTCTTAGCATTGGGGCAGAGGCAGTAACAATCAACGGACCGAAAGGTGTTGCTGTCAGGCTGATCTGGGATACTGGTGTGGCTCCGGTCGCGCCAGAAAGCTTGGATCGAGAGGTTTATACCGGCTTCCGGATGCTTTCGCTATGAATGCCGATATGCCTCTTTCCCCTCGGGTGGTCAGCACCACTCCGATACCATCTGAGCCCGGCAACAAGCGGGTGATTTTTTGGGGAACATATGATCTTAGCAAACCGCGTACTCGAATTCTCCGAACTGGATTGCAAGAGCTCGGCGTAGAAGTAATTGAAATCCACGCAGAGATTTGGCCCAAACACGCGGATAAAAGCCAATTGAACATGGCTGTGATGATCCGAGTGTTGTTCAGCGCGCTCTTGGCCTATCCGCTTCTGATCCTGCATTATTTGCGTGCGCCTCGTCATGACGCAGTGATGGTTCCCTATCTTGGCGCGCTCGATACATTGGTGTTGTGGCCCTTTGCCCTGCTACGTCGGCGGCAGATCACCTGGGACATGTTCCTTTCGCTTTACGACACTGCCGTTAACGATCGAAGTATGGTTAGGGCCAAGTCACTGCCGGGCCGGATGCTTTGGGTCACTGAATGGCTGGCCTGTCGGGCAGCGCATCATGTCTTGCTCGATACGAAGGCGCATGCCGAGCATATTGCACGGATCTTCAATTTGCCTGAATCCAGGATTGGAGCAGTGCCGGTGGGAGCTGAGCCGGGATCCTTCCAGCGTCTGCCTCCTCCTGCGCGCCACGACGGTCCCACTAGAGTGTTGTTTTACGGACAGCTCATCCCGCTGCATGGGCTTAAAACGATATTGACGGCAGCTACCTCGGATCGAGGTCGCGATATCAATTGGCACCTGATTGGTACCGGGCAAGAGCGCCTATTGCTCGAGACAGCTCTGGTGGATGCGGAGCATAATCATATCTCCTGGCAGAAGTGGGTTCCCTATGAGGAACTGACCGAGGCAATTTCAAATGCCGACATCTGCCTCGGCATTTTTGGCGCCTCTGGCAAGGCTGCGTCAGTGGTGCCGAACAAGGTTTATCAGGCGCTGTTGTCAGGGCGTTCAGTGATCACCCGAAGCTCACCTGCCATGATCGAAGCATTCGGCACCGAAGCTCTCGGGGTGAAGCTTATCCCTCATTCAAATCCCGAAGCGCTGCTGGATGCCATCGCTGAATTGAGGCACGAGGGCTATCCGGTAATGCCTGAAGACAAACTGAAAATGGCCCAGCCGCATGAGATTGCGCGGACTCTTTGCGGATACTTGTTTCATTGTGCACCTCAAGCCGGATAAAACTGTGGTCGACATGACTGATACCGCCATTAATTCCGCAGAGCATAGTGCTTCTGCCATCTATCACAGGCACTTTGGCCCGGCCCTGCCGCAATCCAATTGGGTGCCCGCGCCGCGGTATCTTCTAAGGCGTGATCGGGTTATGCGGCATCTCAAAAATCTGAAGCCTTGCAGAGTGCTTGACATCGGGTGCGGACCGGCTGCGCTATTGTCAGAACTGGCAGAACAGGGTTTTGAAGCTTATGGCGTAGATCGTTCGCAGCAGGCCCTTGAACTGGCAGATAAGCTCAACACTCAAGCCAGCCCTATGACACTGTTGGCCGAGCTTGACCCGGACTGGAAAAACTCCTTCGACCTGATCATGTCATTTGAAGTGATTGAGCACTTGGAGCAAGATATTGAGGCCATGAGAGAATGGCAAACTTATCTGAAACCCGGTGGAACAATGATCTTGTCGACGCCTGCGCACCCATCCCGCTGGAATGCGGCCGACGTTTGGGCAGGGCATGTTCGACGCTACAGTAAAGAACTTTTAGTACATTCGGTTCAGGACGCCGGCTTCACCGTCGAAACTGTTGAGTGCTACGGTTTTCCTTTGGCCAATATTATGGAGTATTGGCGTGCTCGGGCCTATGGGCAGATATTAGAAACCAACGCCAAATCTGGTAAAACAGCGAACGACCTTACCAACGAGAGCGGTAGCGATCGTTCCATTGAGCGGCGCTTCTGGCCTGTGTTTTCTTCCGTACCCGCAGTCACGGTCATGCGGCTTTTTTTCCAGCTACAACGCCCGTTCCTTAACACCGAATTTGGAAATGGTTTTCTTGTAGTGGCGCGCAAAACGTAAACACATGGCTACCGCCCTGCGCTATATCGGCACCGCTGCTGCCCTGATCTTCATCGGAATCATTCTGGTTCGACACGCAGGAGACATTGCAGTGCTCGACCTCGGGTCAGGCCGCGCCCGTTATGCACTGCTAGGTGGGTTTACCCTTTATGTGCTGTCGCAGCTCGTAGGTGCTGTGGCTTGGGGGGTGACGCTAAACATCTATGACGTTGCCCTAACGCGCACACGCGCTGAAAGTCAGTTAATGGTATCGCAGATCGGGAAATACATCCCCGGCAATGTTGCCCACCTTTTGGGACGTTTCGCCCTCGCACGGAGTGATGGAGTGCCATCCGCAATTATTGCGTCATCTCTGTTGCTCGAGATCGGTTTTCTGCTCGCCAGCGGTGCTCTGGTCGTCGGAATTGTGCTCCTGACCATGCCCGATCTTGTCGCCGCAGTAATTGCAGACCTTCCAGGATCCTGGCTCGATGGACAGATGACAATCATCTTCTTCGGAATTCTGGCCTGCATAATGATTGGCCAGATTGTGATTTGGCGCAAAGCGGGAAAACCGAAACTTACATTTTCAAAATGCCTGATCCTATTGTTTCTGCATAGCTTCAACTTTTTGATGCTGGGTTTGTCACTTTGGTGTGTCGCACGGGCGATCTACCCTCAGGGTGGTGCCGGTATATTGCAATGCATCGCAATCTTTTCGACAGCCTGGGTCATCGGTTTTCTGATGCCGGGCGCACCCGGTGGTATCGGTATTCGAGACGGAATTATTGCTCTCGGACTTGGCCTTTTCACTGATCAGGGAGTCGGTCTAAGCGCTGCGATCGCGCATCGCGCGCTCTCGGTTCTGGGGGATGTAGCTGTGTTTGGGCTTGGCGTAACCCTGCGCCGATATCTAAGCAGTGGTGAGCACGAAGCTGTATAGGCTTAATAATTTGGATCGGGTCAGCCAGACAACTTGAATCGGAGTCTATCGTATCTGAAGGTCGCCATGCGCTGCTTCAGGCGCTAGGGTGCCGTCTTCTATTCGTTTCCAAACATAGTGCGACTTCTGGTGCGTACTACATTCCTTGAGCGCACCCAGCATCGCCCAAAGCCAGGCTTGAGGTCGTTCAAGTTTGACCCAAACCTATCGTGAGTTTTCAGCAGGCAACCGATCAATGTGCTTTTTCTCAACATCGTTCGAGAGGGTCGCGTTCAATCGCCACTCACCTAACGGGATGACCGGCTTGTTTGCGGCCTGTGCATCAGGTTCAAAAGTAACAACAATGGTTTCACGCTTGTCACTTTCATCAAGATCAAGCTGGATCATGAGCCGTGTAACGCCTGAATTCGGATTCTGCATCGCACATTCAGAATTGAATGCCGTTTCGCAAGGATTGGCTGAAAGTTGAGAGAAGGTGGCGTTTGGCGGCGACAGTATGCGTGCGGTTAGTTCTTTCCCATCCTGGCGCAATGTGGCCTTGGAGCCATCAACTGTTAACTGCGCTTCGGTATGCATTGCCCACGCCACCCGCCCCCGTTGATCAGGGCTAATTTCATCCTGAACCAACACTGTCTTTCCGTCGACAAGAGCTATGCCTCGTCTGACCGTTCCCTTGGGCTTTCCATAGGCGTCTGAAAGATCGGCGATTGCAAAATCGAAACCTGGAAACTGCGCCAACTCCTCAACATGCGCCCGCCCCGTTTCGATTTGATTTGCCATGTCAAAGGTCAGTGTATTCTGCCCGATCGTGGCGGTTCGATAATAGTCAAAACGTTTGTCAGTAAAGTAGCCGGGCAATTGGTAATTTCCGAGCCCAAGATCCACCCCCCAACGTACACCGTCGGCTTCAAGCACAAAGGTGCCCGCATCAAGGTCATTGTGATGGCTGCTAAGCGGCCCAGCCTTGAGGCCGATATAGCTGGCCTTAGGGTCATTCCAACCAGACCGCATGGTTACGATCCCAAGCCCTCCAGACCAATAGGATGTTGATCGGGCAGTGATTGGTTCACTATTGCTTCGCTGCTGCCAGATCAGCTCAAATGCTGGATGGGAAGACCGCATTTTGCTATTCATTTTAATGTCGTAGCCCGGGCGATTGAACCGCGACGCCAACCAGGTCAACACAACAAGGTCAGTGCTTGTATCGCTGTCTCCAAAGTTAAACAGCATGCCAGTTGGCCCAGATGCATGGATCAGGAACTCCCCAAAATCCTCCAACCCTACCATTCTAGAGAGATCAAAATCATGCCCGAGGACGGAAACAAGCGCATCAAACGCCACCGCCGCGTCCCGGGCGGACAAAGCCCCGTACATCGGTCCTTCTGGCCATGCACCATCCGGAGCAAACATTGCCAACCCATTTCTAAGTGAAACCTGAGCCTGCTCAATAATATGATCAGCCAGTTCCGGTTCTGTTTCTGACACAACCAGAGCAGCGACGATCATTCCTGCATTGCAAACGATGTTCCAGTTGAAGGAAGCAACGGGCCAGGCGATATCTGCGGTAGCCGTCCCATCAGGAAGCGACGCGGGAACAGACACTGCGTTCACCCAGCGTTGGGGGGCGATCCAACCCTTATCATAATAGAGCGTATCCAGATCGTAGATTTTTGCGGCTTCTTTCAGCCCCTTCTCAACAAGTGCCGATCGAATAGTCTGATGATCCTCTTCGTCCAGATTGTCACTAATCCAACTGTATCCGAGCGACACCGCCAATGTGACACGGCTTAATCCCAGAAAGTGTGCGGGCTGCCATGTTTCCAGTTCCGAAAACTGCAAGAGTTCGGTTCTGGCGCGATCGGCATAGCGACTGTCACCGGTCAATCGCCAAGCCAAAGCCAGTGTGGTGAGGCGTTCGACCGGACGTTGTCCAAATCCACGAAAAGCTTCGTGAAGCTGACCATCTCCATTCCGAACTGCCTCAACAATAGTAGGCGACTGCAAATGCGCTTCTGCACTCTCAATCAATGCCTGATAGTCAGCCGCGAACACCTGATCGGCTGCGCGCTGTGTTTCTATGCGCTGGACGATCTCATCCGTTAGAACGACTTGCGGCACTGAGTTTTGGGGCAAAGCGCTTGTAGCGCAAAAACAAGCGAAGGACAAAACGAACAAAAAGAAGGCTTCAATCGGATTCACACTTCTAACGGTCGCGATCATGGATTTCTTCCGCATTGGAAACACCTGCAACCCGACTCTGCAGCGGTGGCCAAATTCTGTCAAAGACATCCGATTAGTTCGGCTTAGCAAATTGATATGCTAAACGCTCCGTCCGGCAGCCTATTGGAGTAGTGTTTAAGTAGAGCCGGAAGGACAAACGATAAGAAAGCCAGCCACGAGAACCTAGCGCAAGCGATCCGAGCATTAATATTATGGTCGCATGGCTTGATCACGGAACCGAACCGGAAACGAGGCCAGTGCCCATCGATTTTCATGTGTTTGTTTTCGTTCCCGGCCTAGCGCAGACCGGGAACCACTTATTGGAGTGCCTCAGGCGATGGACATGCCGAGCGCTTCAAGTTGGTCTGTCAGGGCGCTTTCTGCTTCGGCAACACTGTTCCAGTCATCAGCCGTCAGGTTACCAAGATCCAGATCCTCGGCCTGAACATCCTGAAGTGTAACGGTATGGCCGCCATTTCCGACAACTTCAAAGATAAGATCGCCATCAATTTCGGTGACCGACACATCGCTTTCGCTCAAAGCGTTGAAATCGATGATATCTTCATCGGCATTAAAACCGATAATCTGGGTCTTTACCCCCCAGTCCCAGGTAAGCTCTGCCACATCCGCTTCAGCGCCGAAGGTCACAACTCCTGGTGTTTGGCTGTTTCCGGGTTCGTTGGTTCCACTACCGATATCTGGTTGGGTCGATCCCCCTGTCAGATCTCCGACCCGTGTCTGATAACCGTCTGTCGTCGCCCCGACAGGAGCCTGTGGGGTCAGCAGTATGGTGCGAGCAACCAACGTCACATCGTTCTGGTCAAAGCCAAATGGTACCTCGAGATTGTCTTCCATCACCTGATCAAAATGGAATTCGACCAGACCCGGGATCAGGTCAGCCTTGGTCACGCCGGTCAGCGTGATGCTTTGTCCGGTCGGCAAGGATGAGATCACCAGACCATCGCCACTGTCCTCGACGCTAAGCCGCTCGCGGGTTCCGAAATACAGAAAGCTGATCTTCATCGTTGAAGGATCAAAACCGTCAATAACTTCGTGCACGCCATATTCGTGGCTGCGAACATAGACTGTGTCAGCATCGCGAGGTCCTACGCCCTGCTCCCAACTAAGAACGCCGCCCATATCCTGACGGAGGTGTTCGTTGCCGACCACACCAAAGCTGTCGATGGTCACGTCCTGGAAGGTGACACCTTGCACGATTTGCGCCGCGTCCGACCATGGGCTGTCGATAACAATCTCGCCGGCCTTGGATTTGGTGACGATCATGCCGTGAACCGACGTACCGCCAAAGTCCAACTCGTCCACACCGGGGCGGAATCCGGTTATGTCGTCAGCGTTGCTATCGGCCCGGTATTTCACCCCGCCCGTGTCTGTATTGCCGGTGATCGCGGGCGGGTTTGACCCGTCTGCATCATAACTGAGGTCATAGCCCTCTCCGTCTCCCGGCGAGACGATAACTTGCCCCAAAGCTGTGGACACTTCGTTCAACACCGTCTGATCCGTGATAGAGAAATTGCTGAGCGAAAGATCGGACAGGCCAAAGCCAGTGAATACGATCTGCTTGGTTACATTGCCCGAGGTCAGCTCAATTCTAACGGTCTGCCCCAGAGCGTCCCCACTCTCTTCGAAAATCGAGAAGTTATCAGCCCCAATGTCCGGTCCGATTTCAATGACATCTCCCATCGCGGGCAGGAAGCCTTCGACCGTCTGTGCCTCGCTGGCAAGGCCCAGCATGACGTGCATATGTTGGTGGCTATGGCCACCGCCGCCACCATCTCCGCCACCATTGCCACCGCTGGTCGGCATTGAACCATCAGTGCCTATCAGCCCAAGCACTTCAGCTGCGGCGGTATTGTCCAGAATAGTGAAGTTTGCCGGGCTCAGCTCAGCAAGTGTCACACCGCTGAGGGTCGTGGACTGGTTGTTGGACGGGATCGAGAACACAACCGCGCCATCAACCTCGGCAACCTCCAACGCGTCTGCACCGACCCATGCGATGAAGATCGTATCGGTCGTAGGGTCGAAATCCGGGATCGTTGCATTCGTGCCCCAAGCCCAGTTAATCACCACATCCGCAGTATCTTCTGTGATGTCAGCAGTCCCGTTGCCGGTCGGTTCCGTGGGTTCCGGATGTATAACCGGTGGGACAACGGGCGGCGACGTATTCCCGTTATCGGTGCCGCCATTTGTATCCGCGGGCAAGACACCGTCGGTGTATACCTTGATAGCGTCTTCGATACTCGGCGCGTCATAACCGCCGAATTGCGAGACATACCGCAGGATCGAAGTACCGTATTCATCGGTGGATACACTTCCACCCTGAAGCAGAGCCAACGTACCCCATGCCCCCCGCAGGTGCGCGGCGGCCATTATGCCAGTAAGACTGAGCGTGACAGAGACGGCCTGGCCATTTTCCAGATAAGTGCGTGTCGTGCCGAGATAGTCGGACAGGCTCTCTCCCTGATAGCCCAGCCCGGTTTCGATGACTTGAAGATTGTAGCCAAACGCTTCTTGAATCGCGCGCTCCTGCGCTTCGGCGGTTGTGAACTCTGCCAGCGAATTCACCCCGTTCTTACCGGTCCATGTGCCATCCCAGGTGTTCGAAGCCGCGCCATTCCCATAATAGACATCATCGGTGTAATACCCGAGGTCAATTAACAGCGCCTCGCCGAACTGATATCCAACAAAACCAAGCGAGTTCATCGAGCGATAGGACATCGCGTCCCATTCATCACTGCTTAGATCAGACCAGCTGGAATAGCTTGGATAGAAGTCAGCAACGGCCCCACCGGCCCATTGGTTCAGCTGCCAATCCTGAATGATTCCTGCGTCGTATCGATCTCGATCCCAACCAGATTCAAATGCACGCAAAGCGTCGCGAAATTCTTCATATGTTCCATTACTCATCTTGAAACAGACTCCCATCTTGTCGTTGTTTCAGCCCAAGTGTTTCGGCTTTATTAGCCCGATGAATTCAGGCCCAACTTGCGTAACAAGTCAGAAGTTCAGGGCACGTTAAGAGTTCATTAACGAATTAATCTGAGCGGATGCGGGCCTAGGCCAACCTTTTGATGCGCTAAAAAACGCTGTACGTCAGTGGGTTATAGCGGGGTTTGAGCAAAAGATAGGTGCAGTTGCGCGAGTCTTCGCCAAATTTGGAATGTCGCAATAATTAACTTTGCATCATTGCCAGATCGAACTGTTAAGAAAGCCTCAGCCGATCCAGACCGGCTGAGGCGTTTTTTTTGTTATCAGGCGATGATCAGAGACCCCAATCCTGTGATTGCTGAGCCGTCAGCTCGCTGATGTGCTGCATGACATCGAAATGCTCATCAACACCCTGTACGCTGATCACCTTTTGGCCATTTGCCGTGACCCAGTGAGTGCTGGAACGCCATTCGATCTGAAGTTGATCCAGAGACGAGATCCCGAACCCTTCCAGATCGATAACAATCGAGTCGTCAGCCTCAAAATCCCGGATCACCTGACCACCATACTGGCTGCCCGGGCCGGTGATGACAAAAGTATCGCTGCCTTCGCCACCGAACATATTGGCAAACCCGGCTTCTGAAGACTGGTCTGCATCAAGGATGATGACGTCGTCGCCGTCTCCACCATTTGCATTGGTGATCATCGCGCCTTTGCGGATCAAGATGGTGTCATTGCCGTCGCCGCCGTTCAGAGTAGCGAACTGATTGAGCGCACCGCCAACAATGTAGTCATCACCAGCACCACCATTCAGGGTCAATCCACCACTGCCGGTGTCACCGATCATGTAGTCCCAACTATCGGTGCCATCTACGGTAACGAGCTCTTCGCCGACCTCGGCATCAATCCGGTTGCCATACTTCTCGAACCACTCCAGCGTGTTTGCACCAAAGGGCGGTTCGTAGACAACCTGATAGCCTTCTTCATCGTTGCCAACCAAGCTGCGCAGGTCGATGTATGACGGGTCAAATCCGTTCCCGTCATCGTCATAGCGCACGATGATCTCGTCTGTCAGCTTGTTGAACAGCACGATCTGGCCGTTTTCAATGCGGTGATCCAGATCGAACCAGCCGGTCATCCCGTAGGCGTCGAGGTCAATCTCGATACGGTCGCCTTCATTGGCATCGAAATCGGTGATCGTGTTCCCGCCGCCGTTCAGAATGAAGGTGTCAGCTCCTCCGTTACCGGTCAGCACGTCTTTACCATCACCCGAGGTGAAGACGTTATCGCCGTCGTCGCCGATGATCACATCATCATGGTCGCTGCCATAGATGTTCTCGACGCTCCAGAGCAGATCATAGCCTTCCTTGTCGCGAATCTCGTCATTGAGATCGAACGGATTGGCGCTGTTGCCATGCCAGGCCCAGTAATACTCACCGCTGGCATCTTCCGCCTTGTTGTTCATGTCGACATAGATGCCGCTCAGGCTGTCACCATACCAGGCCGTGTCATTGCCTTCTCCACCATACAGCTTATTAAAGCCGCCACCGCCAGCCATGATATCGTCACCGCCAAAGCCGTAGAGAACATCATTGCCGTCATTACGGATTTCGGCCTCGTTTCCGCCGTGGGTATCGCGCTCGGACGTATAGGCTTGCAGAACGTCGTTGTGGTTTGTTCCCAACTGACGATCCTCGCCGTGAAAGCCGACCATCGAAACACCGCCGAACGCCCCGAATGTGACGAACTTGCTGGTTCCAAGACCTGCAAGGTCTTCACTACTCAGGCCAAGGTCGATCTTTTGGCCCAAGCCATAATGCGCACCATCCGGCCCCGTGATCAGAGCGGTTTCTTTCAACCGTTGAATGAAGGCATCTGTGTTCTGCTGCGAGATACTTGTTGCGCCCGGAAAGATGTTCGACGCCTCATCCCAATAGAAGGTTGTAATCACCTTGAACTTGTTGTCGGCCGGATCAAGCGCGACCAGATCGAATGCCGCGCCATCAACGATCGATGCCTGCAGGTCCAGCGTTACTGGCCCCTCCACGTTGACTGGTACAATGATCTTGTCTTCAAGCGGGTTGAAGTCGAGGATCTCGACCAGAGACACCTTCGGCGGGTTGACGGTTTCGACAACCTGCTCCTCGGTCTTGAACATGTTCTTGATCCCGTCGATCAGGCCTCTGGCAAGGTTGATGAACAGCTTCGCGCCCGGCAGCATCTTGGCGAGTGCCAGATTACCTGCCTCTTCCAGCCACTCTTCGCCCAGACCATTCGATTGGTTATGGTTGGGATCATGAGTTGTTGGTTCAGGCACAGAGCCAATAACGAACGTGTCGGCCCCTTTTCCACCGTAAAGCGTGTCGGCAGAGGTTTCATCGATATGCCCGGTAAACAGGACATCATCACCGTCACCGCCGACAAGAAGGTCGTTACCAGTACCACCGTACAGTTTGTCGCCTCCATTCCCGGCAATCAGGATGTCATCGCCTTCGCCGCCAACAAGGATGTTCTTGCCTCCGCCGCCAATGATCTTGTCGTTGCCGGATTCGCCGAACAGCTGATCATCACCTTCACCTCCATCGATGTAGTCGTGGCCACCGCCACCATAGATGACATCATTACCGCCATCACCGAACAACTGGTCGTTCCCACGGTAGGCGATGATGATGTCATCTCCGTCACCGCCCGAGATATTGTCCCGATGATGATAGTTGGAATAGTAATTCTTGATCGAGGTGCCGCCATCATAGTTATCCCAGTTTTCGGGGTTCCAACCGTGGATGACGTTATCCCCGTCATTCCCTTCGATACGGGTATAAAGATATGTCCCCTTGCTTTGCCCACTTGAGAGACGGTGCATCAGGTTTTCAAAGCTCACCTCACCATCGGCCATATTGTATTCACCACGGGCTTTGACATCGCGGCCGACATAGGTGCCGCTGGTGTCATGCAGATGGGTCCCATATTTATCCCACCAACCGCTGTGGCCATCGCCAGGTGATTTACCACCGGTCCAGACGGGAATATCAGGTTTGTTGCTGGCCACAGTCTCGTCGTCCGAGGCTGAATCTTCCCAGACGTAGTCCTGCAATTCGCTGCTTTCTTCCGACAGCAGACTAACCGGCGGGATCACGATAGGATCGTCATCCGTTTCACCAAGACCAACCGATATGTTGAGCGTGCTCGCTGAGTTGGGCTGGAATTTTGATTTGCTAACATGTTTCATGTCTTTCCTCCTGTTTCCTGGATGGTCGACACCCGAGGTTCGGGCCCATACGCATCACAGATCATAGGAAAGATGTGGTTTTTCAGGCTGTTGATCTCAACAGGCGAAAGCCAGCTAAGTTGTTACAAAGTATGACAAAAATGGAATCCACGGCCTGAGAAAACCAGCAATCCGGCTGGCGCCTGTTTCAGGCCCCAGCCGGTGAGTTTGGTTTTCCCTCTGTTTGCCCGGGCGTCCGTTTCAACAGGAACTAAGACGCCCGGATTTTGGTTGTGCAGCGATAGATGATCGCTGAGTTTTCGCCCCACTTAGGCAACCATATCGACAAAGAAGCTGTCGGTCGGAACGGGGGTTCCGCAGATGTCTTCGCCGCCTGCAGTCGGTACGATTTCGCACAGCGGCGGAGGCGCCATTTCCGTCAGGTCATACTCATCCTCCGGTACTTCGGTGCCGCATTTGGGCAGCGGCAGGATCGGGGGTACAGCGATGACGTCATCACCCTGATCCAGAACGATCGGATCAAAGGGCAGCGGGTTCACTGCAACCAGATCTTCACCGTCCTGTGGCACTTCGGTGCCGCAACGGGGATCAGGCATGATCGGCGAAACTGCGGTCACATCGTCACCTTCACCAGCAGGAACCGCACCATAAGGCAGCGGGGCTACTGCGATCAGGTCTTCACCATCCTGCGGAACCTCAGTACCACACCGGGGGTCAGGCATGATCGGGGAAACTGCGGTGACGTCGTCACCTTCACTGGCAGGAACCGCACCAAAAGGCAGCGGGTTCACGGCAACCAGATCTTCGATGGGATCGGCAACCAGCGGATCAATCGGCAACGGATTTACAGCCACCAGGTCTTCACCATCATTTGGCACCTCGGTTCCGCACTTTGGAAAAGGCTGAATCGGGGGCACGGCGATGACATCGTCGTTGGCTTTCTCGAAGCTCGTAGTGGTTACATGTTTCATTGTATTTCTCCTTGTTACACACTTTGTTTAGCACCCAAAAAATCTTAGAAACTTCCTCCTCGGGTATAACAAAAAGGTGGTTATCCGGCCCCTTCATTACAACGCGAAAAAGGGGGCTAAATTGTTACAAAGTATGACAAAAATATGCTCCCAAGCCGGACATCATCTCTTTTCACACAGGAGCGCCTCCAAGATGTGAACCAGCACCCGCTCAGGTACCACCAACGCCCCTCCTCGCCTTTAGGATCGAAAAAACCAGCGCCATTTCTGGCGCTGGTTTTAGCTGTTTCTTCCTATTGGGCAGCTCACATCATGGGATCGATCAGACCTCCCGGAACGTGGTCCGGATTTGCTTACTGAGAGGATCAAGAAGGTACTGTAACAGGGTCCGTTCGCCGGTTTCGATGAAGACGTCAGCCGGCATACCCGGCAGCAGGCTCAACTGGCGGTCAGACAAAAGTCCGACAGCCTCCTCGCTTAGAGCAACCCGCGCCTCGTAGTAGGGTAAGCCAGTCATCTGATCTGTTTTTAAATCAGCCGAGACAAACTCAACGTGCCCATCCAACCGAGGGGCAACATGTTGATCGAACGCCCCGATCATAACGCTCGCAGCCTGGCCCAAGGCGACATTGTTGATGTCCTGTGGCATGACACTAGCGGTCACCACCAACCCGTCATCCTCGGGCACGATCTGCATCAGCGTTTCGCCCGGAGACACCACGCCGCCGATTGTATGCACACCCAACTCGTGCACGATGCCATCCGCCGGAGCCCGAAGGTCAACCCGCGCCAGCTGCAACGCGGCCGCGCTCCGACGTTCTTTCAAGCCATCCAGTTCGACCTCCAGCGAGGAGATCTCGTTCATCACCTGCTCGCGGAAAGTCTTTTCCAGTTGCAGGATATGGATACGCGTCTCGCTGATACGACCACGGGCGACTGCGATCCGAGAGGTCAGGCCGCCACTATTACCGACAAGACTGCTTCTTTGACGCTGCAAAGTCGTCACCCGAGTACCAGGCACTAAACCCTTTTCAAAGAGCTGCGTCAGACCCTCCAATTCGCTGTCGATCAGTTTGATCTCTTCTTCGGAAGCTTCGCGCTGCGCCTCCAGGCCCACAATTTCCTGCTCTGCCTGTTCGATTTTCTCTTCCAAGGCCGCGACTTCACCATCCTGCGACAGACGACGTGCTTCCCTCACCGCGCGCTGCGTTGCGAGTGCGCGGTCAACTTTGTCTTCGTCTTTTCGGGACGCAAGCTCCTCGGACAGTACGAGATCGTCCAGACCATCGCGCTCGGCCGTCAGACGAACCAACTGCGCTTCAAGCGCCACGAGCCTGTCATCGACCAAGGCTTGGCTGCCTGACAACAGCTGATCATCAAGTGTCAGAACAACATCGCCAGCCTCAACCCAATCTCCGTTTTTGACGTGAATGGCGCCGACAATACCTCCGTCGGGATGTTGCACAGCTCTGAGGTCGGACGAGACCACCACACTACCAGCCGTCACGACCGCCCCGGACATCGGGGCTTTCATCGCCCAACCACCGAATCCTACGGCGAGCACAGCAATTGCGACCAGACCAAAGCCGATGGATCGGGCAGAACGATCCCTAAACCCTTTGGTGTTCGTGCTGGAATTCCTGTTGGTATTCATGACTTCCTCCATTCATTCTGTTTACAGCGCGGGACTGGGTCAGCCCGTAGCGGCAACGATTTCTGTTTGTTGGGGTTGTTCGACGGTCTTCTGTTCAGCGGCAGGCTGTGCAGCTCCGGCGGCGGCCTGATTGCGTTGACGCAACCGCTCCATCACTTCTGTTCGAGGACCAAAATCTCCGGCGCGACCGTCTTCCATGATCAGAATCTTGTCGACTGAACCCAGCACACTCGCCCGGTGCGCGATGACGATCACAATCGCCCCGCGTGCCTTGGCGGCGAGAATGGCATGGTTCAGTGCGGCCTCACCCACGGCATCCAGATTCGAGTTGGGCTCGTCCAGAACCACAAGAAATGGATCACCATAAAGCGCTCGTGCAAGGGCAACACGCTGTCGCTGACCACCGGACAAGGCCGCGCCACGCTCGCCAACCGAGGTGGCATAGCCGTCTTTGAAGCTAGCGATCAGTTCGTGAACACCCGCTGCCTTGGCGGCGGCAATCACCAACTCGTCCGTCGCCTCGGGATCAAAACGCGCGATATTCTGGGCGATCGTTCCGTCAAAGAGCTCAACATCCTGCGGCAGAAAGCCGATCTGGGGGCCAAGCTCCTCAGGCAGGTACTGGTCGATCGGCACAGCGTCGAGACTGATGCTGCCTTTGGCCGCCGACCATGCACCAACAAGTGTGCGCGCCAAGGTTGATTTTCCGCTGCCGGTCGTTCCAATCACAGCCAGTGCCTCGCCTGCTTTCATATCGAAACCAACACCTTTGAGAACAGCGGCAGTGGCCATCGGAGGGGCAGCGATCAGGCCGTCAACGGTCAGCGACTTCTGTGCCTTGGGCATGGAAATACGACGGTCAGCTTCGTCACCAGAAAGAGTTTGCTTCAGCTGAGCCCATGCTTGCCGGGCAGCAACCAGATTGCGCCAACTACCGACCAGAGTCTCGATAGGCTGCAAGCCACGGGACATGATGACCGATGCCGCAACGATTGAGCCAGCCGATATATGTCCATGGATGGCTAGATAAGCGGCGACCGCAAGAACGGCGGACTGAAGTGCCAGGCGGAACACCTTGGTAAAGCTACCAGACACTCCGACAGTAGTGGCCGCCTTAGCACTCGCACCAAGGTGGAGATCGTTCACATCTTGCCAGGTCTTGCCAAGATTGGACTGCATCCCCATCGCACGAACCATTTCGGCATTCCGGCGGCTGGCTTCTGCCAGACGGTTGCGCTTGGCCGAATGCTCAGACTGAACGCACGCGGCAGCGCGGACCTTGATATCCGTAACGATGGCAATGGCAACCAATGCCAGCGCGCCAATTACACCGACCATACCCAGCCACATGTGCATGGCAAAAACCAATCCCAGATAGACCGGGATCCACGGCAGATCGAACAAAGCTCCGGCACCCTGACCCGACAGGAAACCGCGAATTTTTTCGACATCTTGAATTGCCGCCGCAGGGTTGCCACCCGGACGGTTGCGCGACGGTTCGGACAAAGTGCAATCAAACGCTGTGCGGGCGAGCCTTTGTTCAAAGCGATGCCCCATGGCAACCAGCACACGGGTCCGCGCGCCGTCAATCAAGGCCATGAACAAGTACAGACCGGCGACAAGTGTGCTGAGCGCGACAAGCGTATTCACGCTTTGGCTAGACATCACGCGATCATAGATCTGAAGCATGAAAATCGGCCCTGTCAGCATCAATAGGTTCACAACACCGCTGAAAACGCCGGTGGCAATCAGATTGCCCTTCAGCGCGCGCCGGGCGCTGGCAAGTTGTGGATGAACGGATGAATGCTTTGACATAGCTGGCTCCCAATAAAAACTCTGTGGGTGATACTTGGAGACCAGCCGCCGATGCCCCAAGGGCTTGTCACACTTTGATTCAATTGACGAATTTGGCCGGTTGTTTGCCGATCTGGCGAAACCGAGTGCCCCGAAATGCGGTACCGGTGGGTGAAACCCCTTTGCGTCATCAGCGGCATGGTGGATGCAATTTCCGCTTGGGAATGCGGCGGTATTTGAATTAGCGTCCCAAGTGAGGGGATGGGACAGGGAGCCTACGCGCAATGCGCTGGAATGATCTGACACTTCGAACACAAGTTATGAGCATCGTGCTTATCAGCTGGACGATTGTCGGCGTGTTCTCGGTAGTCACCGACGTGGTCCAGATCCGAAACTCTCGCGCTGAAGAGATCCGAAACAGGGGCGATGCCTTTCTTGCGCAGGTGGTTTCAACCCTGGCCCGCGTGCCTCCTGACAGCCGCTCTGAAGCAGCGCTTGGTTTCTTTCCTGCAGAATGGAGTGTCAGGGTCGGCACGCAGGATGCAGCAACCGCTTTGGCCAATGGCCGCGACCGCCCGAATCTGGCTAACTGGCTGACGGCGCGGCTGGAACACCGCGGGATCGCCGTCGCGGAACTGTCCGTGGCAGACACGGTCGTTGACGCCAAACACGACCAAAGCGCGCTGTTGCAACTGTTCAAGAGCCACTCGGGCGAACCTATCGATGCAGAAAGCGTTGACGCGTTTCTGGTGAGCGTTTTTTCGGTCCGGCTCAAGGATGATGACGAATGGCTGAACTGCTATTTGCTCATGAAAAACAAGAACATTGTACCTTTGGTCATCGTTGGCTCAATCGACAGTCTGGTCGCGCTTACCCTGCTTTGCGCACTTGCGTTTCTTATTCAGAAAGTGATGCGACCGCTGAGCGCGATGGCCGTCAATGCCGAGTTGATCGGCCGGGGTGAAGAAGTCGGCCCACTCGTCGAGGCGGGTGCCATTGATATCCGCCACACAATTATTGCGTTCAATCGCATGGAAGCCCGGATTGTTCTGGCGCTTGAGTACAAGACAACCTTGCTTCGTAGCCTCGGGCATGACCTGAAGGGACCGATTGCACGGATGCACGATGCGATCCAGAAATTGGAACCAACAGCACCCAAAGAGCAACTGCTCAAGCGGTTGGAAACCATCAGCGATATTGTAAACTCCGTCACCAACCTCAACCGCGAAACGCATCACGATGGAGAGCTTGCACGCCTGGATTTGCGCTCACTGGTTGAGGCGCTTGTAGATGAACAGGTTGAGGCGGGTCGCGATGTGACCTGCACAATCGAACAATCTGCGGTGGTCAAAGGAAGACATAACGCGCTTACCCGGGTTCTTAGAAACTTGTTGGAGAATGCGGTCAAATACGGGGGTCGAACAAATGTCTCTTTGACCGCGTCGAACGATATGGCCGCAATTCACATAGACGATGAAGGACCAGGTATCCCAACCGAACAACTTGAAACAGCATTTGAGCCTTTCCAGAGACTAGGAGCCACCGAACCCGGAACGGGCCTCGGCCTCGCCATAGTCCGGGCGATTGTGGTTGATCAGGGGGGCACTGTAACGCTTGAGAACCGCCTGAGCGGAGGCCTTAGGGCAAATGTGCTGTTGCCGCTTGATACCGGAGTTCAGCCGGGACGAAAGATGTAACCCTGCCCCCAGACCGTTCGAATATATTCCGGATTTGAAGGGTCGCTCTCAATCTTCGATCGCAACCGTTTGATCAGAGCATCAACGCTTCTGTCTCCTGCACCGCCATGCTGTCGGGTCCGGGCAACGGCAAGAAGGTCTTCTCGGGTACACAACACGTCCGGGTTTTCAGCAAAGAAGCGCATAACCCGCACTTCGCTTGAGGTGAGTGTGATGAGACGACCATCTTCACTTTTGAGATGTCGCTCGTTTTCAACAAGCTCCCATTCTCCGAACCGGGTAACCCGGGATTTTCCCTGCGTTCCACCAGCACGCCTGCGCAGCACAGCACGCACGCGCGCGAGGAGTTCCAACTCGTTGAATGGTTTAATGATGTAATCATCCGCGCCCAGTTCCAGCAGGGAAATCCGCTCGGCGTCGTCATCAATCGAACTGATCATGATGATCCCGGCATCTATGCGCGAAGCGATCTCGTGACATAACACCTTACCACTAGTTCCTGGCATCACGAGGTCCAGCAGAAACAAGCTGTAGGTTTCATCAGCCATCATCAACCGCGCAGCGGGTACATCTTGCGCGTGTTCGATTTTGTACCCTTTGTCAGTCAGAAATGCACAAACACCCTGAGCAAACTCGATGTCATCGTCACAAATCAGAATGTGCTCATCATAGCCAGCGGATTGATCCGCGACGTCTTGCATAGCTCTTCTCCTCGGGACGATGCCTGTCGTTACGATAACAACATTTGCTATTCGAAGCTGTCAATGTTGCAGAGAACGATCAAACTGTCTGGTACGCGGCGACCGCAATCGCCACTCATGGCTAAACCAGACAATCATCCACCGGGGCATTCCGGACGATTGAAAAGTTTGTCACGCCAAACAGCAAATTCCTCCAACTTCCGGGACATTCCGCAGGTGGCTGCGCGCAACAAAGCAACCTTTGTCAGAGACTTGGTAGCAGGCCTTGTATTTGGTGTATCGCGTGCGCCCCGACTTAAGTGCAGTTTTGATCACGACAGTAGGCTCTGAACAAGATTTGGGTGCTTCTGAAACCCTTAAACGTTACTGCTGCATCCACGCTACGAAAGAGGCTCCAAGTCCGACAGAGTAATATCGTAGTCAGTTTCCACCAGAGCTATCTACGGCCTTGCGGAAATCCGGCTTAGATTGTTTCGATTGTCTCCAGCCAGCGCAGCAGCGCCGCCGTGGTTTGCCGCGGTTGTTCCAGAGTTGGCAAATGCCCCGCGTGTTCGATGACTTCCAACCGGCTTTGCGGCAACAGGTCATGCATCAATTCGTGGCGTTCGACTGGGCATAACGCGTCATGACGACCGCAAAGGACCAGCGCAGATCCCTTGAAAGCGCGCAATGTGGGACTTTGATCCGGGCGATCTCGTAGGGCCATGGATTGGTTAACAAAAATCTCCGGCCCCAAGGCCATAGCCATATCCATGCATAGGTCCAAAATTGCCTGTCGATCAGGGCCATCGGTCAGATAGTTGGGCTTCATTTCCTCGGCCATCACATCGCGTAGCCGACCATTTTTAACCGCCTCTATCTGGGGCTCACGCCTTACCTTAACCTGATCCGCCTCTGCCAGCGGGTTGGTGTCCATCAACGCCATCCCCGCTACACGCCCCGGTGCTTGCCGCAGTATTTCCATCGCAACAATGCCTCCCATGGAAAGACCGGCCAATGCGAACCGGTCGGGCGCATGACTTAAAACCTCGGCGGCCAAAGCCTGCATCGTATCATGCGCACCAATGGGGGCGACAAATATCGGATATCTGCCAGACAATGCACCAATTTGCGGCGAGAATAACCGAGCATCGCACATCATGCCCGGCAAAAGGACAAGTGGTGTCATTTGACCAGAGCAGCCCCTTCGGCCAGCGCACCCAGTTTGGCATAGGCGATATCAGGATCGACAGCGCCAAACCCCGCAAAAGTGCCAAAACCGCAATCCGATCCGCCGATCACCCGCTCCGCTCCCACGATGTTCACGAACCGCTCAAGACGTTGCACGACCAGTTCGGGGTGTTCCACAAAGTTTGTGGTGGTATCGACCACACCCGGCACAAGTACCTTGTCATCCGGTATCTCGGACTTGCGGTCGCGGAACACCGTCCATTCATGTGCATGGCGCGGGTTCGAGGTTTCAAACAGCACATAGCGCGACTTGGTTGACATCAAAGTCGAGAACACCTTGTCCATTCCGATATCGCAGCAATGCGGACCTTCGTAATTGCCCCAGCAGATGTGAACCCGAACCTTGTCGGCGGGCACATCCTGCAATGCATGGTTCAGCGCTTCGACATGCATTTCGGCAATACTGACAAATTCCTCGTCAGAAAGATCGGTGAACAGCATATGACGCGACAGGGCAAGATCGGGACAATCCAATTGAATATCCAGGCCCGCCGCGACGATGGTTTCATATTCGGATTTCATCGCATCGGCCAGCGCGGCCAGATACGCCTCGCGCGTCGGGTAATAGTCGTTCTGCAGAAAAAGAGAGATCACACCCGGGCTGGCAGCATTCATAAATCCGCGCTCAATCCCGTGCTCAACCATGGCTCTTTTGAGGTTGTCGATATCCTTCTGCAACTCGCCCTGCCCTTTCGAGCGCACATCGCCTACGCACATGGGCCGCGCGTATTGCGGAGTTCCGCCATCATTCGCCAAACGTTGAAGAAAGCCCGGAAACATCTTCAGATCAGCCGGAGCGTTGCGCGGGCTGTCGCCTGCAAACCCGGTGTAGCGGTCCTTGACGTAGGTTGCGTAAGAGATTTTCGAAGTCTCGCCATCCGATACAATATCGATCCCCGCTGCAGCCTGTTTGCCTACGGTCTCGGACACCGCGTTCGTCATGCAGGCATCAAAATCTGTCTGATCGAACGGTTCCTCCCGCTCACGCGCGAAGATGAAATCGACGACTTCCTGACTGCGCGGCAGACTTCCCACATGGGTGGTTGAAATTCGGGTCATCTTGTCATCTCCAATTCAATTAATTCCCTGTGCCGAGTCCAAAGTGAAGCACGGGTCACATACTGCGCGCCCCGAAAAAGATCGGAGCGCGCAACTTTGCCTTTATGCACCGGTCCAGGTAGCACCGGCGGGATCGTCCGTTGCCGTGATACGATACAGACCGGCCTCTCCGGTCATTGAGGGCACGATACTGTAGCTTTCACCTGACAGAACCAGCGCTGTATCGCCTGCGGACAAAGTTGTTTCATAGCCATCGACTGTAATCCGCCAATGACCACTCGCAGGCATGAGGACGACGGGCATATGCGCCGCGACGGGTTCGTTCAAACAAGAGCCGCGTCCGAGGAAATCGACCTCAAACCCCGGCTTGTCCGTGATCAGGGCATCTTCGCCAATCACTTTGGCTGGCTTGTTAGCGGAAAGCGCCATCAGATCCCAATAGCGTGCCACATATTTGCCGATAACATTTTCGACCGGAACTTCCGGATAGCTCTTAAGCTCTTCTTCGGTCAGCAGCGGCATGGGGCGCACGTTGTGGGGCAGTTCCTGACCCTTCTTGCTGTCATACAGCACGCCATTGTCGCCCAGCATCAGCCCATGCGCCTGAGCGTCTTCGATCACCTGTGGTGCCCAGGTGACACCGCCACCCGCATCATCGCCGCCCAGGATCGACATGATCATCCCATAATCCTGCCCGACATTTTCGAAACCGCGAAAGATGCCAGTTGGAATGTTAAATATGTCACCTTCCTCGGCAATAAACTCACCCGCAGTGCCATAGCGACCCCAGAAGAACCGCCAACGTCCTTTGGCGACAAAGAACACCTCGGCCGTGGTGTGGCTGTGCAGCGAATTCCGGCATTTCGGAGGTTGCCCCGCCGCGCCAATATTGAAACCGATTTTGTCGGTGATGTGGACATGCTGATCGGGGCTTTCGGATACGCCACCGCCTACGATGGTAAAGTTTTCCTTCTGGTCCGAACCAGGCGTGTGCGCGTCAATAAATGCGGTTTTACAAGGCTGCAGTTCGCCGTAGCGGACAATGCGTTGTTGGATCGTGCTCATAATGGTCTCCGTTCATTGAATTGGTACAAGAGGTCTCGATCCTCATGCACCCGGAGGGCGATTATTCAGCCGCCGCGCCCGCAAGGACGCCCGGTGGCCGTGGTACCGCCGAGTTCCTTCACTGGCATCCAATGCGACGCGCGTTTGAGGCATCAGAGATCCCCGGTTTCCAACAGAAGCTGTTTCCAGACTGCGGTTTCATCGAACAAGGTCCATTCGCGTCGCAGCCTGATGTCGCCTCCAACCAACTCGCCCCATTCGGCATGGCTGATCCCCAACACATACAACTCAGCGCCTGTGGGTTTGCCGAACACGCCCCAACCGTCATGCTTGCCATGCAAGCTCCAGCGCAGGGCCGAGCGGGGTGGCATATTCGGATCATCGCGCCCGATCTGATGATGGATGGTGAAGGTTGCGCTTGGCATGGCTGCACGCAAAGACATCCAGAACCGATCAGCCGAATCCCAGCCATGGCCCGTGACACCGCCGGGATATTCGGTCTGCACGCCTCGGTCATACTCTCGTTCAATCGCGCCCATATCTGCATTCATTATCCGTGTCAGCAGATCCGCGTGGCGGTGTCCCCATTCATTGTCATTGCCGTACCCCTTGTAGGGGCCTTCGATGTCGATCTTGGGTGACAGAGGCTTCACACTGGCCTCGGCCCCACCTTCACGCGCTATCAGATCGGCGGCATATTCCTTGGGATCCCAGCCCATTTGCCGGACAATCGCACCCTGATCTCGGATCAGCCATTCGTCATCGATCATGTTGTCGATGGCGTGGCAGTCGGCCAGAATTCGGTATCGCAGGCGTGTTCCGGTGGCTTTGCCATAGACACCATTGCCCCGATGCGTGGCGGTCGACAGGATACGATGCGAGCTCAGCATGCCTTCTTCCGGGGTGCCCGACCAGATCACATCCTCGCCCAGCAGCTGACGGTCGGGGAACTCGGCCAACGTGGCCATTGTTGCACCAATGACATTCTGGTTACCCAACACAACCGAACCGGGCGAGCGGACGACGATGTCTGGGCTGTAATATTGATGCAGAGTCGCAATGCCACGGTCTTCCCAAATCTCTTTGGTGATGCCGATGATATAATCCGGGAAATCTTTGAATTTGGGATCAAATCCCTTCATGTCTTCCATCCTTCAGGTATGCGGGCGGAGCCGCGAACGATCAAAGGTCCGTCAATCTCGGTGCGGCGCGGCGCAGCAGCGGGATTTTCGATCTTGCTAAGTAGAATATCGACGGTTTCGGCAACCATCCGATTGGCAGGCTGACGAATAGTTGTCAGATTGTAGGCTGGCCAAGAGGCAACGGCGACATCGTCATATCCCAGAACCGAGACGTCGGCCGGAATTTGCAGGCCCAACTCGAACCGCAGCGTGTCCATCACAGAGATCGCCATGTGATCATTGGCCACGAACACAGCGTCCGGTGGATCGGACGCGAACATGCGTAGCGTTGCCTCACGCGCCTGTTCTGCGATGAAGTTTCCGGCTCCACGGGCGTGCAGTTTGACACCCGCCTCTTGCAGGGCCGCTACGAACCCCGCTTCACGATCGCGCTGGGTCGAAGCGCCCTCCCACCCGGCGATATATCCGATCTTCTCATGACCGCCAGCCAGCAGAAACTCGGCTGCCTTTCGGCCACCGGCGACATTGTCGGATGTAACCGATGACATAGTGAGGTCATCCTGTGCCCGATTGAACAACACCATCGGTACACCCACGGTCCGACAACGTTCATACAAGGTCGACGACAGGGCCACCGATGCCGCGATTATGCCGTCGACTTGAAAGTCGAGCAATTCCTCAACCACGCTATCGACGTTTTCGGCCTGGTTCGACGCCATGAATATCATCACATGGTAGCCGCGCTCCTGCAGCGTATTCGTCAACCTTTCCAGTGCTTCAGGATAAAACTGATTATTCAGATACGCCACAACAAGCCCAATGATCCGGCTTTTGCCGGACACTACGGCACGCGCAAGGACGTTCGGCCGATAGCCCAGTTGCTTGGCGGCCTGACGAACCTTTTCAATCGTCTTCTTCGAGGCTGAAGCCCCCGGAGTGAACACACGGCTAACGGCAGACTGGCTGACCCCGGCGAGGCGGGCGACCTCCATGGATGTAACTTTTTGCGCCGCCATCAGTCTGCTGTCCAACCTCCGTCTATCATCAACGCGGTGCCCGTCACCAAAGCCGATGCATCCGAGGCAAGATAAACCACTGCCCCCATGATGTCTTCGATCTCGCCCGGGCGACCCAACTTGATCTTGTCCAATATCCATGCGCGCTTGTCCGGGTCATCAAAAGTCGACTTGGTCAAATCGGTCAGAATAAAAGTTGGGCAGATCGTGTTGACCCGAATTTTTGCAGGACCGAACTCCAGCGCCATCGCCTTGGAAAAGCCTTCGACTGCGAATTTTGACGCGCAATAGACTGCCCTTTCCCGCCCGCCTACATGGCCCATCTGGCTGGAGATGTTCATCAGCGATCCGGGGCGCCCAGCTTCTAACAATCCTTTTGCCACCGCTTGGGTCAGAAAATAGGCCCCCCGGACATTGACATCCATTACCGCATCAAAATCCTCGGGCCGTGTGTCCACGGCCCTGCTGTGTCGGGCCAGACCGGCTGAGTTCAGCAGGACATCAAATGGCCCGTTTTGCGCCACCGCATCAGCAGTGCCTGCAACGTCAGAAACATCCAGTTCAAGTATATTCGCCAACCATCCCCGAGCGTTCATCTCTGTTGCCAGATCCTGCAACGCATCCTTGCGCCGCGCCGCCAGTGTCACTTCGGCACCATGCTCTGCCAGTGCTACGGCACAGGCCATGCCGATACCGGACGACGCGCCCGCGACCAATGCGCGTTTGCCGTTAAGATTGAAACTTGGGGTGCTGGGAAATTGGGACATATCAGACCTCGCCAACCGGAAATGGAATGCGGCCCGGAACGCGCGCCTTGTTGAACTCTCGCAAACGGGCAAAGACGTCAACACCCAGCTGGCGATAGGTATCCAGCAGATCAACCAGAACCCAGTTCTCGCGAATCTTGCCATTTTCAAGCCGCCAGAAATCGAGGCTGCGCAGCGTGATCTTCTTGCCCGACGGTGCGATCCCCATCCAGCCATCATTAGTGACAGTCTGGATCATGTTGGGCCAACCCGTAACAGCCGCATAGTCACCGTCGCCAAAGAAATGACAGGTGATGTCATCTACATCCTGCCCGCGATCCGGCATTGCGTTGAGGAATGGAATCTGATGCCAATTACGGAACCCCGCAATACCCCGCCCTGTGCCGATCCCCGAGGGGCCGTACCAGTTCATCCGAGGATGCCAAAACCGCTCCAACTCCATCACCTCCGGACCACCTTCTACGGGATGTTTGGTCAGATGATCCAGCATGTCGACAATGTGCTGGCAGGTCTCTTTGCCCTTGGCCTTGTCATACGGGCTGGGAACCAGTCCGTCCTGCGTCGCTGGTCCCGGAACATGCCATTCCCGCCCCAAACCGGGTGCCATGGGCCAGGCCTGCGCTTGCATCATCACTTCGGGGATATCCCAAAGCGCCTGCACCTCGGCGACTTTGCCATTTTCGATCCGGTAAAACTCGTGAAACCGCATGGTGACCTGATGGCCTGTCGGCGGAATCTCCAGCCATGGCCCCGCGAAAGTGCCGGTATAGTACCCGCCGCATCCAACCCAATCAGCACCGAATTCATCAGGTCCAGCCATGACGATATAATCGCGACGCTCAAGATCGGGCCATGCGGTCAGAAGATCGCGATAGCAACAATCGTAATAAGCACTACTCCCATTGGTGTCGCCAAACGGATAGCTCAGATGGAACACAGCGTCGGGAGAACAAATCTTATCCAACGCCTGCCGGACACCGGCTTCGGTAAAGTCATACATCGCAGCCCTGACCTGTGCGATCAGGGTCTTGTGCTCAGTATGCCTGTCACTCATTCTGCGGCGTCCCTGTAGGGTGCAGGCGCGCCGTAGGGGACATTGATGCCGCCGTAACGCCTTACGCGGACGTTACATTGCTCGGCGTGCCCCACAAAACCTTCGAGCATACATAGGCGCGAGCCATATTCGCCGATCAAGGTTGCCGCCTCATCAGTCATAACCTTTTGATAGCTATGTGTTTTCAGATATTTACCCACCCATAGACCACCAGTATAGCGGCCAGCTTTTTTGGTAGGTAGCGTGTGATTGGTGCCAATTACCTTATCACCGTTCGAGACATTGGTACGCGGGCCAAGGAACAGTGCGCCGTAACAAGTCATGTTCTCAAGGAACCAGTCGTCGCGATCGGTCATGACCTGCACATGTTCAGATGCAATGTCATCAGCAACCTGCAGCATCTCATCATACGTGTCGCAGACGATCACTTCGCCATATTCCTCCCACGATACTTTTGCGGTGCCCGCTGTCGGTAGAATGCCCAGCAGCCGGTCCACTTCGGCCATCGTGTCCTCGGCCAGTTTGCGAGAATTGGTCAGCAATACGCAGGGGCTGTTATACCCATGTTCGGCCTGACCCAGAAGATCGGTCGCGCAAAGCTCTGCGTCTGCGGCGGTCTCATCAGCAATCACCATGGTCTCGGTCGGGCCGGCGAATAGGTCGATACCGACGCGGCCAAATAGCTGACGTTTAGCTTCTGCGACAAAGGCGTTACCCGGACCGACAAGCATGTGGACTGGATCAATCGTCTCGGTTCCCAACGCCATGGCGCCGATAGCCTGAATGCCGCCCATCACGTAAATCTCATGCGCCCCACCCAAATACATGGCGGCGATCACCGCTGCATTGGGTTTGCCCTGAAACGGAGGGGTGCAGGCGATGATGCGTGGTACGCCCGCCACCGAGGCGGTCGCCACCGACATATGCGCCGAGGCCACCATCGGGAATTTGCCACCGGGCACATAACAGCCCACCGATTGTACGGGGATGTTCTTGTGGCCCAAAATGACGCCCGGCAAAGTCTCAACTTCGATATCCAGCATCGAGTCGCGCTGAGCTTGTGCAAAGTTGCGCACTTGTTCCTGCGCGAATTTGATGTCCGCCAGCTCTCGATCCGTCAGCTGATTGATCAGGTCGTCGATCTGGTCTTGAGACAACCGAAACGATGCTGGCGAATAGTTATCGAACTTCTCGCTTAGCTCGCGTACCGCAGCATCGCCACGTGTTTCGATGTCTTTCAGTGTCGCTTCGACGACAGCGCGTGTTTTGGCGTCATCCTCGGCTCGGTCAGCATCGGACTTACCACGTTTCAGATACTCGATTGTCATTGTCCTAATCCTTAGTTTCAGGCCGGGGCGGAGACTTCTCACCCCGGTCAAATGCTTCCCAGCCTTCGCCGTTAAACAGATCGACACCCAGCTGTGCCGCTACATGCGCGAAATCGACATTCACCCAATTGTCGACGATCTTGCCGTCGACCACTTTCCAGAAATCCATATATCGGATCTCGACCCGCTTTCCGGTGGGGGCGATCCCCAGGAACTCACCCGAATGGGTTGCTTCCTGTCGACCAAACGCAGCCGCCCATTCGCCCATGTAAAGGCGCGCTTCGTCGATGCAGGTCTTGTCCGAAAAAGCCGCCTGAAACGGGCGTTGCCAATTGTCCTGAAACTCTTTCAGGCCAGTTTTTGTGCCACAGCCCTCATTGCCCATCCAGCGGAAGCCTTCCGAGAAGAATTCGCCGATGTCATCTATGCGGTGATCGTTCAGACCATCCACCATGGTTTCAATCACACGGCGGGTGTCTTCTGTTTTGTCGAGGTCCGTATCACGTGTCAGCACGGCCTGTTCCGGGCGGGAACCCTTCATCTTTCTCATCCTTGTATTGGTGCCAATAGAAATTCTGTCTTCATCGGGTAGCTCAATCAGCTGACAGAAAATCCCTCGGCATCCGGTTGAGCGCCGGGTGGCGGCCAACGGCGTTATGTCTTGCAGAGCTGCTCATGCGGCTTGCTCGGCGATGTCGGCAAAAAGGTCATATCCCAGCTGCAACAACACATGCGGGATGTCGACGAAAACCCAGTTTTCGACCAACAGATCGTCCTCTCGACGCCACCAGTCGCAGACCCGCATGAAGACGCGTTTTCCGCTTGCGGGCTGGTCGAGGAAGGGTTTCACCTGGACACCGGTCAAGGAAGGCCAGCCGCCCGAGCATACGTAATTGCCTTCGCCGAAGCGGGTGAAATGCGCAGTCATGCCATTTCCCGCACTACCTCCGGACCAACCTTCGAAGGTGGCCTCGAAAGGCACCTGGAAGCTTGCAAAACTCTCGAGCCCGACGAAAGAACCGAAGGCGCCGGGGCCGTACCAGACCATGTTGTCATGCCAGAACGGGCGCCAGGCCTCGTTCTTGGTGGCAAGCTTGGCCAGCATTTCTGTGACCATACGATAGCTCTTGGCCCCCTCGACTGGGTCTTGCGGCGTGGTCAAGATGCCATCATGGCTTGCTGGACCCTGAATCATCCCGGTGAAGCCACGGGTCTTGCCCGGGCTATCGGTGATCGGCCATTGCCCTGCAGCCAGCATCAGTTCTGGGATATCGAAGAAGACATAGCTCTCCACCGCCTTGCCATCCTGCATACGGTGGAACTCGCCGAAGCGCAGATAGGCAAGCTCACCTGTGGCGCGGATACCAAGCCAGTCGCGCGAGAACCGACCGACGAAATAGCCGGTGGCGCTGATCCAGCCCTGTCCTTCAAATACACCGGCCATGACGATATCATCGCGCCGAAAAAGCCCATCGAAGGAGGCTGCGAGCGGGGCGATGACGTGATCGTGCAGCCCGAGGCCACCCGCGACCTCGTTGAAAGGATGCACCACGTTGACATGTGCACCGGGGGCGAAGAATCCCTCATAGGCCGGTCGGAAATTGCCTGGATGGCGTTGCGCGGCGGTGAAATACAGAAAGGGTTTACGGTCGAGGCGTTCCATTAACTTTGTCTCTGTAGGATCTGTTCAAGGCGTCTGCGGAGAAACGCCCCGCAAGGCCCTGCGCGCATCAAAGCAAAAGGAATTCGCCCTGGTCGCCTTGCCCGGCACGCAGCCATATTCAGGCTGGCTGCGTGCGCATGGGCAAATACGGACTGAGGATGCGTGCGTCCCATCAGCGTCAGCCTTTCACAGCCCCGGCGGTCAAACCGCCCACAATCTGACGCTGGAAGAACATCACCAAGATGAACAGCGGAACCGTCGCAGAAACCACGGCCGCAACGGCGAACATTACGTTGCCCTCGGTTTGCGTTGTACCAAGGAATGCGGCGATGGCTGGAACCATTGTGCGGTTGCTTTCTGACAACAGCATCGCCCCAACGGCAAAGTCGTTATAGGCCAGAAGAAACGAGAACAGCCCCGTGGTGATCACACCCGGCCACATCACCGGAATGATCACGCGGCGGAAGGCCTGAAACTGGTTGCAGCCGTCGACCTTTGCGCTTTCGTCAAGCTCGCTGGGGATGTTCTTGAAGAAGGCGTGTAGCATCCACAGGGTGAACGGCTGGTTGATCGCGACAAGTACGATAATTGTCGTCGGCAGTATCCCCCAGATATTCCATTCAAAGAAGGGCAACAGATAACCCGAAACCAACGTGATCGGCGGCATCGCGCGGAAGATCAGCGCCGTGATCAAAAGCCAGAATGTGTAGTTATAGCTCGACCGCGAAAGCGCATAGCCCCCCAGCGTTCCGATGGTCAGCGAGATGGCGACCACAAAGACGCAAACGATCCCCGTGTTCAGAACATTCCGCCAAAATTCTTCCTGAATCCAAGCCCCTTCGTAACCGGTGGTGGTAAAGGGTGAGCCATAAACTGCCTCGGTCCGCGCGCCGGTTAAGGCGTTGGTCCAATCGGCGATCGAGAAGAAATCCAGCTCTACCTTGAACGACCCCCAAACCGTCCAGAGGAACGGGAAAGCGGCCAGGATGAACCAAAGGATCACAAAAAGCGACGAAGCAATCCGAAGGCTTTTGGGCATTCTTTGCGCACGGCTGGCCATGTTATCTTGCTCCTTTGAAGTCACGCCAGGTGCGGACAAGCACGGGCGACAACAGAATGGCGACCCCGATAATCGTGATCACAGACGTAGCGGCTGCAGAGGACAGTTGTCGCGTTTCACCGCCGAGGTCGTTGAAGATGAAAGTGCTGAGCGATTGCGCATGGGCACCGGCGCTGAAGCCGATAATCGGTTCGAACACCTTGAAATTATCCATCAACTGGATCAGCGCAACAAACGTAACCAGTGGCATGAGATGGGGAACAACCACGAATTTGACCTGTTGCCAGCGGGTTGCCCCATCGATCTGGGCCGCCTCGATCTGATCTTTGGGCAAAGTTTGCAAACCGGCATAGAATACCACGAAGGCAAAGGGGGCCGAACTCCAGACGCCATAAACCATCAGCGCCACCCACATCAGCCCGGTCGAAGCCTTTAGACTGAAATCCGGATCTCCGGCCAAGTTTACAAGGGCGTTGCCGATGACGCCACGACTGTCAATCATCCAAAACAGAATGAGCGAGCCGATCAGCGGTGTCACAATCATGGGCAAGAGCGAGAAGAAGATCATCAAACCCTTGAGGTGCCGGTGCAGTGAGTTGACCGCCAGCGCAATCACCAGCCCCAGAATGATCGTGAGGGGTGTCACAATGAATGTGAAGGTCAGCGTAAAGGCCATGGCCCGATAGAAGGGCAAGTTTCCGACCTCTGAGAAAAGGTCACCCCACGTGTCACTCGCCGCCCAGATTTCGCCAACCTCCTGTATCGCCAGGTGGCCGCGATCAAAGTAGATATCCAGCCCGACAAATCTGCCCAATGGTTGTTCGGCACGAAGCGCTGCGGTGGCTTCCTGATCGATGGTGGTCTCGGTTGTGCACCCGACAAGCGGAGTACAGTTTTCGACTTCCACCAGAACCGCCGGGTGTGGGGCATAAATGGATTGGATCACCACCGAGACGATGGGCATTGCAATGAACAGCAGCATTGCAAGTCCTGTGGGCAGGAAAAACCAAAGGAATGTCTTATGGCGCATGTCGCAATTCCCGTGTCGGCTTGATTGGGCGGGTGCCCAAATTGGGCACCCGCGAGGGGCGTTTTACTGTAGGAAGCCCTGTTCGATTGCCGCGGCGCGATAGGCGGCCTCGACATCGGCCAGCGCCTGTTCAGCGCTTTCCTTGCCCTGCATGAAATCGGCAAGTTCATTGCCGAGTGCACTGTGCATCAAACCCATGTAGGGCAGCATCGGATAAGGAGTCGTGCCCATTTTGGCAGCGTCAAATACACCCTGCGCGTCGTCTGCAGGTTCGTACCCTTCGATCAACCAGACTGCCAGCGGCGTGGTTTCATCGTTCAACATTTCGGGGCGGACGCCATGCGTCATCGCGACAAAAGTCGCCTCAGCCTCTTCATCTGAGATGTTCTTGCCGACGGTCCATCCATCCCACCAAAGGGTCGAGGCCGGAGTCGTGCCGCCACCCACGGTCAGCGGCGCTGCAATGGCATGGCCATCGATTACTTCCTGCAAGACACCTTCGGTTGTGGTCTGCTGTGACGCCCGTGACCCCCACATATTCATGATCGCCACATTGCCCGCGCGGTATTCCGCGTTGGTGGCATTGGAATCATGGGTCAGAAAGTCGGGGTTCATATACTCGGACAAAGCCTTCATCATGTTCAGCGCTTTGACACCGGCCTCGGTATTGACGTTGGGCTCTGCGCTGCCGGGCTTGAAATGAGTACCTCCATAGCCAAGGAACATATTGTTGAATTCCTGCGCCAGATTCCATCCCGCAGCATAAGCACCGCCAACCGGGTTTTGCATTATGCCCTGCGCGCGAATGGCTTCGGCCGCTTCGAGCAGTTCTTCATACGTGGTCGGCACTTCGACGCCTGCCTGTTCCAGAACGTCCTTGCGGTACATCAGGTGCTGAGCGTTGGCCATGAAGGCGATGGCCATGATGTCATCGCCGATCTTGATTAACTGTCCCGGCTGCAGGTTCTGACCATGTTTTTCGACCAGGTCATTGAGCGGTCGGATAACGTCTTCATTCATCAACGCCACAATCGAGCTGTTGGCGATGATGGCTGAGGTGTATTCCGACGGATTGCCCGACAGACCGGCCACGTTGATGGTTTGGTGTTCGGATGTCAGGTTGGATTCAACAGATGCGCCCGTGCATTCCTTTGCGGCAGCGGCCACAGCCTGAATGGCGGCAAATTCGTTGCCGACGATGTTGACCCGATCCGTGATCTCGCAGGCATAACCCGCGCTCGCAGCAAAGGCGGTCAGTGACCCGGCCAATGCGATTTTCTTTAGAAACATTTTTGATTCCTCCCTAGGTGATTGGGTGCATCTTCGAAGCCTGCACCCGAGATTGTCCCGTCATTGCGGGATTGGTTTTCGTCTCTCAGATCTCAAGGCGCGCGCCGGTTTGCGCATCGAATAGGTGGCAGTGATCGGTATGGATATGAATCGACACCTGATCGTCGATTTCTGCACGATAGGTTTTGTCGGCCTTGACCGAGACCAGCGCTCCGCCGATCCGAACCGAGACCATGGTGCTGTCGCCCAGCAATTCCTGCGTATAGATGGGCGCGTTAATCTCGCCCCCGCTTTCTACGACATTGGCGTCCTCGGCGCGGAAACCCAAAGTTATTGGGCCATCCGGAGCATTCAGACCATGCACTTCGGTATTCTGCGCGCGGAACACACCGCCCTGAACATCACCATCAACCAGGTTCATCGCCGGGTTGCCGATAAAGCTGGCGACAAACGTGTTCGCAGGCTCGTCGTAGATCGCCGTCGGAGAGCCAACCTGTTGGACAACACCCTGCTTCATGATCACCACGCGATCGGCCAGTGTCATCGCCTCGATCTGGTCATGTGTCACATAAATCGTAGTCACGGCTAGTTCATGGCTGAGGTTCTTGATCTGCGCGCGAGTCGAAACGCGCAGTTTTGCGTCAAGGTTGGACAACGGCTCATCCATCAGGAACACGTTGGGCTCGCGTACAATCGCACGCGCCAGCGCCACCCGCTGACGTTGCCCACCTGACAGCTCTGCCGGCTTGCGATGCAGAAAGTCGTCCAACTCTACCATCGCCGACGCTCGGCGCACTTTTTCGTCATGGGTGGAAGCGTCGATGCCACGTACCCTCAGCGGGAAACGAATGTTCTCGTAGACATTCATGTTCGGATACAAAGCGTAAGACTGGAACACCATCGCGACGTCGCGGTCTTTGGGCTCCATATCGTTGACGCGGGTACCGTCGATCAGAATATCACCCTCGCTTGCGTCTTCCAAACCTGCGATCATGCGCATCGTCGTGGTCTTGCCACAACCCGACGGGCCGAGAAGCACCAGAAATTCCTTGTCGGATATTGTCAGGTCGAAATTGTCCACTCCAACAAACGAACCCCAACGTTTTCCAACATTGCGCAGTTGAATCTCGGCCATACTGTCCTCCCAGTTGCACCTGAGTGCATACGTTTGCAAAAGCATAGACATCCAAAGGAACATCTGGCAAGTATTTTTTGCAAGCGAATGCAAAAGCGCCCGCAATCTTGCTAAAGACTGACGCTTCCCTCCGGGCAAAGCATTGAAAGTAAAAGATATGTCTTACGAAGCCGAGAAAGAAATTGTCCTGAACTTCTACAAAGCTCTGAGCGATGAAGAGGAATCAGCCCACTCTGATGTGATCGCTGAGTATTGCGACGAGGACCTCCTGTGGCGCGGCTTTCACCCGTTCAACGAGCTGCGTGGCGCTAGCAACGTGGCGCAAAAATTCTGGCAGCCGCTGAATCACAGCCTAACTAACTTGCAGCGTCGGATGGACGTGTTCATGGCTGGTCAAAATGAAATCGACGGGTTCAATTCAGTCTGGGTTGTTTCGATGGGCCATCTCATGGGGCTGTTCGACAAGGACTGGCTGGGCATTGCGCCAACCGGAAAAATGGCCTTGCTGCGCTATTGCGAGTTCAACAGGATTGAGAAAGGTAAGATTGTCGAAACCGCGATGTATTTCGACATCCCGCATTTCATGATGCAGGCCGGGTTGCAGCCCTTCCCGCCGCAGACCGCCGCACAACTTGTCCAGCCCGGGCCCATGACCCATGACGGCCTGATGTTCACGCCTCAACCCGCCGAAGACGGCCAAAAGACATTGGCCGCTATCAACGCGATGATCTCCGATCTTGGGCGGTGGGACAGCGGGCTCAGCCTTGAAGATGAGTTGCGCCGCACATGGTGCGAAGACATGATCTGGTGGGGCCCCTCCGGTATCGGAGCGACCTACACAATCGAACGTTACGCCAAACAACACGCTGGCCCGTTCCGTGCTGGGTTTGCCGACCGGTCAAAAACCAACCATATCTGCCGCATGGCTGAGGGTCACTATGGCGGCTTTTTTGGCTGGCCGAACTTTACCGCCCGACCAACCGGCGGGTTCATGGGAATGCCTGCCACTGACAAAGCCGGTGAGTTCCGGGTGATCGACATCTATCGTCGCCACGGTGACAAGCTGGCCGAGAACTGGATTTTCATCGATCTGCTTCATTTCTGGAAGCAACAAGGTATCGATATTCTGGACCGCATGACGCGTGTGGGCCTTTAGATCATGGCCAGGCCCGTCATTTTGGTCGGAATACGGTAAACGGACGTGCAGGCAGTGATGTACAGCATGCTGAACCCGGTTCCTCCAAAACAGAAGTTGGTAGATTTTTGCGGCGTCAGAATGACACCAAGGCAGTGCGCTTGGGCATCAAACAGATGTACACCGCCGGGACCATTGCACAAAATCTGGCCGTCGCGGGTGCACTTCATACCGTCCGGTACCCCTTCCCCATCGCCAACAACATCGGCCCAGACCACCCCACCGGTCAGTGAGCCATCAGCGGCGACATCAAAGATGCGGATATGGCCACCCCAACTGTCATTGACAAACAGCCTTGTTTCGTCAGCTGACAAACACAACCCGTTGGGTTGCTGAAAATCATCCGTGACAAGGTGTAACGTGCCGTCGGGATCCAGCCGGAACACGCCTTGCACCGGCAGTTCTTGCTCTCTCAGAATGCCAAGATCCTCTCGGATACGACCAAAACTTGGATCAGTGAACCAAATCCGACCGTGCGAGTCGCAGATAACATCGTTGGGGCTGTTGAGTTCTTTGCCATCAAAATGCGTGGCGATCGAAGTAACCCGCTTGCCGCCGTGATCATGGCGTACCAAATGCGAACTGGCGTGCTCGCAAGAGATCACTGCCCCGCTTTTGTCGAAGCAATTTCCGTTCGCTTGGTTGGATGGGGTGCGAAAAACGCGAACTCCTTCACCCTCGCTCCACTTGTATTGATGGCTCTCCTGAATGTCCGAGAATACTAGCCAATGCTCTTCGGGGTGCCATATTGGCCCTTCGGTAAACCCCAGACCGCTAGCGATTTCTTCCAGTTGAGCGTCAGAGTGCACCAGATCTGTGAAGCCTTTGGAACGGATATCGAATACCATGAGAACACCTTTTCAGAGTTGCGCCTGCCAACACTAACGGCAAGTCCCGACAAGAACAGCGTTTCGGGTGAAAACGCAATAACGACTGTTCGATAGTCTGGCCCTGCCAACTTCAATGCTCTACGCTATAGCCGATGTTTCCAAACCGCTTGGCTGCCAATTGCCATGTGCCGCCCAAACAAAACCGTCAGGACTTTCCCATGAATTTCAAACAACGCATGCTTTCTGGCGAGCCTCTCGTCGGAACGTTTCTCAAGACACCAGCCCATGAACTGGTCGAGATAATTGCCAAGTCAAAACTGGACTTCTTGTGCCTGGATGCGGAACACGCACCCTTTGACCGGGGTCGGTTGGATGTTTGCCTCGCCGTCGCCCGGGCTCTGGGGTTGCCGACGTTGGTGCGGGTGCCGACTGGGTCTGCGGACGAAATTCTCAAGGCGCTCGACAGTGGCGCGACAGGTATTGTTGTGCCGCATGTCGACAGCGCCGAAAAGGCCCGTCGCATTGCGCGCGAGGGCCGTTTTGGCCATGGTGGTCGCGGCTATGCCGGATCAACCCGGTGGGCAGGGTTTGCGACCCGATCCATGGCTGACGTCCTCAAGCAAAGCGAAGATGAGACGATTATCATTGCCCAAATCGAAGAACCAGAAGGCGTCGCAGAAGTCGATGATATCGCCGGGACCGAGGGCATCGACGGGATTTTTGTAGGACCTGCGGATCTTGCGGTATGTTACGGCGTGACCGATCAGTCCGACCCACAGGTTCTTGATGCAATGCGACGCTCGGGCGATGCAGCCAAAGCACATGGCAAGACGCTGATGACCTTTGCAGCCAGCGCAGAAGCCGGACTCAAGCTGCGCGACTATGGGGTGACCATGATCTTCGTCGCTTCAGAACACGCCTTCATGCTTCGCGCTGCAAACGCGGAAGCAGAGAACTTCCATGGCGCCGCGAGGACGTGAAACGCACAGGGATTTTTAGTGGAAAGGGTCTTGGGATCGAAATATCCGCGGGCTGGTAAATGCTGCGACGACAGTACTTTCTTTGCTAGAAATGCGATGCGCGATTGCGGATTATTCGCTTCGCTGAATAGCGGTGTCCTGTCGGTTTTTCTCCAGTCCGCCGTACCCGCCTTGATCAGGCAAAAATCGCTATACGGGCTAGGTTTATCAGTAACAGTCGAGATCGGAGACTGCACGGCGTTGGCCCGAGATCAGTTCGTCTAGCAGTTCACCAGTCACCGTCGCATATCCTAAACCGCACACGTTAATCCCCATAGATGTCCAGAGACCAGAGGTAAGAGTTTGCAAACGCGGCAGACCATCTGCCGCATCCGCAATGTAGCCGTTCCAGCACTATTTGATCGGCGATTCCGCCAGTAGCAGGAAAAACTCGACCACCTTGCGCCGAACTGGTTCTTAGAGTTTATGATCGTCTGTTTGACGCAGAGGTTCGCGGCGGCCGGATAGGAAACGCTCGTCCGCCTCAAGCCGGAAACTGTTGACCAGTTTTTCGAGATCCTCCGCAGATTTGCCACCAGCGCAACGCCATTAAGAAAAGGCGGTCGACGAATTCACTAAAGAAGAGACCAACGCCCGGCTTCATTGATTAAGATCGCACTGCATGCTTCACGGCATCGATAACGGAACTTTGAAATGCGTGATCTTTTCAGGCTGGCTGGCGGGCAGATCGCACGTCTAAGTCCTTCTTGCCGAACTCGCTTGGAAAGCCCCGGGTCGACGATAGGTGTGTATTTAACGGAATAATTTTCTTCAATCACAATGGCTTGCGCTGGTGTGGCGCTCCTGTCGCTTATGGCCCGTGCAGGACTCTCAACAGCCGACGGAAGCGCCGTTACAAACGGCAAAACCGCAACGAGATCATGTCCGACAGACTCAAGAGTTGGAGACGTGTGGCGACGCGCTTTGACCGATGTCCAAAGGTCTTGCTCGCAGCCAGCGCTCGCGGAAACCATCATCTATTAGTATGGTATCATGAAGCTAATAAGGCTTGGGTATCGACTGCTTATGTAGGGTTAATCTGTAAAAATTCGCGTAGAAGAAGACTTCGAAATTTGATGGGAATTCGAAGTACATCACACACCAAGACAGCTGCGCGTATCATAGAATTGAAGGAAAGTGATTGCGCCAGCCTGTTTCGAACGGATTGGGATTCTCCCCTTCGATTGGAATTCGCTTTCGACCGCTCATTTCAAGATCGGGGACAATAACTGGTAGCATTTGTGGGGGGATACTTAGGCTTGGAAAACAAATCCTCGGCGCCGGAATTCTCGGCCAGCCTAAACCTACACATTCTAAGCGAATATCGGTTCCTCACAGTCGGCTAGACGCAGGCATCGCCGCTCCTGTGTCCTATGTGTCAGCGGTTTGGGATTCCTTGAAGGAGAACAAGAAAGCGCCACGGATGTTCAAACCCAACCGAAGCTTTCAGGAATGAAATTAAGCAACTGAGATAGAGTAATTTCACGCAACGGGTCGTGAGCCAAATGATCTGTGGAACGCCCCGTTTCAGACGAAACGGGGCGTTAAGATATCAATAGGTGCGCTTGATGTCGCTGTAGGCACCGCGCAGCTTCACGGTGATCGTGATGTCCTGCTTATCACGGTTGCGCCAGAACCAGCCGTGATTGCCGGTGAATGCGGCAACCAATGTTCCCTTTGCACCGGTTTTGCCACGGCCTTTCTCATAGCTGATGGAATCGTCAGCGTTGTCGCCATGGAGTTCAAAATTTGCCCGGCCGCCTTCGGCAACCCAATCAAATTCAGTCACAGCACCTTCATCCATGACCAGCTTCCACTCGATTCCTTCTCCAGGGGTCAGAGTGAACGAGAATTCATCCGCCCAGGGCTCGGCACTTTGCTGCGCATAGGCGGCGCCCACAAAGGCGCCAAAGATATCCTTAAACAAGCTGGATTGATCTTCTGGTGCCTGCTGCGCGTCCCGAGCGGCCTCTTCGGCCAGATCGGTCTTGATCTCTCCCATCTCGGTCAGACCAAGAACACTGCCGATCTGAGTGGGATCAATGCCATATTCTGCGGGCAGAACCACGGTCACCAGCAAAACCACAGCGGCCACGGCCGCAATGATAGTGGACTTGATCAACTGGGCCGAGCTAGGCAGTTCTTCGGGGCTTGGTTTTTCAGAATTGTACATGTGTATCTCCGTTTATTCAGGCTGAGACGAACAGGCCGGTCAGCTGATATCCCATCAGCACGAAACCAGCCGCCATCATCGCGACGTTGACGCCATAGGCGTGTTTCCAGAAGAATTTGGATTTGCGCCAAAACCCCATGAAGATCAGGATCAGGGCAAGGGCTATGAACTGGCCGATTTCGACGCCGACGTTGAAGGCCAGCAAGTTGGGCAACAGCCCGTCTTCGGGCATATCATAGTCCAAAATCTTGGCTGCGAGACCAAGGCCGTGGAAAAAGCCGAAGATCAGCGTGGCCCATTTGGTATTGGGCTGATGGCCGAACCAACGCTGATACGCTCCCAGATTGTCCAGCGCCTTGTAGACGACAGACAAACCGATGATGGCATCAATAATGTAAGCATTGACGTTCCAGCCGTAGTAGACGCCAAGCAGCATGGTCGTGGAATGGCCCACGGCAAAGATGCTGACATAGGTGGCGACATGTTTGGCCCGGTACAGGAAAAACACGACCCCGAACAGAAACAGGATATGGTCATATCCCGTCACCATGTGCTTGGCACCCAGATAGGCGAAGGGGATCAGTTTGACGCCCCAGATCTGTTGAATATAGCCGGCATCGCCAGCCGTGACGTTATGGGCTGCGGCATAAGACGCGCTGTAGGCGAGCGCCGCAAAGACAAGGGCTGCCAGCGTCAGGGATTGGCGCATAGCCTCCCCTAACCGGCCCCTTTGGACGGTTTGCATGAGATATTTCTCCGCTATGTTGTGTGATTGATCGTCAAACCCCGCAAAAGCGGGTTCGGTCACACGCGCGGAGGTCGGTCAAGCCTATATATGGGGTCAGGTTTGTCCAGAAACGGTTCCAGCGCATCAGGCAACCTAAATCTGTCGACCGATTCCGCCTCGGCAACCAGGAACAGGATCGCCGAGCTGTGATCATGATCGACCGCATCGTGACTATGGCCATGCAGCGCCCAGTAATTGTCCAGTGCTTCGCCATGGGAATGGCCGTGATCACCCATTATCTGGCTGCGTTCTGACACGCTAAGCAAATAGTTGGCAGAGTGTGTGAAAGACGGGGCCACTGACCAGGCAAATACGCATAGAACCATCATCGCGATAAACGCGTGTCTGATCCAATCAGCCAGTTGTCTGCCCGACACAATCTGCATCACTGTTCCTGCCCGCGACGGTTTTCCGTCCGTTTTTCTTCATGCGCTATCCTACTCACTTAGCGTCAATAATCGTTGTCTCGCAACCCTGGATATCATTGTCAGCGGGAAGTCTCCGATCTGCCGAAAAGGCCTAAAGATCTCCTTCTCGACAGATCAGGACTTCAATTTGCGTGTTCTCGCGGTGCAGCCGAACCAGGAAAATAGCACGCAACTGCGTGTTCATTGTGTTGACCTGTGAGAATTGGCCCTTTTTGCCGGCATATGTCTTGCGCCCGCTGACAGCGCGTCTGGAAACGGCATCCGGGTGGCGGGTCCATTGGGCTGGGCGGGTCACCGTGCAGTACGATGCGCTGCCTGGTTGCCTCAATACGCGGGTCGGGAGACGGGGCAGCAGACAAAAGCGCTTGGGTATAAGGATGTTGTGCATCGTTAAACAGGTTCTCGGTTGAACCTTTCTCCATCACGCGACCCAGATACATCACTGTCATGTCGCTACACATTTCCCGCACCACCGCCAAGTCGTGCGAGATCATCAGTACCGTCAGGCCGAGTTCCTGCTGCAGGGTTACGAACAGCTTCACGATCTGCGCCTGAGTCGAGACATCCAGCGCCGAAAGCGGTTCGTCACAGATCAGAATTTCGGGCTCTAGCATCAGGGCGCGAGCAATCGCGACACGCTGCCGTTGCCCGCCGGCCAGAGACCGTGGCAGACGCTCACCCGCCGTTTCAGGCAGCCCCACCAGATGCATCAGTCGGGCGATGCGCTGTTGACGATCCTTGCGACCGAACCTGTGGATCGAGAGGGGTTCCTCAAGCGACTGATAAACCGTCTGGCGGCGGCTGAGCGCACCCAGCGGGTTCTAGAACACGAACTGCATCTGTTTTGCCAGCGCCTTACGGTCGCGCATCCCGTCGGCCAGATCCTGCCCCAGAATGCGCACCGAACCCGATGTGGCCGGTTGCAGCCCGACCATGGCTCGCGCCAGTGCGGTCTTGCCGCAGCCGGATTCGCCAACGATGGCGTGAAAAGCGCGCGCGACGGTCAGATCTACGCCATCCACCGCACGCACCATCCGGTCGGGGCCGCTGCCGGGGAAATGAACCTTCAGGTCGTGAACCTCGATTGCGCTTTGCGTCTCCATCTCAGGCACTTTCCAGTTCCGCCTGCGCCGCGTGGCAGGCTGTGACATGAATCCCGTCCTCAGGCACCGGGATGAGCGCCGGGCGTTGGGTGGCGCAGACCGGGAGCATGCGCGAACAGCGCGTATCGAACGGGCAACCGGTGCGCAGCCGCGACTGATCAGGGGACGATCCGGGGATGCCCTTGGGTACTTCGTTGCTGTTGGCCCGCAGATCAGGGACCGAGGCCAGCAACCCCTGCGTATAAGGGTGCACCGGTGCGGTTAGCACCTGCGCAACCGTGCTGCTTTCCACCACCCGACCCGCATAGAGCACCGCCACGCGGTCGGCGACCGAAGCGACCACGCCGATATCATGGGTGATCAGCACCACCGCGATATCTTCCTGTTGCTGGATATCCTTGATCAGTTCCAGAATCTGCGCCTGCACGGTGGCGTCCAGTGCCGTTGTCGGCTCATCCGCGATCAGCACGCGCGGATTGCCCGCCAGCACCCGGTCGGAGCGGTTCAGCAGCGATTGCCCGCAGCACACAGCACTGCCGCGAATATCGACTGATACGCCTTCGGGCAGAAGGCCCAACGGGCCCAACGTCATCACCGTTTTGCCCGATCCGCTTTCGCCGACAATTGCCAGAATCTCACCCGGCATCACCGACAGCGAGGCGGTATCGACCGCCCGGACCGAGACTTGCTCAGTGTAAAGATCGATCACAAGATCCTCAATTTGAAAGACGGGTTGGGTCATGCCTTGGCCTCCTGTGTCTGAATCTCGGCCTCATCGCTGTGGCGCTTGCGGCGCAGTTTGCGCAAACGGAGCGGGTTCAGCGCGCGCGGCACTTTTTGCAACGCGAAATGTTCACCCAGCAGGTTGAAGTTGACCACCACCATGGTCAGGGCAAGAACGGGCGCGATGACGAGGCGAGGATATTCCTCAAGATAGCTCATGCCGTCGACCAACATCTGGCCTCATTCCGGTGTGGGCGGTTCGACCCCCAAACCCAGAAAGGACAGCGTGGCAATCGCCAGCACCAGCGCGCCTGAATCCGCTGAGGCATAGACCACCACCAGCGCCAGCACATGCGGCAGGATATGGCGCGAGAATATGCGTACATGGCCCGCACCCATGATCCGCGCGGCCTCGATATACGGCTGATGCAGTTCTGATGCGACGACGGAGCGGCTCATGCGGGTATTGTTGGCCCACCATGCCATGGTCAGCGCCGCGATCATCGACCAGTTGCCGGGGCCGAAGATGCCGATGAAAGCCAGCGCCACGATCAGGCTGGGCAGCGACAGTACGATGTCGATGGCGCTAATCAGCACAAGCTCGACCTTGCCGCCGAAATAGCCTGCTAACGACCCGATCACCACGCCAATCAACAACGCCGAGGCCAGCACCATAGAAATGGCAAACAGAGACACACTCGCGCCATTGATCAGACGGCTGAGCATATCGCGGCCCAGATAGTCGGCGCCAAGCCAATGGGCGGCACTAGGACCCTGCAGGATGGCGCCATAGTTCTGCGCAGTTGGATCATAAGGGTTGATCCACGGAGCGAGAATGGCGATCAAGGTGAACAGGGCCACGGGGGTGATCACCAGCCACGGCAATTTTTTCAGGATATGCATTCTTCTGCCTCCGGATGCGGGGGTCGATCAGCATGCACAGCAGATCGACAAACAGGTTAACGAACACAAAGAACACGATGAAGGTCTGCAGGATCGCCTGCATCGAGACGAAATCGCGGAACCGGATCGCCTCGATGAAGAACGCGCCGACGCCTTTGATGGCAAAGACCGTCTTGACCACGATCGACCCGATGATCATCAGCGTGAACTGCGCGCCGAATGTGGTCAGGTAAGGCACAGCTATATTGGGCAGCGCCTCGCGCAGCAGTACGCCTGACCGGCCATATCCCTTGGCAAAGCCAGTGGTGGCGAAAGGGCGAGCCATCACCTCTTGCAGGCCGACGCGCGCCACACGGCTGGGCACCGCGCCGGGAAACAGCGTAATGGTCAGGCACGGCATGATCCAGCTGGCCACGCCTGCGCCGCCAAATGCGGGCAGCCAGCTCAGCGTGACGGAAAACAGAATCACCAGCAGGGCCGCGACAAAGAAATTGGGGGTCGAGGCCGCCAGCAGCGAAAACGCCCGTAGCAGCCTGTCGATCCAGCCACCATTGCTGATTGCGCCCGCAAGGCCAACCAGCAGCGATAGGAATAAGGCGATCACACCACCCCAGATCAGCAGGGTGGCGGTCACGGGCAGGCGCTCAGCGAACTCCTGCCCGATGGGTTTGCCGGACCGCAGCGAGATGCCCAGATCACCGGTCAGTGCATCGCCCAGCCATCGGACATAGCGGACGGGCAGAGGGTCGTTCAGGCCCAGCTCGTCCTCGATCTGTGCAACCAGTTCCGCCGAAGCCAAAGGGCCGACAACACGCTCGGCCATCAGCGCGGCGCGGCGGGTAATAATTGGCATTTCGATTTTCTAAAACTGTTGGGTCAGAAAGTCCGACGTCGATACTCAGAGCTTCTGATGTGACTTTTGATTGCGCATTAGATTGCCCGGGTGGGCGGACACATCGCTATCAGTCTGAAGAAGATTTCAGCCCGTGCGATACGTGAATTTCATGCGTGCGATCACCCAAGTCTTGGAGGATGAAAAATGTCCGTTGACAGCTCAAACACCTGCGAACACCGTGACGACATAAGGCAGATCGATCGATAACCCCGCTCGGCCGCCGTCGCCATCTGAAATGCGACAAAAGGTACTTCATGTACATGCGTCGTGCTCTGGTTGGCAGTGAGTTTTACCGGAGCACTATCGTCGTCCGAGGATTTGTTACTTTGACTGTGCGACACATGTCGTGAAGCGAATTGAGCACCCAGCCCAGAAGCCACAGGAGCCGATTTGGCTGACGCTTCTGCCTGATGGGTGACTGCCGGATCTTAATGAACATGAGAACCAGCTACAAGTGAGGCTGTCAGACAATCAGGAAGCAGTCCAAAATACACTGTGCGGGCCCAGTATAGACAGCCCGTAAAGTGAAGCGGGGTGGTGCTTCTATACGTTGTAGCTCTGCAACCAACTTCGCTCCCATCCATGGGTGGTTCAGACAAAAGGCGTTTACCTTTGGCACTGAATGCCTAGTGAAGATGGATAAACACGTCCAATACCATCTTTTATAAAGATGCAATATATCATTATGTCTACACATTTAATATTGGCTTTTCGAATAGCAGCACCTCATAGGCGATCAGAGGCTCGCACCGAGCGCGTCAGCTGGCGATGCAAACTGTCGACGATGATCACATGTTTGTGCGGCCCCGCACCTTTCAGGTGAGGGTGGTCGGGCGGCAAATCAGGATGCTCATGCTTTACAGGTAGATCTGCGTCTATTGGCCAGATACGCCATGCCGTAATCAAGCCGAGGCACGCGAGAACCGCCAGCACGAGCATCGTAACCAAGGTTCCGAATTCAGTGATCAACCAGCCGGAAACCGGGTAAAAGACCAACCAGCAGGCGTGTGACAATGCAAACTGCGCTGCAAACACGGAAGGCCGATCTTCAGGATGGGCGGACCGCGTCAGAACACGCCCCCCAGGAGTGATCATTGCGGAGTATCCCGCGCCGATCGCAAACCAGCCAACCATGATGGTCGACATTGATATAGGAGTGGCTACGACGCTGAGGGCCAATAGCGCCAATGCAAGTATATTCAGTATTGCACCGGATAGCATGACCGCGCGCTCGCTGCGGTAATCCAGCAAGCTCGGGATAGTCATCGCCATCATCATTGACCCTGCCCCGAAAGCGGCAAGAACCAAAGCGACGGCACTTTCTGACAATCCCAAATCACTGCGGACAATGACAACTGTGTTGACAATGACCATGGCGCCCGTAGCAGAGATGACCCAATTTACCGCAAGCAATCCTCGCAATCGGGGCGACCTGAGATATAACCGCATTCCGCGTGTTGTCCGATCGTAGATACCTCTCGGTTTGGAAGGTTTCGGCGATGGCAGTAATACGGATGCAACCAGAACGGCTGATGCAAGGAAGCCCAAGACGGTGCCCCAGAACAGATTGTCATAGCTCATGACCGTTAGCAGTGCGGCGGCCAAAATCGGGCTCAACAAGCTCTCCATATCCACGGCCAATCGCGAAAGAGAAAGTGCTTTGGTGTATTCTTTCTCATCCGGCAAGACATCAGGAATGGTTGCCTGAAAGGTCGGTGTGAACCCGGCGGATGCCGATTGGAGGATGAAGATCAGCACATAAATCTGCCATACCTCGGAAACAAAGGGCAACGCCAAGCCAACTGCCGCTCTGACCAGATCTAACGCGACCAACATTGCGCGCCGGTCCAGACGTTCCGAGAATGCGGCAGCTAAAGGCGCCACTGTGACATATGCGACCATCTTGATCGTGAGCGCAGTTCCCAGCACCAACGCAGCAGAATCTTCGGCAAGCTGAAAGGCGAGCAAGCCGAGAGCCACTGTTGCCAAACCAGTGCCCGACAACGCTACGATTTGGGCGAAGAACAGATGGCGATATGTTCGATTTTTCAGAACTGAAAGCATCGGATCAAAGATATTTGCTAATACTCTTCAATTCTTCCGCGGCTTGCCTGGAATCATCGCTGCCCGTCAGACAGTGATCGATATGGTCGTGAATAAGCGCTCGTTTTGCGTTCGTAACTGCTTTTTCAACCGCGTGTAGTTGCTGCGCGACGTCTGTGCAGGGACTCTGCTGTTCTAACATCTTGATGACTTTCGCAAGATGGCCTTCGGCCCGCTTAAGCCGCGCGATAATCGTTGGGTGTGAGGTGTGCTTGTGATTCATATCGCAACCACATATCCCTACCAGGGGGATAGGACAATAGGAAATCCTGCCGCGTCAATATGGGTTCGAAATTTGACTCGATTATACTTGAGATCTGTTTCAATGGCGCACTGGCATCAACGCTAGCTGACCAGCTCAGTCGCGCTCACAATGAAATTCCGCGTGTATTAACGGCAACTTCTACTCAGCTGCGCTCTTTAGTGAAGCCATAAGGTTGCGAAACTTCTCACCTTGTACGGCGACATGGTCACGCAGCGCATTCGCTGTTTCTTCCGGTACGCCTTTTTTCAGGGCTCTGACAATTTCTTCGTGTTCGGCCATGGACTGGGCCATACGACCACGGAACCGAAGCTGCTGTCGACGGAATGGTTTGAGCCTTCTGTGCAGCTTGGAAGTTTCTTGCTCTAAGAATGCATTGCCGGACTGTTGATAGATGATTCGATGGAACCGCTCGTTTTCCAGATAGTACGCATCGGGATTGCCCGCATCCACGGCCAGTTGGCATTTGCTGTTAGCTTCGGTCAGTTCAAGCAAAGCTTCATCGGAAATGCGCAACGCCGCAAGTCGACCACAAACGGCTTCAAGCTCGGCCATGACCTCGAACATCTCCATCAGTTCCACCGGGCCGGGCTGTCGGACAAAAGCGCCCCGCCGCGCTATCAGATCGACCAACCCCGACAAGGCAAGTCTCTGGAATGCTTCTCTAAGTGGCGTTCGTGAGACCCCGAACTGCTCAGCCAGTTTGACCTCATCTAGACGGTCACCGTCCGAAAATGTCCCGTCAAAAATCAGCTCTTCCAAATCCTGAGCGATGGTATCTGCAAGTCGTTGGTCCATAGGTTTCTGTTTTACTTGTGATTAGGCGAGAACTCAAGAAATCATATCTTGTATACAAAAACCTTGACTAAAAAAACATTGCTGCCTTATGCTTCTATTCATCCCCGGCTCATCCGGGACTGAAAACGGGAGGAAAAAATGAAATCAGTGTTCAAAACGGCCGTCGCTGCGTTGGCGCTTGCATCCGCAGGTACATTGGGGGCAGCGGAGGAACTGCGCCTGTCACATCAGTGGTCGAACAAGGACATTCGCCATCAAGTAGCACAGATTGTTGCAGACGAGGTTGCGGCGGCGGACGTTGATCTGGAAATCAAGATTTTCGGCTCGAAATCGCTGTTCAAGCCGCGCGAGCAGTACAAGCCGCTCAGCCGCGGTCAATTGGATATGACCATACTGCCGCTGTCCTACGCCGGCGGTCAGCAGCCTGCCTATAATCTGACGCTGATGCCGGGTTTGGTGAAAAACCACGATCACGCTGCCCGTCTGGCCGACTCGCCCTTCATGGAGGCGTTGGAAGAGAAAATGGCTCAGGACGACGTGATGGTGCTTGTGCATGGCTATCTGGCCGGTGGCTTCGCCGGTAAAGACAAGTGCATCACGAACCCTGAGGATGTCGCAGGCCTGCAGACCCGCGCGGCAGGTAAATCCTTTGAGCAGATGCTGGCCGGCGCTGATGCCTCGATCGCATCAATGGCGTCGTCAGAAATATATAACGCCATGCAAACCGGCGTTTTGCAGGCGGCCAACACGTCGTCCTCGTCCTTTGTCAGCTACCGCATCTACGAGCAGGTTGCCTGCTATACCCCTGCGGGCGATGTGGCGCTGTGGTTCATGTATCAGCCGCTGCTGATAAACAAATCCACCTTCGACGGACTGAACGAAGATCAGCAAGCCGCATTGCTGGCTGCATCGGAAAAGGCACAGGCCTTCTATTTGGAAGAGGCCAAGAAACAGGACGCCAACTCGGCGAAAGTTTTTGCTGACGCCGGTGTTGAGATTGCGGAGATGAGCGCCGAAGACTTCGAAGCATGGCGTACGCTGGCAATGGAAACATCTTACAAGGCGTTCGTAGAAGAGGTTCCTGATGGGCAGGACCTGCTGGACAAGGCTCTCGCAGTCGAATGACCCCATCTTGCCGGGCGGCCTGCCGCCGCTCGGCATCCGATCTTGGTTCTGATCTTCTCTGATCTTCAGACTTAATTGCATCTCAATCACAGGAGGCGCAAATGGCCGGTCATAGCTCTGCCGTTGCTTCCCACACAGGGAACAATCCCTTCCTTCGCTTTGTCGCTGCGCTTTCAACTCTGGCTGGATGGTGTTCCGCAGGCATGATCGTCGCTGCTGTCGCCATCACCTGCCAGATGATCATCGTGCGCTTCGTGCTGAATCAATCGACCATTTGGCAAACCGAAGCGGTCATTTATCTGGTCATCGCCGCAACCCTGGTCGGTCTGCCTTATGTGCAGCGCCTGCGCGGTCACGTGAATGTTGACCTGATCCCGATTTCGCTCGCACCTCGAGCCCGCTTTTACATGGCGATCCTGACTTCGGTTCTGTCCATCGCCATCGTCTCAGTCATGCTGTTCTACGGCTACGAATATTGGCACTTCGCATGGGAGCGCGGATGGAAATCCGACACCGTTTGGGGCGTTCGCCTGTGGATTCCCTACCTCGCCATCCCAGTTGGCTTTGGTCTGCTGCTGTTGCAACTGATCGCCGATCTCGTCGCCGTCCTGCTTGGCATCGATAAACCATTTGGTCTGGAGTAAAGCCGATGGATCCCCTTCTGCTCGGCGCTATTGTCGCCATCGCCACCATCCTTGTTCTTTTCTCGGGCGTGTCCGTGGCCATCGGCCTGCTGATCGTCTCGGCTGGGTTCCTAATCGTCTTCGACGGCCCGCGCTCGCTGGAACTGATGCCGGAAATCCTGTTCGGCAAACTCGATAACTTCGCCCTTCTGTCGATCCCGATGTTCATCATCATGGGGGCCTCAATCGCCTCTACAAGAGCTGGAGCGGATTTGTACGAAGCGCTGGAACGCTGGCTGACCCGTGTTCCCGGCGGTCTCGTCGTATCAAACCTCGGTGCCTGTGCCCTATTTGCGGCTATGTCCGGTTCGTCACCCGCGACCTGTGCCGCCATCGGCAAGATGGGTATCCCGGAGATGCGCAAACGTGGCTATCCTGACGGCGTCGCCGCCGGTTCGATCGCTGCAGGCGGTACTCTGGGCATCTTGATCCCGCCATCGGTCACCATGATCGTTTACGGTATTGCCACCGAAACCTCGATTGGCCGTCTGTTTCTGGCCGGTGTGATCCCGGGCCTTATGCTGGTGGGTCTTTTCATGGCCTGGTCGCTGTATTCGACCTGGAAATCCGGTGACGCGACTCGTCTGGGTTCGGGCAGCTACACCTGGGCCGAACGGTTCGAGATCCTGCCGCGCGTGCTGCCCTTCCTCGGCATCATTCTGGGTGTGCTATATGCCATGTATGGCGGTATCGCCACGCCGTCGGAAACCGCCGCTGTCGGTGCCCTGCTCTGCCTGTTGATCGCGATGATCATCTACAAGCTGTGGAACCCCAAGGACATCTGGGTCGTGCTGCGCGACAGCACCAAGGAAAGCGTGATGATCCTGTTCATCATCGCCGCTGCCGGTGTGTTCTCGTACATGCTCAGCTCGCTGTTCATCACACAGGCGATTGCTGAATGGATCGGTACGCTGGACGTGAACCGTTGGGTTCTGATGGGTGCGGTCAACGTGTTCCTGCTGATCGCCGGGTTCTTCCTGCCGCCCGTCGCTGTGATCCTGATGGCGGCACCGATCCTGCTGCCGATTATCACCACCGCTGGCTTCGATCCGATCTGGTTTGCGGTTGTACTGACCATCAACATGGAGATTGGCCTGATCTCGCCCCCTGTCGGCCTGAACCTCTATGTGATCAACGGCATTGCGCCCGACATCTCGCTCAAGACCATCCTGACAGGCTCTCTCCCCTTCGTGGCCTGCATGGTGATCGCGATTGTCCTGCTGTGCCTGTTCCCCGGTCTGGCCACATGGCTGCCTGACTTGGTGATGGGAGCAGCGGTATGACCCTGCTGGCGGATCTTCTATCCACCGTGTTCGAGCGGCGTTACCGCCGCGACAGCGCGGTGGCTCCGGATGGCCGACCGCTGACCGAACTGGCCGACGCGCTGGTTGGGTCAGCGGGAGAAACTTCGGGGCTGGCGCTGGCCGAGGAAATCCTGACCCGGTTCGATACTCTGGACGACGACGAAAAGCTGGAGTTCTTCCGCTATATCGCCTCGGCTATGAATATCGACCCCGAGGCGGTGCGGTCGTCGCTGGATGAATACGAACGCGACCCATCGAAAGCGACCTATCGCAGCTTTGCGGCTGCGGTGGAACCGGCCCGGCAGGAAATGATCCGCCGGTTGAACCGCGTGCCCGGTGCCACCGGCGCACTGGTACAGATGCGCGCTGATCTGCTGCGGCTGGGCGGCAAGGAGCCCGAATTGCAGGCGCTTGACCTGGACTTCCGGCACCTGTTTGCCAGCTGGTTCAACCGTGGCTTTCTGGTGCTGCGCCCGATCAACTGGGAAAGCCCGGCGCATATTCTGGAAAAGATCATTGCGTATGAGGCGGTCCATGCCATCGACAGCTGGGACGACCTGCGCCGCAGGCTGGAACCCACTGACCGGCGCTGCTTTGCCTTTTTTCATCCCTCGATGCCTGATGAGCCGCTGATCTTTGTCGAAGTGGCGCTGAACAGCGGTATTCCGGGTTCCGTACAGGCCTTGCTCGCCGAAGACCGCGATCCATTGCCCGAAGATCAGGCCGATACGGCTGTGTTCTACTCGATCTCCAACTGTCAGGCCGGGTTGGCCAGCATCTCTTTCGGCAATTCGCTGATCAAACAGGTGGCCTCGGACCTGTCGGCTGAGTTGGCGGGGCTGAAAACCTTCGTCACGCTCTCGCCAATTCCGGGGCTGACCAAATGGTTGTCGCAGGAAGGCATCGATTGGAACATCGAAGAGCCCGATCAGATGAAAGCACTGGCCGCACATTACCTGTTGAACGCCAAAGGTCGGGGCGATCTGCCGTTCGATCCGGTGGCACGGTTCCATCTTGGCAACGGTGCGCTGGTCCATGCGGTTCATGCCGACGCAGATGTTTCGGACAAGGGCCGGGCACAGTCCGGTGGCACCATGGTCAACTATCTTTATGACCTTGGCCGCGTAGCGCAGAACCACGAACAGTTCGCCAACACCCGCGAGGTAATCGCCTCGTCCGAGGCCAAATCGCTTGCCGCGTCAGCCTCTCTCACCACGACACAGGAAAGGTAACCCTTATGGCCAATCCTCTCTATGACGGTTTGTTCGGCGCACATGCCGGTAAAGACACAGCCTTCTTGCAGTTGCTCGACGGAACGACCATCACCCATCAGGACTTCCTGAGCACCGCGGCACAAATCGCCCATGTGGCGACGCAGCTGGGCCTGAAACCCGGCGACCGGGTTGCGGCACAGATCGAGAAATCGCCCGAAGCGCTGGCGCTATATGCTGCCTGTGCGCAGGCAGGTCTTGTATTCCTGCCGCTCAATACCGCTTACACTGTGGATGAATTGACCTATTTCATCGAAAACAGTGGCGCCTCGCTGATCGTTTGTGACAGCCGCAGCGAAGAGAAACTCGCCCCGGTTGGTGCGCAGCTAGGCGCGAAGGTGGAAACCCTGAACGCCGATGGCAGCGGCAGCCTGATGGAGCAGGCTGCAGCAATGCCTGCCAGCTTTGAGACCGTTGACCGTGATGGCGACGATCTGGCCGCATTCCTCTATACATCGGGGACTACAGGCCGATCGAAGGGTGCGATGCTGACCCAGAACAACCTGTTGTCGAATGCACAGACGCTGGTCAAAGAATGGCGCTTCACATCCGACGACGTGCTGCTGCATGCGCTGCCGATCTTTCACACTCACGGACTATTCGTGGCCACCAATGTCACGCTGGCTGCAGGCAGTAGCATCGTTTTTATGCCCAAGTTCGATAGGGATGAGATCATCGGGCGGATGCCCAATGCCACGACCATGATGGGCGTGCCAACCTTCTACACCCGCCTTCTGGACGATGACCGCTTCACCAAGAATCTGGCCGCACATATGCGCCTGTTTGTTTCAGGCTCGGCACCCTTGCTGGCCGAAACCCATGTACAGTTCGAAGAACGCACCGGCCATCGCATCCTTGAACGCTATGGCATGACCGAAACTAACATGAACACCTCGAACCCCTATGACGGTGACCGCCGCGCAGGCACGGTGGGCTTTCCATTGCCTGGGGTCGAGCTGCAGATCTGTGATTCAGACGGCAATGCGCTGGCTCAGGGCGAGATCGGCGAGATCGAGGTGCGCGGGCCCAACGTGTTCAAAGGTTACTGGCAGATGCCGGAGAAGACTGCCGCCGAACTGCGCGAGAACGGGTTTTTCATCACTGGCGATTTGGGTCGGATCGACGAAGACGGCTATGTTCATATTGTTGGCCGCAACAAAGACCTTATTATTTCAGGCGGTTACAACATCTATCCCAAAGAAATCGAGCTGATTCTGGATGACCAGTCCGGCGTGCTGGAAAGCGCCGTTGTGGGCGTTCCACATCCCGATTTCGGCGAAACTGTTCTGGGCGTGATCGTTGCAGAGCGGGGCCAAACCCCCGATCTGGACGCAATGATGGAGGCCGTGCGCGGTAGCTTGGCGCGGTTCAAGCATCCACGCAAACTGATCCTGCTGGACGAACTGCCCCGCAACACCATGGGCAAAGTTCAAAAGAACATCCTGCGCGACCGATACAAAGACATGTTCGTGGCAGCGTAAGATGACCCTCCCCGGCCCAGTAGCCCCTCTTCTCGATAATGCTACAGGCCTAACTTCAACAACCAGGGCAGGCGGACCTGTTCCCTTCTCTGGTTGTTGAATTTTTCTACCTGCTGGAGAACCAGAAATGTATGGAAATATTCTAGTCCCTGTTTCCTTTGATACCGACCGCGACGCGCAAAGAGCGCTGGATGTCGCACAAACTCTCCGCTCGGATGGTGGTCATATTACTCTATTGCATGTCATTGAGCACCTTCCGCAATACACAAGCGACCTGCTTCCTGAAAACCATCTGGATATCGCAAAGACCAGCGTTACTGACAAACTGGGCCCACTAGTCGACGGGGTTGCGGACTCCAAAATTGAAATTGTCGAAGGACAGTCGGGCCGTGGAATTCTCGATTATGCAACGAATAACAATGCAGACTGCATCGTTATCGCAAGCCACCAGCCTGGATTGCAGGATTATCTTCTGGGGTCCACAGCGGCACGCGTAGTCAGGCATGCAAATTGTTCCGTACACGTGGTGAGATAGTCTGGTCTAGGGATCAGAAGCAACGCCCACACACGACCGTCATACACCGCTAATACATCTGAAATGGCACTGAGCGGTCTATTCCAAGTCGTGTTTACGATATTCTCTAAGAGGAAAAAGAGTGACCAGCCCGAATACGTCTAAAGTGTTAATCCTTCTCGGCCCTCCTGGTGCCGGTAAGGGAACGCAATCCCGACTGCTTGAGCAAAAATTTGACTTGGTTCAGTTGTCGACAGGCGATTTGCTCCGCAGATCGATTGAAAGCGGCAGCGAAACAGGCAAGGCGGTGGAGTCCATCATGGCTGAAGGCAGGCTCGTCGGAGATGACATCGTCATTTCGATCTTGCGTGACCGTATGAGGGATTCGGACTGTGCCGGAGGGGTGATATTAGACGGATTTCCACGCACGCTTAGTCAGGCGCGCGCATTGGATCAACTATTGGCGGAAACGGGGCAGCAGATCAGTGCTGTCGTCAGTCTTGCGGTGGATGACAAGAAGATGGTCGACCGCATTTCCGGTCGCTTTACTTGTGCAGGATGTGGCGAAGGTTACCATGATACATTCAAACCGCTTGAGGCAGCGGAACGCTGCGACAATTGCGGAGGCTCTGAGTTCAAGCGCCGCGCTGACGACAGGGCCGAAACAGTCGCCGCACGACTGACTGAATATCATAAACAGACTTCACCCTTGATCGACTACTATAGCCATATGGGCGTTTTGGCGAATGTTGACGCAATGGGACCGATCGAGGCAATCAATCGAAGCATCGAGGCCGCCATATCGTCAAGGTCGTGATGACAAAAGAAAGCAGAGGAATAAGACCTTTGCAATTACGCTTAGCCAAAGCAAAAACAGACCCAAGAAAGGCTGTTCAGACGTCATTTTCTTAAATGCGAAGCGTCTTTAAGAAAAGAAAAGCGCTTGCGGTAATCTCCTGGCGAGAGGTCGACTATTTCGTGAAACATTCGGCGGAATGCTGAAACATCCATATACCTCATATCCCGGGCGATGGTTTCGATACTGGACTGCGATAGTTCCAGCCTCTGACAGGCATTGGTGATGCGACGCTGTTGCAGGTATTCCGATGGCGTGAAACCCGTGGCCGTCAGGAATCGGAATCCAAAAGTGCGCAGCTCAAGTCGAGCGGTGCGGGCCAATTCGGAAACCGGGATCGGGCCCGCATAACGCATTTGCACTCAATGCTGCGTTCGAAGGATTGCGTTGCCCCCATGAGTCAGGTTGGGCGAAAAAGAGATGTAAAAGCTCTGCGCCCGCTCGCCAGGGTCGATCAGAAAAAAACCGGGTGACCTGCATCAGTGGTCGCGGTGCGAGCAGCTTGGTAGGCAAAGTGCTACTGCCACCTCCGACGAACAAGGCAGGGGATGCCAGATTGTGATCGACGTTCACTCGGTCCCAGATCTATTGTTCATGAGGCATCACCAAATTGGACTATGTCGTTCTAGGAAGTTTAGTCGGTAAGATCTTTTTGCGACGCATGTAAGGTGCGCTCTGCAGCATTCCAGCCACTACTCGAGCACCCATTGCAGAGAGCAGTCCCATGACCGTCGGAGATGATGCCATTGGGACAGTCATCACGACAAGCGCCGCTCGCACATTATTGATCGCAGCCTTGCACTCGTATTTTGCGACAAGGCTTCGCGCGCGCTGACTGAGGAAACCCGGCGAGGAAGGTTGCGATGACTGCAACCCATGTCACCAATGGGGTGTCGAAGAACGAGGCAATTACACGGCCTGCGGCGACCTCAAATATTAACCCTATGACAGCCCAAAAGAGGATCGAACTGATTGTGAACAAGAACATCAATGCGATCCAGTCAAAAGCCACCTTAATTCGCGAGTTGCTCCTGAGTTGCAGGTTCTCTTTACACCGATCTGTCGAGATGTCGGTAAAAACTGAGTTTCGGAATACAAGCAAAATGAGAAATCCACTGCGACTGAGATTCCCAAGTGTTGTTATTGCCCGCGCCTACGCAGTGTCATGTTTTGTATTTAAGTGATTTTCTTTTCGCTCTTTCAGCAGGTTCGTCAACCAATCCGGGTCCATCTCGGGAACCGAACTTAGCAGCAGCTTTGTATAGTCCGGGAAGGGTTCGGATAGAACGGTATTCTTCAATCCCTGCTCGACGACTTGACCATTCAGCATCACAACAATCTCGTCCGAAATAGCCTCGACCGTGGCAATGTCATGCGTGATGAACAGATAGGAAATTCCGCGCTCCTTTTGTAGGCGCATCAGCAATTGCAGGATGCCTTCCTGCACAATCTGGTCCAGCGCGGACGTCACTTCGTCACAAATAATCACCTCAGGGTCCGCGGCCAGAGCGCGCGCAATGCAAATTCTCTGTTTTTGTCCGCCGGACAATTCGCTGGGAAGACGATCAAAGAAGTCTTCCGACAACTCGATGGCTTCAAGCAGTTCGATGACCCGGTCCTCCTGCGCCCGGCCCCGCAGACCATGATAGAATTCCAGCGGACGTCCAATGATTTCACCTACGGTTTGACGCGGATTCATCGCGGTATCGGCCATCTGATAGATCATCTGAATTCTGCGCAGCTGATCACGGCTGCGGTTTTTCAGTTCGTTTGGCAGGACCTCGCCATTGAACGTGACCTGCCCGCTTGTGGCGGGCAGCAAGCCGGTGATCACCCGCGCCGTGGTCGATTTACCAGATCCGGATTCGCCGACAATCGACACCGTGCGCCCCCGCGGCAGGCTGATTGACACATTGTGCAACACCTTGGCGCTCTTGCCATAGGCCGCATCCACACCGTCAATTTTAAGGATGATATCATCCGAAGTCTCGGCTTGTTTTTGCAACAGACGCACGGACCAGAGGGATTTGGTATACTCTTGCTCGGGCGCAGACAGCATTTTGCGCGTTTCCGCCTCTTCTACCTCTTCTCCATAGCGCAGCACCTTGATCCGGTCCGCCATCTGCGCGACCACCGCCAGGTCATGGGTTATGTAGATTGCGGCGGTATGAAATTCTTCGACGATCCGGCGCATAGCAGTCAAAACTTCGACCTGGGTCGTCACATCCAGCGCAGTTGTCGGTTCGTCGAAAATGATCAGATCGGGACGGGGCGACATCGCCATGGCTGTCATGATCCGCTGTAACTGGCCACCGGAGACCTGATGCGGATAGCGGTCACCAATCGTTTCGGGATGCGGTAACGACAACGAGGCATAAAGCGCGCGGGCATCCTCACGCGCGACATTCTCGGGTTGCAGTCCCTCGCGCACCGTTGCAGCAACGGTCTGATCCAACAACTTATGCGCCGGGTTGAACGACGCAGCCGCCGATTGGGCCACATAGGCTATCCGCGATCCCCACAGATGCTGCAGCGCGTGGTCGTCGAGATCGCGCAACTCCTGCCCCTTGAACCGGATCGAACCGCCCGTGATACGACAGCCGGGCTGCGTGTATCCCATAGCCGCTTTGCCCAGCGTCGACTTGCCCGCGCCACTTTCGCCTATCAGGCCCAGCACCTCACCGCGCTTCAGGGTCAGGTTGACACCTTTGATGATCGGATTCCACTTTTCGTCCGAGAACCCCTCGATACGGATGTCGCGCATATCCAGCAGAAGATCAGTCTCAGTGTTCATCGCGTAATCCGCTTGTTTTGTGCAAGAACCAGTCGACGACAAAGTTGACCGCCACAGTGATCAACGCGATCGAGGCAGCGGGCAGCAGTGGCGTAATCCCGGCCTTGAAATCATATTTGGCGAACTGGATCAGATTGGCGGTCTCGCGCACCATTGTGCCCCAATCGGCGGTGGGCGGCTGAATACCGACGCCCAGAAAGCTGAGCGCAGCGATGGTTAGGAAAACGAAACAGAATCGCAGCCCGAACTCGGCCACCAGCGGAGGCATGATGTTGGGCAAAATCTCGCGACGCATCACCCAAGGCAGTTTTTCGCCGCGCAGCCGGGCTGCCTCGACATAATCCATCACTGCCACGTTCACCGCCACAGCGCGAGTCAGGCGGAACACGCGGGTTGAATCCAGAATCGCAATAATCAAAATCAACGACAGCGCCGACGAGCCGAAAATCGACAGCAGCATCAGCGCGAAAATCAGGCTGGGAATGGCCATAAATACATCTACGCCCCGGCTGATCAATTGATCCAGCCAACTGCGGTTAATCGCAGCGATCAGCCCCAGACCGCCTCCGATGAAGAACGCCAGCAGCGTAGTGACAAAAGCGATACCGATGGTGTTGCGCGCGCCATAGATCAGCCGCGACAGGATATCACGCCCGATCTGGTCGGTACCCAGCCAATGCTCGGACGACCAGGGTGCGTAAGGCGTCGGGAATACCTCGGCCTCTCCGTAAGGCGCGATGACCGGCGCTCCGATTGCCATGACTAGATAGAACAGGATCACAAACATGCCGAAAATTGCTGTCGGCGGCGCTTTCTTCAGCTCGATCCAAATACGCTCGCGCTTGCTGCGACGGGTCCGCACGCGACCCACCTCGGCGGCGGCTGAATATGTCTTGCTTGTCTGGCTCATTTTGGGTGCAGAAGCCTCGGGTTGGTGACGATTCCAATGATGTCGGCAATCAGGTTCAGAAGGACATATGTGGCGGCGAATATCAGGGCGCACGCCTGAACCACCGGGATATCGCGCGAGCTGACCGCATCGACCATCAGTTGGCCGACGCCGGGATAGACGAACACCACCTCGACCACGACCACTCCAACTACCAGATAGGCCAGGTTGAACGCGACCACCGTTGAAATTGGCGCCCACGCATTGGGCAGCGCGTGATGCAGAACCACGCGGCGGGCGTTCTCTCCTTTCAACCGCGCCATCTCGACATAGGGTGAAGCTAGAAGACTGATCAGCGAAGCCCGCGTCATACGCATCATGTGCGCGACGATTACAAGTGTCAGTGTAAGCGCAGGTAATATGCATTTGACGATCCGCTCGACCAGCGGCATCCCTGGCTCCACATTGGCCAACGACGGCAACACCGGCCATAGCGTTCCGAACAGCAAAATCAGGATATAGGCCACGAAGAACTCGGGGAAAGAGATCGCCGTCAAGGTGCTGGCGCTGGCCAGCTTATCATAGCGCGAATTGCGCCACAGCGCGGTGGTGATGCCCAGAAACAGCGCTAGCGGAACCGAGATCAGCGCCGCCATACCCGCAAGAAACAATGTGTTCCATAAGCGCGGTGCGACCAGTTCCACTACCGGACGTGATCGATCCACACCCGAACTCGCCCGACCTGAGAACGACGTTCCCAGATCCCCGGTCGCCAACGCACCGATCCAGTCGAAATATCGGATATAGGCAGGTTTATCGAGGCCAAGCTCGGCCCGGAACGCCGCCACCGTTTCCTCAGTCGCGGCCTGGCCCAGTACAGCCTCACCGAAATCGCCGGGCAGCATTTGGATTGAACAGAAGATAATGATGGAAACGACAACTAGGGTCACTACGCCAAGTCCCAGGCGTTTCAGTATCGTCACCAGAACCGGATGCATCTGAACTCCTTGCGTCTGCGGGGCTTCATTCGGCGGGTGCGCGCAGTCTAGACAAATCATCTCCGCAACACTGACAAAGAAAACATGACCTATGTCCCCGTTTTCTTCGTTTGTTGAAGCCGTACAGCCGAGTGATCTTCGCTTGGACGTTCGGAACGGGCCTGCGTGCTGCGGTTCAAAGAACATTGTGAACAACAGGTTCAACCAGGAGGCCCCAAATGAAAAAGCCCGGATCACCTTTCCTGTCCTCTCAAATGCAGAAACTGCAGAGCGGTCGGGTTTCACGTCGCAGCTTCATGTCAAGCGCACTGGCTGCAGGCCTTGCCGTTCCAGCAGCATTGAGCCTATCCGGACAAGCACTTGCGCAGGTCCCCAAAAAAGGCGGAGCGATCAAATTTGGCTTTGGCAGCGGTTCGACCACCGACTCGTTAGATCCAGCAACCTATGAAGGTACGATCAACACCGCTGTCGCCTATCTGTTCGGCAACAACTTGGTCGAAGTAGATGCAAGCGGCAATTTGGTGCCCGAACTCGCGACCGAGTATTCCTCGGACGACGCGATCACTTGGGTATTCACCCTGCGTGAAGGGGTCGAGTTCCACAATGGCCAAATCCTTAGCCCTGCCGATGTCATCGCCACTATCGACCACCACCGAGGCGAGGGATCGAAATCTGCGGTGAACGGCTTGGTCGCCCAAATCAAATCAATGCGCGCCGATGGCAACAACGTGGTGTTCGAGCTGGAATCAGCCAATGCCGACTTCCCATACATCCTGTCGGACTATCACTTGGTCATAATGCCTTCGACCGATGGCAAATTGACCGACCCGCAATCCGGTATCGGCACCGGTGGCTATATCATTGAGGTGTACGAACCAGGCGTGCGGGTAAAGGCGCGCCGCAACCCGAATTACTTCAAACAGGATCGGGCCCATTTCGATGAGGTCGAGTTCCTTACTATCATCGACCCGACTGCGCGCCAGACTGCGCTGATGAACGGATCAGTCCAGGCAATCGACCGGGTCGATCCCAAGACGGTCGCCCTGTTATCGCGGGCACCACATATCAACATCCTCGAGAAAACCTCGACCCTGCATTACACGATACCAATGCGGGTCGATGCCGCGCCCTTCGACAATTACGATCTGCGCATGGCGCTGAAGCTGGCAGTCAAACGCCAGGAACTGGTCGACAAGATCCTGCTGGGTCATGGCTCATTGGGCAACGATCATCCGATCTCGACCGCCAACCGCTATTTCGACGGCGATCTACCGCAACGCGAATTTGATGCTGAAAAGGCCACCTATCACTATAAGAAATCAGGCCATAGCGGCGCGCTGCAGCTATCATCTTCAGACGCGGCATTTGCTGGCGCAGTAGATGCGGCTCAATTGATCGCCGCATCCGCGGCCGAAGCAGGTATTGAAATCGAAGTGGTTCGCGAACCCTCGGATGGCTACTGGTCGAATGTCTGGAACAAGAAACCCTGGTCATTCTCGTACTGGTCGGGCCGCCCGACCGAGGACTGGATGTTTGCATCGGCCTATACCAACGACACCGAATGGAACGAGACCGCCTGGCGCACAGGCGAAGCCGCCGATCGCTTCAACGCCATCGTGGTCGAGGCCCGTGCAGAGCTGGACGACGCCAAACGCCGCACTCTGTATGCCGAAGCGCAGACTTTGGTTCATGATGATGGCGGTGCGATCGTTCCGATGTTCGCCAATCATATCATGGGTGTTGCCAAAACCGTCGCCCAGGGCGAGATCGCCGCGAATTGGGAAATGGATGGTGCCAAAGCCCCTGAACGCTGGTGGCTTGCCTGATCGCGCGCTCTCCGTCTGGTGGCCCGTGTCGGCAGATTTCTGGCCTGCAGAGACGATAGATGTCGCTTGCAGGCCTTTCTGTCGTAATCCAGCTTGCTGCCGCTATCTAGAAACTGCACATTTCGCCCATGACACAGACTGACATTCCGAATCCTACGGACCGCCGCGCAACCGGCTGTGATCTTGTGATCCTTGCATAAAGCAGGGCCTCGGGCCTTTTGCTTTACGCTGCGATTACAGAAATTTCGGAAGACCTCATGACAACTCAAACGCTGCGCCTGGCCATCGATATTGGCGGCACCTTCACCGATACGGTCCTTGTCTCTGGCGAAGAGACAATCCTGGCCTCCACCAAGACCCTGACCACCCATCAGAACCCTGCCGACGGCGCCATGGAAGGGGCCGCGCGAGTAATGCAGCAATCGGGCCGGACGCTGGATCAGGTGACCGGCTTTATCCACGGCACCACCCTGGCGACCAATGCGCTGATCGAACGTCGCGGCGCGGTGGTGGCGACGGTGACCACCGAAGGCTTTCGCGACATCCTGGAAATCGCGTATGAGCGGCGTTATTCGCAATACGATATCAACCTCGAGAAGCCTGACCTGCTGGTGCCGCGCGAGCGTGCTCTGACCGTGCGCGAACGCATGTCGGCGGGTGGTCAGGTATTGATCGAGCTCGAAGACTCGGCCATCGACGCACTGCTGGCCGATATCGACGCGAGCGGCGCAGAGGCCATAGCGATCTGCCTGATGCACGCTTATGCCAACCCCGCCCATGAACGCCGCCTACGCGATGTGCTGGCTGAGAAGCGGCCCGATCTGACCGTCTCGATCTCGTCCGAGGTCAGCCCCGAGGCGCGCGAGTTCGACCGGCTGTGCACCACTGTCGCCAATGCTTATATCCAGCCGCTGATGCAGACCTATCTGGCCCGTTTCGTCGACCGGTTCGAGGCCGAGGGCGTGACCTGTCCGATCCTGATGATGACGGCGGGCGGCGGCATGTGCACCGTGCGCACCGCCGCGCGTTTTCCGATCCGGCTGGTGGAATCCGGCCCCGCCGGAGGGGCCATTCTGGCCGCCCGCATCGCCGCCCGCACCGGGCTGGATCAGGTGCTGTCCTTTGACGTTGGCGGCACCACCGCTAAGCTGTGCCTGATCGACAAGGCCCGCCCGCAGACCTCGCGCCAGTTCGAGATCGCCCGCGCCGCGCGGTTCATAAAGGGCTCGGGCATGCCAGTGCGCATCCCGGTGATCGAGATGATCGAGATCGGCGCGGGCGGTGGCTCCATCGCCGGGGTGGATCGGTTGGGACGCCTGACCGTGGGTCCGAAATCGGCGGGGTCTGAACCCGGACCCGTGGCCTTCATGCGCGGCGGCACCGAGCCCACGGTGACAGACAGCGACATTACGCTGGGCTACATCGTGCCCGACACATTTGCCGAGGGGCATATCGAGCTGGACCCCGAAGGCTCCAAACAGTCGCTGAGCCGGGTGATCGGGTCGAAACTAGATCTCGATGCCGTTGGCTCAGCCGACGGCGTCAGCCGCATCGTCGACGAAAGCATGGCCAGCGCGGGCCGGATGCACGCGGTGGAATCGGGCAAGGATCTTGGACCGCGCACGATGATTGCCTTTGGCGGCAACGGGCCGTTACATGCCAGCCGGGTGGCACGATCCGCCGGGGTCAGCCGCATTGTAATCCCGCCCAATCCGGGCGTGGGGTCTGCCGTGGGCTTCCTGTTCGCACCCGTGTCGTTCGAAATCGTCCGCTCGCGCTATTCGCTGTTGGACAGCATGGACATGGATGAGATCAACGCTCTGTTCGACGCAATGATTTCCGAAGCCAAAGGCGTGGTTGCCCAGGGCGCAGGCGATGCCCCGACCGAAACCCACCGCACCGCCTTCATGCGCTACAACGGTCAGGGCCACGAGATCGAGATCACTCTGCCCGACCGGCATCTGACGGCAGACGATATTGCACCGCTGACCACCGCCTTTGAGGAAGAATATCGCAAGCAGTTCTCACGCCCGGTGCCGGGGATGCAGATTGAGATTCTCAACTGGGCGGTGCGCGTCGCGACCCTTGACAGCGCCGTGCCACCAGTGCCCGCTACACCTGCATTGACGACCTTCACCGCACCCGACACTCGCCCGATCACCTGCGATGTGGACGGCGCGCTGAAACAGGCCGCCTTCGTGGCGCGGGCCGATCTGAAGTCCGGCGACCATGTGCGCGGCCCGGCGCTGATCCACGAGCCGCAGACCACCACGCTGGTCTCGACTGATTTCTCGGCCCATGTGGACGCCATAGGAAACCTCGTCCTGGTTCAGGACCAGAAAGGAGGCGCATGATGGCGACCGATCTTTCCTCCGCCCGCCTGCAAGTGATGTGGAACCGTCTGCTGGCGGTGGTCGAAGAACAAGGCCAGACCCTGATACGCGCCGCCTTTTCGCCCATCGTGCGTGAGTGCGGCGATATCTCAGCCGGGATTTTCGACGTCAATGGTCGGATGCTGGCACAGGCGGTAACCGGCACGCCGGGCCATATCAACACCATGGCCGAAGCGGTGCAGCATCTGCGCGCCGCCTTCCCGGTTCAGACCATGAAACCGGGCGATATCTACATGACCAACGACCCGTGGCTGGCCTCGGGGCATTTGAACGACTTCCTGCTGATGATGCCCGCGTTCAAGGATGGCAAGGTTGTGGGCTTCACCTCGTGCACCTCGCATCTGGTTGATCTGGGTGGTCTGGGCATGGGGCCGGAAGGCTCCGACATCTATGACGAGGGGCTGCTGATCCCGCCCTGCAAACTGGTCGAGGAAGGCATCCCCAACGCGCTGCTGCTGGACATCATCCGCGCCAACAGCCGCGAGCCCATCGCCAACGAGGGCGACATCTATGCCCTGATCGCCTGTTGCGAGGCCGGGGTGAACCGGCTGGTTTCGATGATGGAAGAGTTCGGCCTGACCGATCTGGATGCGCTGGGGTCCTATATCATCGACACTTCGCGCCGTGGCACGCTTGAGGCCATCGCCGAGGTGCCCGAAGGTATCTACAAAAACGTCCTGAAAATGGACGGCTATGAGAATGAGCTGGAACTGCACGCCGCGCTGACCGTCAGTAAATCGGGGATGCATGTGGATTTCACCGGCACCTCGGGCTGTTCGCGCAAGGGCATCAACGTGCCGCTGAACTATGCCACCGCCTATACGGTGTTCGCGCTGCGCTGCATCGTCGGCTCGGACATCCCCAACAATGCCGGATCGCTGGAGCCGTTCACCGTCGACGGCCCCAAGGGCTGCATCCTGAATGCGCAGCGCCCGGTGCCGGTGGCGATGCGGCACACGCTGGGTCAGGTGACACCCGATCTGGTGCTGGGCTGCCTGCATCAGGCGCTGCCCGATGAAGTTCCGGCTGAAGGCGCAAGCTGCATGTTCGACCTGCCGATGCGCCACGCGCCCGAAGTGGCCCGCGATGGCGGGCAGGAATTCGCGGTGGAACCGGTGCATAACGGCGGAACCGGCGCACGACCCCATGCGGATGGTCTGTCAGCCACCGCCTACCCCTCGGGCGTGTTCGGTTCGCAGGTGGAGATCACCGAAAGCGTCGCGCCGGTGACCATCTGGCGACGCGAGCTGCGCGCGGATTCCGGTGGCGCGGGCAAGTATCGCGGCGGGCTTGGGCAGCGGATCGAGATGACATCGGCCAACGGCGCGCCCTTCATCGTGTTCCTGTCGGTCGAGCGGCTGAAATTCCCCGCCCTGGGCCGCATGGGCGGTCAGCCCGGCGCGCCGGGGCGCATCCGGTTCCGTGATGGCGACAGCGACATTCCCGGCAAGGGAGAGCTGCGGGTCGAAGGCGGCGATTATCTGATCTTCGACACTCCCGGTGGTGGCGGTTTCGGCGATCCGGGCGACCGCAACTCGGATGCGCTGGCGCTGGACCTCAAACGCGGTTTGGTCAGTGCCGAGGGCGCCAATGCGTACGGAGGTGACGTATGATCCGTCCGGTTTCTCATGTCGGCGCCATGGGCGCCTATGCGCTGGCCGATCTGGGTGGTGAAGGCACCATCTCGCTGGCGCAGAACGAAAGCGCCTTTCCGGCCAGTCCGTCCGCCGTGGCGGCCGGGCAGGCAGCGCTGGCTGATCTGACGCTCTACCCCGATCCCGAATGGCCCGACATGCGCGCGGCCATTGCCGGGGTACACGGGGTCGACCCGGCGCGGGTGCTGTGTGGCGCGGGCTCGATGGAGCTGATCGGCTGCCTGATCCGCGCCTTTGCCGGGCCCGGCGATCACGTGCTGGGCACGCAGTATGGCTATGCCTTCGTGGCCTCGGCCACGGCGCAGGCGCAGGCCGAATACGTCGCCGCGCCCGAGGTCGATCTGACCGTATCCGTCGACGCGGTTCTGGCCGCCGTCACCCCGGCGACCCGTATCGTGTTTGTCTGTAACCCGGGCAATCCCACCGGCACCCTGATCCCGAATGCCGACATCCTGCGCCTGCGCAACGCGCTACCCGGCGACGTGCTGCTGGTGGTCGATCAGGCCTATGCCGAGTTCGCCGACCAAGCCAACGATCCAGCAGAGATTTTCGCGCTGGCTGATCGGGGGGATACCGTGATCACCCGCACCTTCTCCAAGGCTTACGGGCTTGCCGGGGCGCGCGCCGGGTGGGGCTATTTCCCCACCGACATCGCCAGAGAGCTGCGCAAGCTGTTGAACCCCAACAACATCTCGATTGCCTCGCAGGCTGCGGCAGCGGCGGCGATGCGCGATCAGGCGCATATGCGGGACGTGGTCGCGAAAACGGCAACCATTCGCGATCGGCTCGCGGAGGACTGCCGCGATCTGGGGCTGATCGTACCGGACAGCCACACCAATTTCGTGCTGATCCGCTTTGCCTCGACCGAGCAGGCGCAACATGCCGACGCCGCGCTACGGGCCGAGAAACTGCTGATGCGCGGTATGGGCGGCTATGGTCTGTCCGACTGCCTGCGCGCCACGATCTGCGACACGCCGGTAATGGATCGCTGTCTGGCCGTTCTGAGAAAGGTAACGTCATGAGCCACGAAACGCGTACCCGGGCCAAGATCGGCGTTCTGGTGCCCTTCACCAACACCAACCTCGAGGCCGATATGGCCTTGATGCGCTGCCCGGATACCACCGTGCATTTCCAGCGCATGGGTGGTTATGATGTCGATGAAATCCCCGGTTCTGACCAGATGGCGGGGCTTGGGGCCTCGGACATCAGCCACGATTTGCGGATGATTTCGGGCGTGCGGCCAGATGTGGTGCTGTACGGCTGCACCTCGGCCACGCTGACCCATGGACCGTCTTTCGACGCCGATCTGGCGCAGCAGATCAAGGCCGGATCGGGAGCGCAATCGCTGACAGCCGCCGGATCGCTGATCGCTGCCATTCAGGCGCTTGGGGTGACGAAAGTGGGCTTTTCCTCGCCCTATCTGGGCGAGATCAACACGCAGGCGATGGATTTCATGGCCGCAAACGACATCGAAACCGTGCGTTGCGCCGACGTTGGTCGCGAGCTGGGCAATTACGGACAAGGAGAGCTGACCCCGGACGAGGTTTACGACCTCGCCTGTGAGGCAGACCACCCGGACGCGCAAGCCGTCGTGCTCAGCTGCACCGACATGCGCGCAGTCGAGGCCATCGAGCAGATCGAGGACACGCTGGACAAGCCGGTGGTGACCTCAAATCAGGCGATGATGTTCTGCATGATGCGGGCGCTGGGTCTGCCACGCCACGAGGCGCTGCCGGGCCGGTTGTTCGATCTGCTGTAACCGAACCGGGGCAGCGGTCGACCCCCCTGCCCCGATATTCCATCAGGGTTCGCCGCTGCCGATCTCTTCCTTGCGTTTGGCGATATAGGCATCCAGCTCCTCACGCACGGAGGGGTCCATCTCGGGCATCTGATACTCGCGTAGCGCCTGCTGCCAAACCTCGGTGGCGCGTTGCAGGGCGTCCTTGGCTCCGGCCGCCTCCCAGTTTTCATAGTTCTGCCAGTCGGACAGCATCGGTTTGTAGAACGCGGTTTCATAGCGTTCCATCGTGTGATCGACGCCAAAGAAATGGCCGCCAGTGGGCACCGATTTGATGGTGTCCAGGCCCAGTTCATCCGTGTTAAATTTCATCGGTTTGAGGAATTCCATCATGTTCTGGATGATCTCGATATCCATAACGAATTTCTCGTAAGATGCGGTCAGCCCGCCTTCAAGCCAGCCGGCGGCATGATAGACGATATTAGCCCCTCCCAGAACCGCGCCCCAGGTGGCCATCATCGTTTCGTATGCCGCCTGCAAATCCACCACGTTGGACGCATTTGCATTCGATGTCCGGTACGGAATGCCATAGCGCCGCGCCAACTGCCCGCCGACAATATTCGCCTTGGCATTCTCCGGTGTACCAAAGGCCGGAGCCCCAGATTTCATGTCCACATTCGAGGTGAACGAGCCATACATGACAGGCGCTCCCGGGCTGACCAACTGCGTCAGCACCACACCGAACAGCGCCTCGGCGTTCTGTTGCGCCAGCGCGGCAGGCAGCGTGACCGGTGTCATGGCCCCCATCAGAGTGAACGGCGTGACCGTCACCGGTTGACCATACTCGGCCATCGCGATCAGGCCGTCACCCATGGCATCGTCGAACAGGCGCGGAGAGTTCACCGAAATGATTGTGATCACCCCCGGATCGCCGCGCATGTCCTCGGGTTTCTGACCGCGCGAAATCGCCATCATGTTGATGCCATCCATCGCCCGCCCGCGCCCGATAGCGGTGCAGTGAAAGCTCAGGTCGCTATAGCTCAGGTTGGCGTTGTAGGTGTCCAGATGGCGGTTGTTGGCGGGCATTTCGATCGGGGCCATCACCTGATTGCCGATCAGATGGATAGCGTTGAAGTGATGCGCCAACCGGATGAAGTTGCAATAGTCATCATAATTACCCTGACGGCGGCCATTGATACAGTCATGTACGTTCGGCGGCCCGGCAACCAAACCAAAATTCACATGATCGCCGCCCAGCGTAATCTGTTTCGCGCGGTTGCGAGAGGTCAGCGTGAATTCCGAGGGCACCGTTTTCAACGCTTCGGCGACAATGGTTTCGTCCATACGGATGGTCTTGGTGTCGCGGTCTACGATGGCCCCCGCGCGTTCGAAAATGTCCATAACATTGTCGCCCATCACCCGGATACCGGCCTCGGACAGAATGCGCATCGAGGTTGTATGCAGCTGATCCATCTGTTCAGGGTTCAACAGCTCGAACGGCGGATAGCTGTTGCGCACCTGTTGCCAGGGCAGCTGTTCGATTCCCGCCGCCGCGCGCCCGGATTTGCCGCGTCGCCCGCCGCTGCGTCTGTCTCGTGCCATTGACCTAGTATCCCCGTTGTGGATTTACGATGTTGTTCAGCACCTCGCCCTTGCGATAGCGCATCAGGTTCTCGGAAAACATGCGGACCGATTTCAGATCCCAGCCGTCATAGACCGAGCTGCAGTGCGGTGTGACGATCACGTTGTCCAGTTCCCAGAACCTGTGCCCCTGAGGCAGCGGTTCGGTAACGAACACGTCCAGCGCCGCGCCTCTGATCCGGTTCTGTTCCAGCGCGGCCAGTAGAGGTGCTTCGTCAATTACCCCACCTCGCGAGACGTCGATTATCACCGTCGTCGGTTTCATGACGGCAAAAGCCCCTGCCCCGACCAGACCGCGCGTGCTGTCCAGCAGAGGTACGCAAACGACGATAAAGTCAGCGCGTGGCCAGAGATCAGGCAAAGCCTCCATCCCGTGTACCTCGTCCACGTTGGGGGTCAGTTTCGGGCGGGCCCGTACACCGATTGTGTTCAGCCCCATAGCTTTGGATCGTGCCGCAACAGCCTCTCCTGTTTTGCCAAGGCCGATGATCAGCACCGTCTTGCTGTCGATGGGCTCGACTTTGCCGCCGATCCAGTCCCGCCGCGCCTGCGCGGCACGAAAGCCCGGGAAATCCAGCGTGAAATGCAGCATCGCCCCCAGCGCATATTGTGCCATCATATCGGCGGCGACCCCGGCGGCATTTGTCACCGTTACCTCATCAGGGTTCCAAGGGTTCAGGTGATCGGTACCTGAGCCGCCGACCGAAGCCCATTTGATTTGCGGGTTCTCGACCAGTGCTGCGCGTGGAAAGCCGGGGGTGCCCGCAAAGCGAACGGAATAGACAACTTCAGCCCCTGTATCCTCGATCAAACCCGTGAGCGCCTCGTAGCTGTCGCAGGTGTGGATCGGCAGATCGGGATGACCTTCAGCAAGAACCGCACGGGCAGCGTCGGGGTTATCGGTGTGCAAGATCACGGTGGGGGATTTCATGCGGGTACCTCCGGTTGGAACTCGGCGCTGGCAATGGCTACCGCGTTGGCGAAAAAAGCAGTGGCGGCGACGTCGAAAAGGACATCGAACCCCACACCTTTGCGGTCGTTGCGCCATGTGATTGCCTCGACATAGCCCACGCGGGTCTGGGCGATCTTTCCCACTGGAAAGGCACCGGGCGACAGGTCGACCGGGCAAATCTTGGCCAGCAGATCGAACAGGCGCGGGCCGGTCAGGTGCATCATGGCCCAGGTTTCCTCGCGCCAGGAATAATAGCCCTTTGGCGTGGCGGCGACCTGCCACCGGGCATACAGGTCGGCAGGCGCATCCAGTACCACCACCTCTTCCTGACCCAGACGCAGAAGGCCATCGGCGGTTTCGTTGACGTCTGGCACCTTCAGGCCCCGCGATTGCAAAAACGCCACGGTGCCTCGGCCCTTGAGGCCAAAACGCGGCGTATGGGTCAGGTCCTGCAGGAAAATCTGCCCGGAAACCAGCGGTGTGCCTTCAGCAGCGCCCATTGGGTCAAGCGGATAGGTTCGCATCATCACACCTCCTGCCGTTTGTTTTCAGGATCAAAGAAGGTGTGGCCGCGCACAGTTGTAACGACGCGCTTGCCATTGCGGCACTTCACCGTGACCTGCGATCCTTGCGTAGCGTCATCGCCATGCACATATGCTAGCGCGATATGGGTGTTCAGCGTCGGCGACCACAGGACCGAGGTCACATGCCCCACCGGTACATCGTCCCTCAGTACCAGACAGCTTTCCCCCGGTACATCTGGCCCGTCGAATGTCAGCCCGACCAGCTTGCGCGGCAGGCCTTTGTTTCGGCGCATCTCGGTTGAGCGCTTGCCCACGAAAAACGGCTTGGTCTTCGAGATCGCCCATTCGAACCCCAGCTCATCCGGCGAGGTCAGCGCGTCGGTGTCCTGACCAATCAGGATATGGCCTTTCTCCAACCGCAGAATCCGGCTGGCTTCCAGCCCGTAAGGGCGCAACTCGTGCGCGTGACCCGCCGCCATCACCGCATCCCACAGGGTGTGGGCATAGCTGGTGGGGCAGTGCAGCTCGTAGCTCAACTCGCCGGTGAACCCAATCCGCATGGCGCGCACCGGCACCCCGGCCACCATGCCGCTACGCCCGTCGAGATAGGCAAATCCATCGCGCGAGAAATCGATGTCGCTGTCCAGCGCTTCGACCACGGGGCGCGCCTTGGGACCGGTAATGTTGAAGCCCGAGAAGGCCGAGGTGACGTTCAGCACATCCACATCCAACCGCCACTGCGCATTCCAGAACAACATATCCGAATAAACCCGCGCCACGGCCCCGGTGGTGGCGGTGACATAGAACAGATCCTCGGCCAGCCGATACGCCACGCCATCGTCGATCACCGTGCCCATTTCGTTTGTCATCAGGCAGTACCGGCAGCGGCCCACAGGCTGCTTTTTGTAGGCCATGGTGTAAATGCGGTTGAGGAATTCGCCCGCATCCGGGCCACGCACCTCGAGCCCGCCCAGAGTTGAAACATCCAGCACGCCGACCCCATTGCGCACCGCATGCACCTCTTCTTCGATGAGGCGCTTGGCGTCTTGTTTCGGGCCGTAGAAATAAGGCCGCCACCACGCTCCGACCGGGCGCATGTCCGCCCCCAACCGGATATGTTCGTGATGCAGCGCTGTGCGCCTGTCTGCCGGGTGATGATGACCAGACAGCCCGCCCAGCGTTTCGGGGCCAAAGGGCGGACGGGCGGTAGTCACGCCGATCTGCCCGATGGTGCGGTCGGTCGCCTTGGCCACCACCCGGGCGGTGGCCAGCGCCGAGTGCCGCCCTTGTGACGGCCCCATACCGACGGTGGTAAAGCGCTTGATCAGCTCCAACTCGCGATAGCCTTCCTTAACCGCGTTTTGCAGGTCCTTGATTTGAATATCCTCGTCCCGGTCGACAAAATCCTTGCCCTTGGGATGCCCGGCGATTGCCGGTTCGAAATTCGTCAACGCAGCCTCGACATCTTCGACCTGCGCGATGTCGCGGGTTGGCAGCCCCAGACGAGTCAACGCCGTCTGTGCCGCGCGTTGCGCATCGGCCACCACCGCATCAGGCGCAAAGACACCGGCAACACCCCCGGCAATGCCCAGCGGAGCGTCTGGCAGAGACAGGGAAAACCGCGCCGCCGTTTCATTGTAGCCAAGTTTCGCGCCAGCATGACAGGGCAGTTGCCACATTGGCGCATAGCCGACCGAAATTACCAACAGATCGCAATCTAGCCAGTCGCCTCCGACCTTTACGCCGGTAACATGGGTCTTGCCACGCGCCTCGCCCACGGCGCCGTGAATGACACGCGTTCCCCTTGTTGCCAGTTGCTGGCCAAGCTCACTGCCGCTGCCACCGGGGCGCGGATCAACCACAGCCGCCAGTTCTACGCCTGCGTCCAACAGATCCAGCGCCACCCGATAACCGTCGAGATTGGCGGCCAGTACCACCGCGCGCTTGCCCGGTTTCACACCATAGTGCCGCATAAGCCGTTGCGCACCAGTGCCCAGCAAGATGCCCGGCAGGTCATTGTTTCGGAAGATCGCGGGCTGTTCGATGCAGCCGGTGGCCAGCAGAACCTCGCGCGCGCGCGTCTTGAACAGCTTGTTGCCCCGGATCAGCGGCAGCCAGTTGTCCTCGAACCAGCCGTTCACCACTGTACCGGTCATGATGCGGAGGTTCGGCAGGCTTTGCACTTTCGCCAGCAGGTCGGACAGCCTGTCGGCATCGCGGCCATAGGTCAGCGCACCGCCCAAGACCGGCTCCTGCTCGGCCAGAATGACGTCAGCCCCGGCCTCGGCGGCTTCGATGGCGGCGGTCAACCCGGCCAGCCCCGCGCCGACGACCAGCAGATCACAAAACAGGTTGGCCTTTTCGTAGTCTTCATGCGGTGCGTTGATATCCAGAACGCCCAGCCCAGCCTTCTTGCGGATCAGCGGCTCCCACAGTTTCAGCCAGCTATTGCGCGTCGGGCCCATGAAGGTGCGATAATAGAACCCCACCGGCATGAATCGCCCCAGCTTGTCCATGAATGCGTCGCGGTCTCGCGCCAGTGATCCGTTGACGTTCTGCGCCTTAACTTGCAGCCCTGCCGAAATCGGATGCCGGTCGGCCTGCACGTTCGGGTCCGAGGGCAGTTGCACCAGCGTATCGGCCTCGGTGCCCGCCATCGACATCGCACCGCGCGGTCGGTGGTATTTGAACGAGCGCGACAGCATCCACTTCCCCTGCCCGGCCAAAGCCGAGGCGATCACATCACCTTCGTATCCCTGAAACGCCTGCCCTTCAAAGCTGAACGATACCGGCGCATCTCGATTGATCCTGTTGCCCCAGGGTGCGGGAAGTCGGGCCATCACCTTTGCTCCAGCTCTGAGGGGTCAAAAGTGCGGATCACCTCGTTCGTGGTGGCGTTGCGCTCGGCCAGAAAGAAATAGTTCGAGGGCACGTGCCGCCACCATTCCACCAGCGTTCCGCGTGAATTGTTGGCTCGGAACAGGTGACGTGCCCAGTCCTGATCGCTGGTTGCATCCGGGTCGGGGTCGGCGCGCAGAGGGCCGAAGCTCTGGAATTCATTAATATTGCGGGGCCCGTTCATCGGGCAGATCAGGATCTTCATGTCAGTGGCTCGCGGCAGTTGCGCCCATTTCATTGAGCAGATCAAAGGTGGCGAAACGCTCCATTGTGAAGGGTTCGAGTATCGGCGCGACCTTCTGGTTGGCGATGGACTGCGCCATGTACTTGCCCGCCACCGGAGTGGCTTTGAACCCCCAGGTGCCCCAACCGCAATCTAGCCATAGGTTGGACAATGGGCTGGCACCCATGATGGGTGAGTAATCGGGCGTCATGTCGGTAATCCCGGCCCATTGTCGCAACAGACGCACCCCGTGCAGGAACGGGAACAAATGTACCGCGCCTTCGGCCAGATGTTCTTTCATGTCCAGTGTCGAGCGGGTGGAATACAGCTGATAAGGGTCCGAGCCACCGCCGATCACGATCTCGCCTCGCGATGACTGCACCAGATAGGTGTGCAGGCTGACCGAACTGACCAGCGTGTGCAGCCACGGTTTCAGCGGCTGCGTGACCATCGCCTGCAACGGATAGCAACGGATCGGCAATTCTACCCCGGCTTTCATCGCCATGTCGTAGTTCATGCCCCCGACAGCAATCATCACCTGCCCGGCACTGATATCACCGCGATTGGTGCGCACTTTTGTGATCTTGCCACCGGCAGTGTCGAACCCTTCAACCTCGGTACGTTGATGAATTTCCACCCCGCGCCTACTGGCTTGCGCTGCATAGCCCCAGGCCACCGCATCATGCCGCGCAGTGCCTCCATCGGCGTGCCACAAACCGCCGATGATTTCCAGCGGCCCGCCCTCATCCATATTCAGATGCGGGGACAGGTCCTTGACCGTCTGCGCATCAACGACCTCGATCCGGGTGCCCGCGTGTTTACCCATCTCGGCCCGCAGATGGAACGAGCGTAGCGTCGCCTCGGTATGGGCCAGCGTCAGTTGACCGCGCTGGCTGAACATGACGTTGAAATCCAGCTCTTCGCTCATCTTCCCGTAAAGCTGCACACCTTTCTTGTAGAACGCGATGCCCTCTTTGGTGATGTAGTTCGAGCGGATGGTAGTGGTGTTCCGCGCGGTGTTGCCGCCCGCCAGATAACCCTTTTCCAGCACAGCCACATTGGTGATGCCGTGATACTTTGATAGGTAGTGGGCACAGGCCAGTCCGTGGCCGCCACCACCTACGATGACCACATCGTAACTGGGTTTAAGCTCTGGCGTGGTCGGAATGTCTCCGGTGACAGGGTAATCGGCGGATAGCCCGTATTTCAGCAGCCTTAGCGGCATTTTTGTTGTCCTGATTTCAGCGGTTGTCAGCGGCGTCATAAATCAGCGCGCCGAGATCCGAGAATTTGGCGTCCGGCGACTGCAACCCCAGAACCGCGTCGCGTATGGCGGCGGCACGGCTGACCCCCAGCGGTGGACTGGCGAACTCCATGAACTTGGCGATCACTTCGTCACGGTCCATGGGTGCCTCGGGCCCGCCGCGCGCGTGGACGTCGCCCGACGCCAGTTCCCGCCCATCCGTCAAGGTCATGACGACATCAGCAACGCGGCTTTGAGGAAAGCGGTCGGAATGGCGCGCGGTCTCGGCCACCGAGATACGGTCGACAATCGCCGCGACCAGCGGATCGGAGAGGCCCGCGCCGGTGATATGCTCGACCCCGATACGGCCGTGCGCCACCATCGTCGCCACAGCGAAGGGCAGCGAATACTGCGCCTTCGAAGTGTCATCCGGCATACCCTGAAACAGGCAGGCACTTTCGTGGAAAGTGTTCACCTGAATCGCGGCAATGTCCTGATGAGACAGGCCATATTCACGCATCAGCGCCCTAGTGGCGTCGATCGCCGCATGGGCCCAACGACAGATCGGATAGGGCTTCACATATTGATGTTCCATCTGCCAGAAGCTGCCCAGATCCCGCCAGTGATGCGCGACCTCATCCGCCTCTATTGTGATCGCCGGCGCGCCGGTAAATCCCTTCTCGGCCAGCACTGCCGAGGATACACCCACCAGCGCGCCCCAGCCCGAGCCGTCATGCAGCATGGTGGGGTTGGCAATCTCGCGCATCATTTGACTGCGCGGCCCGTGATATTCGGCGATGCCCATGGCCTGCCGCATCCGTTCTGCGCTCAGCCCGCGCAGACGGGCGGCAACGGCCACAACTCCCAACGCGTTCCATGCGCCGGAAGTGTGGTAGTCGCTGACTGTGTCATGCAACGAAATCCCGGCGCGCCCGGCGATTTCGTATCCAATAGTTACGGTCGCCAACGCCTCGGGGCCGGAAAAATCCGCGACCGTTTCCGCCAAAGCCGCCAGAGCCGGCACAACGGCAACACCGATATGGCCCTTGGTGGGGTTATAGCCGTCATGGCCATCCAGATTATCGGTCTGAGTCGCAGCGGCATAAGCCGCGCCGGCAACGCTAACCTTGCGGCCATCGAACAGCATCCGTGCGCTGAGGCCCGGATCGCCCGCACCGTAAAGCGCCACTGCGCTGTCACGCGCGATCTGACCGGCCTGCATCGGTCCGGACCCGATGGTGATCCCCATCGTGTCCAGCAGCATCAGTGCCGCCGCTTCGAGCGCGCTGTCGGGGAAATCCTGCACCCTTCGATTTAGCGCAAACTTTGCGATAGTTTGAAATGTGTTGGTCACGATGCCCTACAGATGAGGTTTCGGGTTCGGCCAAAACCTAAGTGTGTTTGCCCATCGCAGCACGAAAACAATACGAGGGCAATGGCCCCGGAAAATTTGTAGCTTTGGCTCCGCTCCATTGTAGCATATGAACCAGATCAATTCCCGCCGCGAAACAGAATTCCCGGCGCACCACCTACCCGCTCGCCCAGGAACCTATCGCCATGATGAACCTGCCCCACCTGATCTTCCTGCGCTCCTTCGAGGCCGCCGCCCGGTACCTCAGCTTTACCAGCGCGGCAGATGAGCTGAACTGCACCCAATCCGCCGTCAGCAACCATGTGCGTTCGCTCGAAGAGTTTTTGCAGCGGCCTCTGTTCGTGCGCCATGCCCGGTCATTGTCGCTGACCGACGTGGGCGAGGCGTATCTGCCTTCAGTGCGGCATGCTCTGCATGAGATTGACGTGGCCACACAATCGGTCATCCAGCGGTCACACACCCGCAAAGTCGTCGTGTCTTGCCCGGTCAGCCTGGCCGAGAATTGGCTACCGGACGTAATCCGGGGTTTTAGCGACCAGCACCCGGATATCGACCTGACGGTACACGGCACCGTCTGGATTGATGTCGAGCCGAACGTCTCGGACATTTCGATAACGGTCAATCATATTGACGATGTGACGGTGGGCGCGCGGCAGCTGTGGGCCGAAAAGCTTGCGGTCGTGTGCGCGCCCGAATTCACAGTCAATGGCGCCCAGCTGACCGATCCGGCGCAACTGCAAGAGGCACCTCTGATCCATATTCTGGGTCGTCCAGCTTATTGGGAACGGGTCGCACGCCATTTTGATCTGGCAGACCTGAACCAGAAGGAAGGGCTGCGAACCAACGCTTCAAATCTGGCAATGGAGATGGCGGCGAAGTCGTTGGGCTGCGTCGCCCTGCCCCGCTCTCTGGCCGGGTCTTATGTGGACCGGGGGCTGCTGATCGAACCGTTCGAATTCGATTTGGACAGCCCATGGGCCTATTTCGTGCGTCTCAAGGAAAAACCCGTTTCACCGTCGGTCAGGCTGTTTCAGGACTGGCTGCTAAACGCCGCCGCCAGCATGAACCGCTGACCTGCAACGGGGCTGCTCAGGCAGCCCCTTCCAGTGCCGGTTTAACATCGCGCAGGCGGTTTCCATCCGGATCAAAGGGAGGCTCGGACAGGATTTTCGCTTTATGGGGCTTGCCAAGGATGAACACTTCGACCGTATCACCAGGTTGTGCGACCTCAGGGTTTATATAGCCAAGCGCTAGCGATTTGCCGACCGAATAGCCGTATGCACCGGATGTCACGCGGCCAACCGGGGTACCATCCGGGGTAAAAATCGGCTCACCGCCGGTCGCGTCGGCATCCTCGGAGACTTCGACCTCGAAGATTGACAGCACTTCGCGCGCGGCGTTGTCCTTGACCGACAGATACGCATCCTTGTGCAGGAAATCCTTGTCTAGCTTGATCAGGCCCGCCAGCCCGACCTCTTGCGGCCAGTATTCCTGCGAATACTCACGGCCCCATGAGCCATAACCTTTTTCGATCCGCAACGACCCCAGCGCGCGGCCGCCAACGGGGCCGCCATCCAGCAGCTTGGCCGCATCCAGCAGCGCAGCGTACAGGCGGGTCTGATCTTCTTCGGCGCAGTGCAACTCCCACCCTAGATCGCCGGTAAAGCTGACGCGGATGGCCAGACAGGTGACACCTGCAACCTCGATTGTGGCCGAGCGCATAAAGCGGAACGCCTCGTTCGACAGGTCTGCATTGGTCAGCCGCTGCAGCAGGTCACGCGCTTTCGGACCGGCGACGTTGAACCCTGCTATGCGGTCCGTGGCGACTTCGAAGGTTGTGTTCTTTGGCAGGTCGATCATGTTGAAGAAGCGTTGATGATAGCGCTCGGCCATGCCCGATCCGATCATCATGTATTCGTCATCGGCCACCTTGGTTATGGTGAAATCGCCAGCCACGCCGCCACGGACAGAGATCAGCGGCGTCAGGCAAGACCGCCCGATCACGGTCGGTACGCGGTTGGCGACCAAGCGATCCAGCCAATCTTGCGCGCCGGGTCCTTTGATGATGTAGTTCGCAAAATTCGATATGTCGATGACGCCCACATTCTCCCGCAGCATCTGTACCTCACGTCCCACCGGCTCCCACCAGTTCTGGCGTGTGAAGCCGTTGGTTTCCTGTACACCGGGCTGATCGGCGAACCATAGGGGATGCTCCCAGCCGCAGTTCAGACCAAAGACACAGCCCATGTCTTTCTGCATTTCAAAGGCAGGGCGGACTCGGGCGGGGCGACCTGCACTACGCTCCTCGTTCGGGAAGTGGATGGCAAAACGGTGGGTATACTGGTCCTCAACCCGTGCCTTGGTGAATTTTTTGTCGGCCCAGTCGCCGAAGCGGGCCAGATCCCATGCAAACATGTCGTATTGCGGCTCGCCCTCGATCATCCACTGCGCCGCCAGCAGGCCCAGACCACCCGATTGCGAGAAACCCGGGATCAGTCCGCCGCAGAGGAAATAGTTCTTCAGTTCGGGCACCGGACCCCACAAGGCGCTGGAGTCCGGAGACCAGATCATCGGCCCGTTGATCACCCGTTTGACCCCTGCGGTGGCGGCAACTGGCACACGTTCGGTAGCGCGGATCACGTTTTCCATGATCCGATCCAAATCGTCGGGGAACAGGTCATGGGCAAAGTCCAGCGGCGTACCGTCCTCGGCCCAGAACTTCATGTCCTTCTCATAGGCCCCGATGAGCAATCCGTTGCCTTCCTGACGGAAATAGTACTCGCCATCCCGGTCTGCAATTGACGGAAGGCGACGACCCAGATTGGCAACTTCTTCGATGGATTCAGTCACGAAGTACTGGTGCTCGGTCGGTTGCAACGGCAGAGTCAGCCCCGCCAGCGCCGCAACTTCGCGGCCCCAAAGACCAGCGGCATTCACCACCCATTGCGTGTGAATATCGCCCTTTGCGGTACGCACGATCCAAGACCCGTCGGGTTGCTGATCCGTACCTAGCACCGGACAGAACCGTTCTATGGTTGCTCCCATGGCGCGGGCACCGGCAGCATAGGCGTGGGGCACGCCCGAGGGATCCACATTGCCGCCATCGGGTTCATACATGATGCAGCGGATATCGTCGAACTGCGCCAGCGGGTGCAGTTCCTTGGCCTTCTCGCGACTGACCTCGTGGAAATTCAAACCATAGAATTTAGCCTTGGCTTCCTGCAGGCGCAGCTGATGTTCGCGTTCTTCGGTTTGCGCCAAATAGAGCGAACCGGGCTGGAACACGCCGCAGCTTTGACCGGTTTCCTGTTCCAGCTCTTTATACAGATTCATCGTATAGTGCTGGATGCGGGTGATATTGTTGTTGTCATGCAGCCCATGAATGTTGGCCGCCGCGTGCCAGGTCGAGCCGCTGGTCAGTTCGTCCCGCTCTAGCAGGACCACATCGGTCCAACCCAACTTGGCGAGATGATACAGAATTGAACAGCCGGCTAGGCCGCCGCCGATTACAACCGCTTGCGCATGCGTTTTCATGAGCTTCCCCTCTCAAATGCCTCAGGCGGCGATGGTTTTCATTGCACCCAGAAACTGGGCCACTTCGGCGACGCTGTTGTAGTGGCACATCGAAACACGCACGCAGCTGTCCATGCCAAGCGGTGTGAGGATGTTGCCCGAATAGTGATCGGCCTTGCGCAAATGCGTACGGATGCCTTGTTCGTTCAGTTGCTTGACCACATCGACCGACGGCACGCCCTCGACCTGCAGTGACACCAGCCCCTCGCGTGCTGGGTTATCGACACCGCCCAGAATGGTCACCTTCTCCATCTCGGCCAGCCCGGGCAGGTTGCCGGTTCCGCGGATCATCGCATCAGTCAACGCTTTTTCCTGCTCATGGATCGCCTCTCCGGCAGCGACGAATTTTTCGCGCCGGTCGGTGGCGTCGCTGACCTGTGCGCCCAGCCATTCGAAATAGCTGACTACGTCAGACATTGTAGCGTAAGAGCCGGTATCACGCGTCCCCATTTCCCAATTGTCGGCGGGGCCGTCGATCAAGCTGTTATGTGGCAGCTTGGTCAGCCGGTCAGAAATCCAGGCCACCCCGTAACCATGGCGCGAGAACACCTTGTAGGGCGAGATCACATAGCCATCGACATCATAGGCGGTCAGGTCGATCCGGCCATGCGCGGCGTGCTGGATACCGTCGATTATGATGAAGCAATTGGGCGCAACGGTGCGGATCTCGGCAGCCACAGCCGCTACATCCACGCCCATACCGGTCACCGGCGAGGTGTGCACGATAGTCGCAACCTTTGTGTCCGGCGTAACCTGCGCCGCATAAGCATCTGCGGTGACGGTGCCTGTGGCGTCGTCATGGACCACCAGAACATGATCTTGCCCGGCCACCCCGGCCCAACGCGCGCAAGCGCTTCGGGTCGCGGGATGTTCCAGCGTTGTGCCAAGCACCCGACCGGTGCCCGTGCCCAGACAGGCGTTCATAATCAAACGAAACAGCAGCTCGGTCCCGCTTTCGCCGACAAAGAACTGGCCACCGGGGGCGTTCATGAACACGGCCATATCTTCTTTGGCCTTGTTGATTACCCGCACCAGTTCGTGACTTCCCGGGTTGTCGCGGCCCTGATTGTCAGGGATCGCAGCATAAGCCTGCGAGGTGTCCACAACCGAATTCAGCGTCAGCGCGCCACCCGCGTTTTCAAAGAAAATACGCGGTCCCTGCTGCGGGCAGTGGTCAACCTGCGCAAATCGGGCACGGATTTGTTCAAGCAATTCTGGAGTGATCTTGGTCATCGGGAACCATTCCTGCGAAAATGTCATTCTGGCAAGATATATGCGCCCTTTTGCAAAACTACTCACAAAAAAACTTGGGGCATTGTGGGTGGAAATTGAGACCATCGAGCCAAGAGAGCTCAGCCACAAGAACAATATGGTTCGCGAATTTCAATTTCGTCGGCCCGATCACACCCTCACGCATGCATTCGCTCGGTTGAGAAACCGCTGGTCAGGCCGACGGTTTGTAACCTGAGCGTTGTTCTAGAGACATCGCTTTGCAGGACGGTGTTGAGAGAGTGACGACCCAACCTCATTGGCGCAGCCTGTACCGCCATCACAAACCAGACATCGTAGGAGCGGGCATGCGTCCTGCATCCCAGATATTCCCATATCGGCAGGGGTATTTAGATAGATAGCGATTCATGCATTTGTTTACAGCAGTTTGGGATTTCGTCACGTCTTTCAGACCTGATTAATCGCCATTGTAAGAGATCACGAACTTGCCTTCGACGCGGCGATACCGCGAACCACTCACGCGCTGGTGGCGCATTCGTCGATGGTCAATAGCTTGTAACATATTGGTGTATAGAGCTTGCTGATTGAAAGCTGAAAAGTTAATCGTCTGCAACAGGTTAGCTTATGTCCAGACTTCGAGTATTAAATCAATTTGCCAAAATTTCTGCTAATTAGGCTTAAACCCATCATCGACGCACCAAGGACATACGCAGAGCAGCGACAGACCGGTGTTGCGACCCAAACGCCGTTGCCCCGCAAAAACTGACATAATTCACCTGAACGATGAACATTGGTTGTCCGGCCCACCAAAAAGGCAGGCCGAACAGTGTTAATAAGTACTTTTAGTCGTACAGAACGGCCGAGATCTTCGGGTCGTCAATATTCGAGGCATCGTAGTAGTAGAAGCCTGTGTCGATCAGACCTGGAACCTCTTCCCCATTCAGAGCCGCAACCGCTGCTTTCACAGTCTCATAGCCGATGCCCACAGGGTTTTGCGTGATCGCACCCGCCATCAGGCCGCTCTTGATTGCGTCTTTCTGGGCCTTGCCACTGTCATAACCGATGATCACCAAACCCTCGGTGCCCAGCTCCTGAACGCCATTCACAACGCCGATGGCCGAGCCCTCGTTGGTGCCGAAGATGCCATTCAGATCGGGGTTTGCTGTCAGGATCGCCTTTGTGACCTCGGTCGACTTCAGGTGGTCGCCCTGACCGTACTGAACTGTGACGACTTCGATATCCGGGTACTTCTCGGCCATGCGATTGACGAAACCGTCGCGGCGGTCGATGCCGGTTCGGCTGGTCTGGTCATGCGCGACAACCGCAACTTTACCCTTGCCGCCGATTTTTTCGGCCATCTTGTCGGCTGCAAGCCCAGCCGCCGCCAGATTGTCTGTTGTCGCAGTTGAAAGCGGGATGTCACTGTCAACGCCGCTGTCGAAGGCGATGATCGGAATGCCCTTTTCGTTGGCCTGCTTCAAAAGCGGAATTGCGGCCTGACTGTCCAGAGCGGCAAACCCAATGGCTTTGGGGTTGTTGGCCAAAGCGGCAGCCAGCATGTCGATTTGGCGGTCCACCATTGTTTCGTTATCCGGACCTTCGAACGTGATGGTGACATCAAACTCGTCTGCTGCCTGTTCGGCGCCGGACTTCACCGCTTGCCAGAACTGATGTTGGAACCCTTTGGATACCAGTGGAATGTAAATCTCTTCGGCTGCCGCCATCGAGGCGGGACCTGCCAGGGTGGCTGCACTCAGCGCACCCAGAATGAAACGACGTGTTAACATGTTTTCTCCTCCAGTTGGTCGTTTTGGTCTTTGATTTAGTTGCTTGGTCATCCCGATTTCTTGCGTCGCGCCATATCGGCATAGACGGCCAGGATGATGATCGCTCCGGTCACAACGGTCTGCCATTCCTGCGCGACTGACAGCACGCGCAATCCGTTGGTCAGTACAGCCATGATCAGGGCGCCAATCAGCGTGCCCAGGATCGTGCCGCGCCCACCGGACAAAGACGTGCCACCGATCACCACGGCTGCGATCGCCTCCAATTCGTATCCCAAACCCAATGCCGGCTGCGCCGAGTTCAGGCGCGAGGCGATCAGGATACCGGCGATGCCGCAGATCGCTCCGGCCAGCGCATAAATGCGCATCTTCCACATGTCGGTGTTCACGCCTGACAGACGCACCGCTTCCTCGTTAGAGCCAAGCGCAAAGGTGTAACGACCCAGAACTGTGCGCCCCAGAATGTACGAAGCCGCGATGGCCACCAGGAACAGGATAAGCACACCGTTGGGGATGGGTAGCGATGGGAAGACCTCTCCGATCAGCGACCCGCGCGAGATCTGGTCAAAGCCCGGCGTGTCATTGAAGTAGATTGGCCGTGTCCCAGAGATCACCAGCGACAGGCCTTTGAGGATCAGCATCATCCCAAGCGTGGCGATGAAGGGCGGAATTTTCATTTTCGCTACGAAAGTGCCCGAGCAAAGTCCGCAAAATGCGCCCGCCGCAATGGCTGCGGCCACTCCCAACAGCAAGGGCATGCCGAGATATGTCAGGACCACCCCGGCGATCACAGCGCAGAAAGTCATCAGTGTTCCGACTGAAAGGTCGATCCCACCGGTGATAATGACCAGCGTCGCAGCAACAGCCAGAACGCCATTCACCGATGTCGCCTGCAGAATGGCGATCATGTTCGACGTCTGCATGAAGTTGGGTGAAGCAATGGAAAAACCGATTAGCAGAACGATCAAACTGGCAAAGGCCAAGAGCTTTTGATACGCGCCGCTGTCCGCAAGACCCGAGAGTGGCTTTTTCTTTTCGATGTCGGTTGCTGTGGTCATTGGACTGTCCCTGTTACCTGCATCGCCGCTGCACGTTGCGTGGCCAGATGCATGATGTCTTCCTGAGTGGTGTCTTTTCCGCCGGGCAAAATGCCGGTCAGCCGCCCTTCGCACATCACGGCGATGCGATGGCTGAGGCGCATGATTTCGGGCAGTTCGGATGAGATCACGATGATCGTCTTGCCCTGCCCTGCCAGTTCTTCCAGCAACTTGTAAATCTCGGATTTCGCGCCGACGTCGATACCGCGGGTCGGTTCGTCAAAGATCAGAATATCGCAGTCGCGCAGCAGCCATTTGGCGATGACAACCTTCTGCTGATTGCCGCCTGACAGCAGGCGAACCTCCTGCACATCCGATGGCGTTCTAATTCCCAATTGCTGGATGTAGCTTTTGGCGGTGTCGCTGATTTCACCATCGTGCAGAACCCCGCCTGCGCCGGTGAATCGGTCCATCGAGGCAAGCGCGATGTTGTCGCGTACATTCATACCAGTGGCGAGACCGAAGTGCTTTCGGTCCTCGGACAGGTATCCAATCCCCGCTTTGACGGCGTCGGTGGGTGATTTGATCGACACCACCTGACCATGTACCCGGATTTCTCCGCTATCCTTGGGGTCGGCCCCAAATATGGCGCGCGCGACCTCGGTGCGACCTGCGCCCATAAGACCGGCGAAGCCCAGAATTTCACCCTTTTGGACCGAGAAACTGACGTCCTGAATTTCGTTGCTCCGGCTCAGCCCGGTGATCTGCAGAGACATCTCCGCATCACCCAGATCGGGCACGTCCAGCGGTTCTTCCTTGACCTCTCGGCCCACCATCATGGCGATGATCTGGCTGATCGGGGTTTCAGCAGCCCCAACTGTTCCGACATATTCCCCATCGCGCATAACCGTCACGCGATCCGAGATCTGCTTCAGCTCGTCCATCTTGTGGCTAATGTAAACGATGCCTACACCTTCAGCCTTGAGGCGGCGGATGATCACGAACAGCTCAGCAATCTCGGCGTCATTCAGGGCCGCTGTTGGCTCGTCCATGATGAGCACCTTGGACCGAAAGGACAGTGCCTTGGCGATCTCGACCATTTGCTGTTTTGCGATGGTCAGGCTGCCAACCAACGCCTTGGGATCAAGGCTGAGGTTCATCGAAGCAAAGATTTCGGCAGTCTGCGCATTCAGCGCCGCCTCGTCCAAACGGCCAAAGCCCTTACGCGGTTCGCGTCCGATAAAAATGTTCTGGGCTACGGTCAGGTCGTTCATCAGGCTCAATTCCTGATGGATGATCCCTATACCTAGATCCTGCGCCTCGCGCGGGGTTGTCGGGCTGACTTCGCGCCCTTCGATCTTCAAGGTCCCGCCGTCACGTTGATAAATACCCGACAGGATTTTCATCAACGTACTTTTGCCGGCACCGTTCTCGCCCATCAGCGCGTGAACTTCACCCGGTTCAAGATCGAATTGCACGGATTTCAGCGCGTGCACGCCGGGGAAAAACTTATCAATCCCCGTCATTTCGACCAGTCTATTTTTATTGCCTCCCATTTGCCCCTCTCCCCTTGGGCCAACGCGGTTTACATCACCGCACCAATTTGCCAGGGGACGAATTCAACGCCCCCAAATCCAAGTTCCTCGCTTTTGGTTTTCTTGCCTGAGGCGACACGGATCAGTATTTCGAACAGTTCTTCGCCCTTGCTCTCGATGCTGATCCCGTCTGTCACGATGTCACCGCAGTTCAGATCCATATCCTCGGCCATGCGGGCATACATTTCGGAATTGGTGGCCAGCTTGATGCATGGCGTTGGCTGATATCCAGACACCGAACCGCGCCCGGTGGTAAACACGATCAGGTTCGCACCCGAAGCGACTTGCCCGGTGACCGAACACGGATCAAAACCGGGACTGTCCATGAAGACAAACCCGCTCTTGTCGATCATCTCACCGAATTTGTAGACGTCTCGCAGTGGCGCGGTGCCTCCCTTAGCTACGGCACCAAGCGATTTCTCAAGAATGGTTGTGAGCCCCCCGCGCTTGTTGCCTGGGCTTGGGTTGTTGTCCATCTCACCGCCGTTTCGGGCCGTGTAGTCCTCCCACCAGTGGATGCGTTCGATCAGTTTTTCACCCACCTCAACAGTCTCGGCCCGCCGGGTCAGCAGGTGTTCGGCACCGTAGATTTCCGAGGTTTCCGACAGGATCGTTGTTCCTCCATGGCGCACAAGTAAATCCGACGCATACCCCAGCGCCGGGTTCGCGGTTATCCCAGAATACCCGTCCGAGCCGCCGCATTGCATACCGACCGTGATGGCACTGATCGGAGCCGGAGCGCGTTCGGCTTGATTGGCCAGATGGGCGATGCCGCGCAACTCCGCCAGCCCCCGTTCGATAGTGCGGCGTGTTCCGCCCTCGTTCTGAATGGTCATGTAACGCAGCGCACCGTCAGCGCGGATTGGTCGACCGCCGACAAGATCTGCCACCTGCATGACTTCGCAGCCCAGACCGATCAGCAGAATACCCCCGAAATTCGGATGCTGTGCATAGCCGGCCAACGTCCGAAACAGGGTAGCATAGCCCTCATCCTTGCTGGACATTCCACATCCGGTCCCGTGCACAATCGGGACCACACCGTCAACATTGGGATAGCTTTCCAACAACCCGGTCTTTTCCGCTGCGTCGGCGATAAAACGCGCTACCGAACCCGAGCAGTTCACGGTGGTTAGAATCCCGATGTAGTTTCGGGTTCCCACTTTACCGTCAGATCGATGGTATCCGTCGAATGTACGCTTTTCAGTCAGAACAGGCAGCGGGGTGTTGGCGCTGGCATGTGCATAGTCCTGCTGATGCGCCCCCATGCCAAGGTTGTGCACATGGATATGTTCGCCAGGCGCTATATCGCATTTGGCCTGCCCGATGATCTGACCGTAGCGGACAATATTCTCGCCAGATTGGATTGATGACACGGCTAGCTTGTGGCCGCGGGTAACGGGCGCAGCCAATTGCACGGGAACATGTGCCGGCTGCTCACCCGCCTGCAAGTCACGCAAAGCAATAACGATGTTGTCCTGCGGATTTAGCTTTACGACATCGCGAGTCGCCTCTTCCAAAACGTTTATGCCGCCGTTCGCTCGCATCTCTTCTCCACTTGCTTGGTCAATGTTGCTAAATCCAATATCTCTACTTGTCAACTAACATGTTAGAATGCTAACTTATGCAGTATGAACAAATACCAAGATATTGATGCCGAACTGTTGCCCGAGATCACAACGATCGAAGGACCGCTCGCTCAGCGGGTTCACCACTCATTGAAGCAGGCGATTCTCTCGCTGGACTTCCCACCCGGAGCGAACCTCAGGAAGGCACCTGTGTGTGAAAGATTGGGTGTGTCGCGCGCACCTGTGGCCGATGCGATTGCGCGTTTGGCCTCGGAAGGGCTGGTGGATGTAGTGCCGCAATCAGGCACTCGCGTATCCTACTTTTCGATGGACGAGATCCGCGAAGGCGTATTCCTGCGTGAAGCGCTTGAACTTGCAACTGTCGCCAAAGTCGCGCGCGACATAACCGACGTTCAGCGTAAAAGGTTAAGCCGCAACATGCGTCTGCAGGAACTGTTGATCATGGATGATGATATCCCGGGCTTTTATCAGGCCGATGAAGAGTTCCACAGTCTTCTGATGGAATTTACAGGCTTCCGCCGCCTCGCCGACGTTGCCCAAACCGTTTCCTTACAGGTCAGCCGCGCACGCATGCTGTTGCTGCCCACCCCCGGCAGAATTGCCGAGACACTAGAGGAACATAGGGCCATTTTCGAAGCAATCAGCAATCGCGACGAACAGGCCGCGCAGGTCGCTATGCGCGCCCACCTCGGGCAGTTGATGCCGCGCATTGAGCAGTTGGAGCAACTGAAGCCGCATCTGTTCAACCTCACCCCACAGCTGAATAGCGAGGCAGGATGACCGTTTCCCAAACAGAATTACTGAACAACCGGACCACGCGGCCCGTTCCCCTGACCCGCATGGGGTTCGGTGGGGCACCATTGGGGAACCTGTACCGAAAAGTCTCGGACGAGGACGCGCAGGCGGCATTGCAGACCGCTTTTGACGCAGGCATCCGGTTTTTCGACACAGCGCCGCAATACGGGCTTGGCCGATCAGAGCATCGGTTTGGGCAGGCGATTGGTCGGTTCGGGCGCGAAAACATCCAGCTTTCAACCAAGATCGGTCGCCTGTTACTGGATTGCGAACCGCATGAAGTAACGCCCGAAGCTTTCGTCGATGTACCGCAGAAACGGATCGTGTTTGACTATACCTATGACGGCGTAATGCGGTCTTACGAGGCAAGCCGCAACAGGATCGGTGTCGCCAATTCTGACATTCTTCTGGTCCATGATGTCTGTGTCTTCAGCCAAGGCAGCCAAGAGGTTTCGGACGCCAAGGTGCGTGAACTGTTTGATGGCGGAGGTTACAAGGCTTTGACCGAGCTGCGCGATGCGGGTGAAATCGCAGCAATCGGCGCAGGTGTAAACGAATGGCAGGTTTGCGAGAAACTTCTTGGGCTGGGCGACTTCGACGGGTTCCTTTTGGCTGGGCGCTATACATTGCTTGAACAAGAGGCCCTCGACAGTTTCCTGCCACTCTGCGAGCAGCGCGATGTCGGAATCATCCTCGGAGGACCTTACAATTCAGGCATTCTCGCGACCGGAGCAGTGCCCGGCGCCAAGTACAATTATGCTGACGCGCCCGAAGACATTCTGGACCGGGTTCGCAAAATCGAAGCCGTTTGCGCGGCGCACGACACTCCGTTGATTGCTGCAGCACTGCAATTTGTTCTGGGTCATCCTTGCGTCAAAACAGTAGTTCCCGGAGCCGTAAACGCATCCGAAGTACGATCCAACGTGGCACTAATGGAGCGCAACATTTCTTCCGGCCTGTGGTCGGACTTGCGGTCCGAAGGCCTGATCCGACCTGATGCGCCACTGCCAAGCGAGACAGCTGATGCTGCGTAACATCGACCCGATCCTTTCGCCGGAGTTGCTTTTCACCCTCAGGGCCATGGGCCACGGGGATGAGATTGTTATCGCAGATGCGAATTTTCCGGGCACCAGCATGGGACCAGACTGCATCCGGGCCGATGGGTCTACAGCCAGTGAAATGTTGAAGGCCGTACTTTCTGTGATGCCTTTGGATACGTTCGTTCCTGATCCGGCGTTGACCATGCAGGTTGTCGGCGACGCAGAGGCGGTTCCCGACGCAGTCGCGGACTTTCAACGCATCATCGACACGACCGCCGACAACCCGGCCAAAGTTCAGGGCTTGGAACGGTTTGCATTCTACGAGCGTGCGGCCAACGCGTTTGCCATCGTTCAAACGGGCGAACGCAGGCTTTATGGCAACATCATCCTGAAAAAGGGTGTGATCGCATGAGGATCGACGCGCATCAGCATTTCTGGGCTTTGGCGCGCTGCGACTATGGCTGGCTGACGCCCGATCTGGACACGATCTACCGGGATTTCACGCCGGACGATCTAATGCCCCTGCTTAAGGCTGCCGGGATCGATGGCACAGTCCTTGTCCAGGCGGCGCCCACTGTGGCTGAGACGGAATACATGCTCTCGCTGGCCGATCAGAATGCGTTTATCAAAGGTGTTGTCGGCTGGGTTGATTTTGAAGCCGATGATGTTGGCTCACAGATTTCTGCGTTAGACGCCCATCCGGCACTGGTCGGTCTACGTCCGATGATACAGGACATCGCCGACCCGCTTTGGATGCTAGGCGACGCGCTAACGCCCGCTTTCGAGGCAGCTCAACGGCATGGCCTGACATTTGATGCCTTGACCTTGCCTCAACACCTGGGCCCCCTCAGGCAACTTCTTCAGCATCATTCCGATATGAGTGTTGTCATTGACCATGGGTCGAAACCATTGATCAAAGACGCAATCTTGGGTGACTGGTCCGACAACATAACCGCCTTGGCCCGAGATACAAATGCATGGTGCAAGCTTTCAGGCCTTGTGACCGAGGCTGCAGCAGACTGGACGATCGACGATCTGCGCCCGTACGTGGATCACCTGCTGAACACCTTCGGTCCATCGCGTCTGATCTGGGGTAGCGATTGGCCAGTTTGCACCTTGGCCAGTAGCTATGAGCGCTGGTGTGAAACCACCGACATGTTGCTGAAACATCTGAGCAGCGCAGAACGACAGGCAATAATGGGTGGCAACGCCGCCTGCGCCTACAACCTCAGGAATTAAAATGACCATAGGTACATTGGATTCGAACGGGCTGTGGCTCGGCCGTATTGAGCGCGGCGGAATCGGCCCCAGCGTGGTGACCCTGCGCAATGGGCGGATTATCGATATCACGTCAAAAACGGCACCAACTGTCAGGGACATTCTGGAACGCGACGATGAAGCAGATCATGTGCGCAACGCCCAAGGTGAAGATATCGGCCCTTTGGACGCCGACCACCAATGGCTGGCCCCGTGTGACCTGCAGGCGGTCAAGGCCTGTGGTGTCACATTTGCCGGGTCCATGGTCGAACGCGTAATCGAGGAACAAGCCGCCGGTGATCCTGCCAAAGCCGACGCGATCCGGGCGCGCATCGGAGATCGGATCGGCGACAGCCTTTCGAACATCGTGCCGGGATCAGACGCCGCCGCAGAGGTCAAAGAAGCACTGATCGCTGAAGGCCTCTGGAGCCAGTATCTGGAAGTCGGGATCGGCCCCGATGCCGAGGTGTTCTCCAAAGCACAAGTTTTGTCTTCGGTCGGGTTCGGTTCAGAAATCGGTCTTCACCCGATTTCGACCTGGAACAACCCCGAGCCCGAGGTCGTTCTGGCCGTTACTTCTAAGGGCGAGATTAAGGGCGCTACGCTGGGGAACGACGTCAATCTGCGTGACGTTGAAGGTCGTTCGGCTTTATTGCTGAGCAAAGCAAAGGACAACAATGCCTCTTGCGCGATCGGACCGATGATCCGGTTGTTCGATGATGGGTTCACACTGGACGATGTACGCCAGGCTGAACTTGCGCTAACCGTGACCGGATCGGATGGATTTGTGCTGAACGGAAGCTCTTCTATGTCCCAGATCAGTCGCGATCCTGCAGACCTTGTGAAGCAGACTATCGGGCGCCATCACCAATATCCTGATGGGCTGATGCTTTTCCTTGGCACTCTGTTCGCCCCGACCCAAGACCGTGACACACCTGGCGGTGGGTTCACTCACAAAATTGGCGATGTCGTCACTATCTCCAATACGCGCCTTGGAGCGCTGACAAACACCGTGCGCCTGTCGACGGAATGCCCCGAATGGTCCTTTGGGGCCTCACACCTGATGCGAAACCTCGCCCATCGCGGCCTGCTGTAAGAGAGAACGAATATGTTGACCGGAAAACACCTGATTGCTGGCGAATGGATCGGCGCAGACACTACTTTTGCGTCGGAACCAGCGCATGGACCAAGCCATGACTTTTCTGTGGGGACAGCGGCGATGATTGATAGCGCAGTGGAGGCAGCAGAGTCGGCATTTGCCACTTTCGGGTGGTCCTCGCGTACCGAACGTGCCGCGCTGTTGCGCAAGATCGCAGATGAGATTGATGCCCGCGGGGATGCCATCACCGAAATCGGCACGCAGGAAACCGGCTTGCCCGAGGCACGCCTGCAGGGGGAACGTGGCCGTACCGTCGGCCAGCTGCGCCTCTTCGCCGATCACATCGAAGCGGGCGATTACCTGGACATGCGCCATGACCCGGCCATGCCGGATCGTGCACCCCTGCCCCGCCCCGACCTGCGCATGATACAGCGCCCGCTGGGTCCTGTTGCGGTGTTCGGCGCTTCGAACTTCCCATTGGCCTTCTCAGTCGCAGGGGGTGATACAGCCGCAGCATTAGCCGCAGGATGCCCTGTCGTTGTCAAAGGCCATTCGGCCCATCCCGGCACTGGCGAAATTGTCGCCCAGGCAATCGACGCCGCCATCAAAGCGACAGGGATTCATCCCGGAGTGTTTTCATTGGTACAGGGTGGCAAACGGGATGTGGGCAAGCGATTGGTGCAACATCCCTCGATCCGGGCGGTTGGCTTTACGGGCAGCCTCGGAGGTGGACGGGCGCTGTTCGATTTATGCGCGCAACGCGATGAACCCATTCCGTTTTTTGGCGAACTGGGTTCAATCAATCCGATGTTCATACTGCCGCAAGCGGCGGCCGCGCGCGGTGCTGAAATCGGCAATGGCTGGGCCGCGTCCCTAACCATGGGCGCTGGACAGTTCTGCACCAATCCCGGTATCGCCGTGATCATCGAAGGTCCGGATGCTGACGCGTTTCAAGCAGCGGCAGAGGCTGGCCTGTCTTCGGTGGCCGAGCAGACAATGCTGACCGATGGAATTGCGGAGGCATACCGAAACGGAGTTTCGCGTGTAGCTGCTGGTACCGGTGTATCGAAGATTATCGGCACAAGCCGCAAGTCACGCGATGCGGCCCCATACCTGTTCACTGTTTCAGGTGATGACTGGCTCGCCAATCGGGAGCTGCAAGAAGAAGTCTTCGGACCATTGGGCATCATCGTGCGCGTGAACGACAGCTCTCAGATGCAACAGATCGCGCGGGCCATCGAAGGGCAGTTGACCTGCACACTACATCTGGACGCAGGTGACAAAGCGGACGCTCAGGCACTGCTACCGCTGCTTGAACGAAAGGCTGGGCGATTGTTGGCCAACAGCTTTCCGACCGGGGTCGAAGTTTGCGACAGCATGGTTCACGGAGGCCCCTACCCCGCCTCAACCAACTTTGGCGCAACATCCGTGGGAACATTGTCGATACGCCGTTTCCTGCGGCCGGTTTGTTATCAGGACATCCCATCCGAGCTTCTACCCGAGAAATTGTGAGGTTGTTCATGTCGACAATCAACCCATCCAACCGGCTTGCAGATAAGTCCGCTCTCATCACAGCAGCTGGCCAAGGCATTGGCCGTGCAACCGCCGAATTGTTCGCTGCCGAAGGCGCACGGGTGATAGCCAGCGACATCAACGATGCAGCGCTTGCCGAATTGGGCGGTATTCCGGGTATCGAACCGCTGCAACTGGACGTAATGGACGATAAGGCCGTTACAGATGCAGCGGTCAATCTGCCGCAACTGGACATTCTGTTTAACTGCGCAGGTTATGTGGCGGGGGGATCAATTCTTGAATGCACTGAAAAGGATTGGGATTTCAGCTTTGACCTCAACGTAAAGGCCATGTTCAGACTGATCCAACTGACTCTACCCGGAATGCTGAAAGCAGGCGGAGGATCGATCATCAATATGTCGTCGGTCGCATCGTCCATGAAAGGCGTGCCCAACCGATTTGCGTATTGCGCGTCAAAAGCAGCGGTGATTGGCCTGACCAAGTCTGTGGCAGCCGATTTTGTGACCCAGGGCATTCGGTGCAACGCGATTTGTCCAGGTACGGTGGACAGCCCCAGCCTGCATGACCGGCTTCGCACTACCGGGGATTATGAGCAGGCAATGACTGATTTCATCGCCCGTCAACCGATGGGCCGTATTGGCACAGCGGAAGAGATCGCTGAACTGGCTCTGTATTTGGCCAGTGATGCCAGCAAATACACTTCGGGCCAGCCCTTTGCCATAGATGGCGGCTGGACGATCTGAGCAGGAAGGACCTGACAATGAAACTACTACGCTATGGCCCGAAGGGCGCTGAGAAACCCGGCATTTTGGCCTCAGACGGCTCGGTTCGCGACCTTTCCGGTGTGGTGGATGATATCTCGGGCGATACTCTTGGCGATGTCGTTCTTGAAAAGCTCCGCGCACTAGATTTGGCCAGCCTGCCATTGGTAGACAGCAACCCGCGCATCGGTCCTTGCGTTGGCAATGTTGGAAAGTTCATATGCATTGGCCTGAATTATGCCGATCACGCAGCAGAAAGCGGCATGGAATTGCCTGCTGAGCCCGTGATCTTCTTCAAAGCCACCTCGGCCATCGCCGGCCCCGACGATACCGTAGAAATCCCGCGCGGATCGGTCAAAACCGATTGGGAAGTTGAGCTGGGAGTTGTTATCGGCAAAGAGGCCAAATATGTCTCTGAGGCGGAAGCCATAGACCACGTCGCCGGCTACTGCGTAGTGAACGATTTGTCAGAACGTGACTTTCAGCTTCATCGCTCTGGCCAATGGGTCAAAGGAAAGTCTGCGGACACGTTCGGCCCAATTGGCCCCTGGCTGGTAACACGAGACGAAGTCCCCGACCCGCAGAACCTTCCGATGTATCTTGAGGTAAACGGGCACCGATATCAGGACGGATCAACCAAAACGATGCATTTTGGCGTAGCGACGGTCATCTCGCATCTGTCGCAATTTATGTCTTTGCAACCCGGTGACGTAATTTCTACAGGCACACCCCCGGGTGTTGGTATGGGACAGAACCCGCAGACCTACTTGAATCCCGGCGACAAAATGGAGCTTGGTATTCAGGGTCTGGGCACGCAACGTCAGAACGTCATCCAGGGATGAGAGCGCGCTGTTGGCGAATGCCATATGTAGCCTTGAAGCAACAAAAGTAAGCGAGAAGGTTTTGTCTCAGATAACGCCGCCCGTATACTGATTATCTATCAGGCCAGTATATATTCTTATAGGCGCTTCTCGCGCGATTAATCCGGTATTTGTAGTATCGGATCAGGTTACCGAACATCTTTCTGGTTGCTTCGGGCGTTTCAATACTGAGAAGAGTCATTGTTTTTTTAGCAAGCTTTAACAAAGCCTGTCCTTAAATCACGATTCAGCAGGCCCCTAAGCCGGCTAGATGGGGCGCCTTCGCATTAAAGTAGGCAGACCGATACAGCTCTTAATAATACTTATTAAAGTATTTTGCACACTACGCCCAAATGACCTTCTACTCGGTCAATCATTCAACCCATCGCCGCCCTTTCTTTGGCAAGCCACAGCGCAATCATATCCATCATTGATAGGTGCTCACGGCCAATCCGTTATATGCTCACGCGCCTCGAATATGTTTCGGTACGCTATGTTGGTCTTCCCGTTGAAATGTAGTGCCGGGGCGCTCGAAGATAGAAGCGATCGCGTCGTCCCTGCCCTGCCGCGAAAACTGTGTATCTGTTCAGCCGCGACTAACTACATAAATTGTAGATTATCTGCCCTAGTTCCATATCAATACGTTAAGAAACCTTCTACTGATGGCCCGAACTTGTATTCGTCAACTCTGCTCGGAACGTACCTGCCCGAACTACAAAACAAGAATTTGAGGCCGGGCGGTAAAAGCTAAGCGTTTAGATGGTCTCCCAGGGTACCGTATTACACGATTGGTCTGTTTGTGCAAAAAAACGGCGCTGAAATTAACCAGCGCCGCGCTTCGGATCTATCTCGCTAAGCCCGTCTTACCCGTGGGTAAGATCGTCTTCTTCTCGCAGATCCTCGATCAAGGTGGCCACAGCACGTTCTAATTTCGCCCTATCGACACGGGTAAAATCGAGATCATAGCGAAGTTCGATCCTTCCGCTGGATGCAGAACATTTTGCAATCCCTGCCCTGCCCTTTACCTGAAACGTTGTCTTCGCGCGGCGTGGTTTACCAACGGCTTCAGCCTTTGGCTTAGCGGCGGTCGCATTTTCGATTGTGAGAAAATCGCGAAGAATGGCCACTTCGCGCACGCTGTTGCGATTTGGTTCACTCACCAAAGCCGTACTGACTTGTCGGATCAATCCGGGATCAGAGTCGAGCTTTCGTTTGAGTTCAACACCCACATTCCGTGGAATGTCGTTTGGGTGCATAAGAACCTTTTCCAACATGGCCAGCAAACTCGCAAACGCCCGTATATAGCTGCGCTTGGTATAGCTTGCAGATTTGAACAAGGTTGAAACCGCTTTGTCGACATCCGGACAATCATTGGCGGGGTCTTGCGCATAGGCACGCGCAAGCGCGCCCATTTCCGCAAACGAGATATCCTTTCGGATCAGGTTTTCATCGACCATGCGACGATAGCTATCATCCAGCTCTGCAACGTCAGAAACACCGGCCGGAATCGTCGCAAATCGCGCGTCGCCAGTTTCCTCAAGTAATGCGCGAAATGCCGATAATCTGCGCATTCCTTGAATTAACTCAAAGCGTCCATCGTTGCGACGCTCGACCCGGATCGGGTTCGAAAGACCCACATCCTGAATAGAAGCCTTCAACTCATCCAACTCAGGATCAGGGCCAGGCTTGCGGTCGCGCGTCAGGCGCTCGGTAACAACATCCGCCAATGCGATCTGTTCAATAACATACCCTTCTGAACGTAGTCGTACAAGCTCGTGCGCTAACCTGTCATTTTCGACTCTGATTGCATCTTCGGTAGTTTGCTGGTCGCGTAGCGCATTAGCGTTCTCGGAGATTGCAGTGGCCATCGGTCCGCGCCTTTTCTCAAGCGCTTTATCCGGAATCTTGCCAACCGGGATTTCTTCCATCGCTGGCATATCGATATCGAACATTCTGCGTTTTCGGCTCATACGTCATCCTCCAGCTTGTCCCAGGCCGATAGCATGACGCCCCGGAATTCATCATAAACATTATCAAATGTCGAACGCGCACGACGCCAGGTTTCCCTCGTCATCTCACGGTAATCCATCTCATAAACTGAACTCAGGAACCGACCAGATTGCTCGACCGCACGCGTCATCTCGACCGGGTGCTCGGCGAGGTGCTCACCAAAGACTTTGCGGAATGCGTCATACATCGCTGTGTGCAGTGCATTCCCCGGTTCGTAGCGCGTAAGCAAAAACCGAATTTCGCAGAATGTCTTGGGTAAACCAATCTTACCCGTGGGTAAGGTCTTGTCGAAACCATAGGCCAGATCTTCGAGGGCTTCAGCCAACTGTCCAATGAATGAGGTGGTTGAATCGTATTCCCAGTATCCGGGCCCCGACGGGATATACAACATGTCTGCTGCGAACACCGCATTCATCGATTGGTATCCTATCGCAGGCGGGCAATCGAACAGGATCAGGTCATAAGCATCATTCGGTATTTGATCCAGATAGCGGGACACAGCTGCAAAAAAAGACCACTCAGGATTCAGGTGCCGATATTGTGCTGATGCGAATTCGACGAAAGCAGCGTTGGCGCAAGAAGGGATCGCATCAATCGTTGACCACGAGGTCTGCTTGATAAAATCAGAAATGCGCAGTTCGCCGAGGCCCATATCCGTTATAGAAGGTGGTAATTCTCGGCGGGGCAGGGCGGTTCCTGACTCCGCAGCCGCAGGGCGGTTATTCATGCGCTCGGTTTCTCGGATTAGATCCCGCGCCATGATACCCCAGACGGTGAAATCTTCAGCGACATCGGTTAGACCCATCGAATGGCTGAGCGTCGCCTGAGGGTCAAAATCCACCACTAATACTCGGTAGCCGTCCAGAGCAGCGGCGTGCGCAAGATGCAACGCCACGGTCGACTTGCCAGCCCCCCCTTTGAAATTGGCAACAGCGGCCCGAACCGCCCGCTTGCCCGCAGGGCGTGGGGGAGTGAGCGCTTTGCGATTAACCTTAAGCCGCCGCCTGAGCTCATTTACCTCTTCCAGACTAAACCAACGCTGCCGCCCATCAGGCTCGACCTCGCCTCCCGGCAATGAAGGATCGGCGGCCAGCTTTCCTCGGAAAGTCGATTGGTTCACCTTAAAGATCAGCTCGGACACCTCCCAGCTTGAGAACCGCCTTAGCGTCTTCTCCATCTCAGGGCTGAAAGTCTGCTGGCGAATCCAGCCCTGCAATTTCAGGGACTGGGTGCGCAATGCATTCAGGTCTTCGTGCGTGTACATGCCTCAGTTCTCATTCTTCTGGACGTTATTTTTCTCTCTTTTGTTATTTACGCCCGATTTGCATATTTGGCAAAAGAAATTATTGTAAGGTTGTGATGTTACCCACGGGTAAGAAAATATGGCCGTATCTAGTGCTGACCGATTCGGAACGCTGCTTCTTTCTGCGATCCTCCTGACTTCGGATATCCTACCAGATTTAGGGGGACACAACTCAAGCAAATACGGCATATAGGGGGACATTATTGCTCGATAAGGGGACACCCAGTATGTCCCCCATCACCATAAATTCACCTATTTCTTTTATTTTTTGATAGCGAATAGCAGCTACCAAATAGCGTGATCTCAACGAACTCTTGACAGAATCGAAGTATTGGACGCTAATCAGTGAACAATCACGAAAAGCGTTGGGAAACGGCGCGATTACGGCGGGATCAACCCGCATGAGGCAAAAAAGAGCGGTGAGGAAACGGATGCAGGTTGCGAAACCGGTCGGGCGAAATGCGCCTGCACTGAAGTACGATATCTTGTCGGCGCTCGCCGTTCACGCCTTATCAGGTGACAAGCATCGTCATCGCAGTGTTCTTCGCATCATGACATTAATTACCACGCGCTATAACTGGCGCTCCAATGAACTGTCGATTGGTCGGGAAGAGATCGCTCGGTTGTGGTCCGTGAACGAACGCACAGTTAAACGTGAGATGGCTAAGCTGCGCAGCGCAGGCTGGATTGCGGTCAAACGACCCGCCGCTCGGGGTCGGGTTGCGGTTTATGAACTCGACCTCAAGCAGATCATGCTGGACACAATGGAAACCTGGCCCGTCATCGGGACGGATTTCCAAGAACGAATGCAGCAGAAGCCAGAGCGCGATACCAATGTTGTGCCATTTCAGTCAAAGCCATCGAACCCGCCCCCACAGGGTGAAGACGTTTGGGCACAGGTTCAATCGATCCTACATGAGCGTGACCCAGAACTTTGGTCCAGTTGGTTCAAGCATCTGAACGAAGCCGAAAGGGCAGGGGGCCTGGCGATTCTGATTGCGCCAACGCGTTTTATGGCGGATTACATTGCACAGAAATGGTCGGAGAGGGTTTTGGCCGCTTATTCGCGTGTAGACCCTTCGGTTCGAACAATTCGCATTGAAGCGGCAGAATAGGGCGCGGGCTTGCTCAACTGGCAACAGGCGACTATCTAGCGGAAACTGTTTATGAGCGCGTCAGATGTGACATAGCTCGATCCTGATCACAGTGGACATGTGCATTGCAAAAGATCAAATCAAAATTTGCGGCCGTATTGAGTGATTCCGTCCTGTGGCGACTGCTCTCCGAAAATATGCGCGAGCAAGTGGTCCCTTATACGATCGCGATCATCGCGATGGTATTTGTTGCGGCAACCACAGCAGGTATCGCCTTTATCATGCGTGATGTGGTGGATTCGCTGTTTGACAGTGAAAACTCAGCCAAGATTTTTGGCGTTTCGATGACCGTGTTCACGATTTTCCTGGTCAAAGGCATTGCAACCTACGTCCAGATTGTGGCCCTTACACGGGCTGGGAACCGGATTGTCTCGAAACAGCAGATCAAGCTTTACGACAAGCTTTTGCGGCAAGGGGTGTCATTCTTCAATTTGACAGAAAGCTCGGATCTGTTGTTGAAGGTGACGCAAACGGCCCTTGCTGCGCGCACTGTGATCGAGATCATGGTTACTACCGCTGTTCGTGACATGCTCACCCTGATCGGACTGCTCGCCGTGATGTTCTATCAGCAGCCAATCTTGTCGCTCTTTACCCTGATCGTCGGCCCTTTGGCGATTCTAGGCGTTCGGAAGCTTCTCCGCAAAGTTCGAGAGATTGCTGATATGGAACTGCAGGGGATGGGAACGATCATGAAGGTCATTCAGGAAACTTCGGCAGGTATTCGTGTGGTTAAGTCCTTCGGGCTGGAGGAACGCATGGCCCTCGAGATGAATTCGGCGGTGAAAAGCGTTGAGAAGCGCCGCAACAAGCTTGCGCGTCTGCAAGCTGCGACGAGCCCGCTGACGGATATATTGGCCGGTTTTGCAATCGCCTCGGTCATCGGATTGAGCGCTGGCAAGCTGTTTGGCGCTGCAGCGTCCACTCCGGGTGAACTGATGTCATTCGTGACAGCTGTGATGATGGCTTATGAGCCCGCGAAGCGCTTGACCAAAGTGCGGGTAAAAATGGAGCTGGGTCTGCGCCGGGTGCAAATGCTGTTCAATATGTTGGACGAGCCGGATACCCTACCGGAAGAGGCCAATCCCAAAAGCCTGCCCGACGGCCCGCGAGAGGTCGTGTTTGACGACGTTACATTCGGGTATCGCCGCAGCGATCCGATTCTGAAGGGTCTTTCGCTTACATTCGAAGCCGGACAAACCACCGCTCTCGTTGGTCTGTCCGGCGGCGGCAAGTCGACCATTCTGAATTTGGCCCTGCGCCTCTATGACCCGACCAGTGGCTCGGTATCGATCGATGGTCAGGATATCAAATACGCCTCGTTCAAATCACTGCGCCAGAACATGTCGTTCGTCGGGCAAGAGACGTTTCTGTTTTCGGCCTCAATCGCCGACAACATCCGATTTGGCCGTGAGGGTGCCTCGCAAGACGACGTGATCGAGGCTGCCAAGGCCGCGAATGCCTATGACTTCATCATGTCGCTTGAGAAAGGCTTTGACACTCTGGTTGGTGAAAATGGTGCCTTCCTGTCCGGTGGTCAAAAACAGCGCCTTGCGATTGCGCGCGCGCTTCTGCGCGACAGCCCGATCCTGCTGCTGGACGAACCAACTAGTGCGCTGGACTCGCGGTCGGAACATCTGGTTCAGGAAGCCTTGGGCCGCCTGACCGAAGGGCGTACGACAATCATCGTGGCTCACAGGCTTTCAACCATCATGCATGCGGACAAGATCGTCGTGATTGAGGCTGGTGAAGTTCTTGAGCAGGGCAGCGCCCAACAGTTGCTGAAGAAACCGGGGCCATTCAAAACCCTGTATGACCATCAGTACTCGAACGCCGTCAATGCCGAATGATTCCGACGTGATCCAACGGCCTGACATTACACAGGCGCGTTCGCCCCTGAGCGCGTCAGTGATCATCCCGACCTATCAAAGCTGGGACCAATTGCAGCTTTGTCTGGATGGGCTCGCCTCTCAGACACTGAACACAAACCAGTTCGAGATACTTGCAGTCAACAATGATCCGACCGACCCCATGCCAGACGGGTTTCGCCTGCCCGCCAACGCCCGCATCCTAAGTGAGGCAAAACCCGGCTCATACGCAGCGCGCAACCGGGGAATCGAAGAAGCCGCCTCGGAGCTACTGTTTTTCACCGACTCCGATTGTCAGCCTGACCCGCTCTATCTAGAGGCCGGGTTGAAAATAGCCGAAGACCACCCCGAGGTTAATCGCTTTGGTGGCAATGTTGTGCTGATCCCGAACGGGCAGGATTGGAAGACGACCGAACTCTATGATGTTCATTTGGGATTAGAGCAAAAAAAATGGGTGGAGCGTGGGCGCGCGGTTACGGCCAATCTGATCGTTCGGCGGGAGCTTATGGATCGCATCGGTCGGTTCAACGACACGGTGTTGTCCGGCGGGGACATGGAATGGAATGATCGTGCACAATCTGCGGGCGAAGCGATTGTGTTTGCCGAAGACGCCATCGTCCGTCACCCGGCGCGCGACAGTCTTGGGGATCACATCACCAAAGCCCGTCGTATTGAGGGTGCTAGGCTGCGCCGCAATGCCAAGCGCGGCATCGTAAATTACATCCCGCCTTTGCAGAAATTGATCCCTTCCTTCAAGACGTTGAAAAACCTTCTGAGGAATCAGTATCTGTCAACCAAACAGGCTTTTGGTGTGTGGGGCGTTCACTATGTGATCCGCGTTGCAAAAATTACGGAAACCATTCGGCTTCTCTGGCTGCGGAGGCCTGACCAGCGGAAGTAGTGGCCACTGGCAATGATAAACCACCTTCAGACCATGACGCTACGTGTTCTGGTTCGGCTTAATTCAAGTTGATCCTTACGGTAGGACTCTTGGACAAGTGACTGCGGCACACTCTGTGTTCGCCGCTCGACCAACTAGCTTTGTTTAACATGGCGCTCTGGAAATCAATGTACTCTAGCTTTGAGCTCTTTCATCACAGCTAGTGGCACGATTAAAGTCGATCTCCGCGTTCGCGTATACTTATGGTCAGTACTTTGTTCATATCTGATCACGCTGATCCAGGTACCGATTGCACAGGGCGTTGACCGTTGCGTGCAGGATGATGGTGAGTACCGCCAACACGATCAGCGCGGCGAACATCAGATCGGTTTTGGCACGGCCATTGGCCAGCAACATCAGATATCCCAGCCCACGCGACGCTCCGACCCATTCACCGATGACGGCACCGATCGGGGCATAGACGGCAGCCAGACGCAGGCCGCTGGCAAATCCGGGCAGAGCAGATGGAATACGGATGTGCAACATTACTCGGGCGGGTGACGCCCCCATGACCCGAGCCAGATCCAGCCAGTCGCGATTGCTGCGCATCAATGCATCAAAGAAAGACGAAGTAACCGGGAAATAAATGATCAGCAGCGCCATGGCGATTTTGGCCTCGAGCCCGAAGCCAAGCCACAGGGTCAGAATCGGTGCCAGGGCAAAGACGGGGATGGTCTGGGAAAACACCAAAATTGGTCGCACCAGCGCGCGTGCTAGCGGTGAGGCGGCAAGGCCGATGGCCGACAGCCCGCCCAGCACTGCGCCAAGGGCCAGCCCGATCAGCACTTCGGTCGCGGTGACCAGCCCATGCTCCAGCAGAAGGTTGCGGCTGTTCCAAATGGTTTCGGAAACCAGCGCTGGCGGGGGCAAGATAAAACGCGGCAAGCCGGTGGCCCAAACCACCAGTTGCCAAAGCGCTAGTGCCATTGCGGTGGCGGCGATACCCGCACGCCAACCTGTCATCGGGCTACCGGGAAGCCTGCCCATGCGGCATCGAAAAAGGCACGCTCAAGGGCGACGGCCTTGCCGAAGGTTGCAGCGACCTCGGCCTGTGCCTGGTCCGAAAGGGTCGACCAGATCGCGTCCAATTGCCCACGTAGGTAGGCGACCACACTTTCGAACCCGTCGCCTGAGTGCAGAGTGATCCATTCCCCCAGCCAGAACGGCAGATCTTCGGCGCGGGCTTCGACCGGGCTGGCCCAATCCAGATAGACCCATTCCGCGACCACCAACACCGCCAGCATCCGCTCGTAGCGCCCGGATGTGCGGGCTTCGTCCATCAGGGCCTGAAACGCCAGGGTTTCGGGTGCGGCTTCGCTTGCCTGGGGCACGTCCAGCGCGTCTAATGCACGCAGGAAGTACGTGTTCTCTGGCCCGCAGATCTGGCCCAGAAAGCGCGCGCCCGGCACAGCATCGGCGAGGTTGGGTGCATGCGCCACTGCTGAGGCCAGCAGACGCACGAAGCCTTCCACGAAAAGGTAATCCTGCTGTAAATAGCCAGCCATTTTGCCGTGATCGAGCGTTCCGGTAGCCAGCGCATTGGTAAAGTCATGTGTCGTGGCCGCTGTCCAGTTGTCCTGGTTCAGCGCCCTGAGAGTTTCGCTTGCGCTCATCTGTCCGTCCTGAGTTGTTGAAGCAGCGCGGCCTGGATGCCTAGCACGCCCGGATCATCAACAGGGCGCGGGATGCTGCCCATTGGAGTTTCGACCGGGTGCAGCCCGTCGCGCGTCATGATCATGATGTTCTGCCCCAGCCGCGCCACTTCGGCCGGGTCATGGGTGATAAGCAGCACCGTACGTCCCTTCAGCAGCTGTGCGGTGAGGTCCTGCATATGCACCCGAGTCAGGGCATCAAGGGCGGAAAAAGGTTCGTCCAGCAGCACAATGGGGCGGTCTTCCATCAGGGTTCGGGCCAAGGCCACGCGCTGTCTCTGCCCACCGGAGAGCTCTCCCGGTTTCTTGTCTAGATGCGCGCCTAGCCCAACTTGCTCCAGCACGTGCTCGGCTCGATCCCGGTCAAGCGTCTCGCCGCGCAATCGTGCCCCTATTGCCACATTGTCGAGCGCTGATAGCCAAGGCAGCAACAAATCACTCTGCGCCATTAGGGCCACCCGCCCGGCCAGCGCGCCACCGTCCGAGGCCCAGATTTCACCGTCCAAAGAAACATGGTCTCCCACTCCGGCCAGCAGCTTGAGCACTGTGGATTTGCCCACACCACTGGCCCCCAGAAGACAGGTCCACCGCCCTGCATCAAGTCGCAGATCAATGCCGCGCGCGATGGATGTGTCGCCAATCGACAGTGATCCGCGCAGATATAGGGCGGGGGCCGGGCTCATGGCTGCGATGCCATGCCCCAAAAGCCGACCTCAAGCTCGGTCGCCTTGTGGAAGCGGTCGCAAAGATTTGCCCAACGTGGGCAGTTTTGCGGGTCATCCCCGATGCGCCGCGCTACCACGCCATCGATCAGCGCGCCAACATCGCAGCAGACCTGTTGGTAATCTTCCCCGCCATAAGTGTTGATCCAATCGGCATAGGTTTCCGAGGTCTTTGTCGCCGAAAGCTCTGCCCCGATCTCACCATAGCCCATGACGCAGGGGGCCAGTGTGGCCAGAAGATCAAGCATATCCCCGGAATGCCCGGCATCCAGTACATAGCGTGTATAGGCAAGATTGGCCTGACGCTCTTGCGTTGCAATAAGTTCTTCCTCGGAAATCCCAGCCTTGGCACAGATGCCGATATGCAGGGCAAGCTCGTCATTGATCAGTGCATTCACTGTCCCCGCGGCGAGGCGCATATCCGCGACGGACTCGGCCTTGGTCACCACTAGCGCCCAAGCGCGGGCGAAATGGATCAAAAAAACGTAGTCCTGTTTGAGATAGTGCAAAAACGCCGCGCGCGGGAGGGTTCCATCACCCATGCCCCGCACGAATGCGTGGCGGGTATAGGCAGGCCAGGTTTCCCCGGCCGCCGCTCGCCACGCCTCAAATGAGGTACCGTAGTTCATTGTGCCCCCAGATCGACCGCGATTTTCGATACCGGGCGGGTGCCCTCGACCAAGCCGCTTTTGGCCAGAAATTCCTCGAAGCGGATGTAGCGGCCTTCGTCCAGCGCCTCAGGACGCAAGGCAAAGCGGGGTAGGGTGTCGACCCAAGCCTTTGCATTCAGCTCGTCGTCCAGCTCTTCCGCGTAGCTTTTGAAAACCTCCCAGCTTTCATCCGGGTTGTTGACGATGTATTGCGTGGCCAGCTCGGTGGCGCGCAGGAAGCGGCGCACCTTGTCCGTGTCCATCAGCTCGGGGTTGGCGACGTAAATCAACTCGTCATATGTCGGCACGCCTTCTTCTTCGACATAGAAGCATCGGCCTTCGACGCCTTCGATTTCCATCTGGTTCAGCTCAAAATTGCGATAGGCACCGATCACCGCATCGACCTGTCCGGACATGACCGACGGGCTGAGCGAGAAGTTGACGTTGATCATTTCGATCTCGTCCAGCGCGACACCGTGCTTGCCCAGCATGGCACTCAGCACCGCTTCTTCTACGCCGGCAACTGAGAACCCGATCTTGCCGCCCTTTAGCTGGCTGATCTCTTGAATCGGGCCGTCCTTTAGTGTCAGAAGACAGCTGAGCGGTGTCGCCACAAGTGTACCTACGCGCATCAGCGGCAGACCTTCGGCTACCTGTAGGTGCTGGTTTGGTTGGTAGCTCACGGCGATGTCACCCTGCCCAGCGGCCACCAGTTTCGGTGGGGCCGAGGGATCAGCAGGCGGCACAATCTCGACCTCAAGATTCTGGTCTGCGAAATAACCCTTTTGCTGCGCCACGATGATCGGACCGTGATCAGGGTTCACGAACCAATCCAGCAGCAGAGTCATCTTGTCTTGTGCCAGCGCCGGTGTAGCCATCAGCATCGCCGCTACGGTCAGAAAATGTTTCAATTCGGTTTCCTCGTTTCAGTTGTTGTCACCTAGGGCCAGAAGTTTGATTTCGGGCCCGTTTTTCGTGGAAATCCGCATCGCCGCCTGCCAGGCCCGAAGACCGGAACGGCAGGCAAGGATGAGGCGTCTGTTGTTTTGCAAAAGGGGGTCACGCGGATCGATTTCATCGACACTGAGGCGCTGAGCCCCGGCCAGCTCCGGGCCAGTTTCATCTGCGGCGCGTAGGTCGATTACCAGATCGTCGGCCCGAAGCATCTCTTGCGCTATGAAGTCCGGCTCTGGTGCGGGATCCGGCGCGCCGTCAAAGCGAAAACCGCCAAAGCGCATGCTGGTGGCCTCATAGGTCACCAGACGCCCCATTGGCGTAAGGTCCCCGCTCAGCACCGCAACCGCGATCTGCGCTTGCAGACTGCCGATCATACCCACCGTCGGGCCAAGCACGCCATCGGCGTCGCAGGAACCCAGCCTTGCAGGCAGATCCGGGAACAGTGCGCGCAGACCCGGAGCCTTGTGGCAGAAGCCTCCGACATAGCCCTCCGAGCCCACCACGCTGGCGCTGATCAGCGGCAAATCGGCATCAAGGCAAACATCCGAGGCCACATAGCTGGCGGCAAAACTGTCGGCACAATCCAGCACCAGATTGATGCCCTGACAAAGTTGCGAGGCATTGGCCGGATCAAAGCGGGTTTCGACCGGTTCGATCCGCACCTCATCATTCAGCGCCACCATTTCGCGTGCTGCCACCTGCACTTTGGATTGCCCTATGTCGCGTTCACGGAACAGCGTTTGGCGGTGCAGGTTCGACAGGCTGATCTTGTCAGCATCAACCAAACGGATACGTCCCACACCGGCCCCGACCAGATATTGCAGCACTGGTGCGGCAAGCCCTCCTGCGCCAATCACCAGTACATGCGCGGTGCGCAGGTTTTCCTGCCCCGACGCGCCAAAGCCAAGTACAGCAATCTGGCGTGCATAGCGGCTCATGGGCAGATCCTTAGCCATTCGCGTACACGGGCCTCTGGGTCGTCCTTCAAGGTGATGTCGGTCACGGCGGACACGATGTCGGCCCCGGCGGCGAAAGCACCCGGCGCGCGCTCGACCGACATGCCACCTATCGCCACAAGCGGAATAGGTCCGATCCGCGCCTTCCAGTCGGTCAGCTTTTCGACACCCTGCTGGTGCCACTTCATCTTCTTGAGGATGGTCGGATACACCGGCCCAAGCGCCACATAGTCCGGCTGCAAAGCCAGCGCACGCTTAAGCTCTGCTTCGTCATGGGTTGAGACGCCAAGTTTCAACCCGGCGGCCCGGATCGCGTCAACATCAGCGGTGTCCAGATCTTCCTGCCCCAGATGCACCCAGTCGCAGCCAAGCTCAATCGCCATTTGCCAATAGTCATTGACGACCAGAGCCGCGCCGTGGTCGCGGCACAATTCCCGCGCCTCCGCCAATTGCGCGCGCACCGCATCCAGGGGCTGTTCCTTAATGCGCAGTTGCACCAACCGCACGCCGAGCGGCAGCATTCGGCGCAGCCATGAAACGTCATCGAATATCGGGTAGAACGACGGCAGCGTCACAGCATGGCCTTTCCGAAAACAGGGGTAGAAGGCGCGGCCATGTCGCGCGGTTCCATCGCGTCGGCAACGAAGGCCAAGGCCCCGGCTTCGATCGCGCGCGCAAACGCTTCGGCCATCGCCGCCGGATCACCAGCCTTAGCGACCGCCGTGTTCAGCAGCACCGCGTCGTAGCCGATTTCCATGGCCTGTGCCGCCTGTGATGGCAGACCCAGCCCTGCATCGACCACCAGAGGCACCTCGGGGAAATGAGCCCGGACCGAGCGCAGGCCGTAGAGATTATTCAGCCCCAATCCGGTGCCGATCGGCGCACCCCAGGGCATCAGTACCCGGCAGCCTGCCTCGATCAGTTTCTCGCACAGCACCAGATCTTCGGTGCAATAGGGGAAGACGTCGAACCCATCGTCGGCAAGGATGCGCGCCGCCTCCACAAGGCCGAACGGGTCGGGCTGCAGAGTGTCGGCATGGCCGATCACCTCAAGCTTGATCCAGTTGGTCTCGAAAAGTTCGCGCGCCATCTGCGCCGTAGTGACCGCTTCGCGTACTGAGTAGCACCCGGCGGTATTGGGCAACACCTCGACACCCAAATCACGGATCAGAGACCAGAAATCCTGCCCGGCCCTTTCACCACCCGCCTCGCGACGCAGCGACACCGTGGCAATGCCTGCGCCCGAACGTCGAAACGCATCGGCGAGCACTGCGGGCGACGGATACTGCGCGGTGCCCAACATCAGGCGCGACGCTATTTCCTTGCCGTAGAATTCCGGCATGTCAGCCCCCCTGCCGCGGCGAAACCAGCTCGATCCGGTCCCCATCGGAAAGCATTTGCGCCGCACGTGTTGATGCCGGAACGAACACCTCGTTCACCGCCGTGGCCAGTTTGTCATTGCCTTTGCCTAGTTCGACCAGAAGATCGGCAAGGCTGGGGCCTTTGGCCTCGACGGCCTCACCATTCACCATCAGTTTCATGTGGTTCTCCCCGGTGTTTTGTGTGCGATTTTCGTGTTTTGGCAGTTCTCGTACCAAAGCGCGGGCTGCGTGCCGCAGGTCACCAGATCTGCCACCATCCCTGCCAACGCCGGAGCAAGCAGATAGCCATGGCGGTACAGCCCGTTCACCATGATGCGATCGTCGAAATGGCGGATGCGTGGCTGATTGTCCGCAAAGGCCGGGCGGGCATCGACTCCGATTTCCAGCAGCTCGGCTTCACCAAAGGCTGGATGCAACGCGTAGGCCGCATTCATTAGTTCCATCACGGATCGCAGGCTTGCGCGGGTGCGCTGCCCACTTTCGATCTGGGTTGCGCCCAACATGAATACGCCATCGCCGCGCGGTACGATGTAGAGCGGGAAACGAGGATGCAGCAGCCGCACGGGACGCGATAGCGAAACATCCGGGCAGCGCACGATGAGCATCTCACCCTTTACCCCGCGCAAATCGCTCAGCCGATCCTGCGCGGCCAGACCACGGCAGTCGATGACCTGACCCAGCGTTTCGCCTGCAGTCAGAAACTCAACGCCCGAAGCCACCAGGTGTGCATGCAACCCGGTCAACATCGGGCGGGGATTGAGATGCGCTTCACTCGCGATGAACAACACCTTGCCGAATTGCTCGGCCAGATGCGGCTCGTGGAGCGCGATGCCCTCGCGGTCCAGCCATTCCACGCCTTCGGCGCGCCGTGCAAACGTCGTCAGCTCGCTCTGATCCCGGCCCAGAGCGACAACCATGGTACCGTTCCGGGTCACATCCAGACCGAACTGCGCCCCCTGCTTTTGCCACCAATCCGCTGCTTTACGCCCGTGTTCCACAACGGGCTGTTCGGCGACTGCGCCCTCGCATTCCGGCGACAACATGCCCCCGGCCCACCAGCTGCAGGAATGCGTATTCACGGGACCTGCCGGGTCGATCATCCGTACGGAAACACCGCGTGACACCAGCTCGGCTGCAACGCAAAGCCCGGCAACCCCTGCACCCAGTATGGTGACAGCGCTCATGCCCACATCTCGTGAAAATGATGCACCGGGCCGTGGCCTTGTCCAATCTCCAACCCGTCGGCACGTTTTATTGCGGCGTGCAACCAGCCATGCGCCCGCCGCACCGCAGTCTCAAGATCCATGCCCCGCGCAAGGCAGCCCGCAATTGCTGCGGAATAACTGCAGCCAGTACCATGCGTGTTGCGGGTCGCGATCCGCGGTGCCCCCAGCGTGACAACGAACCCTGACTTTGCCAGCACATCAAGGCAATCAATGCCATCGGCATGGCCGCCCTTGATCAGAACTGCCTTAGGACCTAGCGCCAGCAACGGCGCAACCAGTCCGGCACTGTCGCCCTTATGGGTTTGTCCCAGCAGCTTGTCCGCCTCGGGCAGGTTTGGTGTCAGCAGGTCAGCGCGCGGCAGAAGATACTGCTTCAGCGCGGCAATCGCTTGATCTTCAAGCAGGGCGACCCCGGATTTCGCCACCATGACGGGGTCGAGGACGACAGGTCCGGAAAAACCTTCCAATGCACGGGCCACTGTTTCGACCAATAATGGCGTACCCAGCATTCCGATCTTGATGGCGTCTATGCGGATGTCGTCCAGGACCGCCTTGATCTGAGCGGCGACCACATTGTCGGGTACCGGATGTACTGCGGTCACGTCACAGGTATTCTGCGCTGTGATCGCGGTGAGTACGCTGCAACCGTACACGCCCATCGCGCCGAATGATTTGAGATCCGCCTGAATGCCCGCGCCGCCTCCGCTGTCGGAACCGGCAATCGTCAATGCAGTCGCAACCATGGCACATCCTTCGTTGTCATGGTCAGGATGTGCGTGGAAAGACCCAGAGCCTGCGTAGTGACACGAGTTGTGACACGGGGCGCCCGTTATGCCTGTTTCCTCCGCCGGTCCTAACCGGGTCAGGTTCAATGGGTTTGCAAGTCAGCATCTCAGCCCCGAGGGGCACCCCAACAGATGGTTACCGATTATTGATGAGATCAGGTCTCGTCAACAAATTTGTTGCGCGCAGTTTGGTGGTTGCGACCTCCCCTTGAGTATTTCGATTAACTCGGGGTGTTGCTGGTGTCGCAAAATCGTGGTGTTTCCAGATGCTATGACCGGAAAACGACACAATAAGACGGGGACATACAGCGCCGACACCGTGGTCATTTCATCAGCCCCGCGATCCGAGATCGAAGACAGAAACAGTTTTTTGAGATTCTGTCACAAGTTACTGCTCATAGATGCAGATAGTTGCAGCGCGTGAATTGCGATGGGCAAATTCAGGTCACAAGCCGGCCGATAGTCTCATGTCAGGGCGCTCAACTGCCTTGGCCAATTCACCTAACCCGAAAAATGCCCATCGCAATGAAGAGGGTTCAGCCAAGATTTCGCGTGCAGGTCCAAACGACCCTCCAAGACAAATCGTCCAGCCGTAGAAAACCTGCGTTAGAAAGAATCCTTTTACAGGCCCGAACACCTTTGTGCCCATAAATGAGGCGATGGAATTCAATAACAATGGCTCGAATGCCCGACAGGTCCGCATTCCTCAAGAAATCCAGTTCCGCCCCCTCAATATCCATCACAAGAACCGTCGGAGCGAACTCTCGTTTCACAGCTTCGAAGTCCGCTTTAGCCACGCGCACTGATGTTGTTGATTCACCAGCATTATCAAAAACTGAAGACCCTAGATATGAAGCGTCAATATGAAACGGAATTGAGTCGGGATCCTTTGGATTGGCGCTTAGAATCGCATTCCGGACTTCGATCCGGTCTGAAAGCCCATTTAGGGCATGTAAACGACGGATGTGTGGAATTAGATTTGGATTGGCTTCAAAACTGAGAATAGCCTCTGGTTTGTTCTCGAGCGCGACAACACCACTCACGATACCCAGCCCGGCGCCCATTTCCAGAATACGATCCTCAGGTTGAACGACGCTCAAAGCGCCATCCATTTCCCAGCTTTCATAATTGTCCTGCTCGATCAGATTCATGATCGTTTCGTCCAGAAATGGCGATGAAGGTATCTTCAATCCACGGTACTGGATCGCAACATCAGGGTTCGTTTCGGTCATTCTTGCTCCATTCCAAGGATGAGCGGCCGGTAGAGCATGTTTTGCATAAGGTCAGACTATTTGCATCAAACATCATGTCGGTAATCTCGCATAGAGGTCCGACATATTCGTCTTCAGAACCTCGTTGAACCACTCAACCGACAAGTCAAACTCGTGTTCAGGATAATAAGTATCCAAACCCCGGAAAGGGCGGACCTGCACATCATCGAGAAGACCATGACCCCTCAGTCTTTCTTCGGTGTCCTTGTCGTATTTTCGGATAATGTCATGAAGCTCTTGAACAGCATTCATAGAAGATGAATTTTTCAGGAATTGGACCTGTTCATAGCGGAAATCGTTGCTGCCCTTAGGTGATTCATATGTTCCCATATCATGATATCTCAGCAATTTGAGCATCCAGTGAATTTCGGTCAGTCCGTCAAAGTGACAAATGACCGATTGTTGAGAAACATGTCGCTTGATGTTGCCTCTCCACCGCTGTGGCGCATGAACACCTAACTTGATGTTCTTCCCCGTTCGGGTGGCGCTTTTTCCGAAACGATGCGCACAAAATCCTCTGTCGCTGTATTTGAGTCGTTCTTCTCCGAATAAGCTTCGGGCGACATAGCCGCGGGTGTGCTTAGGCTTCAGCATAAGACCACCAAAAAGTCCGGGTGTGGTGTCCTCGGTTGAAAACACACGCTCGCCATTAGGAATTGAAATCGTATCAACATCCGAGGGCAGGTCAGCAAGCTCTTGTGCAAAATCATCGGCTTGCAGATACTCGTCCGCATCGAGGAAAAGCATCCAATCGACTTTTGCTTCTCGATAGGCTTTTGTCGCTATCAGCCTTTGGCGTCTGAAACTGTTTTCTGGATAAGCACAGTCCCAGTTTCTTCGAAAAAACGTGTCATCCATCACTTCAACGCGACAGTTCGGTATCTGAGCCAGAAGTTGCCGCGCTTTCGGATCATCACCATCCAGAAAGATAAAGATCTCTTGCGCGCCGAGTGACGCATAATAGGAAGCAAATATAGCCACCAGCTCTGGCGGCTCTTTGACCATGGTAACGACACCCCAGGTGGCCATCTTCAAAGGAGTCCTGTGTTTGGGAAGGGCCAAAATCGCTGATTGCACGTCTTTAGAGTCACCGGCTTCCTCTATTGCCCAGTAAGTCTGGATTTGTGGCAACCTTGATCGGTGAATTTTCCGCCTTAAGCAAGAGCATCCTGAGGTCTTATTGGACGATCCGATTTAAGACAGTTTGGGTGATCTTACGACCTTTGTCGGGGAGGACTGAGAAAACTGGACCAAAGTTGAGGTAACCAAACAATTACTGCTTATTGCGAGCCCCTATAGTTTGATCGTTACCGCTCGTTCTTTTTCGCGAAACACAAAGGTGCGAGAATTCTGACTAACGGACCTGCGCTACAGACAGTTCATATTGGACGGTTGGGTCACCATCACAATTGCGGTTGTATCGGGATCATTAAACCAGTGGATCGAATACCGGAGCCATGCTAATGCGGAGCAAGTGAAAAACATAACGGGCATCGATCCAGCATGGATATTTCTCCAGTAATTTCATCGTTTTGGCATGGATCCAGTCTGACTTTTTTCGAGCAACTCTGCCTCAAAAGCTTTGTGGATCACGGCCATAAGGTCAAGTTGTACTCTTTGAATGAAATCACGAATACACCACCGGGCGTTGAAAATGCGGATGCACGTATTTTCTTGCCTGACCACCTGAAAATATGGCGAAACGAAAAGCGAAACAGCGCTTATGCCCCGTTGTCGGATTTTTTCAGGATCAACATGCTTCGGGAATCCGACGAAATCTGGATGGATTGCGATATGTTGTGTATGCAGCCGATCCCCGACATTCCGTATATTTTCGCAAAAGAGAAACGCTATTTTAACAATGCGGCTCTCCGGCTGCCGCACAGTTCTCCAACATTGCAGGGTATGCATGACTTTATGAACGGGTCTGAGATCGTGATCCCCAATGACTGGCCGTGGAAAAAAAATATTGATGTTTCCATCGGCAAGTCCAATGAAGACGGCTCTTTCTCGGTACCGTTGGAAAACCTGTCGCAGCTGCCATTTTATACGTTCGGGCCTCAGGCTATCTCGTATTTTCTGGGCAAAAACGGTGAAGTTAAACACGCCCTGCCACCCGAGTCATTCTATTCCCAAGAACCTACGGCCATGCGCTTGAATTATTTCCGGCCGCGGTTTTCCCGCATATCGCTCGATGAAAACGCGTTGGGGGTTCATCACATTGGCGGCTCAAGCATGCGCAAGAAATACAATATGGACGGTGGGTTTCCTTTGCCGCATCCCAACAGCCAGGTCGCCAAGCTATGCAAGAAACATGACATCGATCCTTCTAAGGCGATGCCACAGGATGTGCTGAAGTCTGTTGACCAAGATTAAAATGTCCGGGCAAGTCAGAAGCGCCAGTATGTGTCCAAGTTTCGGACGATCGGAATCAAAAACACTAGGCGTCATCTGCTAACACCGTAGTGCCAAGTTGTTCGGCAGACAGTTCCCCAACCGGCCACTGTATTGAGTACAACGTGCAACAACTTGGCAATCAAAGTAATGGCGGTCGCTTCAGGCAAGGATGATAAACTGCGACACTGTCAACATATTCGATTGTCTTCCTACGGATAGAGCCTTTACTTTTTCTGGCGTAGAAATTTCACTACGATTACTTGCAGCGGCGCAGGTACGGCCATATCAGAATACTGGGGTGAATAAGGCCGAATGTTATGAAGCCCGAACACAGATCTTGGATTAATCTGGGGTCCAGTTTATGGGATAGGCGAATGTCAAAGAAGCTGGCTACAGATCACAAGGATATTCGCCGATCATCTATCCCGGCCTTTAACACCAGAAGACCGACTAAAAGCATGTCTTTGTCGACCCGGTCGCTCTGACCGGGTGTGAACAAAGATGTCTACGCTTAACGATAATGATCTGAACCAACCTCCTCAGCCTGATCAAGGATGGTCACGTGAACTTGTTGCACTTGAGCGGGCTATTGTGGTTCCGCCCGCAGTCTCCGATACGGTGCAGGAAGCCGGTGTTCTGACTGAAGACCGGGAATATTGCGCGCATGGGGCGCTTTGGCGGGGAAAGCGTGCCATGACCACCCAACCGGTATCGCCAACAGGCCCTTTGCCGCAATTGTCGGGTCGCTGGCTTTATGCCGGGCTGTTATGGGTACACTTTGGTCATTTCCTTGCTGAAAGCACCGCACGTCTTTGGCCGCTGCCGGCAATCGCGAAGGATATTGATGGGGTCCTCTTTACCCCCAAGCGACCCGCCAATGGGGGTGAAACACGCCCTATGCAGCATAATTTTTTTGCGCTTCTGGGTATTGATCTGCCAATCAAAGTGGTGACCGAGCCAACTCAGGTAGAACATCTGCAGGTGCCCGGTCAGGGGTTTGGGCTGGGCCCGATTGTGGCGGGAACGCCTGAATATCGTGCCTTGATTCATCAAAATTTTGGCGCCGACGTTCCCCCTGATGGGCCGGAGCGGCTTTATATCTCGCGCGCGGGTCTTGGAATACGGCGGGGTGGCGTTATCGGAGAAGAGTTTCTCGAAGAGAATTTGCGCCAGAACGGTTACGAGATTTTCTATCCGGAACAACACCCGATGGAAAAGCAGATCGCGCGTTACAAAGCCGCCCGTCAGATCGTTGCACTAGACGGGTCGGCACTGCATCTTTTTGCTCTGGTAGGCCGTCCAGATCAGCAGGTTGCAATGATCCCGCGCCGCACTTCTTCGGTGCATCACAATATCTCGGCTCAGCTAGCGGCCTTTTGCGGGCAAGAGCCTTTAGTCGCCAATGCCATTCGCACTGATTGGGTATTGGCTTCGCGCGGTCGCCCCAACCGCCATTCACTTGGAGAGCTTGACATGTCCAGATTGCATAAAATGCTTGCCGATGCAGGATTTGTCTCACCTGATCTGGCCTGGGAAGAAATGTTCTGGCGGCAGCGGCGGCGAACCATCCGAAAACTGGAACAAGCCCTTGGCGACCAGCTGGTTCCCATCCATCAAGAGCCCGCTGACTAATGCAGCTAATCCTGGATATACGCGACACAGCTCGGGATCAGGCGCACCAAGCCAATGGGGTTGCGTCTGTTTTGAGTATCGATAATGCGGATTTGCAGCAGCAACTGGTTACGTTTGCGCAGATTACATGGCGAAGACGTGCAAAGGCCGAGCCGCCCGATTTTTTGCCCGCACTCGCCAGTGCGATTGCTAATGAGCGACCGCGGTTCATGCTTTTGGCCATGCCAGGGCTAGCAGAAAACCTCACCACGGAAGTCTCTGTTGGTCGAGTCCACGAAGTTTTGGGGCAATTGGCGGCCGACATCCTGATTTTGACTGATCTTGATTCAGGATCTGATCGCGCCAGAATTTGGGCCACACAATTTGGTGCCGATGCGATAGTTAACCGGATTGAATGGCCAGATGATCTGACTGCGCAGCCTCCTGTATTCTCTACCCTGGCCTCCTCTGCAAAAGAAGAATCCACTCCAAAAGAAGTGCTGCCATTTGCCCGTCGCTTTTTGCCGCGCAATGACCTGACAAGTTTTGACGAAAGTCGACCCATGGGTGACACGGTGCCGGTGGACCTCAGGCCGCCAGAGGGTACCAGCGGCACGGTGCTGATCGGTTGCATGAAAAACGAAGGCCCTTTCCTATTGGAATGGATTGCATACCATCAATCGATCGGTGTGCATCACTTTGTTATCTATACCAATGGCTGCGAGGATGGCACGGATCTGATGCTGGATGCGCTGGCCAAAACCGGTCTGGTCACGCATGTCGACAACAACAAATGGAAGGGCAATTCCCCGCAACAGTGGGCTCTGAACCAGTCTGCAAAGCTCAAGGTGGTCAAACGTGCTGATTGGGTTATTCATATTGATGTGGATGAGTTTATCAACATCCGCTTTGGTAACGGGACACTGCCGGAACTTTATAAGCGCCTGCCCGAGGGGGTCAGCAATATTGCCATGACCTGGCGGCAATTTGGGTCGGCCGGGATAAAGACCTACGAAGACAGGTCGGTCCTGGCGCAATTTGACCGATGCGCTGCGTCATATCTGCCCAAACCGCATACCGCTTGGGGCTTCAAGACCGCCACCAGGAATATTCGTGCCTATCGTAAACTAAGCTGTCACCGGCCCAATAAGCTTAAAGAAGCAAAAGCCGGACAGGTGCTATGGGTCAATGGATCGGGTCAGGATATCACGCACAAAGTGGCAAAGAATGGCTGGAGATCCGATATCAAGACCATCGGTTATGAACTGGTCCAGCTAAACCACTACGCACTAAGATCTGCGCAGTCTTTCTTGGTCAAGCGCCAACGCGGACGGGCCCTGCATGTGGATCGCACTGTCGGGCGCAACTATTGGATACGGATGGATTGGAACCAGTATCAGGACGTCACTATCCAACGCAACCTGGCCAGATTGTCAGTGGCGATGGAAGCGTTGCTAGCCATTCCCCAGATTGCGCAGCTACACGAAAAAGCTGTTGCCTGGCACCAGGCTAAGATTGAGTTTTTGATGGATGAGCCCGAGTTTCGCGACCTTTATGACGAGATCACCGGCATCGAACTTGAGGATTTGCAACGGATCCGCGCCATCATAGATGCGGATATGCATAGCTGACTTGTCCTGCCGCGATGAACAGATTCATAGAACGGCCCCGGCTGTCGCAGATAGCGTGCGGCTTGATATTCATTCGCCAACTATATGACCGCCGATAACCAAAAGTTGACGAATAACCCTTCAAAATCTTAGCGAGAGACATGACATGCCGCCATCCAGCTTGGCGCAATCGGTGTTGTCAATTTCTACGATCTCAAACCCTTCACGATCCAACATGTCCGCTGTGCGTGAGAAGCCAGCAGCCATCAGCACCAGATTGTTGAAGCGGATCGCGTTGGCAGCAGCTTCTTCCCCATCAGCAACATGAAGCACTCGGTAGCCCTCAAAGCAGCCTGATGCATCAAGTCTTCGGGTAGACAGGATTGTTTCAGCATCCATCAGTGAACAATCTGTCTTGAAGTGTAAAACGCCTTCCGGTGTAAACACCTCGCGCAGTTTGTGGCCCCACGCGGAAGTGATTTTAGCCAGCTCGGCGACACCCTCAGCGTCCGTGCGGTCTGATCTGCCCACCAAAATTTCGCGGCCAGTTACAAGAATATCTCCGGCCTCGATATGGCCGGGGCCGTTGATTTCCAGAACCGTCTCGTAGCAAGCGCGAAGATTTGGCGCCATTTCTGCCACCTCACCCATCCGCGATGGTGCGCCTGGTCGCATCAGCACAGCGCCTTGCGGCAGGCAAAGGGCCGTATCCTCGACAAACTGTGCGTCGGGGAACGCGTCAAGGGGATCAAGTTCGATCACTTCAGCCCCGGTGCTTTTCAGTGCAGCCACATAAGCCTTATGTGCCGCCATCATTCCTTCGAAATCGGGGTTTCCAATATCCTTTGCACGCAAACCGCCGGCAATGGTCGCAGCCGGGCGGCGGGTGATGGCGCGGGAGAACTCAAAGGTCGGGTCTGACATGTTTCAATCTTTCTGAGGTTCACATTTCGGAGCGATGACTTCGATCATTGCTGGCCCATCTAAAGCGACAGTTTCGCGCAACGCCTGCGCGACAGCCTGTGGTTCGGCCGGAACCTTGGTGAATGGAATGCCAAAAGACTTGGCTGATGCAGAAAAATTCGGGGGCGAAGGATCGCAACCTATGACGGTCACACCCACATCCCGCATCGACGCGGCAATTTCCTGGTATCCATGATTGTTCCAGATCACGAAGGTGACCGGCAGGTTTTCATCTGCTGCGGCCATGATTTCAGGCAATGAAAACTGGGCACCTCCATCGCCGACAATGCAGATCGCCCTTGCAGTCGGATCGGCGATCGACGCGCCGATGGCAGCGGGTATCCCGTAGCCGAGCGCGCCATATCCCGTTGCAGCGTTGAACCAACCCCCGGCCCGGTCGTGGTCATAGAAAAGATTGCCGGCATAAATTGGTTGGGTAGAGTCTCCGACCATCAATGCATTCGGAACTGCCGAGCGAATGGCGTTCAGGATTTCGACCTGATGGCGATAGTCCGGACCTATTTCCTCCCAGGCGGCGCGGCGTGTTTTGCTGGCGCGCTCGGCACCGTCGTCTTGCTTGGCCTCATTGGACAATGCCCCAAACAGCGCCGGTACAACCAAATTAACGTCACCTTGAATGGTAAGCGCTGCCTCATGTCGCGCCAGTTGATCGCTGCAGCGATCCACCCGGATCAGGCCTGACCTTCCTGCTATTTGCTCGGTGGCGTACATGTCATAGTCGGTTGGCCCCAATTCGGTTCCCAAAGCCAGAACGCAATCAGCGCTTTCTATCAGCTCGCGTACTGCTTTGAGGCTGGGGCTGGCCGGAACGGTCAGTGGATGTCCGTGCATCAGGCCCCGTGCGTTGACGGTTTGCACGACGGGGGCATCGAGAGTTTCAGCCAATGTCTGTAAATCGGTTTCAGCTTGTTTCGCGCCGCCACCCGCCAGAATGACAACTCTATCTGCTTCAGCCAGTTGCCTAGCCGCTTGTGAGATAAAGTCTGGATTGACCGGGGGTGCTGGATCGAGCGTCTCGACTGGTGATTTTTGATATTTTTCTGCTGCTACATCCAACGGGACCTCTATATGCACCGGCCCTGGGCGACCGTTCGTCAGGTCGTGAAAAACGCGGTCCAAGACCGGGTCCAGAGCGTTGGTGTCGGGAACTTGTTCTGACACCAACGCAACTGTTCTGGCCAGCCCCAGTTGGTCTGGCAATTCATGCAGATGTCCCAAGCCCTTGCCAAGTGAAGTGGTCTTATTGACACCAGAGACCACCAACATCGGAATTGAATCAGCGCGCGCCTGCGCCATCGGTGTCAAGGTGTTGGTCAATCCGGGGCCGGTGATCACAAAGGTCACACCCGGTTTCCCCGAAACACGCGCGTAGCCATCAGCCATGAAACCAGCACCCTGTTCATGCCTAGGCGTGATATGACGAATGCCCGAAGCCGCAAGACCGCGGTAAAGTTCGACCGTGTGAACGCCCGGAATTCCGAAGACGCAGGTCACATCTCTTTGGCGAAGCTTGGCAACCAAAGCTTCGCCGATTGTCATTCCGCTCATGCAACCTCGCGTGATTTGCTGTTGGCGTGATCAATGATGCGAGAAACCGCTGTGGCAAAATCGGCGTCACTAATCGTCAGCGCGACCCGGACCCAGTCTTTCAGACCGTCGCCAAAGGCGGACCCTGGCATGACAGCCACCCCGGCCTGTAACAGATCCCACGCATAAGCTTCACCATCAAACCCGGTGGCAGAAACGTTGATGAGGGCGAACATTCCCGCCTCTGGGCGATGAACCGTCAGATCCGTTTCTGCTTCAAGACGATCAGCCAGCAGGGTGGCGCGGCGAGAGAAACGAGCGGCCATGCCGGGCGCAACCTCGGACCCGTCGCGGATTGCCTTTTCGGTCATGTCCGCGATGAAGGGCTGATTGCCAAAGAGCATTGTTTCGGAATACGGCAGCAGCGCTTCACAAAACGCTGCTGGTCCGACACACCAACCGCTACGAAACCCTGGGGCAGCATGTGATTTCGAGATGGATGATACACCTATGACACGATCCGCCAGTTTCGGGTCTGCCAATGGTGAAGCAAATTCGGCCTCGTCAAAGATCAGTTCTTCATAGACCTCGTCCGAGATGATCCATAAATCGTGCGCCATGGCGAGCTGCCCGATTTCGGCAATTTCCGTGGTAGTCAGAATTGCACCTGTCGGGTTGTGTGGCGTTGTCAGAAGAATGGCGCGGCTGCGTGGAGTGATGCGTGCGGCAATATCTTCGGCTTGCATGCGAAACCCGTGCTCTGGCCGAAGCGGCACAGGCACCATATCCGCCCCGGATGCACGCACGACTCCTTCGTATGTCGCGTACATCGGATCACCAACCAAAACTTCGTCTCCGGCCTCTGCAATCCCGGACATCACTGCAAAAAGGGCGGTTTGCGTCCCGGGAAAGCACAAAAAGTTCTCGGGTCCGAAGGGCCGCCCACGAGAGGCTGAATAGCGAGCAGCAAGCGCGTCAAGCAGTCCGGCTTCACCGCGCCCGTTGGAATACCCTGTCCGTTGTGCCCGCAAGGAGGTTACGGTGGCTTCTACCAATACGGTGGGCACGGGCACATCCGGTTCTCCAATCGTCATTTCGACGATATCCACTCCGGCTTTGATAAGGTCACGTGCTTTCAGGTGTACACCCCATTTGGCACCACCCAACCCCGCTAAACGCTCAGTCACAGATGTTGTCTTCATGGCTGCTCCGCCTCTTTGTTTAATGGTATCCCCAGGATGGCGCTCACGGAGTCCAAGCCGATCCGCGCCAGTTGCCCTTCGGAAAACGCGTCCGGAAGCGCACCGCCTTCCAGCCAAAGGCCGTCGATTACCGCGTTGCAAGCAATGGCCAGTTGCGTTGCCTCCGTTGCAGCAACTGAACGTCCGGTTTCCAGCAATGCGGCGACGATCAGCTCCTCGAGGTGACCCCGGAAATAGTTATAGGTCTGCTGGTGAATGCGCTGCATTTTTGAATCATGTTGCACCTTGTTCAGAAAGCTGGCCCACAACGCCACGGCGCTTGGATCAACGATTGGTGGTCGCAGCGACGCGTCAACGAAGTTGGTCAACTGAGATACCGCGCTTCCCATTCCTGACGAAGCTGCTGTCTGATCGGTTAGCGTATTCATGTGGTGCTCATACGCCGCTTGAACCAACTCTTCCTTTGAAGAGAAATAATGACGGATCAACCCTTGGGTCACGTTCGCGCGGGCTGCAATATCACGCACCGTGGCACCGTGGACGCCCATCTCGGCGATCAGGTCCAAAGTCGCCAATATCAGCGCCTCGCGCCGAAACTCAGCAGACTCACGTTTAAATTTGCGGCTGTCGTCCTGCACGTCAGTGTCATCCATGGCATGGAGTTATTATACACTTGCATAATTGCGAGATTCGAGGCTTACTGCAAGCTGAAATCAGAAGATTGTTGGATATGGACACAGCCGAAGCAGCATCACCCACACCCGAAGCCACTGCGTCCATTGAGGCGATAAAGATTGAGGACCTGCACAAATCCTTTGGTGCGCTAGAGGTCCTGAAGGGTGTCTCCCTGACTGCCAACAAGGGGGACGTTGTCGCAATCATCGGGGGGTCAGGCTCGGGCAAATCCACCATGCTGCGCTGCATCAACTTCTTGGAAACGCCGAGTTCGGGAAAAATCACCATTGGCGGTGAATTGGTTGAAATGCACGCCGATGGCAGTCCCGCGAACCGCCGCCAGATCGAGCGTATCCGAACGCGGCTGGCAATGGTTTTTCAGCAGTTCAATCTGTGGACTCATCGCACGCTTTTGGAGAACGTGATCGAAGTGCCGATACATGTCCTCAAGGTGCCAAAGGCAGAGGCTATCTCGCGGGCGCACGACCTGTTGAAAAGGGTAGGGCTTGGTGACAAGGCCGACACCTTTCCGGCCTATCTATCTGGCGGTCAGCAACAACGCGCCGCCATTGCCCGTGCGCTTGCCGTAGATCCTTCGGTGATGCTTTTCGATGAGCCCACATCGGCGCTGGACCCCGAGTTGGTCGGCGAAGTTTTGAACGTGATCCGTGATCTCGCTGGTGAAGGACGCACCATGTTGCTCGTCACCCATGAAATGAAATTTGCGCGAGAAGTTGCCAGCCACGTTGTCTATCTTTTCGAAGGCCGCATTGAAGAGCAGGGGCCACCTGCCGAGGTCTTCGGTAATCCAAAATCAGAGCGGTTGAAGCAGTTCCTCAGCTCGGTCGCCTGATCCAGTCAAAACAAACTAATGAACCAAAAGGGAGTAACAAAATGAACCTTAAGAAACTGCTTGCGTCCGGAGTTGCCGCCGCCATCCTTTCAGTTGGTGTCGCCAGTGCCGAAGAGGTCAAGATCGGTATCGCGGCTGAACCTTATCCACCATTCGCTTCGCTTGACAGCTCAGGCAACTGGGTTGGATGGGAGATCGATGTTATCAATGCCGTCTGTGCAGCTGCCGAACTGGACTGTGTTATAACGCCTGTAGCCTGGGACGGTATCATCCCATCGCTGACCGGGCAGCAAATCGACGCCATCATGGCCTCTATGTCGATCACCGAGGAGCGGCTGAAAACCATTGATTTCAGCGATCCTTACTACAACACACCCGCTGTAATCGTTGCGGACAAATCGATGGATATCGAAGCGACACCGGAGTCGCTGGCGGGTAAAGTTGTTGGCATTCAGGCTTCGACCATCCACCAGGCCTATGCGCAGGAATATTTCAAGGATGCTGAACTGCGGGTTTATCAGACACAGGATGAGGCCAATCAGGACCTGTTCGCAGGCCGTATTGATGCAACTCAAGCAGACAGCATCGCCATGGCCGACTTTGTAAACTCGGATGCGGGCGCTTGCTGTGAAATTAAAGGCGCCGTTGCAGATGATCCCGCTATTCTGGGACGCGGCGTTGGGGCTGGAGTGCGCAAAGGGCAAGATGACCTGCGTGAGGCGCTGAACAAAGGCATCGCCGCAATTCTTGCCGATGGCACGCACGAGAAGATCACATCGAACTATTTCTCGGCCAGCATTTACTAAGCCGCTGCCGTGAACGGACTGTTGGATTCACTTGGATTGGCGCAGAGCGCAGAGCTTTTGTCGCTCTCGCCGCCGGGATGGGGGGCCAATCTGCTGCGCGGATTGTCCCACTCATTGCAGATCGCTTTCGGCGCTTATGCCCTCGGTCTCGTGATCGGATTGTTCGGAGCTTATGGCAAACTCTATGGCGGGAAGGTCACGCGCGATCTTCTCGCCATCTACACGACGGTGATCCGGGCTGTGCCCGAGCTGGTCCTGATCCTGATCCTGTATTACGTGGGATCTGACATCATAAACAAAATCTCCGCCGCAATGGGCGGGGGTCGGGTTGAGGTCAGTGGTGTTGGCGCAGGCATATGGGTGCTGGGTGTGGTCCAGGGCGCTTACGCGACCGAGATTTTGCGCGGGGCTATTCAGGCGGTTCCGCCCGGTCAGATCGAAGCGGCCAAGTCCTACGGTATGCCCGCCTTCATGACCATGCGCCGCGTGACAATCCCGGCCATGATGAGCTTCGCCGTGCCAGGTCTTGCCAACCTGTGGCTGATTGCAACCAAAGATACCGCGTTGCTCGCTGTTGTGGGTTTCAACGAGCTGACACTCGAAACCCGCCAGGCTGCAAGCAGTACACGCGCCTATTTTACTTTCTTTCTGGCAGCGGGATTTCTTTATCTCATGGTAACGCTGTGTTCGGGCGGCATCTTCGCTCGGATTGAGAAATGGGCGCGTCGCGGCCAACCCTCTCTGAAGGGAGGGGGCAGATGATTGATTTCAGATCGTTGATGCAACCACATCGCATTGTGATGATGCTGATATTCGCTGGAATCGTTGTCTGGTGCGCCGTCTCTCTTCAGTGGGACTGGATCCCGAAATATGCGCCGCTCGCCCTTCAGGGCATTTGGACGACAATCTGGCTGTTGGTGGTCACCGTAGTTTTGGGTTTCCTACTCGCCGTTCCTCTTGGATTGGCACAGGCGGTTGGGCCTTGGTATCTTGCCGCCCCGGCCAAGGCATTTTGCACTATCATCCGTGGCACACCGCTGCTGCTGCAACTCTGGTTATTGTATTATGGGCTTGGGTCTTTGTTTCCGCAGTTCCCCTGGATACGCTCTTCCGAGTTGTGGCCCTATTTGCGGCAGGCCTGGCCATATGCAGTACTGGCGCTGACGTTGTCCTATGCCGGCTACGAAGGAGAGGTGATGCGCGGTGCCTTCAAAGGGGTCGCCAAGGGTCAGCTTGAGGCAGCCAAGGCATTTGGCATGCCACGTTTCACCATGTTTCGCCGTATCTGGTTGCCGCAGGCTATCCGCAACGTCCTGCCGACATTGGGCGGTGAAACCATATTACAACTCAAAGCAACTCCATTGGTTGCGACGATCACTGTCGTCGACATTTACGCCGTGTCTTCACGTGTGCGCTCCGACACTTTCATTATTTACGAGCCGCTCATCCTGTTGGCCGTATTCTATATTCTCGTCGCGGGCGTGATCGCATTTGGTTTCCACTGGCTGGAAGTAAAGGTTCTTGGGACTGGAAACCGCAATGGCGGTATCAGTTAGTATCGCCAGCAGCGGAGGGGATCCATGTCCTGCGTCAGCTCCGACCAGTGCTTTGAGTTCATAGCAATCTGAGCTGCAACTTGCATTCAGCTTGGCTGAGTACTGACGGTCGATATCAATATCAGGCCATACTGTAATGGTGCACAATTATATCTCTGCGCACCAATCCCGGCCGGTTCCGTTCACAGCTCTACAACAACTTTTCCGACCGCCGCTCCGTTTGTCAGGCGCTCATAGGCAGCATCGACATTGGTCCACCCAAATCTCTGTTCGTCAACAATTGGTTTGAGTTGGCCCGCATCCGCCATTTCCGCCAGAGTTTTCAGGATGTCACCATGGGATTGACGCCCAACATCATGCACCATCGGGATCAGCATGAAGACGACGTGCAGAGACAGACCTTTGAAATGCACAGGTGTCAGATCAATCTCGACCATCGCGACTGTTGAGGCGACTTGGCCATTGAGCTTGGTCGCTTCGAACGAGTTCGTCATGTTAGGCCCACCCACGCTATCAAACACCACATCGAAGCCCACGCCATCAGTGTGTTCGGCCACGTAGTCCTCGACCTTTTGGGTTGTGAAATCCAACGGGCGCGCACCGAGACCCTCGATGAGGGCTAACTGATCCGCTCCGCGACCTGTTGCCGACACGGTTGCGCCAAGGTGGCGCGCAACTTGAACGGCAACATGACCAACGCCACCGGCACCGCCTTGAACCAGAACGGTCTGCCCTTCGCCAACACCGGCGCGCGTCAATCCTTCGTAGGCGGTGATGCCTACGAGAGGCAGCGCCGCGGCTTCTCGCATGCTCAGCGTCTTGGGTTTGTGTGCAATCAGGCGGGCATCCGCATTGATGTACTCGGCTAGCGAACCAGGGAGGTCCATCATACCACCGGCGCAGCCATACACCTCATCGCCTATGGAAAAACCTGTAACACCTTCGCCAACGGCTGTGATTGTGCCAGCAAAATCCATGCCAAGGACCGCGGGCAAATTGGGGGACAGAGGTAGATCCGCGCCCATGCTTCGGATCATTGTATCGACGGTATTGACGCTGGTCGCGGCCACTTTGACGACTACATGCCCAGACGTTGCGACCGGTTCGGGCATTTCTACAAGCTCGAACGGAGCATCGGGTCCGTAGGCGTTCAGAACCATTGCTTTCATTGGGATATTCCTTTTTTTGACGAAGTGTCAGGCGCGGCTTTGAACAGCGCACGCCTGACGTGATCATTGTGTTGGAGGACGGATCAGTTGATATCCTGAACCTGCATAACCAGATCGCCCCACTTGCGCTGGTTTTCGATGTCGTGTTCCAGACCCTGTTCATCCGCGATGGTGAACCGTTTGACCGCCGGGGTTTTGCTTGTGGCCTGATACAGCCAATAGGCTTCGGCCTTCAGCGCTTCATCAATTGGTTTGTCAATGGATTCATAGACCATCTGCTTGCAGGCATTGATCGACTCTGCCGGGAATTTTGCGATCCGCTCGGCGAGCGCTGTCACATACGGGCCAATCTCATCTGGCTCCAAAGCCTTGTTTATGGTGCCCAGACGTTCTGCATCATCCGCATCGTAGTCTTGTGCGCTCAGGATGATCTCAAGTGCTTTTCCAAGGCCGGTTTGACGTGCCATGCGCGAAGCACCGCCGCCGCAAGGCAGGATGCCCATTCCAACTTCCATCTGCATGAACTTGTACTTACCCCGCGCCGCAAATCGCATGTCGAGCGCCAACGCCAACTCGTGTCCGCCACCACGTGCGAACCCTTCCAGCTTTGCGATGGTGGCTTGTGGCACCTTGCTGATCCGCTCGCAGACCGATTGAAGGTCCAAAAGCTGTGCGTCCTCCCGGGATACGGCCTCAGTCGACATATCCTTGAGCAGCTCGGTATCGTAGTGGCAGACCCAGATTTCCGGGTTGGCGGACTGAAAGATCACGACCTTGGTTTCGCGGTCTCGCTCTAGCCGCATGGCCAGACTGTTGAGGTCGGCCAGCATTTCCTGGCCTTGCACGTTTACGGTGCCAAAGTTGAATGTGACTGTTGCGATGCCGTTTTCAACAGCAACGTCAAAGGTTTGAAAGTTCTCATATTTCATCAGACAGTCCTTTCTTGGGCCTCGACGCGGCACACGCGAGGGGTAAGGGAGGTTAAAGTTGGAAGCGCGTCTGGATTTAGTGCAGCGCGGGTCAGTTGGTCTGGTTAATCAAACCTCTGATCGAGTTCATGACGTCGGCAACATGTGCTTTGTCCAGTGCTGCGGCATGTGGATTCGCGAAGGCACCGCTGTCATTGTCAAAATAGGCACCTGACGCATCAGCGAACCGATCACCCAATGCTGCGTCAATCAGGATATCAGCGCCGATGTTCATATCGTTCCCGGCTAGGCCGAATCCTTCTTTCACCATCTTTGAGGCCAACAGCGATCCCGGATTTACCGCGACCATGACGGGTGCATCGGACAGAGATTTGGCCCATTCCCGGGTCCAGATGGTGATCGCCAGCTTGCTTTGCGCATAAGCCTCCATATCAGCCAGCGGGACACTACCCTCCAGTGCATTAATATTCACCGGGGCCTGCGCTGCCGATGACAGGTTCACGACGCGCCCGGCGGCGGGAATGATCGGCATCAGCAATTCTGTGAGCAGATAGGGTGCGAGTGTGTTGACGACAAAGCGGATGTCCTGCCCATTCGCAAGCACGGTTTGCGGAGCTTTCAGCACACCTGCATTGTTGATCAACACGTCCAGTTTGTCATGTTTGGCCTTTACGCTCTCAGCCAGTTCTCGCACTGCGGACAGATCGCTCAGATCAGCGCTATAAGTTTCGACATCGCCGCCGACTTCGGAGGCCGCGCTGTCCAATTTGGAGGTACTGCGTCCATGCAGAAGTACTTTGTGTCCATCGGCGGCCAGCTTCTTTGCCGTGAGCAAACCAATGCCGTCGGTTGAACCTGTAATGAGTATAGTCTTGGTCATTGATCTGATCCTTTAGGAAAAGTCGGGCAGTACGGTATCTGCCAAGTGTTCGAGGGTCGTATCGATGGGCGCTTGATTGAACCGTAGGTTCAGTGCAACGTGATTGACCCCAAGCGTTTCTATTTCACGTAGATAGCTACGCAGGAAATCGGTGCCAGACTGAAACCCAAGATGGATCGGGCGCGGTGGTGCGGCGTGATCGGCAACGACATCGATATACAGGGATTGCATGACAGGCTTGTCTGGCTGGCCCGCTTCCTTACCGCGCCTCCGATAGTCCGCAATAACCTGCCTTTGGGCAGTCGCATTGCGCGGATAGGTCATCCAACCATCGCCGTTCTGCGCCACCCAATCGGGGGATTGCTGGCTACCACCCGTAATAATCATCGGTAGGCGGGTCCCATGCGGCTTTGGCAGCAGGTCAATCCCGCCAGACAGCGTACCCTGTGCACTTTCACGCTCGGGATAGTCCAATCCAACGGCGCGGATGTAGTCAAAGCTGTCGCGGAAACGTGCCCCGCGGTCATCATAGCTCTGGTTCATAGCCGGATACTCCTCAGGCCGGTCCCCGGAGGCTACACCCAAGAGCAACCGTCCGCCCGAGAGCACATCCGCGCTCGCCGCCGCCTTGGCTACATGAGCGGGGTGACGCAATGGCAGGATCACGCTCGCCGTTCCAAGGGCAATTCGGTCCGTCACCGCAGCAAGCGCACCCAGATAGACAAATGGATCGAAAATCTGTCCTGCATCACCAAAGCTTGGAACGTTGAATGGCACGTCGCGCAGCCAAAGTGATGCAAACCCGAGGTTCTCCGCTTTCCGAGCCGCTTCCAGATGATCCCGAAGCGTCGGCTCTGCACCGACTGCATATGCTTCGAGCGGCAACACAAGGCCAACGCTCAGCTGTCCCGGTCGAAATACCCGGTTATAGGCCACGTTGATTTGGGCAAAATCAGCAGGCTGCATTTTATCCAACATGTCCGGCTCTCCTTTAATAGCGCACCAAGGTGCGGCTCTCGATGCTTTTGCGAATGGTGTTGACGTTTGAATCTTCGACCATATCAAGCGCACTATGCGCGATCGACGGAGCACCTAGATTGTCATAGATGTTGAAGATCGCGACCTCATCCGGCGTCATCTTCGATTGATAAATCCATTCATGCCTGGGGTTTCCTACCAGCCCCATTATTTGCCCATTGCGGTCGGGATAGATCAGGTCCAGCAAAATCCAATCAGACGGTTCAACTGATGACGGGCGAACAAAGCCCAGGGGTGCTGAGTTGATAGGATGATCCACAGGGCGCCACACATTAACAAAAGCATAGTGACCGCGCGCCCACTCCGCTGCGGCCTCGGCACCCAAAAGATCGACAAGCCGCTGTTCGGCTCCATCCTTGCTATAGTCACTGTGGACGTTGCGCGCGGGTTTGCGCGTCGCTCCTGGGTCATCTATCCGAACCGTGTGATCAAAAACCACAACCTCGCGCGCACCTAACTTGTACGAGAGCATTGCCGTTAGTTCCGCATCGTATGTCGGTTTCCAGACCTCGCCGGTAAAATCTTGTACCTGCGTTTCCAGCAGCGCGAACTCAACAGCATCAGACGCAAATGTAACTGTGTTGCTCGTGGTGCGGGCATCTGTCAATGCAACAGCCGTGCTGGCCAGTTCGGGCGAAATCAAATTACCAGCAATCCCGCCTGCATCTAGTTCAAAGGCTTGCCGCCAGGGCTTGTGAACGTGGTAGTTGACTGTGGCTGTCCGCGTCATCTGCGTCTCCTTCCCATGCCGAGTTGCATCCATGAAGGGGATTTAACGCTAATCTATTTGCGTATAAACTGCCCATTCATGGATTGATAATTCGGGTTTGCGATATAATGGGGCTTGATACAGACGCGCTGAGATTGTTTGTAGCGGCGGCAGAAAGGCTGAACATCAGTGCGGCGGGGCGCGCTTTGGGCATGGCTCCAGCTGTCTCGAGCGCAAAGCTTGCCAAGTTGGAGCAAAGCCTGGGATCCGAACTGTTACATCGCACAACGCGCAAAGTGTCGCTGTCTGTTGAAGGCGCCGATTTCCTGCCCTTCGCCCGAGAGATTATTGCGCAGGAAGAGGCGGCACTTACGGCGTTGGGCAAACAAACAGCGACCATCCGCGGTACATTGCGCTTCGCTGCACCCAGCACCTTTGCTCAGCTCTACATTGCACCAATCCTGCCGAAATTTCTTCAACAGCACCCCGATCTGACGCTCGATTTGCGCCTGTCGGATGTGCAGTTTGATCTTATCGAGGGGAGTTACGACCTTGCACTAAGAAATGCGCCGCTTGTCGACACCAGCCTGAAAGGCCGAAAATTGGCTGATGACCGACGCATACTGTGCGCCGCGCCGCACTATCTTGACACATACGGCACACCCAAAACACCTGCCGATCTGAAAAGCCACCACCTGATCGCTTTCCAAAATCGCCAATTGCGCACGCTAACGGGAAAGGCAGGTGAGAAAGCCACATTTGATCCAGCGATGGCCAAGGGTCAATTGATCATCGACGACGGCCAAAGTCAGGTCTGCGCCACTCTGGCCGGCGCCGGAATATCCCTAAACGCACTATGGAGCGTGTATGATCACCTGAAATCGGGCCGGTTGATGCAAATTCTGCCAGACTTTGAGGCTACGGAAGACAATGTTCTATGGCTTATCTATCCCAAGTCCAACGTATTATCTCCCAAAGTTCGGGTATTCATGGATTTTCTGATCACAGAGATTGGCTCAAATCCACCTTGGGAAACATGATCCCAATATTGGTCAAGCGCGCCTTAAGACATCACGGCGCCAGTTTGGAGAAATGCACGAGGCGGACACGCCTTTTACAATTGCAATAGCCTGAACTGTTCCGCGATTTTTGAGTTCCCGTGAATGCGGCCATCGCTCCCGTAGCGAGTGGCTAGTTAGACAGGCTGCATCGCAGCATCTAAACGGTTTATCCAAGGCCGGTTCCGGTCGTTCTTGCGTGAACCCAAAAGAGGGTTTCAAGACCTTAGTCGATCAAGCCGAAGCCGCGAGTGCAGGAAAGGTGTTTCTTATTCGCCCGCAGCGACGGCCTCGCCTGTCGAGAATAGCGCGGCAAGCATCGCCTCACTTCCAGCCAGCGCGCCCTTGCGCACGGTCGCAAGAACAAGTTTCCGAGCCGACGATTGTGGGAGACAAATACTTTTGACGTCGTCAGACCGATACCGCAAAACATCGGGGACAGGCAGAAGCGTAAATCCCAGGCCTGCCGAAACACATTCCATAATCGCTTCAAGGTTATCAAGGACAATGGTTTCGGAACCCTTTGGTCTTTTGTGCTTAAGCATCTCTCCAGCAATGAGTTTTCCGATCCCGGTGTCGGGCATAAAGTGAAAGAAGGGCTGCGCATTCAATAAACCCGCGAGGCCGTCTTTCAGCAATTTCTTATGGGCTGCAAAGGCAAAGGGTTCCTCTCGAAGCACCTTTTCCGCAAGCGTGTCGGGAACACCTTCTGCATCGGTAAGAAGGGCGGCATCAAGCTGACCGCTTACAACCTTTTCTTGTAGAACCTTGGACAGGCCGGTTTCGAATGAGAAGGTCGCTTGCGGTGTTTGACGTTTTGCGTTGTTCAGGAAGTTCGGCAGCAAGCGAACGGCAGCAGTTGTGACAAATCCTATTCGGAAATGCCCGACAAGCGTGTCCGTCGGGCGACAGATTTTGAGAAGGCTGTCTTCGTGCTGCAGGAGCGGGATCGTTGCCTCGACGACGCTCCGGCCGATTGGCGTAAGTCGCGGTGGTCGTACGGTGCGGTCAAAGAGGTCGACGCCAAGCTCCGCCTCAAGCGCCTTCATCTGCATTGAAAGTGCAGACAATGTCATGTTTTGCTGCTCGGCCGCTTTCGCAAAGGAGCCGACATTCGAGACCCGTATGAGGGTTCTGAGAGAACGTGTCTGCATAAGTTAAAGTATACTGGATTAGATATCCAATTTTATTCGATTGTGTTGTATTACTGCAAGCGTATTCTGTTAAAAAACAGAGACGAGGGACACGCATGCCGCATCCGCTTGTGAACGTTGCGAAAGAACTGGCCCCAGAATTTGAGAAACGTGCCGCAGATTGGGACAGATCGCGCAGGTATTGCTGGCAGAATGTTGGCGAATTGGCCGATGCTGGCATCATGGGTATGACCATTCCCAAGAAATATGGTGGGCAGGGCGCGAGTTTTCTGGATGTCACCATGGTGGTGGAAGAGATCGCAAAAACCTGCACCCTGACCGCCCGCATCGTTGTCGAGGGCAACATGGGCGGCATCAGTGCGGTCATGGGGTACGGCAATGACGAGCAGAAGGCTTTCTGTGCTCAGCATGTCCTGGCAGGAGACAAGCCTGCGATCTGCATAACCGAACCTGACTCGGGAAGTGCCGCGACCGATATGCAGACTACCGCGCGGAAACAGGGTCGCACATACATCCTCAACGGGTCCAAGCATTGGATCACTGGTGGAGGGGTCTCGAAGCTGTACCTGATCTTTGCCCGCGTGCTCGATGAGGCAGGCGTCGATCAGGGGATTGGCGGTTTCATTCTGTTTGCCGACCCGATGTCAGGAGATACGCCCAAGGGGTTCACCGTGGTGGGTCGCGAATACACGATGGGCCTTTGCGGTATGCCCGAAGCAGAATTGCGGTTCGAAAATGTCGAGATCAACGAGAAATGGCTGGTCAAACCGCCTTCAGGATTGAAGCGTGGCTTTGCCGACCTGATGAACGCTTACAATTCGCAACGCGTCGGTGCGGGAGCAGTTGCTATGGGTGTTGCGGCAGGGGCACTTGAACATGCAAAACGCTACCTCGTTCAACGTGAACAGTTCGGGCGCCCGCTTGCAGAATTCCAGGGGCTTCAATGGATGCTGGCCGATATGGACACGCAAGTTCATGCAGCTAGGCTGCTGCTCCATGAAGCGGCACGATCGCGTGGCCCAAACGGCAGTCAGTATCCCGATATGACCATGGCCGCCCGCGCCAAGCTTTTTGCGTCCGAGATGGCTATTAAGGTGGTCAGCGAAGCGCTGCAGATGTTCGGCGCGCGCGGCTACAGCGATCGTGAACCTCTGGAGCGGATGTATCGCGATGTGCGCATGTTCACTATCGGCGGCGGGACCGCACAGATTCTCCGGACCCAAATCGCCGGAAATATTCTAGGCATTAAAACACCACAGACGCGGGACGGATATACGCGCCTTGCCGACATGGAGCGTTACGCGGCTGAATAGAAGACCCTATAAAAATTGAAAAAGGACTTTCGGGCCGCCGACTTCCTTGTACCGCAGCCCTACGCGGCTGCGTGCCGTCACGCCTTCGGCATGCTCGGCCGATGGTTTTTTCGCGCTAATCTAGTTGCCTATTTAGCCAACTTAGCTGCGCAAGAAAGGCGCTGCATTCATGCGCCAGAGAAGTTTGCGACCGAGCCAGCGAAACAAATGCAATTTTACGCTGCGTAAAATGGCTGGGCTATTTTTCGACAATCGTAAACTTCCTAAATGAGATTTGCCTAGGCAGGCAAGTTTAGCTCGTACGCCAAGCAATTACTTCGATTCCCGAAAGGAAAGCTGCGATGAAAAAGTTCATTTTTGTTGCTCTCATCAGTCTTACCGCATGCACTCAGTACCCGATGCAGAAGCCACTGATGGTTGACGGAACCAGGAATGCGACCTTCTACACAGATGAGGCTGAATGCCGATTGATGGCCGCGAGTTTCAATCCTGGGCAGCGTAAAATGGATGCTACGTTCGGCGCTATTGATGGCGCGGTTACTGGTTGGGTTGTTGGCGAGAAGGAAGATGTCATCGGAGGTGCGATCGCAGGTGGCATAGTCGGATCTGTGCGCGGCCAGTACAATGACGAAATGGCGCGGCGTCATGTGCTTGTGAACTGCATGCAGGTGCGTGGTCACGGTGTGGTGGGCTAGTAATGGCTGCAGATTACTCAGTGGTTTATCGAACGGGGCCTTGGCCGTGACTCAGAAAAGGGTCCGAACAGAGTTCGTAATTTGGGGTAAATTTTGACCAGAGAAGGAGTGCTCTAATGCCGAATAAACGTTTCAGTTGTAACAGTTAAAGAAACCGGCCTGATTGGGTGGGTGAACAGTGTCGCGCAGATCTTCCAAAGACGCGTTTCGATTGCCTTGCATGTTGGCGCATCTAATTGACATATCCCACCCAGAAGCGCGCTTCTTTCAGGCTACAGGTGATCAACTTCCGCATGTTTAGCACCGATGAGCAAAGTGTTTTGCAATGCCGAAACTACGTAAAAGGCCGTCCCAAAAAAAACGCCAACTCTGACAAACCATTCCAGACATGGACTGGCAGCGACCGTTGGCCCGCTTGCGTGAAAGCTAGAAAATCGAACGACGATCTGATGATATAAAGTCAGCCATCTGACGTGGTTTACTTATTGCTGCGTACAAGGGTGATGCGATTCCAGATAACTGTGAAACCCACCGATGAATAAGTGTGCGGAAACTGGATAAGCCGGTCAAGAATCTGACAAACCAGCCTTCTGGAGGCTGGCCAACAGGTTCTCCTTAAATGTGGCGTCAAGTTGCCAAATGGCAAGTATATCCGATGCAACAGATGAAAAATCTGGGCGTAGAACCAACAAGCTGCGTAGGGCCGCCTGGGCCTGTTCCCCATTTCCCAGTTTGCTGTGTAGCGCGGCCTGCCATAGATGGGTCCAGAAGAAACCTGGCATATCGATTTGTTCCAATTGTGCCAGCGCCGCTTCATAGTCGCCCCGGTCGAACTCGTAAAAAACCCGCGGAAACAGATACCACTGAGGATGCACAGGGTTCAGAGCGATTGCCCGGTCTACAATAGCAAGTCCTTTGTCCCATTCGCCACTGAACGCCAGACGCATCCCGTAATGGGCCAGAATGTCGGTGTCATTCGGATTCAGGTCGATCGCCCGTTGCCCGGCCTCGCGGAACCCGGCAAAATCACCGAGCACGAACCGCATATTGGCCATCATCAGATGTCCCGCCGCCAGATTTGGGTCGATCTCGACCGCCCGGCGTGCTGCGGCATCGGCTGCGGCCAGAATCTGTTCGCGATTTCCGCCCAGCCCAAAACGTATCTGTTGCAGATACAAGTTCGACAGCACCGCCCAGGCCTCGGCATAATCCGGAGCCCTCTCGAGCGCGCTCAGGATACAGGATTTGATTTCGGCATGGCGATCCAGATTGATGGTTACCTGATAGCTGTAATAACCAAGCACACAGTCATAAGCATCGCGATTGTTGGGTGGAATTCTATCGGCATCTCGCATCGCGCCAAGCGTCAGTAGCCCGTATTTCCCGGCCAGTTTACCCATTACATCTCGGATAATGCTGTCCTGTACCGCATAGATCTCCTTGGAGGTATTGCTGACCTCGTAGCTTTGCGACCAGATATATCTTCGGTCTTTCAGATCAATGAGGCGTGCGGACAGGCGCAAGGTGTCGCCCCTGTCCATCACATTGCCTTCCAGCGCGAAATCGGCGTTGAATTCTGTACGCAAGCTCGCCGTATCAATCTCGGTTTCACCAGAATGCAGTGTGCTGCCAAGGGGCAAGACCCAGATGTCCCGGAACCGGATCAACTCGGTCGTCAACTGCCGGGTAAGACCATCGGCGAGGTACTCGGGGCCATCTCCCAGAGTTTCAAAGGGCAGTACAGCCACGACGGGCCCCTTGGGCAAGCTGTGATTTGCCTGTTCCTCTGGCGTCCCTGAACGGGTCAATCCCCAGATTAGCCCAAACAATGCCAGGCCAAAGGCGACAGCCAGTCCAATCCCAGCGCGTCGTCGTCCGCTGAACCCGGCATTTGGCCGGGCGTCAGCAGGTGCCGGAACAGGGCCGGGCAGTGAAGATTTTGCGAACCGCGGCGCGTATCCTCCTTTGGGTATGGTGAGACGTATCGGATCGCCCCGACCGGGCCCGGCATAGTAGGTGTCAATCTCCTGCCGTAGTCGCCGCGCCTCAAGTCGGACAATCGGATCGACCTGCTGGTCGAAGCTTTCGTCGCGGTCAAAGACGGACATGGCAATCGACACGCCTTTGATCTGATCTGAACGACCGGCCAGATATTCCTCGATGATATAGTTCAGAAATGCGCGGCGTTTGGGGCTGGCGGTGAAATCCGGATGATCCAGGATACGTTGCATCTGTACCCGAATTTCGCGCTCGGTAGTATCCACTTCAATATCCCTCTGCCTCGGGAAAACCGAGGAAAACCATTATGTTGGCCTCGTTGATACATGTGTTTTTTGACAGGTGGCAACATGTTTGCACTTCTCGGGAAAAATTCTGCGGATAAGAGGGCCGCACTGCTGGTCGTACAGGCAGGCACCCGGCTTCCAAAAGATCGCGCATCTCGGCACTTCTGGAGGTCAATGCACCGGCGGGACGAATTTCAACCTCGTGGTTCGTCCCGTCAGACCTCCTGCGCTGCGATCTCTTTTGAAGCGTTCATGATAGGAACCGATTATATATGCCACGCCGAACCACCTTACTCTTGACCGTCACCCTTTTGACGCTGACCTCAGGTCTTGCCGTCGCGCAGGATGATAGTCCTCAGCACTTTGACCCGAAGGGCAAGTTGCCCTCGGATTACACGATCGAATTCCAGCAAACCCAACGCAATAACCTGCCGTTCGATGACGAGCGTGACTTTGAAGAAAGCCGCAAGGGGCTAATTGCGGTTCCAGAATACCGCCAGATCAAAACCGAGGATGGCACCGTCGCCTGGGACATCGGCAGCTATGACTATCTGCTCGAGGGCAAAGAGTTCGACTCGATCCACCCGTCGTTGCAGCGTCAGGCGATCCTGAACATGAATTTCGGCCTATACGAGATTCTCGACGACAGCATCTATCAGGTGCGTGGCTTCGATTTGTCCAACATCACTTTTATTCGTGGCGATACCGGCTGGATCATCTTTGACCCGCTGGCCTCCAAGGAAACTGCCGCCGCAGCGCTGAAGCTGCTGAACGACACCGTGGGCGAACTTCCTGTCAAGGCGGTTGTCTATTCGCATTCCCACGCCGACCATTATGGCGGTGTGCGCGGGGTGATCACCGATGAGGACGTGGCAAACGGCGTGGAGGTGATCGCGCCCGAAGGTTTCATGGAACATGCGGTTTCCGAAAACGTCTATGCGGGCAACGTGATGAACCGCCGTCTGTTTTTCCAATACGGCGTATTGCTGCCACGCAGCCCGTTCGGCCATGTGGATCAGTCCATCGGCAAAAACATCTCGGCTGGCACCACGGGCCTGATCGAACCGACCCGCTATGTCTCGGACGCGTATGAAGAGATCATCGTAGACGGCGTGCGTATGATCTTCCAGAATACACCGGGTACTGAAGCACCTGCTGAGATGAATACCTATTTCCCCGACCTCAAGGCATTCTGGGCGGCGGAAAACATCACTGGCACAATTCACAACATCTATACCTTGCGTGGCGCACTGGTGCGCGATGCGCTGAGCTGGTCCAAGCATGTCAATGACGCGCTGTACAAGTTTGGGCAGGATGCCGAGTTGATGTTCGCCTCTCACTCTTGGCCCCGTTACGGAAATGAGCGCATTCAGGAAGTGATGCGTGCGCAGCGTGACACTTACGCCAATCTTAACAACGGGGTACTGAATCTGGCCAACAAGGGCGTGACCATTAATCAGATTCACAACGTCTATGACGTGCCGGAAAGCCTGCAGCAGCAATGGGCCGCGCGCAGCTATCATGGCTCGGTCGAGCATAACAGCCGGGCGGTGATAAACCGTTATCTGGGCTACTGGGATGCCAACCCCACCACGCTGACACCCCTGTCGCCAGAAGACAGCGCGCCGCTGTTTGTCGAGATGATGGGCGGCGCCGAACCGATCCTGTCGAAAGGGCAGGAATTGGTGGACACCGGTAAATATCTTGAAGCGACCGAGATTCTAAACAAACTGGTCTACGCCGAGCCACAGAACCAGGCCGCCAAGGACCTGTTGGCCGACGCGTTCGAGCAGATCGGGTATCAGAAGGAAAGCCCTTCGGTCCGCAACTCGTTCCTTGGCGCGGCGTTCGAACTGCGCAATGGTATTCCTCAGGGCGCTACTATCGAGACCACCGGTCCCGATACGATCAAGTCCATGCAGACCACGATGTGGCTCGACTTTCTGGCCATTCGTGTCAATAGCGCCAAAGCCGCCGATATGGAGTTCACCATCAACCTGTCGATCCCCGACCGGGACGAGAACATCGTTGTCGAGATGAGCAATGCCACTCTGACTCATATCGTCGATCAGGTGGCGGAAGACGCCGATCTTTCGATCAGTCTGAGCCGCACGGACCTGGAAAAGGTCATGACCGGTGAGCGCAGATTGACCGAGATGCTCGCTGATGGCACCGCGCAGTCTGAGGGCAACGCCGAGATCGTAGCGCAACTGGCTTCGGCCCTGGATCAATTCGATTTGGGTTTCGAGTTGATGCCCGGCACCGGTGCGCAGGATTTGACACCACCCGCCAATGATTTTGCCCAGCCCGGGTTAGCAAACTCGAGTGGCGGCTGAAACGGGACCGTCCGATTGAAAGCTGGCTCAGGGTTTTGCTGCCCTGGGCCTCTCTCTTTCTGACTATTGGACCGGGAGAAGTTTTCGACCAGTAGTGCTGGTATCGGAGCAGCAGAATGCCCCGCCCGAACGACTGCTGGATTGTTACCGCCGTGCGCGGACTCTTTCATCCGTGGTGTCAATGCGGGATCAGAATCTTCAGCCTAAGAAAGCCAAAGCGCATGACGCAAAAATCAAACTGGGATGTTCTGAAACTTGCAATTTGTGAACATCAGCCAAGATATCAAACTACCTAGAGGTCCCGATCCGTAGATTTCAATTCACTCCTGGACCCCGTCCCGTACAACGATTCAAAGAACTGGCTGCTTAGCGCCGCGGGTCGGATGGGTATCTTCGAACTGGAGGAAGCTTCACAACCCAACTGTCGAATGTGAAGTGGTCAGACCTTAGCTGCGATATGCTATGATCGCTTCCAAATTTCGATAAGACACTGTGTGTCGCAAATCGAAGTATTTAGTGTAATCATTAATGTCTTTGCGGAAACGGCAGCCTTCAAAAAGATCATACGTAAGACCGTTCTGAGAACTACCTTAGCGAAACGAATACCTCAACGGGCTGTTTGGTCAGCCCGAACCCATATCTTGCGACACTTCTCAAGTCGTGAGACGAAACTGTATTTCAGGTTCATTGGACCGAAAGTAGTAACCTGATGTTAGAACAGTGGGACGATTAACTGGGCCAGAAATGCTTGTTCTCTGAAGAAGCACCCGTCACACTGTATTTTTCTTCAAGCCAAGGTACTAAATTTGGGTTAGAACGCACATTCTAACCAACGCTTCGCGACATTCTACAAACAGGAAATTCCTTGCCAAGTGGACTAGCCCCTGCCGAACTGATCGCAATCCTAATCGCCGTGACTGATGATCAGCCGCGTGTCATGACCTTGCGTGGCGGTAACGCGCTACCTTCGGGACCGTTCGAATCTTCACACCGCAGCTTGCAAAGCGGCTTGCGGGCCTGGATTGAGGCGCAGACCGGCCATCCGGTGGGATATCTTGAACAGCTTTACACCTTTGCAGACAAGGATCGCGATCCACGCTCGGGTTATGCCGACAACTCTCAGCGTATCTCGATCAGCTATCTCGGTCTGGTGCGGGAGCAGGATACTACTGGTGCTGGACGTCCGGCATGGCGTAGCTGGTATCAATACTTCCCATGGGAGGATCATCGTGATCGCAGCCCAGAAGAGCTACCGCAAATTATCAAACGTATCTCAGCTTGGGCAGGAAGTGATCCGCTAAAACTGCAGCGTGTGGACTATCTGTTTGGTCTGAATGGGAAGACCTGGAACGAAGAGCTGGTTTTGCAACGTTATGAGCTTATGTACGAAGCAGGGCTTGTTGACACTCCTGAATTCGGTCGTCACATGGAAGCGGACAACCGTCGCATTCTCGCCACCGGCATATCTCGCTTGCGGGCCAAGATAAAATACTCTCCGGTTGTGTTCGAGCTCATGCCCGAAAGCTTCACCTTGCTGCAGTTACAGCGCACAGTCGAAGCGCTGTCTGGTCTACACCTGCACAAACCCAATTTTCGCCGCCAGATTGATCAGCAGGAATTGATTGAAGATACCGGCGAAATGTCCAGCGGCACCGGTGGTCGTCCGGCACGCCTGTTCCGATATCGGCCGGCCATTCTAGAGGCTCGCATGCTGTCGGGCGTCAGATTACCTCTCTCCCGGTCCTGAACCTCGCTTGACATAATCTCGAATCGAGAATAAGCATGGCTCCAATATACTCGATGCGAGTATAAATGGAGAAGCCAATGAAAGATTTTCGCCTTCCAGACCTCTACGACCGGGTAAAGCAGATCATCCCGCAACCCGAATGGATGCTGTTTGAAGATGATCTGGAAGCCATCCTTGATCTCAAGCGTGAGAGGAATGCGGTCATCCTCGCCCACAATTACCAAACGCCGGAGATCTTCCACGGAGTTGCCGATATCGTGGGCGACAGCCTTGCGCTTGCGCGCGAAGCTGTCGAGGTTGATGCCGATGTCATTGTGTTGGCTGGTGTACATTTTATGGCGGAAACTGCCAAGCTGCTGAACCCGGAAAAGACGGTGCTGATCCCAGATTTGGGCGCGGGGTGTTCACTGGCGGATTCCATCACACCCGAGGATATTGCGCTTCTGCGTGAAGCCCATCCCGGCGTTCCAGTGATCACATATGTAAACACTTCGGCAGCGGTGAAGGCGGCATCGGATATCTGCTGCACGTCGGGCAACGCAGTAAAGGTGGTGGAATCCCTCGGGGTGTCGCGCGTGTTGATGATCCCGGACGAGTATCTCGCCAAGAACGTCGCTAAAGAGACCGATGTCGAATTGATCGCATGGCATGGACATTGCGAGGTGCACGAACTGTTTACTCCAGCCGATATACGTGAAATGCGCGAAGCGTGGCCGGGTGTTACGGTCCTGGCCCATCCTGAGTGCCCGCCCGAAGTGGTTGCCGAAGCAGATTTTTCTGGCTCTACCGCAGTCATGTCGGATTTCGTCAGCGACAAAAAACCGACGCGGGTTTGCCTGTTGACCGAATGCTCGATGAGCGACAACGTGGCGCTGAACCATCCTGAGGTGGAATTCGTGCGCCCCTGTAACCTGTGTCCACATATGAAGCGCATTAGTCTGCGCAACATTCGCAACGCATTGGAACTTGGCCATCACGAGGTCACCGTCGATCCGGCCATCGCAGAAGATGCGCGCCGCGCGGTGGAACGGATGCTGGCAGTGAAATGATCGGGCTCGAAGGGCTTCATGGTCGAACTGCCATCATCGGTGGCGGCATCGCCGGGCTGACGGCTGCGCTGGAACTGGCTCCACAACCCGTAGTACTAATCACCCGTGCAGGGCTGGGCCAGGAATGTTCCAGCGCTTGGGCTCAAGGAGGGATTGCCGCCGAACTAGGCGCGGATGGTGATCCTGCGCAACACTTGGCCGATACTTTGCGGGCGGGCGACGGGCTGTGCGACGAAACCCTGGCGTCGGCCATTCTCTGCGAAGCGCAAAAGGCGATCACTGGTTTAGAGAAACATGGCGTTCGTTTCGATAGAACCGCCGACGGCACATATGCCTTGGGGCGCGAGGCCGCGCATTCCCGCCGCCGCATACTGCATGCAGGCGGCGACCGTACCGGAGCCGAAATCACATCGGCCCTTGCGAGTGCCGTGTTGCAATGCCAGTCGATCACTTGCTTGACCGGAGTCGAAGCCCGACGGGTGTTAACGCTAGACGGACACGTCACAGGCGTTCATCTGCAAAAAGATGCCCAAGCAGAGGTATTGCGCACATCTCAGGTCGTTATTGCGACAGGCGGTTGCAGCGGTCTGTTTGATGCCAGCACCAACCCTTCAGGTAATTTCGGCCAGGGTGTCATGATGGCCGCCCGCGCCGGGGCAGCCTTGCGCGATATGGAATTTGTCCAGTTTCATCCCACAGCGCTGGATGCCAAGCAGACACCTCTGGCATTGGTCAGTGAAGCCGTCCGGGGCGAGGGCGCAATTCTGATCGACCAAACCGGCAAGCGCTTCATGTCGCATATTCCGGGGGCTGAACTGGCCCCGCGCGACGTGGTGGCTCGTGCCGTGCATCAGGTCATATTGGAAGGTGGGCGAGTGTTTCTTGATGCTCGTGCCGCGCTTGGTGCCGAATTTGTCCAGCGGTTCCCTGGCATCCATGCATTGTGCGCAGCAAGCGGAATTGATCCGGCGCGCGATCCCATACCGATACTTCCGGCTGCGCATTACCACATGGGCGGTATCGCCGTTGATGAGTATGGAAGAAGCACTTTGTCAGGCCTTTGGGCCATAGGTGAATGCGCGGCGACTGGCCTGCATGGTGCCAATCGCCTTGCTAGCAATTCACTGCTGGAGGCGGTGGTGATGGGACGCCGTGCCGCAAATGATGTTGCCACGAGTGAATTGCGAAATCTCTCACTTGCTCCTGCGGTGGACGTGCTGCCTAATTCTGATCCAAGCTTTGTCCGGCCTTTGGTTTCAAAATATCTGGGTGTGATCCGTGACCAGACGGGCCTACGTTTTGCCATTTCAAAGTTGTTGCCGTTGGTCGAAACCGCTGCCTGCGCTTCTGACCCGGCACTAGTCGCGCTTTCGATCGCGGTCTTTGCCGATCTGCGCCGAGAATCGCGGGGCGGACATTACCGAAGTGACTTCCCTAATCCTGAGGCGAACGCGCAATCTCTTTTGATGACTCTGACCGAAGTACTTGCTCATGCGAGTTTGACCAGTCAGGAACCCTTTTTGAGGACTGCTTGAGAAATGACTATCATGCCCCTAGCCCCGTTGCCCCGAACGATGCTGGAGCCGGTGATCCGCCGCGCACTTGATGAAGATTTGGGCCTCGCCGGAGATGTCACCTCTTCGGCTGTTATTCCTTCGGATCATGTTTCCGAAGTTGTGGCTTGCGCGCGTCAATCCGGATGTATTTCCGGTCTGGATTGTGCTGAATTGGCTTGTGAGCTGATAGATCCGTCGATCAAAGTAATCCGCCATGTCGAGGATGGTGGGACAGTCGCGCCCGGCACAGTGATCGCCACTTTCAAAGGGCCGTCGCGCAGTCTGCTGATTGCTGAACGTACGGCGCTCAACTTCTTGGGTCATCTATCGGGTATTGCAAGTGTGACTGCCGATATGGTTCGCCGCGTCGAAGGCACGCGTGCTGCCATCGTCTGTACCCGAAAAACAACGCCCGGTTTGCGGGCGTTAGAGAAATACGCTGTGCGATCAGGCGGCGGCATGAACCATCGCTACTCCCTAAGTGACGCGGTGCTGATCAAGGACAACCACATCGCCATAGCCGGGGGTGTCCGCCCGGCCTTGACGCGGGCCAAAGAGACAGTCGGTCATATGGTCAAGATCGAGATCGAGGTCGACACGCTGGAGCAGTTGGCCGAAGTACTGAAAATCGGTGTTGATGCGGTGCTTCTGGATAACATGGATCCAAAAACCTTAAACGAAGCTATACGCATGATTGATGGTCAAGCCATTGCCGAAGCTTCAGGCGGGATAACCCCAGATAATGTGCGCGCTGTTGCAAACACCGGTGTTGATTTGATTTCTATGGGCTGGATAACCCACAGCGCACACTGCCTCGATATTGGTCTGGATTTTGTGCTCTCGCAGCGCCAAGAGTAAGCCAACAGTCACGAAATTCAGTGCCCGAATGGTCGAAATCAACGGCCTTTCCAAGAAATTGCCAACGGGAAGAGCATCGCCGACACAATTGGAAACAACGCAATCAAAAGATGCGCGGCGGCGCAGCCTGCCTGTTCAGTCTTGTCACTCCGTTAGCCAACTAAGCTGGGCAAGTTTTAAGTCGCATTCATTCGTCAGAGAGTTGGCGACCGAACCTTTCGTTCTCGCCCACACTCGATTTCTTATGCTGCTTAAATAAGCAGGCCATGACATCTCAATTCGGAGAAACCGCATCGTCGGCGTCATTGCCTCCGGACGTTTTACCCTCATGGCCGAAGAAAGTCGGATCAGTCTCAAAATCAGGCGCAAGGAACTCGGACATCTGGTCAGGGCTGTCTGTTTCTATATTATATATCAATAATTTATCCGGTTGGTCCTTAAAAAATTCGGGCACCTCCTGATGATGCCGGTCCCATTCTTCTGACCAATGATCAATTACCTGATCAACCGACTCGAAATTCATACCCTTACGATAACGCTCGGCATAAAACCCATTGCCATGGTTTCGGCGACTTGCGATCCACCTGTCTTTGTCTCGAGTGTTCAATATGAAATAGGAATTGGGATAATATGCCGCGAGTTGACGAAAATAACGGCAACCTTCAATCACGCGCGAGCCGCTCACCATCTGCATGTCGGTGTAGCCGACCCAACGGTCGATGCCATTGAGCGGCGCATAGCCATACTTAAGATTGTTAGCGAGCGCGCGGGCCAGATTGCCACGCTTGAAGTGAACCGTCGGAATGCCGTTGTTATCTAGAAAGGCGGAAATCGACCTTGTGCCGCACTTGTTGAAACCGACCTGAAATATCCGCCGCGTACGGCCTGCACGAGTAGACAGATATTCAGGATGGGTTTTTGATGATTGCGGCACGAAGGAAGGCTCCTACTCGGACTCTGCGGCGGCTTTCTGGTTCGCGCGCATGGCAACTGAAATAAGCTGACGGGCCTTATGCTCCGTCAGAGGTGTGGTTTGGCCAGCCATCATCAGGCGAGCAAAAAACGCGCGTTCAGGTTCTGACTCCAAAAGTTCCTTAAATCGCTTGTGCCGCCATTCGCAGGCCTTGTCATGTAGCTTCTTCAGTGTGGCATCTGATTTTAGCTCGGTAACCCGAGCAGCCCGTGCCAATTGGTAGCGGGAAATAGAGACGTCCTGATCGCTGTTAAAGTTGTAATCGACCCAATAATCCATGCCGATTTTCTCTTTGAAATGCACCCCACGTCCACGCGCACGTTTGAGCAGAAAGGAGTCCATCGCGCCCAAAGCATAATGGTTAAGCTGAACCCTCATGGTCGTATCTTGCGTATAGTTGGAAAATACCCGCTGGCGGCGATGATCGCCACCAAGCAAACGGCCTGATCCATCATACCAGCGCGCCTCATCCACGCGGGTCTGATCAGGCGAAATTGGCCGATGAATGCCTGGTTTACGGTAAATCCCGTTGTTGCGATAAAGCGTTTTGAACATCGAGGCGCGCCACGGCCAAAGGATGGGTTTGGGGGCGCACGAAGTGAACTGTTGGGTCACCGGCGCATCTTCAAAATAAACGATCCCTGCATTTCCGAATAGCCGCCAGGTGAGCGTGATCGCATCCGCCTCGGGGAGGCTATGGATGAGCGCGTTTAATGAGCCGTCGCCAATATGGATATTTACAAACTCATCAATATCGAGCGCCAGTATCCAGTCTGCTTCTTTCAATAGAGGATGTTTGGCGGCTTGTTTCATAGCCTGCCACTGTACGCTCTTATCGGGCTTGGCCTCATGGCTGACATGAGTGATTTGCCCCATCTCTTCGAGTCGGTGCAACATCAGATCGGTGCCATCCGCGCAATCATTCGAGAAGATCAGAAAATCAGTGAAACCAACCATCTGATGATGGGCGAGCCATTCCAACAGGAACGCGCCTTCATCTTTGACCGTCAGGATCGCTAGCTTTCGTGTCATTCTATTCCTTTGATCCGACGCTTCAGTCTGGTCATCCGCCAGACCGCATGTCATGTGGTGCTCATTGAGAATAACGGTTTTGCAGATGTTCTGAACTGCGAATTTCGCGTAGGAACGAAAAAAGTACGGCGTGGCATCATGTTGCCAACTTGGGTGATTTCCAACTCGGTGGTAGGTGGATCTAAAAGGCTGAGAGTGAACCGAATAGATGCACTTATTGTTCAATTAGCCGTCTTAGCCCGACAGCTCCGTTTGAAAGTGCAGATCGGCGGTAAGACTTCAGCGCTGCCTGCAGATCGCTGAGTTCTGCATCACTCGCCTCTGAAATGCGGGTCAGGCTTGCCTCTAACCCATTGTCAGCAATCAGCATTGGTGGTCGGTAACAGGCCTCTGACCAGCGGTCCATGACGATCGGCACACAGAATCCACCCGAAGAGGACAGGGCAGATGTGATCTTGATCCGTTGATATTGTTCATAGTCAAATGGCATGAGCGGATGTATCACCTGAGCGCCCGCCAGTGCGTCAAAATACGCGGCATGCCCGACCTGCCCGCTGTTGTCCAAAGGCACGCACGTAAAGCGGGCGTCAAGCTTTCGGTCCTGGATCTCACTTTCAACCTTGGCGCGATCTCCGCCTCCTGACGGCAGGATGAAATGCAAATTCTGAAAGGCGTCCGGTCGATTGCCAAGAAGATCCAGCAAGCCAGGGTAATCACGTGTCCGCATGTTAACGTTGCCGGGGATCACGACCTGACGCGGCTGGCCCAATTTTGGTTCCGGATCATCGATCCAATAAAACGGCTCCAACGTCGCGATCCTGTCCATATGGGCTTTGCCCACCCGGCTGATCCATTCAGCCGTGACATGTGCACTCAGGCTGATGTAGCGCGCATTTGGCATCTGAAGCGTCTCGCGCAGGGGTGCCATCTGGCTGAACTGATCCAGATTATGCAGGACCAAGATCAATGGCTTCTTCACTCCACGCGCCCAGCTTGCCGCTTTTGGACGACTCAAAGAGGCCATGAGGACGAAGTCATGTTCGGCCGCTTCAATTGCAGCCATAGTAGACTTGATATGTTTTGGTGCATCCGCAGCCCGGTAATCCGGCGTGCTCAACGGCACATACTCAACATCAAATTCCAATCCCGGGACCAAGGCCATGATATCTCCGCGCAGCTTTAAGATCCGGCGATGCAGAAAGATTCGTGGTCGGTACCCGTTGGCATTACAGGCGGCCACCAAGCTGGGGATGACTTCTTCATGGCGCGGTTCAAATTGTACAATTGCACAGCGCTTCATAGTTTCTTCCTGTTGCCTGGGTTGCCTCGGGCCCTCGTTTTCGGTTTGACCCTGTGGAAGTTGTCTATCGATAGCTACACTTGCCGTCTACATCCAACGCCGAACAGGCCGGATCTCAGACCAGATTGTTTGAGCGGAGGTATCCGGTCTGATGGTATTTCCCAGCGTTGCGGTTTCGTTCACTATTCCGATAAAAAGCGGGTTTTAGCACATCATCACAATCTGGGTCTGTAACTCCGTGGGTCTCGCGTAGTTGACTGGCGTGTGATTTGGGGAATAAGGGCTCAAGACGCGCTATATGTGCGCCAGCCAACCAATATAAGTCAGACATCTTCACCGCTCGATTTCGAACCGTGAATCGCGCTAGCAAGGTCCGTTCGCTGGGTCGGGATTTGCCGCAGGGTTGCTCTATCAAAGCTTGGTCGTAATGGGCTTGGGTTTCTGCCGAACAGAAGCGGTTTAAGCCCTATCTTCTGTAGGTTTGAAGCGAATGATGACGCAGCATTGTCAAAACGTGAAGCGAGAAGTTTCCAATCTCTTAGTTTACAAGCGGGATATCAATGCAGTTTCTGCGCCTGCTATGTCGATTGCGAGCTGCGATGCGGGTGGGAAATCAATGGGTTCTGGTTTTGGGTCCACGTGTTTCGATGCGGCGTTTGCCTGCGATGTTGTAGTAGGGGATCTGGTCCAGATCGCAGAGAAAGGTGCCTGGAGCGGCAACGGCTTTCACGTCGCTTGCGATGGGTTGGAAATCCGCCCGGAAATGTGTGGTGCTTTTGACACAGATCACTGAATAGGATGTGGGATTCAGGCCGATATGGGTGAAATGAGCGCGGTCTAGGCATTGGTTGCGCACACTGGTGACGACCAAGTCTATCTTCGCGCCAGACTCTATCATCCTCAGAGCGGCCGTTTTGCCAAGCGTCGCGATGCCGCCTCCGTACATCTCACCTGAGTATCGGCAGATGCCATCTCCGATGGCCAGAACTTCGAACTTTGCCTCAACGGGGTGGTGCCCGGGCAGACCTGATTTTCCGCCGATGGCAAGGTTCAGTTTTGCGCCTTGGCCTGCACGATGCGCTTTCTCTGCGCTTTCGGCGTCGTGGAAGAGACCCATCAAAACCTCCTGCGCTTCCCCCTCGATCAAAGCGGCCAGAAGTCCGGTGGTATCGGATGTGCCGCCTGCGCCTGCGTTGTCCTGTACATCCGCTAACACGAGCGGTTTGTCGCGATGCGAACGACAGGCCAGAACGGCTTCGTCCAACGACAACATCGAGCAGTCCACATCGGGTTCTCGGGCCAGAAAAAGGTCGACAATTTGATCTACTGCGGCGGTCGCTTGCGCGGCACTGGTCGCGTAGGCAACGCAGGACGGACCAGTATCGGGATAGTCTGCCGCTGTAAAACCCAGTGCGATTTCTGCATAGACATGGGCCTGTTCGAACCGGGTGGGCAACTGATAAATCTCATCAAACGGTGCGGCCCAGGTGTATTGCGCATGTAATGGGATCAGATAGGGCACCTGCCGGAAGGCTTTGTGCAGCTTCTCTCCTGCCAGTAGCCTTTGCAGAACCGGTACGCATCGCGCACCGGTTTCGCCCATATCGAGGTGCGGGTACGTGCGGAAAATTGCCAGATAGTCCGCCTGCGAGATCATCTGGTCAGAGATATTGGCATGCAGGTCCAGGCTCGCCACGACCGGAACATCCCGCCCTACCAGATCACGTACTCGGCGCAACAGCTCTCCCTCACCATCGGCAAGGCTTTCAGTCACCATGGCACCGTGCAGGTCGAGATACACTCCGTCCAGCGGTCCCGCGCCGCGAAGGCCATCCAAGATCATAGTACATATCTTCTCGAACGCGTGATCCGTGACATGAGCGCTAGGTTCTGCCGCACACCACAGGATTGGGAAAAGCTCGAAACCTGCCTGGTTCGCGGCGGAAGAAAACCCGGCGATGGGTAGGTTCATGCCTTTGGTGTCTGCGATGACACGCGCGCCATGCAACATTTCGGGCCAGGAATCTGCCATCTCGAACTCGGGCAGACCCGCTTTGGTCGCTCCGAAGCAGTTGGTTTCGTGTTGAAATCCGGCAATGGCAATGCGTTTGGCTGTCATTCTAAAATTCCAGTTCTTTTCTGGATTTGGTGGCGCCAAACACAATCTGTCCTCGCCGGATGGTTGCAACAATTGATGTGTCGAGCAGCCGTTCAGGATCATCTAGGGGATTGCGAGAAAGGATGGCGAAATCTGCCAGTTTTCCGGGCTCAATCGAACCGCGCTCATCTTCTTTAAACACTTGCCACGCCGCATCGATAGTTTGTGCCCGGAGCGCAGACAGTACGCTGACTCTTTCCTTTTCACCCAGTTGCCGGCCGGATGCAGTCAGTCGATTCACCGCGCAATGCGCCAGATGGATTGGCCGCGTTGGCGTAACCGACGCGTCATTGTGGATCGTATAGCGTACACCGTATCGTTCCGCAGTTGCGGCTGGCGAAATCCGTTCAGCGCGTTCCGGGCCGAGGAAGGTATCGTGATGTCGGTCTCCCCAGAAATGCACATGTGCTGAAAAGAAGCTGACAGTTATTCCAAGCCGCGCCATGCGGTCCAGTTGATCGTCGCGCAGAACCTGGCCGTGGATGATTGTATGGCGGTGATCGTCTCGCGGATGCGCTGACAAGGCCTTGTCCACCGCATCGATGAACATCTCGGCCCCGGCATCCCCGTTGCAATGGCAGTGGATCTGAAACCCCATAGCGTGTAGGCGGAGAACCTCGGAATCCATGTCGACCTGCGTGGCATAGATCATGCCACAGGGGTGATCGGGGTCCAGCGACTTGTAGTAGGGCGCAGACAGATAGGCAGTCTGCAATTGGAATGCGCCATCGGTAAACAGCTTGCGCGCACCCAGCGTAAAATGTGGGTTGCCGGGCCAGTTATCGTCGATCCAGCCCTGGCTCAGAGCCGGTTCCAGATCGGCAATTGGCAATAATTCCAAATCAATGCCGGGATCCTGATCGGCACGAAGGCTGGCAAAGTGGTCGAGCATAACCTGCGATGCCCAAGCGTTCTGTGCATAAGTTACTCCGTGGGACAAATACTCATCACGGCAGGCGTTGAACCCTTGCCAGAACCTGTCCCGGCCGATCAGAAAATCAGTATCGCCCATTTCGCCCATGGCCGACAGCCCTTCGACCAGCCCCGTCAGGGCGCCGGTATCGGGGTCGCGGCCATAACGCCCTCCGGCCGGGTCCGGGGTGTCGCGATTGACGCCATGCAGCTTCAGCGCCATCGAATTGGCCGCGCCGTTGTGACCCGAAGCATGCAGAACCCAGATTGGATGCGCCGTTGAGACATCATCCAGTTCGGCCCGGGTAGGCATGCGGCCTTCTGAAATGGCGGTGTTGTCGAACAAAACGCCCATCACCCAATCGCCCTCGGGCGTCTCTTCGGCCCGGCAGCGCAGCTTTTCCAAAGCTTGCGCCATATCCATACACACGCCGCGCGGAGGTGATGCAAGATCAACCCGAAACAGCTGGATGAAGCCGGGATCTGGGAAGTGGCCGTGCGAGTCGATGAAGGCTGGGATCAGGGTCTGGCCAGCTAGGTCATATATACCCGCATCGGATGACATCTGCCGCCGCAGCGTTGCTTCGTCCCCCACCGCAATGATGACATCGTCCCGCACCAACACCGCCTCGGGTCGGGAATTGTCGGCGTCCATCGTCAGGATGGGACCGCCGAAATAGAGTGTTTCCCTCATCCTTTAGTGACCCGGAGCAGGCGCACCCGACAAGGGTGCGAGACAGCGCAGCCCGTGGCCCGCCGCAATCTCCCATTGCGGTGTCTGTGTGCAGATGTCTTTGGCAAACGGGCATCTTTCGCGGAACTCACAACCCGACGGGCGTTGCAAGAGGCTGGGCGGCTCACCTTTGAGCGCGATCCGTTCAAGGCGCGCATCGGGGTCCGGCTCGGGGTTGGCGCTGAGCAGGCAGCGGGTATAGGGGTGGCGCGGATCGTCGAAGATCGCCTCGGTTGTGCCTTCCTCGACCAGTCGACCCAGATACATAATGCCCATGCGGTCTGCCACGTGGCGCACCACGTTCAGGTTGTGGGTGATGATCACCATCGCCAGGCCCAGGCGTTCCCGCAGGTCGTTGAGCAGGTTCAGCAGCTCACCCTGTACCGAAACATCCAACCCTGCCGTTGGTTCATCCGCCAGGATCAGTTTCGGCTCCAGCGCCAAAGCGCGGGCAACACCAACCCGTCGTGCCTGGCCACCGGACAATTGATAGGGGTAGCGGTCCGCGAAATGCACCGGCAGGTTCACCATTTCCAGCAGACGCTTGGCTTCGGCATCCAGATCGCGATCTTTCATGCCCTGAATGCGATAGGGTTCCGTGATCAGGCTTCGAATTGTCAGGCGTGGTGACAAGCTGCCCACAGGGTCCTGAAACATCATCGCCATGTCCTTGCGCAGCGGACGCATTACCCGTTCCGGCGCGCCTCGTATCTCTTGCGTGTCAAACACGACCGAACCGGCCTGCGCCGGGGCCAGGCCCGCAATCGCACGGATGACAGTTGTCTTGCCCGAACCGCTTTCGCCGACAAGCGCATAGGTTTCGCCAGCTTCGACCTCAAAGCTGACGCCCGCCAGCACGTTGACCGGGCCATAGCTGGTTTGCAGGTCTTGGACATTCAGCAGGCTCATGTCACGGCCTCCTCATGGTTCAGCCAGCAGGCGGCGTGATGCCCTTCTTTCAGAAGATCCAAGGGGGGAACGTCCATTGCACAGCGCGGCATCGCCTGGTCGCAGCGGTCGCGGAAGATACATCCACCGGGCAGGTTGGCCAGATCGGGTACTTCGCCCGGAATGGTTGGCAGGACCCGTGCGCGTTCCTTGATATGGCCCGGGTCACAGTCGATTAGACGGCGTGTGTAAGGGTGCTTGGGATTGTGAAAAATCTCGCGCACTTCACCGCTTTCGACGACGGCGCCTGCGTACATCACAACCACTCGGTCGCACAGTTCCGCGATCACACCCAGATGGTGCGAGATAAATAGGATGGCGCAATCGAACTCGCGCTGCAGCTCTTGCAGGCGTTCGATGATCTGCACCTCAAGCGTCGCGTCCAGCGCGGTGGTCGGCTCATCCGCGATCAGCAGGTCGGGTTTCGACATCAACGCCATGGCAATCGCGATCCGCTGCCGCATCCCGCCCGAGAACTCATGCGGGAACTGCTTTAACCGCGCCTCTGGGTCCGGGATACCGACAGCCCCCAGCATCTTTGCCGCATTGGCCAGTTTTTCCTGCTTACTAGCCTTGGACCGGTGCTGAATATCGACCATCTGCTGGCCAATGGTCAGAACCGGATTGTGGGTCTGCATCGGGTCCTGAAAGATGATCGAGATATCGGCCCCGCGCAGATCACGCATCCTGCGTTCAGGCACTTGCAACAGATCCTGCCCCTTAAAGCGTATTTCGCCTTGCCGGAACCGCGTGTTCGGTGCGGTCAGCCGCAGGATCGACGAGATCAAGGTTGATTTTCCGCAACCAGACTCACCGACAATGCCCACGATTTCACCTTTGCGGATGTCAAAGGTGATATCCCGCAATGCCTTGAGATCTCCGCGTGCCGTTTCATAATCGACGCTGAGGTTCTCGATTTCCAGAAGAGTTTCGGTCATCGCTGTTTCCTCAGTTTGGGATCAACCACGTCGCGCAGGGATTCCCCTAAAAACGTAAAGCCCAGGGTTGCCAGAATGATCGGCAGACCGCCGCCCACCACCAGCCAAGGTGTCTGTCGGATCAGGGAATACCCGTCCTTCAGAAGTGCGCCCCAACTGGGGGTTGGGGGCTTCACGCCAAGCCCGAGAAAGGACAGCCCCGCCTCAAGCGCGATTACCGTCGGGATGTCCATAGCAGCCAGGACGGCCAAAACCCCCACGATATTTGGTAGCATGTGCACACCCAAGATGCGGGCCATGCTGGCCCCCATCGACCGCTCGGCCAGAATGAACTCGGAATTGCGCAACGTCAGGGTCTGCGTTCGCGCCACACGGCCATAGGTTGGGATCGAAGTCGCCATCACCACGAACACAACCGTTTGCAAACTGGGACCGACCAGGGCCACAACGGCCAGCGCGAACATCACGGTTGGGAAGGATCGGATGGTGTCAAAGAACAACATCAACAGGTTGTCGAGCCATTTTGGCCCATACCCCGCAATCATTCCCAAGGTTAGGCCAATTACCATCGCACCAAAGACCGCAGGCAAGGCGACTTTCAACGCAACCTGACCGCCGGCAATCACGCGGGAAAACGTATCGCGGCCAAGTTGGTCCGTACCCAGAAGGTGCTCGGCAGACGGGCCTTGCAACCGGGCTTTGATATCCATGGCCACGGGATCATAGGGCACAATCCAATAGGCGAAAATCGCACAGAAGACGATGGTGCCGACAATGACCAAACCAATCAGACCCAGAGGGTCGCGGGCGACGCCGACAATGATCTGACCAAGTTCAGAACGAGATTTTTCCATTTCGGCTTTCCTCAATGCGCTTGTCTAGCGCGTGGGTCGAGCCACGCATTGATCAGGTCCGCCAGTGCGGTCGACACGACGAACAAACCGGTTGAGATCAGAACCGAGCCCATGACAATCGGGTAATTGCGGGTGGTTATGCTGTCGATCACCAGCTTCCCCAGACCCGGGCGCGCGAACACTATTTCGGCGAATACGGCCGAGCTCAGCAGGAAACCCATGCCGACACCGATCACCGTGACAACCGGAAGAATGGCGATACGCAAGGCATAAACCATCACCACGCGGCGCTCTGCGATACCGAAGGCACGTGCGGTCCGAACGTGGTTTTCGCCTAAGACTTCCAACATCGAGGCGCGCACCAACCGCGCGATGTAGCCCACCCAGCTTAGCCCGATGGCAAAGGCGGGCAAGACGAGGTGATCAATGCGGCCCCAGAAGCCTTCGCCCGCGCCGATGGCTGGAAACCACTGAAGATGCACGGCAAAGACCAATAGCGACAGAAGTGCTACGACAAAGGCGGGTGCTGCAACAAAACTGACCGAAATCGCCGCCGCAATGCGATCGATCAGAGTGTTCGGATGGGCGGCAGCATATGCCCCAAGCGCAATTCCCAAAGTGGCGGACCACAGGATCGACGCAAAGATCAGTTCCAGAGTGTAGGGTAGCTGCTGAAACACGATATCTGTCACGGACCGGCCCGAGAATACGTCGATTCCCAGATCGCCACGGACCAGGTTTCCATAGAATATGACCAGCTGTTTCCAGATTGGTTGATCCAGCGCCAACGCAGCGGTGAGCTGGGCCTGAAGCTCAGGTGTTGCGCGTGGCCCCAACATGATCTGGACCGGGTCCCCGGGGACGGCGCGGATCATCAGGAACATGACGGTAACCGCCACGAACAGGATAAGCAGCGCTAGCCCGAAGCGGCGGGTTGCAAACTTCAACATGAAAAGCTGGCTCCTTGTGGATGGGTGGCGAGCTGTTTTGTCCGGCGGGCGTCAAACCCCGCCGGACATAGCCGACCTTGGGGAGGTCAGGTCGCCTTGCCGAAGTACCGCAGCAGTGCCAGACCGTCGGGTCTTAGCGCGGGGGTGACACGCGCCGAATGAATCACCGGTGTCGCCTCGTGGGTGATAAAGCGGTAGGCACCACTTTCTTCCATCAGATCCTGCGCCCGCTGATACATCTCAGCGCGTTTGGCCACATCCGCTTCCTTGAATGCCGAGTTGTGAATTTCGTCAAATTCAGCGTTGCTGAACCGCTCCCAGTTCCAGATGCCGACCTGTTCGGTGGTGAACCAGGCCGTCGCATAATATGGATCGGGGGTCATCGAGAAGCGGTTCAGAACCAGTTGCAGGTTCTCGTTGTCTCCGCTTGCCCAGAATGCACCGGATTCCAGTACGTTGACTTCGACCGTGATCCCGATCTGCGCCAGAGTTGCCTGAATGATCTGAGCCGTCGTGGTGAAAGTGGTCTTGTTCAGCGTGTCCAGCGTAAGCGTCACATTGGTCTCGCCAGATTCCGCCAGCAATTGCGCCGCTTTCTCGAAGTTTGCCGCCGGAGGGACCAGAGATTGCGGGCGGTGGCCCGCAAGGCCAGGTGCGATGATGCCTGTCGAGGGTTCAGCGGCTCCAAAATAGGCCGCCTCTAGGATGCTTGGTACGTCGACTGCATGTTGAATCGCCTGACGCAGTTTTGGGTTCTGAAGCTTGGGGTGATCCAGATTCATGCCCAACCAGACATAGAACAGTGAGGGTTTCTCGACCAAAGATCCGCCATTCGGAACACCGGCCCGATAGCGTTCGACCGATCCCAGCGAAACCCGAGTCATGTCCAGTTCGCCCGCCTCAAAGGCGATCTCGGCGGTGTTTTCGTCGTCGATCGGCAGGATTTCGATTGTGTCCCATGTTGGTGCGTCACCCTTCCAATCCGGGTTGCGCTTAAGCACGGTTTTTTCTTTGGGTGACCAGCTGTCCCGCAGATAAGGGCCGGATTCAGCGACCGGATCAGCCCCGATGCGGCCCCCTGCGGCCTCGACCGCAGCTTTCGAGACGATGTTGCCGGTGATGTAGGGCAGGGCGATCGACCAAATCGGAGCAAACGGCTCGTTCAGAACGATGGTACCTTCGCGTTCGCTGCTCACTTCGACATGGCTGAACGGACCCAAATCGGGCTTGTTCGGGCTTTCGGTCGCATCGTCCACGATGCGCTCCATGCTGAATTTCACGTCTTCAGCGGTCATCGCACCGAAGCCATTGGTGAAACCGATATCATCGCGTAGGGCGAACTTGATATGGGTCGGGTCAACCTGCTCGATCATCGCCGCCGCATCCAGCTGCCAACCCCATTCCTCGCCGGGCTTGTATTGGATCAACTTGTTGTAAATCGAGGCATGCACTTCTTCTTCGACAACACCGACGGAATGTGCGGGGTCCAAGTTCTGGGCATCACCGTAGGCGCGCACCCGCAACACCCCGTCATCAGCGGCGAAGGCGCGATTGGCCCAGCTTGCAGGCAGTGCGGATGCCGCCCCAAGCGCAGTTGCCCCTTTCAAGAAGCCTCTGCGCCCGACATTTGCTTTTGTCCATTCGATTTTCATGATGTTCTCCCTTGGGTCAGATCGTTTACAGAAGCCTGCGCGGGATGGTTTCGCTCCATTCCTTTGTCAGAACTTCTGTTTTGTCCGCGCCTTCGGTGGCGCGCAGTTTTCGATGCAGATAGAAATTCTCGACGTCACAGGTCATCGCGTTTTCGGTGCTGATCTCGACCTGCCATTCGTCCCTCTCGAACGTGAAACGCCAGCCCGCCGTGAATTGCGCGGTCGCTGGGTCATCGGGATGGATCGCATAGCGCATGGCGACGTGGCTTCCGACGATGAGGCCGTGGCCGGGGTCCTGTGCTTTGCCGTAGTCGTCGAATGTCTCAAGTACGACGGTTCCGTCCGCTTCGATGCGCCGTTCGGATCGGCCCGACGGCGCGCGCAGCTCGGTGCTTTGCAACGTCGGATAATCCTGCGCTGGTCCGGGATGTGCAGGATCAGCTTCCTCAGACATCGTCCGAACCGGCAAATACAGCGCCGAACCTTGCAGTTGTAACGTCACCTCTGCTGCTTCTGGCGCGGGCCAAACGATTGGCCAGTAAGCGGTAGACAGCGCAAGACGCAGGATATGACCGGGTTTCACGCGATGCGCGCACTCATTTAGTGCAATTTCCGCACTGTAGACCTGACCGGGAACCAACGCTTCAGGGGTCTCGTGGCTCTTGTAGTGCGTCAGGTTCAGCGCCCGATAGGTGATCCGCTGAGAAACCCCATCCGGGGCGACATCACACAACCGCGCTATCAGTTGGACTACCGGTCTGTCCACGGTGAAGGACAGTTTCAGTCGCGCCCGTCCAAGCAGTTCAAGCGGCTTGTCCAGCGGTGCCGTATCGAAACAAAGCGACAGTGCGTCATCGGCTGCCTGATCTTCGGCCAACTCATTGTCGATCCGCATGCCCGGGCAGAAATACCCGCCAGCCTGTCCGATATGGGCCGGATTCGATACGGTTGTCTCGGCCGTAGTGGCGACGTCGGAGAACCCACCCAATCCCAAATGCCAGACTTCATCACTGACATTGGGCGACGGCCATTCTGTCTCGGCGATCCAGCGGCCCTGCCTGGGTTTGTTCTTTTTGCTCGGGCCAAAATGATCCTGCATATAGGTTCGGTAGGCGGGCAGGTCTTCGGCGCCATTCTGCTGCCCCTTCAGCCAGCGATCAAACCAGCCGATCACCTCGGAGTGGAAATCCCCAGCCTGTAGTTTCGAGATATGCGGATAGCGGTGCTCCCACGGTCCGATCAGCGCTTTTGACGGCACGGCCAGATTTGCTGCCAGCGCTGGCGGAGCGTTGACATATGCATCCGACCAACCCGTTATCGCAAGAACCGGAGCTTGAATCGCCGACCAATCCTCGCAAACCGAGCCATGTTTCCAGAACGCGCTGCGCGTTGGATGACGCAGCCAATCGGCTGCTGAGAATGGTACATTCTCAAGTCGGGCAAGCCAGTCTTCTCGCCAATCAGATCGCAGCTCGGGGTCTGCGGGCCGTGTCAAATAGGCGAACATCTGACTGCCCCAATTGATATTGTCGCTTAACAGGCAGCCGCCCATGAAGTGTATGTCATCGGCGTACCGATCCACGGTCGAGGCGACACTGACCACCGCCTTGAGCTCGGGCGGATGGCGAAAGGCCAGCTGCAGCCCATTGAATCCTCCCCAGGAGATACCGATCATCCCAATGTTTCCGTCGCACCAGTTTTGTGCGGCGATCCAACTCAGAACGGCTTCACCATCGCGGAGTTCCTGTTCCGAATACTCGTCGTCGAACTGCCCCTCGCTATCACCGGTTCCGGCAATGTCGACGCGGATGCAGGCGTATCCTGCCTCGGCAAATACTGGATGAGTGGTTGCATCTCGCGGCGCAGTTCCATCCCGTTTGCGATAGGGGAGGTATTCCAGAATGGCGGGTGACGGCCCGGTTTCGGGCAACCAAATTCGTGCAGCCAGTTTCCGACCATCCGGCAGGGGGATCCAGGTGTTTTCGATGATTTTTGTGGACATTCGGAGCGAGGTCCCGTTTTTGCGTTTGGTACAGCCAACCCGCATTCCGAATATTATTGAACTGAGCTACTTTACGCGCTTTTATTCAATCTTTAGCATTATAGCGTCAAAACGCGAAAGAAATGACGCTTATGTCCGAAAGTTTTTCCGCAAATTTACGGTCTTTGTGCGCCGAGCGAGGCAATATCTCGCAAGTCTGTCGAGAAATCGGCCTGAACAGGCAGCAGTTTAATCGCTACCTCAACGGCGAAAGCTTGCCATCAGCCCACAACCTGCGCCGTATCGCTCGGTATTTCGATCTGCCTGAGGCGCAGCTTTTTGCGCCTCGGACGGATTTTGAAGAAACATTGAAAGACTCGATCGTCCGTCGGAAAGAAACTCCTGCCAGCTTGTTTGTTAAGCCGTACAGTGATCAGGTGAAGAATCTCAGACGCTATGTGGGCTTCTATCATTCTTTCTTTTGCACCCCGTCTTGGCAGGGGCGCATTTTTTGTTCTCTGATCCGACTTAAGGAGGTGGATGGCGTGGTGACGATCCGCTCGCACGAAAACGCCACGTCCCCGGACAAAAGCGTTCGGCAGATTTCGCGCTACGAAGGGCTGGTTGCCCTGCGCGGCAACAGGATCTTCGCCACCGAACATGAATGCGGCAAGGAAGGAAGCATTGCGCAGACCATCCTTTATTCCGCGCATCGCCAACAGCTAAAATACTTGCGTGGCATGACAATGGGTGTGGCTTGGCGGCCGTTTCCACACCCCTATGCGGCGAAAACAATCTGGAAACGGCTTGATGAGCGCATTACCGCCCGTGAAGCGCTCACTGCCTGCGGTGTCTATTCAGAACAGAGTAAATCAATCGACCTGGCGGTCCGAAAGTACCTTTTGGGATCAGGCGATGCCCATTTTTCAGCGATACCAACAGAACTTGCCAATTGAGTGATGCATTTTTAAATCGCCGTTTAGTGGCGCCATTTTCGCACGGGGCGGATCCTGTTTGTGACTCAGAACCTTGTGATGACCGTCGCACCGATTGAGGTAAACTTATCCATCCCTATCAAGGCCTTGGGCGCGTCTTCCAGGCTGATTTTTTCCCCCACCAACCGGGCCGGATCCAACTTGCCATTTTTAATCATGTCGAGCATCGCGCCATAGCGATGCGCCTGCATCCCGTGCGAACCAAGCAATTCGATCTCTTGTCCTACGATCTTTGGCATGGGTACTGCTGGCGAAGCGTGATCACCCAGCATCAGACCGACCTGAATGTGCTTGCCGCGCGGACGCAGGCAGAGGATTGAGTTGGTCATAGTGACGGGATGACCCAAAGCGTCGATTGACACATGGGAGCCGCCTTTGGTGATTTCGCGGATCGCTTCGGGAACATCAGCATCTGTACCGTTAATGGTCGCAACTGCACCCAGTTCTTGCGCAAGTTCGAGTCTGGCTTCGTCTAGATCAACCCCGATGACATTGGCCCCGACGGCGGCAGCAATCATAACGGCTGACAGACCGACCCCACCGCAGCCATGTACGGCAACCCATTGACCGGCCGAGACCCTTCCTTGATCGACGACCGCGCGGAATGAAGTGGCAAACCTGCAGCCAAGGCTGGCGGCGGTTGCAAATTCCATGGTTTCAGGCAGCGCGACCAAATTAAGGTCAGCCTGATGAATTGGTACATATTCCGCGAAACTGCCCCAATGGGTAAAGCCGGGTTGCTCTTGATACAGACAGGTTTGCTGATGCCCTGCGTGACATTCGCTGCACGTTCCGCAGCCGCAGACGAAAGGCACGGTTACCTTGTCGCCAACTTTCCAGTTCTTTACATCCCGTCCGACGGCTTCGACCACGCCAGCCAACTCATGACCGGGTATGTGAGGCAGCTCGATATCACTGTCATGCCCCATCCACCCGTGCCAATCGCTACGACAAACGCCGGTGGCTTCGACCTTCAGAACAACGCCATGAGTATCGGGTGCAGGGTCGTCGACTGTGACAACCTTGGGGGTTTGTTGGAACTTCTCGAACAGGACAGCCTTCATAGTGTGCTCTTTCATTTTTTCGAAAAGTTGTGTGAACCTAAACCAACTCAGCCGAACTGATCCAGCCTTAGGGATGAACCCAGGTTGTGGCATTTTAGCACTATTTTAACCAAATCCAGTTTTAGACAAATTTAAGAAATCCACTCTCCTTAAACTTGCGCATATCTTTCTTTAGGTGGTGATGGGGAAATTCCCAAAAGCAATGTGTTGCTTTTGGGTGCAGCTCTTCTTTGCCTTCTGTGCTGGTGAATTGGGTTGTAGGGTCTCAAGGTGTCAAAGTTTTCAAACCTGCTGTTTGCGCTTTCTATTTTTCTATTTAATTCAACACCTTTGCTTGCCGCGCCGACCGCAGATTCAATTGTTGGAGACACTGTTAACAACCCTGTGACTGGTCTGGATACGACAGTCACCGCACTGATCGTGGATCCCGCTTCAACACCTACAGCCGGGACGACGGCTTTTGTTGAGACGGCGGATGGCTATGTGTTTCTCGTCAAAGATGCCGGCGATACAATTTACAACTCCGACAATCCCCCGCTGGCATTTGAGATTGTATCCATAACGGGAACAACGGCTCAGATCAGTAATTCTGGTGCGACCGGAACGGCCAGCTTGTCCACTCAGCTGACCCTGTCTCAGTACAACAGCAACTTCAACAGTTCGGGTACTCCTGGCTCTGTCACCCCGCCGGTGAACGTCTCCGGACCCAACGGTGTGAGCCAGGTCGTTTACGGGCGAGATGGCAGCAATGGGCGCGATGGTGCGCTTGTTGTGCCACCAAGTTCAGGTGGAAACGGTGCCGATGGCCCAACCCAGACACAAACCCTGAGCGGGAATGTCAACGCAACCAGCAATGTCGGTTGGCAAGTGGGTAGCGTTGGCGGTGACGGTGGTCAGGGCGGTGACTCGTATCTGAGCTTTTGGGACGGGCGCGATGGCGGCGACGGCGGGGAAGGCGGCACGGTTAACGCAACACAATCCTCCAGCAGCACGATCCAGACATCGGGCGACGGCTATGACGGTATATTTGCCTTCAGCCGCAGCGGCGAGGCTGGTGATGGCGGAAGCGGCTTCGCGGCTCCGGGTGGGGGCACCGGTGGCCACTCGGCAGATGGTGGCGATGTAACAGTTACGCAGCGGGGTGACATTTCTACGTCCGGCGACTCGGCTGATGGCATCTATGCGCTGAGCGTTTCGAACAATGGCGGTAATGGTGGGTCACAATGGGGGCTGGTTGGCTCGTCCGGTAACGGAGGCTATGGCGGTAGCGGTGGCACCGTAACGGTAAACACGGCCTCAAGCGGTAGCATCTTGACGACCGGCGACTACGCGAACGGGATTTACGCCCAATCCATCGGCGGTTCGGGGGGGTCAGCGGGGACAAGTGGCAACTTGTTGGTTTCGCTCATTGGCGGGGCCGATAATGGCGGAAATGGAGGCAGGGTTAACGTCTCGCACGGTGGCGCGATTGAAACACAAGGTGATTTCGCGCGCGGTATTGTTGCCCAGTCCATCGGCGGCGGCGGCGGTTCGGGCGGAACTGCAGGCGGTCTGGTATCCCTTTCTCTTGGTGGCGTGGGCTCGAACGGCGGTAGCGGGGACTCGGTGAATGTCACTGTGCAAGGTTCGGGAAGCATCCTGACTTCGGGCATTGGGGCTGACGGTGTCATGGCGCAATCCATCGGCGGCAGCGGCGGAACCGGTGCAAATTCATATGGGCTTGTTGCGATTGGTGGCACAGGATCTCGGGGCGGAACGGGCGCTGCGGTGAGCGTCAGCAACTACGGGCGTATTGTAACCGAAGACGACAACGCCCGCGGGATTATCGCGCAATCCATCGGCGGCGGTGGCGGTGACGGCGGCTCGTCCGGTGGAATGGTCTCGGTCGGTGGCAATGGCAGCGGTGGTGGCAGCGGGTCCACTGTGACGATCGTGAATGACGGGATCATCACCACCTCGGGTGATGATGCGATGGGTATTCTGGCCCAGTCGATTGGTGGCGGTGGCGGCAATGGTGGTTCGTCCGGTTCGGTAGGTGCGTTTGTCGGGGTAGCCATCGGTGGTGATGGCGGGGCCGGAGGGACCGGTGGCAATGTCAACGTTACCTTATCCAACACCGATGGCAGCCAGCCGTCGGCTATCCGGACTTCGGGCGCGCGCTCGGCAGGTGTATTTGCACAATCCGTCGGCGGCGGTGGCGGCAACGGTGGCGGAGCGGTCTCGGTTGCGGTTGGCGCATTTGGCGCGGCATCGGTCTCGGTTGGTGGGTCCGCTGGCAATGGTGGCAACGGTGGGACGGTCACGCTTAGCGGCAGCGGTTCAGCTTCTGTACAAACCGGTGGTGACGACTCGGTTGGGGTGATGCTGCAATCTGTTGGCGGTGGCGGCGGCAATGGTGGCTATGCGGTATCTGTCGCAGCCTCTGGAGGTCCGGTATCGGGTTCGCTGGCTGTTGGGGTTGGCGGTGACGGTGGTACGGGCGGCACGGGTGGTCCGGTCACGGTTGGCCAGTTCGATGGTAGTGGCGTCGCAACAGCAGCTGGGTTTGAAGGCACTGTCGTCACGACCGGAAACCGGTCGACAGGTATGCTGTTTCAGTCCGTCGGCGGTGGTGGTGGCAATGGTGGATTGGCGGTCGCCGCGACCGGTGGCGCCTCGGCACTATTTTCGGGCAACGTATCAGTTGGAATTGGCGGCAAGGCCGGCAGTGCGGGCAATGGTGGACTTGTTCAGGTCTATACCAATGCTGACGTGACCACGACTGGCACAAGCTCCAGCGCGATCATCGCCCAATCCGTTGGCGGCGGTGGCGGTAATGGTGGTGGAAGCATCGCGGCCGGTATCAGCGCAAGCGGAGGCGCTGCGGTCGGGATCAACGTTGGTGTCGGCGGAGATGGTGGTGGTGCCGGTATCGGTGGCAACGTCACTTTGCGTGCCGGTGGGACCTCAATCGAAACCAGTGGCGCATTCTCCAGCGGTGTCGTTGCGCAATCCGTTGGCGGCGGCGGTGGCAATGGTGGTTATGCCATCGGTGCCAGCGCCGATATTGCGGGCGGCGCTGCCGGGTCCATCAGTGTAGGCCTCGGCGGCAAAGCTGGCGGTGGAGGTGCGGGCGGCACAGTGACGGCCCAAGTTGATGCGGATGTCACCACCCGTGGGGATGATGCCGGTGCGGTCGTGGTGCAATCCATCGGCGGTGGCGGTGGCAATGGCGGCTTCAGCGTCGCTGCTGGCTTGGCGGCCGGCGGTGGCGGTGCCGGAACGATTGGAGTCGGACTTGGCGGCGACGGAGGCAGCGGCGGCATAGGCGGTACGGTAACCGGCGTGCGCGTCAACGGCGACGTTCGGACCGAAGGTGCACGCTCGACGGCTGTCGTTATTCAATCCATCGGCGGTGGCGGTGGTAATGGTGGTTTCAATGTCACCGCCGGAGTGGCAGCTGCAGGAGCTGGTGCTGGGTCAATTGGCGTCGGGCTCGGCGGCAACGGCGATACAGGCGGCAATGGCGGCGTGGTTGAAGGCCAGGTTGCAGGAAACGTCACAACAGTGTCCGAAGGTTCAGGCGGCGTAGTTTTCCAATCCATCGGCGGCGGTGGTGGCAATGGTGGCTTCAACGTGACGGCCGGTGTTGCTGGTGCGGGGGCAGGTGGCGGTGCCGTCACCGTTGGCCTTGGTGGCGACGGCTCAGGAGGTGGAATCGGTCAATCGGTGACAGGCCGAGTCACAGGCACCGTAAGCACCGGTGGCGCGGACTCTACTGCCGTTCTGGCACAGTCCGTTGGCGGAGGCGGTGGCAATGGTGCTTTTAATGTTAGCGCGTCACTTGCAGGGGCTGGGGTTGCGAGCGGTGCAGTTTCAGTTGGCCTTGGCGGCGACGCAGGTACGGGCTCGACGGGTGGCACAGTCAATCTGACGATTACAAATACGATTGTAACTGTCGGGGACCGTTCTTCTGGCGTCGTCGCCCAATCCATCGGCGGTGGTGGCGGCAATGGTGGGTTTAATATCTCGGGGACTGGGGCCGGTGCAGGTACTGCAAGCGGTGCGGTCAGCGTCGGGCTTGGTGGAACGGGCGCAGGTGGCGGTAATGGCGGGTCGGTTACGCTAAGATCCAGTGGGACAATTCTGACGCAAGGCGACTCGGCGACAGCCTTCCTCGCGCAGTCCATCGGCGGTGGCGGAGGTAACGGAGGTTTCAACGTCAGCGCATCGGTTCAGGGTTCGGGCACCGCTGGGGCGGGCGTTTCGGTCGGCTTGGGCGGCGACGGCGGCGGAGGTGGTGATGGGAGCACGGTAATTGCTACGTCGAACAACGCGGTCGAAACCCGGGGGGATCAATCCTCGGGCGTGGTTGCGCAGTCCATCGGCGGCGGTGGCGGCAATGGTGGGTTCAACGTAGCCCCGGTCTTGTCGGGTGCAGGAACAGCCAGTGGCGCGGTGAGTGTCGGCCTCGGCGGTTCGGGCGATACTGGCGGCAATGGCGGCACCGTCACGCTGACTTCGAACGGTACCATCCTGACGGATGGCTTTGCTTCAAGCGGGTTTGTTGCGCAGTCTCTTGGCGGCGGCGGTGGTAACGGAGGGTTCAACGTTTCGCCAACCGTTTCGGGGGCTGGAACGGGTGCGGCATCGGTTTCGGTCGGGTTGGGCGGCTCAGGATCTGCCGGGGGTGACGGCAGTCTGGTAACGGCCAGCACAACAGCAAACGTTGTGACCCGAGGGGATGCTTCGGTGGGTGTCCTCGCGCAGTCCGTTGGTGGCGGCGGTGGTAATGGTGGCTTCAATGTCTCACCGGCTTTGGCTGGGGCCGGCACCGGATCGGGCGCGATCAGCGTTGGCCTGGGTGGGTCCGGTGGCAGCGGCGGCACGGGGGGTGTTGTTGGCCTGACGGTTGCCAATAGTGTTCAAACCGAAGGTGCGCAGTCCAGCGCAGTTGTGGCGCAATCAATCGGCGGCGGCGGCGGCAATGGCGGGTTCAACGTTTCCGCTTCCGTCGGTGGCGCAGGTACGGGTTCTGGCGCTGCGGCAGTTGGCTTGGGCGGTCGTGGAACTGGCGGCGGTGACGCCTCGGCGGTCACGGCGAATGTAACCGGGAATCTGATCACGCAAGGTGAAACCTCCAGCGGTCTCTTGGCACAATCTGTCGGCGGTGGCGGCGGTAATGGTGGCATGAACGTCTCGGTTGCAGTGGCCGCGGCGGGCACCGGCTCGGGTGGGGCATCCGTGGGTCTTGGTGGGGCGTCCGGTACCGGCGGCAACGGAGGCACAGTTGAAGCCACATTGAACGGAAACGTCTCGACACAAGGCGATGAATCCGGCGGGGTGATCGTGCAAAGCCTTGGCGGCGGTGGGGGCAATGGAGGCATGAATGTTTCCGCCACAGTCACTGTCGCAGGAACCGGCAGCGGTGGTGCGTCTGTTGGTCTTGGTGGCAGCGGTGGCGACGGGGGCGACGCGGATACGGCCGAAGGCACGGTCGTTGGCAATGTTACCACTACCGGTGACAATTCTGGCGGCGTCTTGGTGCAATCTGCTGCGGGTGGCGGCGGCAATGGCGGGCTGAACGTATCAGCAGCCGTGAACATCTCGGGGACCGGGGGCGGCGCCGTCGGGGTTGGCATCGGTGGCTCGGGTGGAGATGGCGGTGCTGCGAGCGCGGCGACGGGGTCGGTCACCGGCGATGTCACTACAAGTGGTGAGAACGCGGCGGGCGTTCTGGTCCAATCCGTTGGCGGCGGCGGCGGTAATGGCGGCGTCAACATATCGGGCGCTCTGAGCATCGCACGCACTGGATCGGGTGCGGCAGGTATCGGCGTGGGCGGCTTCGGCGGCAGTGGCGGGACCAGCGGGGTAGTCGACAACACGTTCTCGGGCAATGTGAGCACCTCGGGTCCACGGTCGGCAGGTATTATCGCACAAAGCCTTGGCGGAGGTGGCGGCAATGGCGCCACAAACATTTCCGGGGCCATTTCTGTAGCCAGCAACTATTCCGGCGGTTTGGGGATCGGCGTCGGCGGCTTTGGCGGGGACGGTGGTGCGGCAGATAACGTCACGCAGCGGGTCACCGGAGATGTCATGACAACCGGTGATGACTCGGTCGGCATTCTGACGCAAAGCCTCGGCGGCGGTGGTGGCAACGGCGGCACCAACATTTCGGCAGCGTTGTCTCTGTCCCGATCAGCCAATGCGGCGGTCGGCATCGGTGTGGGCGGTTTTGGCGGCGGCGGCGCTGATGCCGGAGCGTTGGTGCAATCGACAATCACCGGTGGAGTAACCACAACAGGTGATCGCAGCACCGGGATCCTGACACAGAGCCTTGGCGGCGGTGGTGGCAACGGCGGCACTAATATCTCGGCCTCGTTGGGTATCAGCCAGGAAAATGGCGGCTCGGTCAGTCTGGGCGTTGGCGGCTTCGGTGGCGGGGCGGGTAACGCTGGTGAAGTGAACAGCACATTGCGCTCAAGAACGGACAGCAGTGGCACAACTTCGGTGGTAACCACTGGCGTAGACAGTATTGGTGTCATAGCCCAGTCGGTCGGCGGCGGCGGCGGTAACGGCGGTCTGAACGTTTCTGGCGCTGTCAATCTCACCGGCAAATCCGGTGCAGCGGTTGCCCTGGGACTTGGTGGCTTTGGTGGCGGTGGTGGCAATGCCGATGCGGTCACGTTGGATGTTCAAAGCGATGTAGTGACGGCGGGTGACGGATCGCATGGTCTGTTTGCGCAAAGCCTTGGTGGCGGTGGCGGCACCGGGGGCGTGAATATTTCGGGCACTCTGGCGCTGACCAAACCATCGGGGTCGGACACGATCTTTTCGGTTTCAGCGGGTGTTGGCGGCTTTGGCGGGGCCGGTGGTGATGCAAGCGATGTCGATCTGGACTATACCGGCAATGTACAGGCCGTACCGATGGTCGAGCAATCGGATGGCACTTTCGCCGTTGATGAAAGCAAAGGGGCCAGTGGCATCATTGCCCAGTCGCTTGGTGGCGGTGGCGGTGACGGCGGCACGAACGTCTCGGGTGGCCTCGCGATAAGCGGCAAACCCGGCGCAGGCCAGACAGATAGCAGCAAATCCTACGCGGTTGTCGTGGGCGTCGGGGGCTTTGGTGGCGGCGGTGGAGACGCCGGGAATGTTGATGTGAACATCGGCGCAGGCAGCACCATCACAGCTCACGGCACTGGCCAATCCGGCCTGCTGGCCCAATCCGTCGGCGGCGGCGGTGGCAACGGTGGTCTGAACGTGTCAGGCGGGATCGTATCCGACAGCTCTCTGATCGTGGGCGTCGGTGGTTTCGCAGGCGATGGCGGTCAGGCCGGAGACGTCACGGTCACCTCGCAAGCGGATATTACGGTTACAACGAACCCGGACGATATCTCGATCCCCAACACAACGACCTTCGAAGACAAACTGCGCGATTTCCTGGGCGACTCAATCGTAGATGAGACCGAGGAATTGGCGTCGAACTTCGGGTTGGAACGCCTGTTCATCGACATGGGTGTCTTCAACGAAGAAAAACCCGATACCGATGGCTCGGCGGGTCTGCTGGCACAGTCCATCGGCGGAGGCGGCGGCAATGGCGGTCTGAATGTCTCGGGCGGTATTGCGCTCAGCAAAGATGGCAAGATCCCTTCGGTTACGTTTGGCGTCGGAGGCTTTGGCGGTGACGGCAATGTCTCGGGCAATGTGGGCGTCAATCACGCGGGAACTGTGTCAGTCGCCGGCAACTGGAAACATGGAGTTTTGGCCCAGTCGATCGCAGGCGGCGGTGGCAACGGTGCTTTGAACGTGACCGGGCAGCTGAACTATGGCGACTCCAACAACTCGGACGGCAAAACGGATCTGAGCATTGTGGGCGGCCTTGGCGGCCACGGAGGTACTGGTGCGGATGCGGGTGACGTGTCGGTCACTCAGACCGGCAACATCGCAACAAATGGCTATCACGCGCGCGGAATCTTTGCCCAGAGCATCGGCGGCGGCGGTGGTACCGGCGGCATTAATGCGACCTTTGTTGGTACCAAGGACAGCTCACCTATCGCGATGGGGATCGGCGGCTTTGGCGGCGGTGGCGGCGATGCGGGTGACGTGACCGTCGCGCGTGGCACAGCGGCCCTTGCTGCGGGGACAATCACGACCGATGGCGTTGGATCGCACGGTATCGAGGCGTCGAGCATTGGCGGCGGCGGCGGCGATGCGGGGATCAACGCAGTTGTGGGTATCAGCAAGACCACCGGCAACCAAAGCAACGGCGGCACAGGCGATTCATCCGATCGTAAGACACCGACCAATACCGGCGTCGATGACTCGGTCATCGCCAACTACAACGCGGTTTTGGATGAGCTTGAAGGCAAGGTGAACCCTGCAGATTCCTCTGGCAATAAAACCGGTGTGTCAGCGGTGGTTGCCATCGGTGGCGATGCAGGTACGGCAGGGGACGGTGGCGAGGTCGATGTTGATCACTATGGTGATATCGTCACCTTGCAAGATGGCAGCCACGGTGTGTTTGGGCAATCCATCGGCGGTGGCGGCGGCAACGCCGCCTTGAACCTCGGCATGACCTATGAGCTTGCCTCCGACGCGACCAACAAAGGCTTTGGCTTGGCTATTGGCGGCGGCACGGGTGAGGGCGGCATCGGTGGTTCGGTGGATGTGCGCAATACAGGCGACATCGCGACCTCGGGCGCAGATTCCCATGGTCTGTTTGCGCAGTCCGTTGGCGGCGGCGGCGGCAATGCTGGCTACAATTCGGCATCGACGTCGGTTGATGGCGGCAATGTAAACATCCAGATCGGCCGCACGGGTGGAACCGGGGGCAGCGGTGGGGACGTCTATGCCAGCTCGAACGGCGCGATCAGCACGACGGGCAACCGGTCTTATGGCTTCTTTGCACAGTCCATCGGCAATGGCGGGGGTAACTCGTCATCAACTTCGGTCAGCATCGGCACCCCGAAATCCGGCGACAGCAAAGGCAACAAAGCCAGCCTGTCAGTCGGGCTTGAAGGCGGTACGGGTGGCGCGGCAGGCGATGTGACTTCTGTGGTGGCGGGCACCGTCGTCACGCAGGGCGATGACGCACATGGCGTATTTGCGCAGTCAGTTGGCGGCGGCGGAGGCAATGGCGGTAAGGCCAGCAACTCGGCTGGCAAGGGCACGTCAATTGCCTTGTCCATCGGTGGTACCGGCGGCACCGGAGGCGTTGGTGGCACGGTGGACGTGACCAACACTGCCCAGATCGCAACGTTCGGAGATCGCTCGATTGGGCTGATGGCGCAATCCATCGGTGGCGCAGGCGGAACTGGCGGCATGGTACAGGCCGGACAATCGAACCTCGATACCATCAAAGCTGTGGTCAACCCGTCCACAGTCGGCACCACAGCATCGATCAACATAGGCGGTACAGGTGGGGACGGTATGACCTCGGACATCGTGACCGTTGTGAGCGACGGAATAATCAGCACAGCAGGCACCATGGCCCATGGTATCTTTGCGCAGTCCGTCGGAGGCGGCGGCGGCATGGGTGGTGTCGTGGAAAACCGCATCATCAGCCTGCGTAAAGAGATTGGAAACACCGCGACATTATCCATCGGCGGCAACGGCGGCTCGGGTGCGATGTCGGCGGGGGTATCTGTGACCAACCGGGACGTGATCCTGACCACGGGCGACAAGTCGGTGGGTATCTACGCGCAATCGGTCGGTGGTGGCGGTGGTGATGCACAGCAGGTTCGAAACATTATTCTGGGCCGGTCCTCGGAGGGGTCTACGACAAACGCGATCCTTATTGGTGGCACCGGCGGCACCGGTGGTTCTGGCAGTACAACCACTGTTGTGAACGAAGCCGATGGTACGATCGTGACCAGCGGAGCGGAAAGCCACGGTATCTTCGCGCAGTCTGTCGGCGGTGGCGGCGGCAATGGCGGATCGACAATCTCGGTTGATGGTCGCTATGGCGGGGCCGAGGCGAGCACTCGGCGGGCGTTGCAATTTGGCCTGGGTGGCTCGGGTGGTTCCGGTGGAACCGGAGGCAACGTGGCCGTCACAAATGCGGGCACGATCATCACCATTGGTGCAGGTGCGCATGGCATCTTTGCTCAATCCGTTGGTGGCGGCGGCGGCAATGGTGGGAGTTCGATTACTGGGACGCTGCGGCTAAAGACTGGGGACAACAGCTCTCCGACCGCGCAGTTGAACATCGGTGGTTCGGGTGGCAGTGGCAACGCTGCCGGAAACTCGGTTGTCACCAATACCGGCGACATCCGCGTTGATGGCGAAGGGGCCTACGGTATCTTCGCGCAATCCGTTGGTGGGGGCGGCGGTAACGGTGGTTTGGCCGTCGCGATGGATGTGAACGACCTCAAAAACACCATGACCGGCCAGTCATACTCGAAGATCGCCATTGGCGGTTCTGGTGGCGACGGTGCGGATGGTGGAGATGTCACGGTCAACCATACCGGTACGATTGTCGTGAACGCTGAAAACGGGTTCGGTATCTATGCCCAATCCGTAGGTGGCGGCGGCGGTAATGCGGGATATTCGGTATCGTCGCCCTTGGTCTCGGCGCTGGACTACACGATCTCTCATGTGTTGGGCGCGCGAGAAGGGACCACCGGATCGGTGGGAACCGCGACTGTCAATTCAACCGGTGACATTCTGGTGAATGGTGCAGGCAGCGAGGCCATCTTCGCACAATCCGTCAATGGCGGCGGCGGCAACTCCGAAACATCGGTCGACTTTACGACCGCGACGGCAAGCGCGGGTGGAACCGGCACTGTTTATATCAGTGACATCTCGCTGGGCGGTGATGATGTTTCGGGCACGGCGGGCAGCCAGGTTGCCCAGTCGCACGTCGGTAACATAGCGACCACCAGTGACCGCTCGACAGGTCTGATGCTGCAGAGTGTTGGCGGCGGTGGTGGCACATCGGCCAACAACATCAGCCTTCAGGATGGCGACGGTATCGAGATTGATGCGCGCCTGGGCGCGATTGATACGAATGATGCAGCAGGTGGCGATGTGTTCGGCAGCCGGACTGGCGATGTCGGCACTGATGGTGCGTTTTCCTCGGCAGGTACGGCGCAATCTATTGGCGGCGGCGGCGGTAAGCTGGTGCTCAACAGCACGGGCCCGGCTGATACCAACAGGTTTGCTTCGGTAATCCTGGGGTCCGATCCAAGCTTCCGCAACAGTGGCGGTGATATCGATCTTGATCTGAATGGAGATGTCTTCACCAGCGGTGACCGGTCCTTTGGCCAAAGCGTTCAAAGCATCGGCGCGGGTGGTGGTGAAGCTGTCGTTGCTGGTCTTGGAGGCGTCGATGTGACCCTCGGGGCTCAGGACGATTCAACTGGAGATGGCGGCAACGTCGATTTCACCAATACCGGTGACGTAAACACAAGTGGTACCGGATCGCATGCGTTCGTGATCCAGAGCATCGGCGGCGGCGGTGGTCTTGTCACGACAGACCTGGACCCCAGCCAGGTGACCGTAAATCTGTCAGCAGCGAATGGCGGGGACGGCGGGGACATTCTGTTCTTGCAAACTGGTAACACGGTCACCAGTGGAGAGAACGCGATCGGTGTCGCCGCGCAGTCGTTGGGTGGCGGCGGCGGCATCGTCGATTCCATATTCCGGGGTGCCGCAGGTGGCGCCGGGTCGGGCGGTGCTATCGACATGACCCTGACCGGCAATGTCTTGTCGGTCGGCGGCGGTGGCATTGGTGTCTTTGCACAATCCGAAGGCCGTGACGGTGCAGACGCCATTATGCTTGGGTTCGATGGTGTTGTCATGGGCGGCACCGGGCAAGCGAACTCGGTTGCCTCGATCATTGTCGAAGGAGGTACCGACAACACGCTGACCCTATCAGAAGACACGGTGCTGATCGCGGGCAATAACCAACTGGTGAACGGCGGCGATGGCAATGAACAAATCACGCTGTCCGGACGCGCGCTTGGGAACCTGAACCTTGGTGACGGGACGAATGGCCTGACCGTGGAAGATGGTGCAACCTTCTATGCATTGGATACCGTGAATCTGGGCGACGCCGGGCTCATGCAGGTGGATGGCAACTTGGTTCTGGGCGCAAATTGGGGCGTCGACGGAGGCCTGACGGCTGCTGTTCAAGCGGATGATTTTTCCTTCACCGAAAATGTCAGCCAGACCACGAACGTGACCGGAAGTCTGGCCTTTGGCGGCACTGCGACTTCAACGTTCGACGTGTATTTCCGAACCACTGGCATATCGGGTGGAGACAGCGATCTGATCAATGTCACCGGGGATGCCACCATTGGTGGTACATTGGTGCCGCGGTTGAACACGCTCGAACGCGCATTGCCGCTTGTCATCATCAATCCCGATGGAACGGCCGCAGATGCTGGCACGACCATCCAGGACACTGTGGTTCTGGATTACTCCATTGGTTTGAACGGGGCGACTTCGGACGGCAGTTCGATCGATCTGGTGATCACACCAGACTATTCGACGCCCAGGATGAACTCCAACCAGACCGCGATCGGTGACTATATCAATGATGTCCTGAACGGGCGGGGAACATCCGACCAGGGCGAGCTTTTGGCGCTGATCGGGAACATGCAATCCGAGGCCGATGTGATCGCGGCCATTGAGAGCTTGTCGACAGCGGACTACGCCGCAGATGCGGTGGATGCGTATTTTGGTACGCGGGTATTCGCGGATACGCTGCAAAACTGCGAACGCTACACCAATTATCAAGCCGGGGATGATCCGCGTAACTGTATCTGGTTTACCGGCGGCCGCTATTTCTTCGACCGCGAGCAGACCGGGATTTACAACGATCTGAACGTCAATAACACCAATTGGTCGGCGGGTGTCCGTCTACCGGTGGGGGATGAGTTGTATGCAGGGTTTGCCCTGGGCTACGACCAGATCAGCCTGCAGAACGGATCGCAATACAATGCATCCGGCGATCGGTTCAATCTGGGCGCATCGCTGACCAAATACACGGGCGCGTGGGAGTTTGCGGCCATGCTGTCGGCAGGTTGGTCGAACTACGATACAAGCCGTGCAGGTGGGATCCGGGGCGTTTTGCCCAATGGCACTATTGTGGACACCGTTGGTGTCAGCGAGATCAAGCACAAGATGAACCACCAGAACCTGCGGCTCAGCCTGGCGTATGATCAAAGACTTGGCGCTGGTGGAGCGTATCTGCGCCCCGAACTGGCCGTCGATGCGACGCGGTTGGCGACGGAAAGCAATGGCGATGCCACTTTGTCAGGTGTCGTCTTGCAGGACGACAACGAGATGATCTATTCGCTGACGCCGTCGATTGAGATCGGGACCGAGCAGATACTGAGCGCCTCGCAGAAACTGCGTGCGAGCCTGCGCGCCGGTGCCATCCTCTCGTCTGACGACACGGTGTCGGTAACCGCTGGCTTCAGTGGGGCCAGCGCCGCCGATGGAGGGTTCGTGAATACCAGCTATATCGGTGACGCCCACGGCGTCGTGTCCGCGCGGTTGGGATTGTTTGCTTTGGATGACAGCAGCTTTATCAACCTGAGCCTGGACCATATGTTTGGAGACTCAACCCAAGCCCTGCAGGTTGGCATTGGCCTTGGGATACAATTCTAGTTTATGAGGAACAGCAGTATGAAAACTTGGATCTACGCTTTGGTGGCGTCGTTCGGTTTGACAACTCAACTTGGCGCACAGGAAAACGAAGCGCCATTGTGGTCGGTCAACTGCAGCAATCAGGTCAACGGAACTGAATTGATTTGTGAAATGACCCAGACCATTATCTTAACCGAGAACAATCAAAGGCTTGCCTCGATTGCGTTCGTCAAACCTGCCGGCAGAGACGAGATCGAAGCGGTGCTGACACTGCCATTTGGCCTGCTGTTCTCTGAAGGGCTGATTGCTAAAGTGGATGATGCCGAGATCGCGCGGCTGGATTTTCTAACCTGCGAAGCACAGGGTTGTTTTGCCCGTTCTCCTGTTTCTCAGGACTGGATGTCAAAGATGCGCGCTGGCAATCTGTTGAGTATTGAAAGCGTAAACCGGGTCGGCGATCCAATTTCCTTTGGTTTCGATCTGGCGGGATTTAGCAGAATATCCGATATGCTGCCGTGATTGCCTGGCCTTCCTTCCAGAAGGCCGCACAGGCCTTCTTGGTTAGCAACGCGTAGAAGGGTCTGACCAGAGCGTTCATTTTGTGATTGCGCTCGCAACGAGCGGAGGCTGCGGCGTAGGGCTATGTGATGGCCTTAGATTTCCGAGATGCGAGCGTTCGCGCCGACTAGTTCTCAGAGACACTCCCGGTCGGCGATGTCGAGGGTGCGGTCCAGAATCGCCAGCCCTGTCATCAGGTCGTCTTCACTGATGTTGAGCGGTGGGGTCAGGCGGATCACGTTCGAGAAGAATGACAGGTAGAGGCCTTCGTTCATCGCAAAGCTCATCATCTCGCTCATGGGTTTGGCGTCCGCACCTTTGGCGGCAAACGGCACCAGCGGTTCGCGGGTGTCGCGGTTCTTGACCAGTTCGATCCCGTTGAACATGCCCTTGCCGCGAATATCCCCGATCGAGGGGTGTTTCTTTGCCAGCTTGTGCAGTTCGGCGCGCATCTTCTCACCCATCGCGGTGGCGTGGGCCAGCGTGCCTTCTTCCTGCATGGCTCGGATCGCGGCAATGCCAGATGCGCATGCCAGCGGATGGCCGGCATAAGTCAGGCCTCCGGGCAATGGGTAATCGCGCAGCCAGTCATGCAGCTCGGTACTGACGGACATGGTGCCAAGCGGCACGTAACCCGAGTTGATGCCCTTGGCCGAACAAATGATGTCCGGCTGAACACCCCAGTGATCGACGGCGAACCATTTTCCGGTCCGGCCAAACCCGGCCATGACCTCATCCGCGATCAGTAGGATGCCGTATTTTTCGCAGGTTGCCTTAATAGATTGCAGATATCCGTCGGGTGGCACGATGATCCCGTTTGTGCCGACAATAGGTTCCAGAATGACAGCGGCCACGGTGTTGGGGTTTTCATACATCAGGATTTCTTCCAGATGCGGCCCGCCTTGGGCGACCGGGCACTGGGCCGGGTCTTTGTGGCCTGTTGGTAACCGATAGACGTAAGGATCAAGCATCCGCACGACGCCCGGCATATCGGCGCGGGTCAGATGGTGACGTGGATCGCCCGTCAGCGACAGCGTGCCTCCGGTTGCTCCGTGATAGGAACGGTAGCGGGCAATGATCTTTGTCCGACCGGTGTAATGCCGCGCCAAACGGATCGCGGTTTCATTGGCGGCGGACCCTCCGGTTGTAAAAAAGGTTGATGAGATGTTGGCAGGCGTGATCTCGGTCATGATTGCCGCGAGTTCTGATCGAACATCCGAGCCCATGGCCGGGCCGATATAACAAAGCTTGTCCGCCTGATCCTTAATCGCTTGTACGATCTTGGGGTGCTGATGACCCATATTGGCGTTTACCAGTTGGCTTTGAAAATCGAGGTAGCGTTTGCCGTCGCTGTCCCAGAACCAACTGCCCTGAGCACCTGTTATGACGCGCGGGCGGCTGCCCTGTTTCGACCAGCTTTGCAGATAATGATCCGCATGCATGTCTTTGACCCATTCGGGATCATGGGAGGGGTAGGCGTTGCTGAAGTCTTCCATAACAGGCCTCTTGGCGTGCGGGGTTGGGATCAATCGATGATGGTTACTGGCTGGCCCAAAGCGTCTGCATCAGGCGTGACGCCAAGGCCGGGGCCTTCGGGTGGGGCGATGCGACCGTTCCGGCGGCTAGGTGCATTCGGATCGAGACGCGGTTTGACATAGTGGGACAGATCACAAGTATTCATGATGCCGTGCGCTGGGGTTGAGGCTGCAAGATGCAGCGAGGCGGCCGTCGTAACATCGCTGCCCCAGGTGTCCTCGATGCACATCTGCGTGCCAAGCGACAGGCAGAGATCGCGGATTTGACGCATCGTCGAAAGGCCGCCCATCTTCGACAGTTTCAGTGCGGCGGCATCCATGCAGCCAGCGCGGTGTCCTGCCAGAACCGAATGAATGTCACAGGCGCTTTCGTCCAGCTTCATCGGCAGACCAGTCGCGGCGCGGACATGGGCGCATTCCTCGATCGTGGCGCAAGGTTGTTCCAGCATTATGTCCAGATGCGAGACAGCGCGGCCAACTCGTGTGGCGGTCAGCGTATCTGACCCGCAATTCCAGTCTCCATAAACCAACGGGCCATCACCAACAGCCTCGCGCACTTGAATCAAACGAGCAACGTCGGCTTCCCAGTTGTTATCTGCACCCAGCTTCACCTGAAACTGTCGCATGCCCTGATCAAAGGCATCGCGCGCCATGCGCGCCATTTCATCCGGCGCGATACAGGTGATCGAGTGATACAGCGGCAAATCCGCGACCGCCCGCCCACCGAGCAAAGCGTAAAGCGGTAGGTCGGCTGCCTGTGCGGTCAGATCCCAAAGCGCTGTATCAATGGCTGACTTGGCGTAGCCATGCCCGATCAGATGCTTATTAAGGCGCTCCATCAGCGCTTCGGGACCAACCGGGTTAGCGCCGATGAGAACGGGTGCCATCTCTTCAAGCGCTGGAACCACGCCCTTGGCATAGGCGGGTAAATAATGCGGGATCGGACAAACCTCTCCCCAGCCCGATGCGCCGGTGTCGGTATCCAGGCGGACGACCACTGAAACCGTCGTATCGCAGGTCTTGCCCTCGGCCATGTAATAGGTGTCATGCGAGGTCAGCGGGACTTCCCAGGCGGTGATGCGAGTAATCTTCATCAGGCGGTTTCCATCAGGCGCAGGATTCGTAGGTTGCGACAGGTGGGCCAAGGCTGTCAAAGTCCGGCGTCACCCCAAGCCCCGGAGTATCTGAGGCATAGAGTTTACCGTCCCTTACTGTGGGGCCGCCAATCCCGGTGTTACGGGTGTTGTAGTTCATCAGATCGGTTGAATTGATCAGCATCTCTTGGGGTGTTGAGGCCGCAAAATGGGCAACTACGGCGGTGGTGATCTGACCGCCCCATGTGTCCTCGGAGACAACCGGAATACCGTGATCAATCAGGAAATCGCGCACCCGGCGAGCTTTGGACAGGCCGCCAAGGTTCGAAATCTTCAAGCAACAAATTTCGGCACCCCGATCGTTCACGATGCGTCGGGCCATTTCAATCCCGGTGACGCATTCATCCAGTTTCATTGGTTGCTCGGCTACGCGGCGCACCTGCTGGCACTCGTGGTAACTGTGGCAGGGTTGTTCGAGGATAAAATCCAGATCGCGGGTTGCGCGGGCCACACGGATGGCGTTGTCAACGCGCCAACCCTGATTGGCATCTGCCATAGCCTTTTCACCGGGTTTCAGCAGGGGCACGCCTTCGCGGATACGGTCGATATCGGTCACCCAGTCGCCACCTACCTTGATCTGGAACTGCCGGTATCCCGCTGCGCGGTGCTGCTCCATCTCGGCGATGGTTTCTTCCAAGACAGGCTTTTGCGGCACAACCCGGTACATCGGCGCACCATCGGTGAGTTTGCCGCCCATCAGCATCCAAACAGGTTGTCCGGTGGACCGTCCCAGAATATCCCAACACGCTGCATCAAAGGGCGCTTTGGCGTAGCCGTGACCTTGGACCGTGCCATCCATCAACCGTTCGATCTTGGACAGCTGGCGGGGATCTTCCCCCAGCAAGCGCGGGGCGACGAGGCGGGCAAAGGCCTCGACGCCTTCGGAATGGGCGATCATGTAGTTCTCGCCGCATGGGGCAAACTCGCCGCAGCCCTGTAGACCCGCATCCGTGTCGATCACCACTACCGAAGACATCGACGTTGTGATCGCGTTGCCCGCGCCCCAGCCGTATGATCCGCCGACATAGGGCAGGGGGGTTTTGAACACACGGATACGGGTTATCTTCATGGCGTCACCATAGGGCTTCCGCGATGGCCGATGCTCTGGTTTTCAGATCACGCCAGTTCACGAACTGCGTCCGTGCGTGGGCGTTCGGATTTCGGATCATAGGCTGCTTCGCCGAGGACACGCCCTTTGCGGGGTACACCAGCGATAACTACTTCGATCTTTGTGCCCGGAACATTCACGTGTGGCTTGACGTAAGCAAAGGCGAGGATTTTGCCGACGCTGTGGCCATAGGCGACCGAGGCTGTTGCACCGACAACCTCGCCTTTGATCCGAATAGCCTCGCCCCCATGACCATCTTCGACCCCATCCGGTTCGATCTCCAAATAGGCGCAAATCCAAGGCATCTCGCCCGCCTCAGACTGAGCGGCACTGGCGCGCGTTGCTTCGACACCTAGATACTCTTTGTCCAGCTTGAAGAACCGGCTGACATTGGCCTCTGGCAGCGTGACCTCGTTGGTCAGTTCTCCAGCACCGGGGAATGCTTTTTCCATGCGCAGGCTGTTCATCGCAAACGAGCCGTAGTTTTCGATGCCAAATTCCTCGCCGGCAGCCCACAGTGCGTTGTAGACGTCAACGCAGGCTTCATCCGGCATGTGGAATTCCCAACCCAACTCGCCCGCATAGGACATGCGAAAGGCCCAGACCTTGTGCCCCGCAATGGTGATTTCCTGAGCCGACAGCCAGCGGAACCCGGCGTTGGACAGGTCTGCGTCGGTGCATCTGGCCAGTACCTCGCGGGATTTTGGCCCGTTCAGGGACAAAGCCGACCAATCTTCAGAGAGCGTTTTGACAAAGACGGTCTCTCCCGCGAGGTTCTGGTTCAAGTGATCGACAAGGCGCTGTTCAAAGAACGCCGCGCAGACCAGATAATAGCGGTCTTCCGCCATGCGAACGATGGTCGTCTCAAGCTCGATACGGCCACGGCGGTTCAGAAAGTGGGTCAAGGTGATCGAGCCATCTTTCTGTGGCATCTTGTTGGCCGTCAGCCTGTCAAGATAGGCATAGGCATCTGGGCCTGAAACTTCGACCTTGGTGAACGCGGTCACGTCCATGATGCCGACCCGCTCACGCACGGCCTGGCATTCCAGCGCCACCATGTCGAAAACCTCGTTACGGCGGAACGAATAGTGGTCACGCTGTTCAACACCATTGCGCGCGAACCAGCGGGGGCGTTCGTGGCCGAAAACCTCTTCATAGACCGCGCCCTTTTGTTTGAGGATCTCATAAAGCGGCGAGGGTTTGATCGGACGCCCTGCAAGGCGATTGAAATGCGGAAAGGGGATCTCGTGCCGCAGCTTGTAATCCTCGTGCGCCTTGATGACCTGCCAGTCTTTCTTGGCATAGCTGCCAAAGCGGCGCGGATCATAGTCGCGCATGTTGATATCAGCAGCACCGTGTACCATCCATTTGGCCAGTTCACGGGTCAGACCAGGCCCCCAACCGATGCCGATCTGCGTGCCACAGCAACACCAGTAATTCTTGACGCCCGGCGCGGGGCCGACCATCGGGTTGCCATCTGGCGGGTGGCTGATTGCACCATGGACTTCGCGGGTGATGCCCAGTTCAGAAAAGATCGGCATCCGTTCCAATGAGTTTTCCAGCCAAGGCATGACACGGTCATAATCCGCCTCGAACAGCCAGTTTTCGTACTCCCATGGGCATTCATCATGCCAGACAGAGTTCGAGTTCTCCTTTTCATAGATCCCGATCAGGCCCTTTTTCTGTTCCATGCGGATATAGCCCGAAACCATCTTGTCATCGCGGATCACCGGCAGCTCGGTCTTCAGGTCTTTGAATTCCGGCACATCTTCAGTGACAAAATAATGATGGGTCATCGAGGTCATAGGCAACTGCAGGTTCGACCATTCGCCCATTTGACGGGCATATGTGCCACCGGCGTTGACCACGTGTTCGCAGGTGATGGTGCCTTGTTCGGTTTTCACCACCCATTCACCTGCATCGTTCTGGGTGATGTTGGTCGCGCGACAGTGGCGGAAAATCTTCACACCTTTCTGACGGGCCCCAGCGGCCATGGCCATAGTCACGTTCGAAGGATCAACGTGACCGTCATCTGGCGTGTAAAGCGCGCCAATGACACCGTCGAGGTTATAGTAGGGGTGCATTTCAGCTATGAAGTCAGGCCCTACCAACTCGATGTTGAACCCCAGCGCTCGGCCAACTGATAATGTGTGGCGCAGCCAGTCCATCTCATCCTCGGTATAGGCCAGACGGAATGAACCGCAGCCATGCCATGTAACCGCCTGACCGGTTTCTTCCTCAAGTGTCTTGGAATAAAGGCCAATGTTATAGTCGACCATTTTGCCCAGCCCGTAGGAACTGGTGGAGTGAGTAATCTGACCAGCGGCATGCCAGGTGGAGCCCGAAGTTAACTCGGCCTTTTCCAACAGCACCGTGTCTTCGCCCCAACCTTCATGGCCCAGGTGATAGGCCAGTCCGCAACCCATGACGCCACCGCCGACAATGACGACCTTTGCGCGTGCAGGCAGTTCCTTTTTAGACATCGCAACTTCCTGTTTCCGAGACATGGAATTCTGTGGACTTCCTATTGCTACATATGTACCACTGTCAATTAAAAATGGCACAAATGTACATACCGAGGTAAGCAATGTGCGGTACAGATGTTTCAAGTGGTATTCTGACGCGTACGGATGTTACGAATCCTTACGCGATCTTTTTGACTGAAACACCAGCTCGGCTTGTATCAGGAGAAAAAATATGACTGTCCTGCCAACCCACTCGCTCGAGGCCCGGTACTATACGGATCCTGACATATTCGACAAAGAGATGAACGGCCTGTTGTGTAGAACTTGGCAATACGCAGGTCATGCGGCAGATATCCCAAATGTAGGCGACTACTTTGCGTTCGAAATCGCTGGTCAGAACCTTTTTGCCATTCGTGGACGCGACAATCTTGTCAGGACTTTCTACAACGTGTGCCAGCATCGTGCGCATGAAATGGTGACCGGAACCGGAAATACCCGTGTAGTGGTCTGTCCCTATCATCAGTGGACCTATGAGCTGACTGGCGGCCTGCGGTCTGGACCGAACATCAAGAAAGTTCCCGGTTTTGATCGCGCGAAAATCTGTCTGACCGAAGTACGGACCGAAGACTTCCTCGGGTTCATCTTTGTCAATTTGGACGATAACGCGGCAACGATGGACGAATGGTATCCCGGCGTCCGGGACGAGTTGTCTGAGTTCGTGCCGAACACTAACGCTCTGGCCCCCTTAGAGTGGGTGGAAATTCCCGAAAACTGCAATTGGAAGGTTTCGATCGAGAATTACTCGGAATGCTATCACTGCCCAACTAATCACCCGACCTTTGCCGAAGGCGTGATCAAACCGGAAACCTATGACATTCAGCCCGATGTGTCGGGAGGTTACGTGCTGCGTCACACGACCGAGTGCCAAAGCCTCGAAAAGATGACCTATCCGATTGATCTGGAAAGCAACAAGCACGCGGGCGACTATCAAAGCTGGTTCCTGTGGCCGATGTTCTCGTTCCAATGCTATCCGGGAAATGTTCTGAACACCTATCATTGGCGGGCAAATACAGTGGACAGCTGTACCGTCTGGCGCGGGTGGTACACAGAAGGCGGTCATGAAAGCGACGTGATCCGTGGCCTTGCCACTCAGGATCGCGAAACGACTGTGGCCGAGGATATTCGGTTAGTGGAATCCGTTCACCGCGGCCTGAAATCCAAAGGGTACAAACCGGGACCGCTGGTGCTTGATCCGGCCTGTGGCGTCATGAGCGAGCATTCCGTTGCGAAGCTTCAACAATGGATGCGCGAGGCGATTGAATAACGTTACGTGCTGTGGATGGGCCAGATAAGACATCACCGAAGCCAACGCTGTGCCAAAGGGCACACCCGACCAGAACGACGCGATCGAGCCCCTTGCCTTCGGTGGTGGGGTTGGTTGTAAGACAGGGGCGGCGGCTTTAGCGGTATATCGAGCCAGGACCGACTAAGTTGCAGATCGGTAGTTTCACCTGAGGAGAGAATGATGGACGATAACCTGTTTGAACATGGCCTGAAGCAGCGCAAGTCGACGCTGGGCGCCGAGTATGTTGAGAAGAACCTGGCAGCGGCGGATGATTTTACCCGCTCATTCCAAGAGAACATGACTGCTTGGTGCTGGGGCTTCGGCTGGGGGGATGACACGATCGATCACAAGACCCGTTCGATGATGAACCTCGCTATGATTGGGGCACTCGGCAAGATGCATGAATGGGAAATCCACTGTAACGGCGCGTTGAACAATGGTGTCACCAAAGAGGAAATCCGATCAATCATTCATGTGATTGGCATTTATTGTGGCGTCCCGCAATCTCTTGAATGCTTCCGTGTCGCGCGCAAAGTCCTGACCGAACGTGGGCTGCTGGACTGACCTGATCCCTTCGCGAGATCTTTAGAAGGAACGACACAATCAGCGAGATTGCGCGTCTGCAGTTCGCGCAGTCTGCTGACACCTGCCTAAGCCGGGTCTGGCACCTCACCTTGCCAATGGTCCCCCATCGCGACGATGCATGAAGTACCGTTGGCGTAGTTCTGAACGATCATCCAGTCTCCGCTTGTACGTTTGACCCAAACCTCCAGCATCGTTTCGGGATCACGCAAACCCATGCCCTGACGTTCGGCCCCCAGAACCTGTTTCAGTGTCTGTGCCATCCGCGCGCTGTCATCACAGCTGACATCCGCCATTTTAGACTGCGCAGTAGAAGGCACCACAAGGCATAGAAGAAGAAGGCTGGCATGAAGACGGGTCATAGGTGAAGGTTAGTTCTTTCTGCGCTCAAGCGTAACAGTTTTGTGACGCCCTGTGGATAAAACTCGCGTGGAGCCCTGCGAGATACGACACTCGCTGCAGAGACAGGCAATCATCGCGCCTGTCACAAATCTTTCGCGTAGATGTAAACGAAACGATTCAAAAGCGTCACGAAGCTTTTGTTTTGACGTTCTATCAGCCTCGCAACGATGGGGGCGATATGCTGAGAATTGAAAAGCTGACCAAAAAGTTTGGTGACAAACGGGCCGTGGATTCGGCGAATATCGTTGTCGACAAGCCAACCATGATCGGGATTATAGGCAGCTCCGGGGCTGGAAAATCCACGCTTTTGCGCATGGTCAACCGTCTGAGCGATGCAACGACCGGCACAATTGCTTTTGAAGGCGAAGAGATCTCTGCGCTTCGCGGTGCTGCCAAACGCGAATGGCAATCGCGCTGTGCGATGATCTTTCAGCAGTTCAATCTTGTACCGCGCATGGATGTCGTCTCGAACGTTTTGCATGGCACGCTGAACAGGCAATCGACCTTTTCGACGATGTTCAACCTGTACCCGCGGTCGGATATTCATAAGGCGATTGAAATTCTGGATCGGCTAGGCATTGCCGAGCAAGCACCCAAGCGAGCCGAAGCCTTATCAGGCGGCCAGCAGCAACGCGTCGCCATCGCCCGCGCGCTGATGCAGGACCCGAAGATCATTCTGGCGGATGAGCCGATCGCCTCGCTGGACCCAATGAATGCACAGGTTGTGATGCAGTCGCTGCGGGCCATTCACGAAGAAGACGGCCGTATGGTCATTGCGAATCTGCACACATTGGATACCGCGCGTCGCTACTGCGACCGGGTCATCGGAATGCGTGATGGTCGGATTGTGTTCGACGGCACCCCTGCGCAGCTGACCACGGGCGTAGCGCGCGACATCTACGGTGCAGGCGCAGACTTTTCCGAGGCCGCAACCTCGACCGAGATCGAAACACTGGACAGGCCCGAGGTCCGCGAAGCGGAAGCCTACGTCTGAGCCAGTTTCCCCCCGCGTCCGTCGCGGGCCACCTTCATCTAACCGAACGGAGAAAACGATGAAAAAGACCCTCGCACTGGCGTTTGCCGCCACGACCGTTTTGAGCACTGCTGCTCTTGCCGAAGAAATCACCGAGTTTCGCATTGGCATCCTTGGTGGTGAAAATGCCCAGGACCGCATGAACTCGTACCAGTGTCTCGCAGACTATACCTCTGAGGCGTTAGGCGTTGAGACCAAGCTATTCGCCCCGGCGGACTACAACGGTGTGATACAGGGCCTGTTGGGCGGTACACTCGACATGGCATGGCTGGGTGCCTCTTCTTACGCGGCCACCTATCTGCAAGACCCCGAAGCAGTTGAGCCCGTTCTGATCAAGGTCAATGTGGATGGTTCAATCGGGTATCACTCGATCGGGTTCGCCCGTAAGGATAGTGGCGTCACCTCACTGGACGACATGAAAGGCAAAGTGTTTGGGTTTGGTGATCCGAACTCGACCTCAGGTTATCTGATCCCGTCGATCGAAATCCCGCAATACAAAGAAGGTATCACCATGGAGTCGGGTGAGTATTTCGGTGAGGTCAAATTCACTGGTGGCCACGAGCAGACGATCGTCGCTGTGAATAATGGCGACATTGATGGTGGTGTGACCTGGGCCGATGGTCAGGGCAACTGGGAAGATGGATACAATTCTGGTGCCCTGCGCAAAGCGGTTGACGCAGGTCTTGTCGACATGAACGACATGGTCCAGATCTGGAAATCGAACGTTATCCCCGAAGGCCCTGTGGTTCTGCGCAAGGCGTTGCCTGCCGATGTCCGTGCGACCATGACAGATCTTGTCGATGGCCTGCACGAGCGTGACCCCGATTGCGCTTATGGTGTGGCGGCAGGCGAGACGCTGGGTTTCCAGCCGGTATCGCATGACACCTACATCTCGATTGTTGAGGCCCGCAAAGCCAAAATCGGTGGCTAACGCGCGCACATGACATTTCCGGCAACCCATTGGGGTTGCCGGTCTTTATTCATTCGGGGCTCGGGATGGCAGATTTATCAATCGGTGCGGCGCCAGGCGGCGTCGAGACCATTCAATCCAGCTATATGGCACAAGTTCACAAGCGCAGGCTTTATGGCGGGCTGACGCTGCTGATCTTTGTGGTCCTGATGGTATCAGGTTTCAACATTGCGGATTCCCGAAACGCGGGTGGGTTCTGGGACGGATTGCATCAGATCGGTGATTACCCGGCGGATGTGCTGTCTGAAGCTTGGGAAAAGCGGGCCGATCTGCCTGGCCTGATCGTGAAGTACTTCCCTGCACTGGTTGAGACGGTGAACATTGCAGCAGTTTCCACGTTGATCGGGGCCATCGGTGGTCTGATCCTGTCGCTTCTTGGCACACGCGGGCTGGCGAAATGGCCGGGTTTAATCCCGGTCTTCCGGCGTATCTCGGATGTTATGCGCGCAGTGCCGGAAATCGTTATCGCGCTTGTGCTGATCTTCGTCCTTGGGGGCGGTCCGGTGCCGGCGATGATCGCTATCTCAATCCACACCGCAGGGGCGCTTGGTAAAATGTTCTCGGAAGTATCCGAAAACGCTGACCTGAAACCGGTTGAGGGGTTGGCTTCGACCGGGGCGACTTGGTCGAAACAGATGATGCTGGGTATCCTGCCACAGGTCGCGCCAAACTATATCAGCTACACGTTGCTGCGATTTGAGATCAATATCCGCGCTTCTGCTATCCTGGGCTTCGTCGGCGCGGGAGGGTTGGGTTACGAACTGCGCAATGCCATGGCTTGGGGTCCGGGTCGTTTTGACGAGGCCGGCGCGATTTTCATCCTGCTATTCAGCACCATCGTATTCTTCGATCAGGTGTCCAGCCGCTACCGCAACCGTCTGACCGAAGGGCAGGGCCAATGACCACAATTGATTGGAACTTCGGGCTGGACGAGGCCAAGCTTGATGCCGAAAAGCTATTTCAGCGTAAACGATTGATCGGCTTTAGCATCCCCGTCGTGATCCTCGTTTATCTCACCTACATCTTCTTCGCCTTCGACCTGCCGGGCCTTGCGCAACGTGCCAATCTGGACAACGCCGTTACACTGGCTTCTGATAGCTGGTCACACAAAGTGCATGTCACACGCAATAATCAGAGCGGTGAAGTGACCTATGCTGTTGAGGGCGAGCGTAAGGGCACTTATCCCGAGGGTAAACGTCCCGACTGGGTATCGGGTGAAGAGGTGACGACGATCGATCTGGGCCGCAATCATATCGTGCGGTTCCTGTCTGACAACCGGACCGAGATTGAAATACCCGACTTCCAGCTGATCGAAGTGCAGGCCAAGGGACGCCGCCTGACGACAAATCTGCCCTCTGAACTGCCCGACTGGATTTCCGCATCTGAACGGCGTGTTGGCGTCACAACGCCTGAGGGCCGGATCACCATGACGGGCGCTCGGACTGAAGTGTTCAACTATTTCCCGGGTTGGGAGCTGTTCTGGTTCACGCTTGACAGTCCCTACCACGGCCATGGGATTGGAGAGATCCTGTTTGGCGCGCAGATCGATCCAAGCCGTTCGAATATCGCAGGCGCAATCTCTGACTGGTGGAACAACGCGATGTGGCGGCATAAGGATGTGGCCTGGGCCATCGGAGAAACGATCCTGATGGCATTTCTGGGTACGATGGGTGCCGCGATGATCGCGCTGCCATTGGCCTTTCTCGCCGCCAAACGGTTTTCGCCGATCATGTTGCTTCGCGCCGCAACGCGCCGTCTTTTCGACTTTGTGCGCGGTGTGGACGCATTGATCTGGACTGTGGTTCTGGCTCGGGCCTTTGGCCCCGGACCATTGACCGGCGCGTTGGCGATTCTGATTACCGACACGGGCACGTTTGGCAAAATCTTCTCGGAGGCGTTGGAAAACGTTGATCAGAAACAGATCGAGGGGGTGTCCTCGACCGGGGCTAAACCGCTACAGCGATACCGGTTCGGGGTGATCCCGCAGGTTGTTCCCGTGCTGCTGGCCCAGATTCTATATTTCCTCGAGTCCAATACACGTTCGGCAACGATCATCGGTGCGATCACCGGTGGCGGCATCGGACTGATGCTGACGCAAGCCATCCAGACGCAGAAAGATTGGGAAGAGGTCGCCTATTACATTGTCCTGATCATCATCATGGTGATGTTCATGGATTGGGCCTCGGGCTGGTTGCGCGGCAAGCTGATCGGGCGGAAAGACTGATGGCGCGGCTTTCAGCGGAACAGCCCTGCATTCACCCCGAATGTGAGATTACCGAAAGCACGTTCGGGGCCTATGTTGAAATCGGCAAGGGCAGTCGCGTCGTACATACAAAAATGGGCGACTACAGCTATTGCGATCGTTATGCCGACATCGCCAACGCGAAGGTCGGTAAGTTCGCCAACATCGCCGCGTTTTCGCGGATCGGCGCGACTGATCACCCGCTGCACACGGCGTCCTGTCACCATTTCCTGTATCGCTCGAACGATTATTGGGACGATGCGGATCGGGACGAGGTGTTTTTCAGTCACCGCAAATCCCGAATTGTCCATATCGGGAACGATACATGGATTGGCGCAGGCGCGATGATAAAGCCCGAGGTCACACTGGGTGACGGGGCTGTTGTGGCTGCGGGTGCCTTGGTGACGAAGGATGTAGACCCCTACACAATTGTTGCCGGTACACCTGCAAGACCCTTGCGACTGCGTCAGCCACGACACATCGCCGATCGGTTGATCGCATTGGCCTGGTGGAATTGGTCTCATGACAAGTTGCGGTTGGCGCTCGACGATTTCCGTGCTCTGACGGCTGATGCGTTTCTGGAGAAATACGAGCCTTAACTCTCAAGGGTCAGTGTCACCCGATCTCCAACAAACCAGGTTCGGCCAAATTCAACCGGTTGTCCCTTTTCGTCCACATTCACCCCGGATGATCTAAGCAGCGGATCACCTTCTGAAACCTGCAGATGTAGCGCTTGGGTGGCCGTTGCGCGCGTTGCCCTCAGACGGGTTGAGGCCCGAGTATAGTCAGTGACGCCCGACCTGTTTAATGCCTCGGTAACGCTGCTGGTCTCTTGCAGCGCAGCAGTGATGCCAGGCAGGCGCTCAAGGGGAAACATGCTTTCAAACACGGCAATCGGGTGCCCGTCCGCCAATGAGAGGCCGTGATACGCACAGATCTGATCACCGGGTGAAACGGTCAGTGCGGTGGCCTCGCCCTCGGTCGCTGCCCGTTCTTCAACATGAAGCACCCTCTTTTCTGGTCTGCGACCAGCAGCGATGAGGTTTTCATGGAACCGCACCCGCGAGCCGATGGGGTAATCGGTGGGCGTGGCTGCCACAAAAGCGCCCGCGCCCCGGCGCGTTCGGATTAGGCCCTCATCCACAAGGGCCGAGATGCCGTGACGCACCGTATGGCGGTTCACACCGAACCGCTCTGCCAGTGCCGCTTCGGTTGGCAGCTTATCACCCGGGCCATAGCGCCCTTCGGCCATATCGCTGCGAAGTGCGTCGGCAATGGCCTTCCAGATCGGGGTTTTGGTGGGAGTGTCACGCAAGTTTCACAAAATTCCTCTGTCTGACGGCGGCAAATATGATAAGATGTGTATAGTTGTATAGTATATGGAAAAGTTGTCGAGATGAAAGACACTTTTGATGAAAACGCGGACCGGAAGGCTTGGATGAGCCTGCTGGCCAAAGCGCCGGAGGGGCGCGTGGCCGCACTGTTGGATGCAGCGATGCCTCGCCCCGGCTTCACATGGCTGCGTGCTCCTGAGATTGGCAGCACCATGGTTCGGGCTCGCGCAGGTGGGACTGGTGCGCCGTTCAATCTGGGCGAAATGACGGTAACACGCTGTGCGCTGACTCTGGGGGCGGGCGAAGTCGGACATGCCTATATACAAGGCCGTCGGAAAGAAGATGCCGAAGTCGCCGCGCTGGTTGATGCACTGATGCAGACAGATGTGTCTGATCTGTTGCGCACAAAAGTGCTGACCCCTTTGCGAGATGAGCTGACCAATGCAAAGGCCGCGCGTGCCGCCAAAGCCGCAGCCACTAAGGTTGATTTCTTCACCATGGTACGAGGAGAGGATTGATGCAGTCAGAAGCCCTGATCGGCGGTTTCAAGAATCCCGCGATCCAATCTGCCCACGCCTTTCGCAGCGTGATGGAAGCAATGGCGCGTCCCGGTACCGTGCAAGAGATTTCTGGCGCAGTTCCTCCGGCCCCAATGTCACCAGCAGCAGGTGCGGTGTTGTTGACGCTTTGCGACACTGAGACGCCCGTTTATCTGGCAGGTGCGCTAGATTGCGACGCCGTACGCAGCTGGCTTGCATTCCACACCGGCGCACCGCTGACCGGCCCGTCGCATTGTATGTTTGCCATTGGTGCGTGGTTGGATCTGGAACCATTGAACGCATACCCGATCGGGACGTCTGAATATCCGGATCGTTCTGCCACGTTGATCGTGGAATGCCCCGAACTCATCGCTTCAGGGGCGACGCTGACAGGTCCGGGAATCAAGGATAAAGCCGCGCTTTCATTGCCCGAGCTTGAGGCGTTTCAGCATAATCAGACGCTATATCCACTGGGGCTCGACTTCATCTTCACGAATAGCAGCCGCCTAGCGGCTTTGCCAAGAACGACCGAGGTGTCCTGATGTATGTCGCAGTAAAAGGCGGTGAGCGCGCGATTGAGAACGCCCACGCTTGGCTTGCCGAAGAACGCCGCGGTGATACCGATGTGGCGGAACTGAGCATCGCGCAAATCCGCGAACAGCTTAGCCTGGCGGTCAATCGGGTTATGGCCGAAGGCTCGTTGTTCGATCCTGATCTGGCCGCGCTTGCGATCAAGCAGGCGCGCGGCGATCTGATCGAGGCCATCTTCTTAATCCGCGCCTATCGAACCACGTTGCCACGCTTTGGCGCATCCGAGCCTGTTGATACCGGGGCAATGGCTTGTGACCGGCGCATTTCGGCAACCTTCAAGGATTTGCCGGGCGGGCAGGTGCTTGGGCCGACCTTCGACTACACTCATCGCTTACTGGATTTCAAACTGGCTGCTGATGGTGAGGTGCCCAAAGCCCCAGCGCGCGAAGCTGAACTGGGTGATGTGCCGCATGTCACGGATTTCCTCAATCGCGAAGGCCTGATCGAGGAAGCGCCGCATGACGATACGCCGCCACCTGATCTGACCCGCGAGCCGCTTGAAATGCCCGCCGATCGCGCCCTGCGCCTTCAGGCGCTGACCCGCGCGGATGAAGGTTTCACCCTCGGTCTGGCGTATTCCACACAGCGCGGATACGCGCGCAATCATGCCTTTGTTGGTGAGCTTCGGATCGGGTCCGTGCCGGTTGAAATGGAGATCCCTGAACTCGGCTTTGCCATCGAAATCGGTGAGGTCGTTCTGACCGAATGCGAAACGGTTAACCAGTTCAAGGGCTCCAAAACCGAGCCGCCGCAATTCACCCGAGGTTATGGGCTTGTGTTTGGTCAGACGGAACGCAAGGCGATCTCGATGGCTTTGGTCGACCGTGCGCTGCGGTGGGAAGAACTGGGTGAGGATAATGTTGGCGCACCTGCTCAGGATGCCGAGTTTGTCCTCTATCACGCGGACAACATACAGGCGACGGGGTTTCTAGAGCATATCAAGCTGCCGCATTACGTCGACTTCCAGTCTGAACTGGAACTGGTGCGCAAACTACGCCGCGAGGCTGGCGCGGATCAGGTGCAGGAGGCTGCGGAATGAACGCCTATAACTTTGCTTATCTGGACGAGCAGACCAAGCGGATGATCCGCCGTGCAATTCTGAAAAGTCTGGCGATCCCGGGCTATCAGGTGCCGTTTGCCTCGCGCGAAATGCCTATGCCGTATGGCTGGGGTACGGGCGGTGTGCAGGTCTCGGCCGCTGTGTTGACCCCGGATGACACGTTCAAGGTGATCGATCAGGGCTCGGACGATACCACAAACGCGGTCTCGATCCGCACCTTCTTTGAACGCACTGCAGGGGTTGAAACAACCACAACGACAAGCGACGCCTCCGTGATTCAGACTCGCCACCGGATTCCCGAGGAGCCGCTGCAAGAGGGTCAGATTCTTGTCTATCAGGTGCCTATACCTGAGCCGTTGCGCTTTCTGGAACCGCGAGAGAGCGAAACCCGCAAGATGCACAGCCTTGAGGAATACGGGCTGATGCATGTGAAGCTGTACGAAGATATCAGTCGTCACGGGCATATCGCGACGTCGTATGCTTACCCGGTGAAGGTCGAAGGCCGCTATGTGATGGACCCGTCGCCAATCCCGAAATTCGATAACCCAAAGCTTGGTGATATGGCTGCGATCCAGCTGTTCGGAGCTGGGCGTGAACAACGGATCTACGCGCTGCCACCCTACACGCAGGTTGTCTCACTGGATTTTGAGGATCATCCGTTTGAGGCGTCCAAGGCCGACCAAGCCTGCGGCTTGTGCGGTGCCGAGGACAGCTATCTGGACGAGGTAATCATCGATGACGCGGGTGGGCGGATGTTCGTCTGCTCGGATACCGATTATTGCGAGGCGCGCCAGGCGGCGGGTCACAAAGGAAAGGACGCCGCATGACACCTTTGCTGTCTGTTCGGGACATCACAAAGCGCTATGGCCCAAATATTGGCTGTGCCGCTGTGTCATTCGACCTCTATCCCGGTGAGGTCATGGGGATCGTTGGCGAAAGCGGGTCAGGTAAGTCGACACTGCTGAATTGCATGGCCGGGCATCTGACCCCGGATGCCGGAGAGGTTGTGTTCGACACCCGCGCAAAAGGTCCGCAGGACACGGTAACGATGTCCGAGCCCGAGCGCCGGATGCTGAGCCGCACCGATTGGGCCTTTGTCCACCAACATGCACGCGACGGGTTGCGCATGGGCGTCAGTGCCGGTGGGAATGTAGGTGAACGGCTGATGGCCGTTGGAGAGCGTCACTATGGCGACATACGTGACAAGGCCACGGATTGGCTTCAACGAGTGGAGATCGATGCCTCCCGTGTGGATGATCGCCCGACGACATTTTCGGGTGGGATGCAGCAGCGCCTGCAGATTGCACGAAACCTCGTGACCGGTCCTCGGCTGGTGTTCATGGATGAGCCAACGGGCGGTCTGGACGTGTCCGTTCAGGCGCGGTTGCTCGACTTGTTGCGTGGGTTAGTTCGCGACATGGGCTTGTCGGCGATCATCGTCACGCATGATCTGGCCGTGGTGCGCCTGCTGGCAGATCGGTTGATGGTGATGAAATCGGGCCGCGTGGTCGAGGCAGGCCTGACCGATCAAGTGCTGGATGACCCGCAACACGCCTATAGCCAACTTCTTGTCAGTTCCGTTTTGCAGGTGTGAGCAATGATTGAGCTTAACAACGTCTCAAAGACTTTCACCCTCCATAATCAAGGTGCGGCCGTGATCGAGGTGCTGAGCGATGTATCCTTCTCGGTCTCTCCGGGCGAATGCGTAGCGCTGACGGGCGCGTCTGGAGCGGGCAAGTCCACCCTCATGCGTATGATCTATGGCAACTATCTGGCCCGAAGCGGAGAAATTCGCATCGGTGATGTGGATATCGTGCAGGCAGAGCCTCGGACAGTTATCGCCCTGCGCCGCGAGGTTCTGGGCTATGTCAGCCAGTTCCTGCGCGTGGTGCCGCGCGTGCCCACAGTTGATGTGGTGGCCGAGCCCTTGCGGGCTGTGGGCATTTCCGCTGCTGACGCGAAGGCGCGGGCTGAAGCTCTGTTGCGGCAACTGAACATTCCTGAGCGGCTCTGGACCCTTTCACCGACTACCTTCTCGGGTGGTGAACAGCAGCGTGTCAACATCGCACGCGGGTTCGCCCATTCCTATCCCGCGATGCTGTTGGATGAGCCGACTGCCAGTCTGGATGCGGCCAATCGCGAGGTTGTTCTAAGGCTCATCGAAGAGGCAAAGGCGCGTGGTACTGCAATCATCGGCATTTTCCATGACGAAGCGGCTAGGGCGCGCGTTTGTGATCGCGAAATCGACGCCAGTCAGTTTTCACCCGAGGTCGCGGCATGACCCGGGGTCGCCTCATCGCTGTGGTTGGCCCGTCGGGGGCTGGCAAAGACAGTGTGATGCTAGGGCTTTGTGACTTGTTGCCCGATTTGCATTTGGTGCGCCGCGTCATCACCCGGGCACCAGAGTTGGGCGGGGAAGACTATGACGCCGTCGAAATCGCCGAATTTGAAGAAATGGCGGCGAATGGTGCCTTTGCGGTGCATTGGGTTGCTCATGGGCTTTGCTACGGGATACCGGTTGCCGTCAAAGATCGGCTGAGTGATGGCGCAGATTGTCTGGCAAATTTCTCGCGTAAAGCTCTGCTCGAGGCCGCAGAAAAATTCCCGCGCTTCATTGTCCTGAATATCACCGCGAAGCCGGAAACTCTTGCACGGCGTTTGACGGCTCGCGGCCGAGAAAGCGATAGCGAGATTGCAAATCGGCTTGCTCAGGCAGAAAAACCCTTGCCCGATGGGTTGGACGTTATCACCATTTCCAACGACGGCCCGCTGGCCGAGACGGTTGCGCGCGCCGCAGGGGTCCTTCAACCAGCGAGCGCGTACCGATGAATAAGCTCGAAACGCCCATCAATGCGCTCGCCGCACAAGGCAATTTGGTCGATGACGAAGGGCTCGGGCAAGGCTGGCAAATGGCGGTGCAGCGCCTCGGTCCACACAGGAATATCGCCATTCGGCAGCCGACCCGTCAGCGTCATGTGAAACCGAAACTCGTCCATCACATAGGGATAACCCCACTCGATCAACAGTGCGTCCTGACGTTGGCTCAACCTTGCACCGCGCCGCCGCTCAAGTTCAGCCTCGTTGGTTGGGGCGCGAAACGGGTCAAGCTCACGTACACACGCCGCAGCAATTCTTTGCAAGCCGCTCACATCGCCCTGTGGGGTCAAGGCGAGAAACCGGCCCAGCCTCGTCAGACTCAGCCCTTCACAGTTCGAAGGCGCCAGGCCAGCGGCCATCTCAGACGCCGCCGCTTTCAGGGCTTCAAGCGAATAACCTCCGGCAAGTTGAAAGGGTGGTTTCAGCGTTCCGTGAAAGCCGTATTTGCGCGGTGTCATCGTAACGTCATGCAAATCGGGCAGATCGGGCTGAGGCACCTCGCAGCCCTGCACGACATCCCATCCCAGCCAGCGCGCGCCGAACTGTTCCAATGGTCCTTCGGGCGGCACGTAGTAGATTGCAAATCGAGAGTATGACATGAATTCCCCTTTTCCCGCGCCCTCTTTGGCAAAGGCTTGTGACAGCGATATGTCAGATAATCTGTGCCTTGCGAATGCCCAGCTTGTGATGCCCGATCGGGTAGTAACCGGTTCGGTGACAATCGAACAGGGCATCATTTCCGAGATCACCGAAGGGGATCATGTTCCGACCGGCGCGGTCGATTGTGCAGGTGATTACATCCTTCCGGGACTGGTCGAGCTGCACACCGACAATATCGAACGTCATATCGAGCCTCGCCCGGAAGTGGACTGGCCTCATCTTCCGGCCCTGATCGCGCATGATAGCGAGCTGGCTTCGACCGGAATCACAACTGTGTTCGACGCCATGCGAGTAGGTTCCATTCACAGCGGCAAGGGCCGTTACATCGACTATGCCCGCAAACTGGCGGACGAACTGTTGTCGGCGCGCGCCGCAGGCTATTTCAAGATCAGCCATTTCCTTCACCTGCGGGCCGAGATCTGCTCGGAGACACTGCTTGAGGAATTGGCGACCTTCGGGCCGGAAGACAGGGTTGGCATTGTCAGTCTGATGGACCACACGCCGGGTCAACGCCAATTCAGCGATCTGAGTGCATTGAAGACCTATGTCGCCAAAAAGCGCGGTATGACCGACGCCGATTTCGTTGCACATGTCGAGAACCTGCGTGGTCTGCAGCAGCGTTTCGGAGAAAAGCACGAAGCCGGTGCAGTGATCGAGGCCGCCCGTCTTGGCGCCGCGCTGGCCAGCCATGACGATACCACGGCGCAGCATGTCGAAAAATCGTCCGAAAATGGTGTGACTTTCGCCGAGTTCCCAACCACGTTCGAGGCGGCCGAGGCCTGCCGTACCCGCAACATCGCCGTCATGATGGGTGCCCCGAATCTGATCCGTGGCGGCTCGCATTCCGGCAATGTCGCGGCTGAAGATCTTGCAAAGGCCGATCTTCTGGAAATTGTGTCTTCCGACTACGTGCCCTCTGCGCTACTGCTGTCGGCTTTTCATCTTGCCAATGTTTGGGACGACCTGCCTCGTGCTGTGGCCACGGTTACACGTAATCCTGCGACGGCTGTTGGTCTTGATGACCGTGGCATCCTGAATGTTGGCCTGCGCGGTGACGTTCTGCGTGTGCGTCGCATGGGTCAAACACCAGTTTTGCGCGGTGTCTGGAGCCAAGGCAACAAGGTTGGATGAGTTGTGATTGGTTGAATCGCACTTGCCAAACAGAACATGGCTGGCGGCCGAAAGCTCGCGGATTACCAGATGGGATCTGCGCCCTTGCTCCGCTTGATTTTTTTGGACCCGCATCTTGATAAACCGATGTCGTGCCAGAACATTAAACTCGTAAAGAATATGGTTACTTTTTTACCGCACTTTCTCCTGTAACGCAAAATGCGGGCAGCAAGTTCCACGATTAACTGACTGGAAATTTGTTGCTTATCTCAGAGTTGAAATCAGGAGCTTTGGCGGGATGAGGGCATGGTTGTCGGTTGTGATAGCCACTATTATTTTGGCGGGCTGCAGTCAGGATTTACAGGGAACCAAGTCCTTTGATCCCGGGGCGACACCAGCCCCCGCTCCCTTATCGGGGGGGAATAATCTGAAGGGAAATGTCGCACGCACTGAATTCGCTGAGTTGGTGCGAAGGTCTGTCGCGACATCGCCCACCACCGCAGCCGGAGCCGCCAGCGTTTTGGCTTCGAAATCCCGCATTGATGCCGAGCAAGGCGCGTTCCTGCCGCAGATCGAGGCCGAGACATCCCTGACGTCCGATGGGGATACAGTACCGATCCTGCGGCTTAGCCAGATCATCTATGATGGTGGCAAAGTCTCGGGTCGTGTGGGTTTGCGTCAGATTGAAGCCCGGCAGACCTGGTTAAACGAATTGTCAGAGCTGAGCGCGCTGAGCTTCGAGGCCATCGAGACCATAATTGATCTGGATCGAAATCGCCGCCTCGAAGACCAAGCCCAGCAGAATCTGGATCGTACGGACGTTTTGGTCAGCGACCTCCAGTCCCGTTTTGATGCCGGGGCCGGATCGGTGGCAGATTTGCTGGCGGGGCAGGGGCGGAAGTCTAACGCCGAGACAGAATTAGCGCAGGCTCAGACGGATGTGGAACTGGCGACGGCAACATGGGTCGAAGTCTTCGGAACGCGACCCGATATAATTCCGACCATCCCCCCCGCACCCATTCTGGCAGCGGCCACCTCGCAGCAAATGGTTGCACGCAGCCCGCGTCTGCGTACTCAGGTCGCCTTCAGTCAAGTGCGTGAACAAGAGGTCGTGGTTGCCGAACGAGCGACCCGCCCAACACTCTCTGCGATTCTTGAGACAGATTTCGACCAGGGCAGTATCGACGACGGTGTGCAGGCCCGATTGGGTGTAACGGTCCCGATTTACCAAGGGGGATCCGCGCGCGCCAATGTCGAAACCGCAAGAGCGAATCTTCAACAAAGCCGGGCTGATGAAGAAGAATTGCGGCGCGAGTTGCAACGTAATCTCTCCCAGGCCTTGGAAGAGACCAATTCAATCCAGCGACGGCTCGCCACAGCCCGGCGCGCTGTCGAGATCAATGAGCAAGCGCTGGATGCAGCTCGTGGACAGTTTGATATCGGGCGCAGCACGCTGGTACAGATATTGGATGCGTTGCGCGAGTTGAATCTTGCGCAGGTTCGGGTGATCCAGCTTGAGGCTCAGGCACGTCGTGCAGAATATGCCGTGCTGGCGGTCACGGGCGATATCCTGGACGCGTTGGGTGTTGCACAGCCGACCGATCCAACCTTGTGATATCCGTCGTGAACCCGACTGCGACTAACCCGCTGAATACGCACCTCCGACTACTGACAGAGCATTTGGGTCTTGGGTTGTCCGAGGTGGATATCTTTCGGGTGTTCTAGGGCGATGAAGTCGCCTAGGCGGTCAGCGCAGTGGAAGCGGTGGGCTACAGTCAGGTTTTGGGAAAGCGCGGTTACTGAAACTGGACCTGTACTTGTTTCTGGTCCTGGCGTTTGCCCCAGATGTTCAACCTTTAGTGGTTCTGGATCGAGAAGACACCGACGCTTTCTTGCGATCGATGCCAGCAGCGGATTCAGCGAACCTCAGATCTGGCGGCGACAGGAAACACGGCTGCGCAAGACGCGCTGGATATTGCGCGCATAATGCTCGCGCCGTTCGGACGAGGACCGCTCTGCCCCGCAAGGCCAATGGTATTGGTCTGCGTTTAGCGATCTGCGCGTGGTCTACATTCAGAATATGTTGGCGGCGTTGGTGATAAGTGTGCTTGGGCCGACGACGTCGCTGTTCACCATGGTCGTTCATGACCCCATTCTGCCAAACGAAGTGGTTGATAGCTTGCTGGCTCTGGTCGTCGGGGTTGGCCTTGCACTGTTGTTCGATTTCCTGATCAAGAACCTGCGGACACGGTTCATCGATACAGCGGGAAAATGGGCGGACCTGAAGATCACCGAACGGCTGTTCAATCAGTTGATGGTGCTTAAAATGTAAGCCCGGGGCGGGCAGAATGGACGCATGGCCTAGTTCTTCGGGATTTTGAGGTCGTCCGGGATTTCTTTACGTCTGCCTCGCTGGTTGCTTTGGTCGATCTGCCCTTCCCTTTCGTATTCGTGGCGTGATCTGGGCGATTGGCGGGCCGCGACAGGCGATTGCGATCGCGTCGCGCGCGAGACTTGAGGCTCAGATATCCGGACAAGAATTTGATCTTCCCGACCGTACAGGTGTGGAGGCGGCGTTTCTGGAGGAATAGATTGGCGTGATCCAACCTCTGGTCGAGCGCGGCATCGAAAGTTCGCTGGCGATGATTGACTTGCGCCGGCAGCTTAGCCGTCAAATTGGACAGCTTAGAGAGGCCGGTAGCCGAATACTGATGACTTTGTTGGAGCGATGAGTGGAAAGACCACTCAGACTTCAGCTCGGTTGGAACCAAATCCCGACCGGGCTGTTGATTGAGTCAGAGGCACTCAGACAGTGTTTTGGCCAGATTGCGGATGAGTTGCGGGTACAGATCCGCTCCGGGTTCCAGATCAGATCCCAGCGGGTCCATGATGCCGGTTTTGGCTTCAGTACCTTCAAGAACGGTTGTGACGATCCCGGGGTTGAACTGCGGTTCGGTCATAACACAATCCACACCTTCGTCGCGGATACGGCTTTGAATTTCGGCGATCCTTGCCGGGCTTGAGGCAGTCGCGTCGCTGAGGGAAATTGCGCCCGAGGCCGGCAAGCCAAAGGCATCTTCGAAATACTGATAGGCATCGTGGAATACGATAAAGCTGCCACCTTTGACTGGTTCCAGTGTTTCGGTCACTTCCGCTGAAAGAGTGGCCATTTCTTCACGCGCGGCTGCCGCGTTTGCAAAGTAGGCATCTGCGTTGTCTGGGTCAGCTGCAGAAAGCTGCACCGCGATTGTGTTCAGCCAGATTTCCGCGTTTGCCGGAGAGAGCCAGGCATGAGGATCGTGCGCGCCATGTGCGTGGCCCTCATGAGCTTCTTGATCATCATGAGTATGCTCTTCCTCGTGACTATGCTCATCATGCTCTTCGTCCTCTGCATGATCATCGTTGTTTTTTTCGTCGCCATGGTCATGCGCTTCGAATGCTGCGTTTTCACGGATATCAAGCAGAACCGTTCCGTCCGACTCAAGCAATTCCGTAACCGATGCACCAGCGCTGAGCGTATCGACAGCGCCTTCCATCCAAGGGGTCAAGTCCTCGCCAATCCAGAATACCAGATCGGCCTCTTGCAGTGCGGCTGCTTCTGATGGACGAAGGTTGTATTCGTGAGGCGATGCGCCAGGTTGTATGATCAGATCAGGTGTTCCGACACCTTCCATCACCCGGGCCACCAATGAGTGAACGGGTGCGATGTCAACCGCAACCTTGGGTGCATCCGCCACGGCGTTTCCGGCCATCAATGCAGTGGTCATGGCTAGTGGGAGCAACTTTCTGGACATCAGGTTCTCTATGTGATTTTATAACATTGCGACCGACCTATATGATATGGAGTAACATGACAAGCGAGACGCACCCTATTTCGGTTGTTGAAGATGCGCCGGTAGGATTTCAGGAGCATGATCACAAGAATTGCGTCGAAACGGCGTTGGCCACAGCGGATGCTCGGTGCAGGGAAGAAGGGTTGCGGCTAACCCCTGTGCGGCGAAAAGTTCTTGAAATGCTGTTGCAAGATCACAAGTCGCTTGGGGCTTACGCTATACTTGATCGTTTGCGCGAAGCCGGTTTTGGCTCGCAGCCGCCGGTGGCTTATCGCGCGCTGGATTTTCTGGTCCAGTACGGGTTCGTCCATAAGATTGAACGTTTGAACGCCTTTGTGGCCTGCTCTCATCCCGGAGAGGTCCATTCCCCGGCCTTCATGATCTGCAGAAAATGCGACGCTGTCGCCGAAGCTCAGTCGGCACCGTCCAATGGCGTCCTCGGCGCAGCCGCGCGCGCGGCGGGTTTCGAAATCGAGCGAACCGTTGTAGAAGCCGAGGGACTCTGCCCAGACTGCACCGAGAAGGCGTAGACATGACCCTGATCTCCGTTGAAAATCTCAGCGTGCGTTATGGCGCGAATACCGTTCTGCGCCATGTCGGCATGACGATTGAGGCTGGTGAAATCGTGACGATCGTTGGTCCAAACGGATCGGGAAAGACCAGCCTGTTGCGTGCCGTCATTGGCGCGACCAAGCCTGCAGAAGGTAGGGTTACGCTGAAGCCTGGGCTAAAAATCGGGTATGTTCCCCAAAAACTGCACATTGATCCGACCCTGCCGATATCAGTGGAAAGATTCATGCGTCTGACGGATCGTGTCTCTAGGCTTCAATGTACAGAAGCGCTTGAAACTGCTGGGGTGCCGGATCTGCTAAAGCGCCAAATGTCGCAATTGTCAGGCGGACAGTTTCAGCGCGTTTTGCTGGCGCGAGCGTTGATCAATCGGCCCGACGTTCTGCTTTTGGACGAAGCCACTCAGGGTCTCGACCAACCGGGGTCGGCGGCGTTTTATCGTCAGATCGAGGAGGTCCGGCGTGAAACCGGATGCGCCATACTGATGATCAGCCATGAATTGCACGTGGTCATGAGCGCGTCTGACAGGGTGATCTGCCTCAATGGTCATGTGTGCTGCCAAGGGTCCCCCGCAGTCGTAGCTTCGGCCCCGGAATATCGGGCCCTGTTCGGAACGGGTACCGGAGGCGCACTGGCCCTTTATCGCCATGATCACGACCATGATCACGATCACGGTCACTGTGAAACCTCTCAGGAAGCCGCAGAATAATGCTGGATGATTTCATGACGCGCGCGACGCTTGCAGGTGTTGGCGTTGCTTTTGCTGCGGCACCACTGGGGTGTTTTGTTGTCTGGCGTCGAATGGCCTATTTCGGGGATGCCACCGCCCATGCGGCAATCTTGGGTGTCGCTTTGTCGCTGACGTTTCAGCTGTCCATCTTTACTGGGGCGCTAGCTGTTGCGCTTGCAATGGCACTTACCGTAACACTGTTGTCCGGACGTGGCTACGCGATGGATACACTGCTGGGTGTTCTAGCACATTCTGCACTTGCCTTCGGTCTAGTCGCCGTATCGTTCCTGTCCGGTGTTCGCATCGACCTGATGGCCTATCTCTTCGGTGATATTCTGGCGGTGTCACGCACCGATCTGGTTGTGATCTGGGGTGGCGCAGCGCTTGTCGTGGCCCTCATCGTATGGCGCTGGTCGCAGCTTTTGACGGCGACCATGAATGAAGAGCTGGCCTATGCCAGCGGCTTTGACCCCAAGCGAGAGCAGTTGATCCTGACGCTGTCTCTGGCAGTTACAGTGGCCGTGGCGATAAAGGTCGTAGGTGTTCTTTTGATTGCTGCAATGCTGATCATCCCGGCGGCGGCTGCGCGCAGTCTGGCCAGATCACCGGAAGCGATGGCTTTGATTGCGGCGGCGATTGGTGCATTTTCCGCAATCGCCGGGCTACGGGCTGCTTACATATTTGATACGCCTGCAGGGCCATCCATAGTTTGTGTTGCTGCAGTAGTGTTCGCGTGTTTCAGTCTGATCGGATGGCAAACGCGGCGTGGAGCCTAGGGCATCTGCAAAGATCAATGCGGTCGCGTCGACACGGTCACGAATTCAATTTCGTCTGAAAGGATGACCCGTACCCCATGTGGGAGCTTGGCGTCGAAGCTGAGCGTGTCACCTTCTGACATCTGGAACTCTTCGGTCCCACAGCCATAGATGGCGCTGCCTTCAATCATGTAGATGAAGACGTAGCCTTCGTGCTGATAGTTAGGCAACTTGCGTTGGTCTTGTTTTGAGATGCGGATGCGTGCGGATTGGAATGACCCGCTAGGCCCGCTGTGTTTGCCGAGCAGTAGATAGTCATGGGCATGGTCTGGTGTGATACGCCGCGACGGCAACCCGGTTCCCGCCTGAACGTGATGCACATCCGAGGTCGTGTCGGTATGGCTGAACATCGCCATCAGAGAGACAGATAGTGCATCTGCCAACGCGTGTAAGGTACCAAGGGACGGCGACACATGACCATTTTCGATCCGGCTGATCATGGGCGCGGAAACCTTTGACTGCGCAGCGAGTTCGGTCACCGTGAGCTGACGTTCCTGTCGCAAACGCTGCAGGGTGCGCCCGATCTCAAGTTCTGGTTCTGTTTTCTTGTCCTGCATCGGGCCGCTTTGACATTCCTTCTTCCAGTTAAAGTAGCTGTGGCCTGAATTGCAGGATAGTAAAAGTGTGTTCTGACAAAAAACAAGCTTAGCTGAGCGATTGGCGCAAAACTGCGCCAATGCGATGAAGGCAGCGGTGTTTTGAACTTATTTTCCTTTCCAGACCGGATCACGCTTTTCAGCGAAGGCCTTTGCGCCTTCAAGCTGATCCTCGCTGGAATAGAGGATATCGACGGTGCGCAGCTGGCGCTTGGTGATGCGGTTCATGGCGTCCTGAAATTTGCTGTCTTCAGCTTCGCGCACGACCTCTTTGATTGCAGCATAAACCAGCGGAGGACCCGAGGCGAGCAGACGCGCCAATTCCCAGGCACGATCCATCAGTTGATCGGCAGGCAGGACTTCATTGACCAAGCCCCAACGCTGACCTTCTTCGGCATCGAACCAGCGTCCAGTCAGCAATAGCTCCATCGCGATGTGGTAGGGAATGCGTTTGGGTAGCTTGACGCTCGCCGCATCTGCAACGGTTCCGGATCGAATCTCAGGCAGGGCAAAAGTTGCGTGTTCAGCGGCCAGGATCATATCGGCTGAAATCGCAAGCTCGAGCCCGCCACCACAGGCAATACCATTGATGGCCGCGATGACCGGTTTGTTCAGATCGCGTAACTCCTGCAAACCGCCAAAGCCACCGACACCATAATCTCCATCTACGGCATCGCCTTCGGCGGCTGCCTTCAGGTCCCAGCCAGGGCAAAAGAATTTGTCACCTGCTCCGGTCAAGATCGCGACGCGCAGTTCGGGATCATCGCGAAACTCGGCAAATACCTGCCCCATGATGCGGCTGGTAGCTAGATCGATTGCATTGGCTTTTGGCCGATCCAGCGTCACTTCGAGAATTGCGCCGTCACGGCGGGTCTTGATCGGGTCCATTTCTCAGGCCTTTCTGATGAGCGCATCCACCGCCACCGCCCGGGTGGGCGTGCAGAGAAGCGGGTTGATTTCGACCTCGCCGAGCGTTTCGGCATTTTGCATTACATAGTCTTGAACGGCCTGAATGGCGGCAACGATTTCATCCATATCAGCCGCTGGTTGGCCGCGATAGCCTGACAGCAGCGGCGCGACTTTCAACTCGCCCAGTGCCGCGCGAATACTGCTGGACGTTGCCGGGATCAAAAGCGAGGTGGTGTCGCGCAGTATTTCGGTCAGGACACCTCCGGCACCCAGAGTCAGCACAAAGCCGTGGGCAGGATCCCGCACGACGCCGACGAGTATTTCTGCCACCGCACCTGTGATCATCTCTTCGATCAGAATCTCTTCGGTTCCAATATCCGCTGCCACACCCGCCACATCGGCAGCCTGTACCCCCAGCCGTACAGCGGAATGTTCAGACTTGTGGGCAAGGCCGACACCTTTGACGGCAAAGGGCGCTTCCATCTCGCGCGTCGCGCTTAGGGCTTCTTCGGCGCCTCGGACAGACCTGTTCTGAGGAATGCGCAAACCATGCGCGGCCAGAGCCTGCTTCGCCTCGGCTTCGGTCAGCGTCTGCGTCGCATCTAATGTGCCCGGCAGGCAGATTGGCGTGTCCGAAGGCGCCGCGACTTGAGCCGCCGCGCGTGTAGCGGCAAGCGCTTCACGAAGGCCAATGAAGGGAACTACACCGCCTTCTACCAGGGATTGCGCAGTGTTTTCAGGGAACAATTCGGGCAGTGTAGAAACCACTGCGAAGCGCGCGCCCGTTTCTGCCCGCACCTTTAGTGCCGTGCGCGTCGCGGCAGCCCAATCCGTTGGATCGGTGGTCGGGTAGTCGACGATCGAGAAGGTCAGATCCAGATCGTCGCCTGTCATCCCGGCCCAAGCTTTCGCCATCGCATCTTCATCGCGCCAGATATAGGTGTGGTAATCGAGTGGATTGCTTAGTGCGACCATCGGACCAAGCGCATCGCGCAATCGGGTTTGCTTGTCTCTGGACAGTTCTGGAAATCTGAGGTCAGTGCCGATCGCCATATCTGCGATCAGGCTGGCCTCGCCGCCCGAGCAGCTGATCGAAGCAATGTTGCCCCCCGGCAAAGGCCCATAACAATGCAACAATTTCAGGGTTTCCAGAAACTCGGGCAGCGAGGACAGGCGCGGGATGCCCAGCCGGTTTAGCAAAGCCTGCGCACCCGCATCGCTCCCTGCCAGTGAGGCGGTATGAGAAACTGTTGCTGCCTGCGCCTGTTCGGATGCACCCACCTTAAGTGCGATCAGAGGCACGCCTTTCCGATGTGCTTTGGCAGCAAGGGCCTCCCATTCGCGGATATCCTTGAAGCCCTCGATATGTAAACCGACGGCAGTGACCCGTGGATCATCGATCAGCGACATGGCAATCTCAGCCTGACTGGTCTGCGCCATGTTCCCGCAAGTCACCATATAGGCAATCGGCAGAGCTCGTTTCTGCATAGTCAGGTTGATCGAGATGTTGGAGCTCTGGGTCAGAATGGCAACGCCTCGATCTACTCGAGCAGCTCCATGCTGATCGGGCCACAATAGCGCACCATCAAGCGCATTTATAAAGCCATAGCAGTTCGGCCCAAGAATGGGCATGCTGCCTGCTGCATTGATCAACTCTGATTGCAGATCTCCTCCTGCCTGATCCTCGGCTGCAGCTTCCGAGAAGCCAGAGGCAAAGCAAACTGCTCCGCCGCTGCCCATGTCTGACAGAACCTGAACGGCCTCAACGGTGGCGTGACGGTTGATGCCAACAAAGGCCGCGTCCGGGGACGATGGCAGGTCTTCAATCCGTGCGTAGGCCTTGTGCCCGGCAATTTCATCCGCCTTGGGATAGACAGGCCAGATTTTCCCTGCGTAGTCCATGCGTTCCGATTGCAGGATAACCTGCTTGCACCACGCGCCGCCGCCGATCACCGCGATGGATTCCGGGCGTAGAAGACGGGAGATATCCTTGCTCATTCGGGCCTCAGGCACCCAGAGGCCGCAGCAGATCACGACTGATGATATGCCGCTGGATTTCACTCGTACCATCCCAGATACGTTCTACGCGCGCATCCCGCCAGAACCGTTCGATCGGGAAGTCGTCCATCAGACCCATGCCACCATAGATTTGCAGCGTCGTATCCGTGACCTTTGCCAGCATTTCCGAAGCATAAAGCTTGGCCGAGGCAATCTCGCGATTTGAGGGCAAGTCCTGATCCAGTCGCCATGCGGCCGCGAGCGTCAGCCAGTCAGCAGCGTCGATCTCGGTGATCATGTCGGCGATCTGAAAGCCGACACCCTGAAACTTACCGATCGGCTGGCCGAATTGCTTGCGTTCAGCCGCGTAGTTCAGCGCATAATCAAAACAGCGCCGCGCGCGCCCGACCGAAAAAGCAGCAACCGTCAGGCGCGTTGCATAGAGCCACTCGTTCATCACGGCGAAACCGCCATCGACCTCGCCCAAAACCTGTGCGTCGGGCAAACGGCAATTGTCAAAATACAGGATATAGTTCTTGTAGCCTTTGTGGCTGACTGAGTTGTACCCCTCGCGCACTTCAAAACCCGGCGTACCACGATCTACGAGGAAGGTAGTGATCCGTTTTTTGGGGCCTTTCGGAGTTTCATCCACACCTGTTGCGATGAACACGATGAAGAAATCCGCGTGCTCCGCGCCCGAGATGAAGTGTTTCGAACCGTTGACGACCCAGTCACCGCCATCGCGAATGGCCTGACATTTCATGCCCCGAACATCTGACCCCGCGTCAGGTTCGGTCATAGCTAGAGCATCCATCTTTTCGCCACGCACGGCAGGCAACAAATAGCGTTCACGCTGGTCGGCGTTGCAGGCCATCAGGATATTCTGCGGGCGACCGAAGAAGTGGGTCAATGCCATCGAACCTCGGCCGAGCTCGCGTTCGACAAGAGTGAAATCAAGATGCGAGAGACCCGCGCCACCAACTTCTTCGGGGAAGTTACAGGCATAAAATCCCAGTTCAATGCATTTCCGCTTGATTTCGTCGCCCAGCTCTTGCGGCACCTGTCCGGTGCGTTCGACCTCAGCTTCGTGGGGGTAAATCTCGTTCTCAACAAAGCTCCGCACTGTTGAGACGATCATTTCCTGTTCTTCGGTTAAGCCAAATTGCATGACGCGTTCCCCTGATGTCTGATTGGCAATGAAACGTAATTGCCTGACACGATGACATGCAGTAATCGTACGGTATCATGCCGAGTTAGAAAAATTTGACCCAGATCTATAACTTTTTGCTGTTCGACGGGTTCTCGAACCTTTGCCTCGCCAACATGGTTGAGCCATTGCGCGCGGCGAACACTTTGGCGGGGCAGGATCTCTATGCCTGGCAGTTTTATTCACCCCATGGTGCGCCAGTTCAAAGCTCCAGCGGGTTGCAGGTCGCGCCGCATGGAGCGATGGGCATTGAGGCGGGTGATGCTTTGGTTGTCATGCCGTCTTATGGGTATCTGGAACACTCGGTTCCCGATACTCATCGCGCTTTGCGCAGGGCCGCAACCCGTCATCGCAAACTGGCTGGTCTGGACACAGGGAGTTGGTTGCTCGCGCGTGCGGGACTGTTGGAAGGGCATCGCGCGACCATTCACTGGGATGAACTTTCCCGGTTCGAAGAAACTTTTACCGATGTCGAGGTCGTGCGGGAACGTTTTGTGATCGACCGGGACCGGATCACCTGCTCAGGCGCGATGGCTGCTTATGATCTGGCGACTGCGCTGATTCTTGCGGATCACGGGCCGCTGTTGTCGATGGAGGTGGCGCATCTTCTGATGAACCGTGGTGAACCAAGTGCTGCTTCATCACAGATGAAATCCGAAGACAGGCTGGTGAATCGGGTGCTGGGCGTCATGCAGGGCACGTTGGATGCGCCAGTAATGATAAAGGATATCGCTCGTCAGCTCGGGTGCTCTCAAAAGAAGATTGAGACCCGGGTTTTGTCCGAGCTGGGTGTAACACCGCAGGCGCTCTATCGTCGCCTGCGTCTGAATTTGGCGCGTAAACTTGCGGTCGAGACCCAGCAGTCCGTGGCCGAGATCGCCAGCCGCTGCGGGTATGAGAACCCAAGCGCAATGACGCGGGCGTTCCGGATGCAATTCGGGCAGACACCAACAGCCTATCGAAACGGGGAGTAACTTTGGGATTAGCCTCGCACGCGTGAGAGGTCCGGGTCATACGGGGACGGCGCAATCACCTCGGCCGCGATCATTTCTCCGCACAGGTCAAGTTGCATTCGGCTGCCGGGTTCGGAAAATTCCGGATTCACAAAGCCGTAAGCAAGGTTTAGCCCTGTTCTGTGGCCCCAGTCACCTGACGTGATTGTGCCAATAACCATGTCGTCCAACATCAGAGAGGCTCCACCATGCGCCGGTGCTTTGGTTGCATCGATTTTCAGGCTTACCAGTTTCTTCTTCGGACCGCTCTCAAGGCGTCTCTGCAACGCATTTCGGCCAATGAAATCGCCTTTGGTCAGTTTCACGAACCGATTCAAACCGGTCTCAAACGGGTCGAACTCTGTGAGCAGATCGGCTTTCCAGTGCAAGAACCCTTTCTCCATCCGCATGGACTCGACGGCGCGAGCACCAAATAATTTCAAGTCATGCGTCTCGCCAGCTTTTCTGAGCGCCAGATAGGTCGCGTATAGTGAGGCGTTCGGGACATGTATCTCGTAGGCCAGTTCCCCTGAGAAGCTGATATTCAATACAGTTGCTGGCGCGAACCCGACAAAGCACTCGCGAACTGACAGCCAGGGAAAAGCTTCTCGCGACCAGTCTCCTCGAGCACAAGCGGACAGCACGTCGCGCGATTTGGGTCCGGCCAGCACTAATATTGTCTGATCATTGGTGAGTGAGCGGATTTGCACATCTTCGCCATCATGCAGATGCGCCTTTAGCCAGTCCATATCATGGTATTCGCTGGCGGCGGCGGACCCGTACCAGACCCGTGCCGGGCCGCGATCACTCGCGGGAAGGTTGGCGATGGTGGCCTCGGCTTTGACCATCCCGTGGTGGTTCAGCAGATAACCAAGGCCGACCCGCCCGTCGCGTTTTGTCACCGCGCCGCACATCATCCGATCCAGAAACCGATGTCGATCGGTTCCAGTGATTTCCAGCCGGTTGAAGCCGTTCACTTCGGCCAGTCCGACATTTTCTTGAAGGTTTCTGATTTCCGCTGCCACGACGTCAAAGGTCTCATCAAAACTGAAACTCAGCGTTGGGTGAAAATCTGGTGCAGGCTTGATGTAGTCGACCCGCTCCCAACCGTTGACCACTGTAAATTCAGCCCCTTCTGCTGCGAGGATCGGGGTCAGCGGTGTGGTTTTGGCGGGGCGACCGGCAGGCCGGTGTTCGTGCGGGAAATGAAAGCGGAATTCATTCTGGTAATCTTCGATGGCTTTCAGCGCGGTCAGCTCCACATTTGTGTGGCCGGTAAACCGACGCGGATCAAGGCACCACGTGTCATAACAGGCCTCGCCGTGAACGATCTGCTGGGCCAGCAGCCAGCCGTGGCCTCCTCCTTCACCTAGACCTGCGCGTAGGCCGATGATGCAGAAAGCATTGCGCTTTCCGGGGATTGGCCCGACCAAAGGTGCGCCGTCAATTGTGTAGGTGATCGGACCATTCACCACTGTATGAATACCGACATCCATCAGTGCAGGCATGCGTGCGAAGGCACCTTCCAGCACATCCGTCACGCGGTCCAGATCGTCAGGGCACAGCGCGTTCACAAAATTCGGATCGATCCCGTCCATGCCCCAGGTTTTGCAATCCTGCTCGTAGAAGCCGACCAGCAAGCCGTTCTTCTCCTGCCGACAATAATAGTCGCTGATCGGACAGCGCAGCAGGGGCATCCGATGGCCTGCGTCGCGGATCGCTGCGATTTCTTCTGTCAGAAAATACTGGTGCTCCATCGAAGCGACAGGGTGGTGCACGCCCATCATCGCGCCCACTTCGTTGACCCGATAACCACAAGCGTTAACTACGATATCGCAGTCAATATTGCCGTGTTCCGTGTGAACCGTCCAGGTATCGTCCTTGTGCTGTGTCAGTCCTGTGACCGGAGTATTGCGATATACCTCGGCCCCGGCTTTGCGCGCACGGCGTGCCAGAGCTTGGCACAGTTGAGCCGGATCGATGTCGCCATCTAGCGGATCCCATAGCCCACCGAGAAGGTTGTCGGTGGAAATCAACGGGTGCCGGCGGGCGCATTCCTCTGCATCTATGACCTCGAAATGTACATCCATTCCGCGCGCCATAGACGCAAAATGGTGGTACCCCTGCATCTGCTCAGGCGTATTTGCAAGCCGGATGCCGCCGTCACCGTGATGGTAGTTGATAGGATAGTCCGGATCCTCGGCCAGTTCCTTGTACAGGTTGATCGAGTGGGTCTTCAGACCAACCATGGTCTGGTTCATGCCAAAATTGGTCACCTGCGCGGCCGAATGCCAAGTCGTGCCGCTGGTCAACTCATCGCGCTCGACCAGCACCACATCGGTCCAACCTTCACGGGTCAAGTGATACAGAGTCGAGCAGCCGGCGATACCGCCGCCAATGACGACCACTTTAGTGCGCGATTTCATCAAGGACCCTCCGGTACGTAGTCTTTTGGGGATTAGCCTGTTCGGTCAGTTGGTTCACAAGCGGTTGGATATTGTTACGTAAAAAATCGAAAATAAAAGCTCATTAACTCGTAGTAATTCGAATGCGGTTGAAATTGGCTTTAGGCGTTTAGTTGAATTGATCAACCTGATGCGGTTGGAGGATCACAAATGGCTGAGCCGCAGGCGAAAAGGTCCGGTCGAAAAGGACGTATCGCACAGCGGGCTGAAAAGCCTGCGCTCGACCCCTGTCCGCCAGGTCAACCGGGAGGCGCTTACAAACCCTTGACTGGGGTTGAGCTTGAGCGGATTTACAACACAGCTCTGGATCTTCTTGAGAAGCTGGGGATCGGCGAGGTGCCGGATCGCTTGCGTTCTGATTTGTTGGCGGTTGGGGCGCAAGATAGCGGGGAGGGGAGGATACTTTTTTCGCCTCAACTTGTGGAACAGGCGATTGATCAGGCAGCCAAGACCTTCGTTCTGAACGGGCGTGATCCAGCCCGATCCATCGAAGTTGGCGGTAATCGCGTCTATTTCGGAACCGGAGGGGCGGCGGTTCAGACGCTTGATCTGCGCAGTGGTCGCTATCGGCCTTCAACCTTGCAGGACTTGCATGATTTCACGCGTCTTCAAGATGTCTTGCCAAATGTCAGCTGGTTCACGCGCTGTTGCGTTGCAACCGATCTGGAGGAAACCTACGATCTGGATGTGAACACCGTCTATGCGCTGTTGAAGAATACCTCCAAGCCCACCGCGACGTCTTTTACATTGGCGCAGCACGTTGCGCCAATTGTTGAGATATTGGATATCGCAGCCGGGGGACCCGGTGAATTCGCAAAGCGCCCGTTCATGAAAGCACATATAAGCCCGGTGATCTCGCCGATGCGCTACGGCGAAGACGCGGTGGATGTGGTCTACGCCTGCATCGAACACAATATTCCGATTTCTTGCATCACCGCTGCTCAGGCCGGCGCGACTGCACCAGCGACCTTGGCTGGTTTTCTGGCGCAGTCATTGGCAGAAACTCTTGCGAGTCTGGTAATGGTCCACGCGATCCAGCCCGGGTTTCCTATGGTCTTTTCAAATTGGCCACTGGTGATTGACCTTCGGACCGGCGCGTTCTCAGGTGGCAGCGGAGAGACGGCTGTCCTGAATGCAGCATCAGCACAATTATCAAATTGGCTTGGGCTGCCGTCAGGCGTGGCCTGTTCGATGTCTGATGCCAAGGCGATCGATGCTCAATACGGGATGGAAAAGGGACTGACCTCAATGGCGGCGGCGCTGGCAGGTGGTAATCTGATCTATGAAAGCTCGGGCATGACGGCCTCGTTGCTGGGTGCAAGTTTTGAGGCGTTCGTGTTGGATGATGAAATGCACTCGTACACCTACCGCGCTTTGAGGGGCATAGAGGTGACACACGAGAATCTGGGCTTTGACGCAATCTGCGAAGCAGTTCTGGGCGAGGGCCATTTTCTGGGTGGTCAGCATACTTTTGCGGCCATGGAACGGGATTACTTTTATCCCTCACTCGCAGACAGGGATGAGCCCCGGACTTGGGCAGAAAACGGAGCGCAAGATGCCTGGAGCCGCGCGCGACATCGGGCGCAAGAAATTTTGCAGACCCATACGCCAAGATACCTGTCAGACGAACAGGATCGGCATATCCGAGATCGCTTCAACATTCTTTGAAGGCTGATCCAGTGCTATTCGATAAGTTTGAAACTATCCGTCAGCCACGGGATATCATCGCGCAGTGGGGAAATGATGCGGTCATTGATCAATGATCGGGTTTTGGCATCCACAAGCTCAATCACTGATCTTGAACAATCCGGCGTCGCGACCAGTGCCAGTGTGCGTGCAAAGCTCTTGCCCGGAAACGGGTGCATGCACAGCTTTGATTGAAACCGTTTTGCCCGAGAATACAGCAGCGGCGTCGTGATGGTCCATCCCGCACCGGAGGACACCATCGACATCAGCGTCTGATTGTTGCTGCATTCAAACCTGTGAGAGGACGAAATCCCCATCCGGCGTAATTGGGACTCGATCTGGCGCGCGATGATCAGATTGCTGGAATATCGTAGAAACGGCAATTTGGTTCGACCCTCAACAATGTCGTGCAAAGACTTGTCACTCACCGCAGGCAAAACGATCACAAATGGATCGCGCAGAAGGGGGCGATCCTGCAGATCGCGCATACGTTCGCTAGGAGTAGTGGAAATCCCCAGATCCAACTGCCTGTCGCGCAGCATGTCGATAATCGCGTGGCTAGAATCTGTATGGTACATGAAATCGCAGGCAGGCATGTTCGTAAACAAGTAGACTGCCAGTTCCGGAATGATGTCGCTGTCGAAATCCTCGATCGTGCCGAAACGCAGATAACTGGCCTCGGTAATACTGCCCGCAGATGCCTCTGCCTTGGCCTTTCGGATCAGGTGCAGCGCATCGTCAATACTGCGCAGGAAGACCCGGCCCTTTGGGGTCAGAACCATGGGTCTGCGGGTGTGGTTGAACAATTCAACGCCCAGATGGTCTTCGAGATTGCGCAGGTGATGGGAAACGGTGCTGATCGTCAGCCCTGTTTCTTTGGAGGCCGCCTGTAGCGAGCCCTTTTGCGCGCATATCTGAAACAGTTCCAGCCATTTGAGGCTGAGGTCTTTGGGAGCAGACTGACGCGGCATTCCGGTTCTTTCATGAGATCAGGGCGGTCCTGACGAAAATACGCAGATTTTGAAAGCTTTGATATCAGAATCTTGGAATTCTGGCTCAATTGCCGAGCAATCAGGTTTCAGAGCTTTCCAAAAAGCCGCGCGCGGTCTGTGCAGCATCCGCGATATGGCTTTCGACTGCTTTTCGGGCTTTGGCAGGATCACCACTGAGGATGGCATCATGGATGGCAGTCATGTGGCTCATCCCAGAACGCTCTCGATTCCGCGCTGCGAGGGTCAAGGCCCGCAGGCGGCTGATCCGGCCGTTCAGACGTTGCACAACATCCCAGGCGATGCTGTGCCCAGCCTGTAGAAAAATCAGTTCATAGAAGCGAGTTGTGGCCTGTAGCAGATTTGACCATTCGGTGTCATTCTGCGCCGCGCCCACTGCTTTCAATGCCTTGCCCAGATCCTTTGCGAAACCTGTCTCATGCGCTTGTGCACAGGCGGCGGCGGCTGAGCCTTCTAGCTGTAATCGGATGTCATAGATTTGCCGCGCTTGGTCCCAGCTGAGGGTCGAGACGATTGGCCCGCGGTTGGGGATAATCTCAACCAAACCTTCGGCTTCCAGAAACCGGATCGTCTCGCGGATGACGGTGCGGCTGACACCAAGCTGATCGCAAAGCGGGCGTTCAACAAGCCGCTCACCGGGGGCAAAATGCCCGGCGATGATCGCTTCGCGCAGGCGCGCTTGCACGATATCCCGCAAGGTTTGCGGTGCTTTTTCGATCTTTTGCAGGGTGGAGTCGGTGTTCATCATCGATGCTTTCATATCTGTGGTACGGATCCGGAACAAGTATGATTGACATATCGTATTATGGTATACCATATTCTCGACCAAAGGCTCGCCAAAGGAATCACCATGTCCGCCGAAATTCGAAAAACGCTTCTGCATGTCGAAGACACTCTGATCGAGGGTGGTAAGTTGGCGGACACTCCGCTGAAGCTAATTGCCGCAATGGCTGTCATTCGGAACCCGTGGGCTGGTCAGGGATTTGTCGAAGATCTTGACCCCGCGATCCGCGATTGCGCCCCCGGATTGGGGGAGTTGCTGACCAAAATGATTTTGGATGCTTCAGGTGGCGGCGACCGGGTCGAAGCCTATGGAAAATCCGCGATTGTGGGCTTGAACGGAGAGGTCGAGCATGCGTCGGCCCTGATCCACACGCTGCATTTTGGCAATCATTATCGCAAAGCAGTCGGCGCGAAATCCTACCTTTCCTTCTGCAATACGCGCGGCCCAGCCAATGCGCCGCTGCTGATCCCCTTGATGGACAAACATGATGGCGGTCGTCGCTCTCACTACCTTACGATCCAGACTTCGGTCGCAGATGCACCTGCGGCAGATGAGATTCTGATTGCACTGGGTGCATCGATTGGAGGGCGGCCGCACCACCGGATCGGGGATCGCTATCAGGACATCGAGGAACTTGGTCATGACGTTGACAACCCTGCAGCTGTCTAACTCGGGCCGATCAGTCGCGTTCAGAGAGGCGGGCGAAGGGCAACCGGTCTTTATGATCCATGGCGTTGGCATGCAATCTGCGGCCTGGGGCCCTCAGTTTGACACGCTGAGCCAGCATTGCCGTATAATTGCGGTTGATCTGCCGGGGCATGGAGGCAGTGACCGTCTGCCATCTGGAAGCCAATTGCCGGATTTTGTTGGCTGGATGCATGATGTTGTCGACGCATTGAATCTGGCTCCGGTCGCAATCATCGGGCATTCAATGGGGGCACTGATCGCCGCCGGCTTTGCGGCAGAGCACCCCGATATCACTAGCCGTGTTGCTATGTTGAACGGCGTCTTCTGTCGCGATGCCTCAGCCCGCACCGCAGTCATCCAACGGGCCGCTGAAATCAGCGCGGGTCGAGTTGATCTGGAAACGCCGTTGTCGCGCTGGTTTGGTGACAGTCCGGGTGATCTGGCTGCCCGTGCGCAGGTGGCGTCGTGGCTTGGGTCTGTGGATCAACGAGGCTACGCCATCGCCTATTCCGCTTTTGCGCGGGGCGATGCCACCTACGCCAGCAAGATGAATCGGATTTCATGCCCGTTTCTGGCGCTCACCGGCGACGGAGACTCGAACTCAACCCCGGCTATGTCACAAGCTATGGCCGCAGCAGTTCAAAACGGTCGGGCAGTTGTGATCCAAGGCCACCGACATATGGTGAACTTGACAGCACCCGATGAAGTAACAGCGCATCTGGTTGAATGGCTCGGCCAGCCCGCCGAAGAAAGGATTGCGCAATGACCTCGCTTGATCCCCGCACGCTGCGAAATGCATTTGGAGCGTTCATGACGGGCGTCACCGTGGTTACGTCGCATGATACCCAAGGTAACCCGATCGGGTTTACCGCGAACTCGTTCACATCCGTCTCACTAGACCCGCCGCTTGTGCTGGTTTGTCTCGCCAACAGTTCAAAGAACTATGACGCATTGATTGCCGCTGACGGGTTTGCCGTCAATATCCTGTCAGAGACACAGATCGAGGTGTCCAATACCTTTGCCCGGCCCGTCGAAGACCGGTTTGCCAGCGTCGAGTGGCGGCGTGGACCTGCGGGATCGCCGTTGATCGATGGGTCGTCGGCCTGGTTTGACTGCTCTATGCACAAAACCGTCGAAGCGGGGGATCATGTGATCCTGATCGGCGAGGTCAAAGCCTTCGACAATACTCCGGCACCCGGTCTCGGATATGTCAGGGGGGCCTATGTAACACCATCAACAGCTGCTGGTGCCTTGATGCAGGACACCGGCCTGATCGTCTCAGCCTTGATCGAACGCGCAGGTGAGGTTCTGTTGATCGATGCCGGTGACGGCGCGCTTGCACCGCCCGAGGCAGTGGTTGGGTCAGAAGGTGTTTCAGCGGCATTGGAACAATTGATTGAGGCCACCGGGCTGACCGCAGAGCCGGGCTTTGTTTATTCGGTTTACGAGGATGCAGAGAAAAAGCGTCAACATATCGCGTTTCTGTGTCAGGCCGCAGATGGTGAGCCGAAGAAAGGTAATTTCGTCCCACTGGATGTCGTATCCTTTGGCACTGTAACCGACACGGCGACCCGAACCATGCTGGAACGATTGTCCGAGGAATCCCGGCTGGGAGATTTTGGCATTTACTACGGAAACAAGAACAGCGGCGAGGTTCGCCCGATTACACGAGGAGGTCACTGACATGCGGTTTTCGCTTTTCGTTCATATGGAACGCACCTCTCCCGATCAGGACCAGCAGGAGCTGTATGAAAACTTCATAGAACTGGCCAAGATCGCTGATGCGGGTGGTATGCATGCGGTCTGGACCGGCGAACATCACGGGATGGATTTCACCATCTCGCCGAACCCGTTCCTGAATATCGTCGATCTGGCACGCCAGACCAACAATGTGCGTCTGGGAACCGGAACCGTTATCGCTCCGTTCTGGCATCCGATCCGGCTGGCCGGAGAGGCCGCAATGACGGACATGATCACGAATGGCCGTTTGGATCTGGGCATCGCGCGTGGCGCCTACAGCTATGAATACGAGCGGATGGTGCCGGGGCTGGACGCCTGGGAGGCAGGCCAGCGTATGCGCGAGCTTGTTCCGGCAGTGCGGGGTCTTTGGGAGGGCGATCATGCGCTGGACGGAGAGTTTCATTCTTTCCCGGCAACCACATCTTCACCCAAGCCTCTGCAACAAAACGGTCCACCGATCTGGGTTGCCGCGCGCGATCCCAATAGTCATGAGTTTGCGGTATCGAACGGTTGTCACGTGCAGGTCACCCCTTTGTGGCAGGGCGACGAAGAGATTACCCGGCTGATGGATACGTTCAATGCCGCTTGCGCCAAATTTCATGACGTCCCGCGCCCCGAAATCATGCTGTTGAACCACACCTACATCGCCTCGGACGAGGCGGATGCCCGTCGCGCGGCGGAAGAGATCAATCGCTTTTATTGCTATTTCGGCGCGTGGTTCAAAAACGAACGCCCTGTGTCGCAGGGTCTGATCCAGACGCTGAGCGATGACGACATCGCTAACCATCCCTTCTATTCGCCCGAGGTGATGATCCGGGACAATGTGATCGCCACGCCCGGCAAAGCAATCGAACGCATCAAGGGCTATAGCGATCTTGGATATGATGAGTATTCTTTCTGGATCGACAGTGGGATGAGCTTTGAGCGCAAGAAAGCCTCGCTAGAGCGGTTCATCGCGGACGTCATGCCCGCCTTCGCCTAAGGAGAGAAAATGCGGCAGTTTCAGCACTATATCGGCGGCACGTTTTCGGATGGGACCGCGCAGTTCGACAGCCTTGATCCCGCGACGGGCACCGTTTGGGCGAAAATGCCTGAGGCCCGAACACATGATGTGAACGCCGCGGTAGAGGCTGCGTGTTCAGCGCTGAATGCCCCCGAATGGGCGACCATGACAGCAACGGCTCGTGGTAAACTGTTGTACCGGCTGGCCGATCTGGTCGCCGAAAATGCTCAGACCTTAGCCGAGCTTGAAACGCGCGATACCGGCAAGATCATTCGCGAAACCTCTGCTCAGATCGCCTATGTCGCTGACTACTACAGTTACTATGCCGGATTGGCGGACAAAATCGAAGGGGCGCACCTGCCGATCGACAAGCCCGACATGGAGGTTTGGCTGCGCCGCGAACCAGTTGGTGTGGTGGCCGCCATAGTGCCGTGGAATTCGCAACTGTTCCTGTCTGCGGTCAAGATTGGCCCGGCGCTTGCCGCCGGTTGCACAGTCGTTCTGAAAGCATCCGAAGATGGTCCGGCCCCGATGCTGGAATTCGCGCGTATTTTCGATCAGGCAGGCTTCCCGCCCGGAGTTCTGAACGTCATCACCGGCTTCGGGCCGGAATGCGGCGCCGTTCTGACCAGTCACCCGGATGTCGATCATGTTGCCTTTACAGGCGGCCCGGAAACCGCGCGCCATATCGTGCGCAACTCGGCTGAAAACCTCGCTTCGACTTCGTTGGAACTGGGCGGAAAATCCCCGTTCATCGTGTTCGAAGATGCCGATATCGAAAGTGCTGTGAACGCGCAGGTCTCGGGGATCTTTGCTGCGACCGGGCAAAGCTGCGTGGCGGGATCGCGATTGGTAATCTCTGACAAGATCAAAGATGAGTTTCTGGCCCGGCTCACCGAAAAAGCGGGTGAGATCGTGATCGGGGCGCCCGATGACCTAAAGACCGAGGTTGGCCCGCTGTGCACTCAGGCTCAGCTTGTGACTGCTGCAGATCTGGTTGCTGATTCCGTCTCGGCAGGGGCTACCGTGATAGCGGGTGGGCAACCTTTGGACCGTGAGGGGCACTATTTTCCACCGACAATCATTGATTGTACGGACGCGCCTGATGCGCCCTGTCTGACGCGCGAAGCCTTTGGTCCGATCCTCTCGGTCGTCAGTTTCGGGACCGAAGCGGAGGCGGTACAAATAGCCAACAACACCGCGTTTGGGCTGGCGTCGGGTGTCTTTACCAAAGACTTGACCCGCGCACATCGAATGATCCGCAGAATTCGGGCTGGCATTGTCTGGGTTAACACATATCGCGCGGTCAGCCCGATTGCTCCATTCGGAGGTCATGGACTGTCGGGCCACGGGCGCGAAGGGGGCCTGCAGGCGGCGCTTGACTACACACGGGTCAAATCGGTCTGGTTGCGCACAAGCGACGATCCGATCCCCGATCCGTTCGTGATGCGGTGAATCTGACCAATCAACAGCATCCTTGGGCCAGATTTAGCACACTTTAGACAATCGCATTTCTGCCGCGCGTGCGTGGCCTTCCATGCCTTCCATCCGACTGATCCTAGCAGTGCGTTCAGCAAGCTCGTGCGAGGCTTGCGCTGAGCAGCGCTGCCATGTCACCGTTTTGGTGAATTTGTGCACTGACAGACCGCCGGTATATCGGGCCGCTCCGCTTGTCGGCAAAACATGATTTGGCCCGGACGTCTTGTCGCCGAAGGGCACTGTTGTTTCGGCACCCAGAAACAGCGATCCATAGGTGGTCAGTTGGTCCAGCCACCAATCCAGGTCCTCGGCGATCACCTGCAGATGTTCGGGCGCGTAGTTATTGGCGACCCTGGCAGCCTCGTCGCGGCTGTCGCAAAGAATGATCTCGGCCCGGTCGCGCCATGCCGTGCGCGCTGCACTAGCGTTCGGCTCGGGAAGACTTTCGATCAGGGCATCGGCGCGTGCGATAACGCCCTGGGCCAGAGCTTTATCGGTGCTGACCAGCCAGACAGGGCTATCGACGCCGTGCTCGGCTTGGCTCACCAGATCCCAGGCGACAGTCTCGATCGATGCTGTGTGATCGGCAATGACCAAGGTATCGGTTGGACCTGCAAACATGTCGATGCCAACCTTACCAAACAGCATCCGTTTCGCCTCGGCGACATAGGAGTTTCCCGGACCGACAAGAATGTCGGCTGGCCGCGCACCAAAAAAGCCATGGGCCATCGCAGCAATCCCCTGAACTCCGCCCAAATTCAGGATCAGATCTGCACCGCTAAGGTCCATCGCATAAACTATTGCATCAGGGATGCCCGCACCGGGACGCGGTGGCGAGACCGCCGTGATGTGGGACACCCCAGCCACCTTTGCCGTGGTAATTGTCATCAACGCACTTGCGATATGGCTATACCGACCACCAGGAACGTAGCATCCCGCGCTCGAGATCGGGATCTGTTTCTGACCTGCAATCAGGCCGGGCATCACCTCGATCTCGCATTCGCTCACCGTGGTCATCTGCGCTTCGGCGAATCGACGGATATTGGCATGGGCAAAGCGGATGTCGTCTTTGACCTGTTCAGGCACGCGGTCACATGCGGCTTTGCGCGCTTCATCAGTCAACACGAACTCTCCCGTCCAGCCATCGAGCGTTCCGGCATAGCGCCGAACGGCCTCTTCGCCCTCGCGCTCGATATTGGAGAGCATGATTGCGACGATATCGCGGATATCCGAATTTTCTGCATCGGGGCGGGGCAGGGCGGTTTTCAGATAAGAGACGGCCATGGGAAACCTCAACGCGTCAGAGAGTGGGAGTGGATAGCGCCTGCCAGAATATCGACGGTGTCGATGATCGGAACGCTTTTGGGCAAGTCGCGGGTGAGCAGAGAGAATTCGGAGCAGGCCACAAACAAAAGCGCGGCACCCCGGCCCGAAAGGGCGTTAGCAGCGTCGGAAAGTGTGCTGAGTGCAGCGCCGGTTGGCCCTTCAGATTTGATGTGGCGGATCGTGCCGAGCATCCTATCTTCATCCTCGGGCCAGATTGCGGTAAATCCGGCGCGGTTCAGGGGGGCGTCAAAAATTCCGACCTTTCGCAGCGCTGGAGAGGCAAGAATTCCGACCTGGCTGCCAGAAGGCAGGAGCTGCGCCGCTTGATCCACGGACAGGTCTACCATGTTCAGAAAGGGGATCGAGACGGCGTCCTCTATCTGCGCCGCATAGTGGTGTGCGGTGTTACACGGCATCGCAAGCGCGGTTGCCCCTGATTGCTCCAATCCTTTCGCCATATCGGCCAGAACCGGCCCGGGATCAGACCCGTTGCCCTCGATCAGGTGCGCGATGCGGGAAGGCACCTGTGGGTTCATGTCAATCAGTAGTGGCAGGTGATCGGCATCATCCGCCGCCTGTACCGTGGATAACACGCGCTGCTGCAACAGAATTGTCGCCTCGGGGCCCATTCCGCCCAATATGCCGGTGACGCGGGGTTTCATGCGAAGACCTGCTTGCTGGAACTTATCACCGTGATTTACAGATTGACCCAGCGGTCGGTGTGATCGAAAGCGAAATCATAACCGAACAGGCCAACCGAGCCTCCAGTATGCAAGAACACCACACGCTCATCCTTGAACGAGCCTTTGCGCGCCAGATCGATCAGACCGGCGGCCCCTTTGGCGGAATAGACCGGGTCGAGCAGAATGCCTTCCAGTTCGGCAAACATGCGGATCGCCTCAATGCCGCTTTCGGTCGGCAAGCCGTAGCCGTCGCCTACATAGTCGGTATTGGCCATCACATCCTCGCGCCGCACCACGTCTGGGCAACCCAATTTCTCAGCCGTGTTGCAGGCTAGATCATAGACCATCTGCTCTTGCTTGGGCTGCGGTGCGCGGGTGCCAATGCCAAGAACCGGAATGCCCGTATTCATGGCACAAAGCCCGGTGACCAGCCCGGCTTGCGTGCCCGAGGAGCCCGTCGCATGCACCACGCGATCGATTTTGAGACCGGAGTTATTGGCCTGGCTCACAAGCTCTAGCGCGCAGTTCACATAGCCGAGCGCTCCGGTCGGGTTCGAACCTCCGCCCGGAATGACATAGACGTTGTGACCTTCTTCACGCTTCTTAGCGGCCGAACGCTCCATCTCGGCGGGCATGTCGTGGCCGCCGGGAAACTTCTCGGTGGTTGCGCCATGCAGATGATCCAGCAGAACGTTGCCGTTGTTGTTGTAGTTGGCGTTGTTATAGCTGGTGCGGTCTTCCAGTAGGATATGACATTTCAAACCCAGCCGGGCAGCGAATGCAGCGGTTTGACGCGCATGGTTCGATTGCGTTGCCCCTTGTGTCATCACCATGTCTGCGCCTTGTTCGAGCGCTTCGCCGAACAGAAACTCTAGTTTGCGGGTCTTGTTGCCACCCGTCGACATGCCGGTGCAGTCGTCTCGCTTGATCCAAAGATCGATTCCCAGAGCCTCGGACATACGATCCATCCGTTCAAGCGGAGTTGGCAGATGGGCAAGAAAAACACGGGGAAAACGGGAAAGGTGCATCAAGCTGTCCTGATCTGGGCCCGGCACATGGTTCAAGACCGGTAGGTCTTGCCAACATGGGCCGCTGGGTAGGTTTCTGGGTTTAGAATGCCGCCTGTAGTCAAGCCGCAAGGTCAGGCCTAATCACAGCGGATGGGGCGCGTCGGTCAAGCGCACTGTACCCGGTTTCGAAAAAGCCGGAAAATAACTTCGATATTGCGCTCAGATTACCTGGTTGCTCATTCGGGGGGTGCGGGAATGGTTCGAAAGTCGTCATTCAACCACGGAAACCGCGAATTCATAGGCTCGGTCACATGACGACGGATCAGGTTTTGCAGTGTGTTGTGGATCAGTCGTGTGGTTGTCGACGGATAGATATTGGTCGTGAACAACGATACGGTACGCGCAAAGCTTTTGCCCGGGAAAGGTAATGCGCGTGTATCTTTGTGGAATCGTCGTGCGCGATAGTAGCTGGCAGCAGTCGTGATTGTCCAACCGCTGCCCCCGGCGACAAGTCCGATAATTGACTGATTACATTCAAGTTCGAACCGGTTGGGTAGGTTAATCTTGCTACGGGTTAGCTGAATTTCGATGAGTCTGCCGATGGTGTGATCACGCGAATATCGTAAAAGCGGAAGCGGACTGTCTGATTTGGTCAGTTCCTCGACCGGTCCGTCATATGCAGGCGGAAGAATGACTATAAACGGATCTCGAAGTAGCGGGAATTCGATTAACCCCTCAAAGTGCTCAGGAGGTCGGGTCGCAACGCCTGCATCCAGCTTTTGAGACTGCAGTTTGTCAAGAATCTCATGGCTGGGGCGGGTAAAGTGGCGAAAATTGCACCGCGGCAGGCTTGCAGAGAGATGACGGAACAGTTCTGGCGCGACCCGGCTGTCAAAATCGTCAATCAGGCCCAGACGCAAATCTGTTGCATGTTGCCAACTGCCCGAGCGAAGCTCGGCCTCGCCCCGTTTCAAGGCGATCAGGCCGTCATGCACATGTCGTGAGAACACCGTGCCTGCGGGTGTCAGACCCATGGGTCTGCGGCTGTGGTCCACCAAATCCACATCCAGCGCCTTTTCAAGACTGCGCAAGTGATTGGAGACCGTACTGATTGACAAACCGGTTTCAGCTGACACCTTTTGGATTGAACCCAACTTGGAAATAAGTTGGAAGACCTCCAGCCACCTGAGACTGAGTGCTTTCTTTGTCATCGGGGGCTCCCAAACCAGCGAACTATCAGTCAAAAGCGAAACAAAGTTTCGCTTTTTACGCAACCAGTATTTTGATTTACTAATTCAACGCGTAAGGACTATGGTTTTTCTACTGTTCCAGAGTTCGGACGTTTCAAGAGCCGACAAGTGGAACCAGCAGGGAGAAAATAGTCAAAATGATCAAGAAATATCTGCTCACAACAGCATATGCCGGGATTGCGGCCGTTACCGCTTCACAAGCCGCCGCGCTTGATGAACTGACGGTTGCATATTTCCTCGAATGGCCGATGCCGTTCCAGTATGCGAAAGCAAACGGAACCTACGAAGAAGAACTGGGCGTCAAGATCAACTGGGTGTCTTTCGACACCGGTACCGCCATGTCAGCTGCGATGGCCTCGGGTGATGTACAGATCGCGGTCAGCCAAGGGGTACCACCGTTTGTGGTAACCACTTCGGCCGGTCAGGACATCCAGATCGTCGATGTGGCGGTCAGCTATTCAGACAACGACAACTGCGTTGTTGCCGAAGCGCTTGAAATCGACAAGGGCAATGCGGGTGAATTGAACGGCAAGAAGGTCGGTGTTCCGATCGGCACAGCTGCGCATTACGGTTTCCTGTCGCAAATGTCTCACTTTGGTGTCGACATCGGTTCAATGGAAATTGTTGACATGGCTCCGGCCGATGGCGCCGCGGCATTTGCGCAGGGCAACCTCGACATGGTTTGCGGCTGGGGTGGCGCGCTTCGTCGCATGACCGAGCATGGCAACATCCTGCTGACCGGTGCTGAAAAAGAAGAGATCGGTATCCTGGTGTTCGACGTCACTAGCGCTCCGGCAAGCTTCATCGAAGAAGAGCCCGAGCTTCTGTCGAAGTTCCTTAAGGTTACCGCAGATGCCAACGCCAAATGGAACGCAGGCGACAGCAAAGATGAAATGCTGCCGGTGATTGCAAAGGATGCTGGTATGGATCCTGCAGACGCTGAAGCCACAATCGCGACTTTCACCTTCCCGTCAGTTGAAGACCAGCTGTCCGAGAAGTGGCTGGGCGGTGGCGCGCAAGACTTCATGCAGGGTGTTGCAAACGTGTTCGTGTCGGCAGGCAGCATCGAATCCGCTCTGGATTCGTATGATGGTGCCGTTAATGCAGGCCCGCTGACAGCTGCGAATAACTAATCACGCAGGACATTTCATGCGACCGGCCCCGGTTTCGGGCCGGTCGACAGCTATGAAAGCAGGAAGGAGGCAGGATGCCTGAACTGGACATCGTAGAATTGTCCATGCGCTTTGACTTACCCAACGGCTCCTCAGTACAGGCCCTACAAGATGTTTCACTCAGCCTTAAAGAGGGTGAGCTGATGTCTGTCCTTGGCCCGTCGGGCTGTGGTAAAACGACGTTGCTGAACATCGTTGCAGGATTTCTGGCGCCGACATCTGGCAAGATTGAATTGAACGGCCATCTGGTCAAAGGCCCTGATGCTGAACGCGGGATGGTGTTTCAGAAGGGCGCATTGTTCGAATGGATGAATGTGCGGGAAAATGTCGAGTTTGGCCCGCGCATGAAAGGCATGCCCAAAGCCGAGCGTGACCAGATTTCCGACCATCTGCTTGAGGTCGTCGGGCTTCAGGATTTCAAGGACAAGGCGGTTTATGAACTATCGGGCGGGATGCAGCAGCGTGTTGCGTTGGCGCGGTGCTTGGCAAACGAGCCGGACGTCATCCTGATGGACGAACCGCTGGGTGCTTTGGATGCGCTGACCCGTGAGAAAATGCAGGGCCTTGTCCTGAAGCTTTGGAAAGAAACAGGCAAGACGATCATCCTGATCACCCACTCGGTCGAAGAGGCCTTGTTGCTGGGTGAGCGTCTGATTGTCATGGCCCCCAGACCGGGGCGCATTCACCGCGAATACAATCTGCCTTTTGCTGAACGCGGTGTGAATGCCGATCTGCGTGATGTGAAGAAATCCGAAGGTTTTGCGGAAAAGCGCGATGAGATCCTCTCGATGATCTGGGAGATGGAAGAAGAAATTATGGGTCGGACGGAGCAGGCATCATGATTGTACTTCTCTTCTATATCGGCCTGTTCGGTGGCGCGTTTTTTATCGTCTACGCGTTACGCCGCGGTTTGCAATCGCGTCAGGATTTCACAAGCTTGAAAACTGTGACTTTCGGCGACGAAAGTGCCGTACGAGCGGATAGGGCTGCATCGATAATCTCGGTTCTCGTGATCTTTGTAATCTGGGCGGCTTTCACCGGCTCGAAGTTGTTTCCGATCCATGTGCCGGGCCCATTTGTGGGTGATACGCAATTCACCTATACGCTCGAAAACGCGGATGGCAGCACGGATGAAGCCACGATTTTTGTTCGTGTTCCAGCCTTCGGTGAGGAAGCAGAAAAATTCGAGGTCGAGCCCGGCAGCGGATTTGCCAAAGACGATGCGGTTGCTGCTGCTGCGGGCCGCTCATCGACGATCCTGTTCGACAAGAACGATGATGCTAAACGTAATGAGGGTGCAAAGATCGTCGCGATCAACGGCACACCTATAGGTGAAGGCCAAAAGGTTGATACAGGCGATGGTACCGTAACGCTGACCGGGAAAGGGGCGATCAGTTTCACCCCCAAACAGGGCTTGCAGATGAACCCCATCTGGCTTCCAGCCCCTGAAACCGTTGTGGCCCGGTTCTTTGAGATTGCGAATGAAGGCTACCAGAACTTCTCGCTTTGGGAGCATCTGGGCTGGTCGCTGTTGCGCGTGATTGCTGGGTTTATCGCAGGTGCGCTTGTGGGGATTCCGCTGGGTTATGCAATGGGCCTATCCGGTTGGTTCCGCGGCTGGTTCGATCCGATTGTCGAGTTCATGCGACCGGTGCCGCCACTTGCGCTGATCCCACTGGTGATCATCTGGTTCGGCATCTGGGAGACCGGCAAGATCGTTCTGCTGTTCCTTGCGGCCCTTTGGATCATGACCATCGCCGCGCGGGCTGGTGTGTCCGGTGTGAACATCTCGAAAATCCACGCAGCGTATTCTCTGGGGGCGTCGAAATGGCAGATCATGCGCCATGTGATCGTGCCCAACTCGCTGCCCGAGATTTTCACCGGTGCACGTGTGGCCATGGGTGTCTGTTGGGGAACTGTTGTTGCGGCTGAACTGGTTGCCGCACAAAAGGGCGCCGGCATGATGATCATCGCCGCATCCAAATTCCAGCTGACTGACATTGTCATCATGGGGATCGTCCTTATCGGGGTGATCGGATATGGAATCGATATCCTGATGCGCAAGGCCGAGAACTGGCTGGTGCCATGGAAAGGCCGCAGCTGATCGGTCTTTCCGATACTGTGGTAACAAAGCGGCCCCCGAGCAATCTCGGGGGCCTTTTGTTTCAGCTGCGATTAAGAACGCGGCGTTGGACCTTGCTGCTGTCTTAGCTTGAACACGGCATCGGTCTGTATACCTTCAGAGCTCCTGTGCCCAAGGCGGGTTTGCCCCCGCTCGGGATACGGTGACGGCAGCGACCTTTGCACCGTATTCAAGCGCGTCGCGAAGACTGCTTGTGGGCAAAGTGCGCAAGGCGGGCTTGTTGAGATGACCGGTTTGGCTTAGCGCAGCCAGCACACCTGCGTTGAACGTATCGCCAGCACCAACAGTATCCACGACCTTAACTTTCTGGACGGGTACGGATACGTCCGTTCCATCAGAAAGATAGCCTGTCGCGCCATCCCCCCCTTTGGTCACGATTGCAATCGCTGGTCCTGCTCGAAGCAGCAGTGGAATTTTCTCGGCATGGCTTTCGGGGCCCGGTATAATCCAATCAAGGTCTTCATCGGAAACTTTAATGATGTCGGTCTTTGCGATCATACGGTTCAAGCGGGTCCGGTATCGCGTCTGATCCTTGATAAAGCTGGGTCGAATATTGGGGTCCAGCATTACGGCACGATCCGCGCCATGACGATCAAGTGTGGCCGCGTAGGCATCGGCACAGGGTTCGCAAGCCAGGCTGATCCCTCCGAAATACAGTGCGGAAACGCCCGGTAGTTGATCCGGCATGTCTTCGGGCCGCAGCATCCGGCCCGCCGTATTCTCATCGACAAAACTGTATGTGGCGTGCCCATCCCGCAACTGCACGAATGCAAGTGTCGTAGGACGGTCCGAGCGGATAACGTGCGAGGTCGCGACATGGCTGATCTGCAAGGCGGCGATCAACTGCTCTCCGAACATGTCGGTAGATAGCCCTGACAGCAGCCCCGTTTGTATGCCCAGACGACCCAGTGCAATCGCGGTGTTGAAGATTGCACCACCGGAATGTGGCACAAACCCTTTGCTGCCAGAAACCGTTGGTTCGGCAATCATATCGATCAGAGCTTCTCCACAGCACAGGATCATTCTGCTATCCCTCGGCCTGCTTGAAAATGCGCGGCCAAATTACCGTGCCAAGGCATTCTTACAGAAATTGTTAGCGCCAACAATGCCAAACTCATCCTGTTCTGACACATACAGGTTCATCGATTGCCGCAATTCATCGAACCGCCCACCCGCGTTGAAGGCACGCAGAAAATCCTGACCAAACAGCCAGCGGTTCTTTTCGGCCACCCCGCCAACAAGAAACACACCTCCGGAGGGGATAAGAGCAACAGCAAGATCGCCCATTATGGCGCCCAGATGCTCGGTGAACATTCGCGCCGCCTTAACAGCGCAGGCATCCGAGCCGTCCTGAGCATCCTGCAGAATGTCTTTTGCCGAACGTATCATGCCGTTGGGCTGACCTTCGGCCATCCCGATCGCCTGATAGAGGACCGGCAGCCCGGTTCCGCTCAGGAACATCTCGGCCTCGATGGTGAGCGTATCGTCAAAAAAGCACTCGGGTATGATCTGGCGCGCTGCGCGGAAAACCTCGACCTCGTCAAGATGGCGCGGGGACAATCCAACATGGCCGCCTTCGCCGGAAACGGTGTGAAAATGTCCTTCAGAGTAGAGCAGGGCGCCCACACCCAGCCCGGTTCCCGGCCCGACAACTAGCCGTGTCCCCAGTGGTGGAGCGGGTGAGCCCTGCAATACCTCAACATCATTCTCGGTAATCTCGGCGACTGACCAAGCGGCAGCCGTGAAATCATTGATGACATAGGTATGGTGCGCGCCGGTTGCTCGGGCCAGAGCGTCTTCGGAAAGATCAAGATTGGCATTGGTCAGGCGAATGGTGCCGTTCTGGACCGGCCCCGCCCCGGCAGCAACGACCGCGCGCGGTTTTGTTCCGACCTCGTCGCACAAACTGTGTAATGCGTCTTGCAGGTCGCTTACGGAGCCGGTGGGATGTTTGCGAAGATCGGTCAGCGCCCCCTCGGTTACGACGCCCAATCTTGTATTTGTGCCGCCGATATCAGCCACCAGATTCCAATGTGCGTGTAACCCTCCCTTGGGTCTAATCCATGGGGCCGGCTGGGCGTCACTTGTTTGGATTGTCTGTAACGCCTCGACGTCGGTCCCGGACTGAACGAAAATGCCGTGTACCAAGGTGTCGGATTCAAGCGCGTCATGCATGCGCTCCAGCGTATGCACCAAGTCGTGACCCGCATCGGCAGCTACGGTCACGAATGAAGGCAGCGATTGCTCATGTGTTGTGCGCATGAGCCTGTCTATGTCAGTGCCTTCTTTCACGACTACGCTGCACCAATCAATCGGCTCGGCGATGATGGAAAAATCATCCCGCCAATTTTCGGGAAAGTGGCTGGCCAATCGATCCAGCAAAGACTGCGAGTATTGCCCGTTGGTTATCGTATCAAGGATGAGCGGATCGACCTCTACACCCAGATTGGCCATCCCATAGCTCCGCATTTCCTGACGCGCCGCGCCCTGTGCAAGCAATTGATGGTGCAGGCTGCGGGCATTGGTGCGAGGGTCGCGTTCGATTCCGACGGACGGATTCAAGGTAGAGATGTTGAATATCCGATCACCCATCCGAGCGACGATTACCTCAGAAAACGCTGCAAAATAGTCGACCATTACTCGATTGCGCCACCCGCCGATATCCTCCAGCGCTGGGGGGATATCGTTGTGATCCAGCACGATGCATGGCCGAATGCTGTGTGCCAAAAGCTGATCAATCCGCTGCTCGCACTGATCCAATGCGCGTGCATCAGGAATGCGACCGTCTGGCATGATGTGTTGCCAACGAACTGTAAAGCGGTGCATGTCTAGGCCAGTTGCCGGTTCTGCAGGGGAAGCCGCACCAAACAGAAAGCCATTGGGAAAGTCAGAACGGGTATATTTCATTGTCGCAACCTGTTGGAGCCATGACCAGCGTCACGCCATCTAACAGGTTATGTTAGCGGTATCTAGATTAACGTTTATATGAACCGCGCGTCCTGAACAGGACATCACATCCCTCGATCTGCTGGCCGTCCCATGTCACTGAATGCGCATTATAGTTGATCAGCACTTCGTGCGACTGCGTCTCGCGCCGCCGCAGCCCTTTGGGCATCGGATGGAGCGCCAGATCCGTTTTCTGGGCCGCCATGGCTATGACGCGATCCCAAAGGGCCTCATCGGGGAACCCCGCCAAATACCAAAGACCGGCACCGCCATGCAACGCCGCAGCGCCATCTGCGAAAGAAAGCAATTTTTGGGCGGAGCCTGACAAGCGCTCAACCCAATGTTCCGCAGCACCACCCCCTTCGACAATACGGGTTACGCCGGGTGGCAAAGTTTCGATCAGATCGACATGGCTGCTGAGGCCATCAAGACCTGGGCGCCCCGAATCATGGATCTGAAAATCTGCGGTGATTGCCCCGCTGCGCGGTCCCAGAACGGCAAGATCACATCCTTGTAGTAGCCTTTGTTCAAGATCGCCTAGGGCAGCCAGGCCCGGTGCTAGGATCAGATTATAGTGCTCCTTGCCGACCTTGTCCTGAGGCACGAAATCCACCGACAACCCAGCGCGCCGCAACGCGCGGTAGGCAGAGAATACGAGCCGGAAATAGTCGAACCCCGCGCCCTGAGGCTGCGTTGTCCAGGCCCAGTCAGATGCATAATCGAAGACGATAGCAACCTGTGCATGGGCTGGTTTAACCGTGCCTATCGCGGCCAGATCATCGGCGGTCTGACGCGCCTCTGCCAAACCGGGTGCTTCGTCGCCATGCGGGGTAAGTAGACCGGCATGCATCTGTTCCTGCCCGAACGGTGCTTGCCGCCAGCGGAAATAGCTGACCACTTCGGCCCCATGGGCCACCGCCTCAAGCGACCAGAGACGCACCATGCCGGGCAGGGGTGCCGGGTTGTAGGGGGCCCAGTTCACTGGACCGGGTTGCTGTTCCATGACCCACCAACGGCCTCGACCGACGGCGCGGTATAGGTCGTGGTGAAAGGCCTGCATGTCCGGATCACCCTGCTGCAGAAATGCAGTCTTGTGCGGCTCGTCCACTTCCAACCGATCCGACAGGAAGCCAATCGGATAGCTGTCCCACGTCGCGATGTCCAAATCCCTGCCTACATCGAAATGATCGAATTCCAGCACACGCCCCATGTAATTGTGCAGCAATGGTTGATCCGTTAGCGGCCGCAGCGCATCGACCTGGGCCTTGTTGAACGCCACCACTTGATCCGAACTGAACCTGCGAAACGCCAAGACGTGTGCCGGGTTGGGCTCGGTCACGGTCCGGTTCGGCAGCTCGATCTGATCGAAGCTGTTATATTCCATCGACCAGAACACATTCCCCCAGGCATCGTTCAACGCGTCGATCGAGTTGTATCGGTTCGCCAGCCAGCGGTGAAAAGCATACAACGCCGCAGCACTATAGCTGAGCGTCGTATCGTGACAGCCATATTCGTTATCGATTTGCCAAGCAGCGATATGCGGGTTGCGGCCATAGCGCTGACCCATGATCTTCGTGATCCGCTTGCATTCGTCGATATAGCCGGTGTGACTAAAGCAATAATGTCTGCGTGAGCCGAACTTGCGTAGATTGCCATCAACATCCACAGCCAGCATGTCGGGATGCTTGTCCAGCATCCATCGCGGAGGTGTTGCCGTCGGGGTGCCCAGCACAATCTTCAGCCCTGCCGCACCCAAGGTTTCAATCGCGCGATCCAACCAGTCGAATTGCAGGTCTCCAGCAGTGGGTTCCATTCGGCTCCAGGCGAATTCGCCGATCCTGACCCATTTCAAGCCAGTCTCGACCATGCGCGCGGCGTCCTGAGCCCAGTTTTCTTCGGGCCAGTGTTCAGGGTAATAGCAAACGCCAAGTTCCGGCTTCATAGTATAACTCTGTGTTCAGCTTGACCTTGCGCCACATTTGGCGCGGTGAGTGTCATGCCATTCGTCGGCGTTCTTACAAGAGTGTCCGCGTCCAGCCCTTGGCGGGCGGTGGTGCAGAACAGTGTAGTCAGGTCATCACCACCAAAACTCGGGCACGAAGTGTGTTTGGCATCGAAACCAACCGCTCTCAGGAATTGACCGCCGGGCGTATAGGCTGCAACCCGGCTGGCACCCCATTGGGCGATCCAGATGTTTCCGTCGTGATCAACCACGGCACCGTCCGGGTTCAGATCTTCGCTTTGCAGGTCAAGGAAGACCGCCGCTTTTTCTATGGGCCAGCCTGTCTGCGCGTCCAGTTCCCAACGCATGACCAGCTTGGTGGCGGTATCGCTGTAATAGGCGCAGGATCGGTCCGGCGCAAAGCAAATTGCATTTGAGATGGTGATATCTCGGACCAATGGCCGTAGCTCGCCATTCCAATAGCGATAGATCGAACCTGCGCCTACTTCTGCCTGTTTGCCCATGGTGCCAATCCAGAACCCGCCCCAAGGATCGGCGCGCCCATCATTGGATCGAGTCACCGGATTGTCGACCTCAAGCGGGGCGATCAATTCTTTGGCTCGACTCTCAAGACCAAATCGCCACAGGCCGGTTTCCGACGCGATCAGCAAAGTGTCACGGTCTACCCATCCTGCGGCTGAGACATGTTCATCGAACGCCCAGCTACGCGCTTGTTCATTTTCTCGCGTCATCAGTCGTTTGCCGATGATATCGAACCAGAAAAGCTGTTGCCGTTCAGGGTGCCACAATGGCCCCTCGCCCAATTCGCAGGGGCGGTCGTCATAGACCTGACTCATCCAACGGCCTCATCATAGGCAGCAACGATTTGCCGGGCACGGTTTGCTATTTCTCCAACTGACATTCCGGGCTTATAGAGCGCAGATCCAATTCCGAAGCCGTCGGCGCTGGCCTCGATCCAGGCTCCAAAGTTCTCGGGGCCCGCACCGCCCACCGCAAAGACCTGAGCACCCGGCGGCAAAACAGGGCGCAGCGCAGCCAACCCTGCAAGACCGGCAAGCGAACCGGGGAAAAGTTTTAACCCTGTAGCCCCAGCCTGGAGCGCTGCGAAGGCCTCGGTCGGCGTGAACACACCCGGCCAGCTTTGCAGCCCAAGCGCGACAGAGCGTTGGATTACGGACACATCGCAATTTGGCGAAACGATCAGTTTGCCCCCGACATCGGCAACCGCGTCAACCTGATCGGGGGTCAATACAGTACCCGCCCCAATAAGCGCGCGGTCCCCGATTTCCGAGGCGAGAACTCGGATACTTTCCAGCGGATCGGGAGAATTCAACGGAACCTCAATCCGGTCTATGCCCGCTTCCAACAGGGCGTGACCGACGGGTATTGCCTCGTCAGGGGTCAGCCCACGCAAGATGGCGATGATGGGGCGGCTCATGCGGTTTGCCTCGTTAATGTTCGGGCCTGCGACAGACCCGCAAGTGTTGCGATTGTGGCGTCTGCGGTTTCGACCATGGCACCTTGTTGCTGCAGGGCGGTCGCGTAGGCCTTGGTCAGACTTTCCGAGCCGATGATCGCCAATTGTTGGCCCAGCCAATAGGGCCGCGATGCGGCAAGCTCGGCGCCAATCAGGAACCCTGAAAGACGGGCGCGTGCAACGCTCTTGCTTTGACCGTGCAGCAAATCAGCGGCCCGTAGCCCGAATAGGCGCGCTGCCAGCTGCTCGGGTTTCGACAGCATGTCGGCAACCGCTTCGGTAAAACTCGCGTCGTTCCAGCCCTCGTCAATTGAATGCTGCAGAACGGATTGCCCGCGCAGCAGATCAAACAACTCGCCGGTCATGAAGGTTCGGAAACTGACCACCTCTCCGGCACTGATCTGGGCCCACTTTGTATGAGTGCCGGGCAAGCAAATCACACCGTCCCAATTCTGATGCGTGCTGAGGAACCCCGCAATCTGAGTCTCTTCGCCGCGCATCACATCGGGGGGGCTGTTCTGTCTCAGCCCAGGAACGACGAAGGCCCGAATACGCGGATCGGTGTTTGGAACGCGGAAGGGTACGACCGGAATAGGCTCGGATGGAACCGCAGAATACGGGGCCTCGACCCAACCCTGTCGTGCCCCGACCATTCCGCAGGCGATCACATCTACCGGTTGCCCGGGCAGCCAATCTTCGATCAAAGCCAGCAGGGCCGACTGAAAAACCCCGCCCGCTGTGCGGGACATACCATCCTGCGACGCGGCCTGTGCCAGAATGCTGTCCCCTTGCATGGCCCATGCCCGCAGATGAGATGTTCCCCAGTCAACAGCGATCCACTCGACATTCATAGCGTCACCCCGTTCCTACCACGCCGCCGTCAACCACCATGCACTGCCCGGTCATTGCACGGCTTGCGCTTGAAGCCAGAAACAGGGTTGGTGCGATCATGTCTTCGGGCGTCAGATGCTCTTTCAGGCTCTGGCGATCCATATGCGCAGCCAGATCTTCGGGTGTGGCCCACATGTCCAGCTGTTTCTGTGTCAGAACCCATCCCGGTGCCAGCGCGTTGACGCGAATTTTATGTGGCCCAAGTTCACGCGCCAACGAGCGTGTCATGCCGGTGATCGCCGCATTTGAACTGGTATAGATTGGATAACCTGCGTTCCCCATCAGGTAACTGATCGAACTGAAATTGATGATCGAACCGCCTTTGTCCTTCATCTGTCGCGCGGCTTCCTGACAGGCAAAATAGTAGGCCTTTAGGTTGACTTCGATCATCCAGTCCCAGAACTCGGTTGTAGTTTCTTCAAGTGAGTGCCGCTTGTCATTCGCGGCGTTGTTGACCAGCACTTTGATCGGGCCATGGGCTTCAGCTGCTTTGGCCATGGTGGCGTGCAACAGCTCGGTATCGGTCATGTCACCCTGCAAAAACAAGGGGGCACGGCCGTGCTTGTCACGCATCTGTTCGACAAATTCACCGGCATCTGACCGACCGATAAAGGCAACTTTAGCCCCTTGGGCCATGAACCCGTCAGTCAACGCTGCACCAACGCCCGAACCGCCGCCGGTGATATAAACAGAGGCTCCGTTGAGGTCTTGAAATGTAGCAGGTTGATCCATCAGTGGCTCTCTCTCGTCACTAGGCGCGTGTCTTTGCCCACAAGGAAATCAAGGTCCGCGCCGCGATCAGCCTGCAACACGTGGTCGATATAAAGCTTCGCATACCCGCGCGAGTAATGCGGATCGTCCGGTTGCCACAGGGCGCGGCGGGCGTCCAGTTCCTTTTCGTCGACCAGCAGCTGCAGCTCGCCCTTGCTGGCGGACACGCGAATACGGTCACCGGTTTTGACCAACGCCAACGTACCACCGGCCTGAGCCTCAGGGCTGACATGCAGGATAACTGTCCCGAATGCAGTACCAGACATACGCGCGTCCGAGATCCGGATCATGTCGCGTACGCCGTCTTTGACCAGCTTGGCCGGGATCGGCATGTTCCCAACCTCGGGCATCCCTGGATAGCCCTTGGGCCCACAACCTTTGAGGACCAGAATGGTCTCAGGTGTTACTGGTAAGTCGTCGCGGTCGATATTGGCTTTCAGATCTTCGATGCTCTCAAAAACGTATGCTTCGGCCTCGGTTTCCAGCAGTGCATCTGTGGCCGCTGAAGGCTTCACGATTGCCCCGTTGGGCGCAAGATTGCCGCGCAGAACCCTCAGGCCTGCGGTGGGTTTTACCGGATCACTAAATGGGCGGATGACGTCTGAGTTGAAACACTCAGCCCCTTCACAGTGGGCCGAGATGTCCTTGTTCAGAACTGTTCTTGCCGGGCGCAGGAAAGGTTTGAGTTCGCTCAGAACCACTGGCACGCCGCCTGCATAACAGAAGTCCTCCATCAGGTATTTGCCGGAAGGCATGCAATTGACCAGCAGGGGGATTTCTGATCCGATTTCAAAGTCTTTCAACGTCAAGTCGACACCCACGCGACCTGCAAGTGCCAACAGGTGGACCACTGCGTTTGTCGATCCTCCGACGGCCGCATTGGCGAGGATGGCATTCTCAAACGCCTCCCTGGTCAGGATATCTGATGGCTTGAGGTCCTCGTCCACCATCTCGACAATGCGCTTGCCGGTCAGATGCGCCAGCGCCATGCGGCGGGCATCAACGGCGGGCAGGGCGGCGTTGGTGGGCAGCGACATGCCCATCGCCTCAACCAATGAGGCCATAGTACTAGCGGTGCCCATAGTCATGCACACACCCGCGCTACGCGACATGCCTGATTCAGCGTTCATGAAATCCTGAAGTGTCATTTCTCCGGCACGAACAGCCTCGGAAAACTTCCAGACATCTGTGCCCGAGCCGATATCCTGACCCCGGTATTTGCCGTTCAGCATCGGGCCAGAGCTAACCACGATGGACGGTAAATCGACCGAGGCTGCACCCATCAGCTGCCCCGGGGTGGTCTTGTCGCATCCACCCAGCAGGACAACGCCGTCGATACCATAGGCGCGGATCGATTCCTCCACATCCATCGCCAGCAGGTTGCGAAACAGCATGGCGGTGGGTTTCATCTGGGTCTCGCCCAGCGACATAACGGGGAATTCCACTGGAAAGCCGCCGGCCTCCCACACGCCCCGTTTCACGCCTTCGGCCAGATCACGAAGGCCCGAATTGCAGGGCGTCAGTTCCGACCATGTGTTGCAGATACCGATGATGGGGCGCCCGTCAAAAGCGTGATCCGGAAAGCCCTGGTTTTTCATCCAGGACCGGTGAATGAACCCGTCCTTATCGAGTTTTCCGTACCAATGCTGTGAACGGCGTTTTTTGGTCATTATTGGCTCTGTCTGTCTGGCGTTGGAATTGAGTGTTTTTTGAGAAGACGAAGATTAAGCTGCGCGGGCGGGGCGGCACCAATCTGGCAGCCAATCGCCATGGGCAGAAAGCAGATCGGTGACGAGGCCGCGAATTTGGCGCAGATCCAGCTCGGCCGCAGTATGGGGATCCATCATTGCGGCGTGATAGATGTATTCGGGGTTTTCTTCGGTCAGCGCGCGAACCGTTAGCTCTTGTACGTTGATCTGGGTCCGCATCAACGCGATCAGTTGTGGCGGGATATCCGTGACCACGGAAGGCTGGACGCCATTCGAGTCAACCAGACACGGCGTTTCAACCGCTGCACCTAGGGGTAGTTGCGGAATCTGACCCGTATTTGGCAGGTTGCCGTAAGCTGTGTACGGCGTGTCTGTCGCGATTGCGTTCATAAGGTCGGCGGCGAATTCATGGCTTCGGGTTACTTCAATGTTCCGACCATCTGTCAGGGTCTTGGCCTGTTCCTTCCAATTGGCCACCTGCTCGACACAGCGGGTCGGGTATTCGTCCAGCGGTATGCTGAACTGTTCGATCAGGTCATTGCGACCGTCTTTGATGAACCAAGGAACGTATTCTGCAAAATGCTCGGAACTTTCGGTGCAGAAGTATCCAAGATGGTCCATCACTTCGTACCGGACTTTGTTTGGACAGCGCGGCATTAGCAGCGGAGGCTTGGGTAAATGCCCGGCGCGATAGCCCTGACGCAAAGCCGGATACAGATCGCGGCCTTCATGCTCGAGCTTGAGGAAGAACGCGACGTGATTGATACCGGCAACTTTGTAGCGAAAGTCCGCCTTGGGCAGGTCTAGATCATGCGCCAGTTCTTCGACCGTGTTCTGGACAGAATGGCACAGGCCGACATGTTTCAGATTAGGGAAGCGCTCAGCCAGAGACCAGGTGTTGATGGCCATCGGATTCACGTATTGCAGCAGAGTTGCGTTGGGGCACAACTGCATCATGTCCTGCGCGACGCCCCACAGAACGGGCACAGTGCGCAGGCCGCGCATAATGCCACCAACACCCAGCGTATCGGCGATAGTCTGACGCAGGCCATATTGTTTTGGGATTTCAAAATCTGTCACTGTGCAAGGCTCATACCCGCCAACCTGAAAGGCAGTGATCACGAAATCTGCGCCGTCCAGCGCCGCGCGACGATCCGTGTGGGTTGAGACGGTTGCACCCGTGCCGACTGAGCGGATCATGGCCTTGGCCACAGCTTCGCTTTCGGCCAAGCGCACCGGATCGATATCCATCAGCGCAAAGTGGCTGTCTGCAAGGGCAGGGGTGAGCAGGGCGTCGCCCACGATGTTCTGCATGAAGATCGTGGAACCTGCACCTACAAAGGTGATCTTGGTCATGAGGTAAACCTCTGGTTTGACGTTATTTTACGGCACCGAGGGTCAGGCCCGCGATGAAGTGTTTCTGCATCAGGAAGAACATGGCAACCGGCGGCAGGGCTGCCACTATAGAACCGGCACTCATCAACTGATAAGCAGCGCGAAATTGCGCGTTAAAGCTGGTGATCCCGGCTGTCACGGGCTGGCTTTCGGCCCCTTGGGTCAGAACAACAGCCCAGAAATAGTCGTTCCAGATGAAGGTGAAAATCAGGACACTGAGTGCGGCGATGGCCGGTTTCATCAGTGGTAGAACGACGTACCAGAAGATTCGCCATTCGCTAATGCCCTCGACCCGTGCGGCCTCGATCAGTTCGAATGGCAGGGCGCGGATGAAGTTGCGCATGAAGAGCGTGCAGAACCCGGTCTGGAAGGCGATGTGGAATAGCACAAGCCCTGTTTTGGTGTTGTAAAGGCCCAACTCCAGCGTGAGATCTCGCACAGGGACCATCAGGATCTGGAAGGGTACGAAATTGCCCGCCACAAACATGAAGAAGATCCAGAGGTTCGATTTGAATTTGTAGATCCCCAGCGCGAAGCCTGTCATGCAACTGAGTGCAACGGCCCCGATTACCGTTGGTACGGTGATCAGGAACGAGTTCATCAAGTAACGTGGCATATCCGAATTGAAAAAGACCTGACCATAGTTGAACGCGCCCTCAAAACTGGACGGCATCCCCCAGTAATTCGCATTGGTGAAGTCTGCGGCTGGTTTGACCGAGAAAAGCGCGACCGCCAAAAGGGGGCCCAGCCATAGTAGCAGTGCCAGAGGCAACATCGCCTGATAAGTGATCTGTGCCGCACGGGGTTGTTTTTCGATCGGTTTGGGAAACATCTCAGTGCCCCCTTTCTTCGCGGTACATCGACCACAGGAAGTAGGCGATGAAGCAGAGCATAATCAGGAACAGGATCACAGCGATAGCTGCGCCATATCCCATGCGGAAGCCGTATTCGGACAGCGCGACCTCGAACATGTAGTAGGCCAGCACGCGGGACGAGCCAAAAGGACCGCCCTGTGTCATGATCGAGATCAGGTCAAAGCTGCGCAGCGCGCCGATGATTGTCACAACGAATGCGATGAATGTTGCCGGGCGCAGCTGCGGCAGAATGATGTGCCACAGCATTCGCCCACCTTTTGCGCCGTCCAGACGCCCGGCTTCGATCTGTTCGGGGTCGACGGCGTTCAGGCCGGTGAGGTAGAGGATCATGCAATAGGCCGTTTGTGGCCATAGACCTGCGAAGATAATGCCGTAGGTTACGAAGCGCTCATCCCCCAGCACGTTCAGTGGACCGAGGCCAAAGAGGCTTAGGAATTCATTTAGCAGGCCAAAGGTTGGGTCGTAGAACCATGTGAATACTAGCCCAACGACGACCTGAGAGATGACGAAGGGAAAGAAGAACAAAGACTTGTAGAGGCGGATGCCCCAGACCGTCTGGTTCAGGAACAGTGCGATAAACAAGCCTGCAGGGATTGCGGCCAGATACAGGATCAGCCAGATCAAGTTGTTCTTGAGCGAGATGTAGAAAGCGTCGCGGTCCACCCATTCCCAATACAGATCTTCATAGTTGCGAAAGCCGACATATTCAGCTGCACCTAAACCGTCCCATTCATAAAGAGACAGATTGAAAGATTGAAAAACCGGGATGATCACATAGACCATGAAGAACAACAGACCCGGAGCCAAAAACAGCCAGGGCGCGATGCGCTGTTGGTTTCTGTGGAACCAGCTTTCTTGCTCGGGGGCGTCAACGGCAGCGGTCATGGGCATCTCGGATCTGGTGGGTGAAGGCGGGCTGAAGCCCGCCCTACTATTGTGCAAGGTGTAGGCCGGGCTTCAGCCCGACCCTGGACAAGATTTAGTTGTCGTAGATGCGCTCGCGCGCACGTTCCAGCTTGGCCAGAATCTTGTCAGCGTTGTCCGGCTTGACCATGAATTCCTGGAAGCCTTCCATCGACACTTTTGCCATTTCCGCTGGTGCGTCGCGGTCCCAGAACTGTGCAACACCGCCGGGGCTGTTAGACGATAGCATGACAAAGCCCTGCTGCAGGAACTTGTCGTCGTCGACTGCAGATTGCGCGTTCACAGGCAATTGGCCGAGGTTTGCACCGTTGTTGATTTCGGTCTGTTCGTCCGCAGAGACTGCGAAACGCAGGAACTCACGCGCGGCTTCCTTGTTCGAGGCATTGGCCGGGATATGGAACGTATCGGTCGGCGCGTCTTCGGCCAGTTCAACATCGGGGTTGATGGCGACAAACTGATAGAAGTCCAACTGATCGTCGGTTAGGCCTGCTTCACGCAGCGGAGCCACAGCGAAGTTACCCATCAGATAGGCGGCGGCCTCACCGTTGACCATAAAGGGCAGGGCTTCTTGCCAGCTATATGTCTGGTGGTTGTCAATGAATGCGCCCATGTCGATCAGCTGTTTCCAGTTGGCGAAGGTCTGCTTAACCCGGTCGTCTTCCCAGCTGATCTCGCCATTTGCGAGTTGATTGTGAAAGTCGAACCCGTTGGTGCGCATGTTCAGATAGTCAAACCAGCCACCTGCTGTCCACAGGAACTTGGTGCCGATGGTATAACAGGCGCGGCCGGAATCGACGATCTTCTGGCAATTGGCCAGTTCTTCTTCCCAAGTGGTCGGCTCGGTCAGACCCAGCTCATCAAAGATGTCTTTGCGGTAATAAACGCCCCATTGATAGTAGGTGTACGGGACACCCCACTGTTTGCCATCTATGGTCATCGCACCTTTGGTCGAGGCCAGATTGTCGGCGATTTCAGGTTCAGCCCACAGGTCCGAGACGTCTTCGAAAAGACCCGCTTCAACATAAGGCTTCATCCGGTTGGCTGCATACCAGGTGGCAACGTCTGGCGTGTCAGCCGTCAGGAAGTTGCGAATCTGGGTCTTGTAGGCCTCACGGTCGATCACGGTGGTTTCGATTTCCAGACCGGGATGTTCGGCCGCGAATCGCTCGATCATCGCTTCCATCGTCGCGCGCGGCGCCGGGTTGGACGTATCGAGGAAGATTCGCAGCTCGCCGGTCAGCTCTGCCGCGACGGGCGCAGCAAGTGCCACACTGGCAGCCAAAGCAGCCGCTGTGCGCTTGAACATGGAATGCATAGTTTCCTCCCTTAAGCTTCCATATTGGTCTCAAATATTGAAACCTTGTTTTATATATTGAAAACTACACATCGACTCGGCTACTCTTGTCAAGACCCTCGTGCCCAAAGCCGAGGGAAAGTGGAGGAGAACAGGCACCCGTGGCAGGTGACGGAACAATAGGAAAAGCATGTGACGTGCTGGAACAGGTCGCGGCCTTCGAACGCCCGGTGCGGTTCGGGGAATTGCTGGAACGCAGTGAATTTCCCAAGGCGACGCTATACCGTTTTCTGCAGTCGCTAACCAATCAGGGCATGCTGCACTACGAACCGGAACGGCAGACCTATTCGCCAGGTATGCGATTGGTGCGACTGGCGCATTCGGCATGGACGCATAGCTCATTAGCTCCAATTGCGCGGCCTTTCCTGGACGCTCTCAGCGCCGAGACAGGGGAGACCGTGCACTTGGCGCAACTTGATTCCGGGCAGGTGCTTTATGTGGATAAGCGCAACGCGCAACGACCAATTGAGATGTATTCTGAGGCCGGCAAGGTCGGCCCGGCCTATTGCACAGGCGTTGGCAAAGCGATGATGGCCTATTTGGACGAGGCACAGTTGGAAAAGACGATCTCGCAACAAAGCTTTCATCGGTTCACTGACAAGACCTTGGCCTCGGAAAAGGCATTGCGGGCTGATCTCGTTAAGATCCGCAGCCGCGGTTACGCAGTTGATGATGAAGAGCATGAGCCCGGCATCATCTGCATTGCCTGCCCGATTCTGACTAACGGGGGCCGCATGTTGGGGGCCCTATCGGTGACAGGATCGACTGGGCGAATGGATTTCGAGCAATTGCAATCTTGGGTGCCGCGCGTCCGGCGCGTCGCTGAACAGATCGGCACAGAAGCACAGGCGTGGCGGTTCCCCGAGGGCCAACAGAATAGGATGCAAGCAACATGACAGGTGTAACCCTGAAAGGCGCGATCAAACGGTATGGCCAGACGCAGGTCATTCACGGGATTGATCTGCAGATTGAAGATGGTGAGTTTTGCGTGTTCGTGGGCCCCTCGGGCTGCGGTAAGTCCACGCTGTTGAGGATGATCGCGGGTTTGGAAGAAACCTCGGACGGGGAAATCCATATCGGCGCACGTGAAGTCACGCATGTGGATCCTGCCAAACGCGGAGTGGCGATGGTTTTTCAAACCTATGCGCTCTATCCCCATATGACCGTGGCCGAGAACATGGGATTTGGTCTGCGGATGAACGGTGTTGCCAAGGCCGAGATCGATCAGAAGGTTCAGGAAGCGTCAAATATTCTGAAGCTCGACCAATATCTGAAACGCAAACCCAAAGCGTTGTCCGGCGGTCAGCGTCAGCGGGTCGCGATCGGGCGTGCCATTGTGCGCGGCCCCGAGGTGTTCCTGTTCGACGAACCGCTCTCGAATCTGGATGCAGAACTTCGCGTGGAAATGCGGGTTGAAATTGCGCGGCTTCATCAGGAAATCGGCGCGACGATGATCTATGTTACGCACGATCAGGTTGAGGCGATGACCATGGCCGACAAGATTGTGGTATTACGTGACGGTCGGATTGAGCAAGTGGGAGCCCCCATGGACCTGTATCGCGACCCCGACAATAAGTTCGTGGCGGGTTTCATCGGGTCTCCTGCAATGAACTTCCTTGAGTGCGATGTCGTGGACGGCATGGTGCGGCACCCTGCACTTACTGATGATGTCCCGGTCACCGAGAGCGTTCCCAAAGGAGCGACGAAAGTAACATTGGGTATTCGCCCCGAGCATATTCAGGTGGATCGAAACGGTGACACCTGCACAGTTGATCTGACCGAAGCGCTCGGTGGTGTTTCATATTCTTATCTGCTGACGCCAAATGGCGATAAGCTGATTGTGGAAGAACGGGAAGACCAACGCAGTACGACCGGTGACCGCATCGGGCTTTCGGTTCGTCCTGAGCGTGCGATGCTGTTTGATCCAGAGTCGGGTCAGCGGCTGCGATAAGGCTTGCCAGACCGGATCTGTTTTGCATGACTGCGCATTATCCATCGGCTTTCAGGAGGCTCAATGCGCAGTTCCAAAACCATCCATGTAATCTCGGCCCATGCTGAAGGCGAAGTGGGCGACGTTGTCGTCGGCGGCGTCGCTCCGCCTCCGGGAGAGACGGTATGGGACCAAAGGACCTTTATCGCTGAAGACCAGACATTGCGGGATTTCATGCTGAATGAACCTCGCGGCGGTGTCTTTCGCCATGTGAATCTGTTGGTTCCACCAAAAAACCCCGAGGCCGATGCAGCGTTCATCATAATGGAACCGGAAGACACGCCACCGATGTCAGGCTCCAACTCGATTTGTGTCTCAACGGTTCTGTTGGACAGTGGCATTCTTCCGATGCACGAGCCTGAAACCCATCTGACATTGGAAGCCCCAGGAGGGTTGATCCGCGTCCGCGCCGAATGCCGCAATGGCAAGGCCGAACGTATCTTTGTGCATAATGTGCCAAGTTTCGTCGACAAGCTGGATGCTCGGATCGAGGTTGAGGGCATCGGGACGTTGCGCGTGGATACCGCGTTTGGTGGCGACAGTTTTGCAATTGTCGATGCCGCCGATTTGGGTTTCGAGCTTACCCCTGATGAAGGAGCTGATCTTGCAAGGACTGGCGCGCGTATCACCGATGCCGCCAATGAGCAGCTAGGCTTCGATCACCCCACTAAAGACTGGAGTCACATTTCGTTTTGCCAGATTGCAGGCCCGCTCGATCGTCAGGGCGATATTCTCATCGGACGAAATACTGTCGCCATCAAACCGGGTAAGCTGGATCGTTCACCTTGTGGCACCGGTGCTTCAGCCCGGATGGCGGTTTTGCTGGCCAAGGGAGAAATGACGATGACCGATCGCTACCACGCGCGTTCAGTCATCAACAGTGAATTTCGCTGCCGTATCGTAGAGCGGCATGATCTGAACGGCCGCGTGGCGATCACCCCGGAAATCTCGGGGCGAGGCTGGATTACGGGTACGCACCAGCACATGCTCGACCCCGATGACCCATGGCCTGGCGGCTATCGCCTACGCGACACTTGGGGGGCATAAGCCGGGGCCAAATTCGACCCAGTACTATTCTTTGGTTTCAACCTTCGAGACTGAACATCAATCGTGCGGTCACCGGTACGGTGCGGGTGATGCTGGGTAGTTGCGCCAACTCCATCAGCTTGTCTACGCCTGCCGAAACGCCCGCATCCTCGGTGCTGATGAACACCATGTCGTTGGTTGAAACCATGACGGTATCTTCGGCCACACGCAGGACAAACATATCGGTGTAGAATTCCACCTCGGTCCCCGCCAGAGCCAGCTTCGCATCCACCTCAATCGTGTTACTGGCCCCCACATCCAGTTTCGACACTTGGTCCATATCAATGTTCGCGCTCAATGTCGCGGTCGCGGCCTTGCGAAACACATACTCGATCATCCGTTCGTTACGGATGTCGATATTCGTTTCGACCGACGACAGATCGATATCGATATTAACCTTGCCATCTTCGCTGACATGACCCGAAAGGTTGGTGAAAGAATTGACCTCTCCTACATCATCGATCTTGACCGTTCCATAAGCCAGATGAGACGCATCCGGGTTTAGTGTCCAATCAGCGGCCAGACCCGGGCCTGCAATAATAGCCGACGCAATCGTGATTGTTTTGAACAGAAGTTTCATTTCTTTCCTCCAGGATCTATGACAGTTCTGACCAAGCGGGCCCGGTCCCATGTCAAAGCAAACACACACAGGTCGCGTTTTATTCGATGAGTGTTGAGATAAGCACCGAACAAGCCGTGCGCGGCGCTATCCAGACCCACTCGAAACGGGTCTGGCGGTTTGGGCTGGCTTTGTCGGGGGCGTCGGATGTTGCAGATGATCTGTTGCAGGCGACGGCGTTGAGGGCGTTGGAGAAGCACCACCAGGTCACCTCGTATGAACGGCTGGACAGTTGGCTGATGACGATCTGCCGTTCAATATGGCTGAACGAGATACGGGCGCGATCCGTAAGAAAGGCACAGGCGCTTTCAGTCACGCCCGAGGCGGAATTAGTCGCGACAGGGCCTGATTCAGAAACGAATATTTTCGCCGCTCAGGTGTTTACTCAAGTGATGCAGCTGCCAGAGGCGCAACGTGAAACGGTGATGCTTGTGTTTGTCGAAGGCTACAGCTACCGCGAAGCTGCGGATATGCTGGACGTACCCATCGGCACAATCATGAGCCGGCTTTCCAATGCCCGGCAGAAACTGAAAACCGTTATGCAGCACGATGCGGCTGACACCGTGCAACGGAGTGGCAAATGAAGTTTTCCGACGAAACACTTCTGGCCTATCTGGAAGGCAGCCTCGATGAGGCCGAAGCCCGCGCCATCGAAGACGCGGTGGCCGAGGATTCTGCACTCGAACACCGACTCATGGCGCTCGACCCATTTGCCCAGGTTGTGCAGCAGGCTTTTGAAGGCATTCCAACTGAGGCGCCTTCGATCGATCTGCCCATTCCGAGCGCTCAACAATCCAATGCCGGACCGCTCCGTTTGCTGGCGGTCGCAGCCTCAGTTGCTGTTATTGCTGCGTCTGCAACATTCTGGGCCACGCGACCACAGGCATTGGGCTGGGCGGAGCAGGCTGCGATCTATCAATCGCTTTATTCACCGGACACGATTGCCGATCTGGACAATTCTCAGCAAACGCTGGACGCGCAGTTTGTTCAGGCCGAGGCTCAGTTGGGTCGTTCACTGAACCGGGACGTGTTGGAAACTCTGCCGGGCCTTGATCTGAAACGTGCTCAGGTACTGTCGTTCAAAGGTAAACCTTTGGTGCAGGTGGTCTTTGCTGACGCCCAGGGCAATCCGGTGGCGTTTTGTGTGATCCGGCAAGGCGCGGGAGCACCGGTCAAGGATGTGAACCTTGCGGTGCTCAGTGGTCTTGCGACAGCGACATGGGCGAATGATGGCTACGGCTATATGCTGTTGGGTGGAGATGCGCAAACAGACCTGAGTGGAGAACTAAGTGTTTTGACCGAGGCGTTCTCAGGCTGAGCGACAAGAATCCGCAAAACCACTTGTGAACCGCGGTAAATGCCCGAAGAATACCCGACATGAAGCCGAACCCTCAGATACCGGACCCGGATGATGAGGCCTTGGAAGAAGGGCCGCGCAGCATCTATGACGCCGATCCGCCGGAAGACGACGATTTGTGGTTCCTTCCGCCCGACGGCGAAGAAGACCCGGGAGAATTTCTGCCCTCTGTACCGAGACCGGACCAGCGTTTGCTGTTTGACCCAAGGGACTGGCGTGCGGCCCAATCCGAGTTATCGGCTGAACTTGCCGATCTGGCCGTCACATTTGGAGCTCTGGATGAACGTTTGCGCGCGGGTCCCAAGGGGTGGGGTCACCGTCTGGCCCTGATGGAGGTCTCGGATCTGGGCTGGTGGACGGGCGACCGGATCAGCGTCGACCGCCTTGCGCTTTGGACCGGTTTGCGGATCGGAGCAACCGGTGATGATGTGCAGGCTTTGTATCGGGCGGGATGGGCAGTGAGGCGGCTGTCGTCGGGTGCTGCGCCATCAGAGGGCGGCTGGGATGCGGGGCTGACCGCTTTTCTAGACCGTCAGGCCCAAGGTTTCGAAGATACACCCGAAGCAGTGATTGATCTGGCGGAAACCATGCGAAATGTCGCCGGTTTGCACCCGGTTACCCAGGCCGCCATCGGATTTCACGCGTGGCGCGCGTTGTCTCCTGGCATCGGACAGGATACCGAGGCCGCGGTCATCGCGGCCCGCCATGCCGCCGCGATGGGTCGAGGTGGCGCATTGTTCATGCCGCTTTCTCTGTCGGGCCCAGGTGCATTGCGGGGGGCAGGATCGTTGGACGAGAAACTTTCGGCCTGGATTCAGGGGGCAGGCCAGGCCTCACTTGCGGCTTTGCTGCATTTGGACCGGATCAGCGCTTGGGAAGGGCGCGCCCGCGACGCCATTTCGGACCTAAGCGGTCGAACCCCACCCGTGCTGATTGATGCATTAACGGCTTGGCCGATGGTTTCCGCCCCGCTGGCCGAAGAACTGACCCATGCCTCGCGTGCAGCGGCACAGCGAAATCTGGACAAATTCAGCGATAGGGGGCTGATCCGCGAAGTAACCGGGCAGGGTCGATATCGCGTATGGACGGCGGCCTTGTAACTGGCATTGATCTGTCGCTTTCACAAAGAGTGAAATGATAGGGTTGTTAGCTGGGTTCCTGGTATCGATCTTGGTACAGGATAAGACAGATCTTTGCGTGTTGTCTGGATCGGTCAGAAACCAATTTGCAAGAACGATAACCGTCCGGGCGATGGCCCGAACGGTCTTTATTCAGTACCAACGACCGACTGCGATCACTGTTGGGGCTACACTGGTAGCGTCCAAGGATGGAGCCATCACCTGATACGTCGCTTGAGTTTCTGAAGGTGCGTCAAACCCCATAAATCGGCCAATACCGCCGCCGTTCCCGCTGAGAGCGGGAGAACTGCTGTCAGCAAAGGCAATAGGGAAATCCCAATTGGCGGTACCGCTGGCGAACATACTACCAGTTGCGGTCGTGCAGGCCACCGCACTTAGAACGGCGGTGCAAATCTGGGTTCCGTCAGCAAAGCGCGTGTAGTCACCATTTGCATTGCCGCCCCTCTCGATCACCGCTCCGCTGGGTACGCCGCTGCTTTCGGATACGGTGCCCAGCACATTGCCCGGTCCGTACCCGTAATCTGCCCGCATCAGGCGACCCGAGGTGGTGTCATCGGCGCTGCTTTGCACAGCCGCTCCGCTGGCTGTTCCGGTTGTGGCGTCAAACCGCAAAGCATCGACCCAGCTTCCGCCATCCTGCGAGACCTTGATTGAAAAATTTGTATCGCCGGATAGGCCCATTTCGGCATGGCCGGTCCAGTTCGATTGAAACAGCAGCGAGGCAGTATCACCGGCACCAGCCTTGTTGATCTTGAGTTGGTGGCCAGCGCCCTCATGCGTCAACAAGGTGGCAGGGCTACGTACGGCCAGACGGTTTGTGCTGTCTGATCCGGTTGCGATGCCGATCCCGGAAAGGTTCTGTGTATTGACCGGCGGGTCGATCCACGCCGACCCGTCCCAGACTTTCAACAGCCGTGCATTTTGATCCCAAGCCCGCCAGCCCATGTCGGGCGTCAAGAAATGCCACCCGTTGTCCAACCAAGCCGCCAGTTTTCCATCCTGTCCGGACCATGCCGCGGTCGGAGACGTGCCCAATGCATAGGTTTCACCCTGATCAGGAGCAGCTGGTGGGATAGTCGCGTTAACGGACGCAACGCTTAGCTGCACCACCAGATCTAGCGCACGCAGCGCTTCGTTATGGGTCACATGTTTTTGGGCCTGCGCGGGTTGCAGATAGGGCAGATTTAGACGGGGAGAGTTCTGTGGCATGGGCATCCTCCTGTGGTGTCGGTCCGATGATGATTGCGCGCCACACTGCCGTGATGTGCGTAAATCCCGCCTGACCCAGCCGAACGCCCAGGTTTCGAATTTTTAAGATTTGGTCTCAGAAATATGGAGACATCTGCCTTGCAGATGCCCCAAAACTTGGATCAGTTCTTGAAATCAGATCTCAGTCACGCGCGTAGACATCTTCGTAGCGAATAATGTCATCTTCACCCAAATAGGTCCCGGTCTGCACCTCGATAAGAACCATTGGCACTTTGCCTGGGTTTACCATCCGGTGCACGGCCCCGAGCGGCACATAGACGGATTCATTCTCAGACACGAGCTGTACCTTGTCGTCAATAGTCACCTCGGCGGTGCCTTCCACGACAATCCAATGCTCGGACCGATGGTGATGCGATTGCAAGCTCAGCGAAGCGCCGGGATGGACGTGAATGCGTTTGACCTGAAACCGATCGCCGATGACGAGGCTTTCGAACCATCCCCAAGGGCGATGATCAACGGGCAATGCTTCCGCCTGCTTGGCGCCTTTTGCCTTCAATGCTGCGACGGCCTGCTTGACGTCTTGCGCCCGGTCCATGCTGGCGACCAAAACCGCGTCAGGCATAGCCACGGTGATTACGTTCTCTAACCCCATTGCAACAACTTCTTGCGCGGGCGATTCAGAACGCACCAGCACGTTGCGACAATCTATGGCGGTCACTTCGCCGGCAGTTGCAACGCCGTCCGTATCGGGGTTGCTCAGCTCTTGTACGGCAGACCAGCTGCCCACGTCTGACCACCCGGCGGCATAAGGGACAACGCTGAGATTGTCGGCCTTCTCCATAACCGCATAGTCGATAGAGATGTCCTGAACTGTCGCCCAGGCCTCGGGATCTAACCGCAGGAAGCCCAGATCACACTGTGCATGCTCAACCGCCTTCTGAACGGGCGCAATTAGATCATGTGCATGCTGGTCGAAAGCCTCAAGGATATCTCGGACCGCGAACAAAAAGATGCCCGAGTTCCAAAGATAACTCCCTTCAACCACCATTGCCTTGGCGTTTTCAAGATCGGGTTTTTCAACGAACCGGTCAAGTTGCACAGAAGCGCCTGACGAGTCCGGTGCTTGGGCGAGCTTAAGGTAGCCATATCCGGTTTCGGGTCGGTCGGGTGTGATCCCAAACGTCACCAGATCTCCACGCTCGGCTATTGTGCGGACCCCTTCGGCGACGGCCGCATGAAAGGCCGCACTGTCTGGAATGACGTGATCCGACGCGGCCACCAGCATCATCGCGTCGGGGTCAGTGGATGAAAGGTGCAGGGCAGCGGCCAGCACTGCAGGTGCAGTATTGCGTCCTTCGGGTTCGATCAAGATCGGACCCGGATCGACTCCGATGGCCATCAACTGTTCAGGGACAACAAAGCGGAAAGCCTCGTTGGTCAGGATCAGAGGTTTGGCGTAAGGCGTGTCGGTCGGGCCTTTCAACCGCTCGGCACATTGCTGCAGCAGGCTGGTTTCACCAATCAGCGGAACAAACTGTTTGGGGTAGCTTTTACGCGACAACGGCCAAAGCCGAGTGCCGGAACCGCCACATAAAATTACAGGATAGACCATGCTCACGGTGCCTGCCCCTTTTGAACCTTTTAGCTTAAACTATTGAATTGAAATCGGAATAGCTGACACAACTAGGCCTACTGCGCGGCCCGATCAGAGGCCACGACTTCATGCAGATATTGGTTTAGGTCGTCGCGCAGATCATCGCGAGCCAATGCGAACGAGACCGTTGCCTGCAGAAAGCCAGCCTTTGAACCACAATCGAACCGCTGTCCGTCAAACTTGTAGCCAAAGACAGGGACACCATTGCCAATATCCTCAGCAATTGCGTCGGTCAGTTGGATTTCGCCGCCACTTCCCTTCTTTTTCTGGTTCAGATTGTACAGAACCGAAGGACCTAAGATGTAACGACCGATCACCGCTAGATTGGATGGCGCGTCCTCGGGTTTCGGTTTTTCAACCATTCCTTTGGCACGGACAACCGTTCCAACATTCTGGCCGGTATCCAGAATACCGTAGGAGCTGGTTTTTTCGTTGGGAACTTCCATCGCGGCGACCATGTTGCCGCCGGTTTCCTCATAGGCTTCGACCATCTGCTGTAGGCAGGGTTTGTCGGCGGCAATCACATCGTCGGGCAGCATCACGGCAAAGGGTTCATCCCCGATCAGTCGACGGGCGCACCAGACCGCATGCCCCAATCCCAAAGCCTTGTGTTGACGGATATAGGCAATTGCTCCGCTTTCCATATTGGTTGCGTTCAATACTTCAAGCAGTTCGTCTTTGCCCTTGGATTTGAGGTCCTGCTCCAGCACGAGATTGTGATCGAAATAGTCCTCAAGTGCTGACTTTCCGCGCGATGTCACGAAGATGAATTCAGTGATCCCGGCCGCACGCGCTTCGTCGATGGCATATTGGACCAGCGGACGATCAACCAATGTCATGATTTCCTTTGGCACCGACTTTGTCGCCGGAAGAAACCGAGTGCCCATTCCCGCTACGGGAAATATCGCCTTGGTGACTTTGCGTACCATATTACCTCACTAATTCTATATATTGCCGACGACTCTCGGTGATGCCGGAGCCCCCACATATAATCTAAAATCCTACCAATCAATCGCACCCGGCTGGTCAGTTACGGGTTCGCTGGAATCTGCCATTAACTTAAGGGCAGAGTCAAAACGAAACACGACCGAAAGCTGGATCAATGAACCAATCCACTAATCACTTGTTCAATAAAGTTTAAAACGCGCCCGATAGATTGGATCGGGCGCGTAAGCTTATGCATTGGCCATAATCGCCTCAAGCGGATCGTGTTCGGCGACGAAGTGATCCGGGGCAATCTCACTGAGTTGAGGTACATAGTCGGTCTCACCCATAGACAATCTGCTGGGCAAAAAGCGCAAAGCTGCTTTCGGATCCATGGGAGAAGGCAATTCTCCCGGTAGTTTAAGCCTTTGGCGGCTGCGCTCGACATCCGGATCAGGGATCGGAACCGCCGAGATCAGGGACTGAGTGTAAGGATGTTTCGGTTCGGAGCAGATCACTTCACCATCGCCCAATTCAACGATGCGGCCCAGATATAGAACCATGATCCGGTTCGAAACCGCACGTACCACAGACAAATCGTGGCTGATGAAGATCATCGATAGGCCAAACTCTTGTTGCAGTTCACGCAACAATCCTACGATCTGGGCTTGAATGGACACATCCAGCGCAGAGACTGCCTCGTCACAGATAATCAGTTTTGGTTTGTTGATCATGGCACGCGCGATTCCAACACGCTGGTTTTGCCCCCCGGATAGTTCGTGCGGATATCGGTTAATCATGTTGGCCTTCAAGCCAACACGCTCCATCATCTCGGCGACCAACTCTTTGCGTTCCCGCTCGGTCAGATCCGGGCGATAGGTTTTCAGCGGTTCCGCGATCGAGGCCGAGATCGTCATCCGTGGATCAAGGCTCGCCAGCGGGTCCTGAAACACGATCTGCAGGTCCTTGCGGTACTTGTTCAACTCGGCCCGTTTCAGCCCGACGATCGGATGCCCCAGCCAGCTGACATTACCCGCGCTGGGTTCGATCAATTGCAGCACAGCCCGGGCCAGCGTGGATTTGCCACAGCCGGATTCTCCAACAACACCCAGGGTCTCGCCCTTTCGGATGTCGAAACTCACGCCATCAACGGCTTTTAGGGGTACCTTGTGCCCAAAAAGACCACCCGAGACATGGATCGGGAAATGCACCTTGACGTCATCCACTTTCAGTAACGGTTCTTCCGTCTGCGTAAGAGCTTTCGGAGCATCGCCCGCATCAATTCGCGGCATAGCCTCAAGTAGCGTTCGGGTATAATCATGCTGAGGAGAACGAAAGACTTCGCGCGTGTCACCGGCCTCGACAAACTCACCCATACGCATGACTTGAATATTGTCGCACATGCGCGCAACAACGCCCATGTCATGGGTGATCAGAGCTATGGCCGTACCTTCATCCTTTTGCAACCGTACCATCAGGTCCAAAATGTCGGCCTGAACGGTCACATCCAACGCAGTAGTCGGCTCATCCGCGATCAAAAGTTTGGGATTACACAGCATCGACATGGCGATCATCACACGCTGACGCATGCCACCAGACAATTCATGTGGATATTGATCCAGCCGCCGTTTCGCTTCGGGGATGCGAACGCGATTCAGCCAGTCAAGGCAACGTTGGCGGGCAGCCGAGCCTTGCAAACCTTCGTGAACCTGTAGCACTTCGCGCATCTGCTGGCCGACCCGCAGATGTGGGGTCAGGGCGGTCAGCGGATCCTGAAAAATCATGCCGACGTCTGAGCCACGAATCTTGTTGATTTTGTTCACAGGTAGATTCAGGATCTCCTGACCATTCAGCAAAGCAGAACCAGACGCATGGCCAGCGGAGGGCAACAGCCCCATCGCTGCCATGAACGTCTGGCTTTTGCCCGAGCCACTTTCGCCGACGATGCCCAGACATTCGCCGGGATTAATGTCGAAACTGATGCCCTGTACAGCTTCAACCACGCCGTCGGGTGTATCAAATCGGACGCTCAGGTCCTTCACGGAAAACAGACTCATATCAGCGATCCTTCGGGTCCAGAGCGTCGCGCAGCCCGTCACCGATGAAAAACATGGTGATGATGATGGCGACATAAAAAGTAAGTGGGAACATCAGCTGCCAGAGCGTACCATACGCCATGGTGCCAGCACCTTCGGCGATCAGGCGGCCCAACGATGTGTAGGGTTCTGAGATTCCGAGGCCGAGGAACGAGATGAAGCTTTCGGTCAGGATCATCTCAGGCACCAGTAACGAAGCGTACACGATCACAACGCCCAACAGGTTGGGCAGAATGTGACGGTACATGATGGTAAATTCGCTGACACCGGCGGCGCGCGCGGCTTCGATAAACTCGCGGTTCTTGAGGGTCAGGGTTTGCCCCCGGACAATCCGCGCCATCGTCAGCCAACCGACCGCGCCCAATGCGATGAACAGCATAAAGAAGGACCGTCCCGCCACGACTAGCAGCAGAATGATGATCAGTGTTGCCGGAATTGCCAGAAGGATATCCACGAACCGCATCATGGCGCTGTCGGTGCGCCCGCCGATATATCCGGCGGTGATGCCATAGCAGGTGCCGACGATCAGAGCGGTCGCGGCCCCGATCAAACCGACCAGCAGCGATGTGGTGGTGGCCTGAATGACGCGGCTGTATAGGTCGCGCCCCAAATCATCGACGCCAAAATAGTGTCCGGTTTCCATGGACGGCATACCCATGCCGCGCACGTCCCCCATGACGTTCCAGTCGATCTCTTCATTGTTCCAGACTGCGAAGTAAGGGCCAACAATCGTGAACAACACGATCAGACCCAGAATGAAAACGCTGGCCATAGCGGCCTTGTTGCGGACAAAACGTATCCGTGCGTCCTGCCAAAGCGAGCGCCCCTGAATGACCGTGTAATCAGTGATTTCCTCGGCCAGATGGGCGGCTTTTTGTGATTTTCCAAGCATTGCCTGCCCCTCAGTATCGGATTTTTGGATCGAACCAGGCATAAGCCAGGTCGGTCAGAAGGTTCACAACCACGGTCAACGCGCCGTAAAGGATGGTGACCCCCAGCAGCACAGCATAGTCGCGAGACAAAGCCGAGCCGACATAGGCCTGCCCCAGACCGCCGGTTGAGAAATAGATGTCGACAAAAACCGAACCGGTCAGAACGTAGACAAAAACCGGCCCGAGGTACGAGACCACGGGAAGCAATGTCGGCTTAAGCGCATGGCGCCAGATCACGGTTCTTGTCGGCAATCCCTTGGCCCGTGCAGTTCGAATGAAGTTCGAGTTCAGAACCTCCAGCATCGATGACCGCGTAATCCTTGCGATCGATCCCATGTAGGAGGTCGCCAACGCAATTACCGGCATCACCAGATACTGCCATTGACCGCCATGCCAGCCGCCACCCGGCAGCCACCCCAGCCAAAGGGTAAAGGTCAGGATCAGGATCGGCCCCATGATGAAGTTAGGAAGCGCCTGAGCGGCGATACCCAGACCCACCGCAAAGTAGTCAATCCAGCTATTGTGTTTGATTGCAGCGGCAATTCCCAGCGCGACGCCAACGGACGTTGCCACCAGAAAGGACAGCGAACCATAGGTCAGCGAAATCGGGAAACCCTGCGCGATGATGTCGTTCACATCCCGATCCTTGAATTTGAAGGACGGTCCGAAATCAAAATGCACCACGATGTTGTACAGATAGTCCCAAAGCTGTTTCCACAGCGGTTGGTCCAATCCATAACGCGCCTCGATATTGGCCAGAACCTGCGGCGGCAATGGCCGTTCCGAGGTGAATGGCCCGCCAGGCGCGATGTGCATGAGGAAAAAGCAGGCGACGATCAATAACAGGATCGTCGGAATAGCGACCAGCAGCCGCTTTATACTGTAGGCAAGCATTTCATGCCCCCGTGTTTATTGGCCCTGCCCCGGATGTCTCCGGGGCAGGGCGTGGTTCAAAGACGATTATTCAGCGAGCTTGTAGAGGTTCTTCGAGTACCAGTTCTGCTCGACGTTGTTCACCGGCCAGTTACCTACATCGCTGTCCATCATATAGACGCCTGCGTAGTGATAGATCGGGATCACAGGCGTTTCTTGGGCGATGATGCGTTCAACTTCGGTGTAAAGCGGAGCCGGATCGTCCGAGGTTTTGGCCTCGGCCAGCAGCTCATCAACGCGCGCGTTGGCATATTTGCCGTCATTATAGCCCGAGTCCGACTGCAGCAGGTCCAGGAAGGTCGACGCTTCGTTATAGTCTCCGCACCAAGCACCACGTGCCAGCTCAAAGTTTTGGTTGCCGCGCTCCTCGAGGAAGACTTTCCACTCCATATTTGCCAGTTCGGCGTTCACGCCAAGCTTCTGCTTCCACATCTGGCTCAGCGCAACGGCGACCTTCTTGTGGTTTTCCGCGGTGTTATAAACCATCTGGAAGCTCAGAGGGTTGTCAGGCCCATAACCTGCTTCTGCTAGAAGCTCCTTCGCCAACTCGTCGCGTTCGGCTTGGGACATGGATGCCATTTCAACGGCCGGGACGGTGAAGCCTGCGGTTGCTTCGGGGGCGAAGGTGTAGGCTTCGGGCTGACCGCCTGCCATCACTTTTTCGGTGATGATCGCACGATCAACGGCCAGTGACAGGGCTTGGCGGACGTTCGGGTCCTTGAAAGCCTCGGGGCCACCATCAGACAGATTGAAGGTGTAATAATAGTTGCACAGGCGTGGGAAGCTGATGGCTTCTACAGGGTGCTCTTCCTTCAGACGTGGGTACTGGCCGGCTGGAATTTCGGTGCGGTCCAGTTCGCCAGCCAAATAGCGGGTCAGGGCGACGTTTTCATCATTGATGACCAGCGCCACGACCTTGTCGATGATGGTGTTGTCGTTGTCCCAATAGGCGGTGTTGCGTTCACGTACCGAGCGTTCCTGCGGCAGGTGCTCGGTCAGAACATAAGCGCCGTTCGAGACGATGTTTTCCGGTTTGGTCCAGGCGTCACCAAACTCTTCGATCACTTTCTGCGGTGCCGGGAAGGTTGTCGAATGTGTGGTCATCTGCGGGAAATAGGGAAGGGGGGCGCTCAGGCGGACTTCCAGCGTTTTGTCGTCGATGGCTTTGACACCCAACTCATCTACCGGTTTTTCGCCCGCGATGATCTCGGCAGCGTTTTCGATCGACATCAGTTCCATGAACCACGCATAGGGCGACGACAGTTCGGGATCGACGGCGCGCTTCCAGGCATACACAAAGTCACCTGCGGTCACCGGATCACCATTCGACCACTTCGCTTCATCGCGCAGGGTAAAGGTGTAAACGTCCTTGGTATCGTTGACCGAGAATTCGGTGGCGACACCAGGAACCAGGTTACCGTCCTCATCCTGATTCATCAGGCCTTCAAACAGATCGCGAACAATTTCTGCACCCGACACATCTTCTACGACTTGCGGGTCGACCGAGCTGTGTTCATCGAGAATCCGATAGGTGAAGGTCTGATCGTCGGCCAGGGCTTCTCCGGTTTCGGGATGTGTACCGGCAGCAATTGCAGCACCGGTAATGATGGTCGAGGACAACAGTCCTGCCAAAGAGGTTCTGATTATTTTGTTCATGTGTTTACTCCCATTTTGTATGGTTTCGAACGTCCAAACCGCATTCGCGGTGGGCGCTTGTCTGCCATTTTGTCTCCGGCAATTGTCTGGACTTTACCTTGATCTAGATCGTGCCAAGATCGATAATTTCGGCATTCATGCATCAGGCAATGTCGGAGATCCGAATGCGAAAGCTATCTTTCACTGCCCATGAACCTGTCAGTTTTGAAGCAAAGGTAAAGGGTTTTGCGGTGGGTGAAGACCACAAAGGCTGATTAGAACCGCAGCCGGCGGAGGTGTTAAAATTTTATTTTGAAACGCTTCGTGGCAGTGACATTTTCGTGAAGCTCAACATATCACCGTGGGTGAATGTGTTCGCAGTGATGCTCGTAAATGGCGAATCAGTACGCTGCTACGGCTTCAGAACGGCCTTCAATGAGGCATCGGGGAAGCAGGTTGGTGTGCTTCCAGAAGCCTCTTGCCAGCGCCCGATCGAGCGTCGGGTTTTGTATCCGGGCAGGCCATCGACGCCACCGACGTCATGACCCTGTTGAACAAGCACCTGCTGCATGCTGGCGACATCTGAGCGATAGAGATTGCCCACATCGCCCCAACGACCCCGAAAATCGCCAACTCCGTATTGGATGCGATCGCCGACATGACCCACAAACAGCGCATAAAGGTCGCTGGTGTTATAGTCTTTGAGGACATAGAAATTGGGCGTTACGATAAAGGCCGGACCGCTACGACCGGCAGGCATCATAAGATAGCCCTCGGCATCAAGTTCATGTGCCGGAAAAGGTTTGCCGGAAACGCGATTTACGCCCATGGCGACCCAATCGCGGATCAACCGCCCCTGATCAGGGCCCTCCAACGCGCAAGAAACGGTCGTGGGTAGGATAACTTCGAACCCCCAGTCGCGGCCTGTCACCCATCCGTGCTCGTCAAGATACGCGCCGATCGATGCAATCGTGTCCGAGGCTGAGCCCCAGATATCAGTTCGGCCATCCCCATCGCCATCGCGCGCGTAAGTCAGAAAATTTGTGGGCATGAACTGAGGCTGCCCCAAGGCACCCGCCCAACTGCTTTTCAGTGCGTGGCCTTGGCCGTGACCGGATTCTGCGATCTGTAGCGCAGCAATTAGTTCAGCCGTGAAATACTCTGCCCGTGTGCTCATGAACCCTTTGGTGCCCAGCACCTGAAACGCATTATGGCGGATAGGGACTTGTCCGTATCCGCTTTCGCGGCCCCAGATGGCCAGTATGATACGGGCGGGTACGCCGGTTTCTGTCTCGACACGTGATAGCGTGTCCGCGTGGCGCCTAGCCATCTTGCGACCGACGGAGGTGGCACCCTGGACTGATCCGGCATTGAAATATCGACCAGGTGAGCCGAACTCGGCCTGCCGTTGTTGCTTGGGTGTCTTTTTGGGGCTGCCCGGCGGAACCAGGTCAGGAAGGTCCCAGTTTAGCGTTACCCCGTCAAAGGCACTTTGGAACGTGCGTTTCGAAACGCCCTTGGCTTTTGCCCGAGGCCATATGGCTTGTTGCAGCCAGTTCTGGAACTGACGTTCAACCTCAGCGCGATCTTGCGCTACCGAGGGGGCGGCAAGACAAACCAGGAAGACTATAGCAAGAACCAAACGCATATGATTGGTCTCGCGCGCGCTTGACCTCATGTCAACAGCGGCGCCGCAGGGTGATTTTGGAAAAGTTCTTGAGAAAATCCGTGACTCTGCCGATAGTTGCCGGGAAACCCCGCCGCAAGAGGATCATCAGGTGTGACCTTGTCTCGGATACATTCAGTCGCTGTGCCAGCCTTAGTGATCTTTGTTGCTCTGTTGTTGACGGCTGAGTCTGCCGGGGCGAGTGATAGCTTCATGGACCCCCAAGGCCCGATTGCAGCGGTGCAAAAGACACACCTTTTGCGCGCGACGGCTCTTATCCTGATCGCTGTGATACCGGTTCTGGCTCTGGTGCCGCTGATTGCCCTGCGTTATCGCCGACGTAAGGGTGGAAATGCTGCATACACGCCGCATTGGGATTTTTCGGCGAAGCTTGAATTTCTGATGTGGGGCGTCCCGGTCGTGATCGTGATGATCCTGTCTTTCTATCTCTGGAAAGCGACACATCGTCTTGACCCTTATTCGGCCCCTTTTGGAGAAGAGCCTGCCCTAAATGTGCAGGTGGTTGGCCTCGATTGGAAATGGCTGTTCATCTATCCAGATCATGGCATCGCAACGGTGGGAGAACTGGGCATACCGATCAAACAGCAAGTTGCGATGACGCTGACCACAGACACGGTGATGCAGTCGTTTATGATCCCGGCGCTGGCAGGGCAAATCTATGCCATGCCGGGGATGACGACTCGGCTACACCTGGTGGCAGACTCGCCTGAGACGATGCAAGGCGAGAACACACAGTATAATGGCCGAGGATTCACAAAGCAGAAATTCCTGGCGCAAGCCATGCAGCCCGAGGATTTTCAGGCGTGGGTCGCCAGCGTAAAAGCGCATGGCATACCGTTGACCGAAAGCACTTATCGAACGTTGGCGATGCGTACGGATCGGGATGAGGTGCAGGCAGCATTGGGCACCGAACTCATGCCGCTGAATGCGCTTTATTTCACGCTGGAAGAGGGCGACCTGTTCCATTCGATCCTGCGTCGTTACCACAGCGGAGAGCCTCTGCAGTTGGATCAGCAACCCGGAACGGCTGAATACGGGCAGGAGGCAAGCCAATGACAAATGCCGAGACCGGCTTCTTCGGTCGCCTGAGTTGGGATGCATTTCCCATTGCTGGACTGATCCAGAATCCTGGCGCAAATGAGATCATTGCAAACGCTGCTGCTGCCATTGTGATCGTGGGCGTAGTGGTAGTGATTGGCATCCTGACGTGGTTCCGGTTGTGGGGCCCGCTCTGGCGCGATTGGCTGACCAGCGCTGATCACAAGAAGATCGGCATCATGTACATTGTCTTCGCCATCGTCATGCTGGCGCGGGGCGTCCTGGAAGGTGTGGTGATGCGGGCCCAACAGGCGGCGGGACCGGGGGACGGATTTCTGGAACCCGAGCATTTCGCGGAACTGTTTAGCACTCATGGCACCATAATGGTGTTCTTCGTCGCGGTACCTTTTGTCTTTGGCGTCGCTAATTACATAATTCCGCTCATGATAGGCGCGCGCGACGTGGCCTTCCCGGTGATGAACCAGATCGGGCTTGGCTTAACCGTCTCGGCCGGGCTGATGCTGATGGTCTCGCTGGTGGTCGGAGAGTTCTCGACCGGTGGCTGGACCGCGTATCCACCCTATACCGGAGCAGCTTTTAATCCCGGCGTTGGGCCGGATTACTGGATTTGGGCCATCGTGGTCTCTGGCGTGGGCACAACACTGACTGGCATCAACTTTGCCGTCACGATCTACAAGCTGCGTGCGCCGGGGATGAAGTTCATGCGGTTGCCCATGTATTGCTGGACGATAATCTGCAGCTCGATTCTGATCATCTTTGCCATGCCCCCCCTTGGTGTAGCTGCATTGTTGCTGGCCGCTGACCGATATCTCGATTTCCACTTCTTCACCAATGACCTTGGTGGCAACATGATGAACTATGCCAACCTGTTCTGGCTGTTCGGTCATCCCGAGGTCTACCTGCTGGTCCTGCCCGCCTACGGCATCTATTCCGAAGTCTTTGCCACCTTTTCGGCCAAGCGGCTTTATGGCTACAACTCACTGGTCATCGCAACAATGTCGATTGCGGTCATGTCCTTCACGGTTTGGTTGCATCATTTCTTCACCATGGGGCAAAGCGCTCTGATCAACGCGGTGTTCGGGATTGCCACGATGCTGATCGCCATTCCGACCGGGGTAAAGGTCTATGACTGGATGGCGACTCTGTACCGTGGGCGGATTCGATTCTCGGTCCCGATGCTTTATGGCCTTGCGTTTTTGATGTTGTTCGTCATCGGCGGCCTCAGCGGAGTGGTTCTTGCCAATCCAACCGTCGACTATCAGGTCCACAATACGCTGTTTCTGGTTGCGCATTTCCACAACGCGTTGCTACCCGGTGTGCTGTTCGGGTTGCTCGCCGGCTATAACTACTGGTTCCCCAAGGCCTTTGGGTTCCGTCTAAACGAGTTCTGGGGCCGCGTTTCGGTTTTCTGCTGGACAGTTGGGTTTCTGCTGACCTTCATGCCGCTCTACTTCGTTGGTCTGATGGGCATGCCCCGCCGGTCGTTCAGTTGGGAGGATCCCAGCTTTCACCCCTACATGATCACCGCCGTCATAGGATCGCTGGTGATTACTTGCGGGTTGCTTTCGATCCTGGTCCAATTGTGGGTCAGTATACGCGACCGAGAACAGACCCGCGCACCGGTCGGTGATCCTTGGGATGGGCGTACGCTGGAATGGTCGATCCCGTCTCCACCGCCACCCTACAACTTCGCTATTATTCCGCAGGTTGGCGAGCGCGATGACTTTGCTGCAGCTAAGGAGCGCGGACAAGCCTATCCTGCACCCGCGGCCTACGAAGATATCGAGATGCCGCGCAACACCGGCATCGGGTTTATCCTCTGCGTGCTCAGTGGCATCTGGATGTTCTCTCTGGTCTGGTGGATCTGGTGGCTGGCAGCACTGATGACCATCGCGATGATCCTCGCCATTATCATCTGGAGTTTCGACACCAGCACCGAGGTCATCATCCCCGCCGAAGAGGTCCGCAAAGAACACGAGGCGTGGTTGGCGCTGGTCCACAGCACCGCCGCTGTGGATCGCGATCATGAAAGTACACCGGAGAATCGCGGCCTCGCCCGCCCGGATATGGAGGCCGTGATATGAGGCGCGCACCCAAGCACAGCTATCCGGGGATAAACCTCGGTGAGGACCACGCCAGCGCTCACAAGGCGACCGAGGTCGTCACTTTCGGCTTCTGGGTCTTCCTGATGAGCGATCTGGTCTATTTCGGCCTGATGTTCGCGATCTATATCACCATGATAGACGCGCAGGCCGGCGGTCCGGGCCCGCATGAGCTGTTCGACCTGAAAAGCATCTTTGCCCAGACTCTCATTCTGCTGACCAGCAGTTTGACCGTCGGGCTGGCGATGTTGGCGCTGAAATACAACCTGCCTCGGGCACGGATCGTGCTGTGGTTCGGAGTGACACTGCTGCTGGGGCTCAGTTTTCTGGTTTTGGAAATCCGTGATTTCATGAACATGGCAGCCCAAGGCGGTATCCCACAGCGTAGCGGGTTTTTGTCGGCCTTCTATGGTCTCGTACCGCTCCACGGCTTGCATGTTGCAGCCGGGTGTCTGTGGCTAATCGTGCTGGGTATTCAGCTGCGTATGTTCGGGCTGACCGATCTGCTGATGTCGCGTATGGTGCGGTTGGCGCTATTCTGGCATTTCCTCGATCTTATCTGGATCGGCATAATAACCATCGTGTATTTCGGAGGGCTGGCCTATGGATAAACGATCCGAGATGCATCACCGCGAACGGCGGCGTTACGTGATTGGCTATGGTGGGTCACTGCTGCTCACGCTGGTGGTATTTGTGATCGCCTATCATTTCGGTATTGAAACACCAGGCGTCTATATGACCATAGGCCTTCTGGGGTTGGCACAACTGGTTGTTCAACTGATCTATTTTCTACACATCGACCGCCGCCGCAGCAGCCGAGAGGATCTGGACCTGGTTCTATTCTCGACACTTGTTCTGCTGATTATCATCGGCGGGACAGTTTGGATTCTGGGCAATCTGGCCATGCGCATGCATATGCAGGTGATGTGAGGTCGCTCGCTTAGGCACCAAAAAGGAAGCTGCTTATGAAGTCATTCAAGGCAATTGCCGCCGCAGGGATCCTGGTCACGATTGCTGTTGGATTGTTCCTTTTCTGGCGGCATGAAGAGCGGTATCCGTCAACAAAAGACGCCTATATCGGCGCGAATATCATCTACGTGGCCGCACAGGTGACCGGGCAGGTTTCAGACGTTGCGGTGGTCGAAAACCAGCCGGTCAATGCAGGCGATTTGCTGTTCTCGATTGATCCGACACAGTTCCAAGCCTCGGTCGATCAGGCCAAAGCTAATCTGGACAGTGCCATTCAGCAGGCTGACTCCTTCTCGAACCAGATCACCGCTGCACAGGCCGCTGTCGAAAGCGCCAACTCTTTCTACGAAACCGCGCAGAGCAATCTTGAACGCGCCCGAGCTTTGTTTTCGGACGGGGACCTCGCGCAGGCCTCGCTGGACCAAACTACGTCCGAATTCGCACAGGCTTCGGCCCGGTTGACCACCAGCCGGTCCGAGCTTTCTGCGTTGCAAAGTGGCCTCGCGGCCCGGCAGGACAATGTGTTGTCCTCGCAGGCTGCGTTGGAAATCGCGCAGGCCGATCTTGTCTGGACCAAGGTCTATGCCGCGGCCGATGGCTGGATCGCAAATCTGACGCTGCGGCCAGGGTCGTCTGTCTCGGCCAATGCGCCGCAATTTTCCATTGTCGAGTCGTCTGACTGGTGGGTCGATGCAAATTTCAAGGAAACATCACTGCCACGCATCCGACCCGGTCAGCCGGTCACAGTGCAGGTGGATATGCTTCCAGACACGACCCTGACCGGCAAGGTTGCGTCGATCGGTCGAGGCTCGGGCGATACGTTTTCGTTGTTGCCGTCCGAAAACTCCAGCGGCAACTGGGTCAAGGTCACTCGACGTTTCCCGGTGCGGATTGAGCTTGATCCAACTGATGCTCCGCTACGTGTAGGAGGCAGCAGCAAAGTTACGGTGGATACAACCGGAACCAGCCAATGACTGATGCCGGCCATATCAATCGCGTGATTGTCGTGGCCGTCGTGCTCAGTGCAATTCTCGAAGTTCTGGACAGTACCATCGTCAATGTTGCGTTGCCGCATATTCAGGCGGCTTTTGGGGCCACAACCGATCAGGCGACATGGATCTTAACCAGCTATATCGTCTCAGCCGTTGTGGTCATGCCGCTGACCGGGTTTGTCGCGCGTCGGGTCGGGCGGCGCAGGCTGATCCTGACTGCGGTCACGGGTTTTGCCACAATGTCTGTCATGTGCGGCCTGTCATGGAGTCTTCAGACTATCGTCGCGTTCCGCCTGGCGCAGGGGATGTTCGGCGCGTTCCTGATCCCGTTATCGCAGTCCATCCTGTTTGACGCCTTTCCGCGTGAAAAACGGGGGCAGGCCATGGCGGTCTTTGGCTTGGGCGTGGTGGTCGCACCAGTGTTGGGCCCAACTGTAGGCGCAGTCCTGACAGAGTATTTTTCGTGGCGAATGGTGTTTTTCGTCAACCTTCCGGTCGCTGCCATGGCCCTGCTGCTTTTAGCGGGCGAGTTGCCGGACGACAAAACCGAAGAGGTGCGCATCGACTGGAAAGGTCTGGCGCTGCTGGCACTTGGCATCGGATGCCTTCAATTCATTCTTGACCAAGGTGAGACCAAGGACTGGCTGTCATCGAGGATGATACAGCTGGCGTTGATCGCTTCGGTTCTTGGGGCAATGGGGTTCATCGTCCATTCTCTGACATCCCGGCATTCTGTCGTTGATTTGCGCCTTTTTGCGGATCGCAACTTTGCCCTGTGCAACCTAGTGATAGCGGGGTTCGCGATCTCATTGTTTGGCGGGATCGCCATACTGCCAACCTTTGTGCAAAGCCTGCTCGATTACCCCGTGATCGAATCCGGTCATTTGTTCATACCGCGCGGGATCGCCGCAGGTGCATCGATGGTGCTGACCGGGGCCGTACTGGTCACCCGGTTTGATCCACGAGTTTTAGCCGGGTTGGGGATGCTGTTGACAGCACTGGGGAATTTCATGTTGGGCACGCTCAACCTCGACGCCGGTTTCTGGCAACTGGCTTGGCCGGGCTTTGTCAGTGGTCTGGGGATGGGGCTGGTGTTTGTGCCGATGTCTATTCTGGCATTCGAGAGCATCAGTAAATCAAGGCAGGATGAGGCCTCGGGCTTATTCAACGTCACCAGGCAGCTTGGCTCTTCGGTAGGTATTTCATTGGTGGGGACTTGGGTCGTGCGAGGCCTGCAAACCAATACGGCAGTGCTAAGCCAGAATGTGACACCCTACAATCCTGCTGCACAGGCTTATCTTGCGCCGCTGGGGCTAACACCCGATAGCGCCCAGGGCGCCGCCATTTTGGGACAAGAGATCGCACGGCAGGCCGAGATGATCTCGTACCTTACTGTATTCAACAATCTTGGACTGCTGGCGTTGGCCACGATCCCACTGTTGTTCTTCTGCCGCGCGCCCAGGCCCGACCAAAGGGCTGCAGCACCCGTTCACTAGCGCGTCAGAACAAGGCCCAGCCATAGCGCGAACCAGCACAATGCGAGGCTGAGAGCGATGTTCCCGGCGGCAAACACGATCGTCCGTTCACGGTGCAATTGTAGCGATTGATAGGCGAAGCTTGAGAATGTGGTGAAGCCGCCGCAAAACCCGAATACAAGGCGTTTTTCCTCTTCGCCCATTTCTGCAGAGCCACCCAGATAACCAATCCATATACCCAGCAGAAGGCTGCCCAGAACATTCACGATCAGGGTCGAGTACGGCAGATCATGCGTCACCCGAAGCGCCAGCCAATGCCGCAGTACAGCCCCCAATCCTCCGCCCAATGCGAACATGGCATGCAGATACAAGGTCGTCATTCCGATGTTTCCCGGGAATGATGCCGCCGACCCAGCGCTTCCCCAAGAACCGCCGCCGTAAGACCAAATGCGATCTCCGCGCTTACGGCGATAATCACAAACCAATTCCCGGTTTCTGCCAGTCTTTCCAGCTCGGCGACGAATGAGGAAAACGTCGATAGCCCACCGCAAAATCCGACGGCCCCTAGATGCAGGACGTGGGCGTGGACACGATTTCGAATGGCATAGAGCCAACCTAGAACGAAACAGGCCGCAACATTGATGCCGAAAGTCGCGGTCAGGAACGGAGCGCCGGGGATCTCCAGCGAAAATAGCTCGCGCAGCAACGACCCTGCAGCACCCCCCACAAAGACGGCTGTATACATCAGGGCGCGATGCCCGAATACAGGCGCTGTTTTCGACACTGCGGTTGATCCTGCTCTGACCAGCGTTTCATTTTGCATACAGACTGCTTTTGCTTGGTTCAACCGGCCTCGCCAACCCAACCGTTATCTTTGTTTGATTAGCAAGGGCTTGCGCAAACAGGTCAATTTGTTCCACGTTCTGGATGAAGAGCAGGGTCATGGACCCAATGTCCATTCAAGGTCACGCTGTCACAGCGCTACTCAGGGAGATAGGAAATGATTGTTCGCAGGCTTTACTATTTCCTCAGCTATGTCTGCTTGCCTTTGACTTTGCTTTGGGGTTTTTTCTGGCCACCCGCCCACTGGTTGCTGATCATACTGATCCCCTATGCGGTTGTCGGTCTCTACGATATGCTGACAACAAAGCATAATGTGCTGAACAACTACCCGGTACTGGGTCACTTCCGATATATGTTGGAGTTTGTCAGCCCTGAAATCCGGCAGTATTTCGTTGAAACCAATGAAAGCGGGCGGCCCTATAATCGGATCATCCGCAGTCTGGTCTATTCCCGCGCCAAGGGGCAGGTGGATACTCAGGCGTTTGGCACTCAGTACGATATCATGACGGTAGGTTATCACCGCGCTGATCACTCGCTATCCCCCAAGCACGTCGAAGAGAGCGAAGAACGGGTGATACTGGGCGGCCCTCAGTGCGACAAACCCTACAATGCGTCGCGCCTGAACGTATCAGCAATGAGTTTCGGTGCACTCAGCGCCAACGCAATCCGTGCTTTGAACGGTGGTGCAAAAGATGGGGGTTTTGCGCATAACACGGGCGAAGGCGGGCTGTCCCCCCACCACCTGGCCGAAGGTGGAGACATCATCTGGCAGATTGGAACAGGATATTTTGGATGCCGCACGCCTGATGGTGGGTTCGATAAGGACCTGTTTGCCGAAAAGGCCAAGAAAGATGTCGTCAAAGCGATCGAGATCAAATTGTCGCAAGGGGCGAAGCCGTCTCATGGCGGGGTCCTACCGGCAGCAAAGGTGGATGAAGAAATCGCCGAGATTCGTGGGGTTCCAGTACATCAGGATGTGATTTCCCCACCTATTCATTCGGCCTTTGATGGACCGACTGGATTGATGCATTTCGTTCAGCATCTGCGAGAGATGTCAGGTGGCAAGCCCGTGGGCTTCAAACTCTGCATCGGTCGTCGATCCGAGTTTATGGCGATTTGCAAAGCGATGTTGGAAACTGAGATTCTGCCTGACTTCATCACGGTGGACGGCGCGGAAGGGGGCACTGGCGCTGCCCCGGTCGAGTTCACCAACCGATTGGGGATGCCGCTTAACGAGGCACTGATCTTTGTAAACAACTGTCTGCGCGGTATTGGAGTCCGCGACAAGGTGCGGGTGATCTGTTCCGGCAAAGTGGCCACTGGATTCGATATGGTCGAGAAATTCGCTTTGGGTGCGGATATGTGTAACGCGGCGCGGGCGATGATGTTTGCGGTGGGGTGCATTCAGGCGCTGCATTGCAACACCAACAGGTGCCCCTCGGGGGTAGCGACGCAAGATCCGATCCGTGGGCGGGCGGTGAATGTGCCACAGAAAAGACAGCGCGTGCATCGGTTTCATGACGCGACGCTTGAAAGCTTCCGCGAGATATTAGGGGCTATGGGCAAAGCAAAAGTTTCCGACCTGCGCCCTGCCGACATCCGGCGCCGAAATGCGGATGAACGAGAGCGGTCTTATGCCGAGCTATACAGCTTTCTGGATGACGGCTCTCTGTTGGGCAAGACCATCCCTGAAGAGTTCGCCGCTGACTGGCAAGTCGCCTCAGCGAGCCAGTTCTAGCGACCGCTAGCTAGGTGTTGATCGCGGGTTATTGAGCGTATGCGTATGGATTTTGCGGATGCTCCATTCCACGGCATCCCGCATTGTCTTGCCCAAGGCGATATCAAAGGCCTCAACCAGTTCGGGTGTTTTATCGCTGGTCGCCAGCACTGCTTCCTGGAATGAGCTTGAAGCGATGATCTTGTCCTCATACTCATCGATAATCTTAATATTGATGCGCACTTCTACGCGGACCGTCTTCGTGTCTTCGGTTTCGCTGATGACGATGCCCTGAAATTCGCGCAGATCAGGCGCGATCACATAGTCCGCTCTCAGGCCTACAGTCGAACGTCCTACGGCCGCGACCTTGCCGGAATTTTCATAGCTTTCGACCATCAGCGCCTGCACAATTAACGGAGCGCGATCCACCCATCGGGCCCGCGGCAGATACTGAACCTGAAGCAAGGTGGGCTGCACGGCGATCTGATCGGTGTTCACGGCAGCCGTCGCTGTGGGCTCTTCGACAACGATCTGTTTTTGGATTCGCGGCAGCGATGACGAGAACGTGCTTTTGGGTGTCAGCAAATACAAGTCATTGGGCTTAGAAGCCTGCCGCAGCGTGCCCAAGCCCGTGCAGCCCGTCAAAGCGGCCAAAACCAGAGTCAATATTAAGGGCCGTATCATTGACGAAACTCCGATGCTTGGGTGCCTAACAAAAAGCGGGCCGGGTCGCGTTCGACCTTGTCGACCAATCTATCCAGACTGATGACCAGACGCTGTGATTCCTCGATGAACCGGATGAACTGAGGCAACCCAACGCGCAAGAAGTCCGAAACCTGACGGCGGTTGTCCTGAACGATCCCGTCGATGGTTCCCAGCAGATCCGACGCCGATTGGGAGGCGCTGAGAACATCGTCGGAAATCTTGTCAATCTTTTCGGTAATATTCGAGACGGTTTCCGCAACCTGATTGGCCGCCTTACTCACATCTTCAGCGACAGGTGAGATATCCTCGTCCATCACGCGGTTTGCCGAGTCAAACGCCCTCTCTGCTGAATCGAGCGCCCCTTTGGCTGAATCCATAGTCGATGTAACCGATTCAAGGGTGGTGTTTGCATTCAGAACAGTCTCGCTGATTACCTCAAGCGTAACGCTGCCTTCATCTGACAGCCGAGTCAGCCTTTCGGCCAGGATTGACCCGCGTTCGATAAAGGGCCGGATATCTTCCTGAATCACGCTTTCAGCACTGGCAATGGCGTTATTTGCAGTCTCTAGCGTTGTTTTGGCGGATTCTGAGGTCTCTTTGATGCTCTTCAGCGTGTCCGTTCCCGTGCTCAACGTCGTCTCGGCCGTGTTCGCCAACGTATCCAGTCTCTTGGTAAATTCTCCAACGTCTTTGGCCGCACCGCCCAAATCGGACGAGAGCGACTGGAAATCCGTCAGAGTTTTATCCAGCTTGCCCGACGCTTCTGCCAGATTGTTCAGGATATCCGACACCGCCTTTCGGTTTTTGTCATCAACAACCGAATTGAGGTTCTCCAACAGGGTGACCGCCTTTTCCAGAACCTCTGGCGCACCCTCAAGCAAGGATTGAATCGAACTGCGCTTGCTTGGGATGACACTGTTCTGGGCCAGCCTTTCTGCGGTTGGGGACCCGCCGGAAAGCTCAACATAAGCAACCCCTGTCACACCCAGAGATTGCAACTGTGCGATGGTTTCTTTGGTAACAGGGATGTCGGCATCAACCTCAAGCCGCACTCGCACCTTTGACGGGTCATCTTTGTCCAAGTCCAGGGAAACCACCTGACCCACAGGCAAGCCGTTGTAATTTACGCCACCTGCAGCCGACAGGCCCGAGACATTGTCGAACAACACATCATAATAGGCGTATTGCCGGGTCACTTCGAATTTGGCGAGCCACAGAAAGAACCCGAAGGCACCAAGGATGCCCGCCAGGGTGAACGCACCGATCAGGATGTAATTCGCTCGGGTCTCCATCGCCTCTACCTGTCCTGCCCCTTCTGTTGTGCCGCACGGGCGCGGGGGCCTGTGAAATATTCCTGAACCCAAGGATGGTCGACCTTGGTCATCTCTTCTATCGGACCTTCAACCAGCACGCGTTTTTCCGCAAGTACCGCGACGCGATCACATATGGCATAAAGGCTGTCCAGATCATGCGTTACCATGAACACGGTCAGCCCCAACGTGTGCTGAAGTTCCCCGATCAGTTCATCATATGCGGCGGCCCCGATCGGGTCCAACCCGGCAGTTGGTTCGTCCAGAAAAACGATTTCAGGGTCCAGCGACAGGGCGCGGGCCAACGCGGCGCGTTTACGCATTCCGCCGGACAGTTCCGAAGGGAACTTGCTACAACTTAGTTGAGGCAAGCCAACAAGACTGATCTTCAGACCACCCAGTGCGGCCATCAATTTTTCACTGATACCCGTGTGCTCGCGCAGAGGCGCCATCACGTTCTGCAATACAGTCAGTGAGGAAAACAGCGCACCGTCCTGGAATGCCACACCCCAGCTTCTTTCGATCCGCTGACGTTCTTCTTCGGGGCCATTAAGAACATCGACGCCAAGAACCTCAATACTTCCCGACTTGGGCTTGTTCAGCCCGACGATCGTACGCAAAAGCACGGACTTCCCAGTGCCCGATCCACCGACAACACCCAGCACTTCACCGCGCCAGACATCGAGGTTGAGGTTGTCGTGGACCACTTGCTCGCCGAATTGGTTGGTTAAATTGCGCACACGAATAACGGCTTCGCGTTTCGTGTCGGATTGGGGCTTGTCCTGAAGCGCGGCGCCATCCATGTCAGATCCCCAACTCTGAGAAGAAGATCGAAAACAGGGCGTCGATGGCGATGACCATAAAGATCGATTGCACGACCGAGGCTGTCGTCCGCTGACCAACGCTTTCGGATGAACCTTTGACCTGCATAGCCTGCCAGCAGGCAATGACACCGATCACCAGTGCAAAGAACGGTGCCTTGATCATCCCGACGGCAAGCTGTGCGACGCCGGTATTTTCCTTCAACCGGGTCAGGAACATGCCGGGGCTGACACCGAGGTCGATCCAACTCATCAACGCTCCGCCGATCAGGCCAGCCATATCGGCAACAAAGCCAAGAATGGGCAACATGATCAACAGCGCCAGAACACGGGGAATGACCAGAACTTCAATCGGATCCAACCCCAGGGTGCGCATCGCATCAATCTCTTCCTGCACCTTCATCGAGCCAATCGAAGCCGTAAAAGCCGAACCGGAGCGACCAGCGACGATGATCGCTGTCAGCAGGATACCAAGCTCACGCAGGATCGAGATGGAGATCAATTCGACAACAAAGATCTCAGCCCCGAACTGTTTCAACTGCGTCGCGCCCTGAAAGGCCAGAACGACGCCGATCAGGAAACCCATCAAGGACACAATCGGCAGCGCCTTGAAGCCGACTTGCTCCATCTGTGACACCAAGGCAGCACGACGCAGTCGCCATGGCATGATCAGAGTCCGGACCAATCGATGCAGAGTAAGGCCAAGAAAGCCGATGATTGATAATGTGTCCTGCCAGGCGCCAAAAGTTTTTTGCCCAATCCGGGCAACCCAATTCACAAAGCCATACGGCGGCAGTTCTTCTCCTGTAACCTCGGGTATGTTGTGCGATACTGTTTCGATCAATGACGAATGCGCAGGGGCCAACCCTTCGAGCTGGACCTGAGCGCCCTCGCTTCCCATCCGCTGCACCAGATTGGCGACTAGCCAGGCCCCTCCAGTATCCAGCGATTCAACTTGCGACATGTCCACAATGACATCTTGGCCGTTGGGCTTTTGGGCGGCAAAACCTGCTTCGACACGATCCAACGATTGAGTGCGCAGATCTCCGGCAAGGCGGATACAAACGCCGGTTGCGCTGGTCTCGGAAATAATCGTCGGCCGTGTCATAGCGGTATGTGATGGCAAACACCGGGTCGCTGCAATGGATTTGTTCGAACCCCTCAGGATTTTGCGCCCGCGCATTGCGGTAGAGCGACAGTGAAGCCCATGGTTCCGATTCTGGAGCAGGCAGAGCGGGCGAGCCATGCGTTTCGCGTGTTTGCATTGTGGGGCAGGCTCAGTCAGGGTGTTCTGAATGAGGGCGGACAAGCAGAACTATTAATATTCAGATAATTATAGACAAATGTCCTTTGTAAGGTATCGTGAGGCCGAAGTTTTCCTGTTGCGGTTGTGTGTTCGAACAGGCGGCTTGGTCGGGCAGCAAGTGGGCCAATTGGGCGCTTCTTCACCTTGTCTCCGGCTTTTGCCTCAAATGCCTGTCAGGCGCGGATTGAGAGGTGATTGATGGTCGATTGGCTGGTGCATATTCTTCAAAACTACCCTGAATTGGCGGTGTTCCTGTCCATCGGTATCGGCTTTCTCGTTGGTCCCTGGAAACTGATGGGGTTCAGTCTGGGCACGGTCACGGCAACGTTGTTGGCGGCGGTGGTGATCGGGCAGGCCCAGATTGAAATCGACTCGGCGGTCAAATCGACTTTCTTCATCTTGTTCATCTTTGCTGTGGGCTACGGTGTCGGACCTCAGTTCATCCGCGGCCTGAAAGCAGACGGCGCGCGCGAGGTGTTCTTTGCGCTCAGCGTGCTCGCACTTTGCCTTGTAATCCCGATCATCGCAGCCAAGGTCGCGGGTCTGGAACTTGGCTATGCCGCGGGGCTTTATGCCGGATCGCAGACGATTTCAGCGGCGATCGGTGTTGCCACCGACCAAATCGGCCAGCTGGGCCTGTCGGCGGAACAGGCCAAAACCTATGCGAACCAGATTCCGATTGCCTATGCGGTGACCTATATTTACGGCACAATCGGGTCGGCCATCATTCTGGCCAAGATCGGCCCGCGTCTGATTGGCGTCGATCTGGTCGCGGCCTGCAAGGAATATGAGGCTAAGCTGGGTGGCACGACGTCGGTTGAAACCGGTGATGGCATCGTCTCGGCATATCGCGCGATCGAGGCGCGGGCCTTTGAGATCCCAGAAGGTAGCGATTTGCTAGGGCAACCGGTCAAAGATCTGATGCCCGGTATCCGCATCTATGCCGAACGCCTGAGACGTGACGGGAAGATCATAGAGGTAGATGATAACACCATATTGCAGGCCGGAGATGTTGTGATGTTCTCAGGCCGCCGCGCTGATCTGGTGGGTTTGCTTGAGACCAATCTTACAGAAGCTGACGCGCCTGATCTGCTGAGCATACCGTCGGAAAAACTGGATGTGCTGATCACCAGCAAAGAGGTTCATAACAAGACGCTTGAAGAGCTAAGCAAACTGTCGATCGCGCGGGGCATTTATGTCTCGAAACTGATGCGAAACATGCAGGATTTGCCGCTGCTACCCGGGACAGTCGTGCATCGTGGTGACATCGTCACAATTCAGGGCAGCAAGCGGCATGTCGAGGCCGCAGTTGCCCAGATTGGCTATGCCGACCGCCCGGTAGACACCACAGATCTGGCCTTTGTAGGCTGGGGGATTTTCATCGGCGGCATCATTGGAACACTGTCAGTCATGATGGGTGGTTTCCCGATCAGCCTTTCCACTACCGGAGGCGCGCTGCTGGCTGGGCTGGTGCTGGGTTGGCTGCGTACGGTGCACCCGACCTTTGGGCGCATCCCGGGTCCGGCGCTTTGGTTGATGAACACTCTGGGTCTGAACGTGTTTATCGCGGTGATAGGGATCACCGCAGGGCCGGGATTTGTCGCGGGACTGCAACAGGCCGGTATTGCGCTGCTGCTATGGGGAATCGTCGCGACTTCGCTACCAATGATCTTTGCAGTTTACGTCGGGCATTACGTGTTCAAATTCCACCCGGCCATTCTGTTTGGTGCCTGCGCAGGTGCGCGCACCACGACGGCGGCGTTGGGTATGATCCAGGAAGCCGCGCAAAGTCGCATCCCGGCGCTTGGCTACGGAATGCCGTATGCGATCGGAAATACATTATTGACCATCTTCGGGATGGTCGTTGTTTTGATCCTAAGCTGATTTGGAGAGGTTCACGTTATGGATAGAGTAACGCTGCACGATTACGAAGCACTCAGCCCGTTTCAGATCAAGGATGAGCTGATCAAACTGGCCTCGGCCGAGGCGCGTAAGGCCAATAGTGCTTTCCTGAACGCGGGGCGCGGCAATCCTAACTGGGTTGCCACCCGTCCGCGTGAGGCGTTCTTTGCCCTTGGTCAATTTGCCATAACTGAATCCAAACGTGTGATGGACCACCCCGCTGGTTTAGGCGGAATGCCGGCGCAGAAAGGTTGCCATGGACGGCTGCAGAGCTGGGCGTCTGATCATTCCGACACGCCGGGCGTCGATACGCTGCTTGAGCTCGTGGCGCATGCCATATCCGCATTTGATTTCGATGCGGACGAGTTTGTGCATGAACTGACGGATTCGATCATCGGTGATAACTATCCGGTGCCTGACCGCATCCTGAAACACAATGCCACCATTGCCCATGAATACCTGATGTGGTCCATGTGCCGAGGTCACCGGCCTGACGCTCAGTTCGATCTGTTCGCAGTCGAAGGCGGCACGGCGGCGATGTGTTATATCTTCAAGTCTCTCAAAGCCAATCGGCTGCTGAACCCGGGTGATACGATCGCGTTGTGTACACCGATCTTCACCCCCTATCTGGAAATGCCAGAGCTTGAGGATTACAGCCTTGAATCCGTCCATGTGGAAACCGACGAGGAAGACGGCTTCCAACTGACGGATGCCGCAGTGGAAAAGCTGAAAGATCCCAAGGTAAAGGCGTTCTTTCTGGTCAACCCGGGCAATCCGTCTTCGGTTGCACTAAGCACCGCATCACTGCGAAAACTGGCGGATTTGGTGGAAAACCACCGTCCCGATCTGATCGTGTTGACGGATGATGTCTACGGCACCTTTGTGCATGATTTTACCTCGGTCATGGGCCATCTGCCACGCAACACGATCGGGGTGTATTCCTATTCCAAGTACTTTGGCTGCACCGGCTGGCGTCTTGGCGTGATTGCTGTCGCGCAAGACAACATCTTCGATCTGAAACTGGCGGATCACCCGGATGAGATCAAACAGGCCCTGGACAAGCGCTATGGCACGCTTAGCCTGACACCGCGCGACATTCGCTTTATCGACCGGCTTGTGGCCGATAGCCGCGATGTGGCTTTGAACCACACGGCGGGCCTGTCGCTGCCGCAGCAGGTGATGATGACACTGTTTTCACTCAGTGAGTTGGTCGACAGCAAGAAGATCTATCAGACCGCCTGTATGGAGTTGGTTCATCGCCGTTTCAAACTGCTGACCGAAGCGATGGGCATCGAGGTGCAGGCAGGTGAGCATTACGACGCCTATTACGGCATCATCGATTTCGAATACTGGTTGCGAAAATATGTCGGTGAAGATGTCGTGGCTTGGATCAAGCAGAATGTTCATCCATTGGATATCGCGTTCAAGCTGGCCGAAGACTATGGCATCGTTTTGCTGAACGGCAGCGGATTTGATGCGCCCGGATGGTCGGCCCGTGTGTCCTTTGCCAACCTGCCGGACGAGGCTTATTCGCAGATTGGTACAGCCGTTCGATCAGTGGCACGCGGCTATGTTCAAGCCTACCGTGCCGCGAACAATTTGCCGCTGCACGGATAGGTAAATCTCCCTACACCTGCGCCTGAACTGGTGATACCCATGGGCGCAGGGGAGGATGAATTTGGACATTTCCGAACAGCGCATCAAGGCGATGACCACGGCTGGCCTGAACCTGATCGGTCAGGCGCTGTCAATTTATGACAGCCAATTGCGTCTCGTTGTCAGCAACCTGCGGTTTCAGGAAATGTTCGACCTGCCAAACGAACTTGTCGAGCCGGGGGCTCTGTTTCGCGACACAATTTATTTTCTCGCTAGCCGCGGGGAATACGGTTCGGTCGGCGATGTTGACGAGATGGTCGAGCTACGCGTTTCACAGGCCCTCGCGTTCGAGCCGCATTATATGGAGCGCACCCGGCCCAATGGTCAGGTGATCTCGGTTGAAGGTGCACCTTTGCCCAATGGGGGTTGGGTGGCCGTCTATACCGACATAACTCGCACGAAGCGGGTAGAAGATTTGCTGCGCGCCCGTTCAGAAGAACTGTCTGGCCAACTTCTGAGCCATGCCGAAGAGCTTTCTGCAACAAACCGCAAACTGGCCGCAACCATCACCGCGCTGGAAGAAGCCAAGCGTCAACTGACCGAGATCGAGGCCCGCACGCGGATGACGACCGAGATGATGCCGGCTCATATCGCGCATCTGGATGCCGATGGACGATACGATTACTCAAACCGCCGCCTCAGTTCGGTCATGCCCGGCCGTCCGTCTGACATTCTGGGCCTTCATATTTCAAAGGCTTTGGGGTCATCTGCCTATGACCGGGTAAAGCCACATCTGGAACAGGCCTATGGAGGCCAACCTTCGGTTTTCGAGTTTACCGAAGATCAGGATTCACGCCGCATTCGGGTATCATTCACCCCGGATAAAGCGGGTGGTGTTTATGTCATGTCGGTGGATATCACCGAAGAAACTCAAGCCCGTGTCGCCCTTCAGCAAACGCGGCGCAGAGCCATGGCGGCGCAGATGACAAGCGGGCTTGCCCATGACTTTTCTAATTTGCTGACCATCATTCTGGGCATGCAGGCGCGATTAGAGAGGATGAATCTGCCCGAGGAAGCCGATCAGCTAGTCACGGCTACGCAACAAACTGCCCGACGCGGGGGGCAATTGCTGAATCGCATCGCAGACATGACCGGCAATCGCACGCCTCAACCTCAGGCGACGGATATGCGCGGTTTACTTGAAGATTTGCGAATCCTTGCCACCCCGTCCTTGCCGCGGGGCATGGGGTTGTCGGTGGTCAATACTCTACCCGACAAGGCGCTGATGCTAGATCCCGGCATGGTTCAGGATGCACTGCTGAACCTGGTTCTGAATGCGCGGGATGCTTGCGGCACATCGGGCCAGATCACGATCACTGCGCATGCAATCGGGACAATATGGGTTGAGATCACGGTGTCGGACACTGGCCCGGGGTTTACCGGGGAAGCATTAAAGAAAGCGTTAAACCCATTCTTTTCCACCAAAGGCAGCGATGGCTCGGGGTTGGGACTTCCAATGGTCTACGACACGGTAAAGCTGGCGGGCGGTGACCTTAATTTGCGCAACACGCCTTCTGGTGCTTCGGTCGTGATACGTTTGCCCTACCGTCCTGCCCCGTCCGCGCAAGCGGGTCTCGTTTTGTTGGTTGAAGACAGCGATGACCTGCGCAGTCAGTTCCGGGACATGCTGGTCGATTTGGGGTGTTCGGTGATCGAGGCAAGCTCGGTCGATGAAGCTTTGACCTTGACGTCGGAAATCGGTGATATCGCGCTGGTTCTATCAGATATTAAGCTGGAGGGCGAAGGCACTGGGATCGACATTGTCGACCGCCTGAATGGTGCGTTGCCCTGTATACTGATGACGTCGCTGCCGCTAAATGACCCGCTACATCATCAGGCATTGACCCGTGCACCCGTCCTAAGCAAACCATTCACATCGTCGCAATTGTCGGCGTTGATCCGAACCGAGGCCGCCTGAATGACACAACCTTTGGTGACCATTCTCGATGACGAACCTGAAATCCGCCGTATCCTAACGGAAGCGCTGGAAGATGCCGGGTTTCAAACTCAGAGCTTTTCACGTGCCCGTGAATTTGAAGCTTCGCTGAAAAGGGTCACTCCGGATCTGTGTTTGGTGGATTTATCATTGCCGGATACCGACGGTCTTGCACTTGTGCACAAACTTGCGCTTGAGCAAGGTGCTGCCGTCATCATCATTTCAGGCCGCGCTCAGGTACAGGACCGGGTAACGGGATTGGAGCTTGGCGCAGATGATTACATCACCAAACCATTTGATCCAGCCGAAGTAATTGCTCGGGTCCGCGCCCGGCTACGCTCTACTGGACCAGCAACGCCGAATTCAGACATAGCCGAATTCAATGGTTGGACCGCACAGTTTGATCGATATGTCTTGATCAATGCCGATGGCGTCGAGACACCTTTCAGCCACGCCGAAGGTGAGGTTCTGCGATTGTTTCTTGAAAGTCCCAAACGCCTGATCAGCCGCGCGCGCATGCAGGACATGTTGGGTGGCGGGGCAGGTGACAGCTTTGACCGCGCTATGGATGTTCGGATTTCCCGCTTGCGAACGAAGCTGGGCGAAGATCCCAAAAACCCGCGCCTTATTAAAACGATATATGGTGCGGGATATATCTTTCTTGGTGACGTGACCTGGTCTTAGTCGTCGGTCCCCCCCGACGCCTAAGATGTCTATCGGCTGGCGCTTTGCTATCTGCTGCCCATCTGTCGTTTTCTTCAATCGCGCAGCGCCTCGTCTTTTATCTTCAGAACAGGTTGGATCAGATAATCCAGAACTGACTTTCGCCCCGACAGAATATCGACCTGAGCGATCATTCCTGGGATGATTTCAACCGCTGTACCACCCGCACCCAACATCGTGTCTGAAGTCTGAATTTCGACGACGAAAACCTCTTCTTCACTTCGTTCCGAGCGAGTGATGGTGTCGGCACCGATTCGAACGATCTCACCATCCAGACTGCCGTACCGCGAAAAATCGTAGGCCGTGATCTTGATTTTGACCTTTTGCTCTGGGTGCAGGAAGGCGATGTCCTTGGGCCGGACATAGGCTTCCACCAACAATCTGTCGTCCAACGGAACAATCTCAATCAGTTCCTCACCGCTTCGGGCCATCCCGCCGATCGTCGTCCGGTGAATCCGGTTTACGACACCCCGTACGGGGGCCCGGATCTGCGCGCGAGACGCACGGTCACGCAAAGAGGGTAGGGCAGGTTGCAAGGCGGCAAGCTCTGCCGAAACCAAAGCCAGATCAGTTAGTGCGGCACTACGAAACCGACTGCGCGTCGCGCGGACCTTGTCATCCACTTCATCCAGCCCAGCCTTCAACCGGTTGATCATCGCCTCTGCTCTGACCTTGCGGCCTTTCCATTCCGCCTCGCTACGGCGCAGGGCCAAAAGGGTTGTTGCCGGTTCCATCTTCTGTTCGACCAATGGCACCATCATTGCGCGCTCATCGGCCAACACATTCAGGGTCTCGGTTGACGTGACCTGGTCAACCAATCCCTCTTCGTACTCGCGTTGCCGCTGTTCGCGCTGTCGAGAGAGAATTGCAATCTCAGCTTCAAGTTCTGCTTGCCGACCGTGGTACAGCGCAGTCTCTGACCGCACGACATCTGGCGCGCCAGTCAGAAGATCGTCGTCGAACTCAAGCTCAGCCCCATCGATTTCGGCACGTAGACGTTGTGCGCGGGCCATCAAACCAAAGGCACGCTGTTGCTCTTGGCTCAACTCTCGTTCGATCTGAGTAGTATTCAGCTCCATCAGCAATGTACCAGCCTCAACCACCAGACCCTCGCGCACGTGAACGGACCGCAAAACACCGGGTTCGGTCGCTTCGATCACCTGAATATCGCCGGATGGCACGATACGCCCATCTGCCCTCACGACATCGTCGAGTTCAGTTAAATGAGCCCAGGCGACGGCGCTTATCAAACAACTGAGTATCAGGAGCAGCAGCAATGATCCCCGCAGCGGTGACCCTCCACGCATTTCACGGGCGAGGCTTTCCAGATCAGGATGCCGCGACATTCAGATGCCTCCCGGGTTTGCAAACTGTCTGCGTCAGGATGTTTTTGGGTCCATCCATCGCAATTTTGCCATCCTCAATCACTATGACCCGATCAACCAGTTCCAGCAGGCTGGTTCGGTGCGTCACGATGATCATCGTGGTATCTGGCGTGGTCTTTTTAAGGCGGCGTATAATTTCGGATTCGGATTTGACGTCCATCGCGCTCGTAGGCTCATCCAGCAGCAGGACAGGAGGATGCCCGATAAGCGCCCGGGCCAATGCAATCGCCTGCCTTTGACCACCTGACAATCCTTCTCCTCGTTCGGCTACAGGCTGATCATAGCCCCGTGGGTGCCGCGCGATAAAATCTTCGACACCTGCAATGCGCCCTGCACGGATCAGTTCATCATCACGCGGTCGCACCGACCCGCTGGCAATGTTTTCCCGGACGGTACCGGAAAACAGCCAGATGTCTTGCAAGACTGAACCAATATTTCGCCGCAAGTCGCCGGGATCAATCTGGCGAATGTCCAGCCCGTCCAACATCACCGAGCCCACGCGCGGTTGGTAGAGGCCCAACAGCAGTCGCGCAATCGTACTCTTGCCCGACCCAATCTGGCCCAGGACAGCGACTTTTTCACCGGGTTCGATTGTAAATGAAACACCTTTCATCGCGTCTTCCGTTTGATCAGGATATGCGAAATGAACATTGTTAAACGTTATCCGCCCGGAAAACTCGGATCTGCTGATCCAAGATTTGCCTTCAGGCCGCTCGTTGCTCGCCTGCATTAACGTGTCCAGATTGCGGTAGGCACTGCGTGCCTGATTGACACGTGTCAGGGTTTGCGCCAATTGTCCCAGCGGTGCCAGGGCACGGCCGGTCAGCATCACCGACGCAACAAGTGCCCCCATGCTCGTCTGGCCATCCGTGATCAGAAATACACCATAAAAGACGATAAGAACTTGCGCGGCCTGCTGAGTAAATCCAGTTAGGTTCAGGGCAAATTGAGTAACGGCCCTGCTGCGTGATCCGTAGTTTGACTGGCGTGCAATTGCACCTTCCCACCGCATTCGCATCTGCCGACTGGCGGCGGTTGTCTTGATGGTTTCCAAGCCTGATACAGCCTCAACCAGAACAGATTGCTTGGATTGTCCGTCTGCAAAACTTTGTTCAGCAAGACGCGACAGGATCGGTTGAACAGCCAGTCCGCTGAGAAGAACGACTGGTACAGCGAGTGCCGGAACAAGCGCCAGCGGGCCGCCCACCATATAGATCGCGAATATGAATACCGCGATGAATGGCAAGTCTACGACAGCGACGAGTGTGGCAGAAGTAAAGAATTCACGCAAAGTTTCGAATTCGCGGATGGTACTGGCCATTGCACCCGTTGAGCCCGTTCGGGACGACATGCGAATATTCAGCACCTGGTCAAATACTCGCCGTCCCATGGACATGTCAGCATTCTGGCCGGCGCGATCTATGAACCCCGCGCGAAGGAGCTTCAGCGCGAAGTCAAAAAGAAGCGCCAGCCCCACGCCAAGCGTCAAAGCAATCAGCGACTCGGTCGCCTCGTTGGGCAAGACCCGGTCGTAGACGATCATGATAAAGACTGAGGTCGTAAGTCCCAGAACGTTTGCCATCGCCGCAGCCAGCGCCACCTGAACGTAAGACCAGCGGTTTGCGGAAAGGGCCGACCAGAACCAATGACCCCGCTGATCCGCTTGATCTGCGTTAACCTCGTCGCGGTGCAAGGGTCGAAACAACAATGCATAGCCCGTGTAGACTTCGCCCACGCCGCTTTCAGGAACCTCTCCGATACCGTCATCCAAAGCGGGGTCGTAAAGCAATAGATCGCCATTGCGCGTGCGCCCGTGGTACACAACGGCGCGATCGCCTTCCAACAACAAGATCGCAGGTGCCAGCGATGCATCAAATGCGGACAGCTTTCGCGCACCAAACCCGACCTGCAGGCCTGCTCGTTGTGCCGCGTGCATCGCATCGCGCACGGTCAACTGACCTGTATCACCAGATTGGCAGGCGTTCAGTGCTGCCACTGTCAACGGTCGCTCAAGTGTCGCCGCGACATTCAACAAGCAAGCTTCCAGTTCGGTCAGAGTTGCACGATCAACATTCATAGCGACTTATCCAGCGCGTCCATCGTGAACCCCGGAAAATCCAGAATGTGCTCGGTTCGGATCGATGAGGTGTAATTGGCCAAAGCGAAGTTCTGTTCTGCCAGAATCAGCCGTTCCTGTAGCTGCATGTCGTTGCGTTTCGTACCCGACACTCGGGATCTCGCAGTCAATACATCCATTCTAGGTTCATGACCTTCCGATACCCGCCAGTAAGGGGGCGCTTCACTACTATTGGAGTTTGTCTGAACGGGCCGCGCTATCAACCCCAATAAGGCCTGAGCCAAGAATGCACCGCTAGCGGCATTCTGGTAAGCTTGGATTGTCCTTGTTTTGGACCCACTTCGTGCCACAATCGAACTGCTCTGAAAAGCCTGTCGCACTTGTTGGTCATAAGCGTTCTTTGAAAGTTGTTTTGATCGTGCTGTTGCGCTTGCTCCGGTCGTTCCTCGCGTTAAAGATGTCTCGACATCGGCTAAGTTGGGCGTTGAGGTGCAGGCTGAAACTGACAGTAACCCCGCTGTTATGCCAAGGATTCCAAGCCCGAACTTAACCCATTGCATGGATCGCGCCCTCCTTGCATTGTCCGTGCCGAACCTCTTCAGCAAGTGCAGTCATGAATCCGCCAAAGGTGTCGTTTTGTTCTAAACTCCTCGTGCCTGATTGGCTCTGCGCACTGGACAGCCACACGCAATGCGACAGGGATACTTGATGAGCGTGAATCAACTGTAGCGCGTCGCTAGAAAGTAGGGCCAATTTATTAGACTCGGGCAATTGTTCCAGCAGAATTGGATCAACGCCCCAGTAACCCTCGGTCAAAGTGATGCCATTCTGTTCGCCCAGTGGTACAAGCAGACCCATTTCAGCGATCAAAGAGCAGACTTGGTCCGTTTTGTTTGCCGAGGCCAGGCGATTTTGCAGAAAGCGGCGCACACGGCAGAGATCCTGCGTCAAAAGTCCGTCCACTGTAAAAAATGGTTGGTCTTTAGGGTCATGTGTAACCAACCCTGAATCCTCGTCGACAAACAGACGTGACCGAGAGTCGCCCTTTTTCATAGCTTCTGCCTGGAATGGAAAGCAACGCAACGCTGAGGGCACATAAGGCGCAAGCCAGCGACCGTTTTGGTCGACGAAGGGCGGTGCCATTTCCGGGATGACTGAGAATAGTGCGACGGGAGAAAAACCTGTTTGGTTTGACAGGAACACAATCGGAAAAGATGTGGCAATTTGCGGAACTTCTGAGATGACGATGGGACAGGCGTCCATCTCTGCAACAAATTGGTATGATGTGAACCGGCGCCAGAATCGATTCCTGTGCCGTACAAGGCTAACTGGGAAAAGGCCGTTCTCTGCCATGTGATCCTCTTGTTTTGAAGAGGCGAGGCTACATTTGTGCATCGCCCCAAGCTACGAGCGCCGTTTAGGCTGAAGCGCCAGTTGGGTCAGTGATCAGGATGTTGTCGTCGGACAAACTGCTCAGATCGGAAAGGCCATCGAACTGTGCAAGCGCTTCGACCGACGCCGAATCTGGGCCAGAGTAGTCAACCTTGACCAGAATGCTGTCAGTGCCGTCCGTTGCCAGCAGATACATCTCATCACCTGATTGAGCACCATTCAGGTTTTCGGCTGCGCTAGTGATTGTATCCAGATCAAGGGCCGAAAGCGTGGTCTCCAGCCCGATGAACCCGGTGTTGGCACCAATTGTGCCGCCGGCCACCAAGGTCTCCACACCGGTCCCGTCGCCGCGAAGCGATGTGGTATTCAACCCCTGGAACATCAAGGCGTCAGAAACGCTGGCTGCTGGGCCCAGTGTGAAACCATTGATCGTATCAATGCCATTTGAAGATGAGTCAGCTTCGAAAACGATGACGTCTCGACCCGCCCCGGACACATCTATGGTGTCGTCGCCCTGGTTGCCGCGGATGACATCATCAACATCCGAGCCCGTAATGGTATCATTCCCACCGGTGCCGAGATGGAGCTGTGATGGCCCTCCGTCTGGAGTGGTCAACGTCAAGACGATGGGTTGGTTCGCGTCCTGAACTGTCATGGTAAATGTCACCACAGGCTGCGATAAATCCCCATAGCTCGTGGCCGCGCCCGCGAAACTGATTGCGGAACCTCCATTCGGGTTAGCCAGAAAGAGATTGAAGTCAGGGTTTTCTGACTCGGAGCCGCTATCGTAGGTCGCCACCGAAGGATCGAACCCCAGCTCGGCGGTAAAGGCCAGACCGCTTGAGATATCGCGATCGGAATCTGCGTAGACCTCGAACGTCACTGTCGTTCCGCTGCGACCGGCTTCAACGATGGTGTAGGCCGCCGGAACATGAGCAATTGCCTGTTCGGACACCGGATCAGGATCGGGGCCGCCTGCGACTGTCGCCTGTGCTTCGAAATCGAGGGCGTCTCCCGCTTCAATCGAGGCAAAGCTTGCAGCAGGCGCGGACAGGGTCCAGCTCCCATCGGCTGCAACTGTGGCCGAACCAAGCGAGACCGAGTTAAGCGTGAGATCGACCGCTTGTCCGGCAGACAGGCCTGCGGAACTGCCTGATACGGTCATTCCAGTGTTTTGTGCATCGATCAGCGACACGGCACTATTGGCACCCACATCATCGATGTAGAGGATAGGTTTGAAATCCGTGGCCAACATGGTTGTCGCATCGGTTGCCGGGTTTCCTGCGGCGTCTTGAACCGATGCCGTGACCGCAAAATTGCCTCCATCGGCCAAACTGGCCAAATCCGCCGAAGGAATGCTTGTGCTCCACAAGCCACCAGAAACCACCGCACTGTAGGTCTGGCTATTAAGGCTAATCGTTACAATCTGCCCGTCCTCGGCATTTGTTGTCCCCGACACATTGAGGGCTGTTCCCTGTTCAACGATATCCAGAACCGATCCAACCGAAAGCGGGTTCAATGCAATTGTTGGTGCGCTGAGGTCGGTGCTGAAACTGGTCGTCGCAGCATTCGTGTTGCCAGCCGCATCCGTGATTGAGGCGTTCACGTCATACCTTTGCCCGTCCTGCAGGCCGCTCAAGTCTGCAGCCGCAGCTGTGAATGTCCAGATGCCACCGTTTACTATGGCGATTCCGCCGGTCAGAACCGCACCTCCGGATTGGATGATCTGTACCGAAACTTGCGTACCATTGGCCGCATCAGAAGTTCCCGAGACCACCAGATCCGTTGCTTGTTCGGTCAGGTTGACTACTGCTCCATCTGACAGTGATGATATGGCGAGCGACGGGGCGGAGAAGTCCGTGTCGAAGCTGTTGGTCGCCTGTATCGCCGGATTGCCGGCGGCATCCGAGACATCCGCTGTCACGCTGATCGTGGCCCCATCGGGTAGCGCCGCCAAATCCGCCGAGGGGACACTGACCGACCACCCCCCGGTTGAGGCCTGTCCTGTGTAGGATTGGCCGTTCAGATTTACGGTGATTGTCTGACCATCTTCGGCGGATGTAGTGCCCGTAATGGTCAAGTCCGTACCACGTTCCGCAGCATTCAAAACCGCTCCGTCCGAAAAACTGTCGATACTCAGAGTTGGGGCGGTGACATCTTTGGATAAGTTGACGCTGGCTTGCGGGGCGACAAGGCCGTCGGCGTCCGTCACGTCGCCCGTGATATTGAAGTCTCCACCATCGGCAAGCGCTATGAGATCGGCGCTGGGGATTGTCACACTCCAACTGCCGCCCGAGACCGAGTCGGTATAAGTCTGCCCATCAAGGGTTACTGTTACCTGCTGCCCGTCGGTTATATTCCCTGTTGTCCCGCTTACGACCAGGTCAGATCCGGTTTCGACCGCATTCAGGATAGCCCCGACCGACAAGGGAGTGATTGCAATTGATGGGCCCGTGAGATCGACCGGAACGGATACCGATATCGGTGTTGCCGAATTGCCTGCTGTGTCGCTGACGGCAACTGAAACGGATGCGGGCACACCGGTAGTCAAACCAGACAAATCGGCATTCGGGATCGTCACTGACCAACTGCCGCCCGATACAGAACCCGTGTAATCCTGACCGTCGAATGATACATTGACCATCTGGCCGTTTTCAGCTGTGGTCGTGCCCGACAAGACAAGATCCCCAACGACATCGGCCAGATCTATTGAACCGCCACCCACTGGGTTTAGTGTCAGATCAGGCGCGGTCAGATCAGTGTCAAAACTTCCATTGGCCTGATCTGCTGGGTTCCCAGCGCGATCCGATACATCAGCCGTCACCGTGACGCTTGACCCGTCTGGCAGCGTGGTAAGATCTGAAGCGGGCACCGAAACGCTCCAGCCGCCGCCCGAAACGGTGCCACTATAGGATTGCCCACCAATCGCTACCGTTACGGTCTGCCCATTCTCGGCATCCGTTGTGCCAGAGATTTCGAGATTTGTACCTTGTTCTGCAGCATTCATTACCGCACCCGCCGAGAATGTATCGATGGTCAGGACCGGCGGAATGGTATCAACGTCGAACCTTGCGGTTTCAGCCGATAGCTCCATCCCGCTACCATCCAGATGGCGCACGGAAACATCCGAAATCCCCTGAGGCAGGGCCGCTGCCTCGGCCTGCGTTAGTGAAACGCTCCAGCTTCCGTCGTCTGCAGGAGTGACTGATTTTGTCACCGATCCGATGGTAACTTCGACAGTCGTTGTTCCTTCCGGCGCTGTTGTTTGGCTGCTGAGATTGCTCAATGCGTTTGATTGCAGCTCAGCCAGGTTCAGGCTGGGCGGTCGAGGAGGTGAGGGGGTAACGGTGGGTTCGGCGTCATTTTCATCGTCGCTGTCTCCACCGCCGCCGCCTCCGCCACCGGCAGCTGCAGCACCGGCTATTCCCAGCCCGCCCAAGGCCAGCCCCGCACCGCTTACGCCACCTGCGGTCGCTGCGGTCGCACCTGCGGCCTCTGCGGCTAAACCTAATTGTGCAATTACGCCGACGACTTCATCCGCAACCATTATGGTGCCGTTTTCCAGAATCTGTACGTTCTCGGCAGAGACAACAATCGTCCGCCCATCTGTCAGTTTCAGCTGCACGTCGCCATTCGAAAGCAGCTTTGCCACCCGAACGCCCGGAATTGACTCAGCAAACTGATGTGACGCAAGCTGTTCATCGGTGGCCTGCGCAAGAGCTGGTAATGCGAATAGTGTCGAGCCAAGGCCGCCAGCAACCCCGCGTCCTACCCATCGCTGAAGTTTTTTGTCGAACCATTTGCGGATATGGCGCGTACGTTGCGCATCGGGCCCGGCGTCCGTGGTCGATTTATTGGTCGAAACGGTATCTTTGGTCATTTTGCCCTCTCATTAGATGGACGCTGGTCGTTGCGTGATATGCTGTTTTCGGCCGATCTGGTCTGTGGTTTGATCTTCTGCGCCATTCGACCGCTGCGAAAAATTTGAGTTAATCTGGAACTGAAGTCCTTGTTTTCACCACATTTCTGTTCTGGTTCAGAACCGAACATCGTTTCATCCTGTATGTGTTGCCAGGGGTGGCAGGGGGTAACGGGCGATGATGCTTCAGTTCGAAAGAGTGGTGGCAACGGGGACCGCAGCGCTCGATTCAGGTATCGGCGATACGGCTTTAAAAACGTTTAACGGGGAAACGTATCTTTACAGCACGAGCGGATCCGGGGGAGGGCTCGTGTCTTGGCGCCTTGTGGAGGGGGCTGGCCCACAAGAACAGGACCAACAATATTTCGATGCCTCGATTGCCCATCAGGTCGGGCACAGCGGAACCCCGATTCATCTGGCGGGCAATGATCAACTGGTCCTCGACGTCGATACTGCCACAGGGCTTGTGGGTTATGAACTAAACGCGGATGGCACTATCGGTGCCTTGCAAGAAACCAATGCTTTGACGGGCGGCGGGGATATCGCTGCAGCGGTCCAGGTAACGATTGGGGCTGGCGACTTGCTTGCGCTTGCGCATGAGGACACAGGCCAGATCGGCACCTATAGTATCAATGGTGATGGATCGCTGAGCCCGGCGCATAGCATTAACGCGTCTGCCAGTACGCTTCAGACCCTGCAATCGGGGTCGAATCATTTCATTGTCGGCGCAGATGCAACCAGTGGAACAATCTCGTCATATTCGATCGATCAAGGCAGTGGCGTGCTCTCTGAGGTTGCCGGTAATGACGATATCCAGACGCTGGGCATAAGTTCTCCTACGGCGGTTGAGACAATTCAAGCCTATGGAAAGTCATGGATTGTTGTGGCCGGATCGCAAAGCAATTCGCTAAGCGTTATGGAATTGGACGCCAGCGGGCGGTTAAAGCCGACGGATCATATTCTGGACACCCTGCATACCCGGTTTGGGGCCGTACAGGATCTTTCAGTCCTTGAGGTTGATGGTCGGGTTTTCGTGGTGGCTGGGGGCGGGGATGATGGGATCACGCTGTTTACAATGACGCCGGACGGGCAGCTCATCCATATGGATAGTTTTGCAGATACTCTGGACAGTGGATTGCAAAATGTCCAAACGATCAGCGTTGCGCCTATGGGGGATGAGCTGCAGATATTTGTATCATCTCAACAGGATGCAGGGCTCACTCAGCTGAGCGTATCGATTGCCGACCTTGGAATTGTTGCCAAAGGCTTCGGAACAGTAACCGGTACCGCGCAGGACGACATGCTAAAAGGCGGTATACTGGACACTATTCTGGACGGCGGAGCAGGGGACGATATGCTGATTACGGGCACTAGTTCCACGACCATGACGGGTGGTGCTGGCGCGGACATCTTTGTGATCCGTCAAACAAGTGGCCCGACTGTGATCACGGACTTTCAGGCCGGCACCGATCGTTTGGATCTGACCGATTATCCTTTTCTGCGCACCCCAGCGCAGTTGGATTTCACTTCCACCGCTCAAGGCGCCCAAATCGCTTATCGCGACGAAACGATAGAACTTGTTTCAGCTAATGGCACCTCCCTGACAACTGAGCAGGTATTCGGCGCAGGGTTTGGTGGTCCCGATCATATTCCTGTCAATCTGGGTAGCGGGCCGGATAACAACTCATCAGACGGGGTAGCTGGTGGGTTCACGCTGAATTCGACGACTCCAAACGCAGCGTTGGGAAATACTGAAATCCGGTTCACCCCAGACGGAGGGTCTGCAATTGTTGCGCAGGCAAATGCACAAGGTGAATTTGATCTGGATCTACCAGACGGCGCGTTTCCCGGCCAATTGGACATCATTAAATCGTATTCAACGGCAAGCAGCGAGATAACAGCGCTGGATGCATTGCAGGTTTTGCGCATGTCGGTTGGACTTGATCCGACATGGGGTCCGGCAACGGCCGAAAATTACATCGCGGCCGATATCACCCGGGATGGATCGGTAAACGCGTTGGATGCACTGGCAATTCTTCAGGTTGCGGTTGGCCAGCCTTCTGCGCACAACGCTGAGTGGGTTTTTCTGGATGCAAATGCGGATCTATCCGGAATTTCACGCAGCAACGTCACCTACGAAACCGGAGCAGAGGTCACTATTGTTGATAGTGATCTGTCGGTCGACATGACCTCAATACTGCTTGGCAATATCGAGGCAGTTTGAATGAGACTGCGTGACCGGTGCTATTCTCGAAACGCGCGGTAGAAGTAATCTGCCAATGGTTTGACCAGGTAAGAAAGCGGAGTGCGTTCATCAGTTTTGATCATGGCCTCGACAGGCATACCCGGCAACAGTTCCTGGCCATTCAAACGGTCCAGTTGTCCTTCGTCAGGCACAACTTCAGCACGGTAGAAGGTAAAGCCGCTTGTCTCATCTGTGAATGAATCTGCTGAGACATTGATCACACGGCCATTCAGCTCGGGCGTGTCGCGTTGATTGAATGCGGGAAAGCGCAGGGCGACTTCCTGTCCGCGATGTAACTGATCCACATGCAACGCATCCACCCGTGCTGCGACCAACAAGGGCGTATCCTGCGGCACTACATACATCATCGGCTCACCCGGCTGGATCACAGACTGGATGGCAAAAACCTGACTGTCGTAAACTGTGCCAGCGACGGGTGCACGGATGTCTAGACGCGACAAACGCTCGGAAAGGGAAAGACGACGTTCTGCCAGTTCTACAACGCGAGACTGCACATCCCGAAGCTCGGTGATGGCTTCTTCGCGCCGCGTGGCCTGCAATTCAACAATTTGAATTTCGGTCGTAGCGATCTGGCCTGTCAGTCGCGCAACTGTGGATTCGAGGCTGCCAATTTGCCCTGTTAGATTTGCCTCTTCCCGCTGCAATGCAGAAACGCGGCTGGCCTGCGTCAGGCCGCGATCAAGCAAACCTTGCTGATCTTCGAGCTCCGTTCTGATCAATTCAACCTGAGTATTCAGTGACGTCAATTGCGCCTGCGTCCCCTCAATCTCGTTCTGGATCTGTATCTTCTGTTTCCCAAGCTGGTCGATCTGCTGGGTCAGCGTTTCCAACCTGGCGTTGAACAGACGTTGTTGGCCTTCCAACAGATCGTCGTCGATCGATTCGCGGGTTTTGAGCTCTTGCAGATTTTTCTTCAACGTATCTGCGTTCGCACCATCCCGTTCAGCCTCTAGCCGGGTCTTTCGGGCAAGTAACTCAAATAGCTGAGATTCCACGATCGTTTGTTCCGAGGCCAAAAACGTATCGTCAAGCCGCAGCATCATGTCCCCACGCGCCACTGCGTCACCGTCACGAACGAATATCTCGCCTACAACGCCACCATCGGGGTGTTCGATGACCTGACGATTGCTCTGAACTTCGATCACACCTTGCGAGATAATAGCACCGGCCAGCTCAGTGCGGACGCTCCATAATCCCAGTCCCAGGATCAAAACTGCCAGAGCCAAAAGGCCGACAAAAGCGGGCGCTTTAATACTCCAAACGGGACGTGAACTCTTGTCTGCCATTATTCACCCACCTTGTTCAGGTGCCTTTTGATAACGTTGGCGTTTTGGACCATCGTGTTCAAAACTTCATCGCGCCCACCGGATTTGACGATCTGGCCTTTCTCGACAACGACAAGATCGTCGCATTCCGAGATCGCTTGAGGCCGGTGCGTCATGATAATCGTGGATTTGCCCGCGCTCTTGAGCTCGCGGACCGCGTTGTTCAGGGCGAGGGTTCCGTCTGCATCCAGGGCCGAGTTTGGCTCATCCAGAATCAACAATACCGGATTACCATAGAGAGCGCGCGCCAATGCAATCCGCTGTTTCTGCCCACCGGAAAGCTGGCTGTCATTGCCCTCAAGGAAGGTATCGTATCCTTTCTCAAGCCCCAGAATCAGCTCATGCGCATTGGCTGTTTTCGCTGCGGCAACTACAGCTTCGGGATCAGGGGTTTGTGACATCCGGGCGATGTTTTCAGCAACCGTTCCGTTAAAGAGGGTCACTTGCTGTGGCAAATAGCCAATATGTTGCCCAAGATCATCAGGGTCGTATTGATCAAGTGTAGCGCCGGCCAAACGGATTTCCCCTGCCGCCGGTTGCCAAAGGCCCAACAACGCTTTGGCTAGGGTTGTTTTGCCAGACCCACTTTTACCAATCACACCCAGAGCTGTGCCGGGGCGCAACTCAAGTGCCGCATTCCGTAGTGTCGGTGTCTTCGCGCCCGGAGGGATCACCGTCAGGCCCTTTGCGACAAGATGTGCTTTGGGAACGGGCAGTTTGGTGCGCGACGCCTCAGGGGGCGTTGAATCAAGAAATGTGTTCAGGTTAATCCATGCCGTGCGCGCGCGTTCGATCATCGACCATTGACCCACCGCCATTTCGACCGGAGCCAAAGCGCGACCTAGAAGGATCGTGCCAGCAATCATAGCACCGGGCGTCATTTCGTTGCGCAGAACCAGCAACGCGCCAAGCGCCAGCATGGCGGATTGCAAAAACAGCCGCAGAGACTTGGTCAACGAAGTAAAGCTGCCGGTCCAGTCGCTTGCGGATATGGATTGAGAAAGCGCCTCGGTGCGTTGGTTCAACCAGCGTTTTGAGACATCTTCCTGCATGCCCTGAGATCTGACGACCTCGGCAGCTTGTCTGGCGTGTTCAGAAAATGCATTTGCTTTGGCAGAGGCGATTTGAGCATCTGCCACTTTGCGATGGGTCAACGCTTGGTTTAGTAGGGCGATAACAACCAGAAGCGTTCCGCCTGCGACGGCCAACCAGCCTAGCAACGGGTGGAACAGGAAAATTGCAGCCACAAAGATTGGAGTCCAAGGGATGTCCATTACCGCCAACAAAACGGGCGAGGCACATAATGCACGGATCGATTCTAGATCTCGCAATGCAGTCGCAGGTGCTGATCGAACCTGTGGGAACAATGCGCGTCGCATGGTCCCTTCAAACACGCGTTCATCGAGTGCTGATTGAAATCGCGCTCCGAACCGAGCCACAATTCGGCCGCGCGCATAGTCCAACATCGCCATCAGCGCATAAAGCAGCGCGACAAGCAGAAATAGCGCTGATAAAGTCTCGACCGAGCGTGACCCAAGGACCCGATCATACACTTGCAGCATGAACAGCGGTCCGGTCAGCATAAGCAGATTGACAAAAACGCTGAAAATGAAGGCAAGCGCCAGGAAACTGTTCCCCTGATTACGCACCTTTCGCAGCTCATGGCGCTGAGGCGGGGTGTTGCGGTTTTTCAAGCTCACGCGTTTTGGCCCTTGATTGCTCACAATTGGAACTCGTCAACAGCCAATCTTCCTGTACCCGAAGGCGGCCTGACATTTCCCGCAACTATATCTGCCTACCTGCACCGGAACAACGCGCGTTTCATGCGGCGCCAGTTGTTTAGGCGGTGTTCGTACCGATGAATTGATTGGAATGGCAGGAAAGTGCCGACATTTTTGCCTTGCGGGTCCAATTCTCAGCGCATTCATCCAGCGCTTAGGACACCGTCAAACCATTCAGAGTTTTGGTCCCGCGTAAGCGGTCATACGAGCGACAGCCGTTCCTAAGTACCATCCGCCAGATGTTCCGGCCCAGCTACGCAGAGCCGGTCGCAGTTTCATTTAAGCACGAACAATATTTTGCTCAGAGGTACGGTATTTACCGCGGGTGTCGATGAGGAGCTTCGCGTGTTTTTTGATCAACTCATAATCAAAGGCATCGTGATTGGTCGCCAGAATAACTGCATCCTGCTCCGACAGAACCTCAGGGGTAAGGGTCTCAGATGACAATTCGAAGAAGTGTTCCCGCATCGTGGGAAACTCGGGCACATGGGGGTCCGAGTAGCTGAGGTCTCCGCCATTGTCTCGGATCAGCTCCATCAAGCTGACAGAAGGGCTCTCACGCATGTCGTCGACATTTTTTTTGTACGCGATGCCCAAAACCATAATTTTACTGCCACGAATCGCTTTGCTGCGATCATTCAGCGCATTGGCGAGTTTGCCAAACACATATTCCGGCATCGCCGTGTTCACTTCACCGGCCAATTCGATGAAGCGTGTGTTGATGCCGTATTCACGTGCTTTCCAGGTCAGGTAAAATGGATCGATAGGGATGCAGTGCCCTCCAAGTCCCGGACCCGGATAGTAAGGCGTGAACCCGAAGGGTTTGGTCGCGGCCGCGTCGATAACCTCAAAAATATCGATCCCCATGCGGTCAGCAACGATTTTCATCTCGTTCACGAGGCCAATGTTTACCGCCCGGTGGATATTTTCCAGAAGCTTTGTCATCTCGGCAGTTTCAGTCGAGCTTACTGGTACGAGTTTATCAATTGCGTGTTCATAAAGCGCGATACCCGCTTTCAGGCAGGCGCCTGTATGCCCGCCGACAACCTTTGGGATGGTATTGGTGGTAAAATCCGGGTTGGCTGGGTCTTCCCGTTCTGGTGAGTAGACCGCAAAAATATCCTCGCCGACCTTGAGGCCGTTCTTCTCAAGCCGAGGCAAAACTTCTTCTTTGGTTGTGCCTGGATAAGTTGTGCTTTCCAGCGCAATAACCTGACCCGGACGCAAATGATCTGCTATCTGATCGCACGTGTCGGTGACAAAGCTCAGATCAGGCTCGCGATATTTGTTGAGTGGAGTTGGTACACACAACATAATGCCATCCGCCTCAGCGATGCGCGAGAAATCTGTAGTGGCCTCGAATCCACTTTTTCGCGCCTCTGCAATGCGGTCATCGTCGATATGCTCAATTGAGCTGTGACCGGAGTTTAAATTCTGCACCTTTGTGGTATCCAGGTCGAAGCCAATGACCCGGTATCCAATTTCGGTATATCTGAGGGCCAGGGGCTGTCCGACATATCCCAGTCCAACAATCCCGATCACAGCCTGCTTCGCATTAAGTTTGTGTAGCAGGTTGTCCAGTGATGTCTGTGTCATGACAAAATCGCTCATTATCTAAGTCTGCGCAGGAAAGTCAGAGGGGGCCCGAATACGAAGTCGCGTCTCTACTAGTTGCTTTGGTGGAAAAGGCAATGGGTATTTGCTTTGCAAACAGTTTTGGCCATTGTAACTTCGTCAAGTTCGGAAGCCATTCACTTGCAGCTTTCACTTTTTTCCCGATTGGAAAATTGAACTGAAATCATGATTGAGTTCATCGGCTGGCTGACGCGCAGATAGCACGCCTAGACCCTTCATCCCGAAGTCGCCTAGAAAGCCCCGGTTCGACGATAGGTGTGTACTGAGAGAAATAGTCTTTTTCATTCACAATGATATGCGCTGACGTGCCGCTCCTGCCGATTATGGTCCGCGCAAGACCCCGGTCAAATATGACAAGCGTCGGTACAGACGGCAAAACCGCGTCGAGATCATGTCCGGCAGGCTCAAGGGTCTAATGCGCGTTGCGACGCGCTTTGACCGCTGTCTGTCTCTCAGCCATCGCTCTCGCGGAAACCGCCATCCATCGGTTGGAAGGCCTGACGATGCGGGCAGTTCACTGCAATCGCCTTTGGTGCGTAAAGTGGCTTGGACTGTGCAATTCAATACAATAGGCTTTTAGGATCCTACCCCCAAGTTCGGCATGTTTGATGCAAAGATCTTCACTGTCATACCCTTGTTGTGAAAAGCATCCAGAACACGCGTCGAATAACAAACCTGAGAGGTGCCTTATGTCCTATTCCAATCGTAGTTTGATTTCGCGCCGTCAGTTTCTTGCCACTACGACCGCCAGCGCTGCTGCCATCACCTTGCATCCCTTTTCGGCGGCGGCGGCCAACAATCAGGCGCATCTGAGGATCATGGAAACTACTGACATCCATGTTCACGTGTTCCCATACGATTACTATGCGGACAAACCGCGCGATACTGTCGGGCTGTCGCGGACCGCTTCGATCATCAATGAGATTCGTTCCGAGGCGACAAATTCGCTGCTCGTCGATAATGGAGATTTTCTGCAAGGCAATCCGATGGGCGACTATATCGCCTATGAACGTGGCATGAAAGAAGGCGACAGCCATCCGATCATCACTGCCTTCAATACTGTTGGTTATGACGCTGCCACTTTGGGCAATCACGAGTTCAACTATGGCCTAGATTTCCTTGAAAAAGCGCTTGCTGGTGCAGAATTCCCTGTTGTTCTGGCCAATGTTGCAAAAGAGACTGGGGCGTCCCCCCGCGATGATACGACTCTGGTGAAGCCCTATGCCATCCTTGAGCGTGAGATTGAAATGGGGGATGGCAGCAAGCATCCGATCAAGGTTGGTGTCATCGGATTTACTCCGCCTCAGATCATGAACTGGGATCGCAAGCATCTGGAAGGCAACGTGCAGGCGCGTGACATAGTCGAAACGGCGCAGGCTTACGTACCCGAGATGCAAGAACAAGGGTGTGATCTGATCATTGCCCTGTCGCATTCCGGCATTGGGGATGCGGATCACGCTGATGGAATGGAAAATGCGTCGGTCGTTTTGGCAGGGGTCGATGGCATCGACGCGCTGGCGACCGGGCACAATCACCTCGTATTCCCGTCCGCTACCTTTGCTGATCGTCCCGGCATTGATGTCGACAAGGGGACCTTGATGGGCAAACCGGCGGTGATGGGCGGATTTTGGGGGTCACATCTTGGCCTGCTGGACATGCTGCTTGAGCGCGACGGAAACGAATGGCGGGTTGTGACGACAACGTCCGAGGCGCGCCCGATTTCAAAGCGAAACGAAGACCGTTCGATCACAGCACTTGTTGGCGACGATCAGAAGGTGCTGGACTCGGTCGCGAAAGATCACGACGAAACACTGGCTTATGTACGCAGGGCGGTCGGCAAGACATCGGCCCCGCTGCACAGCTACTTTGCGCTGGTCGCAGATGACCCATCGGTACAAATCGTCTCGATCGCGCAGAAATGGTACGTCGAAGAGATGATGAAGGGCACCGAACATGAAGGTCTGCCCATTCTATCGGCTGCAGCGCCGTTCAAGGCCGGGGGTCGCGGTGGCCCGGACTATTACACAGATGTTCCGGTGGGCGATGTTGCGATCAAAAACGTGGCTGATCTTTACCTGTATCCCAATACCGTGCGCGCGGTACGCGTGAACGGTGCTCAGGTTCGGGGTTGGTTGGAACGCTCGGCGGGTATGTTCAACCAGATCGAGGCGGGATCCGAGGATGCGATTTTGCTAAACCCGGACTTCCCTTCCTACAATTTCGACGTGATGGACGGTGTGACCTACCAGATCGACCTATCGCAACCGTCGCGCTTTGGACCCAAGGGGGAAGAGATCAACCCGGATGCAGCCCGTATCGTAGATTTGGCCTTCAACGGTGAGGCGGTCACGGATGACATGGAGTTCATCATTGCCACCAACAACTATCGTGCTTCGGGCGGCGGTTCTTTCCCGGGCGCAATGGGTGATACCGTCGTGTTCGAAGCCCCTGACACCAACCGCGACGTGATCGTGCGGTATATCGTCGAGCAAGGAACAATCGATCCCAAGGCCGATGCAAACTGGTCGTTTGCGCCGCTTTCTGACACCACCGTGTTGTTTGAAACTGGTCCAAAGGCGCGCGACTACATGGGCGAAGTCAAAGGCGTCACCATCGAGGATGCCGGTGAAGGCGCTGATGGGTTTGCGGCATTCCGCATCAGGCTCTAGCAAGGGTAAGGTCCAAATTACAGTGTGAGCGGCCGTCTTAGATCATTCATCTGACGGCCGTTCGAAGGTGCTATGTTGCTGGGCCCCGTTCAGTCTTCGTCTTGAAGCGGAAGCCTATCGCGCACGAGATTTGCCCAGAATTCCGCGCCGATCGGCAGTAACGCATCGTTGAAGTCGTAGTCATTCGAATGCAGCGGTTGCCCATTCGGGCCAGTTTCACCGTTGCCCAGTAGAATAAAGCAGCCGGGTACGGCTTCGCAGAAATGCGCGAAATCCTCTGAAAAGCTCATCGGTTGACGATTGGGAAGTGTGTCCAGCCCGGATTGCTGCGCGACGCGGATGGCAGCTTCGGTCGGGATCGGTGCGTTGATCGTTTCGATGAACTCAGTTTTGAAATCCACTTGGACCTCAACGCCATGGGCGGATGCGATGCCATGCGCAATCCTGCGCATGTGTACTTCGATCTTGTTTCGATCTTCGGGGCTGCGTGCCCGCGCATCACCCTTTAGCGTCGCGGTTCCTGGCAGGACGTTGCGCTGCCCATCGGTCAGAAATTCGGTCACCGACACAACCGCCCCGGCGCCCGGGGCCAGCTTGCGCGCAACAATTGTCTGAAGCGCCAGAACGATCTCGGACCCGATCGTCAGCGCGTCACGCCCCGCCTGCGGCATGGACGCATGACCCCCTTGCCCCTTGATCGTAATTTCGAACAGGCTTTCCGAGGAACAGATCTGCCCAGTTCGGGTCGACATCTGCCCGACGGGTGCCCTAGGCAAGTTATGTATGGCGTAGACTTCTTCGATTGGAAATCGCGTCAAGACATTCTCGTCCAGCATCGCTTTGGCCCCCAGTCCAAGCTCTTCATTCGGCTGAAACAGGAACACCACCGTGCCGCTGAAACCGGGATTCGAGGACAAAGTCTTTGCTGCGCCCAACAGCATCGTCATGTGACCATCATGGCCACAGGCGTGCATAATGCCGGGATTTTGTGACACGTAATCATGATCGCTGGCTTCCTGAATGGGTAGCGCGTCCATATCTGCGCGTAATCCGATCGCGCGGTTGCCTTGACCGGCCCTGAGGATACCCACCACGCCCACGCCTTCATGAACTTCAAGCCCGTATTGACGCAGCAGCGCCGCAACTTTGGCTTTGGTTTTCGTTTCATTGAAGCCCAATTCGGGGTGTCTGTGGAATGACCGCCTAAGTTGGCGCAGTTCGGGTTGGTTCAATTCCATGGCGGTTAATGTTCCCAGATTACAGGTGCTATCCGAGCGGGGCGAACTCAGACTCTAGCCCTGATTGGTAGAGTACGATGGCAGACGGGTCCACCGGCACGGCATCTCTCAATCGTTCTGTCCCGACCAGCCTCGCCTGAATGAAGTCGGCGCTGCGCCGTATCGTTTCTTGAACCGAACTGTCAGTTGGGTCGCGCTGCCAAAACCCGTGGCGGCCGCAATTTCAGCTACGGTCATTTCTGTTTCGCTTAGCAACGCGTAAGCGCGCGCCACACGCAACTCGATGTAGAATTGTACCGGGGAAACCTCGACATATTTTTGAAACAGCCGCTCCAACTGTCGGCGAGAAATCTGAACGATCTTGGCGATCTCAGAGATATCCAGAGGCTCTTCCAGATTCTCATGCATGATCTGGATGGCGTTGATCAGGTATTGGTTCCGACTGCCCAACGCGACAGAAAACGCGGATTTCTGGAGCGTTTTTTGATTGTTGGATCGTGAGTGGATGCACATGTCCGAGACGATGATGGCCAGATCCTTTCCGAAGTCGGTTTCAATCATGTCCAGTACCATATCGGTTGCCGCGTTACCTCCACCGCAGGTCATCAGATCATTGTCAATCTCATACAGGTTAGCCGATGGTGTCAGGTGTTCGAAGTGTTCAATAAAGGCGGGTTGGTTTTCCCAATGCAATGTGAACCTCTTGCCGGTCAGCATACCTGCCTTGGCCAGCGTAAATGCGCCGGTACAAATTCCACCAAGCTTGCAGCCAAACGCTTTCTGGCGGCTGATCCACGAAAGGATCGTTGAATTAATGCTTTCCGACGGTTCGATCCCTGAACACACAAACAATCTGGATGATCGCGGCAAACTATGCAGAGCCAAGTCAGCTGCTATTTCGACTCCATTGGAGCATCGAACAGGGTTCCCATCCTCGGAGATCAGAAACCACTTGTAGAGCTCTTTGTTGGTGACCTGATTGGCGATCCTCAGCGGTTCAACCGCTGCGCTAAAGGCAAGCATGGTGAGTTTCGGCAGCAACAGAAAATAGATCTCGTTGGATGGTCCGTCATAATCGATGTCGAACGTCGCGGCCCCTTTCGGAACGAAATTCCTAGGTTTCATGCTCTCTTTTCCCAGTGCGGACCTGGATGGATAACCGGCCCGTACAATATCGTATCGATCGAAACACCAGCGTATCAACTTCGCAGATCTCAAGCGAGAGGTCCTACGACAACAATTAGCCAGCGCGTAGCTGCGAGCTTGTCTGTAAGACGGCAATTGAGGATGTGGCCGGGTCAATAATTGAGCCGGTGGCAAAGCATTGTTAACTGGACTAACAATCGTATCTGTCGTCGACCTCATGAATGGTGAATGCCAAAAGTTCAGGCCCAGTGTGGTATCAACCGCATTCGACTGCGCTGTCGATTCACACGATCAAGCTAAACAGCCTGAGTTTTGCCTGCAAATCGCCGATTTCGTACACTTTCGGGCGATGCATCATAGTGATCCCGGAACGCACGCACCAATGCACTTGTGGAAGAAAAGCCCGTAGCGGTCGCCACTTCAAGATAGGTCATCTCGGTAAATTGAAGCAGGCCATAGGCCCGTTCTAGGCGAAGTTCCCGATACGTTGTCAGCAGTTTTACACCCGTTCTGTCCAGGAACCGCCGCTGTAACTGGCGCGTTGATGTACCAAGCGCCATCGCAAGTTCCGGTATCCTAAGCGGATCCTCCAGATTGTTCTGCATCTTTTCAACAACCTGTCGCACCATTGGGTCGGCTTTTGAACGTCTGATCAATCGAGCTGCCAGTTGGCTTGCGCATGTAGTTTGCCTGTCGGCCAACCCGATATAGCTGCGTACTGACTCGGCAAGATGCTCGCCGTGATCAAAGGCAACAAAATCGGACAACAAACGCAACGTGCCCAATCTGGTTGATGCGCTATGGGTGCGGCTATCTGAGGACCAGTATGTACCCGAACCGACGTCGATCAGTCCAACCTCTTGCGCTGCGGCAGAAAAGTTGGGGTGAACCGATGCAATCCGCTTGGTTGCGCGACTAGTCTGGGCGAGAAGAAACGCTGCACCGCCAACGAGAATTGATCGGTAGGACAGGTTCAATACTTGGGCGATCCAGGTTTTGTCCGACGGTGTCAGAGGCCAGCTTTTGTAGATATCCCCCCAGAAAATCGCGGTTCGCCCGGCCCAGTGCAAGGGTCCGCCCGCAGCACCGTCGGCAATGGTGCGGATATTTGTAATGTATGTATGGCCTTCGTTCAGTTCATTCAGGGCACGATAGAAATCAACCAGCATATCTGCCGATGCTTCCGCTCCGCCCTCGCAAAGAATGATCTCGATCTGATGGTCTCGTTTGGGTCGTGCCAACGTGGTTTCGGTCAAATGCGCATGGTCATTTGCAGGGACATAATGCTTCATTTCTCCTCCACCTTCTTTAGCGCTTCGGCCGCGAGCAATCGTTCCCGAATTCGGATTGAAACCCCCGCCAGTTGGCGGGGGTTTATTGATTGAGGTTTATTCAGCTGCGTCCATGTATTCGGTCATTGGCGGGCATGTGCAGATTAGGTTTCGGTCTCCGTATGCGTTGTCGACGCGGTTGACGGGGGACCAGTATTTGTCGACGCCCATGGAGCCTGGGGGGAAGCAGGCCTGTTCACGGGTGTAGGGACGGTCCCAGTCGCCGACCAGATCGCGCACCGTGTGGGGAGCGTTTTTCAGCGGGTTGTTTTCCGCGTCGATCTTGCCGTCGATGATGTCCTGTGCCTCGGAGCGGATGGACAGCATGGCGTCGCAGAAGCGGTCCAGCTCGTCCATGGGTTCCGATTCCGTAGGCTCGACCATCAGGGTGCCGGCCACCGGCCAGGACATGGTGGGCGCGTGGAAGCCGCTGTCCACCAGACGTTTGGCGATGTCATCGACGCTGACATGGGCCGCTTCGTCCAGCGGGCGGGTGTCGAGGATGCATTCATGCGCCACGCGACCCGTTTCCGAGGTGTAGAGGATCGGGTAGGCATCCTTGAGCCGCGCCGCGATGTAGTTGGCGTTCAGGATCGCCACTTTCGTGGCCTGCGTCAGACCCGCGCCGCCCATCAGCAGCACATAGGCCCAGCTAACCGGCAAGATCGAGGGCGACCCAAAGGGCGCCGCCGAGACCGGACCCACGGCAGTGCCGTATTCCGGGTGGCCGGGCAGATGCTCGGTCAGATGCGCTTTGACGCCGATCGGACCCATGCCGGGGCCGCCGCCGCCATGGGGGATGCAGAAGGTCTTGTGCAGGTTCAGGTGGCTGACGTCACCGCCGATGTCTCCGGGACGCGACAGACCCACCATGGCGTTCATGTTGGCGCCGTCGATATAAACCTGACCGCCATGATCATGGGTGATCTGGCAGACCTCCTGCACGGTGGTCTCAAACACGCCATGGGTCGAGGGGTAGGTGATCATGCAGGCGGCCAGATGGTCCGAGTGCTTTTCGGCCTTGGCGCGGAAATCATTCAGATCAATGTTGCCCTTCTCATCCGCCTGCACAGGCACAACCTGCCAGCCCACCATCTGGGCCGAGGCCGGGTTGGTCCCATGCGCCGAGGTCGGGATCAGGCAGACATTGCGCTGCCCTTCGCCCCGGGCGAAGTGATAGTTGCGGATGGTCAAGAGGCCTGCGTACTCACCCTGCGCGCCCGAGTTGGGCTGCTGGCTGATCGCGTCATAGCCGGTGATCTGGCACAACTTGTCGTTCAGATCATCGATCATCTCATGATAGCCCTGCGCCTGATCTTCGGGGCAGAACGGGTGCAGGTTGCCGAACTCGGGCCAGGTGACCGGGATCATCTCGATCGTGGCGTTCAGCTTCATGGTGCACGAGCCCAGCGGGATCATCGCCCGGTCCAGCGCCAGGTCGCGGTCGGCCAGACGGCGCATGTAGCGCGTGATCTCGGCCTCGGCCCGGTTCTTGTGGAAGATCGGGTGGGTCAGGTACTCGCTTTCGCGCAGCGCGTAATCCGGCAGGCGATAGGCCACGTTCGAGCTGTCATCCTTGCGGTCGATGCCGAAGGCCCCCCAGACCGCCTCGATGGTCTCGGGCCGGGTCTGTTCGTCCAGGCTGATGCCCACTTTCGTGTCGCCGACCTTACGCAGGTTGACGCCCCGGGCCACAGCGGCCTCCATGACCGTTTTCTGCAGATGGCCAACCTCAACCGTGATCGTGTCGAAGAACACTTCCGGCTCCACAGCAAAGCCTGCCTCTTCCAGACCGGCGGCCAAACGCGAGGTCTTGCGGTGCACCGATTGCGCGATGGCCTTGATGCCGTCGGGGCCGTGATACACGGCATACATCGAGGCAATCACCGCCAGCAGCGCCTGCGCGGTGCAGACATTCGAGTTGGCTTTCTCACGCCGGATGTGCTGTTCGCGGGTCTGCAGCGCCAGGCGGTAAGCCTTGTTGCCCCGGCTGTCGATGCTGACACCGATGATCCGGCCCGGCATCGAGCGCTTCAGCTTGTCGGTGGTCGCCATATACGCGGCGTGCGGGCCACCATAGCCCATCGGCACACCAAAGCGCTGGGTCGAGCCGATGGCGATATCCGCGCCCATCTCACCGGGCGACTTCAGCAGCGCCAGCGACAGGATATCGGCGGCGACGATGGCAATCGCCTTGTGTTCATGCAGGGCCGCAATCTCGGCGGTGAAGTCGCGCACATGGCCATGGGTGCCGGGGTACTGGAAGATGGCGCCAAAGACCGCGCCCGCATCCAGCGTGTCCGGATCAGCCACCTGCACCTCGATGCCCAGAGGCTCGGCGCGCGTTTTAATCACCGCGATGGTCTGCGGGTGGCAGTTCTTGTCGACAAAGAAGGCTGCATTGTTGGCCTTGGACCGGCCGCCGCGCTTGGCCATCGCCATGGCTTCCGCCGCAGCAGTCGCTTCGTCCAGCAAGGACGCGTTGGCCACGTCCAGCCCGGTCAGGTCGCTGACCATGGTCTGGAAGTTCAAGAGCGCCTCAAGTCGGCCCTGGCTGATCTCGGGCTGGTAGGGCGTGTAGGCCGTGTACCAGGCCGGGTTTTCCAGAATGTTGCGCAGGATCGGCGCCGGCGTGGTGGTGCCATAATAGCCCTGACCGATCAGCGAGGTCAGAACCTTGTTCTTGCTCGCCACCTCTTTCATGTGAAAGAGCGCATCGCGCTCGGTCATCGCCGGACCCCAGTCCAGCGGCTCTTTCTGCCGGATCGCGGGCGGGACGGTGGCGTCGATCAGCTCGTCCAGCGTCTTGAAGCCGATCACCTTGAGCATGTCGCGCATCTCGGTCGGGCTGGGCCCGATATGGCGGCGGTTGGCGAAGTCATAGGCTTCGTAATCGGTCAGTTTGAAGGCCATGTGTGCGCTCCTCAAGGATAGGTCAGGCCCGGCGGAGACGGCAGGAGCCTCCGGCGGAAGTATTTGGAAACAGATGAAGGGGCGGGTCCGCGCACGGACCCGCCGCCTGAGTTAACCGATGAAGGCCTTGTAGCCGGCCTCGTCCATCAGGTCTTCGAGCTGCGAGGCGTCCGCGATCTTGATCTTGTAGATCCAGGCCTCGCCTTCGGGGTCTTCGTTCAGCGCGCCGGGATTGTCGGCCAGTGCCTCGTTCACCTCGGTGATCTCGCCGTCGACCGGTGCGTAAAGCTCGGACGCCGCCTTGACGGATTCAATCACGCCGATCTCGCCGCCTTTTTCGAACTCGTCGCCTGCTTCCTGCTGTTCCACGAACACCACGTCACCCAATTGCTCGGCGGCGTGTTTGGTGATGCCCAGCGTGGCGGTGTCGCCGTCAACGCTCAGCCATTCATGCTCTTCGGAATAATAGGTTGCCATGTCTCTCTCTCCTGACTTCAACGCTTGTAATTCTGTTTGACGAAGGGCAGCGCCACGATCTCAGCCGGTTGCGGCTTGCCCCGGATGATCAGGTTCACCTTCTCGCCCGGCTCGCCATGGCCTTTGCTCACATAGCCCATCGCCACCGGTCCACCCACCGTGGGGCCAAACACGCCCGAGGTGATCTGACCGATGCTGTTGCCCTCAAGGCACTGGATCTCAACGCCCTGACGCGCTGGCGCACGGCCTTCGGGCTTGATGCCCACCAGCTTGCGCGCGGGACCTTCGGCCAGTTCCTTCTGCACGCGGTCCGCCCCCGGAAAGCCGCCCTCTTCCTTGCGGCGTTTCTGGATCGCCCAAGCCAGCGAGGCCTCAATCGGTGAGGTGCTCTGGTCGATGTCATTGCCATAAAGGCACAGACCTGCCTCCAGCCGCAGGCTGTCGCGCGCGCCCAGACCGGCCGGCTCGCAATCCTCATGCGCCAGAAACGCCTTGGTGATCTCGATCGCCTTGTCCTCGGGGATCGAGATCTCGTAGCCATCCTCGCCGGTATAGCCCAGCCGCGAGATACGGCACTCAACACCGTTGATATCGGCAACCGTGGTTTCCATGAACTTTAGATCACGCGCGGCGGGGCACAGTTCGCCCACAACGTTTTCCGCCGCAGGGCCCTGAACCGCCACCAGCGCGCGGTCGAAAATCTCGATCACTTCAACGCCTTCAAGGTGCTCACGCATATGCGGAATGTCCTGATGCCGCAGCGCCGCGTTCACCACCACAAAGTAATGATCGCCCGCGTTCGACACGATCAGGTCATCCATGATCCCGCCTTCGGCATTGGTGAAAAACCCGTACCGCGCCTTGCCGTCCTTCAGCGTCGCATAAGCCTGCGGGCACAAAGCTTCCAGCTTCTCGCCCACATTCTCGCCCCGCAAAATCACCTGACCCATATGGCTCACATCAAACACCGCCGCCTTCTCACGGCACTGCTTATGCTCCCCCATAATCCCCAACGGATACTGAACAGGCATCTCCCAACCCGCAAAATCAACCAACTTACCCCCCAACTCAACATGCAAAGCGTAAAGAGGCGTGCGTTTTAAGGATGAAGTCATGGTGGCCACCTGCTCTGTATCAGTTACCAAGAAACGTTCCTGTCAGTCTGACCCAAGCTGCACAGATTGCAACGATTCAGCCCAGGATTTCAGCGGATCGCCTCGATCACGGCAGAACAGTATACGGGTGCATGCATCAATAATGTTCCTATAGGAAACTTTTTTCCGTTAGGCAACACTCCTTGTTCGGAGTCAGTAAAACTGTGCCGAGCACCCGCCCATAGCTGGTGGACATCCCCGATAGTAACTTGGTTTCGCGTGGAAAATCATGAAATGGTCTTCAACTTACCTTCATTCCTCAAGGGAATGAACTGCACGATCAAGCACCCTGAGACCCGCAACCAAATCCTCTTCGGCTGTGTCTTCGGCAAAATCGTGGCTGATTCCGTCAATCGACGGGACAAAGAGCATCGCAACCGGCATCAGGCGCGAGACATTGGTGGCATCGTGGAGCGCTCCGGATGGCATATTGCGCCAACGCCCAGGCGCAATGGCCTGCGCGCCGCTTTCCAGCGCACCGCGCAAAACCGGGTCCATGCTGACGGGCTCTAACCCCAGCATCGGGCCGTAGGTTAGTGTTATGCCCTGCTCTTCGGCAATCTGCTGTGCGGTCGCGCGAATGATGTCTTCCATACGCACCAGACGCTCAGGATCGCCGTCGCGCCATTGCATCGAAAACCGCACCCGTCCCGGCACAATAGAGGACGCATTGGGGTGAACATCAACACGCCCGATGGTCCAGACGGTTTGCGGCGTGACCACATTACGGAACCGGTCATTGAGGCGCGTGTTGAACAGCGACAGGGCCTGAAACGCGTCACGTCGCAAATGCATTGGCGTGGTTCCAGCATGGTTTTGCTGGCCTTGGAAGGTGATGACCATATCGCGGATGCCGACGATATTGGTAACAACGCCGATCTCTTCACCGGCTGCATCCAGTGCCGGGCCCTGTTCGATGTGCATTTCGATGAAACCGCTGAACCGGACAGGATCAACAAAGCCTTGCGACTTCTTTGCCATTTCAGCCCGCGCGCTGCCAAAGGTGACGCCTGAGCCATCAATCAGCACGTCCGCCTGTTCCAAAGATAATCCACCTGACCAGACCGCCGATCCGGTGGTGACGCCGAACCGCCCCTCTTCGTCCTGAAAACTGACGACCGAGATGGGTCGGTCACTGGAGCGCGCGATTTCCAGTGCCGCAATGACGCCCAGGGCTCCGTCCAGCCAACCGCCCTCGGGCTGGCTGTCGGAATGCGAGCCCATCAGCAGCGAGGGTCCATCAGCCAACCCGAACAGGTTTCCAACCGGGTCGACATGCGGAGTCAGGCCAGCCTCGGCCATGCGCGCGGCGAGCCACTGGCGCGCGGCGATATCAGCTTTGGAATAGGCGGGGCGGACGACGCCCTTGCCGACGCCCGAAGCCCCGAATGAACGCAGCGTGTGCAGATCGGTCAGAAATCGTGTGTGATCGACAGCCATGGGTCCTCCTTGTCGGGGTGACCATAGCGGTAAACTGCGCCTGATATAGGAGTTTTTTCGGGCCCGCGTGAAAGCCCTCTGGTCCCGGCCCCGAACCTGCCCTAAGACGTCAACGCAAGAGGGATCATCATGTCACATATCACATTAGTGCGCCACGGGCAGGCCAACACAACCGCACGGGATGAGCTGAGCTATGACCGGCTGAGCGAACTGGGTCACCAACAGGCCCGTTGGCTGGGCGCGCATTTGCGCGATACCCGCCTGCATTACCCTCGGGTTTATTGCGGCACACTCAACCGGCACGTGGAAACTGCGGCCAGCATGGGGCTGCCGCAGCCAACTCGGGATGAGCGGCTGAATGAGATCGAGTATTTCACCCTCGCCCAGTTGTTCCAACAGCAGCACGGGGTTGAAATACCAACCGACCGCGAAGGCTTTGTCGAGCACTTGCCCCGCACCTTTGCCGCCTGGTCCCGGGGCGAGATCGAAGATACGCCGGAAACCTTTGAAGAGTTCGAGACTCGCGTTCGCGACGCTCTGCGTGAGATAGGCACCGAAGGCGGTCCGGCAATTGTCGTGACCTCGGGCGGGCTGATCTCAATGGTGGTGCGGCAGGCGATGGGCTTGGATATCCCATCAATGGCGCGGGTGGCGCTTGCCATCATGAACACGTCGATGCATCGTCTGCACCCGATTGGCGCACAGCTAAGTCCGGTTCTGTTCAACGCAGTGCCCCATCTGGAAGCGCCAGACCGTCAGTTCGCGCAGACCCATCTGTAAGGAGGCTACAATGCAACTTTATTATGCCCCCCGCACAATCTCGGTCGCCGTGGCAATTGCGCTGGAAGAGGCCGGGCTTGAGTATGAGGCCATCCAACTGGACTTTGCCGGAGGTGAGCAAACCAAACCCGCCTATAAGCAGATCAATCCAAAAGGTCGGGTCCCGGCACTGGTTGTGGATGGCGGCATTCTGACCGAAACCGGAGCGTTGCTGGAATACATTGCCGCTAAAGCGCCCGAGGCGGGATTGGTGCCATTAGATCCGGTTATGGCGGCGCGGATGCGAGAGGTGATGTTTTATCTCGCCTCGACCATGCATGTGAACCATGCCCACAAGATGCGTGGGCCCCGTTGGGCAGACAAGAAATCCAGCTGGAAAGACATGAAGGACAAAGTCGCGCAAAACATGACTGAGTCCTGCGCATATATCTCGTCGAACGGGTTGCGTGGGCCGTTTGTTTTGGGCGAGGCGTTCTCGCTGGCCGACGCGTACCTGTACGTGGTTTGCAGCTGGCTGGAGGGCGACGGTGTTGACGTCTCGGCCTTTCCAAAGATCATCGCCTTCCGCGAAGCGATGGAGGCGCGTCCCTCGGTACAGGCGGTACGCGCTGCCGGTATGCTCTGACAAAAGGAATTGGAATGACACATCTCTGGGTCCGGGCAGAACAGCGCCCGAACGAGGAACGGGTCGGGCTGACCCCCGAAGGCACTGCCGCGTTGATCGCGGCAGGCATCCGCGTGACGGTCGAGGAAAGTTCCGTCCGCGCCATCGCAATTGATGGCTACAAGGACGCGGGCTGTGAAATCGCGGCTGAGAATTCCTGGCCCAATGCCCCGCTGGACGCGATCATCTTTGGCCTCAAGGAGCTGCCCGAGGACGGCACGCCCCTGCCCCACCGCCATATCATGTTCGGCCATGCCTATAAGGGGCAACATTCAGGACGCGCGCTTTTGCAGCGGTTCAAGGCTGGCGGCGGCACACTTTATGATCTGGAGTATCTGGTCGAGGAAAACGGCCGCCGGGTTGCCGCTTTCGGCTATTGGGCTGGGTACGCGGGGGCTGCCGTGACGCTCAAGACATGGGCGGCCCAGCAACGAAATGAAGAATGCCCGCCGGTTGGTGTTTATAAGAACAAAGACACGTTGAACGCCGAATTGCTGGCCGAGCTGGACTCCACCGGCGCCGACCGTCCCCGCGCCATCGTCATCGGTGCGTTGGGCCGTGTTGGCACAGGCGCGGCTGATCTCTGCGAGGCAATGGGCGTCAGCGTTACCAAGTGGGACATGGCCGAAACCGCCCGCGGCGGACCATTCCCAGAAATCCTCGACCACGACCTGTTCCTGAACTGTATCTTCGCTCGTCCCGGCACACCGGTCTTTGTCCCAAGGTCAGCGCTGACCACCTCGCGGAACCTTACAGCTATCGGCGATGTGGCCTGCGACCCGGACAGCGATTACAACCCGGTGCCGGTCTATGACCGCGCGACTACATGGGATGCCCCCGCCTTGCGCGTGTCCACCGATCCGGTGATGGATGTTATGGCGATCGACAACCTGCCATCGATGCTGCCTGTCGAAAGCTCCGAGGACTACGCGGCGCAACTACTTCCGTCGTTGTTGACCCTCACCGATCTGGATAGCGGCGTCTGGGGCCGAGCAGAAGCAACTTACAAAACTCATATTGAAGGGATCTGAGCGATGACGATTCACTGGTGCGGCACCGGCCTGTCGGCCATCCCCGGCCTACGCCGTCTTATTGAAGGCGGGCACAAAGTCACTGTCTGGAACCGGACCATTGAGAAGGCCAAGACAGAGGTCGGTGACCTCACCGACGACATCCGCGCCTTCGACATCGATGCATTGGGTGAGGTGCTGGGAAAAGGTGACGTCATCGTATCGATGCTGCCTGGTGACTGGCATGTACCTTTGGCAGAATTGGCAATCTCGAAAGAAGCCAACTTTGTCTCTTCCTCATATATCGCACCTGAGATGCGCGCGCTGGACAGCAAGGCCCGCGAGGCCGGAGTAGCGCTGGTTAACGAAGTTGGGTTGGACCCGGGCATCGACCATCTGATGGCACATGCGCTGGTTGCCGATTACCGCGCCTCGGACGCGTTTGATCCCCAAAACCACCTGAGCTTTATCTCTTATTGCGGAGGCGTTCCCAAGAATCCCAACCCGTTCCGCTACAAATTCAGCTGGTCGCCTCTGGGTGTGCTCAAGGCGCTGCGCTCTCCATCCAAGTCAATCCGGGACTACGCGCCGCTGGATGTCGCCCGACCTTGGGACGCGATCACCAGCTACATCGCGCCGCTGCCCACTCCGGAAAGCTTCGAAGTTTACCCGAACCGCGACTCGATCCCCTTCAAGGCCGAGTACCAGTTCGAGGATCACTGGCCGGTCAAGGAATTTGTCCGTGGCACCCTGCGCCTGAACGGCTGGGCTGAGGCGTGGTCGGATGTGTTCACCGAAATCGAAACGCTGTCCGGCCCCGAAGGCGATGCGCGCTTGAAAGAGATGTCGGATCAGTTCTGGGCCGAGAACGCCTATGACGAGGGCGAGCCTGACCGCGTGGTTTTATGTGTGGGCCTGAAGGCGGAAAAGGACGGCGTTGAAGTTTGGCACAAAACCTATGTCATGGATGCCTGGGGCGACGCGCGCGGGACGGCGATGGCGCGGCTGGTTTCGATCCCGGTTTCACTGGCCGTCGAGGCCGTGCTGAACCGCGCTATTCCCGCAGGAGTTCACGCTGCACCCAGCGACCCGAAGCTGGTGCAGGACTGGATGCGCGAGATCGACACGCTGGCACAGCACCTGCAGATCGTGGACCACACGGCCTAAATCACAAACAGCCGCTCCGGTACCTTCGGAGCGGCTGCGTTCTTAATGCGGCTTAACCCGCTATCGTCAGATGTATTGCGCAATCACCGCTTCAACATCACAGCGATTGATGCCCAGTTCTGACAGATCGGAATCAGAAAGCCGGTTCAGTTCCTGGGCGGCACAAACGATATCCGCCCTGATCGCGTGTATTCTCATCGCCCGGTCAAACAGCATCAATGCGCTTTTTGAAGGGGGTTGTTTCGGGATTGGGTTGGCATCCAGCATACTTGTTACCTCAGCAAAATTTAAAATGGACCGATTTCCGTTCAGCGCCGGAAAGGCTTAAACGCCGTTCAGATAGGGTATGTTCTGATAGACGTTCCGATATACGCGCCGCCTGATCTCACCACGCGGAATGCCGATATCAAAAAGCTGACGATCGCTGAGTTCTTCAAGCGCCCGGATCGTGTTCTTGTAGACCTTGCGGCGCTGCCATCCTGACTTTGGCACTGTTTGGTTCACAAGTTGGCCAAAAAGCAGATCCCGATGATCTGCTCCGGTTGCATTGACATGTGCCATGACGGTTCCTCCTAGATTCATCGCTGTGTTTGATGAACCTGATCAAAGAACTCGACATTAACCCCGACGGAAGGCCGCATTAATTTTGCTTCATACGCTAGGATAAGCTGACCCGTCGCCAGATCACCGACTACATCAGATCGTTTTCAACGTCCTCGGCTGAAATTCCCAGCGCATCCAAACCGTTTTCCAGATGGTCCGACAAATGCGGTGTTCCGATCAGATAATCCGCGCAAGGCGTCGAGGCTTCGGACTTAGCCGTCGCAATCGCTTCGGCCAAATCCTCGGCAAAAAAGCTTTCTCGACCGATCCACATGACGGCTACCAGCTCCGCTTGCTCATCCTCACCCATACGGTCGATGAATGCGCGCAATTCGCCCTCGGCCCGGTCCAGTTCACGCCCCATCATGGCGACCTGGGCGATCTTTCTTGCCGAGATTTCCAACATCTGTCTCAACTCCTCGTGTTCGCGGTCCAGGCATTTCTGCACGATCCCGCAGGTGACCGTCTTTGATCTTGCGCAAAGCGGAGGGCTTTAGTGCCGCGACCGGGATACAGGCTGATCGGGAACCGGCGCGGTACGAAACGGGCTGAACCGCGCCCGTTTGAACCACAGCTTCACCGCCTGCCAGTGGATCAGAAACACCGCCCGACGCGCGCCGAACGGACGCCGCCAGAGAGACTTTAGAATGATCCGGTTGCTGTACGGCTGGCGCGGACCGGTCAGCGTGGCAATCAAACCGCCTCGGGCACGCCCATAATCGATCCAGACACCAACACGTTCGTCCTGATAGTCAAAGCGGAAGGTATAGGTGCCCTCGATCTTCTGAAACGGAGAGACATGCATCAGCTTGTCCGCAAGTATCCGATCGGTAGGTGCAATCGGTGAAAGATCGGGTTTGTGGCACAAGTAGCTATGGCGTGTGCCATAAGTGTTGGTCACCTCGGCCACCACAGCATAAAGCTGGTTATCTTTATCAAAACAGAACCAGAAACTGACCGGATTGAACACATGCCCTAACACACGGGGTTGTGTCAGCAAGGTCATCCTGTCCGGTTGTGGAATATCTTGCGCCTCAAAGCATTCACGCAGCCAGATCGCCCCGCGACCCTGACCAGGTTCACCCCCATGATCGCAATCTCGCCAGCTTGTCAGGTTCGCGCCATTGATCGAAAACAGGTATGGGGTCTTGGGGTGGGCCTCGGGGTCTAGCAAGATGTAATCGACGGAATAGCGAAACGCATTCTCGACCGCACCTTTGCGCCCGTGAAAGGTATGGCCCGCGATATAATCAATTCTGTTCATGAAACAGATTTTCCGTCCTGCCCGCAAATCATTCAATTGACATGCATTTCCGCATATCTGGTATCTCACAATACGATATTCAGCCGGTTTTGGATGAAATTTATCCAACCGACTGATCCACCTTGGGTGTCCCCACGTATTGTGGTTATGTTTACCGAGACTGACACCGCGACATTGGACGAACCGGCGGCAGAAGCTGCTGCAAGAATTGTTTGGCGCGGACCTAAGCGTTTTAAGGGCAACTCGGTGAACGGACAGAATAATACTTGTGGCGCCAGAAAGGATTGGGTGGAACACGTCCGTCGAATCCGAGACGCTCAGGATCAGGCGGCCTTCGCCGAACTTTTTCAGCATTTCGCGCCTCGTATCAAGGCGTTCCTGATCAAGTCCGGTTCGGATGCCGCCCTGGCTGAAGAATGCGCGCAGGAGGTCATGGCGACCTTGTGGCACAAGGCGCATCTGTTTGACCCGACAAGGGCAACGGTTGCGACCTGGGTGTTCACGATCGCAAGGAACAAGCGCATTGACGTATTGCGCAAGCAACGCCGCCCCGAACCCGAAGACCTCGGGTGGGGGCCGGAGGCGGAGCCGGAACAGGAAGACGTTCTAGCGCTGCAACAGGAAACCGCGCAGCTGCGTGATGCCATGGCGGCATTACCTGAGGCGCAAAGACAGCTGATCGAGAAGGCCTACTTCGGAGAACTGAGCCATCGAGAAATCGCATCTCAGACCGGGTTGCCCTTGGGAACGATCAAATCACGGATACGGCTGGCGCTGGACCGCTTGCGCCACGCGATGAACTGAGATGACGAGCATGAAAAACGAGATTAAACATCACCTGACAGACGACCTGCTAATGGCCTATGCCGCAGGCAATCTGCCCGAAGCGTTTGACCTGATGGTCGCAACGCATCTGTCTCTGTGCGACCACTGCCGCGCCCGCGCTGAAAGCTTTGACGCAGTTGGCGGATGCGTTTTGCAGGAACAAGATGCGTCAGCAAGCATGAGTGACGGTTCACTGGCGGCAACAATGGCATTGATTGCTCAGGGCGCACCAAAGGTGAAACCCGCGCACCCGTCTTGTGCAGTTCTTCCGACACCGCTGCAGGACTATGTCGGCGGCGACGTGAACGCGATCAAATGGAAGCCCGTCGGCATGGGTGTCAAACAGGCAATCCTGCCCACGACCAGCGAAGCCACCGCCCGGTTGTTGTTTATCCCCGCCGGGGCAGCAGTGCCGGATCACAGCCATAAAGGCATCGAACTGACGATGGTCCTGCAGGGTGCATTCTCTGACGAGATCGACCGCTTCGACCGCGGCGATGTCGAAATCGCTGACCAGTCTATCCATCATACCCCTACGGCAGATATCTCTGAAGATTGCATTTGCCTGGCCGTCACTGATGCTCCACTGAAGTTCAGCAAGCTGATGCCACGCCTGTTCCAGCCATTCCTTCGAATCTGACCCGTCGTGGTAGGGTTGTTTATCGACGCTAACTAAATCGGGGTTTTCAATGTTCTTAAGGATGGCAGTCACAGCGCTTTTGCTGACTTTTGGAGCCAGCGTTTCCGCACAGATGTCCGCAGACGTTAAATTCCAACCGGGCAATTTCGGCACGATGGTGAACGGTACTGTCACCGGCGACGAATATTTCGACTATAAACTCGGAGCCAAGGCTGGGCAGGAGATGTTCGCCGACCTTAAGGTCAGTGACACCAATGGCAACGGCGTGATCTACTTTAACATCTTGCCGCCGGATAGCGACGGCGTCGCAATTTACAACGGCTCAATCGATGGAAATACCGCCCGGATCGAGCTTCCCGATGATGGCGACTACACCATACGTGTTTATCTGATGGGTAACGATCGCGACACAGGCAAGACGGTTGGTTACAATTTGGACCTGTCGATCCAATAACGCTTACCCTTCGGTTTTGCCCAGCGGCACGACGTTTGTTTGGTCATCCGGCGCAAGCTCTTCGAAATCGAAATTATCCAACCGTTGCGCCCGGCGACCCGCCTTTTCCGCGCTGATCTTGATTTCCGAGATATCCTTTGCAGCCTGCCCGAAATGACGGTCGAGGTTCGACACCCGGTCGCCTAAACGTTCCACATCCTTATGCAGCAGCCCCAATTCCTTGCGGATCGCACCTGCCTGTTCGCGCATACGCGCATCTTTAAGGATCGCCCGCATGGTGTTCAGCGTCGCCATGCAAGTTGTGGGTGAAACGATCCAAACGCGTTTCGAGAAACTCTCTTGCACCAATTCAGGGAACTTGGCGTGCAGCTCGGCATAGACTGCCTCAGAGGGCAGAAACATCAGCGCACCATCTGCAGTTTCACCGTCCAGAATGTACTTCTCGGCAATATCGTTGATGTGCTTGCGCACGGTACTGCGGAACATTTGTACCGCTGCTTTCAGCTCCATATCATTGGTCGATCCGATCAGTGCCTCATAGGCTTCCAGCGGGAACTTACTGTCGATCACGATCGGTCCGGGAGGGTTCGGCAGGTTGATCAGGCAATCAGCGCGCCGTCCGTTCGATAACGTGGCCTGCAGCAGAAAACTATCTGATGGCAGCGCCTTCGAAACGATATCGTTCAGCTGAATTTCCCCGAAAGCCCCGCGCGTCTGCTTGTTCGACAGAATATCCTGCAATGACAGCACGTCGCCTGAAAGCTTGGTGATATTGTCCTGCGCCTTGTCGATGGCTGCCAGACGTTCCTGCAATTGCGTCAGCGAGGTCGCCGTCTGTTTCGACGAACCATGCAGCGATTCCTTCATCCGCTCCTGCATCTCAGCCAGAGCGCGCGCCGATTTCATCGCGTTATCGGCCAGCCGGTCATTCATCTGCTGTTGCACCGATGACAGGCGGGATTCAACGGTCTGGATCACCTGCACCTGCGCGTTGGCCTGCGTGTCCGAGACATGCTGTAGGCCACCCCGCAGTTGTTCCTGCCCCTGGCCCAGTTGCTGCACATGCTGCCCAAGGTGCGCCATCTGCCGGGCCAGCGGCTCCGCCATCCGAGCTGAACGCTGTGACGCTCGAAGTGACAGAAACAGAAGCAGCAGAATCAATACCACCACCCCGCCTGCAATCAGGATGATAGGGTCATTCAACGCATATTGGGTGCCAGCAATCTCGATCATATCGCCTCAGATGTTCTTGTTTTATTCTTCATAGCCCGAGCGGGCCAGCGGATCAACTGCGGCCGAACAGGCGTTCGATATCGCTCAGCTTCAGTTCCACATAAGTTGGCCGCCCGTGGTTGCACTGCCCGGAATGGGGCGTCGCCTCCATCTCACGCAGCAGGGCATTCATCTCTTCGGCCCGCATCCGACGGCCAGACCGAACCGAGCCATGGCAGGCCACGCGGCTCAGGATCGCCTCGATCCGCGCTTGCACCATCTGGCTTTCGCCCTGATCGGAGAGCTCATCAAGGATATCGAGGATCATCGCGCGGGCATCGACCTCGCCAAGAATGGCCGGAGTTTCGCGCACGGCGATTGCTCCGCCACCAAAGGATTCGATGGTCAATCCAAAGCGCGACAGGTCCTCTGCAACGGCCATCAGACGTGCGCAGTCACCGTCTGTCAGTTCGACGATTTCGGGGATCAACAACGCTTGTGCGGCAACGCCATTTTCGGCCATCTGAGCCTTGAGCTTTTCGTACACCAGCCGTTCATGTGCAGCGTGTTGATCCACGATCACCATGCCGTCTGCCGTTTGGGCGATGATGTAATTCTCGTGCACCTGCCCGCGCGCCGCCCCCAAGGGCAGGTCTTGCGGCTCATCCTCCGGTGCAGTTTCGGGCACCGGTTCCACGATGCGTCCACTATAGTCCTGAGACAGTTCCGCAAAACCCGGAGATTGCGCCCGATAGGCCGCTTGACGCGCCGCGGGTGACGGGCGATCCATTTGATACACCCGCGCCGGGGTTGCGGGTGCGGGCTCGGGCCGCATCGCACCCAAGGTTGCGTTGGCCACGGTCGAAGATGCCCGGTGCCCGGCCTCGGCCAACGCGTGACGCAGGCTGGACACGATCAAGCCACGCGCGAGGCCGGGGTCGCGGAACCGAACCTCGGATTTTGCCGGATGTACATTCACATCCACCAGCGTTGGATCGCAATCTATGAACAGCGCCGCCGCCGGATGCCGGTCGCGGCTGAGGAAATCGAAATAGGCCGCTCGCAGCGCACCGGTCAGCATCTTGTCCCGTACGGGTCGCCCATTGACGAACAGATACTGCGCCACTGCAGCCCCGCGCGAATAGGTCGGCAGCGCGGCATAGCCATAAAGCCTGAGCCCTTCGCGTGTGGCATCGATCTGCAAAGCGTTCTCGGCGAACTCACGGCCAAGAACGCGCGCCAATCGGGCATGCAGCGCATCAAACAGATCGCCATTCTCGCGGTCGGCACGAAAGGTCACGCGGCCCTCTCCCCCACCCGAGACATCGCGCAGGGTGAACGCGACCGAAGGCTCGGCCATCGCCAAACGTTTCACAATGTCTGAAATCGCCTGCGCCTCGGCCCGGTCCGTGCGCATGAACTTCAGCCGTGCCGGGGTGGCGTAAAACAGGTCTCGCAACTCAACCACAGTCCCAGCGCGCAAGGCTGCTGGCTTCACTGCATCCATTTTGCCACCGGACACCTGGATCGAGGCCGCATCAGCACCCGAGACACGGCTGGTGATGGTCAAACGCCCGACCGCCCCCAGCGAGGGCAGTGCTTCACCGCGAAATCCAAATGTGTGGATATTCAACAGATCTGACCCGTCGATCTTCGATGTCGCATGGCGCGACAGCGCCAGAGGCAAATCCCCCGCTGCGATCCCACACCCATCATCGGTGACACGAATCAGGGTCTTGCCGCCATCCGCGACCTCAATAGCGATGCGTGTGGCCCCGGCATCGATGGCGTTTTCGACCAGTTCCTTGACGGCAGAAGCAGGCCGTTCCACGACTTCACCCGCTGCAATCCGGTTGATCGCTGCGTCATCAAGCTGCCGGATGACCGGTTGATTGTCGCTGATATTGGGGTTCGCATACACCATACCGCTAGACCTAGCATAGGCGCACGCGATTCGACCACTGGTTTGAATTGTGAAGAGCGGGCTTTAAACGAGGTATCCGGCCAGTTTGACCGCGCCGTTAAGGGGGTAGCGACTAAGGTCAGAACTGGCCGGATATACCAGAGTGAGTGGTGGTCTTGTGGTTTCCAATTGAAAGTTTGGTATCACCGAAAATGGAATAAATCTTGTTAAGAATTCGTGATTGTTTCCACTTGGCGAAGTTCAGCCGAAACTGCGTGATAGGCGTTGGCGTGAATACGCCAAGTCAAGCCTGACTGGGCGCTCCGCTGCGGGTTCGGCATGGGCCAAAAGCAGCGGTCAGCGCCAGAATCAGGCCTGATATCGTGGCGATCATTCCAGCGGCGCTGACAGCATCCGCAGCCCCCAACCACAATGGGCCATAGCCCGCTAAAACATAACCGGACACGGCGGAAAGGGTTGCGAACAGGACACTCCAGACGATCTGGACTTCCAACCGGTTGGTCATCATCCGTGCCGCTGCTGGCGGGCAGATGAACATTGCAATCACGATGATCGACCCCACTGCATCAAATGCCGCGACAGCAGCAATCGCAGCTATGATCACCAGCGCCATCCCTAACGCGCCAGTGCGGATACCAATTGTGCGCGCAAAGCCTTCATCGAAGGTTGATATCTTGAGCGGTCGCCAGAACAACCACGTGAACAGCAAGACCCCCGTCAGTGTCAGCGCAATGCGCGGCAATTCAGGTGGCAACCCTGCCAATGCCTGTAGATCCAGCAGCGATGACCAGTCCGTTGCATCCAGCCAGATCAAGCTTTCCAGATTGCCGTAAAGCGCATGTTCAACGTCCAAATGGACGGTCGAAGTGTCAGTCTGCTCAAGCAGTAGGACACCACCGGCGAACATGGTCGTGAATACGACACCCATCGCTGCCCCCGGCTCGATCTGACCCAATCGCCGGATCGCTTCGATCATAACCACGGCGACCACAGCAGCCCCTGCTGCGCCAAGCATCATCGGCCATGTTGAAATTGCGCCTGTCAGCAGAAACGCGACGACAATACCGGGCAACACCACATGGCTGATCGCGTCGCCAATCAGCGCCTGTTTGCGCAGCACCAGAAAGTTGCCGGGCAGAGCGCATGCGATGGCCGCGAATGTCCCAATCAACAAAGGCGTCAGCGACAGGGGTACGAACTCTTCTCCGCTCATGGCGTGACCTCCTGCGGGCCGCCGATACGACGATCAATCTCGGCGATCTGATCGCGAGTCAGCACGGTCTCGATATCGCGCAGCCCATCGTACAGCGCCGCAGTGGCCTCATGCGCCTGATCCGCGCGGACGATCTCCCACCGCTTTTCGTCTCGTAGGGCCTTGGCCGCACGCGCCCTCCCTTCCTCTGTTGCAACTCCATCGGCGCGCACAAGGCCGGTGCGGCGTAACAGGCGAATGGTTAGGGGTTCATAGATTTGCTGCCCCTGCGCCAGTGCCAGCAGTCCCTGCCGAATGTGCACTCGACGCTGGAACCGAAGGTGGCTGAGAATAGCTGCCAACACGCCCCGAACCGGCGCGAACAGGAGCGACAGGGCAAAGAACCCAAAACTGACCAGAACGATGATCGGTCCGGTCGGCAGGTTCGGAGCCGAGGCCGAAATACCTGCCCCCAGAAACCCTGCAAGACCTCCGGCCAAACCGGCCAGGACGACCACGCGGTCGGATCGCTCCGTCCAGAACCGCGCTGTCACAGGCGGGATGATCAGCAGAGCAACAATCAGGATCAGACCAACGATCTTTAGCCCGACCACGGTCACCGCCATCACGAGCCCCATCATCGCCAGATCAATCCGATGCACGGGCAACCCGCGCGCAGCGGCATATTCAGGATCGAAGGCGACCATCGTCATCGGGCGGCGGATGATCATCACCAGTACCAACGTTGCCGCGCCACCGATCGCGATGACCAGAGCATCAGCCCATAGCATCCCAGCAGTAGAACCCAGCAAGAATCCTTCCAATCCTGCCTGGCGTCCAACCCCCATGGTTTGAATAACGGTCAGCAGTACGACACCAAAACCGAAGAACACCGATAACACTGCGCCGATCGCTGCATCTTCTGCCAAACGTGTGCGACTGGTCAGCCAGTTCATACAGAGCAAACCAACCCATGCGGATATTGCCGAACCTGCAAGCAGTCCGATCAAGTTACGCCCATCACCACCGAAAGCCACCAGCACCATGAAGGCAAGGCAAACGCCCGGTAGGGTCGCGTGGCTGATGGCATCGCTAACCAGCGCGCGTTTACGCAGGAATAAGAACGTGCCCGTCACACCTGCCGAAACGCCCAGTAATGTCGCACCAATAGCAACCAGCGTGGCGTTATAGCCAAGCTGTAAGGTCAAAGCCTCCCAAAGCATGACTACCCCAGCGCGCGCGAAATCTGATCGATTTGAGCCGTTGCGAGACGCCCGCCATAAGCGGCCTGCAGCGTTTCAGCGGTAAAGGCCTGCGCAACCGGACCTTCGGCCACTTTGCGGGTGTTGATCAGGAACACATGGTCGAAATAGTCGGTGACCGTGGCCAGATCGTGATGCACTACAACAACGGTCTTGCCAGCCTCTTTCAACGATTTCAGCACGGCGATGATCGCCTTTTCAGTCGCGGCGTCCACACCTGCAAAAGGTTCGTCCAACAAATACATGTCGGCATCCTGTGCCAATGCGCGCGCAAGAAAGACCCTCTGTTGCTGACCACCAGAAAGCTGCCCGATCTGACGGTCGGCAAATTCCCGCATACCGACACGGTGCAGACAGTCCATGGCACGGGCGGTATGGCGGGCACGAACCCGACCCAGCAGGCCCAATTGACGCGACAAGCCCATCAGCACCACATCAATCACGCGCGTCGGGAAATCCCAGTCCACGCTGGCGCGTTGCGGTACATAGGCGATGCGTGCCCGCTGGTCCTCGAGCGGCTGACCAAACACGGTCACCTGACCCGACAACGGAGACACGATCCCCAAAGCAGCCTTTAGCAAGGTTGATTTGCCAGCCCCATTTGGCCCGATAATCGCCGTCATGGCGCCGGGCTGCACCGTCATATCGACCGAGAAAACCGCTGGCTTCTGACCGTATGAGACTGTCAGACCACGAATGGCGAGAGGGCAAAGATCGATGTCCTGCCCGTCGACAGAAACGCCCTGAACTGTTGCGAGTTCAATCATGGTTTAAAACCCCGCCGACAGTTTGCCGTTCATGCCACGTTCGGGAACATCCGCGCCCAGCGCGCCGGCGATAACGGTAATGTTGTGATCAAGCATGCCGATATAAGTACCCTCATATGTGCCCGGCTCGCCCATCGCGTCGGAATACAGCTCTCCGCCGACACCCACTTTGTGACCTTCGGCCGAAGCACCCTCGATCAAGGCACGCATGGATCGATCTGAAACGGAACTCTCCACAAACACGGCGTTCAGCTGACGCTCTACCAGAGTTTCGACCAACTCACCGATCCGGTTCAACCCTGCCTCGGATTGGGTCGAGATGCCCTGAATACCCAGCACCTCATAGCCATATTCATCACCGAAATAGCCAAATGCATCATGCGCAGTCACCAACACGCGGTTGTTTTCGGGAACGGCCGCCAAAACCTGCTTGCCATAGGCGGCCAGCAGATCGATCTCAGCCAGAAAAACTTGTGCGTTGGCTGCGAACTCATCTGCCGCTTCGGGCCGGGCTTCGGTCAGAGCTTCCTGCACTTCGATCACGACATCGCGCCACAGAACCGGGCTCATCCAGACATGCGGGTCAAATTTGTCAGCGTAATCGTCATGGGCGCGCAGTTTCGATGTGTCGATGCCATCCGCCACGGCAACCACTGTCCGCTTGCGGCCCAGATCGTCAAAGAAACCTTCCATCTGAGCCTCTAGATAGAGGCCGTGCCACAGCACCAGATCAGCGCGGGTCATCGCAACAATATCGGTGCGGGTCTGGCGATAGGCGTGCGGGTCGACACCGGGTCCCATCAAGCCCTTCACGTCGACCTGTTCACCGCCGACCTGGCGCGCAGCATCTGCAATCATGCCGGTGGTGGCGACGACTTTCAGCGGCGCTTGAGCGATTGCGGCGACGGGCCACACAAACACGAGAGCCAATGCCGTAAGTAGCGATCGACGAATCATTTCAGACTCCGAACGGTTATCCTGTTAAGTCAAAATATGAGAACCATTCGCAACTAAGTCAATGCAAATGCGAATTACTCGCAAGAAAGCGACTATATTTGTCCATTTGGTCAAAAATTTGCCCTTTACGACGCTGGCACACCTTCCCTTTCGCTGCGACCCATGCGATTTTGACGCGAACCTCCAAAAGGACGGAATAATGGAAACGCAGAGCTCAGAAAGCACCGTGCGCACCCCGCATCTGCCGCAAGTGACCGAGCCCCGGAACCCAGGAATGGATCTGGATCTGGATTGGGTGCGGGCCGTGCAGGCCAACACTTCGGCCATCGAGCGCCGCGCAGCGACGCTGCCCGGTCGGCGGTCGGTGAAAAAAGAATACCAGGCCGCATGGCTGCTCAAAGCGATCACAATGATCGACCTGACCACTCTGTCGGGCGATGACACGGTTGGGCGGGTTCGTCGCCTGTGCGCAAAGGCTCGTCAACCTGTCGCGTCTTCAGTTCTGCAGGCGCTGGACATGCCGCCGATCACAACCGGAGCGGTGTGTGTCTACCATGACATGATCGAAACGGCTGTGGACGCATTGGAAGGCACTGGTATTCCGGTTGCGGCGGTATCCACTGGCTTCCCGGCCGGGCTCTCTCCGTTTCATCTGCGTGTGGCAGAGATCGAAGAAAGCGTGAAGGCCGGAGCCGAGGAGATCGACATCGTCATCTCGCGCCGTCATGTGCTGTCTGGCGACTGGCAGGCCCTGTATGATGAGATGAAGGCCTTCCGCGTCGCCTGCGGCGATGCACATGTCAAAGCCATTTTGGCGACCGGAGAGCTGGGCAGCCTGCGCAACGTCGCCCGTGCCTCGCTGGTGTGCATGATGGCAGGGGCAGACTTCATCAAGACCTCGACCGGCAAAGAAAGCGTCAACGCCACCTTGCCTGTGTCGTTGGTAATGATCCGAGCCATTCGCGACTATTATGACCGCACCGGCTATCGCGTAGGCTACAAGCCTGCGGGTGGGATTTCGAAAGCCAAGGATGCGCTGGTCTATCTGTCGCTGATCAAGGACGAGCTGGGCGACCGCTGGCTGGAGCCGGATCTGTTTCGCTTTGGCGCCTCATCATTGCTGGGCGACATTGAGCGGCAGTTGGAACACTATGTCACCGGCGCATACTCCGCCGGTTACCGTCACTCCATGGGCTGAGGACAAAAACAATGACAGTCAAAGAGATTTTCGAGACCATGGACTACGGCCCTGCCCCCGAAAGCGCAGCCGAGGCACTGGCCTGGCTGGTCGATCAGGGCGACAAGTTCGGCCACTACATCGATGGCGCGTTTACCAAACCCGGCAAAGGATTCGACAGCCGCAACCCAGCAACCGGAGAGGTTCTGGCCAAGCTGACACAAGCCAAACAGGCTGACGTAGACGCCGCCGTTTCTGCAGCGCGCAAAGCGCAGCCGAAATGGGAGAAGCTGGGCGGTGCCGGTCGTGCGCGCTACCTCTACGCGATTGCGCGCCTGCTGCAGAAGCACTCGCGTTTGTTTGCTGTGCTCGAAAGCCTCGACAACGGTAAGCCGATCCGAGAATCCCGCGACATCGACATCCCTCTGGCACAGCGGCATTTCTACTATCACGCGGGTATGGCGCAGTTGATGGAAAGCGAATTGCCCGATGCCGAGGCACTGGGTGTGTGCGGCCAAATCATCCCGTGGAACTTCCCGCTGCTGATGCTGGCGTGGAAGATCGCGCCTGCAATCGCAATGGGCAACACGGTAGTTCTGAAGCCCGCCGAGTACACCTCGCTGACCGCGCTGCTGTTTGCCGACATCTGCTCGCAGGCGGGTCTGCCGAAAGGTGTGGTCAACATCGTCACCGGAGACGGTGCGGTGGGCGAGATGATCGTGAACGCAGACGTGGACAAGATCGCCTTTACCGGGTCGACCGTGGTTGGCCGCCGTATCCGCGAAGCCACCGCGGGTTCGGGCAAGGAACTGACGTTGGAGTTGGGTGGAAAATCCGCCTACATCGTGTTCGACGACGCCGATATCGACAGCGCCATCGAAGGCCTGGTCGATGCGATCTGGTTCAATCAGGGTCAAGTCTGCTGCGCGGGCTCGCGCCTGCTGGTGCAGGAAGGCATCGCCGACCGGTTCCACGACAAGCTGCGTGCGCGGATGGACAAGCTGCGCGTTGGTGATCCGATGGACAAATGCATCGACGTGGGTGCGGTTGTGGACCCGGTCCAGTTGCTAACCATCAAGGGCATGGTCGAAAGCAACACCGCAGGTTATGTCCATCAGGCCGCATGCGAGTTGCCTGAAAACGGCTGTTACTACCCACCGACGCTGATCTCGGGCCTCGAAGCCTCCGATCCGCTGATGCAGGAGGAGATCTTTGGCCCGGTTCTGGTGTCCTCGACCTTCCGCACCCCGGAAGAGGCGGTCGAGCTGGCCAACAACACCCGTTACGGACTGGCCGCGACAGTCTGGACCGAAAACGTAAACCTCGCGTTGGATATCGCGCCCAAGCTGGTTGCGGGCGTGGTCTGGGTGAACGCAACTAACCTGTTCGACGCTGCTGCCGGGTTCGGCGGTGTACGCGAAAGCGGCTTTGGCCGTGAAGGCGGTTGGGAAGGGCTGACGGCTTATACCAAGCCCAAAGCCAAGGCCAAACCGCTGACGAAGATTGAGGCGGCAATGGGCGAAGGCGCTCCAGTCGATCCTATTGACCGCACCGCCAAGATGTATGTCGGCGGTAAGCAGGCGCGGCCCGATGGCGGCTATTCGAAACCCGTCTGGGGCAAATCCGGCCTACTTGGCCATGTGGGTCTGGCCAACCGTAAGGACGTGCGCAACGCGGTTGAGGCTGCAGCGGGTGCAAAAGGCTGGTCCAAGACCACCGGCCATCTGCGGGCTCAGATTCTGTATTACATCGGTGAAAACCTCTCGGCACGTGCGGGTGAGTTCGCTGCTCGTATTGATGCGATGACCGGTAAGAAAGACGGCGCGAAAGAGGTTGAGGCCTCGATCCAGCGACTGTTCACCGCCGCCGCCTGGGCGGACAAGTATGATGGTCAAGTACATGGTGTTCCGATCCGGGGCGTCGCCATTGCCATGAAAGAGCCGGTTGGCGTGATCGGCGCCCTGTGTGCGGACGAAACACCCCTCTTGGGTCTAGTTTCGGCCATGGCGCCAGCGATTGCGATGGGCAACCGGGTGGTTCTGGCGGCAAGTGAGCCCTACCCGCTGGCAGCAACGGATTTTTACCAGATCCTAGAAACCTCGGACGTGCCCGCCGGTGTGGTCAACATCCTGACCGGCAGCCACGCAGAGCTGGCAAAGCCGCTGGCCTCGCATCTGAACGTGGATGCGGTCTGGTCCTTCTCGTCCACCGATCTGTCTAAAGATATCGAGGTCGTCTCGGCCGGAAATCTGAAGCGGACTTGGGTCAATAACGCGACGGCATTTGATTGGAGCGTGGACCATTCGCGCCGCTTCCTGCAGGCTGCGACCGAAGTGAAAAACATCTGGGTGCCCTACGGAGAGTAAGGCCCTCGTACCACCGGAGGCCTAAATGGATTTTTCAGGTAAGACCGTCATCGTCATTGGTGGCACCAGCGGTATCAATCGCGGCATTGCCGAGGCCTTTGCGGCCTCGGGTGCTAATCTGGCTGTCGCCAGCCGGTCGCAGGAAAAGGTCGATGATACCGTGGCTGCGTTGAAAGCAGCAGGCGCATCCGACGCGATCGGCGCGGCGTTCGACGTTCGCAATCCAGAGGCCGTAGCCGAAGGCCTTAAGCAATTCCACGACGCTTTTGGAGATTTCGATGTCCTGATTTCTGGTGCTGCCGGCAACTTCCCAGCGCTGGCATCTGAAATGTCGGTCAATGCATTCAAGGCGGTCATAGATATCGATCTGATGGGCACGATCCACGTCATGAAAGGGGCCTACCCCTATCTCAAACGTCCCGGTGCCAGCATTATCAACATTTCGGCCCCGCAATCCTATCTGCCTTACGAAGGGCAGGCCCATGTTTGCGCCGCCAAGGCGGGCGTTGATCAGATCACCCGAACCCTTTCAATGGAATGGGGCGTCGAAGGGATTCGCGTGAATTCGGTCGTTCCGGGTTTTATCGAAGGAACCGAAGGCGCAAAACGGCTGGCCCCTACCGAAAACGCCCATGAAGAGCTGCGTCGGGACGTCCCGCTCGGTCGCTGGGGTCAGCCCCAGGATGTGGCAAATGCCTGCCTATTCCTTAGCTCTGATATGGCGAGCTATATCAGCGGAACAGTCATGGCCGTTGACGGGGCTTTGTATCAGCGCGGCTCGGGCAAGTTTGGCCAGATGATGGGTCAGATGCTGCGCGCAGCGAAAAAGGGCCAAGCTTAGGTTAGAACACAGGAATCCGATTGGTGGCAAACTTTTCAGTCGCTGGGCTTTATTTCCAACCTACCAAATTCAAGAGCTTCTGAAATAGATACCCGCTGCTACCAAAAGCGATGTCAGCGTACCGGCCACCACGTAAAGTGCGAAAGCGCTGAGCAGAGATTGACCGACAATCAAAGCGGCAGCAAAGGTTAACAACCCTGCAAGTATTCCCAATCCCATTATCGCAACTATCATGGTGCCGCTATCCGTCCCAAGCCTCGTCTCAGGAGATGTTGATCTTCTGAACCCCATCTCCGTTCCCGACTAACATAGAATTCTCGACATTTCTGGCCAAAGTATGGCCAAGGCGAGTTAACGATTACTTAAGGCGGAGAATTGCCGATCTTCTGTCTGGCGCTGCGCCCTGGAAGAGTTCACAAACTCGTTGTTTTCGCCAGTGGTTCGCATCACCCACTGCCGTCAATTCCAAGAAAAATTATTCAATAACAACGAATAATTCTGTTCGGCAGCGGGTAGATGGACGACGTCAGCCGTCCACCCCTTCCGGTTTGCCGACGATGGTGAAATGCAGACCCTCGGGGTCCAGAAGTTCAGACGCCACCCGGTTCACATCCTCCAAGGTCACTGCATTCACCTTGTCGTTGCGAGTCGCAATGTAGTCGATAGGCAAATCTTCCATCTGCATCCCGACCATGATTCCGGCAATCTGGCCATTGCCGTCAAAACGCAGCGGATAGGCCCCGGTCAAATAGGTCTTGGCGTCATCCAATTCTTTCTGCGTCACACCTTCCGCAGCCGCGCGCGCCCATTCCTGTCGGATCACCTCGACCGCTTCGGCGATACGGTCATTGGCAGATGAGACCGAGCCCAGATACACCGACGCCAGATCCTTGGGCACCAGATAGGTCGCCACACCGTAGGTCAGGCCACGTTTCTCACGTACTTCCTGCATCAGGCGACTTTCGAATCCGCCGCCGCCCAGAATGTGATTCAGGATATAGGCCGCAAAGAAATCGGGATCGTCGCGATCAATGCCACTTTGCCCGAACAGGGCGACGGATTGCGGAGTGTTGAAGTCCACTACGCTGACACCGCCGTCAATGGTGACCTTCGCCTTGTCTGGAATGGGTTTCCCGGTTGCTGGCAGATCCAACAGCAATTTGTCCAACAGAACGCCCAGCTCTTCTGCCGTGATGTCGCCAACAGCCCCAACATACAGTCTGTCCTTGGCAAAGACATTGTCGTAGGCAGCGACGATATCGTCGCGGGTCAGGCTTGAAACGCTTTCAATCGTACCTTTACCGTCCGACGCATAAGGATGATCCCCATATGCCATTTCAGCAAAGCTGCGTCCGGCAATATCGCTTGGATCAGTCTGGTCGGACTTCAGACCCGAAATCACCTGAGCGCGCACCCGATCGATCGCATCCTCATCGAAACGCGGTTCATGAATTGTGGTCTGCAGCAAATCAATCACTTCATCCCGGTTCTCAGTCAGGAACCGCGCCGAAATGGAGACCGTATCATCTGTTGCCCTGTAGCTGAAGGATGCAGCCAGAGATTCAAGTTCGCGTGCATAGGTGCGGGCATCCATGTCGCCGGCGCCTTCCTCAATCAGGCCGCTCATCAGATAAACCGCGCCGCGTTTATCGGGATCATCCAGCGACGTTCCTCCACGAAACCGCAGTTCCAGCGCAGTGAAGGGGATCGAATGATCTTGGACCAGCCAAGCGGTAATACCACCGGGCGAGGTTACCTCTTTGATCTTAATCTCGGCCCAGGCGGGAAGGGCAATGATCAGCGCAATCAGCGTTGCGGCAAACCGTTTCATTGTGTCACCTCATCGTCACGCATCAACCAGCCAGTGACCGAGGTTTCAGGTTGCAGCACCTCACGGGCAGCCGCGATGATCTCGTCACCCGTCACAGCCTGCAGGATGTCGGGCCAGGCCTGCACATCTTCGACCGTCAACCCGCTGGTCAACGCACGACCATAGCGGTTTCCAATACCGTCCACGTTATCGCGCGCATAGGTCTGCGCGGCGCGGAGCTGCATCTTAATGCGCTCCAGGTCTTCATCCTTGACACCTTCCGCGATGAAATCCGCAACGGCCTGATCCATGGCATCCTCCGCATCCTGAAGCGAAACGCCCTCAGCCGGCACAACGATCAGATCAAAGGTCGTGTCATCCAATGAGACCCCCTTGTAGAACGCACCGGTATAGACCACCTTCTGCTGCTCAAATTGCAGCTTTTCATTCAGATATGAGGTTGTGCTTCCTCCCAGCAATTCCGCCAAAAGAAACAGGGCAGCGGCCTTCTCCTGCTCACCGGCGTCCCGTTCAGGGGCCAGATAGCTGCGCTGCACGTAGGGTTGTGCCACACGCGCATCCTTGAAGGTCAGGCGACGTTCGGCAGTCTGGGGTGGTTCTTGCGAGCGTATCCGCTCGGGCAAATCAGGGTTGGCTGGGATAACACCGTAGTACTGATCGGCCAACGCCCTGACTTCGTCGGGGTCAACATCTCCGGTGACGACCAATATGGCGTTATTGGGTGCATAATGGGTCTGGTAGAAGGACAGGGCGTCGTCCATATCCAACGCCTCCATCTCGTGGCGCCAGCCGATAACCGGCGCTCCGTAACGGTGGTTCAAATATTGCGCTGCATTCATCTGTTCTCCGAACAGAGCGCGTGGATTGTTTTCGGTCCGCTGATTACGCTCTTCCAGAACCACGTCGCGTTCGGTGATGATATCATTCTCGGTCAGGCGGATGTTGCGCATACGATCTGCCTCCATCCGCATCATCAGTTCCAGCCGGTCAGCGGCGACACGCTGAAAATAGGCGGTGTAGTCGTAAGAAGTGAAAGCGTTGTCATTGCCGCCATTGGCCGCGACAGTGGCTGACAACTCGCCCGCTTCCATTGTGTCGGTGGCTTTGAACAGCAGATGTTCCAGGAAATGTGCAACGCCAGAGGATCCGATCGGTTCATCGGCGGATCCGGCCCGGTACCAGACCATATGCTGCACAACAGGAGCGCGATGATCCTCGACCACTACGACGTCCATGCCGTTTTCCAGCGTAAATGTGGTGACAGCCTCTTGCCCCTCTTTCGCGAACAAGGGGGTGGCGGCGATCAGGGCAGCCGACAATGCCAGGGCCCGAACCATGGGGCATCCTCCGTTTCATTTCTGATATTCAAACTACGGTGGTGCCGCCGGGGTTCAAGGCCAATGACGGAAAGTTAAGAAGAATTCATTCCAGCGGCGGGGCCGACGGCGTTTCGATCCCACGACGACGCGCCGCTTCATTGGTCGCGTTCGCATCGATTGACTGACGTTCATAGACCTGCGAGTACCGATCAACCGGGAACAGGCGCAGGCGGGTCCAGCGACCGCGATTTTTGCGGAATGCCGCATCCTCTTCGGCCGTTATCTGGCGCGTATTGGCAGGAACGCCATATCTGCTTGAGGCCGTCACAAGCGCGGCATCGCTGGCCGGTATTGAGGTATTCGGGTTCAGCGCTGCCTCACTACCACCCAGCGCCACAACGGCGTCCGCTTTGGGGTTAGGATCGGTCAGGTTTGCACCGCCGGGTGTCGGCGCTGGAAGAAAGGCGTAGTCCTTGGGCTGGGTCAGCGGCTTGACGGGCAATACCGAAAATTCGTCAGGCCCCGCTCCGGGCGGATCAAGATTGCGCAAACCAATATCGGAACAGCCCGCAACGACAACGGCGAGTGTCAGAACAAGTATGGCGCGTGGCATACGCATCAGTGTCTCCAGCCAGTTTCAGGCGCTTTTATCGCATATCGTCCGGCAGGTCACGAGGGCTTTTTGCCATCGAACAGGACCAATCCCAAAGCTCCCGCAAATATGAACACATCCGCCAGATTGAACACAAAAGGGTTGCTGATCCCGCAGCAGGACATGTTCAAAAAGTCCAGAACATAGCCGTAAAGCACCCGGTCCACGACATTTCCCAGCGCCCCGCCGATCAGAAGACCGCCGCAGAATTGTTGAAGCTTCGTAGGAGCGATGCGGCCCAGCCAGATCAGGACGCCCAGGCAGATCGCCACGGAAAGCCCGATCAGCACCCAGCGGGCGGCGTCACCGTCGCCCTGAAATAGGCCAAAATTGATGCCGCGATTCTCGCCGTATCTGAAAACCAGAAGCGGTGGCAGCACGTCGATATCGCCCTGCGCTACGCGCATTACGTGAACGACCAGATACTTACTGATCTGGTCGATCAAAAACGCCGCCAATCCGGCCCATAGGATGAACGAACCGCGCATCAGTGACGGAAATGCCGCATGCCGGTGAAGACCATGGCCAGACCGGCCTCATCCGCCGCCCCGATCACTTCATCATCACGCATCGAACCGCCGGGCTGAATAACGCATGTCGCGCCTGCCTCGGCGGCCTCCATGAGCCCATCGGGGAAGGGGAAGAATGCATCAGAAGCTACGGCCGAACCGATGGTCAGCGGCTGGGGCAAGCCCAGTGCATCAGCCATACGCTCGGCTTTCTTTGCCGCGATCAGTGCCGAGTCAACTCGGCTCATCTGCCCCGCGCCGACACCTACGGTCGCGCCGTCTTTGACATAGACGATGGCGTTGGATTTGACATGTTTCGCCACTTTCCACGCGAACAGCAGGTCGCGCATCTGCTCCTCAGATGGCGCTTTTTTGGTGACCACCTTCAAATCATCCATACCAACAAAGCCGTTATCCTTGTCCTGCACCAGCAGGCCACCGGCCACCTGTCGCACAGTTTTACCACCGGCGGTCACATCCGGTAGAGCTTCGGTCGTCAGCAGGCGCAGGTTCTTCTTGGCGGCGAAGATCGCCTTGGCCTCGTCTGACGCCCCCGGAGCGATCACAACCTCGGTGAAAATCCCCGTGATCTCCTGCGCGGTTTCCGCGTCCAGCGGTTGATTCAACGCCACGATACCGCCAAATGCCGACGTCCTGTCGCAGTCGAACGCGGCTTTATAGGCCTCAAGCAGCGTCGCACCTTTCGCTACACCACACGGATTGGCATGCTTGATAATCGCACAAGCTGCCCCTTCGACCGGGTCGAACTCAGCGACCAACTCAAAGGCGGCATCGGTATCGTTGATGTTGTTATAGCTCAGTTCCTTGCCCTGATGCTGTACCGCCGTCGCCACGCCCGGACGACCCGAGCCATCTACATAGAACGCTGCCGACTGGTGGCTATTCTCGCCATATCGTAAGGTCTGTTTCAGCTCACCGGCAAAGGCGCGGCGTTTGGGCGCCTCAAGCTCCAGCGCATCGGCCATCCAGTTGGACACGGCTGTGTCATAGGCGGCAGTGCGGGCATAGGCCTTTTGCGCCAACCACTGACGGAAGCCCAGAGAAGTCTTACCGTAATTCTCTTCCAGCTGATCCAGCAGCGACGAGTAATCTTCGACATCCACAACCACGTTTACAAAGGCATGGTTCTTGGATGCCGCCCGGATCATGGCTGGGCCGCCGATATCGATGTTCTCGATGCACTCATCATAGGCAGCGCCTTTAGCCACGGTCGCTTCAAACGGGTAGAGATTTACCACAAGCAGGTCGATTGCGCCGATACCATGTTCGTTCATCGCGGCGACATGGGTGTCATTATCGCGCAGAGCCAGCAGCCCGCCATGGACCATCGGGTGCAGCGTTTTGACCCGGCCATCCATCATCTCGGGGAAGCCGGTGATCTCGCTGACATCTTTCACCTCCAACCCCGCATCGCGTAGCGCCTTCGCGGTACCGCCGGTCGAAAGCAGTTCAACCCCGCGTTCGGCCAACGCCGTTCCCAGCTCGATCAGCCCGGTTTTGTCGGAAACGGAAAGCAACGCGCGGCGCACGGGGTGAAGGTCGGTCATGGGTCCAAAGGTCCTTTTGGCGTCAGTCGAAAACGGGCTCGTCCCGGTGCGTATCCCGCACGGCATAGGCTGTATCCTGAGCCTTGCTGAGCGTCCACCGGATGCGCGTCGCATACTCCATTGCGCGCCCAGATAGAACGATCTGTTTTGTCGCGCGTGGCTTCAAACGGCCTTTTTCAAGGTAAACGCTTGGTTCAACTGACAACTTTCCAACGCCATCATGGCGGAAAACCCAGATCTCACCGCTCTTGAGCGCCATCGACACCGCAGCGCCACCCAGATCAAGTGCCGCATCAACGTCAGGATGCAGGTGAAACCGGATGTCAAAGGCGATCCCCTGCAGACCTGTACCGTCCATCGCGCGATCGAACTGCCTTTTGGCTTTGTCGGTTGCGGTCAGCAGAATATCCTCGCCCACCAGCTCACGCCCGTCAAAGCGCAGTTCAAGCGTGCGGGCATGGGTCAGGCCAAACACTTTGGCATAGCCGTCATGACCCACCATGAAGCGGGTGCCTTCGAAGGCATCCTCGAAATCTACGGGCACATCCTGCGGGCCATCCACCAATGCCTCTTGCGACGACCCATTTGCGCCTTCTGCAAGCCGGGCGCTGGAATACCCTTCGACGCATAGGGTCGAATGCGACGGGGTCGCGCGCCCTGCCCTGCGCCATTCCTGCCCAAAACTGCCGCCTGATCCACAGTTCACGATCAGAGGACGGCGCCCCGAGGTCAGCTCAAACGCAAGAGAGGATGCGTGGGCGTTGAACGACGCAGCACCTTTGGGGGGCGCGTTGGCATCCACCAGAACCGTGGTTCTCGAGGCGGCAAGCCGTGCATAACCCATTGACAGGTCCGAATGCTGCTGCGGCTTGACACCGCTTTGTGCCAGTGCCTGATCCAGCCGCCCTTCAAGCCCACGCCCGCCCCCGTGAAATCTGGCCAGAGATCCATCTGCATGACGCAGATTTCGCAGAGTAGGTGCAATGCGCTTGATCGCCCCGGTCTGAGAGGCAGGCGTGCCTCGGCCAACTTCACCAAGTGCAGCAGAGGTCCAGGCCAGCAGAGTGAAGACCTCCAGCAATTCCTCAGGGTTGCGGGTGAGAATGCCGCCCTCGGCATCGATCTGGCGGTCGCATTCCCGGGCCAGTGCGCGCAATGCGGGATCAGCCAGTTGCTCCAACCCCTCCAGGGCCAAACCAGCCTGAACCAGCCCTGCGAGCGCTTCGAATCTCGGCAATCCTGGTGTTGCTGCTGTCCAGCGTTTGGAAAGAAACCATGTTTGTTGTGCCAAGGAGCGGAAGAAAGCTCTGCTTTGCGCTTCGTCAGCGCCGCGTAGCAGAAATTGCGCGTGGTTGATCCAGCGCATCACCCGGCGCCCGGTCAGGTCCGGCGCCCAGCCGGGCCCCTTCCCGCGCCCATGTGCGGTGATCCAGCCCCAGACCCATCGCTGCGCCTTTTCACGGGCGCGCATATCGCCGACGGCTGCCAGATCATCCAGCCAGATGAAACCGTGGCGTTCATCATCAAAATCCGGACTGGGCGCAGCAACATCCCAGAGATCGGTGTCATCCGCCTCGACCAGATATCCAGCGAAAAGGAGATTCCCGGCCACCAGTTGTCGCCCGCGTGCAAACGAACCGACGGTGCGCGGCTCAGGCTGGCTGACGAATCCCGAAACCGCCTTCCGCCTTTGGCTCAGGCGCGCGTAAAGGCGGTTCTGAAACCGCATCCAGCGATTGGCCATTGTGTCCGATTCTGACATGACGCTTGCGACTCTGCCCCTTGCGCTCTGCGGGCGCTTGAACACACGATAGACCGGTCCGCGCGTCAAGTCATCGAAAAGCGTCGCCTCAAGCGGATTTGTTCAGACAGGCGATATAGAACCCGTCCATGCCACCCTTGTCCGGCCAGAAATCCGGGCGCAGACGCAAGCCACCTTCTTCTGTAATCCAGTCCGGTTCAACGCCCGCAATCTCAAGCGCCGCACGGTCAATCTGCATATCCGGATATTGATCCAGCGCCTCTTCGATCTGCACCTCTCCTTCGTCCGGCAACAAGGAACAGGTGCAATATACCAATCGGCCTCCGGGTTTGAGCAGGGTCCAGGCATGGGCCAGCATACGGGCCTGTAGCTCGATCAATCCCCCGAATTCCGAGCCATCCTTGGCGAAGGGTAAATCAGGATGGCGGCGAATCGTGCCCGTGGCCGAACACGGCGCGTCGAGCAGGATGGCATCATACTGGCCCCGATGGTCCAGCGCATCACCAGCGATCACCTTAGCCTCCAAACCTGTCCGTTTCAGGTTCTCGCGCACCCGCTCCAACCGTGTTTCAGAGATATCCAGCGCCGTGACCTCTGCCCCTACCACAGCCAATTGCAACGTTTTGCCACCGGGCGCAGCGCAAAGGTCCAACGCCTTTTCCCCGGCTTTCGGGGCCAGCACGCGCACAGGCAGCGCCGCTGCCGCATCCTGAACCCACCAGTTTCCACGCTTGTAGCCCGGCAAAGCCGACACCTGCCCCGCATCCTGCAAACGGACTGAGCCGGTGGGCAGGGCTTCTCCGCCCGGCGCCTCAGCGCCCGGTTTCAGCGTCACGTCCAGCGGTGCACCATTGAAATGGGCCTGTTCCATACCCTTTACTGCGTCATCGCCCCACGCCATGATCAGAGGATCGCGCAGCCAGTCGGGCAGACGGGGCACGCGCATCTTGGGCCAAGCATCCGGTCCATCGGCGGCAATCTTGCGCAAGACTGCATTCACCAACCCCTTGAGCCGCCCATGCTTGCGCGAGCGTCCCACGATCTCGACCATCGAATTGACCACGCCATGCGCGGCCTCGCCCTGACACAACTCGACCGTTCCAAGCCGCAGCGCGTTATGCACCGTTAGCGCCGGTGTCTGCCGCAAGTGATCCGCCAACAGCCGGTCGGCACGCTCAAGTCCGCGTAGGGTTTCAATAGTCAGACGCTGCGCGCGCGCGCGATCCTCGGGTACCAGACGATCCAATGCGCCGGCCGCCAGACATTCAGGTAACAGCCGCCCCTCGCCCAATATCTGATCCAGCAGATAGATTGCACTGCGCCGCGCGGCGGTTGCAGAGTTTGACATGATGCTGAGTGCCTCTCGTGACCTTTGCCGCATTGCCTTGGGCGGACGAGGGCGTATATCAAGGCCCTGAACAGAAAGGAACCCGATGTCATGAGTGACGAGCGCAAAGACCTGCCCCCCGCCGCTCAGCGCGCATTGGCCGAGGCTGAGGAACGTCGCAAAAAGGCCGAAGCGGAAGCCAAGGCGCAGCCCAAGGAACTGGGTGGGCGCGACGGTCCCGATCCGGCCCGCTATGGTGATTGGGAAAAAAAGGGCATCGCCATCGACTTCTGATCAGGCCCCGCCCCGCAGCGCTTGCAGAAAGTCGTCTATCAAAGCCCTTTGCCGTTTCGACCTTGCCCGATCCTCGGGCCATGTCAGCCAATAGCCATCCTTTGTCCTAAGCTCGGGCATATCCAATCTGTGTAATTGACCAGTCTTTAAGCTGCCCGAAGCCAACGGTAGTGAACCCAACGCGATCCCCATGCCCTGACGCGCCGCCGTGATCGCGTGACCTACCGAATCAAAACTGATCCGGCCAGCCGGTAATTCATCAACCCCCGCTACCTGCGCCCAGTCCTTCCAACCGGGGCGTTCTCCGCGCAAATCAATCAGCGGCGCACCCCAGTTGATGCCGGATGCGGCCATCGGTGCCAGCACTTCGGGCGCAATAAGCTTTGCCTTTCGTCCAGGCCAGACACCTCTGCCATAGCGGATCTGCAGCCAAGTACGTTCTTCCTCCAGCGAGGCGCGGCGGGCCATCGAATCTGTCATTACACGCACATTTGGCTGCGCCTCAAGGAACGTGGGCAAGGCTGGTAGAACCAGCGCGTGGATATGCGACGAAAGTCCCGCGACCCGAAGCTCGCGCGGAGTTTTGCCGAACAGATCCTCGGTATTGCGTTCCAGTGCTTGCAGGCTGTCCTGCACCAATGGCAGATAGCTTTCGCCTTCGATGGTCAGCGAAACACCGCGGGCTTCGCGCACAAACAATGACCGGCCCAGCCACGCCTCAAGATTGCCTATCCGTTGACTGACCGCCGCCTGCGTCAAACCAAATTCGCGCGCAGCAGCAGAAAAACCACCCAGCCGCCCGGCGGCTTCGAACACACGCAGCCAGTCCAATGGAGGTAGTCCAATCTTCTTCTTAGCCATAAGTATTCCCAGCCCTCAGTGGCAATAAGGTTTAATTGTAGTAATGCCACGGAGCGCGTATCTCCTCAAGCAAAGCCCGCGCCGAACAGGAGAGACCCCATGCTGCGCTCAGCCACTTTCGACCCATCTGTGGTCACTATCGCGTTTTCCGATGGTACCCAGGCCAGATTTCACGCCATTTGGCTGCGCGACAATGCGCTGGACCCCGAGACCCGCGCCCCCGGCAACGGGCAGCGCCTGATTACCATCGGCGATATCCCCACCGATATCTCGGTCAGCGCTGCCGAGATCCAAAATGGCGATCTGAGTGTTACCTTTCAGCCCGAAAACAAATCCGTGATGTTCCCTGCCGATTGGCTGGCCGATCACGTTTATGACCGCGAACAGGCGCAAGAAGTTGGCCGCACCGCATCCGGCGTCACCACATGGGAGCGTGGTATCAGCGCCCCCAGCGGTGACTGGGAAAGGGTGCACACCGACCCTGAGGCCAAGCGCAGCTGGCTGGCTGCCGTCGCGGAGTACGGCTTTGCCAAGCTGACAGGTGGCCCAACCGAGCCGGAATCGCTGCTGAAAGTGGCCGATCTGTTCGGCTACGTGCGCCAGACAAATTATGGCCCCTATTTCGAAGTTCGGACCGAGGTGAACCCGACCAACCTCGCCTATACTGGGTTGGGGTTGCAGGCCCATACCGACAACCCTTATCGCGACCCGGTGCCGACACTGCAAATCCTCTACTGCCTTGAGAATTCGGCCGAAGGCGGCGATTCCATCGTTGTCGATGGTTTCCGCGCGGCTGAGCGTCTGCGCGATCTGAACCCCGAGGGCTTCGCCTTGCTTGCAGGCTATCCGGCACGGTTCGAGTATAAAGGTTCGGACGGGGTCTGTTTGCGGTCACGTCGCCCGATGATCGAGCTTTCCCCCGATGGCGAGTTGATCGGCATTCGCTTCAACAACCGCTCGTCTGCGCCGTTCGTGGATGTACCCTTTGACAAGATGGAAGCCTACTATGCAGCCTATCGCCAGCTGGGCGAGATCATTGACGATCCCGCTATGGGCGTGTCTTTCAAGCTGGAACCGGGCGAAAGTTTCATCGTCGACAACACTCGCGTAATGCATGCACGGCTGGGCTATTCCGGGGCCGGGTCTCGCTGGTTGCAGGGATGCTATGCTGACAAGGATGGGCTGCTTTCGACACTGGCCGCCATGCAGATGACACAACCGGAGGCGGCGGAATGAAACCCGATTTCTCGACCTTAAACCGGGACAATATCGTGGCCTTTATCGGTGACATCTTCGATCGTCGGGGGGGAGAGGAATATCTGGGGGAACCCGTCACCATGGCCCAGCACATGCTGCAAGGTGCCACGATTGCGGAACAGAACGGGCAGTCCGAAGAAATTATCGTCGGTGCGCTGTTGCACGACATTGGCCATTTTACTTCGGAATTCGGCACTTACCATCCGGACGATACCGAGGACCGGCATCATGAAGATGCAGGTGCCGAGGTGTTGGAGCAGTTCTTTCCGTCGGTCATCACCGATTGCTGCCGGTACCACGTGGCAGCCAAGCGGTATCTCTGCGCCACCAAGCCGGAGTATTTCAATCGCCTGTCCGCAGCCTCGGTCCATACGCTGGAACTGCAGGGTGGTCCGATGAGTGCCAAGGAGATAGCCGAGTTCGAGGCAAATCCGAACCTGAAAGAAATCATTCAGGTCCGTTATCTGGACGAAGCGGGAAAACGCGCTGATATGGAGACCCCGGATTTCGCCCATTTCGCACCGATGGTACAACGGATGGTCGACCGGCACATTCAGGCAAGCTGAGACAGCTTTCATCCGCCCGATCGATAGAGCCAAGAAAATTCGTCGAATTTTCTTGGCTCTTGATCCTGAAGCCTACAGCCCCAGAACATCCACCATGTCATACTGGCCCGGCGCCTTGCCTTGACCCCACAACGCGGCTTTGAGCGCCCCACGGGCAAAGATCGCACGGTCAGTAGCCAGATGGCGCAACACGATACGCTCACCGGGTGCCGCGAACAGGACATCGTGTTCGCCGACAATGTCTCCGCCACGAATCGCGTGGAAGCCGATATCGCCGCGTTTGCGCGCACCGGTAATACCGTCGCGGCCCCGATCGGCCACATCCGCCAACTTGACACCGCGCCCTTCTGCGGCAGCTTCGCCCAGCATCAAAGCCGTGCCTGAAGGCGCATCGACCTTGTGATGGTGATGCCCCTCGATGACTTCGATATCGAAATCCTCATCCAGTGCCGCAGCGACCTTCTTGGTCAGCTGAACCAACAGATTTACCCCAAGGCTCATATTCCCGGCCCGCACAATCACAGCATGGCGCGCGGCAGGTTCCAGCGCGGCGATCTGTTCGTCACTCATGCCGGTAGTGCCAATTACGTGAACGCACCGCGCCTGCGCGGCCAGTGCGGCAAATTCCAGTGTCGCTTCGGGCGCAGTAAAGTCGATGACGGCCTGCGCCTGTGCAAATGCCTCCAGCGGATCGTCAGTAACGGTAACACCGATCGCCTGCCCGCCCATTGCCTGACCCACATCCTGACCGATCCAGTCATGACCCTTACGCTCGACCACACCGACCAGACGCGCCTGATCGCTCTCAGACACGGTCTTGATCAGCATCTGCCCCATACGGCCCGAAGCCCCTGTGATAACGATCCCCGGAATATGGGTCATTGCGCTGGTCCTTTCTAAAGTCGGCTCAAAGCCTCCTACCCGGTTCGCGCCCGCTTGGCAAAGCCCCGCTTTGGGCTTAGATCGGGGGCATGGCAAAGAACAAATTCCACGATGGCCCCGGCCCTTCCCAACGACAGCTGCGCGTCGGCGAACTGATCCGCCGCACCCTGTCCGAGGTTCTGGCGCGCGGAGATGTCCACGACCCCGACCTGAACCGCATGTCGATCACCGTGGGTGAGGTGCGCACCTCGCCCGATCTGAAGATCGCCACCGCCTATGTGCTGCCCTTGGGCGGCAAGGGGCAAGAGGACGTGATCGAACTGCTCGCTCGAAACAAGGGTGAGCTTCGCCGCGCAGTGGGCAAGAAGGTGGGCCTGAAATTCTCACCCGACCTGCGGTTCCGTTTGGACGACACATTTGATCGACTGGACGACACCCGCCGTATGTTTAATCAGGACGCGGTACGCCGCGATCTGGACGAGTGATCCGTACCCTTGTCACGCTGTGTGCTGTCCTTTGGGCCGCGCAAGTCTCTGCAGTCACTTGCGAGAAGCTGACTCATGAGGACAAGCGATATACGGTTTGCGAGGTGGATACCTCGGAAGATTTGCGCCTGTTTCTGAACGATGAAAATGGCGATCTGTTGGGTCATTTCTCTTCGGTGAATGAGGCGTTGGAGCCTCTGGGGAAAAGGCTCGTCTTTGCGATGAATGCGGGCATGTACCATGACGACCGCTCGCCCGTCGGCCACTATGTCGAAGACGGGCAAGAGCAGATGCGCGTGATACCGAATGCCGGACCCGGCAATTTCGGCCTGCTGCCCAACGGTGTGTTCTGCATCCGTGAAAACCGTGCCGATGTGTTCGAGACTTTGGATTTCGTCGATCAGGCGCCGCAGTGCCGCTTTGCGACACAATCGGGCCCCATGCTGGTGATCAACGGAGAGTTACACCCTCGCTTTCTGCCGGATTCAACCTCGCGCTACACCCGAAACGGAGTGGGCACCAGCGCCGATGGCACGCGTGTGGTGTTTGCGATCTCGGACGATTACGTCACTTTCTTTGAATTTGGCAGCCTATTCCGCGATGTATTGAAAACACCGAATGCGCTGTTTCTAGATGGCAACATTTCCCGCATGTATGATCGCGCCAGCAACCGGTCGGATATCGGGTTTTCGCTGGGACCCATCGTGGGTGTCGTCGAGGACGTTCCGGCAAATTGACAGCATCGAAACGATCCGCTAACTCGCGCGCCTCAGCAAGACTCAAGGTGTAGAATGGGACGCAAACGCAAGGGCCGCGACATTTCCGGTTGGCTGGTGGTGGACAAGCCCGCTGGCATGACTTCGACCGCGGTGGTCAACAAGGTGCGTTGGGCGATGGACGCCAAGAAAGCCGGCCATGCGGGCACGCTGGACCCCGAGGCGACCGGCGTTCTGGCCGTTGCGCTGGGTGAGGCAACCAAGACCGTCCCCTACATCACCGATGCGCTGAAGGCCTACACCTTCACCGTGCGACTGGGGCAGGCCACCAACACCGATGATGCCGAGGGCGAAGTCATCGCTGAAAGCATTGCGCGCCCCTCGGATGAGGATATCAAACAAGCGCTCGGCCCGTTTCTGGGCGATATCAAACAGGTGCCGCCCAAGTTCTCGGCCGTGAAAATCGACGGTCAACGCGCCTATAAGCTGGCCCGAGATGGCGAGGATGTAGAACTGACCGCCCGCCCTCTTTGGGTAGAGGAACTGGTGCTGATCGACCGCCCCGACGAAGACCACGTCGTGCTGGAGTTGACCTGTGGCAAAGGTGGCTATGTCCGTTCCATTGCGCGTGATCTGGGTGAGGCGCTCGGCTGCCACGGCCACGTGAAAAAACTGCGCCGCATCTGGTCCGGCCCGTTTGAGGCCGAGGATGGCCTGACCATCGAACAGATCGACGAAATGGCCAAAACCACCGCACTGGATAATTATCTGCATCCGCTGGAAACCGGCTTATCAGACCTACCCGAGCTGAAATGCACCTCTGAAGGAGCCACCCGTCTGCGGAATGGCAATCCGGGCATGGTGCTGGCCTCTGACGTGGAATACGGCGACGAGGCCTGGGCCTCGCTGGATGGCAAGGCCGTGGCCGTAGGAATTTACAAGTCGGGCGAATTGCACCCAAGCCGCGTCTTTGCCGCCAACTGACGACTGTTCAGGCGGCGATACGCAATTTGTGACCCAGTCGAAGTATCTCGGACACCAGTAGATCCAGATCCTGCTTTTGCGTGCGGTGATTGTTAACCGCCACCCGTAGGCAATGCGCCCCATGAACCGTTGTATCCGATAAAACCGCTGTGCCTTCCTCTTGCAGGCACAACATGATTTCGCTGTTAATCGCACGTAGAGTTTCGGGGCTGAGACCGCCCGGGTCATAGCGGAAACAAACGATGTTTATATTGGTGGGGAACATCAAGGTGAGGTCATCCTCTGCCTCGATCAGCGAAGTCAGATAACGCGCCTTTTCGATATCCTGATCAATGAGCCTGCCGAATTTCTGAACGCCGTGCTCCTTCAAGGACATCCAGACCTTGAGCGCTCGAAACCCACGCGAAGTCTGAATGCCGTAATCGTGCAAAAACGCCGCCCCGGCGACGCCTCGGGATTGCGGTTCCAGGTATTCCGGGGTCAGAGTAAATGTCGCGTGGTGGGCATCATGGCTTCGCACTAACGCGCAACCCACTTCGAAAGGCGCATGTAACCATTTGTGTGGGTCGAGCGCGACGGAATCCGCGCGTTCGATGCCGGACACGCGCCAACTGTTATCATGGGCGATTGCAATTAACGCACCGATACAGCCGTCAACATGAAACCACAGGCCTTCCTCGCGGCAGAAATCGGCAATCGCCGACAAGTCGTCGATGGCGCCTGTGTTCACGGTTCCGGCGGTGGCAATCACACAAGCGGGGTTAAGGCCGTCTGCGCGATCCTGCGCGACCATGCCGGCAAGCGCTTCAAGATCCATCGTCAAATCGTCTTGCGTAGGAATACGCCGCAGCGCCTTGTTGCCCAGGCCCAGTGTTTCGAGCGACTTTTGGTGACAACTGTGCATCTGATCCGATCCGTAATACCGCATCGGCTTATCCATGGCGGTGATGCCCTCTTCGCGCATGTCGATCCCGGATTTGACGTTGCGGGCCACCGTCAGCCCGATCAAGTTTGCCACGCTGCCGCCGCTGACCAATGTCCCACTGGCCCCCTCCGGCAGACCGATCATCTCGCGTAGCCAGTCGACGACTTGTCGGTCGATCAGGGCTGCCGCATGATTCCCACCCCCAAGGTTCGAACCCTGAACCGCAGCCAGAAAATCTGCCATCGCGCCTGTGAAATTGCTCGCGCCCATATACCAGCCCCAAAACCGGGGATGGATATTACCCATCGGATACTGCATGACCTGAGATTGGACATCATCCATCAAATCACCCAACGGCATACCCTGCTGAGGTGCAGGCGTTTCGAACCCGTTGCGTATCGCAGTCGGCATATCTTTCCATATCGACCTATCACGCACATCACGCGTATGATCCAACGCCATATCCAACATCTCATGTGCTAATTTGCGGGTCTGCTCCCAATCCGCCGGATCCAATGTCTCGAATGTCATGTCTTCCCCCCAGAATAAGCCGTTCAAATGAAGGCAGGTATAGCACAAGTTAAGGATCAGGACATCGCCCCTTGTAAACGGGCCTAATTCCAGCCAAACCCGACTGCATGATCACTCGTTCTCACACCAAGGGCGACGCGCCCTCGACTGCCATCTACTCCGATTGCGAAAAATACCGCTATAGCCTGACCCGTATCTGGAACCCGGCGGGCCGCAAGGCGTTGTTTGTGATGCTGAATCCGTCGACGGCGACCGAGGTGCAGAACGACCCCACGGTGGAACGTTGCGAGCGTCGCGCACGCACACTGGGTTTCGGAGCTTTTCAGGTCACCAATATCTTTGCCTGGCGCGACACTGATCCGCGCAAGATGCGTGCATCTTCAGATCCGGTGGGGCCTGAGAATGACGCAGCCATCCTGGACGGCGTGGAATGGGCGGATCAGGTCATCGCCGCCTGGGGCACCCATGGCGCACATCTGGAACGCGGCCCCGCAGTTGAGGAATTGCTGCGCGGCACGGGCCAGCCCTTGTTCCACCTTGGGCTGACCAAGGACGGACATCCGAAGCATCCTCTCTACATTGCGTACACTCAGCAGCCCGAACCCTGGTGATAAAGGGTTAACCACGCTCTCAGCTTCGCTTTGACCAAGCCATTGTTTGCATGAGATGTTTTACACTCGGAGCCATTGTGCTTGCGGAGGGTAGATATGTTTCTGATCGGATTATTCGGAATGGCCGCCATGGGTGGTGCGGCCTACGCAATCAGCGACGTACTTGTGCCAGAAGACAAAGGCGACAACGAGGATGAAGACGATCGCATCGAGGAAACGGTCGACGACGACCTGTCGGAAGGCAATTTGCTTGACGTGGACGAGAATATCGACGAGCCCAGCTCTGCCGAGGAAACCCGCTCTGACACTGGTGAGATTGTGTCCGAGTATGAAGGCGATCTGGTCATTGCGGGCGATGAGGATGCGGATGTTCTGACCGGGCAGGAAGGCAACGATCAGATCAACGGATATGGCGGGGACGACTGGATCGACGGCGGCGCTGGCAACGACGTGTTGTATGGCGGTGGTGGCGGGGACGTCCTGTTTGGCAACCTCGGGAATGATGTGCTCCATGGTGAATATGGTGACGACGCGCTGGACGGAATGTCAGGAAATGACGACCTGTATGGTCATTTCGGAACAGATGATCTGAGCGGCGGTGATGGGAATGACCGGCTTTTTGGTGGTCAGGGCGCTGACACGTTAAGCGGCGATGACGGCGACGACGCGCTACAAGGCGGAGATGGCGACGACTACCTTGTTGGGGGTGCCGGTGAAGACGCCCTGTTTGGCGGAGATGGTGATGACATCTTGTCCGGAGAAGATGGTCCGGACGAGCCTGCGCGCGACTTCCTAAACGGGGGCTCTGGGGACGACGTCATTCTTGCCGAAGACGGCGATGTGGTCACAGGTGGAGAGGGTGAGGACGAGATCGTTGTGCAGTCCGACCCCGAGCAGGAAGCCACGACAATCATGGATTTCCAGATCGGTCACGACAAGCTTCTGATCACCTGGGACAACCCGGAAGAACCGGAATTGACGATCGAACAGGACAGTGAAAACAACAGCTTGACCCATGTTCGGGTCAATGGCGAAGACGTCGCTCAGCTTTTTGGCGCAGAGGGTCTGACTGTTGAAGATATTCAGTTTGTGACCGAAGCCCAGTTGGAGCAGTACGCCTTCACCAGTTGAGCCTGCAGAATCCCTTTGCCATTTGCGGTGAATGCGCCTATACGCGCCCATCCGCATCGGAATCGGTGCGGTTTTCTCCATGGGCCTGTGCTGGACGACATCCCGGCCTGCGCCATCAACTCTAACCTTTAAAGGAGACCCCGATGTCGATTACTGCCGCTGATAAAGCACGCGTCATGAAAGAATTCGCAACCAAGGACGGCGACACTGGTTCGCCTGAAGTCCAGGTTGCTATCCTGACCTCGCGCATCAACACCCTGACCGAGCACTTCAAAACCCACAAGAAAGACAACCACGGTCGTCGTGGTCTGCTGAAGATGGTTGCTCAGCGCCGTAAGCTGCTGGACTATCTGAAGGGCAAAGAAGAAGCACGCTATCAGGACCTGATCAAAAAGCTGGGCATCCGCCGCTAAACGCGTTTTGTTCATGTTGTACAGGCGCTGAGGCCCTGTTCGTACAAATAGTACATCTTGTACGCCCGCCATTTGGTGGGCGTATTTGTTTTGGTCACTGTCTAATCTAGTGAACTGTGCGGCGCGCGAATTTCCCGCCATGTTCATGAGAGACGGCACACACATACCTGCGACCCAAACCTTACCGCTAAGCAAAGAAGCGCAAACTTTTTTTAACTTCCTGTGAACCACTTCACTGAACGCGGTCAAAGATTGCGCCATTCTGAGGATGTTAGTGAGTAGGCGCTTCTTTTGTTTCGAGCGTCAGGTTTTTCATAGTCCTCCCTTTTTTACTGGGCGTGCCTGTAGCGGGCGCGCCCATTTTCGTTCGGGACACACTGATGAAACCTACTTGCCTTTGGTATCAAGCGCTTGAACGCCGGGATGGCGAAAGAGTTTCGCCATCGCAATCAATGCCAGTACACCGCAGATGACCGCGAGCACGAAAGGCATCCGCAAATTGATAGCCATGAGGGACCCGCTGAGGGCCGTAATGGTCCCGGAGCCCAACGCGTAGATGGCGACTGTCACACCCATGACCCAACCTTGCTCGGTTGGGCCGACGCTCGCGGAAAACAACGAAAGCATGGTCGGGTACATGATCGCGAACGCGATGGTTATCGGAACAATCAGGACATAGGTCAGATCGGCCATGGGGTTCAGCATGAAGGCCAATATCCCAAGCGCCATGGCTGCAATGGAGACATATAGAATCGGAAACTTTTTATAGCGCTCGTGCAGCGGTGCGGTGAGGTAGGCACTGCCAAAGGCCATGGAGCCTCCGAACACGGCGAGGGCCATGCTGTTTTGAAGCGTACTGAACTTGAACCGGGTCAGCAGATACGTGTCGATGAAGAAGAAAAACGCATTCAGGCACATCAGCGAGAACAACATGACGACCGAAAGCCGCAAAACGACCGGGTGCGAGAAGACTTTCCACAGGTTCAAAACAACATCTAAAAGCCCGAAGTCAATTTTTTGTCTTTTGAAACCGGGTTCGGAGAAGAAGAACAGAATCAGCGCCATGTTGATCAGGATCAGGGCAATGGCGACGTAGAAAGGCAGTTCCAGTGACGCAAATGATCCCATCAGGTTTTGGTCGCTGAGCAATCCTGAAATCAGTGGCCCCCCGAGCAGGCCCAGCGCGGATGCCGCAACAATCATCCCGAGGTTTTTTGATTTCTCCTGATCGTCATGGCTGATGTCGATCAATGCGGCCTGCGCAATGGGTTGATTGGCCGTCGTAAACCCGGAAATGGCGCGCCCCAAAAGTAACAGCCAATAGCTGGACGTCATGATCGCGGCCACAGTCAGAACATAGCCGATCAGGGCACCGGTAAGGCAGATCATGATGCCTGTTTTACGCCCGATATAGTCCGACAACTTGGCGATGAAGGCCGCCCCGAAAAAGTAGAACAGAAAGAAGACGACAATCAGAATCGTATAGTCGAGCTGGCGGATATTCGTCGCTGTTCCATGTGCGAGGAAAGCCTGGTGTGGATCCAGCAGGATCGTGTTGAAAATCGGCACGATCAATCCAAAACCCATCACGTCAATGAAAACGACCAGCAACAGAGACAATCGTGAAAGGTTCATAACAGCATCCTCATTACGGTCCCGGAATAATCCAATTTCAAAACGTCGAGGGGGCCGGCCACATCACAAGAAACACGCGCTGCGCCAAGAGTTGCCCGGAGTCAGGGTATGGGCTCTTTTGTTTTCTGTCCAATTTGGCGCGGCGACGGGCGGTATCCGGGTGGCTGACCTTGGGTTTCGAATTGTGACGCCGCGTCGCGAAAGCCGGGCCCTAGGTTAGAAGGTTGACGTAAGCGTAAGCAGTGCCGTGATTTTTTTCCAAGCGGTCAAAAAAATGATGCAAACAGCAGATTTCTTCCCCCTTTCTCGGCACCCCATTTTTCTTACATGGACGGTGTCGCTGCGGGTTCACACTCACGGAAGTTGGTCTTTGAGCCCTTCCCTCAAGTGGCTTGGACCTGACCCGCAGCGGCAAGGATTTGATGACCATATGTTGCGGGAGTTGAATGATGCCATTGAAGTCAATTCTGAGCCGGGTGTTTGCAACCAAGATGTCTGAGACGTCCAACGCCACAAATGCGCGGTCGATTTTGAATAATCCCTACGACCATAAGAAGGCAATTTCGAAGGTTGAGACAGCGGCGGTTCTTCGCGGGATCCTAGAAGATGAAAAGATGGAATATCCAACCCAAGGCAAACGCAAGGATTCGCTGCACTGACCGCCGTTTGGTACGCTCCTGACGACTTCTGCATGGGCACGCGCTACAGGGGCCGCTCCGGACCAAAAACGCCCGCCGAATTGGCGGGCGTTTCGGTTTTCTCAGGATAATCCCAGTTACATCTTGGCCTTTTCTGATTTAAGCGCCAGCCACAGGCAGTAGCACATGATCAGAACCACCAAGGTAAACGGAATTCCAGTCGACACCGCTGCCCCTTGCAAGGCAGAGAGACCTCCGCCCAGCAGCAGTGCGATTGCAACAAGGCCTTCAAGCGTGCACCAGAACACGCGTTGCACAACCGGTGCGTCCATCTTTCCGCCTGCCGTGATCGTGTCGATCACCAGCGAGCCTGAGTCCGACGATGTGACAAAGAACACAACGATCAGGATCAGAGCGATCGGGGCTATGATGCCGTAAAGCGGCAGCTCTTTCAGGAAGCCGAACAGCGCGCCCTCGGGGGCATAGCTTTCGATCACTGTGGCGCGGACGCCCTCTGCTCCGCCTGCGTTCAGCATGTCAATTGCGGCGCCACCAAAGGTCGACATCCACAGGGCGCAAACCGCAGTGGGTGCCAACAAGGCGCAGATCACGAACTCACGCACCGTACGACCTTTGGAAATGCGGGCGATGAACATGCCCACGAAAGGTGACCACGCAATCCACCAGGCCCAGTAGAAGGTTGTCCAGCCGTGGAAGTAGCTGGTGTCTTCCCGACCGAACGGATTGGACAGGGCCGGTAGATGGGTCACGTAATCCACCATCACGTTGAAGTACCGTGCAATGGCGGTTCCGACACCGGTAACTACGATGACGAAGATGAACAGTCCTACGGCCATGATCATGTTGATCTCACTCAACCGTTTGACACCTGCATCCATGCCCATCAGGACCGAGCCCAGTGCGATCATCGTAATGCCTATGATCAGCAGGACGGTGACGGTGGGGCTGGGTTCGATGCCAAAGACCTCATACAGCCCGGCGGCCACCTGTTGTGCGCCCAAACCCAATGATGTGGTCAGGCCGAAGAGGGTCGCGAATACTGCCAGAGTATCGATGATGTGGCCCCACCAGCCCCAGACGCGCTCGCCCAGAATCGGATAAAAAGCCGAACGCAGGGTCAATGGTAGCCCGAGATTATAGCTGAAGATTGCAAGCGCCAGACCAACGGCCGCATATACCGCCCAGCCTTCGAGACCCCAATGATGGATCGTGCCGACAATGCCGATATATTCGTTACCCGGCACAGCGATATCGATGCCCAGCGGGCGGGCGTTGCCGTCTTCTGCAAAGTTGTAATAGACCGGCTCCATCACGCCGAAGAACAACAGCCCGATGCCGATCCCGGCCGCGAACATCATCGCGATCCATCCGGCGTAGGAATAGTCGGGTTTGGCGTCCTTGCCGCCGATCCGCACCTTGCCCACCGGCAAGATGATCAACACCAGACAGAACAGGGTGATTGCGTCAACCGACAGCACCAGAAACCAGTCAAACGTGCTGGTCAGCCATGGCCGGAGCCAGCCAAAGAACGTGGCTGCGGATTCCTGATTCGCCAGCGCGATCAGGACGAACGCAAAGATCAGGATACTAGAGATCAAAAAGACCGGGTTATGGATGTCCAGACCGAAAGGCCGGACATTGTCCTGTCCAAGCTCATATTCGGTCTCAAAGTCATAAATCCGGGGATCCGGATCCAGCATTTTCTTGGTTTGTGCCATGCGTCTGCCCTTCTGTTCGCTACGTGCAAACGCCAAGGTATTCGACCGGCGGACGGAGGTGATATTCGTATTCCCTTGGCGCGTTTCCGTCGTTTCGACCGCAGGTATGGTGGTTTCAGCCTATACGGATACTAAATTTTCACCAAATATATTCGATTTCGCGAATAGTTAGGCGGTGGGAGCGACCGAATTAGCTTTCAGAGCTGCAAATATCCTGTTATTCAACCAAATGGTTGACTGAAGCAGAAAAGGCATGTAATTCATCCAAATGGTTGAACGAGAGAATCGCTATGACCTAAGCGCTATATTGAAGGCCGCGTCCGACCCAACCCGCCGCGTCATCCTAACGATGCTCGCGCAGCAGGGCCCCTTGCGAGTGACGGATATTGCACGGCAATTCGATATGAGCCTCAACTCGGTGTCCAAGCACATCAAGGTGCTCGAGAATGCCGGGCTGGTGCGGCGTCGGACGGAATGGCGCGAGCATCTGATCGAGGTGCAGATGGCCCCCTTGTCAGCCGTGGATGACTGGTTCGCCGGGCTGCGTTCGATCTGGGCGCTTCGGCTGGACGCCTTGGAAACTGCTTTGGAGGACCCAGAAGATGACGGAACTGTCCCTTGAAATAACCCGCGCCATTCCGCACCCGCCGGAAAAGGTGTTTGATGCTTGGCTAGACCCGGAAATGTTGGCCAAGTTCATGCTGCCCGGTCCCAACATGTCAGTGCCCGAAGCTTATTCTGACGCCAAAGTAGGGGGCCGGTTCAAGATCATCATGCGCGCGCCCGAGGCCGGGGACCTGCCGCATGAGGGCGAATACAAAGTGATCGACCGGCCCAATCGGCTGCAATTCACTTGGAACTCTCCTTACAGTCAGGACGATTCCACCGTGACGCTAGATTTCACGCCCACCGATAAGGGTACAGAATTGCGCCTGCATCACATCCGTTTCCCTTCGCAAGAAAGCCGCAACAATCACGAAGGTGGCTGGACCCGAATCCTTGAAGTGCTGGAGGGTGCGCTGTGATCAACTGGCTCGCCCTTGGCGTGGGTGTGATCGCGGCCTTTCTGCTGGGCTGGCTGGTCTACGGACCCGTCGGCTTTCAGAAACGCTGGGCCGAGGGAACACGGATCGACCCCACCCCGCCCGAATCTCCACCCCTGCCGCAGATGGCGGCCCAGATCGTTTTCCTGATCCTGCTAGCCGCTGTGATCGCGTTGACCGAGACCAACAACAGCCTTGGCGTTGCGGTGCTGGCGATCCTCGCAGTGGCTGCTCAGGCCGCATCGGTCGGGGCATGGGCGCAGAAAAGCGGCTTCGCCATCGCAGTCGACACCGGATATGCGCTGGGCTGCGGCGTGGTGATGATATTGGCGCACGCTATCCTTTGATACATCGGCCCCTGCCCAGCTTGGGCGGGGGTTAGGTAATCCCCTGCCCCCCAAAAACTCCCGACTTTCCAAAGCTTGCAAACTGATGTATGGGCCTGTCATCTGAGACGTTGTGCCCTGACCCCGGCACTCGAATGGAAGATAAAGTGGGGTCGGCGGCAATGGGGCCGCCATGCAAACCGGAGACCCGCAGGGGCGGGAGTGCTCCGTTCTAGGATACGCATATGTTTGATGTAACAAAGAAATCGATTCAGTGGGGCGAAGAGACGCTGACACTGGAAACCGGCAAGGTTGCCCGTCAGGCCGACGGCAGCGTGATTGCCACGCTGGGTGAAACCAGCGTCATGGCGAACGTGACCTTTGCCCGTGCTCAAAAGCCCGGTCAGGATTTTTTCCCGCTGACCGTACACTATCAAGAAAAATACTATGCCGCCGGTAAGGTTCCGGGTGGCTTCTTCAAGCGCGAAGCGCGCCCGACCGAGAAAGAGACGCTGACCGCGCGTCTGATCGACCGTCCGATCCGCCCGCTGTTTGTTGACGGCTTCAAAAACGAAGTTCTGGTGATGTGCACCGTGCTGTCCCACGATCTGGTCAACGACCCCGACATCGTTGCGATGATCGCGGCATCCGCTGCTCTGACCATTTCCGGCGCGCCGTTCATGGGTCCGATCGCCGGTGCCCGCGTTGGTTTCGAGGATGGTGAATACGTTCTGAACCCGACCGTCGACGACATGCAGGACCTGCGCCTGAACCCTGAACAGCGTCTGGACCTGGTTGTTGCCGGTACCAAAGACGCCGTGATGATGGTGGAATCGGAAGCGTACGAACTGTCCGAGGCGGAAATGCTGGGCGCGGTAAACTTCGCGCATGAGCAAATTCAGCCCGTGATCGACCTGATCATCTCGCTGGCCGAAGAAGCCGCGAAAGAGCCGTTCGAATTCGTGGCCCCCGATTACTCGGAGCTGTCCGCCGCTGTTTCGGCTGCCGGTGAAGAGAAGATGCGCGCCGCGTTCGCGATCACCGACAAGCAAGAGCGCACCGCCGCTGTCGCCGCGGCCCGTGAAGCGATCAAGGAAGCGCTGACCGAAGAGCAACTAGAAGACGGCAATCTCGGTTCCGCTATGAAGAAGCTGGAAGCTGGCATTCTGCGCGGTGACGTCGTCAAAGGCGGCAAGCGTATCGACGGTCGTTCGACCACCGATATCCGTTCGATCGTTGCAGAAACCTCGATGTTGCCGCGGACCCACGGTTCTGCCCTGTTCACCCGTGGTGAGACTCAGGCATTGGCCGTGACCACGCTGGGCACCGGTGACGACGAACAGTTCATCGACGCGCTGCACGGCAACTTCAAATCCAACTTCCTGCTGCACTACAACTTCCCTCCCTACTCGGTGGGTGAAGTTGGCCGCGTGGGTGGTCCGGGCCGTCGTGAGATCGGCCACGGCAAGCTGGCATGGCGTGCCCTGCAGGCGGTTCTGCCTGCGGCGACCGACTTCCCCTACACGATCCGCATCGTGTCGGAGATCACGGAATCCAACGGCTCCAGCTCAATGGCGTCGGTCTGCGGCGGTTCGCTGTCGATGATGGATGCGGGCGTTCCGCTCAAAGCACCGGTTGCCGGTGTGGCCATGGGTCTGATCCTGGAAGATGACGGCGAATACGCCATCCTGTCGGACATTCTGGGTGACGAAGATCACCTGGGCGACATGGACTTCAAGGTTGCGGGTACCGAAAACGGCATCACCTCGCTGCAGATGGACATCAAGGTTGCGGGCATCACGCCTGAGATCATGGAGAAAGCCCTGGCGCAAGCCAAGGACGGCCGGATGCACATTCTGGGTGAGATGGGCAAAGCCCTGTCCGAATCCAACGAATTCTCGGTCCACGCGCCGCGCATCGAGACCATGAACATCCCCACCGACAAGATCCGCGAAGTGATCGGCTCGGGTGGTAAGGTCATCCGCGAGATCGTCGAGGTTTCGGGTGCCAAGGTCGACATCAATGACGACGGCGTCATCAAGATCGCGTCGCCCGACGGTGAATCGATCAAGAAGGCCTATGAGATGATCCACTCGATCGTGGCCGAGCCGGAAGAAGGTCAGATCTACACCGGTAAAGTGGTGAAGATCGTCGATTTCGGTGCCTTCGTGAACTTCTTTGGCAAGCGCGACGGTCTGGTGCACGTGTCCCAGATCGAAAACCGCCGCCTGAACCATCCGTCGGATGTTCTGAAAGAAGGTCAGGAAGTAAAGGTCAAGCTTCTGGGCTTTGACGATCGCGGCAAGGTACGCCTGTCGATGAAAGTAGTCGATCAGGAAACCGGCGAAGAGATCGTTCCCGAGAAGAAAGAAAAGAAAGAGGAAAGCGCAGAGTAATCTGCCTCTTTTGCAAGAACGAAGGCCCCGGTAATCCGCCGGGGCCTTTTTCTTTGGGCGAATGTCGAGTGCCGCAGCGATACTGTGGAATGTGCCGATCATCAGCTGGTGCTGGGGTAGGCTTCAATTTAGATGAGGATACAGTTTTAATCGCTGAGTGCATTGCCCTGAAACAGAGCCTCGCAACCACTTAAAACGTTGGCTTTACAGGCCCGAGGCATCTACTTGGGCGTTCTTTTCTACTCATTGCCGATAAATGAATGAATTTACGACGATATCCGATCGTTTCTTGGTTTATTTCTTTTCTTCGATCAAAAGCTCTTCTATGAGCGCGCCTAACAGTTGCGTCCTCGATTTGACCTTAGCTTTTTTGTAGATTGAATTGTTCTGGGACTTGATTGTTCCCTCGCTGGTCTCGCGCAGATTAGCTATTTCTGCGAGGGACAGGCCCTTTACGGTGAGCAGTGCAACATCTCGTTCCGCAGCACTAAGGCCCCAACGGTCGAACTGTAGTTCCAGCATCCGAAAAAACTCGCCTTGAGCCTTTCGCAGGTTCTGTTTGACTTCTTGGTGACGTCGCAAAAACAGCCTGTGGCTTTGCCAAATCAAAAGCCCCCCAAGAATAAACCCAAATAGGGTGATGAGAGCCGTGATTTCATGGACCACCCAACTCGCGGAAAAAATGTAGTACCCTGTTATTTCGCCAATCAATTCGATCACAAACGTCAAAGCAGAGATCGCATATACAGCGATCCCCGCTTTGAACATGGCTTCTTTTTTAAACCATTTGTTCAAACCCCAATCTCGCTTGGGCTCAAGTTGGAAGCTGAATTAATCATCGTCGCCTTCGTCATCCCCTTCGCCATCGTCACCTTCACCGTCGCGCTCGCCATCGTCGCCTTCGCTATCGCGTTCGCCGTCATCGCCTTCGCTATCGCGTTCGCCATCGTCGCCTTCGCTATCGCGCTCGCCATCGTCACCTTCGCTGTCGCGCTCACCATCGTCGCCTTCGCTGTCGCGTTCACCATCGTCGCCTTCGCTATCGTTTTCCCCATCGCCTTCGTCATCGTCACCTTCGTCATCAAATCCCTCGTCGTCATCTTCGTCGTCATCTTCGTCATCAAAATCTTCGTCGTCATCTTCCTCATCGTCGAACTCATCGTCTCGCTCTGAACGATCCCGAACGATGGTTCCGTCTTTCCCCAGCACCACTTCTCTCTCGATTCCAGGTCCAGTTGCTTCAAAGCGAAGATTCCCAAACAGCGTGTTGGTTATTTCGATTCGTTGGAAACCTTGTTCTGTGAGTTCGTCGATGATGTCTTGCTTGGTGGTTTGCGAAAGCGCCGTGGTGGCCATCAGAACAAAAGTTGATGTCAGACCGATAGTTTTCTTGTTCATGTTCCCATCCTCAAAGGAATTGCCAATTGAACTAAAACATCGGCGCTTTGCGATGGGAATATAACTTAGGTTGGTTAGGCCAGACTTGAACCAAAGAACTATATCCTCAACGGTACTGGGTAATGCGCGCAATGTGCGGGAACGTGGATTTGGAGAGCGCCGAAAAACTTTTCAGGAGCAAATTCCTGAATTTGATCTCGGACCGATCTGAATTTACAGCCATGTAGTTTTTGAAGGTGACACCGAGGATATGCCCGAAGCCAAGAAATTCGAAAAGCTCTTCTCTACTCCAATGATGCGATTTGTGGTGCCTAACAGTGCAGCGCTTAATGCGGCGATTCTGTTTGAGGCCGAAAAGATGCGTGAGGAAGACGAGGGTGCCTCAAAATCCAATCGCGGCGGATGGCACTCAAACGGAAACCTCTTTGATCGCGATACGCCCGCTATTCAGAATTTGCGAGACGCGGCCGAAGATGCGGTGTTTCAAATAACACGAAAGGTCTCAGACAAGGTTGAACCGGATAAACTTCGCCTGAAACTGTTCGGGTGGATAAACGACAATCCTTCCGGCGGGTACAATGCGCCGCATACTCATCCCGGCGCGCATTGGTCTGGAGTGTACTATGTTTCTCAACCCGAGATCGAAGAAGGTTCGTCTGGAATGATTGAGTTTCTCGACCCCCGAAACGAGTTGCCTCACTGGCGCATACTTCAGGCGAGTGCGTTTCGGAACAAAAAGAAGCTGCGCCCGGCAGCCGGCGAAATGATCCTTTTTCCATCCTATCTGACTCATTGGGTCCACCCAAACCAAAGTAAAGAAAGCCGCGTCACGGTTGCCTTCAACGCAACCTTTCGACGTCCAAAATCGGATCCCAGTTAATCGCCTCGAGATACGCAGCCTCTGTGGTATCGAACATCATGGCAATGTTTCGCCTGGTCAACGCAGTCAGCGCGGCTTTCAGTTTCCATCAGAAGCTACAATCCTTTGGCAGCGAGACCGCGTTCAACTGACGTATCCGATCCCAACCACCACCTCGGCAGGCGTGCCCACAGTCGATCCAACCATAGCCAATCTGCCTTTTTCGATCAGTGCCGCTTTCGAGCCCTGCGCGTCACGGTAAACGATATGTTAACACTTCTAAGTTGAGTTAGCTCAAAGTTAAGGAAATCCAAATCATCTGGGACGTCGCCGCGCTTTGGCCTCTATCACCATCTTTGAGATCAACGGAGATCCGTTTGGCAACCCCAGTGTGACGGTGACCCAGGGGTTTCAGGTCACCATTACTGATGATGATAATTTTCTCGAAAATCCGGACAACAACGGCAGCCAACAGTTCGATACCCTCCCAATCCCCGGGCTGAACAACTCCGGCAGCTTTCAGATATTTGAAGGCTACAGCGCGACGGTCGGAGGTGCACCGGTCACCTACACACTGCTGCAATTCTCGGGTACGCAATACATCGTTGTGACCTCGGGAAACGTTGCTGTTAACGATGTACTGACAGGCAACTCACTGGCCCAGAGTACTGCACCTGCGGTCGAATATGATAACCTTCCCAGCTTTGTCTGCTTTACTTCGGGGTCACATATTCTGACACCGTCGGGCCAGCGTCTGATCGAAGAAGTCAAAGCAGGCGATCATGTGATCACCGCAGATGGCACCGGTCGGGCCGTGCGCTGGGTGGGTCGGCGACGGCTGAGTGAGGCGGATCTGAGACAGACCCCTAAGCATTGCCCGATCCGGATCAGTGCGGGCAGTCTTGGGCCGCAGACACCATCGCGAGATCTGCTGCTGTCACCTCAGCATCGGGTTGTCGTGTCCTCACCTGCATTGGAATTGCATCATAGTCACCCGATGATGTTGGCGACGGCCAAGTCTCTGCTCAACGGCAAGTCTATCACGCAAGTTCCGCCAAGCGGGGGCGTCGAGTACATTCACATTCTATTCGACCAGCATGAGCTGGTGAATGTCGAAGGATTGTGGTCGGAATCGTTTTATCCCGGCGGATATACGCTGGACGCGATGAGCAGTGCAGTGAAGGAGGAACTATTCGAGCTGTTCCCTGAGCTTCATTCCGACACAGGCGGCTATGGTGATACGGTGCTGCCGGTTCTGAAACCGTACGAAGTGCAGATGCTGCGCCCGGAGCTATGTGCCCCTTGCGGCGCAACCTCGGCGTTTGCGCATTAGAAGAAGGCGGGGGCTTTCGCCCCCTGCACGTTGATCCGTTTACGACGGCGCTTTGGTTTTGCGCAGATAGGGGAAGATCGTCTCGAACTCGCCGAACTTCTCTTTTGCCTCATCGTTGGAGACCGCAGGTGGAATGATCACATCCTCACCCGGCACCCAATTTGCGGGGGTTGCCACGCCCTTGGCGCTCATCTGCAGGCCATCCAGCGCACGCAGAATCTCGGCAAAGTTGCGGCCCACGGTCATCGGGTAGGTCATGGACAGTTTCAACTGCTTATCGGGTCCGATGATAAAGACAGAGCGTACAGTTGCGCTGTCGGCAGGCGTGCGGCCGTCGGGCAGATAGGCCTCGGCCGGCAGCATGTCGAAGGCTTTGGAAACAGCCAGACCGTCATCGGCGATGATCGGGAAGCCGGGGTTGGCGTTGCCATAGGCCTCGATATCTTTTTTCCACTTCCTATGATCTTCGACACCATCGACCGACACGCCGATCACTTTGGTGTTCCGCGCCGCCCATTCATCGTTCAACTGCGCAACTGCCGAAAACTCGGTCGTGCAAACAGGAGTGAAGTCCTTGGGGTGTGAGAACAGGATGGCCCAGCTATCGCCAATCCAGTCATGAAACTGGACGGTGCCCTGATCTGTCTCTGCGGTGAAATTCGGGACCGTATCATTGATGCGCAAACCCATTGGGAAACTCCTTTCCTGTGAAAAATCGCGAGTCGATTGCTGCCAACCTAATCACTTTGCGCAGAGGTTAAACCATTCATGTTGCGCTGTCAGAAGATTCAGTAGGTAGATAATTTGATCAAATTATGTTTTACCCTTGCCCGACACCCGGGTGGGTGACAGAGTGCGAATGAAAACCGACCGTTCGGTCGATTGATTCCTGATCCGGAGGATGAGCCATGATCGAAAAACGCGATTTCTATATCAACGGCAAATGGGTCGCCCCATCAGAGCCGAATGATTTCGAAGTGATCGACCCGTCGACCGAAGAACCATGCGCGGTGATCTCATTGGGGTCAGAGGCTGACACTAACGCAGCGGTCGCCGCGGCCAAAGCTGCTCTGCCTGGTTGGATGGCAACCCCGGTGGACGAGCGCATCGCTTTGGTAGAGAAACTGGTCGATATTTACGCCACCCGCTCAGAGGATCTGGCCCAGGCGATGTCGATGGAGATGGGTGCACCGATCGAAATGGCGCGCAGCCAGCAATCGGGCGCGGGGATCTATCACCTGAAAAACTTCATCCGTGCCGCCAAGGCGTTCCAATTCGAACGTCCGTTGGGCGATCATGCGCCGAATGACCGGATCATCTATGAAGCGGTGGGTGTGGCAGCCCTGATCACCCCATGGAATTGGCCGATGAATCAGGTCACGCTCAAAGTCGGGGCCGCCGCGATTGCGGGCTGCACGATGGTTCTGAAACCGTCCGAGCAAAGCCCGCTGAACGCGATGATCTTTGCTGAGATGATGGATGAGGCTGGCTTCCCGGCTGGTGTTTTCAACCTGGTGAATGGCGATGGCGTGGGCGTGGGCTCTCAGCTCTCGGGGCACGCAGATGTTGATATGGTCAGCTTCACCGGTTCGACCCGCGCGGGCACGGCGATTTCCAAGAATGCGGCGGATACACTGAAGAAAGTGCATCTGGAACTGGGCGGCAAAGGGGCCAATGTGGTCTTCGCCGATGCCGACGAAAAGGCGGTAAAACGCGGCGTCCTGCACATGATGAACAACACCGGTCAAAGCTGTAACGCGCCCAGCCGGATGCTGGTGCAGCGTCCGATCTATGATCAGGCGGTTGAGACAGCCGCCGAGGTGGCAAAAAATGTCACCGTCGGCAGTGCCGCCGAAGAAGGCCGACATATCGGGCCGGTGGTAAACGAAGTGCAGTGGACCAAAATTCAGGACCTGATCCAGAAAGGAATTGATGAGGGCGCGCGTCTGGTGGCAGGCGGTACCGGTCGCCCTGAGGGACTGAACAAGGGCTACTATGTGCGTCCTACGGTCTTTGCAGATGCCAACAACCAGATGACCATCGCGCGCGAGGAGATTTTTGGCCCGGTTCTGACCATGATCCCCTTCGACACCGAAGAAGAAGCCATCGAGATTGCCAATGACACACCTTACGGGCTGACCAATTATGTTCAGACCCAAGACGGTGCACGCGCCAACCGAATGGCTCGCGTCTTGCGGTCGGGCATGGTTGAGATGAACGGCCAGTCGCGCAGCGCTGGGTCCCCGTTTGGTGGGATGAAACAGTCCGGCAATGGCCGCGAAGGCGGGGTTTGGGGCTTGGAGGACTTCCTTGAGGTCAAAGCCGTTGGCGGTTGGGCCGCCGAATAACCCTGTCTGGAAATATCAAAATGTGAGGCACCTTAGGGTGCCTCGCTTTGTTTCTTACGCAGGTCGGACGATAAGCTGCGGCTCTCCGTCCGACGTGTGACGGGTGGATCGACCATCCCAGCCAATCTCACCTGTCACCCGCTGGCGAAGGGACGAAAAACTGTCGAACCGGACCACATCTACGGGCACGTCGAACTGAAGGGTCACCCGGCGATGTCCGCCATCCCCAATCATGGTCAGACCGCGGATTTCGGCGGTGAAGGGCTGACCCAGATATCGGCCCTCAACCCGGTCACCAACGCGCAGCTGCACTCGATTTCCTGCCATCGCGTGCAACGTGTTCCAATCCCGCGCACCGAGTTGATGCGCCAACAGTTCCAGCGCCTCGCTATGTGATAGCTTCACTCCGGCGTCCAGCAGGCGTTTGCGCAGGCGTTTTGCCTGCTCTTTCAGCTCCGCAACCGGAGCGATGTTCTGAGTATGTGTCATGGTGTGCCTCGTTTCCTGAAACGGGCGCGAAATCTGGACGGGGTTCGCATTGCCATCCGCGCGCCAGGAAAGGGCAACAGATGTGATTCAATCGGGTTTCACCAAAGCCTAAGGCCGCGAACGGCAGGGGACCCGAACCTGCCGTGCATATGGCAACGACGCGCCAGAATGTCAATCAGGCGTCGGCCTGCGCCGCCTCATAGGCCAGCATGGCGCGCTTGACGGGCAGTCCCCAGTGGTAGCCACCCAGGCCGCCCGATTTGCGTAAGGCACGGTGGCAGGGAATCAGCCAACTGACCGGGTTGCGCCCAACTGCGGTGCCCACGGCGCGCACCGCTTGGGGTGAGCCGACCCGCTGCGCGATCTCGGAATAGGTGGTGACCTGCCCCGAAGGGATGTGCATCAGCGCTTCCCATACCTTGATCTGCAGTGGTGAGCCGATCAGGTAGAGTGGGGTCGGCTCCAACCGGTCGCTGGCCGCACCGAAGGCGCTGAGCACCCAAGGCCGCAGGCGCATCGGGTCCTCGACAAAATCAGCATTGGGCCAACGAGAGATCATGTCTTCCATCGCCGCCTCCTCGCCTGTCTCGGCTCCAAAGGCGATTCCACAGATTCCCTTGTCAGTTCCCATGACCAGCGCAGGGCCAAAGGGGCACTCGAACCAGCCCCAGTAGATCGTGAGACCTGCGCCTTTGCGGGCGTATTCACCCGGGCTCATGGATTCCCATTTCAGGAACAGATCATGAAGCCGCCCACTGCCGGACAGCCCCACATTATGAGCGGTTTCCAGCGTGGTGAAACGCTCGTGCAACAGAGCTTTGGCATGGCCGAGAGTCAGGTATTGCTGGTATCGCTTCGGTGAGACCCCGGTCCAGCGTGAGAACAGACGCTGAAAATGGGCAGGGCTCATATCCATCTGGCGAGCCAACTCATCAAGACTGAGACTCTCTCCGCCTTGATCGATCAAATCGATCGCGCGCCGCATGACGTTATAATGATATCCGCTTTCTGCTGTCTGGACGTTCATCGGTCACCTCATCAGTTACAGGAACAGTAACTTGCCCCTGTCGATCTTGCGACCCGGAACCTGCGCTTTATCTTGTCAACTGAGTTGACGAATCAAATCGATTTCTCCTACCATTCAGGTATGGGACACAGGTTGGATCAGCTTTATCAGGCAGTTCAGGCCACCCGGCCTTTGCTGCGGAACATCACGGCAGCAGTTGAGCAGGGCAGCCAGCGCAAAGGCGTGACCGTCGGGCAACGTGCCCTTTTGGAAGGTCTGTCGCTATCTCCCGGCGCGACAGCCCCGGTGCTATGCGCCGAGCTGCAGCTGAAACGACAATATGTCTCGCGCATCTTAAAAGAGTTGATGGGTGCACAGCTGATCGAAAGCCAGCCCAATCCCAAACGTGCAGGCACCTACTGCTACCGGCTGAGCCCTGCGGGCGAAGAGACGATCACGGCAATCAGAGCGGATGAGATGGCCAAGCTGACACGCTTTGCACAGGATTTTTCTGCGTCAGAGCTTGCCGCCTACCACAAGGTTCAGCTGGCCCTGACCCGCTATTTCGCAGAACTCGCCAAGGAGGCCTGACATGACCGTCTTTTGGATAATGGCGGCAAGCATCATGATCGCCGTGTTGTACATCCTCTTGCAAATCCGAAAGATTGGCACTCCGACAACCGGAGCCAAAATAGACCTGGCATCGCGGCCTGAAACGGCGCTGCTGGTGATCGATATGCAAACAGATTTTACCTCGATACCCACCTGGGATGACGCACAAATTGAAGGTGCCTTGTCGACGATCCGGTCAACGACGGACAGCGCCCGCCAGTCTGACTGGTCCGTGATTGCCATCCGTCATGAATTCAAGGGACGGCTGGCGAACTTGCTGAACGGGTGGTTCAATCAGGGGCGCGGCAACGCAGGTTCCGACGGAGTTGGGTTGGATCCGCGTCTTGCGCTGAATCCCGATGCCGAGTTTGTAAAATCCGTAGGTGACGCCTTTTCTTCGCCGGGTTTTGAACAGTTCCTGCGAGACAAACGGATCGGAACGCTGGTTCTGACAGGGTTGGACGGGTGTCATTGCGTGAATAAGACCGCGCAGGGCGCGCTCAATCGAGGATACCGGGTTCAGATCAATTCGGCAGCCGTTCTGGCGGCTGATCCGAACCGGTGGCAGGGGATCAGGGATCAACTTGCAACGGCGGGGGTGGATTTCCGACTGCAGAAGTGAGGCATAGGGATAAATCGACCAAGACCCGCGCCTAGGCAAAATCAAAACGCACCTTTTCAATTGCGACCGCTTGTCTGGCAGGGCATTAAGGCTCGGATGGCCAAACAAATCGGATACCACAAGATCCGCGAGATCTTTACGCGTTTTCACGACGCCGACCCTGAACCCAAGGGCGAGTTGGAGCATGTAAACGTCTATACTCTGGTCGTTGCCGTCGCACTGTCAGCGCAGGCGACCGATGCCGGCGTCAACAAGGCTACGCGCGCGCTATTCAAGATCGCCGACACGCCACAGAAGATGCTGGATCTGGGCGAAGAAGGTCTGATCGAACATATCAAGACCATCGGCCTGTTCCGCCAGAAGGCCAAGAACGTAATCAAGCTGAGTCGCATTCTGGTCGAAGACTATGGCGGTGAGGTGCCCAACTCCCGCGCGGCGCTTCAATCGCTACCGGGTGTGGGGCGCAAGACAGCCAATGTTGTCCTAAACATGTGGTGGCGATATCCGGCGCAGGCCGTGGACACGCATATCTTTCGCGTCGGCAACCGCACCGGCATCTGCCCGGGCAAGAATGTGGACGCCGTCGAACGCGCCATCGAAGACAACATACCGACCGACTTTCAGCTGCATGCGCATCACTGGCTGATCCTGCATGGCCGCTATCACTGCAAGGCACGCAAACCGCAGTGCCCTACCTGTATCATCCGCGATCTCTGCGAATTTGAGGACAAGACTCTATGAAAACCTACCAACTGACCGGCATCGGAAACGCCGTTGTGGACGTGATTTCCCAAGCCGATGACAGTTTCCTTGAGCTGATGGGCATCGAAAAGGGCATCATGCAGCTGATCGAACAGGAACGCGGCGAGGTACTGTACGCCTCGATGGAAGGCCGGGTGCAGACGCCGGGCGGCTCGGTTGCCAATACCATTGCGGGTGCGGGTGCACTGGGTCTGGATTCGGCGTTTATCGGGCGGGTGCATGATGATGCGCTGGGGCGGTTCTATGCGGATGCGATGAACGAGGATGGGGTGGATTTCGTGAACCCGCCGGTGCCGGGGGGCGAGCTGCCGACCTCGCGTTCAATGATCTTTGTCTCACCAGATGGCGAGCGGTCGATGAACACCTATCTGGGTATTTCGTCCGAGCTGTCTTCTCGGGATGTCTCGGAAGACGTCGCGGGCAACAGCCAGATCATGTTCCTCGAGGGCTATCTGTTCGACAAGGAAAAGGGCAAAGCCGCGTTCCTTGAAGCCGCGCGCAACTGCCATAAGGGTGGCGGCAAGGCGGGCATCGCCATTTCTGACCCGTTCTGTGTAGAACGGCACCGGGTCGATTTCCTGCTGCTGATCGAGAATGAGCTGGATTTTGTAATCGGCAACGAGGCCGAGATCAAATCGCTGTTCGAAACCGACGATCTTGAGGAGGCGCTGGCGAAAACGGCCGAGATTTGCCCTCTGGTCGTTTGCACCCGGTCGGGCGACGGGGTGACTGTTCTGAACGGCAACGCGCGCATCGATGTACCGGTTGAAAAGGTCGTACCGGTGGACGCGACCGGCGCGGGCGATCAATTCGCCGCCGGATTCCTGTTCGGCATGGCGACGGGCCGCGATTACGAGACCTGCGCAAAAATTGGCAACGTCTGCGCACGCGAAGTCATCAGCCATATCGGCCCCCGGCCCGAGGCGAATATGCAGGAATTGCTGCGGGCTGAGGGATTGCTCTGATCCCGCGAAACGCAACGTAACGCTGGTGCGTCACATTTCGGAATGGCTACCCTTATTTTGGATGTAAGGGGGGAGCCAATTCATGTTGGGCAGAGCACTCAGGATCACCGCAGGAACATTGGCGTTGGGGCTTGTGGCAGGCGTTGGGTACCTGCTGATCTCTCCGCCCGACCTGTTGCGAGTCGGGACCAACTATTCTGCCAAGATCGTCTGTTCTAACGTGTTCATCGCCAGGCGGGATGCGCAGGAGGTACTGGCGGTTGATGTGCAGGCGCCCGGGCATCCGTTGCTGAAACACGTCTCGGTCTCGGTAGACCCCGAGGCGCAATCAGTATCCGCAAAGCTACTCGGGATCTTCGCCCCTGCGACCAGCCAATATCGCGAGGGGCTGGGATGTGCGAATACGCATGAGGCCCAACCGGTCAACGCCCAGCTAAACACTCTGCCCGCGCTGTCTGATGCACTTTGGCCGGAAGGCACCACAGTGGCCCCAACGCAGAACTCCAAATTGGCAATGGTTCTGTCGGACCCGACCATTCTGGGAGAGGGCTTCCGCGCCGTAGTTGTGGTGCATGATGGCCGGATCATTGGTGAGGCTTATGCGGATGGATTCGACGAAAATACCCCTCTTCTGGGCTGGTCAATGACCAAAACCATAACCTCTGGATTGATTGGAACGCTGATAAAATCCGGTCAGATGAAGTTGACGGATACACTGGTCGACTCATTTCCCGATTGGGCAGAGGACAACCGGCAACACATTACCGTCGAGGATATGTTGACCATGTCCAGCGGCCTGCGATGGAACGAAGGCTATGGTGACGTCTCGGACGTGACTCGGATGTTATATCTGAGCGACGACATGGCGGGGTTTGTCACTTCGCTTGAGGCCGAGGCTGAGCCAAATACTGAATTCAACTATTCGTCGGGCACATCCACCGTCTTGGCGCGGGTCTGGCAGGATCAGATCAAAGATGACAGCTTGTCCTATCCGCAGCGCGCACTCCTGCTGCCACTGGGCATGACCTCGGCCATACTTGAAACTGATGTTTCTGACACCTTTGTCGGCTCAAGCTATATGTACGCCACAGCGCGGGATTGGGCACGATATGGGCAATTCCTGCTGCAGGGCGGCACATGGGAAGGGCAGCAAATTCTGCCCGAAAGGTTCACTGACTGGATGTTCGAACCGGTTGCTGTCTCGGGCGGGGCATATGCCAAAGGTCACTTGTGGCGCGACGTGCCGGGTGGAGAACCCCCGTTCGAAGATGCAGTCTGGATGGCCGGACATGATGGGCAATCGGTCGGGATATTCCCTTCGCGTGATTTGGTGATCGTGCGATTGGGGCTTACACCGTCCGATACCGGTTATTCCCCGCTGCCGCTGGCCAAAGCGGTGATTACGGCGCTTGGTTCCTAACCCGAACTACCCGAGATGCGGCTGAAACGCAGAAAGCACCTGCTGGTAGACGTCCTTTTTGAACGGCACGATCTCATCGACCAGCCGCGTCGTGGTCTGCCATTTCCAATGGGTGAACTCGGGGTGCTCGGTGGCGATGTCGATCTGATCATCCCGGCCCAGAAACCGCATCAGGTACCATTTCTGCTCCTGCCCGCGATACCGGCCCTTCCAGATTTTCGGCACAATGTCATGCGGTAGGTCATAGGGCAGCCAGCCGTCGGTCTCGGCGATGATTTCCACAAGATCAGCGGTCACTCCAGTTTCTTCCCAAAGCTCGCGCAGGGCCGCATCGCAAGGGTCTTCGCCCTTGTCCACGCCGCCCTGAGGCATCTGCCAGGCGTCCTTGTGGCGATCATTGCGCTGACCGACAAAGATCAGACCCTCGGCATTCATCAACATCAGTCCCACGCAGGGGCGATAGGGCAGTTTGGCGATTTCATCAGGGGTCATGCGCGGCCTCTTGATTAAGCTTTGCTGCGTCTCTAGCAAGCGCCGCAGTAAAGGCAAAGGGAATGACGTTAGGTTTCGCGTGACAAAGGTGACGCGAAGGTCAATCTGACGGTCAAAGTCGGGAGGGAGAGTTTGCCATGACTGCGTACCCAAACATGTTGGCCCCGCTGGATCTGGGTTTTACCACGTTGAAGAACCGCGTGCTGATGGGCTCGATGCATACCGGTCTGGAAGAGACCGGCGACTGGATCCGTGTCGCCGAGTTCTACGCGGATCGCGCGCGCGGTGGTGTTGCTTTGATGGTGACGGGTGGGATTGGCCCGAACCTTGAGGGCTCGGTGCTGCCCGGGGCCTCGATGATGACCAATGATGAAGAGGTGGCGAACCATTCCATTGTGACCAAACGTGTGCATGAGGCAGGCGGCAAGATCGCGATGCAGATTCTGCATGCGGGGCGCTATGCCTATGGTCCGAAATGCGTGGCCCCCAGCCCGGTGAAATCCCCAATTTCTCCGTTTCCGCCGCATGAGTTGGACGAAGAGGGTATCGAGAAGCAAATCAGCGACATCGTCAACGCGGCTGTTCTGGCCCAGAAGGCGGGCTATGACGGGGTCGAGATCATGGGCTCCGAGGGGTATTTCCTGAACCAGTTCCTCGTGACCCACACCAACAAGCGCGAGGATCGCTGGGGTGGGTCATACGAGAACAGGATGCGTCTGCCTATCGAGGTGGTGCGCCGCACGCGGGAAGCCGTGGGGAGCGATTTCATCATCATCTATCGCCTTTCGATGATTGATCTTGTGCCCAATGGGTCGACCCATGACGAAGTCGTTGAACTTGCGCAGCGGATTGAGCAGGCCGGGGCAACGATCATCAACACCGGTATCGGTTGGCATGAGGCGCGGATTCCGACGATTGCTACCAGCGTTCCCCGTGCAGCGTTTGCGTGGGTTACCAAGAAGCTGATGGGTAAGGTCGGCATCCCGGTGATCACCTCGAACCGGATCAACACGCCTGAGGTTGCCGAAGAAGTTCTATCGACCGGTTGCGCCGATATGGTGTCTCTGGCGCGGCCCATGCTGGCCGACGCGGATTTCGTGAACAAGGCGATTGCGGATGAGGCCGCGAAGATCGCGCCGTGTATCGCATGCAATCAGGCCTGTCTGGACCACACTTTCAGCGGCAAGCTGACCTCATGCCTGGTCAATCCGCGCGCCTGTCATGAGACCGAATTGGTGATCGGCAAGACCGAGACACGCAAGACAGTGGCCGTTGTCGGCGCTGGCCCTGCAGGTTTGTCCACCGCGATGACAGCTGCCCAGCGCGGCCATGATGTAACCCTGTTTGATCGCGCCGCCGAGATAGGCGGGCAGTTGAACATGGCCAAACAGGTGCCAGGGAAAGAAGAGTTCTGGGGACTGGTCGACTGGTATCGCACCATGATGGACGACCTAGGCGTGACGGTCGAACTGAACCGCGAAGTCAGCGCAGATGATCTGATCGGTTATGATGAGGTGGTCATCGCCACCGGTGTCACTCCTCGTGATCCACAGATTCCCGGCCAGGATCGGGACAATGTGCTCAGCTACATCGACGTGCTGCGCGACAAGGCCGAGGTCGGCAGCACCGTCGCCGTGATCGGGGCCGGAGGCATCGGGTTCGATGTCTCCGAATTCCTGCTGGAAGACGGTCACAGCCCAACCACGGACCTTCCATTGTGGATGAAGGAATGGGGCGTGACCGACCCCGCAGAACACCGCTCGGGCCTGGCCCCCGAGGGCCCGCAGCCCGAAGCACCAGCACGGCAGGTCACGCTGCTGCAGCGCAAGGCACAGCGTCACGGCAAGGGGCTGGGAAAGACAACGGGCTGGATCCACCGCGCGACATTAAAGATGAAGGACGTCAGTTTCGTTGGTGGTGTGAATTATGAGCGCATCGACGAGGACGGCCTGCATGTCAGCTTTGGCGAAACCCGCGATGATCCAACCGTCATCGCAGCCGAGTCGATCGTCCTATGTGCCGGGCAGGTCTCGGACCGGTCGCTGGCGGATGAGCTGATCGAACGTGGAATGACCCCGCATGTGATTGGTGGCGCAGATGTGGCAGCTGAGCTGGACGCCAAACGTGCGATCAATCAGGGCACACGTCTGGCGGCAGCGTTCTGACGTTGTAATGCCAGTGCGCTGGAGAAAGCCGCCCCGGAAGAGGCGGCTTTTTTCGTTTTCCTTGACTCAGTTGTTATCAATATACATATGTACAACATGAGTCAGAAAATAGAACGCACCCAAACAGGAATTCGAATCGAGAAGCGGCTTCTGAAAGTTCTCAAAGGGCTGGCAGAATCGCTGGACATGACCCTTGGCGACCTGATTGAGGGCATCGCGCTGCACAGCTTTGAGAACAAGCCAGCCTTCTCTGAAGAGACGCTGAAGAAGATCAAACAGCTCAAAAGTGTCTACGACTTCGATTGGACAGCTGAAGACAGCCACCGTTTCAAGGAGGATGAAGAATGAGCGCATCGCGATACGCCGACGTCACCATCGCATTTGAAGCACACGCAATCGACAACGCAACGTTCGGACACGCCAAACATGTGCAAGTCGCTTATGACCTGCTACGCAAGTATGACTTTATCGATGCCGCAGCGATCTACGCCAAGGGAATTCGCGCGTTAGCAGCGAACGCAGGCGCACCGGACAAGTTCAATCTGACAATCACCTACGCATTCATGAGCGTGATCGCAGAGCGGCTGGCCAACACGCAAGCTACTGACTTTAAGAGTTTCGCACAGGAAAATTCCGACCTGATGGCCATGTCAGTACTCAACCAATGGTATTCTGCGGACCGTCTCAACACGCAGCTTGCCCGCGATATTTTCCTGATGCCTGCCGCCGCATAATCGTGTTTTGCGGCGAAGGTGAATTGTTACTCCACCGTGATCGTAATCACCTCGGACACAATGGGCGTCGCATGAGGGACGTGGCCTGCATCCCCAAGCACCAGCTGCAAAGTATGCTCACCCGGAGCAAGTTCCAAAGTCACCTCGGTCTGACCGCCACCGAAATGTATGTGATTGTCGTCTGCGGGCAGACCGTATGACAGTTCGTCCGCACCGTCTTCTCCCTGCCCAAGTGGTGGGCGATCAATCAGGAGGTGATGGTGCCCTGTATTTTCCTTGTCGGTTCCTGCAGGGGCAACGCCCATACCGCTGAGGCCAAAGACTACGGTCACAGGTGATTGCACGGTGTCACCGTCAGACAGGTTGACGAAATAGACCTTCGCATCTGGATTCGATGGTGTTTCCCCTCCGGCCCACACGAGGCTGGCGGTCAGACACAGGGTAATGACAGCAAATAGGGCTTTCATAGTCTCCTCCGTGGTCACAAAAATGCCATTCTCATCATAGCACGATTGGAAAAAAGTCCAGAAAACGGGGTTTTGTATCGAAAGGCATGGTCCGCGGCATATAGGCCCGGGCGTTTCCTAGTTGCAAACGATCCGATTCAAAACCCTGATATTATCCCATGTCTGCCCAGTTCTTGCCCAGATTGATCGCGATAAAGAGACAACGAACGGAAGACCTGGGGAACGAGAATGGATCGACTAACTGAAATGGAGGCCTTTTCCAACGTGGTGGACCAGGGTGGTTTCACCGACGCGGCCAAGAAAATGGGCATCTCCAAATCAGCCGTGTCTAAACACGTCTCGAGCCTTGAGGCGCGGTTGGGGGCAAGGCTTTTGAACCGGACAACGCGCCGGGTTTCGCCAACCGAGATCGGGTTGGCCTATTATGATCGCGCCCGTCGCGTGCTGAACGACGCAGGCGAAGCGGATGCGCTGGTGACTTCGATGCAATCTGCGCCTTCTGGTCTGCTGCGGATCTCTGTGGCAACAGATTTTGGCGTCAATCACCTGTCGCCGGTCCTGTCGGACTTCCTATCGGCCTATCCGGACATCACCGTGAACATGGTTCTGAACAACCGCTATGTTGAGCTGATTTCCGAAGGCTTTGACGTGGCCGTGCGCATTGGCGAGCTGGAAGACAGCACGCTGCGCGCCCGTAAGCTGACCGAAACAGTGAAACGCATGGTCGCGTCGCCGAGATATATCGAGCAGTTCGGACGCCCGCAGAAGATCGACGATCTGAACGAACACAAACTGCTGCATTACTCCAGCCAATCCTCGGGCAGCGTGTGGAAGCTGACGGCGCCTTCGGGCGAGAAGCGTCAGGTCCGCACTGCTGGCTGGCTGAGCGTAAATGATGGGCAGTCGCTGCTGAACGCCGCGATCTCGGGGCTTGGGATCGCGCATCTGCCCAGCTATCTATATGCCGAAGCACTGAAATCGGGCGAGGTGGTAGACGCCATGCCATCGCTGCCGGATGAGGTTCAGGGCGTCTATGCGGTCTACCCGCCGGGCCGGTTCACCCAGCCCAAGGTGCGGGCTTTCATTGATTTTCTTGTCGAGTCCTTTGCCGAAAAGGGTCCGATGGATTGGTAGAATTCTCCCTGTGGCACCTAAACGGCCCGTGCTGAATAGCACGGGTCTTTTTTTGTCTAGCGATGCATCAGTTAGTCTCTGGTGATACGGCCCGCTGATACAGGTGCCACGTGGTGTGGCCCAGGATTGGCAGCGTGAAGATCAACCCCAGAAACGCCGGAACCAGCGACAACAGCATGGTGACCGAGATGATCGCCGCCCAACTGAGCATTACCACCGGGCTTTCAGCGACCACGCGAATGGACGTGAGCATGGCGGAAACAAAGTTGGTTTCCCGATCCAGAAGCATGGGCATGGCCACCACAGTCACCGAGAACAGGACCGCCGACAAAAAAGCGCCGATACAGGTGCCGACCGCCAGAAAGGTCCAGCCTTGCGGTGTGAAGAAGATGGTGTTCATGAACCCTTCGAAATCCGAGAAGGACGCCTTTTGCAGGATGATCGCCAGCCAAAGGCGGATTTGGTAGGTCCATACCCAGAAAATGAACAGGGTGACAAAGGCCATCCAACCCATCTCGCGCTTGCGTTGATGGGCCATGACGCTGAGGATTTCGGACCAACCGAAGCTTTCCCCTTTCTGCATCCTACGGGACATTTCATAAAGCCCGGCGGCCGCAAATGGGGCAACCAGCGGAAAGCCTACGGCGGCAGGAATGATCATCCAGATCTTGCCAAGCCCGACCAGGCACCAAACGAACAGGATGCCGAAAACTGCGTAGAACAGGCCGAAAAAGCCGCTCATGACCGGGTGTGCGAGGAAGTCGGAAAACCCGGCCTTCAGCGATGCCGTAATATCCTCGGCCGTCAGCCTGTTGACCTCGGGTATGGATTGCTGTGGGACCGTGTTATCCGGCGGAGTGGTATCTTCGGTTTTGGATGCCATGACGCATTCCTCCCAAAGCATGGTGACTGGTGGGACTGCCTGCCAACAGGCCTGATGGCAAGACAGACGCACCGATTAGCTGCAAGTGTGCATCAGGCCGCGCCATCAGGGCAAGAGGGACACAGGGCGTCCGCGGTGCTCGCGCCTGCTAGTTGACCAGCAACACCGCCTCGACCCGGCGATTGAGATCGCGGCCCTCGGGCGTAGCGTTAGAAGTAATGGGCGCAAGATAGCCTACGCCCTGCGCCTCGATCCGGTCGGCGGCAACACCGTGCGCTTCGATCAGCCGCGCACGCACGGCTTCCGCCCGTTTGGTGCTGACCGCAATATTGGCCTGCAATGCGCCCGTATCATCCGTGTGTCCTACCAGCGCCAAACGGGTCGAAGGATTGTCGGCCAAATAGCCCGCAAGCAGCGCCAGCGAGGCAAACGGCCCTTCGCCCAGCGCGACTTCGCCGGTGCGAAAGTGCAGGTCATCAAGGATGACATGCCCGGTACTGCTGAGATCGTTTAGCAACCCGGCAGGGCCCTCAACGGTTTCCTCGATCACAAGTGGCTGCGCAGGCTGCGTACCTTGCGGGGTCACCCGGATCATCTGCACATAGCCATCCGGCGGGTTGCGGCTGACCAGCAGGCTCAGCACTTCGTCACCGCGGGAGGCGGATAGAAAACGGTAATCGTGGATCGCCACATACATGTCAGGCGTCGGCACCACTTCGGTGCCAAAGCGGAAATCGAACCCGCCACAATTGCGTGCCTCGCATTCAAACGCGATCTCGAAACCTTGCGCCTGAAGCTGATCCCGAAGCGGTGCAAGAATTTGCAGCGTCGTGCTGGAGCCGGCCTGCAGACGCCATGTTAGCCGCTCGACACGCCCTTCGACAGTGCGGGATGGAACCGCGCCGTCGGCAAACACGCCGGTTGGCAGGTCGTAGCTGTCCAATGCACTGGTGCGATCCGAAATCTGCCGGGCGCTGGCGGGCAACGTCAGTTCCTGCGCCTGCACAGGCACGGCCAAAAGGAGGCTAAGGAACAGGAAACGGATCATCGGAACTGCGCGTGATACTCTGGGTTCGGGACCATGGCAGTGGCACTGGCCACGCGGTTGGTCATATTGAAGAAACCGGTGACATTGGCAATGTCCCAGATATCGCGATCCGAAAACCCGACATCGCGTAAAAGCTGGCGATCGGGCTCTTCGATTGTGGTGCTGGCGGTGGTCATCTTGGATGCGAAATCCAGCATTGCACGTTGGCGCGCGTCCAATTTGGCGACGCGGTAGTTCATGACCAGCATCTCACCCAGCTGCGGATCGCCCGAAAGCTGCCGCACCGCAGCGCCATGAGCCACGAGGCAGTAGAAGCATTTGTTGATCGAGGACACCACGACCGCAATCATCTCGCGTTCCAGCTTGGTCAGCCCGCTATCGGCCAGCATCAGATCATTATACATCGAAGTGAAGGCATTCAGCTTGTCGATATCGAAGGCATAGGCGCGCAGGACATTCGGCACCATTCCCAGTTTCTCAACACAGATATCAAAGTATTTCTGCGTCTCTGACGGTAGTGGGTCCACCATTGGCAGATCCAGGGCAGTGGGCATGTCCTGTTTGGTCAATTCGTCCTCCTCAGACGCGCTGGCGATAGTGGTATTCTCCGACGATCTTCATCCCAAGCGAGTGGTAGAGGCCATTGGCCCCCGCGTTCGCCTTGGTACAGATCACGCTAAGCGTCTCGGCGCCATTGTCCAGCGCCCAAAAGGCCGCGGCGCGCATGGCCCACTGGCCCAACCCCTTGCGGCGGTGATCCGGCAGGATTTCCAGCGCGTGAACCATCGCGATACCGTCATGGATCGCCACGAAGCCGGTTCCTGCGGGCTGATCGCTGTGGCGCAACAAAAGGCCGGTCTTTGGACCCGGTGCCCGGTACATGATCGCAATCCGTTCGGGGCCGATACCGCCCTGCGCCCAGATCTCACGCATGATGGCCAGCGGTTCCCAGATGTTGAAAACAGTCACGCGCGGGATCGGGATATCGGTCAACTGCTGCGCCGGGCAGGAATAAATATTGACCGGATCAAGGATGTCGTAGCCGCGTTGCGCAAGCATTGCATCCAGCGCCTCATCTCCGGGCCGCAGGCAGAAGATGCGTTTTTGACCCATCGCCTGCATGGCGCTTTCGGCCGCATCGATATCGGCGCTGGTGACGTCCCCGGTGCGATTGGCGGCAGAGACGCGTGATCCTCCGCCCTGTCCTTGCCGCAGTCGAAATGGGCCTTGCGTTTGATAGCCGGCGGCAGGCCATGTGCCATCGACAACGGCGGCCCAATCGGGATTCAAAGCTCGATCTCTTTCGCAAGGCGGGTCATGGCGGCATCGATCCGTCCACCCTCGGTGCCGCGCACGACGACGTTGGCTCCGAAGACACCATTCGTCTGAAACGGATAACAGCCGATCGAAAGATCGCCGAAGTCTTTGGCCAGTGCGGCCAAAGTTGCTGCAATATCGCCTTCACCCCGATCCACACGCAGCGTCTGCGACAAAAGCGGGCTACCTCCGATGAGCGAAGGCAGAACACTTGCAACCATGGCCTGAAAAACCAAAGGCACCCCGGCCATGACATGGACGTTGTTGATGGTAAAGCCGGGCGCGGTCGAGACCGGGTTGTCGATCAATTCAGCCCCTTCCGGAATACGCGCCATGCGCAGGCGAGCGTCGTTCAGCTCCAGCCCGGATTTCTCGTAATGCGCCTCAAGCAATGCACGCGCGTCGTCGCGAACATCGATATGCACGCCAAAGGCACGGGCGATGCAGTCAGCGGTGATGTCGTCATGGGTCGGACCAATACCACCACTGGTAAACACATGGTCATGGGCCTCTGATAGCGCCCTTACGGCTGCCTTAATCGCGGGTGCATCATCGCTGACAATGCGCACCTCTTTCAGGTCAATGCCGTGTTTGGTCAGCTCTCCAGCCAGATAATGCATATTGGCATCGCGGGTGCGGCCCGAGAGGATCTCATCCCCGATCACCAACATTGCAGCGGTTGGATTGGCCATGACGCGCCCTCCCTCTTGATCGACCGTTAGGGCAGGTATAGGCCCTTGGCCATGCGATTTGAAACCCCCCTTGTCCCCGCTCGACTGATCCGCCGCTACAAACGCTTTCTGGCAGACTGCAGGCTGGAAGACGGGCGCGAGGTGACAGCCCATTGCGCCAATCCGGGCTCAATGATGGGGCTGGCAGAACCGGGTGAGAAAATCTGGCTGGAGCCCAACGACGATCCGAAGAAAAAGCTGAAATACGGCTGGCGGCTGGTCGATCATGAGAACGGGCATTTCACAGGGGTCGACACATCAGTCCCCAACAAGGCGCTTCGGTTGGCGCTCGAGGCGCGTGAAATCCCCGAGCTGGCCGCCTATGAAACCGTGCGCCCCGAGGTCAAATACGGTGAAAACAGCCGTATCGATTTCCTACTGACCGGGCCGGGCCTACCCGATGCTTATGTCGAGGTCAAAAGCGTCACCCTCTCACGCCAAGCGGGCCTCGCCGAGTTTCCCGACAGCGTCACCGCACGCGGCACCAAACATTTGGGCGAACTGGCAAAGATGGCCGTACAGGGCCATCGGGCGATCATGCTTTATCTGGTGCAAAGGACCGATTGCGATCGGTTTGCACTGGCCGATGATATTGACCCAGCCTATGCGGCGGCGTTTGAGGCAGCGATAGGGGTTGAACGCTTTGTCGTTGGAACTCGGATCACGCCCGAAGGCGTCTGGGTTGAGCCCGCTCGGCAATGGGGCGCGGGCTAGAAACTTCTTTGATAGACCCTATTTACTAGTTGAAAACCGAGCCCTCTGGTACTTTCTGCACAAGCAGCGTAAAAGAAGTGCTGCGTGAAATATTTGGAGTCCCGCACCGATGAAAGAACATCGTGGCCGTCTGACCAAAGACGGTATCCGCATCTATGAACAGAGTGACTTTGCCGGCATGCATGCGGCAGGGGCGCTGGCTGCGCGGATATTGGATGACATTGCTGAACATGTTTTTGTCGGCCAGACCACCGGTGCGATTGACGGGCTGATCACTCAGATGGTCGAGGATGCAGGCGCGGAATCGGCAACCATTGGTTACAAGGGTTATCAGCACGCCAGCTGCATCAGCGTGAACCACGTGGTCTGTCACGGCATTCCGGGTGACAAAAAGCTGAAGGATGGCGACATTCTGAATATCGACGTGACCGTCATCGTTGATGGCTGGTTCGGTGATACGTCGCGCATGTATGTGGCGGGTAAATTGCCGCGCAAGGCCGAACGGCTGATTCAGGTGACCCACGACGCGCTGTTCAAGGGTATCGAGATGGTCAAGCCGGGCAATACCTTCGGCGATATCGGCCACGCCATTCAGGCCTATGTCGAGGCGCATCGGATGAGCGTTGTACGCGATTTCTGCGGCCACGGTCTGGGCAGGGTGTTCCACGCGCCACCAAATGTCCTGCACTATGGTCGTCCGGGTACCGGAGCTGTGTTGGAAGAGGGCATGTTCTTTACCATCGAGCCGATGGTCAATCTGGGGCGTCCTGAAACCAAGACACTGTCCGATGACTGGACTGCCGTGACCCGCGACAAATCGCTGTCGGCGCAGTTCGAGCATTCGGTCGGTGTGACCGCAGATGGGGTTGAGATTTTCACCTTGTCACCGGGCGGCAAATATCACCCGACCTATTCGTCCTGATCGGTCGCCTGATCGCGTAGTAGCTTCAGTAGCAAGGTTTCATCCCGCCACGGGATGACCGCGTCGTGAATGAACACCGGCGCGCGCATCGGTTTGGGCGGAGGCCCAGTTGTGGTGTCGGCGTCTTTCGAAAAAGCCCAGAGCGGAGGTGTGATAGCGCGGTCCATGGACCAAGCATAACACGTTTATGGCTCAAAGTCCCAAAAGCTTGGGCGCATGTAACATGTCGGAGAACACTTCGGCCCCTAGTTCTTCCAATCGCGCACCATCATCATGGGCCGCATAGCCCAGGCAGCGCATATTGGCGCGCATTGCTGCGGTGACACCGTTTTCGCTGTCTTCGATCACAACCGGCACCGTTGCGCCGAAATGCTGGGCAGCGGTCAGGAACAGGGTCGGGTCGGGCTTGCCCGTTCCAAGCACCTGCGCCGAAAACATCACATCTTGAAAACGCTCCCAAAGACCATTCTGGCCCAAAGTAATCTTCATTTTCTCAGGCCGCCCATTTGAGGCGACACAATAGGGAATGTCGCTTGCATCCAGTTGCGTCAGCAATTCACGGATACCCGCGACCAGAGGCGTGCCTGCTTTCAGCGTCTCGTAGATTTCCGCATAGATTTGATCAGTCCAGTCATCCGGCAGATCAGCCCCCAGCTCGCGCGCCTTGTCGCGCACACCGGTCATGGTGCCGCCGACAAACAGGGACATGCATTCGGCTAAGGACAAGTGCAGACCATGGCCAGCGAGATTGTCGACCATGACCTGATTGGACAAAACCTCGCTATCGACCAGAACGCCGTCGCAATCAAAGATAACCAGATCGTGCATCTCAGCCCCCTGTGCGCCACATCAGCGAGATATGCGTGTCGCCATATTTCCGCGCGTCGTGCAGCGTGAAGCCCTCGGGCGCGAGCATGGGGGTGCTTTCTTCCCAGACGATCAGAGCGTCATCAGACAACCAACCACCTTGGGTAGCCGCGGCCAGTGCCCTTTGACCCAGAGCTTTTCCGTAAGGCGGATCCAGAAAAACCAGATCACAAACAGTGCCCGGGTTTTCGCCCAAACGGGTCGCATCCCGCCGGATCAAAGTGGTCTGGCTGGCGCTTCCGGTCAGGGCGATATTCTTGCGGATCAGACCCTGCGCGACCCTCCCATCATCGACAAACGTGACGTGGGACGCGCCGCGAGACAGCGCTTCAAGTCCCAATGCACCGGTGCCCGCAAACAGGTCGAGAACCTGCAAGCCGTCGAAGTCGATCTGATGATTTAAAACGTTGAACAGGCTTTCCCTTACCCGGTCAGTGGTCGGGCGAAGATGCGCACCGGCATCGCCTTTGCCAACCGAAGTCAGAGCCCGGCCCCGGAAGTCTCCGGCGATGATCCTCACGCTTTGAGCAGCGGTTTCAGGTCCGCTTCTGGGTCGGCAACAACAGCCGGATCAGCGGTCTTGCCCGCATCAATCAGGCGTTTGCCAACCATATAGGCGCGCGGGTCATTCATCGCGTCGACCGCGATCAGCTGATCTCCCTTGTAGTACCAGAAGGACACCGTCGCGCCCTCACCCTTGCGAGTCACCACACGGTCATAGCCGGTATTCAGCCCGGCGATCTGCAGCTTGACGTCATACTGATCGGACCAGAACCAAGGTGTTGCGGTGTAATCCTTAGCTGCGCCCAGCATGTTCTGGGCCACGATTTCGGCCTGATCGATCGCGTTTGGCACGCTTTCCAGGCGGATACGGCCTTCGCCATGCGGGAACGACGCGCAATCGCCCGCCGCCCATATCGACGGATCTGAGGTGCGGCCATGGGCGTCGGTCTTGATGCCGTTATCCAGCTCTAACCCGGCCATTTCAGCCAGTTGAGTCGACGGCGCGATGCCGACGCCGACGACAACAAAATCCACCTCAAGTTGGGTGCCATCGGTCAGGACGGCGCCCGTCACCTTGCCACTTTCACCAACCAGACGATCCAACCCGACGCCCTCACGAATGTCGGCCCCGTATTCGGTGTGCAGCGTGCGAAAGTAGTCGCTTGTCTCTTTGGCCGCGACACGCTGAAGGATGCGGTCGGCCATCTCGACCAAGGTCACCCTGACCCCGCGCTTGGCACAAACGGCGGCGGCTTCAAGCCCGATATAGCCGCCACCAACGATCAGTGCGCGGGCGCCATCCGATACCCGAGGTTCCATCTCGTCGATATGGGCGAGATCTCGCACCACATGGACACCCTCAAGATCGCCCCCGATCGCTGCGGGCAGGCGGCGTGGGTCGGAACCAGTGGTCAGCGCCAGTTCATCATAGGTGATCACCTCATCGCCGAGGATCACCGTCTTGGCCTTTGGATCAATCGCCGTCACACGTTGACCCAACCGTAGGGTGATGTTGTTTTCGGCATAGAAGCTCTCGGGCCGCAGGAACAGGCGCTCCAGCTCCATCTCGCCCAGCAGATAGGCCTTGGACAAGGGCGGGCGTTGGTAGGGCAAATGCGGCTCGGCTCCGATCAGGGTGATGTCACCTTCGAACCCGTCCTTGCGCAGCCGTGCTACCAAAGAAGCACCGGCCTGCCCTGCCCCGATCACGACAATATGGCTCATGTTTCGCTCACCCTGCAGAATTCACGTGGTTACTTTGTTTCGACCACCTATATTGCGGCAAAGCCCGACTCTGCAAATCCAAATGACAGGAGCGTAAAAATGATTGCAACAGGTGACATGCTGCCCGAGGCCACGCTGATCCAGATGGGTGCCGAAGGCCCCGAGGAGGTTCGGATTTCAGACAAGACCAAAGGGCGCAAGGTTGTGATCTTCGCTGTACCCGGTGCGTTCACCGGAACCTGCACAACCGCTCATGTACCAAGCTTCATGCGGACCAAGGACCAGTTCGATGCCAAGGGTGTAGAAGAAATCATCTGTATCTCGGTCAACGACCCTTTCGTGATGGGCGCCTGGGGAGAAAGCACCGGTGCAACAGCGGCCGGGCTGACCATGCTGGCCGATGCAGCGTCCGAGTTTACCAAGGCCATCGGCATGGATTTCGACGCCCCGCCCGTAGGCCTGATTGCACGCTCCAAACGCTATGCAATGCTGGTTGAAGACGGCAAGGTTGTGGCGATGAATCTGGAAGAAAACCCCGGTGTCTGTGAGGTCTCGGCTGGTGAAGGCCTGCTTGATAGTATCTGATCCCTGTCGGCCCCGGTTTGACCGGGGCCACGTGAAACGCATTTAACTTGATGCAACGCCCCGATGCGCCAATACTTGGCCCATACAACTAGGGAGTTCATTGATGCGACTGAAATTTCTTACATTGTTTCTTGGCACCGCCGGGGCCCTGGCGGCGTGCGGACCTGCACCCACACCCCAACAACAGGCTGCGCGACAGCACGAGATCGCCTGCCTGAGTGGTACCATAGGCGGCGCCCTGATCGGTGGAGTGATCGGCAATCAATTTGGCGGTGGTTCAGGCAAGACCATCCTGACGGCGGCGGGCGCCGCTGCGGGTGGCGTGTCTGGCGAACGTTACGCGTGCTGAGGAGATTTGAGATGAAACGAGTATTGATTATCACCACCGCATTCCTGATGGCTGCTGCTGCAAACGCCGAGACTGTCGCAGAACTGCACGAGGCCGAGTTGAATAACATCGACACCAACAATGACGGCTTCCTGTCCAAGGACGAATTCAACGCCTTCTCGGACTATGCATTTCAGGCAATGGACGAAGACAAGAACGGCACTCTGGGCCTGAGCGAAGCAAAACCGTTCTTGGATATCAAACAGTTCGAAGCCGTTGACCGGGATGGCGACAGTCTTATCTCAAAGGCAGAGTATGTCAGCCAGATGCAGAACGATTTTGACGCTGCGGATAAGGATGGCAACGGTCTCTTAGATTAAACGCCAACTTGGTTGGCAGGAGCGTGTCATGAATAAATGGATCTGCCTCGGTAGCCTGGTGGTTTTGGCCGCATGTGACGTACAGCAATCCCCGGTGATCAGCGGCCCTGATGGTCAGGTGCAGATTCAGATCAATACCAGCGGTCTGACCTGTTATGAAAATCGGTGTCTCGACATCAATCCGTCGGCCCGCAGCGTGCGGTCCGTCGGCACCCGTACGATCAGAATTCCGGGCAATATCAATGTCAGCGACGGCACGATCACCCCGGCAGAATTCAAGCAGCTGGGAACGGCAACATTGCTGGCCGGTGGGACGGGTTCACGCGGAGACCGTTAGCAGGCTGTCCATCTTACGCGCCAGCTTGGCGTCTTGTGCAGACAGACCGCCAACATCATGGGTCGACAGGACCACCTCGACCGTGCGGTAGACATTCGACCATTCGGGGTGGTGGTTCCATTTCTCGGCCCAGATCGCCACCTGCGTCATCCAGCCAAAGGCGGCGACAAAACTATCGAAGATGAAGGTCTTGGTGATCGCATCGCGGTCTTCGACCATGGTCCAGCCATTTCTGAACAGCGGGTCCAGCAGCGGGCCGCGGGTCTCGGTTGACAGAAGTTCGGTCATTGCTGTTCCTCCGGGTTCGATTTCCTGAACGGGCCATAATCCGTCAGAAACTCGATCTCTTCTCCCACCGCGTGGGACTCGGCGTCCAGATATTTCTGAACCGCATCAGCAAAACCCGGATCGCCAACCCAATGCAAGCTATGCGTGCGGGTTGGCAGATAGCCGCGCGCCAGCTTGTGCTCGCCCTGCGCACCGGCCTCAACCCGCGCCAGACCTTCCGCAATGGCAAAGTCGATCGCCCTATAATAGCACAGTTCGAAATGCAGGCAGGGGTGATGTTCGACACAGCCCCAATACCGGCCATACAGCGTTTCCCGCCCGACAAAATTTAACGCACCGGCGACGGGGTATCCATTGCGTTCGGCCAGCACCAAGGCGATGTCATCCGTCATTGTTTCCTGAGCGATATCAAAGAATTGTCGCGTCAGGTAGGGCGAACCCCATTTTCGCGCGCCGGTATCCTGATAGAACCGCCAGAACGCGTCCCAATGCTCGGGTCGCAGATCATCACCAGTGATTGTTCGAATCTGCCCACCGAAATCACAGGCCTGCGTGCGTTCCTTCTTGATATTCTTGCGTTTGCGCGAGGACAGCGCAGCCAGAAACTCGTCAAAATCGGCGTAATCATCATTGAGCCAGTGAAACTGCTGCGAGTGGCGGACCATCAGGCCCATCTGCTCACCTGCCAGCGCTTCGGCCTCGGTGCAGAAAGTAGCGTGCAGCGATGAAATTCGATTCTCGGCGGCCAGTTGCACCGCTCCTTGCACCAGCGCCGAGATCCCGACAGCATCGTAGCCGGGTCGCACCAAAAAACGCCTGCCAGTCGCGGGTGTGAAGGGCACCGCGATCTGCAGCTTGGGATAATATCTCCCGCCCGCGCTTTCATAGGCATGAGCCCAGCTATGGTCGAAGATGTATTCACCCTGGGAGTGCGACTTGGCAAACATCGGGGCTGCCGCAATCAGCATCCCGTCCAGATAGGCTGTCAGGTATTGCGGCTGCCAGCCAGTACCACGCCCGACCGAGCCGCTTTCTTCCAGGGCATGCAAAAACCGATGTGTCGTGAACGGATCAAGCGGTCGCCCGCCATCGGCAACCTCAGGGCAGGCGCAACTGTCCCAGTCGCTCGCGGAAATCTGCGAGACCGATGTCAGAACCCGAACCTCAATCTGTGCCTGATCCATATCCCCTCCGCGCTGCACCTTTATCTGTGATCGCGCGCGCCGGGATCAAGCGGGATGTTCGGCCAGATAGCCTTCGAACGTAACATTATCGGCAACCTTGCGTGCCTCTGCTTCTTGTTCAAGCGAACGCACGGTCCAGCACAGGATCGGCACACCCTGTGCCTTCAACTCAGCGACCCGGGGGCGGTCAAGATCGATGACTTCATGGCTGATAAAGCTGGCTCCAACGCGGTCGAAATCCGGGATGTTGCGCAGATGATCGCAGACGGCTTGCGGCAGAAGCTCGACCTTGGGCTCATAAGAGCTGGTAACGAGACCGCGCGGCAAATGTGGCGCAAGGCGTGCAATCTCTGCGACTGAATGCGGGTTGAACGACATCAACGCGACCGGGCCTTCATAGTCTTTCAGTGCGCTTACAACATCTGCTTCCAAAGCGCCGATATCGGGGCCCATTGCACCATCTTGATCCTTCAGCTCGATGAGCAAGGGCACCCGTCCTGCAACAATGGCCAGCACCTCTTCGAGCGAGGGGATACCTTCACCGTCAGAATGCAGAAGCGTCTGGGCCCGCGCTTGTGTCTCGGTGATCTGTTGGATCGGTCCGGGCTGCCCGGTCAGACGTGTCATGTCATAGTCGTGAAACACCATGGCCCGATTGTCACGGGTGCGTTGCAGATCAATCTCGACCCCATAACCGGCGTCAATTGCGGCACGAATGGCGGCCCGGCTATTCTCGGGCCGCTGATCAGAAATGTCATGCAGCGCGCGATGTGCTATCGGGCGCTGCAGGAACTCAGACGGAAGGGACGGTTTCATTGAACCTCGAAAATACCCTCGATTTCAACGGCAACACCCAAAGGTAATGAGGCTGCGCTGACGGCCGAGCGCGAATGACGACCGGCGTCGCCCAGCGCTTCGACCAGGAAGTCGGAGGCCCCGTTGATCACCTTCGGCTGTTCTGTGAAATCAGCGGTCGAGTTTACAAAACCGGTCAGCTTGATCACGCGCACCAGCTTGTCGATATCGCCACCACAAGCCGCTTTGACCTGAGCCAACAGGTTGATGGCGCAGACTTTGGCTGCAGCGGCGCCTGCCTCAACATCCATATCATCACCGAGCTTACCAGTGATCAGATCATCCGCCTTGGAGATCTGGCCCGACACGTAGACAATGTTGCCGATGCGCACGAAAGGAACGTAGTTCGCTGCCGGAGCAGGTGCGTCCGACAGGCTGACACCCAGGCTGTCCAGTTTTGCTGCGATGCTCATATGATTGATCCTCATCTCGTAGTGATTCAGCGCGGACGCTACCCGGGAAAACCTGTTTCCGAAAGCGGGAAAGCGGGATTTTTCCCATTGCCTGCAAACTGGGCAGGTCTTCTCTTATTCAGGAAGTGTTGAATTCGTGTCACTTTACGTCGCCCCATCGGCTGAGGTAAACGCGAGTTGTTGTTTCAAATCCTGCGCGAAACCTCTATGTGAGACCAATTGCGCCACCAAGGGTGCAAAGGCTGTATTGATTGAAGGCCCGGATACCGCTGGGCAATTTTCGGAGTAACGAAGACAGTGCCAAGTTACATTCGTCTGAAGCACCTGATCATATTCGCCATCCTGACGGTCCTATCGGCATGCGCGACGCAGCCTCAGGACGCAGCGGCGCGGGGTGAGATTTTTGACCCCTATGAAGGGACCAACCGGGGCATTCACAAGTTCAATCTGGGTGTGGACCGATTCCTGTTCCGACCGGCCTCGAAAGGCTATGTGAAGATCGTACCAGATCCGATGGTTACCAGTTTCAATCACTTTGCCGAAAACCTGACGATGCCCGGGCAGGCGCTGGACTATCTGCTGCAAGGCAATCTGAAACAGTCCGGCAATGCGCTGCTGCGCTTTCTGATCAACTCGACCGTGGGCGGCTTTGGCCTGTCAGCCCCGGCTGATGAGCTGAACCTGCCGCCTGTTGATACTGATTTCGGCGAAACCCTGCATGTCTGGGGCGTGGGCGAAGGTGCTTATGTGGAACTGCCCTTCTACGGCCCGTCCACCGCGCGCGATGCGGTCGGCGTTGTGGTCAACCTGTTCTCGAATCCGATCAACTTTAGCCCGACCCGCCCGGTCGACAATATTGGTGTCTATGCCGAGGTCGTGCGGCGGATGGGAGATCGCGGTCGGTTCTCGGATACAGTTGATTCGATTCTGTACGAAAGTGCAGACAGTTACGCGCAAGCGCGCACGATCTACCTGCAAAATCGCCGCTTTGAACTGGCAAGGGATGATGAAGACGCCTATCTGGGTCTGTATGACGATCCCTACGCCACCACCGGGACCGACCCTGTCAGAGACCCCTATCTTGACCCGTACGAGGACCCCTATGCCGAATAACCTGTTGAACCGACGCCGTTTTGTGGCCACCGCCCTGACCGGGATGACAGTTGCCGCATTGCCTCTGCCCGCGTTCGCGCTGACCGAAGCGCAGGCCAAACAGCTGGTCAACAGCGTTGTGGCCGATATCACGCGTATCATTGACTCGGGTAAATCCGAAAATGCCATGCTGCGTGATTTTCAAAAGATCTTTGTGCAATACGGTGATGTGCCGATCATGGCCCGCTATGCGCTGGGGGCGGATGCACGCACAGCCTCATCCGCACAGCTGCGTCAGTTCACCAAAGCGTTCGAAGGCTATATTTCGCGCAAATATGGTCGCCGGTTCCGCGAGTTCATCGGCGGTGAGGTCACCGTGCGTAACGCGCGCAAGATCAAGACCGGATACGAGGTCAGAACCTCGGTCAAATTGCGCGGCTCATCCCCGTTCGAAGTGACATTCCTGGTGTCCGACAAATCGGGTCGTGGAAAGTTCTACAACATGTTCATCGAAGGTGTGAATTTGTTGCTGACCGAGCGCACAGAGATTGGCGCAATGCTGGATGCGCGCGGCGGCGACCTGAATCGCCTGATCAAGGATCTGAAAAAGACTGGCTGATCAGAGGTATTATCCTACGCCGGCCACCGCTCGACCCGTTCGCGCGGTGGCTTTTTTGTTCAGGTTGCAGGCTTGCGCGCGATCTGGCTGACATAAGACATGTAGCCAAAAAACGTGTTTGCAGACACACGCGCCCGGGCCTCGGATTTCAGCGCCTGTGCCGTTTCAGGCGCCAACAACCCGGTCTCGGCCATTCGATCCGCACCACGGTCGATAACGGTCAGAAAGTAAGTCGCCTCTCCTTCGGCCACATAACCGTGTCCCCGGCGACGGCCCAACTCAAAACCTGCTTGAGAGAGTGCACCGCCAATCTGGCGCATGATCCAGAGGTTGGTGACGTTCTGATTGATCATGAACCGAATGAGTTGATCCAGAGGATCAAAATCGGCAATCTGCGCTGTGGCGGTATCGTAGTCCCCATCGCAAATCGCGAATATCCCGCCCGGTTTCAGTATCCGAAAGGCCTCGGAAACCACATCTTCGGGGCCGGGTACATGGCACAACAGTGTATGCGCCAGAACAAGGTCTGCTGAGCTATCTTCAAGCCTGGTTGCCTTTGCATCGCCGGTTTCAAAAACAAGATTGCTCTCGCTGGCGAAGCTGTTTCTCGCACGTTCGACCATAACCGGTGAGGGCTCAATGCCGAGCGCGCGCTCCACCCCGCCAACTGACAGCAGCTCTTGCGTGATGTGCCCGGTGCCTGAACCCAGCTCAACCGCGAACCCGCCCTCAGGGACAATCAGATCACTTAGATAGCTATCCCTGATCTCTTTCTGCGCCGGCTCCAGACACCGCGCTTCCATAGCTTCGGCGATACGCTCTTGGACCGAGATATCCTGCCCGGCCAGATCGGAATACGGATCGGACATAGCGCGCCTCCCTTCGCTACGTCCCAAGATAGCATATTTCAAATTAACCGGCCAAAACCGACCGTGATTGCTATGGCCCACCCCGGGTTGGTGCGGGCCAACGGTCCCTTAGTTCAGCCGTTCACCCGTTTCCTTGGCAAAGTAGGAAACCTTGCTCATGTCGAACGCCAAGTTCAGCAATTGACCGGCCTGCGCGCTGGTTTCAGCATGCAGCCGCGCCGTGACCTGCTTGCCACCCAATTCCGACACCACATAGGTATCTGCCCCTGCGGGTTCGACCATATCGACCATGCAGGCGGCTTCCTGCACGCCTGCGCCAGCGCGGAACCCCGCCTCGGCGATATCTTCAGGGCGTAGACCAAGGATGACATCCTGCGGCAGAGACAAGTCGCGTGCATCGTTCAGAACCAGCGTTTCACCGGATTCGCGTGCAATAGAGATTTGCGTTCCCGAGCCATTGTTCGATGCCTGTGCCGGGATCAGGTTCATCGCAGGTGAGCCCATGAAATCCGCCACAAACAGGTTGGCCGGGTTGTTGTAGATCTCAGCCGGAGTACCGATCTGCTGTACGACTCCGCCTTTCAGGACCACGATCTTGGTGGCCAGCGTCATCGCTTCGATTTGGTCGTGGGTGACATAAACAATGGAGGCGTCCAGTGTCTGGTGCAGCTTCTTGATCTCGGTCCGCATCTCGACCCGCAGCTTGGCGTCAAGGTTCGACAGCGGTTCATCGAACAGGAACAGCTTGGGGTCGCGCACCAACGCCCGGCCCATCGCGACCCGCTGACGCTGACCACCCGACAGTTGGCTGGGGCGGCGGTTCAGCAATGGCTCGATCTGCAGCAAGGAGGCGACGTCTTTCAGCTTGGCTTCCTGCGTGGCCTGATCGACCCCGCGCACTTTCATGCCGAAGGTGATGTTCTTGGCCACCGACATGGTCGGGTACAAAGCGTAAGACTGGAACACCATCGCGATGTCGCGATCCTTTGGGCTGACATGGGTCATGTCGTTGCCGCCGATGGACAATGTGCCACCGGTGATCTCTTCCAGTCCCGCAATGCAGTTCAGCAGCGTAGACTTACCGCAGCCCGAGGGGCCGACAAGCACCAGGAAATCGCCCGGTTCAATCGAGATGTTGATGTCTTTCAGAATCTCGGTCGCGCCGTAATTCTTGTAGAGTTTGTTGATATCAAGGATGGGAGCCATGGGTCTTATCCCTTCACTGAGCCAGCGGTCAGGCCGCGGATGAAATACTTACCGGCAACGACATAGACGAGCAGCGTCGGCAGCCCCGCGATGATCGCGGCGGCCATATCGACGTTGTATTCTTTGACGCCGGTGGTGGAGTTTACGATGTTGTTGAGCGCAACGGTCACGGGCTGCGTTCCCGCCTGGCTGAACGACACGCCGAACAGGAAGTCGTTCCAGATCTGCGTGAACTGCCAGATCACGGTCACCACGATGATCGGCAGCGACAGCGGCAGGAAGATCGACCAGAAAATTCGCAGGAAGCCTGCACCGTCGACACGAGCGGCCTTGGTCAGCTCGGCCGGAATGGTGACATAGTAGTTGCGGAAGAACAGCGTGGTGAAGCCCAGCCCGTAGATCACATGGACAAAGATCAGGCCCGGAATGGTTCCGGCAATCCCCATCATACCCAGCAGACGTGCCATTGGCAGCAGAACAACTTGGAACGGGATGAAGCAACCGAATAGCATCAGCGAGAAGATGATATTGGCCCCTTTGAACCGCCATTGCGCCACGACATAACCGTTCAGCGCACCCAACAGGGTCGACAAAAATACCGCAGGCACCGCGATCAGGACCGAGTTCCAGAAATAGGGTCGCAAACCTTCACACTGGATACCGGTACAAGCGCCGGACCATGCGGTTTTCCAGGCGTCGAAGCTGACCTCTCGCGGCAGCGAAATCAGGCTGCCGGTGCGGATTTCCTCAAGGCTTTTCAATGATGTCGTCAACATCACGAAGAGCGGCATCAGATAATACAGTGCAAACAGGCCAAGCAGGACATAAAGCAACCAACGCAGGGCAATCTTGCCCGTAGCGCTTTGGGTGCGGGTTTGTGTTTGGGGCATCGACAGATCAGTCATTTTTCGCCCTCAGCTCTGAGTAAAGATAGGGGACCACGATGGCAAAGACGACCAGCATCATGATCATCGCGGACGATGCCGCTTGACCAATATCGCCGCGCGAAAAGGCCATGGCGTACATGTAAGTAGCGGGCAGATCGGTTGCGTAGCCCGGACCGCCACCAGTCAGGGCGATGACAAGGTCGAAGCTTTTGATTGCGAGGTGCGCCAGCACGATGAAAGCAGACAGGAAAATCGGGGCCATCGAAGGGATGATGATCGCCGTATAGATGCGCCACGTGGGGATACCATCGACCTGTGCGGCCTTGATGATCTCGCCATCGACCGAACGCAAACCGGCCAAAAACAACGCCATGACGAAGCCGGAACTCTGCCAGATCGCGGCGATCACGATAGTGTAGATCGCATAGTCAGGGTTCACCAGCCAGTCGAATTCGAAATTCGGAAAGCCCCAGCCCTGCACCATGGATTCGATGCCCAGGCCCGGGTTCAAAATCCACTTCCACGCCGTACCTGTCACGATCATCGACAACGCCATCGGGTACAAGTAGATCGTCCGGATCGCGCCTTCGACGCGGATCTTCTGATCCAGCAGGATGGCCAGCAACAGGCCCAGTACCATCGCGATCACGATGAACAGCGCACCAAAGATATAAAGGTTGTTGATCGCCGTATCCCAGCGGGGAGAGTCGAACAGGCGTTCGTACTGAATGAAGCCTTTGATCTCGTATTTCGGCAGTAGTTTCGATCGGGTTAGCGACACCCATGCGGTCCATCCGATAAATCCGTAGACAAAGATCAATACGGCGATGAACGACGGTGCCAGCACCACCTTGGGCAGGTGGTTTTCCAGCCATTCGGACATTTTAGCCTCCGGGGAAAGATGCTCTGCCCCTCACTATAGGGGGCAGAGCGTATTGGATCAGTAGCTGTTTGCTACCGCGTCCGCCAGTTGCTGAACCGCGTCAGCCGAGGACATATCCGAGTTGAAATGTGCGGTCACAACATCCGTAATCGCACCGGCCTGCGACCCGCGCAGCGCCATGCCATGGGCATAAGACGGCAGCAGCGAACCGCCTGCCGAGGTAGAACCCATGTCTTCGGCCGAGATTTGCGCGCAGATGTCGAACGCATCCAGCGCCACATCAGTCCGCGCAGGGATCGAGCCCTTGTTCAGGTTGAACACTTCCTGGAATTTCGGCGCGACGATCAGCTTGGCCAGCAATTCCTGACCAGCGCGGTTGTCGTCACCTTCCACTTCGAACATGGCGAAGCTGTCGACGTTGTACAGATATCCGTCGCCGGGGGTCGAGGCACACAGGAAGTCTTCGCCGGGCTTCTTGCCAGCCGCCAGGAATTCGCCCTTGGCCCAGTCACCCATGATTTGGAAGGCTGCTTCGCCATTCATCACCATGGCGGTGGCAAGGTTCCAGTCGCGGCCTGAGAAGTTTTCGTCCACATAACCGCGCAGGGTGCGCATCTGATCAAAGACCTGCACCATGGTGTCCGAGGTCAGCGTCTCGGGGTCCAGATCAACAAAGGCTTTTTGATAGAATTCGGGGCCACCCAGACCCAGAGCTACCGCTTCGAACACTGTGGCGTCCTGCCACGACTGGCCACCATGGGCCAAAGGGATCACTCCGGCAGCCTGCAGTTTTTCGGCAGCGGCGTTGAACTCTTCCCATGTTGTGGGCATTTCAATGTCGTTGGCGGCCAGAACGTCAGCATTGGCCCAAATCCAGTCGATGCGGTGCACGTTCACAGGTGCTGCGCACCACGTACCTTCGCACATCATGTGGCCTGCAATCGATGCTGGCAGCACATCGGCCCAGCCTTCGGCTTCTGCCACGGATGAAATGTCAGCCAAAACGCCTTCTTCATACCATTCCTGAATGGCAGGTCCTTTCAGCTGAACGGCAGTCGGCGCGTTACCCGCAAGAACCCGGGCCCGCAGCGCAGTCATGGCCGCATCGCCGCCGCCACCTGCGACCGGCATATCGGTCCATGTGCCGCCGTTCGAGGCGAACTCTTCCTGCAGAACCGCGACCGATTTCGCCTCACCACCGGACGTCCACCAGTGCAGAACTTCGGCCTTTGGTTCAGCCACAACAGCCGACCCGGCCACAACGGCCAATGTCGACACGGTGGCAAATGCAAAACGCTTCATTTTTTGTTCTCCTCCCTGAGAATTCGGTGCCACCCCAAGGGCGGCCATACGCGATATAGCGCTAACGAATTGCTGCATGGCAACGCAGAATGCAGTGCAATATCCTGACAAGGTGGAAATTTTCACCGCTTTTGTTACCCCGTGTTACGTTGGCCTTGAATCCGTTTCCATTCGTTACAATTGGCGGCGACGGAGAACCCTAAGGAGGAGAAACAGAGTGGGCATTCCCCGGCTCCTGGTGGTGGACGACGATTCGGAGATGCGGTCGATGATGACCCAGTTCTTTCAGCAGAACGGGTATATTGCTCTGCCTGCCAGTTCCGAAAGTGAAATACGCACGCATCTAACCTCGGGGCGGATCGACCTGATCCTGTTGGACGTGATGCTGGGCGATGAAAACGGCGTCGAGATCTGTGCCCGGTTGCGGGCCGAACAGGATGTACCGATCATTCTGGTATCGGCCCTGTCGGCGGATCATCAGCGCATGGCAGGATATGAGGTTGGAGCAGACGATTACATCGCCAAACCATTCAACCCGCAACTGTTGCTAGCCCGCGTCCGTGCGGTGATGCAACGCGCCCGACGCACGCCTTCGCTGGCATACCGCCGCCGCACGCGCACCTTTCACTTTGACGGCTGGGTCTTTGACGGCAAACGGGACGAGGTACATTCGCCCGAAGGCTATCTGGTTTCCCTGTCCCAACGGGAGACCGCTCTGCTGAAGGTTTTGCTGGCGAACCCGCATATTCCGCTGACCCGTTATGAGATCGCCGCCGCACTGGATGTAACCGGTGAGGCCGACAAGCCCGAGGCGCAAGGCCGTGCCATAGATATGCTGGTGGGGCGGTTGCGGTCGAAAATCGAGGCCAACCCGAAAGACCCCCAGATGCTGCGCACCGAGCGCGGTGTTGGCTATCTGTTTACCGCGGACGTTATGGTGGATGAGGACGCATGACCCTGCGCCTGCGCAGTTTTGGGTGGCTCTGGACCCTGTCCGCCTTTGTCGCGGGGCTGGTGGCTGCCGGGATGTGGTTCACCTCGGCACAGGCTTGGAACCGGTATCAGACCGCAGCATTTGTTGCTGGTTTCACCATATACGAAGATTTGCGAACAGGGATGGCGCCGCCACCCGGCCTGTTGATCACCCCATTGTCAACCGAGGCAGCCGCGCTTGCTGATAGGGGAGCGTTCCAGCAAATGCCCGGCTTTGCGGATCGCCGCTTTGTCACCAATCTGTCGATCCTGACCGACAGTTCAGCCCCCCTGAGTGGCCGCGAATTGACGCTTGCGGTGTTATCGGATCGACTGGTCTATCCGGTTTCAGACATCGTATCTGGCAGCGATCAGACCGGCCCCGAGAAGATGGGGAACCTGACCCGTCTGTTGGCCACATATTGCAGCGAACCTATCCTGATCGCGCAATTCGGGCGCGGAGTCTGGCAGCAAGTCGACGGCACCGAAATCTGGGGCTGTAAGGCTGCGCCGGTTGATCTGCGTTTGCCCGCGATATTGCTGGGAATTGTGTCCTTGGCGGTGCTTCTGACCTCGGTCGGGAATGTTTCTGACAGTTTCGCACGCTTTGCTCAGGCACTTGGTGACCGCCGACGTCGCGGCGGGCCGCAAAGCTATGACGCGGACGGGCCCGAAGAGCTGCGCGATATCGTGACTGCGGTGAATGATCACCTCGATGCCGAACGTGCGCAGCTTGAGAAACGCGCCATTGTACTGTCGGGTGTCAGCCACGATCTGGGGACACCTGCAACCCGCGTCCGGCTGCGTGCGGCGCTGATTCCCGATGGCGAGTTGCGCGAAAAGCTCGAGGCCGACGTGGACCAGATGACCGGCATGATAGAAAGCGTGCTTACTTACACGCGATCGGAACTCAGCGTCGAGGAACCGCGCCAGATATCGTTGACCTCGCTGGTTGAATCGCTTGTGGCCGATTATCAGGACATGGACCGGCCTGTGTCGTTGAAAGCCGTTGATCCCGTTGTCGTCGAAAGCGCGTCGTCTGTTTTCATGTCACGCCGTGGGCATGCGTCGCTGCCGGAAACGCGGCGCATCCTGGTGACGGGTCAGCCCATCGCATTGAAACGAGCTTTGTCCAATCTGATCGATAATGCCCTGAAATACGGTCGTCACGCCGAGGTTGAACTGGAAACTGATGCTCAGACCGCCACGATCATCGTCGAAGACAAGGGCACCGACCTATCGGTCGCGGATATCGAGGCGCTACTGGCACCGTTCCAGCGCGGATCAAACATCGGATCTTCGGACGGGTTCGGATTGGGCCTGACAATTGTCAGCACCGTTGCCGAACAACATGGCGGAACGCTGAGTTTCGAGGCCGGAGATCAGGGTCTGCGCGCCCGACTACAGATCACACGGCAATAGTCATGGCGCATAGCTGCGCACCAAGGCGCTGGCGATCAAGGCCCAGCCATCAGCGATGACGAAAAACGCCAATTTGAACGGCAGCGAGACCGTAGCCGGAGGCACCATCATCATTCCCATCGACATCAAAACCGCTGCGACAACGAGATCGATTATCAGGAAAGGCAGGAAAATCAGGAACCCGATCTGAAAGGCCCGCGCGATTTCCGACAACATGAAGGACGGCATCAGCACGGATAACGGGGCCTCGGGCGATAGTTGAATCGCAGCATCATCTGGGCGCAGGTCTGCCATGGCCTGAAACGTGTCGGCGTCAATACGCGCTGCCATAAAACTGCGAAACGGCACCAGCGCGCGTTCCAGCGCAGGCTCTACGTCAAGCGTTTCCTCGACCATCGGTTGAATCCCGGTCTCCCACGCCTCGGTAAAAACCGGCTCCATGACGAAATAGGTCAGAAACAGCGCCAGACTGATGATCAACATGTTTGGCGGTGACTGCTGCAAGCCGATTCCTTGCCGCAGGATCGCCAAAACCGTGATCAAAAACGGGAAACAGGTGATCATGATCGCCAGCCCCGGTGCCAGGCTGAGCACCGTGATCAGCAAAATCAACTGGATGGTCCGGGCCGAGATCGACCCGCCCTCGCCCAGGGACAGCGACAGTTCTTGCGCCGCGCCACCGGAGGGTATGACCAGCAAAAATGCCAGCCAAAACAGGTGGCGCATCATCCGATCCCGTTCTGTAGATCTGAGATTTCGGTCAGCCGTACAGCCAGTTGCCCGGCCTGATCGCCCTCCATCTCTTCCAACAGACCGCGCGCTACCAATTGGTCCCCGACATAGAGGTCAACCGGATCCTCAATCCGCTTGTCCAGTGTCAGTACGGCATTTTCACCCATGCTCAACAGGTCACGGATCAAAGGCCGCGCACGCCCGACCGAGACGGTGACTTCGATCGGAACAGTCTCGAACGGGTTGGGTTTTTCGGGTTTCGGTGGTTGAGGATCACTCATTTGACAAAGCCTCTTTTGCTTCAAACAGATATGCTTCGAACGTTGCAGCAATGGATGAGAGCAAGGCAGCGCAGTCCACCTCGCGTTGGGCGATCCCCACCTGCAATCGCGCCTGTCCCGGCTGGAGTGAGACATCCTCGATGACCTGGGGACGCGGCGAGATATCCTGCGGCAGCATCGCCTCGACCTGATCCGAAGTGCCCGCCGGAACAGTCAGCTGCAGTGGCTGGCCGACCTGCTCGCGCGCCATGTCGCAAAGCTGCTCGGTCAATCGCTTCGCAAAGCCATGCTCGATCGTCTCAGGCAGAATAGTCTGAACCAGGCTGTGGAACATCGGTTCCAGCGACAGGGTCATGCGGGTCAATGCTTCTTGATAGGTAAAAGACAGGTCGGATAACGTCGCCGACAGATCGGAGCTTAGCTGTGTGCCGGTCTGCTCCTGCGCCTGAACCGCATCTTCCCAGCCCGCCCCATAGCCTTGTTCAAATGCAGCAAGCCGCTGTTCTTCCAGTGCGTCTTCATCCAGTAGATGTACGGCCACCCCAGCCGCAGGGGCGGTGAAGTCTTCAAGAAGATGAGCGATCGACATCACACCTTCTCCTCGCCTTCTTCAAGCCAGCTGCGCAGGATCTCAACCGTCTCTTCCTGCTTGTCGCCGATCATGGCGCGCAAACGGTCAATGGGATCCTCGCCGCGGGCAGCGGCAATCGCCGGAACACTCGGCTGCGCTGCATCCGGGAGCGGCGCAAAGTCCTGCACATCTGCGGTCGCAATTTCCCCGGTCAGGGAAGGCGTTGGGGCGACCTCGACCGGTGCACCTGCTGGCAGCAGCGCCGATGCCGCAGATTTCGTCAGAATTGGCCGTATGACAAACAGACCCAAAACAAGGGAAACCAGCGCCAAAACCACCATCTGGATTAGCGACATAGCGTCGATATGCATGTTCTGCCAGATCGACCCGGACACCAACTCGCCCTGGGGTTCAACCATGGGCAAGTCGAGCGATTTCAGTGTGATGACGTCGCCGCGTTCAGCATCAAACCCGACCGCAGAAGCCACAAGCTCTTGCAGTGCATCAAGCTCGGGCTGCGGCATGGGTTCAAAAATCTCGACGCCATCTGTACCTGCCGCTCGAACACCATTGACCAGCACCGCGACAGTCAGACGTTTGATCGCACCTGGCGCGCGATGAACTTCCAACTCGGTCTCTGACACCTCATAATTCACCCGTTCGCGGGTCTGAGTGGCATTCGAATTGGATTCATCGCCTCCTGCCCCGTCGCCATCCGGCAGATTCGACGCCACTGTCACATCCGCCGACTGATTACGCGCGCTGTCCGACCGTTCTTCAACATCCGTGCTGATCGCAACACGGCCTTTGGGGTCAAAGCGACGTTCCCGGATAGACTCGGTTTCGGTCACCGTATCTACGCTGACCTCAACCACCGCGTTGCCGACCCCGACCCGGGCTTCGACCAGACGTAGAACTTTCTCACGCAATTGGCGCGCCTTATCATCTGCAGTATCGGCTGCCACCGCCGTGTCCTGCGCGCCAATCACGGCCCCATTCGAATCAATCACAGTGACGTTTTCCGGTGCCAGCCCGCTAACCGCCGACGCCACTAAAAACCGGATCGCCTTTGCCTGATCTCCGTTAATCGGTGCACCCGACGGGACCAGATAAACCGAAGCGGTTGGCGCTATGCTGCGCTGAAACGGGTTGGAGGAGCTGTTGGCGATGTGCACCCGGGCCTTGCTGACATGCGGGCTGCCCACAATCGTGCGCGCCAGCTCTCCTTCTTTTGCGCGCCAATAGGCGGCATCAAACATCTGCGACGTAGTGCCAAAGCCGCTGAGCGAATCCAGCAGTTCGTAACCGCGATTGCCGTTCGCAGGCAGGCCCTCGCTGGCCAAAGTCATCCGCAACTCATCCCGCTGAGCGCCGGGGACGTAGATCGAGCCACCCCTTATTTCATAGTTCACACCACGCTGGTCCAGCGCCCGCACGATATCCCCGGCTGCACCGCTTTCGAGCCCCGCATAAAGCAGCGTCATCGACGGCGCTGTCACAATCCGTGACATCGCAAGCACACCCAGAAACACCAGTGCCACGGCACCGGCCACGATAATTTGTTTGCGCCTGTCCAAACTTGCCCAGACAGTTCCGATCTGCTGCACGCTTACCTCCGACTCACCGACATTCTGTGCGGCTCTGCCCTTGTTTGGACGATTGCCCTTAACAATCGGTTAGTCCCTGAGGGGTTATGACGGTTGCCGAACAGATTCATGAGGACGGCATGACCGACGCAACTGCAGATGAGGCGGAAGCCCCTAAAAAATCAGGGAAAAAAGGCTTTATGCTTGGGCTGATTCTGGCTATCGCGGGCGGTGTTGGTGGCTATTTCATAACTGCATCCGGCCTGCTTCCCATAGGTGGGTCCGAGATGGTGAAAGAGGCCAAAAAGAAAGGCGAAGACGCTTCCGTAAAGGCACTTCCCGATGTGAAATTTGTCGATCTTCCGCCGGTGATCATCTCGGTCAAGTCAGATGATTCGCGACATTTAAAATTTCACGCGCAGCTTGAAGTGAATGCGGGCTACGCCGCCGAGGTTGAAAAGATGCAGCCGCGAATCATGGACGTTCTGAACAGCTATTTGCGCGCCCTTGAGTTAACCGATCTGGAAGATTCTCTGGCTTTGATGAGGATCCGCGGACACCTGCTACGACGCATTGGGATCGTCGTTGGCGAAGGCCGCGTGCGTGACGTTCTGGTCATGGAATTTGTACTGAATTAGGAGGCGATGGTGGAGTTGATTGCCGATATTCTGCTGGTTGCGGGCGCTCTTGGGGCTGGTCTGTATTGTTTCGTTCTCTCGCGACGCCTGAAGCGGTTTACCGATCTTGAGAAGGGTGTGGGTGGCGCCGTTTCTGTGCTGTCCTCGCAAGCAGAAGAGTTGCGAAAATCGCTGGATAGCGCGCGTCAGGCTTCGGATGATTCCGGCACCGCGTTGCAGACGCTGACCGAACGGGCAGAAACCGTCGCACAACGGTTGGAGCTTATGATGGCCTCGATGCACGATGTCGTTCAGGAAGAGCCCTCTGAGCCAGACGCTCCCATGGATCAGCCAGATGACGCACCTGCTGAGGACAGGTCTGAGCAGCCCGGCGAAGCACAAGAAACTGCATCCGATCCGTCTGGTGAACCAACTGAGGTCTCGACTGAGCCATCGGAAGCACCACCAGAGCCGCCCGCAAAGAAACCAGAAGGCCTGATGTTCTTTCGGCACGCCGCTCCATCTGGCGGAGCAGCGAAATGAGTCGCAACCGGGCAAAAGCGCCTGATCGCCGAGCGCGCGGCGGTGTTCTGACCGTCATTTCCTTGCTGATGGTCGGCTCTGCGATTATTCGCATCGGGCTTGAGGCCGGGCCTGCACTTGCCCGCGGCGCGGAACCAAACATGGCCTCGCCCGCCGGTGGTGAACGCAAAGAGGCGAATGCGGCAGATCTACAATTGCTGCTTACGGAACTATTGCGCCGTGAAAAGACTCTAAACCAGCGTGAAAGCAAGATTTTGGACCGGGAACGGGCGCTCGACATTGCCGATCAGGCCATCGAAACCCGGCTCACCATGCTGGAGGACGCCGAGAACGCTCTGCGTGAAACGGTGGCGATTGCCGAAAAGGCCGCCGAAAACGATCTGACACAACTGACTGACGTGTATCAGAGCATGAAGCCCAAAGATGCCGCCGCGTTGTTCGAAACGATGGACGCGGTATTCGCCGCTGGCTTCCTGTCTCGCATGCCACCGGAAGCTGCCGCTGAAGTTATGGCCGGTCTCAGCCCCGAGGCTGCTTACACCATCAGCGTGATCATGGCCGGGCGCAATGCACGTGCCCCACAGGAATGACCCTCATGGCCATATCTATCTGCACCCTCAACGCTGGAGACCTTTCATGATCGGGCTCATCGGAATTGCCGTCATCTTTGTCATGGTATTCGGCGGCTACCTTGCCGCAGGCGGTAAGATGGCAATCATTATGAAATCACTGCCCTTCGAGATGATGATGATCGGAGGGGCCGCAGTCGGCGCATTTCTGATCAGCAATGATATCGGCGGCGTAAAACACACCGCCAAGGATATCGCGAAAGTTTTTAAAGGACCCAAATGGAAGCCCGAGGATTATCGCGATCTGTTATGCTTGTTGTTCTCTCTGATCCGGATCGCACGCGCTAACCCGGTCGAGGTAGAGCAGCACATTGAAGAGCCAGGAAGCTCATCGCTATTTTCCGCATATCCCAAGATTCAAGCCGACAAAGAAGCGGTGGACCTGATCTGTGACACCATGCGCTCGGCGGCGATGAACTATGACGACCCGCACCAGGTTGAGGAGGTGCTGGAGAAGCGGATGGAGGCGAACTTCCACCATGCCATGCATTCAAGCCACGCGCTGCAAACCGTTGCTGACGGGTTGCCCGCCTTGGGGATCGTGGCCGCCGTTCTGGGTGTGATCAAGACGATGGGATCAATCGACCAACCACCGGAAGTTCTGGGTAAGCTGATCGGCGGCGCGTTGGTTGGGACGTTTCTGGGGGTTTTTCTGGCTTATGGATTGGTGGGTCCTTTCGCGGGCAAGCTGAAATCTGTTGTTGAAGAAGACAACCACTTTTACCAACTCATCAAAGAGGTTCTGGTGGCTAATCTTCACAACCACAACGCGGCCATGTGTATAGAGGTCGGCCGCCAGAACACACCGACCCACAACCGGCCCGGTTTCTCGGAACTTGAAGACGCGCTTAAGGAACTCAAGCAGGCTGCAGCATGATCCGCGCATTGTCTTTGGTCTTGCTCGCATGGGGCACAAGCGCGTCAGCACAGGCTTTGACCGTGCGATCGGGCGAGCATGAGGGATACACGCGTCTGGTGGTACAGGTCCCCCCTGGCACCGGTTGGATGTTGGATCCGGTCGAGAACGGCGCGCGGCTGAGCATTGGCATCGATAATGCGACATTCAACACTGCAGCTGTCTTCGACCGCCTGTCGGGGAACCGTCTGCAATCGCTTCAACAGGCCGGGCCAGGTGCAGCGTTGGAGATGACGTTTGGGTGCGACTGCGTGGCAACGGCATTTCTGCATAGCCAAACTATGGTTGTCATAGATATCGCACCCGGCCAGGATACACCTGCAAATGACCCGGTAGAGCCAGAGGCGCTTCCCAGGACTGCAAGTATCCCGGCCCCAAGACCCTTACCTACTGATATTCCAGCCACCGAACTGGCCTTGCCTTTGCTGCAACTAAATCAACGAAATTTTGAGGAGCAGTTGGCATCACGTATATTGCAAAGCGCTGATCGAGAGGTTGTTGATCTTGAACTGGCAGGTGTCGGAAGCAGGGAATCGTCCAGTTTTGGGCCGCTGCGATCTTCGGAAAAGCTGGTGCCAAATCTGCGACTGTCTTCAGTGCTCGATGAGGTTTCGGGGCTGGGCAATCTGGCAGTTCCTCAGATTGATAGCAAACCGGAATGTATCACGGACAGCGAACTGGGTTTTGAAACATGGTCGAGCGCTCGATCATTTTCCGAGGATGTGGCCGAATTGCGGGTCGGGCTATTTCAGGAATTCGATCGTGTCGACCAGGCTTATGCAATGGATTTGGCGAAGCTCTATACGTATTTCGGGTTCGGTGTAGAAGCGCACCAAGCCCTGTCTTTGTTGTCGGAGACCTCGGTTGAGCAGCGCAGAGTAGCGGCCATCGCATCAGTGATGGACGGGTTGCCTGCACCGACGCCGAACCCTTTGGCAGGGCAGCAAAGATGTGATGGTGCCGCCGCACTCTGGGCGCTTTTGAGTGAGGGTAAACTTCAATACGATGCGCATGTGAAAGCGATCGAACGCAGTTTTGGTCGACTGCCGTGGCATCTCAGGCAACATCTCGGCCCGGATATCGCCGAGATGTTTGTCTCGGCAGGCCGACTTGAAGCATCGCGCCGGATCTTGCGTGCGGTCGAACGGGTCTTAGAGGACGAACCCGCTGATGTAACCTTTGCCCAAGCCAAAATCGCGGATGCTGCAGGGGATAGCGATACCGCGGATACGCTGTTGACCGAGGTCATATCGGCGCCCGATGCCGCGACCGATGCGCCGTTGGCACTTGCGCGGTTGATCGAAAAGCGGTGGTCGGACCGGGGTACGGTCTCGCCCCGCGACCTCGATTTAGCTGCAAGTTATGCGCGCGAGCTTCGGAAGTCCGAACTTGGCCCGATGTTGGCGCGTGCACACGCTTTGGCGATGGCTTTGTCGCAGGATTTTACCGGAGCTCTTGCCAGTTTTGAGGATGTCTCAGATTCCGACGAATGGCAGAGGACACGAGATCAGGTGTTCCAATTGCTGGCGGAGCGGGCGGACGACATTACTTTCCTGCGCCATGTGATGGAATTGAAGGACAAGCGACGCAACGCGCTGGCGGTCGAAACTGCCGTGTCCATGGCAGAGCGATTGGCTGACCTTGGGTTTTCAGCACAGGCTTACGCGCTGGCAAACCGACCGCAAGATCGGGAACGCAGCCGTGATCGTGCTCGGCTTCGGGCAAAGGCGGCTCTGTTGGGCAACCGTCCCCGTCAGGCGCTGCTGGAAATCGCGGACGATTCCTCGGACACCGCACAAGAGTTACGCGCCCAGGCCATGATGCAAACACAGGATTTCGATGCCGCCGCGCGCGCATTACAGGCAGGCGGGAAGCACGAGATGGCCGATCGATACAACTGGTTGGCGGGCTCCGGCGGTGCGGATGAAGAGAGGTCAAACACTTTCACCGATTTGTCCCGCATCCGAACATCCCTGATCGAGCCCGTTGCGCGGCAGCCGGACAAGCCGTTGTCGGACGCCGCAATGCTATTACAGGACAGCACCATCGCACGCGCGCAGATCACTGAAATGCTTGAGACAGTGCGCGCAATCGACCCGAACTGAACCTTGGAAGTCTGTTCTTGCAGAGACAAGTGTAACTGCTTTGGCCTGTAGGCTGATAGACGCCAAAATCAGCCTCTAACAAAGGTGTTGAATTCATTTGGACTTCCTATGCATCAATCCATGATGCCCATAGGACAGTGGCGGTAAACTCCGTGAACGTGTCGAAGATCTACAGCTGGCTCAATGATCATTCAGGACCACCGCACGCGTTCAAGTGTGCTGGTTCTTGGACAACTCTATCTGAAATTACGATCACCACATCTGCCCTTAGTAAACCAGGCCGAGTGACTCAGACTTTCTGAAACCGTATTCCAGGGCATTACGGTTGCCACATCGGGATCCTGCAGACCCGCCCCAGAGATGTGTTCAGCCCAGATGCGAACATGCTCCGCCAAAACAATCGCTACAATTGGCATTGCGTATTGTGCCAGGGACATGGTCTGGGGTTGGCCCGAAGATAGCTCGCCCTCTCCAGCATCGCCACGTCAATCCAACCAAACTTGGCCAGTTGATAAAGGATCAAACTGCACCGATCACATAAGCTTGGGCGTGTGTTTTCACAGGCTGATCTCCGGTTTGCGGAGGAGGCCTCTTGAGGAATTTAGTCATATGTACGAGCCAGCATGTGCTCTGTCCCCGACGTGAACCATCAAGAACAGAGACTATTCAACCGGATTTATTCAGTATGGGGCCTCCACATCATTCATCGAGACGTAGACTGTCTTCATCTCGCTGAAGTGGTTGATTGCCAGTTTCGAGTTCTCGCGACCGACACCCGACATCTTAGATCCGCCGAACGGTGCCTCTACCGGGGCCAGGTTATAAGTGTTGATGTAACAAGTCCCCGCCTCAAAACCTGCCACGATGCGGTGGGCGCGGGTCAGGTCGTTGGTGAAGACGCCGGCGGCCAGACCGAATTCGGTGTCATTGGCACGGGCCAAAACCTCTTCTTCGGTGTCGAAGTCCAGCACCGACATCACGGGGCCGAAAATCTCTTCGCGCGCGATTGTCATATCGTCCTTAACATCGGCAAAAACCGTGGGCTGCATGTAGAAACCATCGCCTTCGACCCGTTCGCCGCCATAGATCAGCCGCGCGCCTTCGGCCCTCCCCTTTTCGACATAGCCAAGCGCGATATTCATCTGGTTTTCGCTGACCATCGGGCCAAAGTTGACCTCTTCATCCATCGGGTCGCCGATTTTCGCCGTAGCAAGGCGTTCAGACAGGCGCTTAAGGAACGCTTCCTTGATTCCCTTTTGCACAAAAACTCGAGTGCCGTTGGAACAGACCTGTCCCGAGGAATAGAAATTTCCCAGAATAGCGCCTGACACGGCATTTTCGATGTCGGCGTCGTCGAACACGATCATCGGGGACTTGCCACCCAATTCCATGGTGACATGTTTCATGCCATCGGCGGCAGCAGTGTACACCTTGCGACCCGTTGGAACCGACCCTGTTAGCGAGACCTTGGCCACTCGGGGGTCGGTCACCAGGCTGGCGCCTACATCACCGTAGCCCTGAACAACGTTATAGACGCCTTTGGGTGCACCTGCCTCGATCAAAATCTCGGCTACTTGCAATGCCGACAGCGGAGTAGTCTCGGAAGGCTTGAAGATCATTGTGTTTCCGCACGCCAACGCCGGGGCACCCTTCCAGCAAGCGATCTGCGTCGGGTAGTTCCATGCCCCAATGCCCACACAAACGCCCAGCGCCTCGCGGACGGTATAGACAAAATCCCCGTCTGCCAGAGGGATATGTTCGCCGGTCAGCGAGGCCGCCAGACCGCCAAAATACTCCAGCGCATCCGCGCCGCTGGTAGCGTCGGCCACCAGCGTTTCCTGCAGAGGTTTGCCGGTATCATGGGTTTCGATAATCGATAAGTCACGATTGCGATCCCGCATGATGTCGGCCGCGCGTCGCAGCACACGGCCTCGCTCGGTGCCCGATAGGGCAGCCCAAGCCGCTTGGGCCGATTTTGCACTGTTTAGAGCCTTTTCAACAATCTCAGGCGTGGCGGAATGCAGCCGTGCGATGACCTCTCCGGTGGCGGGGTAGATAACGTCGATGGGCGCGCCATTGGTGTCCTCGACATACTCGCCATCGATGAAATGGCTGGCCTTGGGTTGAAACTTCATGCCGGTTCCCTTTGTGTTCAGAAATCTCTTTAAGCAAAGAGATCGCGTACGTTGAGGATCGAACTATCGATTATTGACTGATCAGTCAATCAAGTCGCAGATTGGCAGGATTTCGCCTAATACAAAGGGTCTTCCCTTGAAACGAAAGGTTAATGTTCTATTTATGTTCTACATAGTCAGAGGATTACCCGATGGCCCAGAACATGCGAAATTCCGCCCTGAGCGGCCCGACAAACGACTATCACCTGCTGCCAGTTACAGATCGGCAGATGCGCTTTGCCCGCGCCATCGCGCAACAATCAGCGCTTGAGATTCCGGTCGAGGCGCAGCGTGACCGCAAATCCCTGTCAGACTGGATTTCAGCCCATAAGCCGCATGATCCGTCGCCCTTTGCAAACTACCCAACAGGTAAGCAGGTTGCTTTTGCCGAACGTATCTCGCGCAGCAAGCGCCGCCCGATCCCGTCCGAGTGTTTCCGCGACAAACAAATGATGTCGCGCTGGATCGATCATAATAAATAGATCGCTCTATTTGCCGTGGTTGCGCGCGTATAGCGCGACGGCGGCGGCCACAAACATGCCCAACAGGATGTAACCCGTCACAGCCTCGGCCACAGCCAGCCCACGGCAAAAGCCGGTTGGGGACATGTCCCCATATCCGACGGTTGTGAAGGTGACGTATGAAAAATACAGAATATCGGCTGGCCCTTCGGCGCCGATCACACAATGGTCGTTATATCCAAACGCGCCGTAGACGGCAGCGAACAGGAATGGCACGACCTGGATGAAGGACACCCCCATCAGGAACAACAACCTCCGGGGAGATTTCACCTGGGTCATGTAGTACCAGGACTGCGAGGCGATCCAGATCAGAAGGCCTACCGAAGAAAGAGTGCCAATGGTGTCGCCTGCAGTAGCTTCGTTCAGGCGCGACAGACCGTACCACGCAAGAAAGCTTGCCAAGACCAGCCCAAGCGCCGCCAGCAAAGTTGATTTCCATTCTTCCAGGGTTCTGGGTTCGTGGGTCATGAGCGCTCCGTCGGTTGGGCTTGCGCACAATCATCCGATTTCAAACGTGGCCTGCAAGCTGATTTCAGTCAGAACCCAGATGTTCCTCGCCCCGCGCGCGGGCCAGCTGTATCTGCTTTTGCCGCTCGCGAAACCGCGCCTTGTCCTGTTCTGAAGTCTCATTGATACACCGATGGCAGGATACGCCATGCTCGTATTCAGGGCGTTTCACATCTTCGGGCAGGATCGGGCGACGGCAACCATGGCACAGCTTGTGTGGGCCTTCGACCAGACCATGACCAACTGAGACGCGGTTGTCGAAGACAAAACACTCACCCTGCCAAGTGCTGTCTTCGGGTGGCGTTTCTTCCAGATACCGCAGGATGCCACCTTTCAGGTGATAGACATCTTCGACCCCTTGCCCCAGCAGGTAGTTGGTGGATTTTTCGCACCGGATGCCACCGGTGCAGAACATCGCAACGCGTTTGTTGTGAAAGCGGTCCTTGTTCTGTTCCCACCACGCCGGGAATTCGCGAAAACTGGCTGTATTAGGGTCTATTGCACCCTCAAACGTGCCAATCGCCACCTCGTAATCGTTGCGGGTGTCGATCACCACCACATCATCTGATCGGATCAGCGCGTTCCAGTCCTCAGGCTCGACGTAATTCCCGACATTTGCGCGGGGATCGACATCGGGCTGGCCCATCGTCACGATCTCTTTCTTCAACCGCACCTTCATCTTGCCGAAGGGCGGGTGGTCCGAGGTCGCCTCTTTCCACTCAAGATCACTGCATCCTGGCAACGCACGGATATGCGCCAGAACCGCATCGATACCTGCGCGGGGTCCGGCGATGGTGCCATTGATCCCTTCTTGCGCCAACAGCAGGGTGCCTTTTACCGACTGCGCGCGGCAAAGCTCGTGCAAAGCCGGGCGCAGCGCATCGGGGTCGGAAAAACGCGTGAAATGATAGAGGGCAGCGATTGTGTACATGTGGGCGATCTAATGCCCTTGGCAAAAACACACAAGAGACCGGATTGACGATACCCGCTGCGCACCATACCGATAACACGACTTTAGGAGGCCAGCATGTCCCACGCCCTGCTCGTTATCGATGTTCAGAATGACTTCTGCCCAGGCGGCGCGCTTGCCGTAGCCGGAGGGGACGAGATCGTCGCACCGATCAATGCGATCATGGATACGTTCGATACGGTGATCCTGACACAGGATTGGCACCCGGCGGGGCATTCTTCATTCGCCAGTTCTCATACTGGCAAAGCGCCGTTCGAGATGATCGACATGCCTTATGGCCCTCAAGTCTTGTGGCCCGATCACTGTGTTCAGAGCAGCGCAGGCGCGAACTTCCATCCGGATTTGCGAACAGATGGCGATCTGATCATCCGCAAGGGATTTCGCAGCGCTATCGACAGCTATAGCGCGTTTTTCGAAAACGACCATTCCACGCCCACTGGTCTAAAAGGCTATCTTGAGACGCGCGGGATCACGCAGCTGACCATGGTCGGTTTGGCGACAGATTTCTGCGTGCATTATTCGGCGGTAGATGCGGCACAGCTGGGGTTTGATGTCACTGTCTTAAGCAACTTGTGCCGCGCCATTGATATGGACGGATCTTTGGCTGTCGCAGAACAGGCAATGCGCGCAGCAGGTGTGACACTGGCCTGAGGATCAAAGCGCAGCACCATGCTCGGCCAGCAGTTTCAGAAACACAAACAGGATCACGGCAAGACCTAACGCGAAACCGATACGCCCAGAAACCGTGCGACGCTTTGGACGCACTGGTCTTGGGCGTGGCGCTTGCAATGGTCGCTCGGGCATTTTCCGATTCACGGTCCCGGGCTTTGCGGACCTGATATGGCCCAAGAAGTGATGGAAATCGAACTCACCACTATACTCTCCCTGGACACCCATATTCCGGATATTCGCAAAAAGCCGCTTTAGGATCAGGAGGCGATCTTCAGCCTCTTCTGGCCGAAAATAACCTCGGGCAAGATGCCCATCCGACTCGTCCAGGCTAAATCCTGATTCCAGAAATATTCTGCGAATCTTGGGCGATGCAGCGCGCAAAGCGTCTGCCGTCTTGATATCCCTGAACCGCGCCCGCACCGGGGGCCGCCCAGTTATCGATGTTTGCCCATGCTCAGGATCAACCTCATCCGGAGCTATTGCAACAATGTCAAAATCGTACTCGAGACTCATTCACTAACTTCAACCTTCAGTTCCATCCCCACCCCTCACTAAAGCGTGAAGGAAACCCACAATAAGCCCGTAATGTGTTCTGTCGTGGGCATTGTTCCCAATTCCGCGACTCTTGCCATTTCGTGCTCCGATTGATCTAACAACGGAAATTGCAGGAGGTCCCCATGGTCGATATCGCGACGCGGGTCTACAATCATAAATGGAAGATTGACCCGATTATCCGGTCATTGATCGACACAGATTTCTACAAACTGCTGATGTGCCAGTCAGTGTTTCGAAATAAGCCCCAAACCGATGTGGTGTTTTCGCTGATCAACCGGTCGAATCACGTGCCATTGGCCCGTTTGATCGATGAAGGCGAGCTGCGCGAGCAGTTGGATCACATCCGCTCGCTAAGTCTGAGTCGTGGGGAAAGCACGTGGTTGCGGGGCAATACATTCTACGGCAAGCGTCAGATGTTCCGCCCGGATTTCATGGAATGGTTCGAGAACCTGCGCCTGCCCCCTTACCATCTTGAGCGTAAGGGTGATCAGTATGAGCTGACCTTTGAGGGTAAGTGGCACGAGGTCATGCTATGGGAGATCCCGGCGCTGGCCGTACTGATGGAATTACGCTCACGCGCGGTTCTGAACGATATGCGCCGGTTCGAACTACAGGTGCTCTATGCCCGTGCAATGACACGCGTATGGGAAAAGATAGCCCAGCTTCGCACTATTGAGGGGCTTGGGATCGCGGATTTCGGTACGCGGCGGCGGCATTCCTTCCTTTGGCAGGACTGGTGTGTGCAGGCCATGATTGAAGGTTTGGGCTCGTCCTTTACCGGAACGTCCAACTGTCTGATCGCAATGCGACGCGAAGTTGAGGCTATTGGCACCAACGCACATGAACTACCTATGGTGTATTCTGCGCTCGCCGAAGACGACGCCGCGCTTGCGCAGGCGCCCTATGACGTCCTCAGCGACTGGCACGAGGAACATGATGGAAATCTGCGCATCATTCTGCCCGACACGTATGGCACCAAAGGGTTTCTGGACCGCGCGCCTGACTGGCTGGCAGGCTGGACCGGCATTCGCGTTGACAGCGGCGACCCCGCAACCGGCGCAAAAATCGCAATAGACTGGTGGAAATCACGCGGCGAAGACCCGACGCAGAAGCGGGTTATTTTCTCGGACGGGTTAGATGTGGACAAGATACGCGAATTGCACGCTCAGTTCGCGGATCAAACCAATGTCTCGTTCGGCTGGGGTACGTTGCTGACCAATGACTTCCGCGAACTTGTACCGAATGACGCATTGGCTCCCTTTTCGCTAGTCTGCAAGGCGGTCTCGGCCAATGGCTACCCGACGGTCAAACTATCTGACAACCCGGAAAAGGCGATGGGACCCGCCGAGCAGATTGAGCGGTACAAGCGCGTCTTTGGCGTTGGTGCGCAGGAGCCGATCGAAGTGATCGTTTAGCCGTGGTAGGCCGCAACCGTTTTCAGTTGTGAGAAACCATAAAGCGCCTCGAACCCTTTTTCGCGGCCATGGCCGGATTTTCCAACGCCGCCAAAAGGCAGCTCGACACCTCCGCCCGCGCCGTAGTTGTTAATGAACACCTGCCCCGAACGCAAACCCTTGGCCAGCCGCATCTGCCGCCCACCATCTCGGGTCCAGACGCTAGCAACAAGGCCATATTCGGTGCTATTTGCTATGGTTAGAGCCTGTTCTTCGGTGTCAAACGGGATCAGAACCTGTACGGGGCCAAAGATCTCATCCCGCGCCAAGGCATGATCGGGCGGCACATCCGAGAACAATGTGGGCCGGACATATGCGCCGGATTCGGGTGCGCCAGCCGCAATCTGGCCCTCGGCGGCAATCGCCAAGTCCGAGCCTTGGTGAAGGAAACCGGTCACGATTTCTTTTTGCCGTGTTGAGATCAGCGGACCGACGCGCAAATCCTGGACCGCCGGTCCAACGGTGAGTTCTTGATAGGCAGTCGCCATACGGGATTTCACCGCATCATATACACCGCGCTGCACCAGAATGCGCGACGAGGCCGAGCAGGTCTGGCCCGCATTCTGTATACCCGCATTCACCAGATACGGCAGCGCGGCATCCAGATCGGCGTCTTCGAAAACCAGTTGCGGCGACTTGCCGCCCAGTTCCAGTGTCACCGGAACAACGTTTCGTCCCGCCGCCTGCTGAACCAACGCGCCTGTCGCGACCGAACCGGTGAATGAAATGTGATCCACACCCGGGTGTGCCGACAGGGCCGCGCCCGCCTCAGCCCCCAGGCCGGGCACCACATTCAGGGCACCAAGCGGAAGGCCCGCCTGTATCGCCAGATGCGCGAAGGCCAGTGCGGTCAGGCAGGCCTCTTCCGCCGGTTTCAGAACACAGGCGTTACCCATTGCCAGCGCCGCCCCGACAGAACGGCCAATGATCTGCATCGGATAATTCCACGGCACGATGTGGCCGGTCACACCATGCGGCTCGCGCAACGTGTAGACGGTATAGCCATCCAGATAGGGAATGGTCTCGCCCATCACTTTATCCGCAGCACCACCATAAAATTCGCAATACCGCGCCAATGCTACCGCATCTGCCCGCGCTTGGGTCAGCGGTTTGCCGACATCCATCGCCTCTAGCTGTGCCAGTTCATCCACTCGGTCCAGAACCAGTTGCCCCAGTCGGGTGAGAATACGCCCTCGCTCCAGGGCCGTCATGCGACCCCAATCGCCATCGCACGCGGATCGGGCGGCCCGCACTGCAGCGTCGATATCGGTTTCGCCACCTCGAGCGATCTGGCAAATTTCGGAACCGTCCGAGGGATTCACCAGCGGCAAGGTTTGACCTGACGCGGGCATTTTCCATTCTCCGCCGATCAGGCAAAGGTTGGGATCGAACCAGAGGGGGTTAGTCATCGGAAGCTCCAATATCAGGCTCTATACAAGGGTTTTTCATGCAGCGCCTCGTCCAGTCTCCGGAAATTTCGGTGCCGCATTGATCAGAGTTCTTGTGTAAGGATGCTGAGGCTCTGTGAAGACTTGCTCGGTTTCACCCTGTTCCACAATCTTGCCGGCCTGCATCACCAACACACGGTCGGTGATGGTTCGAACCACGCTCAGGTCATGGCTGATGAACAGGTAAGTCAGATCGTAAGCCGCACAAAGCTCGGCCAGCAGGTCGAGAATTTGGGCGCGGACCGAGACATCCAGCGCCGAGACAGCCTCATCAAACAAGATCAACTCGGGTCGAATAATCAGAGCGCGCGCAATAGCGATACGTTGCCGCTGCCCACCCGAGAATTCGTGAATGTAGCGGCCCGCATCATCGGGGCTTAGGCCAACGGCGGTAAGCATCTCAGCGACGCGATCCTGCCGTTCAGAACCGGTTGGCGGGGTGTCCAGCAAATGAAATGGCTCGGTGATCAGGCGCGCGACCCGGTGGCGAGGATTGAAGCTGCCATAAGGGTCCTGAAACACCACCTGCATCTTGCGTCGCACTGCCAGATTGGGTTTGTGGCCGGTGAAAACAGGCTGACCATCAAGGGAAATGCGGCCTTGCTGCACCTCCTCCAAGCCCAAAATAGCTCGTGTTAGGGTCGATTTTCCACAACCGGACTCTCCAACCAGCCCTAAACGCTCCCCCCGATTCAGGGTAAAGCTGACATGATCGACGGCCCGATGATGACCGGGCGTGGCAAACAGGCGCGTTCGGGGCAGACGGTAGTCCCGCACCACGTTCTCGACCTCAAGCAACGCTCGCGGTGCAGGAGAGGTCGGCAGGTTGACTTGATGCCCCGAAGCTTCGAACAGCATACGGGTGTAAGGGTGCTGCATATGGCGCAGGAGATGATCTGTTGCGCCCGTTTCAACAACCTCCCCATGCCGCATGACCACAATCTGATCCGCCATGTCTGCAACCACCGCCAAATCATGCGTGATCATCAGCAGACCCATGCCGTACTCCGACACGAGCCCTTTAAGCAGATCAAGGATTTGCGCCTGCGTGGTCACATCAAGCGCCGTTGTCGGCTCATCCGCGATCAACAGTCGGGGGCGCAGTGCAATCGCCATGGCGATCACCACTCGCTGGCGCTGACCGCCTGACAGTTCGTGAGGATAACGCTTCAACGGAAACCTGTCGGTTGGCAATCCAACCCGGGCTAGAACCTCTTCGGCCCGAGCGCGCGCTTTGGCCGGGGGCATGGCCTTGTGGATCAGGATAGTCTCCATAACTTGATCGCCGATGGTCTTCACCGGGTTCAGGGCAGTCATCGGCTCTTGGAAAACCATTCCGATCGCAGCGCCCCGCAGCGCACAAATCTCGGCCTCAGACCGGTTCAGCAGGTTCTGGCCCTCTAACTCTAGCACCCCATCTACTTCGGCATCGTTTGGCAGCAACTGCATCACGGCAAAGGCTGTCATTGATTTGCCCGAACCGCTTTCTCCGGTCACAGCCACGATCTGCCCAGAGGCAATCGACAGGTTGATCTTCTTTAAAATCGGCGTGCCATGGATAGCCAACGAGAGGTCCTTGATTTGCAAAAGACTCATGCGCGGGCCACCCGTATCCGAGGGTCCAACCAATCGCGCAAGCCATCTCCCAGAAGGTTCAGGCCCAGAACCGTCACGATGATGGCTAGACCCGGAATCAGAGCCAAATGCGGGGCAAAACTAACCATCGTCTGCGCATCGGCCAGCATTCTGCCCCAGCTTGGCGTAGGCGGTTGCGCACCAAGACCGACATAGGACAGCCCGGCCTCGGCCAGAATGCCAAGTGAGAACTGGATTGTTCCCTGAACAATCAGCAGATTGGCGACATTGGGCAGGATATGTTCAGCCGATATCCGTGCCGCGCCTTTGCCTGACACGCGGGCGGCAAGGATAAACTCGCGCTCCCAAAGAGACAAAGCCGCGCCTCGGGTGATGCGGGCAAAAACGGGGATGTTGAAGATACCGATGGCGATGATCGCGTTAATGGCCCCGGCACCAAAGACGGCAGTGATCAGAATGGCGATGACGAGAGAGGGGAATGCAAAGACCAGATCATTGCCGCGCATGATGAATTCATCTAGCCACGATCCACTGCGCGCAGCGGCTGCCAGACCCAAGGGAACGCCCAGCGCCATACCAATCCCGACCGCGACCAGCGCCACCGCAATCGAGGTGCGCGCACCAACCATGATCATCGAGAACATGTCGCGTCCGAAATGATCGGTACCGAACCAGTGCTGCGCGCTGGGTGGCTGCAGCTTGGCCGGAATGCTCAGCGCGGCGTGGTCGTATGGGGTCCAGACAAAGGACACCAGCGCTGCCAGCACCACCAGTGAGGACAGCGTCGCGCCAAGGATCAGGTTGCGGCTCATGTCCTGCTCCTCAGCCTTGGATCGACTGCGGCATAGGCCAGATCGACAAAAAAGTTCACCATGATGACGGCAAAGACCAGCAGCATAACGACCGATTCCACGACGATCAGATCGCGCGCCGATATGGCCTGAAAAACCAGCCGCCCGAGGCCGGGTAGATAAAACACCTGTTCGATGATGATCGAACCCGCCAGCAGGAAGGAAAATTGGAGTCCAATGATCGTCAGTACTGGGATCAGAGCATTCCGCACTCCGTGTCGCCAAAGCGCCTGCCGACGCGAAAGGCCCTTGGCGCGTGCAGTGCGCATAAAATCCTCGGCCAGAATATCCAACAGAGCCGAGCGCATAACCCGCGCAAGGATCGCCGCTTGCGGCAGGGCCAATGCAATGGCTGGAAGGGTCAGCGAATGTAAACCGGTCCAAATGCCGTTCTCCCAACCCGCGAAACCGCCGGCATTGAACCAACGCAAATTGATGGCAAAGACCAACACCAGCATCATCGCGAACCAGAAATTCGGCACCGCGATACCAAGCTGAGTCGCACCCATCACGGTCAGATCACCCGGTTTGCCGCGCCGTGAGGCTGCGTAGATACCGGCGGGGAAAGCAATCAGCGTGGACAGGGTCAGTGCGTATAAAGCCAGCGGCAATGACACCCACAATCGATCTGCGATCATCTGCGACACGGGTGTGCGATAGGTGTAGGACGTACCAAAATCCCCAACCAGCATTCCGCCGACCCAGTTGAAGTACCGCTCGATCTTCGAGACATCGAGGCCCAGTTCAGCTCTCAGCGCAGTCAATGTATCGGCCTGCGCGTTCACGCCCAGCATGAACGACGCCGGATCGCCGGGCGCGACCTCGATCACTGCAAAGATGACAACCGAGGCGACGGCCAGGCTCAGGATCAGCGACAGCAGACGTTTGAGGGCGTAGCGGAGCATTTGGAAACGTTAGGGTCACATCCCGTGTGGGTCCAGCGCCTAAGGCACGAGAAGATAGACAAAAAGAAACCCGCCAAACCAGAATCCTTGTGGGTTTCATAGTGCAACAGTTCGCGCCGGGGCGCTGGCCATCGCCCCGGTCCAACTCTGTTCTTCTATTCGGACCAACTGATCCCGGTCAGATCGATCGCTGCCGTGGGTGCGTTTTCCCATAGCCCCTCAACACCGGCCTTGGCCACGCCAAGCTTGGCAAGTTGAAACAGATACCCGTTGACGTAATCGGTCGAAATCAAGCGCTGAGCCTCACCCAGCAAACGTGTGCGCTCATCAGGGTCCGTGGTCGAATTCAGCGTGTCCATCAATGCCTGAAAGTCGGTGCTGTCATATTGGAAGTAATAGTCGGGCCGGGCATAAATACCGATATCCATCGGCTCGGTATGGCTGACGATGGTCAGGCCAAACTCCTTGCCCTTGAACACGCTTTCCAGCCATTGCGCCCATTCCACATTGATGATCTCGGCGGTGATGCCAATATCGGCCAGTTGGGCAGCGATAATTTCACCCCCGCGTCGGGCGTAGGAAGGCGGCGGCAAGTGCAGCGTGGTCTCGAACCCATCGGGATACCCGGCCTCGGCCAGCAGCGCCTTGGCTTTTTCCGTGTCATAGGCCGAATTGCCGGTCAGATCGACGTAAGCCGGATTATGCGGAGCAAAATGCGTACCGATGGGTGTGCCATAGCCGAACATAGCCCCATCAATGATTGCCTGCCTGTCAATCGCGTGGGCCAATGCCTGTCGGACCAATATGTCATCAAACGGGGCTTGTTTGTTGTTGGTCGACAGAATGGTTTCCCCCTCGGTCGAGCCGACAAGAACCTGAAAGCGCGGATCAGCCTCGAACTGCGGCAGATTCTCAGGTGCGGGGAAGTTGTCGAACACGTCCACATCCTCGGCCATCATGGCGGCAAAGGCGGCGGTCGGATCCGAGATGAACTTAAACGTTGCGGTCTCTAACGCGGGCTGTTCGCCCCAATAGTCGGGGTTGCGATTCAGGATGATGCTGTCACCCTGCAGCCAGTCAGAGAAGGTGAAGGCCCCCGTGCCAACCGGATTGGTCTTGATATTCTCGATGCTTTCGGGCGCAACGATCACCGCGTCACCCCAGGCGAGATTGAAAAGGAAGTTCCCGTTCGGCTCATTCAACGTCACCTGAACGGTCAGGGGGTCCACCACCTCGACACTTTTAATGCCCGCAAACAAAGCCTTCTGCGCATTGGCGCTGTCTTCTGCCGTGGCGCGATCAAGGGTGAACTTGACGTCCTCGGCATCCATCGTTGTGCCATCGTGAAATGTCACACCGTCGCGCAGCTTGAATGTGTAAACGGTACCGTCATCCGAGATTTCCCAGCTTTCGGCCAGCCCCGGCACCACCGAGCCATCCCCCATGAACCGGGTCAGGCCTTCGAAGATATTGGTGTAGACAACCGAATCGATAGCCTGCGCCGCAGCGCTGGTCGGGTCCAGATGCGGTGGCTCAAGCTGCATGGCGATGGTGATGTCAGATTTGGCCATGGCCTGCGTGGCAAACAGGCCCGCGCCAAGGACCAGGGCCGACGCGAACGAGCGAAAGCGCTGCTTTGTCATGAAAATCTCTCCCCACTGAAATTGGCTAGCCCTGCTTTTTTCGGGCCGATCTGCGACCAATGTCCTCGCAAACCCGGGGTCAATCAAGGAATTGTTGGCGCAACCGGGGTTTCTTTGCGCCTGCCGCATCTGCTATGCCGCGCTGCAACATGAACCCTGCGAGGAGCGAGCATGAGCGCCACCGCCCGCAAGAAAGCCCCGAACGCCGAGGATATCCGCGCCCGGAAAGGTACTGATCCACTGGTCTCGTTGACCGCCTACACAACACCGATGGCGCAGTTGATGGATGCGCATTGTGACTTCGTTCTGGTCGGTGACAGCGTCGGCATGGTGTTGCACGGGTTGACGTCGACCCTTGGTGTGACGATGGAGATGATGATCATGCACGGCCAGGCCGTTGCCCGTGGTCTGGACAAGGCAATGATGGTGATCGACATGCCTTTCGCCAGCTACGAGCATGACCCGGCTCAGGCATTCCGCAACGCAGCCCGGCTGATGTCGGAAACAGGAGCTGGGGCGGTTAAGCTGGAAGGTGGCGTCGAGATGGCTGAAACCATCCGGTTTCTGGTCAAACGCGGGATCCCGGTGATGGCACATATTGGCCTGACACCGCAGTCGATAAACACTTTGGGTGGCTATAAGGTACAAGGGCGCGACGAACAGGCCGATGCCGTATTGACCGACGCCCGGGCAGTCGCCGAAGCAGGCGCGTTTTCGGTCGTGTTAGAGAAAGTTCCGCAGGGTTTGGCCAACCGGATTACCGCTGAGATTGCGATCCCCACAATCGGAATTGGTGCCTCGGCCGGGTGCGACGGGCAAATTCTGGTGGTGGACGATATGCTTGGATTTTTCACCGCCTTCAAACCGAAATTCGTCAAACGCTATGCTGATCTTGGCCCGCTGGCCGAAGCCGCCATTGCTGAATACGCAGCCGAGGTTCGTGCGCGAAGCTTCCCGGCACACGAACATGTCTTTGCCGATGCCGTACCCGTCAAAGGACCCAAGTCATGACCGCGCCAATTCTGCGTCGACTGGCAGACTTGCGCGCTCTGACCCGTGATTGGCATCTGAATGGTGAGGTGATCGGAGTTGTCCCCACCATGGGTGCGCTGCACCAGGGGCATCTGTCGCTGGCCGAAGCCGCGAAGACGGCTTGCGACCGGGTGATCGTGACGATCTTTGTAAACCCCAAGCAGTTCAACAACCCCGAAGACCTCGCCAACTATCCGCGCACCGAACAAGAAGACGCGAAAAAGCTCGCGCCTTACAACGTCGATGCGATATACGTGCCCGACCCGGATGAGATTTACCCTGATGGCTTCGCCACCACAGTCTCGGTCTCGGGTCTGACCGACGCGATGGAGGGAGAATTCCGCCCGGGTCATTTCGATGGTGTGGCAACAGTTGTCGCCAAGCTGTTCCTGCAAACGCAAGCGGATCGAGCCTATTTCGGGGAAAAAGACTATCAGCAGCTTATGATCGTCCGCCGGATGGCCCGCGACCTCGATATACCGATCGAGGTGATTGGTTGCCCCACGGTGCGTGAACCTTCGGGCCTCGCAATGTCTTCGCGCAATCAAAGGCTATCCGAGGATGGTCTGGCCATCGCAGCCGAAAAACATCGTATCATGCGTGCAGTTGTTCAGGCGCTGGAAAGCGGCGAAGAATTCGAAGCTTTGGCTTCTCAGGCACAGGCCGATCTTTTGGCCGCCGGCTTCAACGAAGTGGAGTATCTGCAACTACGCTGCGCTGAAAAGCTGGAGCCTATGACCCATGCCAAACGACCCGCACGACTGTTTGCGGCAGCCTTGGTCGACGGCGTGCGGCTGATCGACAATCTACCGGTGTCTCCGGTCTGATTTCCCCTCTGGCACGTTTGGTTGTGTTTGCGCTAAAGTCCTGCAAAACCAAAGCGGGAGGGGCGCAGGAATGACCTATATTCTGGCAATCGATCAGGGCACCACATCGTCTCGTGCAATCCTGTTCGACGCGCAAATGCAGCGCGTCGGCACTGCGCAGCACGAGTTTACACAGCATTTCCCACAGGAAGGCTGGGTTGAGCATGATGCCGAGGAGATATGGGACAGCGTTCTGACGGTTTGCCGTGAAGTGATGCAAACGACAGGTGTATCCGCGGCACAGATCGCTGGTATCGGGATTACCAACCAACGCGAAACCACTGTCATCTGGGATCGCGCCACCGGGGCCCCCATTCACAACGCAATCGTCTGGCAGGACCGTCGCACCGCTGAGATTTGCGAGCGTCTTCGCAAAGCGGGATGCGAGGATGACGTAACTGCCCAGACCGGTCTGCTGCTAGATCCTTATTTTTCAGGCACCAAGGTCAAATGGTTGCTTGATACCGTCCCCGGCGCACGCGACCGTGCCGCCGCCGGAGAGCTGCTGTTTGGCACAATCGATACCTTCCTGATCTGGCGACTGACAGAAGGGCGCGTGCACGCCACCGACGCCACCAATGCGGCCCGCACATTGCTATTCGATATTCACAAAGGGGAATGGAGTACCGAGATCTGCGACTTGCTGGACATCCCCCAAGCTTTGTTGCCCGACGTGCGCGATTGCGCCGCAGACTTCGGATCGACCTCCCTGTTTAGCGGTAATATTCCAATTCTCGGCGTGGCGGGGGATCAGCAAGCTGCCACCATCGGACAGGCCTGTTTCCAGCCGGGCATGATGAAATCCACCTATGGCACGGGCTGTTTCGCACTACTCAACACCGGTACGCAGCCAGTTGAATCGAAAAACCGGCTGCTAACGACAATTGCCTATCAGTTGGAAGGGCAGAAAACCTATGCGCTTGAAGGCTCGATTTTCATTGCCGGTGCGGCGGTGCAATGGCTGCGCGATGCGTTGCAAATCATCGAAACCGCACCGCAAAGCGGTGAACTGGCCGCCAAAGCTGATCCAAACCAGCACGTTGTTCTCGTCCCTGCCTTTACTGGGCTGGGCGCGCCTTATTGGAAACCCGATTGCCGGGGCGCAATCTTTGGCCTGACTCGCAATTCAGGCCGCGCCGAAATCACGCGCGCCACGCTGGAAAGCATCGCGTTCCAGACCCGCGACCTGTGGCACGCCATGCAGGGCGATTGGGGCGCAGAGACTGACGTGATCCTGCGCGTCGACGGCGGAATGAGCGCCTCGGACTGGGCCATGCAGGGGCTTTCCGACATTCTGGGCGCCCCGGTCGACCGCCCGGTGATGCAGGAAACCACCGCGCTTGGTGCCGCATGGCTGGCGGGCATGAAAGCGGGTGTCTACCCGGATCAGGCCGGATTCGCCGAAACCTGGGATCTGGACCGGCGGTTTGAGCCTGCAAAACCCGTAGCTGACCGAGACGCGGCCTATGCACGCTGGCAACGCGCGGTTCAGGCGGCCATGGCGTTCTAACTGTGGTCCTTCATTAAGCGCTGTTTCTGCCGTGACCAGTCGCGCTTGGCCTGCGTTTCGCGCTTGTCGTGCAGCTTTTTACCTTTGGCGATGCCGATCTTGAGCTTCGCCCGACCCTTGTGATTAAAATAAAGCACCAGCGGCACCAGCGTCATGCCTTTGCGTTGGGTCGCGTTCCACAGGTTCGACAGTTCCTTGCGTGACACCAGCAGTTTACGGCGGCGGCGTTCTTCATGTTTGAAGACCTTGGCCTGCTCATAGGGCGCGATATAGCTGTTGATCAGCCATAGCTCTCCGTCATCAACCGACGCATAGCTTTCAGCAATGTTCGACCCACCGGCACGCAGGGATTTGACCTCGGACCCTTCCAGGACAATACCGCATTCGAGATCGTCTTCGATCGCATAATCGAAGCGCGCACGCCGGTTTTCGGCGATCACTTTGTAATTCGGGTCAGTGTTCTGCTTCTGCTTGGCCATGACGCGTTGATGTATGCCGCTTGCGTCCGCCTTGCAAGGCAGGGTTACGAATTGGCCGAGATTATCAGGTCAGGTCCAAATATCGTGTCAGCGTGATTGTGCAGATAAATCTTGAGCCACGGGGTAAAACGGTCGGGGTGCCGCTTCACCTCGGCCAGCAGATCGTGGTAATCGACCCAGCGGATATCCATCACTTCTTCCGGGTTAGGCTCGATTTTCAAGGCTCCACGCACATGGGCCAGAAAGACATCGACCACCTCGTTCTCGACCATTCCATTGCCGACATCGGCGTGATACTCCAATCGATGCCGATATTCGGGATAAAGCCCGGTGATGCCCAATTCTTCGCGCAGGCGCCGGACGGCACAATGCGAAGCGCTTTCGTCCCAATCCGGATGCGTACAACAGGTATTCGCCCATAGACCCGGCGTGTGGTATTTGCCCATCGCCCGGCGTTGCAGCAATATCTCGGTCCCGCGCACGGCAAACACGGACACAGCCTTGTGTCGCAGCCCCTTTTCATGCGCCTCCAGCTTGTCGACGGGTGTCAGTTCGCCCTCAACCCAAGCCGGGATCAAGATTCCCATCTGTCGTCTCCTGTTGGCGATCTCCGGTGCACATGGCCTTACCGGTTTTCCCCAAAGTGGCGCTGATTACAATGTCAATCAATCGCACGAAAGGCCGCAGGGGCTGCGGCATTTCGAAGTTCGTCTGTAAACCTGTTGGCGGAGTTACTCTCCCGAAACGCTCACGATATAGGCGTAAACGTCTTCGGCGCCCTTCTTCAGCTTGAAGGTCATTTTCGACTTGGCCGAGGTTTCCCCCAAATAGTCTTTCAAGAATGCTTTGGGGTCTTGGGCGTAGGCCACGAAAGTCTCTTCATCCCAGACCAGCCCATTTTCGCCCGCGGCCACGATGCTGTCGCCGTATCTGAAGCCTTCTTCAGTGCCGGCGGTGCGGCCTGCGATTCCGTACAGGTTCGGACCCGTCTTACCGCCCTTAACGATAACTTCACCCGCAGGGTCAGCAATCATGTGACAGGATTTGCATTTGTTGAAGGTCTTCTTACCCGCTTCGGCATCACCTTCTGCATAGACAGGAAGGGCCAGCAGACCGGCAATTGCGGTGGCAAGGATACGATTCATAGCTTTTGCTCCGATATGAATTGGCTGCACCGAATGGATCGCTGGCACAGCAGAGAGTCAACGCGCAGATTGCCGCGCGACGGCACTGTGTCACAGGCGATCGGTGTCGTACTTAACCGAAGTCATGTAACTGCGACCAGCAGGGCAGCAGGTCGCCAGTGCGGGGGGAAGCCAGACAGATAGCCCGTGCAATCGCGCGCGCAAGACAGATCGAGGCCGCATGGCCGATCATCGCCATCGCCTCGGGGCCAACCGTGCGCGCGCCGGTGCTGAGACCGAATACCAGATCTCCATCGCCAGGCGTGTGCGCAGGCACGATGGCGCGGGCGATGCCGTCATGGGCTGCTACCGCCAGACGCTGGCATTGCGGTTTGGTCAGCGCTGCATCAGTTGCAACTATAGCAATCGTGGTGTTTGCGCGATCTGGCGGAACAGAATGCATCATTTGCGCCTTGCGGCTGACAAGAGAGGAACCAAGGCCCGAGGCCGGGTCTGGCCCCAATCCACCGAACTCGTCATCGATCTCAAACGGCGCAGCCCAAAAATGCCGATCACCCGGTGTGGTTACGCTGCCAAGCGGATTGGCCGCAACCAGCGCACCGACGGTTACGCCACCCTCAAGCTTTAACGAAGCCGAGCCTAAGCCACCCTTGTGCATCGCGGCCAATGCGCCGGTACCAGCCCCCACCGAGCCCAGTTCAAATTCTGGTGAGGCGGTGAGATACGCAGACTTCCCCAGATCGCGATAAGGATTTTCGGTCCAGTTCTTATCTCCACCATTGAGTAGATCGAACAGAATCGCGCCCGGCACGATGGGCACGACGGCCGAACCGACCTGAAATCCGCGCCCCTGAGCGCGCAATGCGTCTGAAACGCCCGAGCACGCATCCAGTCCAAAGGCCGAGCCGCCGGACAAGGCAATCGCGTCGACCCGATCAACAGTTTTGTCGACCGCCAGAAGGTCGGTCTCACGCGTGCCGGGGGCGCCGCCCATCACATGAACCGAAGCTGTGAACGGGTCGTCCGCCGTCAGGACAGTTGTGCCTGATTTAAGCGTATCATCGTGCGCATTGCCAACCATGAGGCCAGCGACATCAGTGATCAGGTTTCTGGGTCCGGGGTTCATTTTCGTCTCGCGCACTGGGCCGGAAAGCGCGCTGGGGCGCACTGCCTCCGGCGGAGATATTTATGGCCAGATGAAGGGCGGATCAAATGCATCGGCCTCCGTCCACTTCTAGGGCTGTGCCGGTGATCATGCTGGCCTCGTCCGAGCAGAGGAAACAGGCGGCGTTTGCCATGTCTTCGGGGGTTGAGAAGCGACCAAGCGGGATCGTCGACAGGAATTTGGCGCGGATTTCCGGGGTGTCTTCACCCATGAAGGATTTCAGCAGCGGGGTTTCACCCGCCACCGGGCAGATCGCGTTAACGCGCAGGCCCGAGGGGGCAAGTTCGACGGCCATCGTCTTGGTCGCGGTGATCATCCAGCCTTTGGAGGCGTTGTACCAGTTCAGATTAGGGCGCGGCGACAGGCCTGCCGTTGAGGCCACGTTCAGGATCGTCCCCGCGCCGCGTATCTTCATCTGCGGAACAAAGGCGCGCGCGGTCAGGTAGACGGATTTCATGTTCACGGCGAAGACGCGGTCGAATTCATCGTCATCGACGTCCTCAAGTGGGGCCGGCAGGTGCGTCACGCCCGCATTATTCACCAGAATATCAAGTTTTCCGAATTCTTCCGATACCGCATGTGCCATGGCCTGAACCGATGCCGCATCCGAGACATCAACGTGCTGTGCGATGGCATTCGTGCCCTCCGCGGACGCCATGTCGGAAGCCGCTTCGCCATTGATATCTGCGATCATCACGCGGGCGCCTTCGGTCAGGAACTTTTGCGCAATCCCAGCGCCGAACCCGGATGCGCCGCCGGTTACGATGGCGGTTTTTCCCTCAAGCCTCATGGCTTTACCTCCCCTGCGTCTTGCACCGGCAGAGTAGCAACGTGCAGCGAAACTGCCAGATCAATCTTCGGACACTTTGCCTCGCAGGGCTTTGACATCCGCGCGGGCTTTCTTAGCAGCAAGCCTTCGCTTGACCGAACCATAAGTGGGTTTGGTCGCGATCCTGCGCTTGGGATTGACCAAAGCCCGCGTGATCAGTTCAGCCAACCGGGCGCGCGCGATGTCGCGGTTGCGGGCCTGAGAGCGTGTTTCTTCACATTGAATGATGATGGCGCCGTCCTTGGTCCAGCGACGTCCGGCCAGCCGTTTCAGACGTGTCTTGACCGGATCAGGCAAGGAAGGTGAGCGCGCGGCCTCGAACCGCAGCTCAACGGCGGTGGAGACCTTGTTGACGTTCTGCCCACCCGGACCAGAGGACCGCACGAAGCTTTCGGTCATTTCCCAGTCTTGCAGGGCGATATCGTCGGTGATGCGCAACATGGATCGGACCTTACAGGGCGCAGTTGAAAACAAAAAGGGCCGCCCCGGAGGGACGGCCCTTCGAAAGTTCAGGAGGTTGGGTCGGTTAGATCAATCGACCAGCCGGAGCGAGCGCTCCGCCAAGGGCTGCCTTAACAGGCGATCCCCCCGGTTGTTCCAACACCTCTCTCCAATCTCTTTCTCGACACTGGATCACCTCCTTTTCTATCTGTTGCGGTTAACAAGGAGCGTGACACAAGTTGTGCCAATCTCAAAGAACTTTTTTACGCAGGCTGTGCAGCGGTCAGACGGGCGACGATCACCTTGAACGGAATCAGGGCGATTAGTGCCAGCGACAGTTTCACCAGCCAGTCAGCGAAGGCCAGCGTCACCCACAGCGGGGCCATCGGGCCGGACAGCATGAAGGGCACAGGCTCCCACGCCCAGTTGATCGCAGCGTCTGCATTGGCACCAAAGACGGTAACCGAGGCCGAGAACGCCAGCGTAAAGAAGATCGCGGTGTCCAGCGCTGAACCGACCAGTGTCGACACCAGCGGCGCGCGCCACCAGCGGCCACCACGCAGTGAGTTGAACACAGTGACGTCGGTCAATTGCGCGATCAGGAAGGCGGTGCCCGAAGCGACTGCGATGCGCAGCGGCACGGCGGCATAGGTGAAGCCGTCACCCTGCAGCATGATCTGGCTGCCGATCAGCGAGCAGATGATACCGGTGACAAATCCGGCGAATACGACCTTGCGGGCCGGACCCACGCCGTAGACGCGGTTCATGATGTCGGTGACCAGAAAGGCCAACGGATAGGTGAAGGCACCCCAGGTCAACAGGCCGTCAAGGATCAGGAACTGGACCAGGATGTTTGAGGCCACGACGATCGAGGCCATGGCAAGGATGCCGGGAATAAAGCTGCGTTGCATTTTCAGATGCCCGTTTTGACAAGGTAGCGGCGACTTGGCCCCAGGCTCATCCCGAGGCAGGCCGTGCGTTTAGACCTTTGTCTGCCGCCTGTCAATCAGGCAGCAAGTATTCGACCAATTCAGTGCGTTGCAGAAAGAAGAAGTTGTCGTCGGAAATCATCGTTGCGCGCAGCCGCCCCTGCACATCGCGCCAGACAGAAAGGCCCTCGAGATTGTCATGCGTCCCGGTGCTGGTTTCGAACAGAATCTCTTGTGACACGGGTGCATCATCTGCGATCACCCAGCGCCGCAGTCGCGAGCGGAAGCCGAAAAATGACACCGCGCGCTCTAACACATACAAACGCCCATCGGGCCCAAAATCTGCCGCAACCGGCAGGAACCTTCCACTCGGCGGCAAAACAAACGGCCTTGTCCAGTGGTGGCCATCCCACCGATAGACGAGGATTTTACCGTCTGCGGTGCGGGATTTCTCGGTCAGGGTGTAAAGCCTGCCCCGATCATCGATCGCCAATGCTTCGAACGAGCCATTGCGCTCTAAATCATGAAAAGCCTCCGGGCGGGGCAATACCTTGGCTTTGGCCCCCGGTGTGGAATAATGGACCACTCGGTGCACACCTTCGAACGAGATATATAGGCTCCCATCCGGAGCGACAGCGATCCCTTCGGAATCCCCTGCCCGACCGCTCAGGCTGCGCCCTTTGCTCGAGAAGATGGGTCCGTATCTCAGTATCTGGATATTCCTGATTTGGTCTCCATCCCGGTTGATCCGCGCGGTCACAAGCCTCGACCGGTCGCCGAGCACGATCATTTGCCGGCCGTTTTCCGACAAATGAAGGGCCGAGAACCCGCCAAACCAACCGGCACTGTTGTTCCAGTCAAATCGGGCTAGAAGCGTTGCCGGGCTGGTACCAACTGCCGAAACGGCACTGGCCAACAGCGTTGCAACAATCAGTTGGATTGCAAGACTGCGGCGCATTGCTGGGGAAGGTCCGCCATTCGATATTCACGACGTTTCTTGGGCGGCGGCGCATTTGGATCAGGTGGCGGTGGGTTCAGAATATTGCGCACCCATTGCTGCGCCTCGGCGCAACCATCACCCTTGGGTGGCGGGTCCTGATTTACACAGCCTTTCGATCCTTTCGGGCATTTCAGCCGCACGTGGAAATGATAGTGATGTCCCCACCATGGCCGGATCTTGCGCAGATAGGCTTTGTTGCCCTTCTCGTCATTGCACATCTGCACCTTTGCACCCGGGAATACGAAGATCCGGGCAACGCGCTTGTCCTTGGCGGCTTCGCGCAATACCGCATGGTGCTGCTTGGTCCAGTTGCCGTTTACATACGCGCCGTTCGCGCGGCGCAAGGATATAGACGAGATATTCTCGCGTGCTTTGCGGCTTAGGCGCATGTTATCGCCCGGCAGCATCCAGATATCGATATCCAAACCCAACTGGTGCGAACGATGGCCCGAGGTCATCGGCCCACCCCGCGGTTGGCTGATATCCCCGATATAGAGACCATTCCACCCCGGTTGTTTCGCGGCAAACCGGCTGAGATCCTGCACATAGTCGATCGCCTGAGGATGCCCCCAATTGCGATTGCGCGACAGGCGCATGGCTTGCCAAGTTGGCCCGGTTTCAGGGAGTTGCACCGACCCGGCGGCGCACCCGCGCGAATAACTGCCGAATGCGGCAGATTTTTGCTGCGACCCAACCTTCTGGGCTCCGAATAACTGTTTGGCCAAGGGCTGTGCCGTAGCCACGCCTGCCAGTGCTATTGCGGCCAGAACGGCCAAAAAACGTAGTAAAATCATCTGCTCTGATCCCCTTCCGGTTTCACCCAGCGCATCAGGACTAGGCCCAGAATAAACAACAGAATGATCGGTGACACCCCCAGTCTTGCACTACCGGTTGCTGCTGTTGCTATTCCGATCAATAGCGGCGCTGCAAAGGCGGTCGCCCGACCCGAAAGCCCGTACAGCCCAAAACTCTCGACCGGGGTGGCGGGATCAGTATGGCGTACCATCATTGAACGGCTGGCGGATTGCAGAATACCTCCCATGCCGCCGATCAGAACTCCGCACCCGAAGAACGCCATGTCCGGCAGGCCCGAGCCTACGGGTAATGAAATTCCGTAGATCTGTGTTCGATCCATCGACACAACCGTTACGCAGACAAAGATCAGAACCCAAATCGCAACCAATATCACCGGTTTAGGGCCGTATTTGCAATCCATCTTGCCGCCGATCCATGCAAAGATGGCCGAGGCCAGAACGCTGACGATCCCAAATACGCCGATTTTTATCAGGTCCCATTCAAGCACCAGCCGCGCGTAGACGCCTCCGAAACTGTATAGCCCGTTCAACGCGTCGCGATAGAACATCGACGACCCCAGATAGGTCGCCAGACTGACCCGGTGACGCAGCGCCGCCACGGACTTGCCCAGCAAGCGCAGCGCCTCACCCACGCTACCCTGTTTGTTGGTCTCAGGATCATCCCGAACCCACAGGAAATACGGCACCATGAACAACACGAACCATCCAGCGGTGAAGGGGCCGACAAACCGCGTCCCTTCACGCGTTGCCGCATCCAGCCCGAACAACGGATCCATACCAATCAAGGTCTTGCCGTTGGGCTGTTCAACAAACAGCGCCAGCATGATGGCCAGCGACAGCAGGCCTCCGAAATAGCCGAAGGCGAAGCCCGAACCTGAAATCTCGCCCACTTCTCTATCGTCACCCAGATCGGGCAGCTGAGAGTTGATGAAGATCAGTGCATATTCTGCGCCCACAAAGCCCAGACCAAAAGCCGACAGCATCAACCACATGTTCGAGCCATCGGGCATCGTGTACCACAACGCGGCAGACCCCACCGCGTACATCACCGAAAACCCGAGAATCCACGGGATGCGCCGACCCGAAACATCCGCCATCGCGCCCAACAGGGGCGCTCCGAACGCGATGATCAGCCCAGTTATGGTCAGGCAATTCGCCCAGACGGTCTGCGCCTGCGCCGCCGCAGCATCGGTGTCTAATCCGGTATTCGCATAGTATTGTGCCGCCACCCCGGCGAAATAGGGGCCAAAGACAAAGGTCACCAGCAATGTATGGAACGGCTGGCTGGCCCAGTCGAAAAACCACCAGCCCCAGATGCGCTTACGCTTGGAAATCTCCGCCATCTCTGCCCCATATTATTATTGTTGCGATCATAAGACGGGGCTTTGGGTCAATTCGCAAGCGTTCTGTTGGGGCGCACTTGCTCTTTGCGGCTGTGACGCTTAGGTCTCAGGGCAATTGACGAACGGAGTGCCCATGCTGTCGCTGATCCAAATCCTTCTGCTGATCCTGGACATTGTCTGGTTCATCATCCTTGCCCATGTGATCATGAGCTGGCTGATCAACTTCCAGGTGCTGAACCTGCACCAGCAACTGGTGGCGCAAATCTGGTACGGACTGAACCGTTTGTTAGAGCCGATCTACGGCCCCATTCGCCGCATTCTACCCGCCATGGGCGGTCTGGATCTGACCCCTCTGGTGGTGCTGATCGGGGTCTATGCGTTGCGGATCATTCTGATCAACAACGCGGTCTATTTCTACTGACCTCTTGTTCACCGAATCTTAGTATGTGATGGTCCTGTCTTAAGAGCAGATAAACCATAAAACAGGACCCTCCGTCGCATGTTCGACTCCGCACCCTTGTTGCGAGACGTTTTCGGATTCGACGACTTCCGCCCCGGTCAGGAAGAGATCGTCGACGCCGTGACCGCAGGTGAAAACGTGCTGGCGATCATGCCCACTGGTGGGGGCAAGTCCTTATGTTTTCAGTTACCTGCGTTGCTGCGAGACGGCGTGACTGTTGTGATCTCTCCGCTGATCGCCTTGATGCGCGATCAGGTGCGTGGGCTGCAGGAAGCCGGTGTCGAGGCGGGCGCGCTCACCTCGGGCAACACCCCCGAAGAAACTGATGCGGTGTGGGACGCATTAGAGGCTGGACGGCTCAAGCTTCTGTATATGGCGCCCGAGCGTCTGGCCGCCGGGTCGGCGCTGGGGATGCTGCGCAGGATTAACGTCAATCTGATCGCGGTGGATGAGGCCCATTGTGTCAGCCAATGGGGCCACGATTTCCGCCCTGATTATCTGCGGATCGGAGAGCTGCGGCGCGCTTTGAATGTGCCCCTCGCCGCGTTCACCGCGACAGCGGATGCGGAAACGCAGGACGAGATCGTCGAAAAACTGTTCGACGGTGTTGAGCCGCGCAAGTTCCTGCGGGGGTTCGACAGGCCCAATATCCATCTGGCTTTTGCCGCCAAGGATGGACCGCGCAAACAGATCCTCGATTTCGCTGCCGCGCGCAAAACCCAATCCGGCATCGTCTATTGCGGGACCCGCAACAAGACCGAGGTGCTGGCGCAAGCCCTGCGCGCCGAAGGTCACACGGCCTGCCACTATCACGGCGGGATGGAGGCCGAGGATCGCCGCATCGTGGAAGCTCGGTTTGCGCGCGAGGACGGGCTGATTGTCGTCGCTACGGTCGCCTTTGGCATGGGTATCGACAAGCCGGACATCCGCTGGGTCGCCCATGCGGATTTGCCGAAATCGATCGAGGCCTATTATCAAGAAATCGGTCGCGCCGGGCGCGATGGTGGACCAGCCGAGACCCTGACCTTGTTCGGGCCTGACGATATCCGACTACGACGCTCACAGATCGACGAAGGGCTGGCCCCACCTGAACGGCGCATGGCGGATCATGCGCGTCTTAACGCGCTGCTGGGATTGGCCGAAGCACTGAAATGCCGCCGCCAGAGCTTGCTGGGGTATTTTGGGGAACAGACTGAACCCTGCGGCAAGTGCGATCTCTGCGACAACCCGCCTGAAGTCTTCGACGGCACTACGCCCGTCCGCATGGCTCTGTCCGCCATTCTACGCACCGAGGAATGGTTCGGCGCAGGTCATCTGATCGACATTCTGCTTGCCAACGAGACCGATAAAATTCGCGCACGGCGACACGACAATCTGTCCACCTACGGCATCGGCAAGGACTGGTCGCGCCCACAATGGCAAGCGATCTTCCGGCAGATGATGGGCCATGATTTGGTGCGCCCCGACCCTGAACGCCACGGCGCGCTGCGTATGACAGAAACCGCCAAACCCATCCTGAAAGGTGAGGCGCAGATCGATCTGCGCAAGGATACCATCCGCAAAGCCACCCGACGACCCGCTGTCAAATCGATGGTGTCCGAGGAAGACGCGCCGCTGCTCTCGGCGCTCAAGGCCAAGCGGCGCGCACTGGCCGAGGCCGCTCGGGTCCCGGCTTATGTCATTTTTCCTGATCGCACCCTAATCGAGATGGCAGAAACCCGACCTGCAAATCTGGATGACATGGCGCGGATCAGCGGTATCGGGTCAAAGAAACTGGAACGCTATGGTTCCACTTTCCTTGAGGTGCTGACCGGCGCGGTAGAAGAGCTGCACCCCGCAAGGCGCAAACTTGCCGGCCGCAATCAGGGCGACATTTACGATCAGTTGCTTGAGGTTCAATCGCAATTGTCGCGTGGCCCCGACGGGATCGACAAACCGCTAAGCTGTACGGCCTCGCAACTGGCGAAAGTGGCGCAACTGCACCCGGATGATCCACGAGCGATGGAGCAGGTTCTGGGTGACCGTCGTCACGAAAGGTTTGGCGCGGCGTTTCTGGACGTGCTGCAACAGGCGGGCTAGATACGCCTGAACAGGCGAGAAACGAGGGCGGATATGCTGGTAGTGATTTCCCCGGCCAAGCGGCTGGATTGGGCAGAACGAAACGTCGAATTAACCCAACCCGATTTTCAGGATGACGCGATCCGCTTGTCGAAGACAGCACGCAATCTGACATTGGGCGATCTGAAAAAACTGATGGACCTGAGCGACGACTTGGCCCGCCTGAACCGCGACCGGTATCGTATGTTCTCGGACGCGCCCGATGCGGAGACGACGCGCCCTGCCGCACTGGCGTTTGCGGGCGATACCTATCAAGGGCTTGAAGCCGCATCGCTGGATGCCGACGAAATGGCCTGGGCACAGGATCACCTGCGCATTCTGTCCGGGCTTTATGGCGTATTGCGCCCGCTGGATGCCATACAGGCCTACCGGCTTGAGATGGGTAGTAAACTGAAAACCAGACGCGGAAAAAACCTGTACGAATATTGGCGCGATCAGCTAAGCAAGGTGCTGAACGCGCAGGCCGCCGAAACTGAAAGCAAGGTTCTGGTGAACTGCGCCAGTCAGGAATACTTCGGCGCGGTCGACCTGAAGGCACTGAAGCTGCCCGTTGTGACCCCGGTCTTCATGGAGGACAAGGGCGGCACCCCCAAGATCGTCAGCTTCTTCGCCAAGAAAGCGCGCGGTGCGATGGCACGCTACATCATCCAGCACCGCCTGACCGATCCCAGTGGCCTGTTGGATTTCGACAGCGGTGGTTATGAATACAGGGCAGATCTGTCTGACGACTACAAACCTGTGTTTGTTCGCCCCTATCAGGCCTGATCAAGCAGTGAAGGGTCGTAGGCTACAAGCTCAACGGTGTTCCCTTCGGGGTCTTGGGTGAAGATACCGCGCCAGCCGATCCAGCCGAAATGCTCGACCCGATAAGGCTGGTCGATCTGGTCGTACCAGCGCATGACAGCATCCTGTTCGACAAAGGGCAGCGACAGCGCGATATGGTGCAGGGCCGAGGCGCCCCCTGTTACTGGCACTGCCGCGCCAGTCTGGCCCGATCCACGCTCAGAGCCAACAGATTGGTGAAACAGGGCCAGCACCTGTGTATGTCCACCAAACCCTTCGGCAATCCGAAAAAAGGTGATGGCGCTGTTATGGTCGCCTTGCAATCGCTGCAACCCGATCACCTTCTCATAGAAATACACCATTGCCGCCATATCGGCGCAGCGAATTGCAATCTCACCCAATCCCCGGGGGCGAAAACCGCGCTCATCTGACATAAATCGATCCTATTCCGTACATTCACCTTCTGCACCGACCAATTGGGCATCGGCTGGACGATGTTCCAGTATCATCTTGTGGATCAGTTTCTTGTGCAACGGTTTGGTCATGTAATGATCAAGCCCGGCTGCCAGTATGCCCTGATCATCCCCTGTCATGGCATGGGCCGTCAGGGCCACTATGGGAACATGTCGATCCGTTCCGATCTCGCGCCGCCGGATTTCACCCGTCGCCTCTTTCCCATCCATCTTGGGCATCGAGATATCCATGAAAATCAGGTCCGGGTCGAAACTGGCGAAGGTTTCGACCGCCTCCAACCCATTGGAGACGAATTTCAAATCGATATTCAGATCTTTGATCATCTTTTGAAGGATCAGTTGATTGGTTCGATTGTCCTCGGCTGCCAGAACCCGCATCAGCCTCTGATTCTGCGGAACTTGCGCATGAGTCTCGGGATCAGGGACGCGGTCGTCACTGCGATCCGACTTGAATACAGGTGCACCCAGCGCCATCAGCCGTGAATACAGCTCGGCGCGAGGAATGGGCTTTTGCAACACGCCGTCAATCAAGCGATGGGCCGGGTCGGCATGAATCACACCCGGATTGGCCGACATCACCACAATTGGCAGATCACCCCATCCTTTGTCGCGCAGTGTTGTGGCGAGTTCCAGACCGTCCATGTCCGGCAGATCGTGATCGCACAGCACCAGATCAATAGTTTTGTCCATTGCAGAAAGCGCTTCAGCCCCTGTTGAACACGTGAGCGCCTGAGACCCAAGGCGGCTCAGTTGCTTGGTCAAAATGGCGCGGTTGACGGCCATATCCTCGACCACCAAAACACGGCCCAACTGCCCCGCCAGATCAGGCGGAACGGGCTGCGGACCCTCAGCCGTGGGCAGTGTGATACGGAAACCAAAGCAAGATCCTTTGCCCGCGTCGCTTTCGACCCAGACGGCACCGCCCATCATCGAGATCAGCCGCTTGGTGATTGCCAGCCCCAAACCGGTGCCTTCGAATTGGCGGTTCTGAGCATCCTCAACCTGATTGAATTCACCAAAGATGTGCGGGACCTTGTCGGCTTTGATTCCGATACCCGTATCCTCGATGGCCACGTGGATGTCGCAGGTTTCAGTTGTCGCGTCAGGAACACCGGTCACCCGGATAAGGACATGGCCTTGCGCGGTAAACTTCACTGCATTGCCGACAAGGTTGGTCAGAATCTGCCGAATCCGCCCCGGATCACCCACAAAAAGCGTCGGCAGGAACAGGTCATAGTCCACCAGCAGGGTCAGGCCCTTGTCGCGTACGCTGGGTTGCAACAGCATCGCGACCTCAAGGATACAGCGCTCCAAATCGAACTGTTCGGGGTGCAGCGTCAACTTGTCGGCCTCGATCTTGGAATAGTCGAGAACATCGTTGATGATGACCAGCAAAGCCTCGCCCGAATTGCGAATTGTGCTTACATAGAGCCTTTGTTCTTCGTTCATCGGGGTTTCGGTCAGCAGTTCGGTCATACCGACGATCCCGTTCATTGGCGTGCGAATCTCATGACTCATATTGGCCAGAAAGGCGGATTTGGCGCGGTTTGCGGCCTCGGCCCGTTCACGCGCGGCGTTCAGCTCGGCCTCATGCCGGACCGAGGCTGTGATGTTCAACGCAAGGCTCAGCACGTCACCGCCGTGACCCCGCTGATCAATCAGCCGGATATACTGGCCGTTCCACAACTGGATCACCTCGGGTTCGGGGTGCGGTTGCACCCAGCGTGCAAGCATGCGCGCCTGCCAGTCCGCGATATTTTCCGCGCCGATGTCCACGATCCCTTCATGGGTCAGAATTTCGAGAATACGTGTGTAGCTGATCCCCGGCGCGACCTCTTCCAGCCCATCGAAAACGCTTAGGTAAGCGGCGTTGGCACCGATCAGCGTGTTGTTGCCGTCGAAAAAGGCAAACCCGTCAGGGATAGTCTGGATCGAATGCCACAGGCGGCGTTCAGCCACTTCGATCTTGGCATTGGCTACGGTCAGATCGGATTTGACCTTTTCGTTTTCATCGCGAACCGTCGCAACCTCGGCCTGAGTCTCATCGATCTGACGTGTCAATGCGATAGCATGGCGTCCCAATTTGCGGTTGGCAGCAGACAACTCGGCCTGTTTCAGATGCAACAACCGCTCGGCCGCCAGTCGTGCGCGCCGTTCCTGCGCCAGTTTCTCAGCAAGACTCATGTAAAGTTTTCCCGCGATAATCTGCTCAGAGCATCGCGGTAGAGCATGAAAAAGTGCTTAAGCAGCGTTAGCGACGTCCCTCACGCAACCAACCGGCCAAGAGGAACCCACCGGCAAGCAACAGCACCAGCCAGGGTGGAAGCAACCCGGCCTGTGTAACATCGCGGGTTTCATAGGCGTCGCGCGGGGTCAGACCGATCCAGCCCCGACCTGCTGCCGGCCGGCCCGCACGGACATTCCGGATTGAGGGCAGACCCTCTTCCAACCGGATCGTTCCCCCGCGCAGGCTGGCCAGAACGGGGCTTAGAATCTCATCGGTCGCGATCGTGCGCTCGAATTCCTTTGGTGCAGCAGGACCAAGACCGATCACGGCAGAATGCGCACCCTCTTCCAGACGGTACAGGCCAATTTCAGGGCCGAAGTACTGCGCCTCGAACCGACCGGGCGAGACTTCGTTTAGCGTAATCTCCAAGGTGTCGCCGTTGGGGAGGGTGACGGTGACCGGGCCAACCTTATCCTCCAGCGTTTGACGGATAATACGCATGGACTGGCCGTTCGCTTCGGCCCACAGCGCCTCTTCCTCAAGCTCGGGTTCTTTCATCATCCAATGCGCCAGCCTGCGGAGTAGTTCCAGCTGCGGGCCACCACCCTCAAAGCCGCGGCTCCATAGCCAGGCGTGGTCTGATGCCATCAGCGCCACACGGCCTTCACCCACGCGATCCAACAGCAGCAACGGACGATCATCCACGCCGGTCATGAGCATATTGCCGGACAGCTGGCTGACATCGATCTGGCGCAGCCAAGCGCCCCAAGTCTCAGCATCGCCCAGATCAGCGGTAACCGGATGACGCTGGCCCAGATCGGTGACCATGGGCACGTACCGTTCCTCGTAAACCCGCGCACTGGGTTTTGCGGGCAGGACCGGCCCAAGCGGGGATCGGTACAGGCTGTCAGCCGTGGCAAAATCAGGGCCAGCAGCGACCAGCACCGCGCCACCATTGACGATATAGTCGCCAACATTGTCCAGATAGATCGCAGGCAGGATGCCGCGCCGCTTGTAGCGATCAAAGATGATCAGGTCGAAATCATTGATCTTCTCCAGAAACAACTCTCGCGTTGGGAAGGCAATCAATGAGAGCTCATCCACCGGTACGCCATCCTGTTTTTCCGGCGGCCGGAGGATGGTGAAATGGACCAAATCAACCGAGCTGTCCGATTTCAGCAGGTTGCGCCAAGTACGCCCGCCCGGATGCGGCTCGCCCGATACCAGCAGAACACGCAGGCGATCCCGCACACCGTTCATCTGGATCAGAGCCGTGTTGTTGCGGTCGGTCAGTTCACCCTCGGCCTGCGGGACCGTGAACTGGATGACGTTCCGACCACCATGCGGCAGCGTGATCGGGAGCTCGACGTCCAGACCGATTGGAATAGTGAACTGCTCGGGTTCACCTCCATCGACGGATATCTCAAGCGGAGCGTTTGCAACTCCGGCAGGCGCAGCGCCAGTGTCTTCGACGCGCAGGGTCAGGGTCACGGGTTCACCGATAATGGCGAAGGCTGGGGCGTTACGCACGATCAGGCGCCGATCCCAATCGCCTTCCCGCCCGGTCTGCAACAGATGCATTGGAGCAGGCAGGTCGGGTGCCAGGTCTGCATCATGAACGATGCCGTCTGACACCACGACAATGCCCGCAATCCGCGCACGGGGTTCTTCGGCCAGCGCCGCGTTCAGCGCAGCCATGACCTGCGTGCCCTCGTCACCATCGCCGTCACCAACCTGGATGCGGCGCAGCTCGGTATTGTCTCGAGCTTCGATCTCGGTCGCGAGGTCGTTGGCAGCCTGAGCAGTCTGTTCGGCACGATCCGATAGGGTTTGACTGGCGCTTTCATCTTCAATCATCAACACGATGTCGGTAAGCGGCGCGCGATCTTCGACCTGATAAACAGGACCGCTAAGCGCCCCGAGGATGACCAAGGCCGCCAAGCCGCGCAGGGCCCAGCCCGACAGACCGCGCCAAAGCGCCAGAACCACACCTGACATGGCAATCAATGCCACGGCTGCCAGAAACGGCCACGGGATTAGCGGGTCAAATATGACGGTTCCGGTCATTGTCCCAACCTGTCCAAAAGCGCGGGCACGTGAACCTGATCGGATTTGTAATTCCCGGTCAGCACATGCATTACCAGATTAACCCCAAACCGATTGGCCAACTCGCGCTGTCGTTCTCCGGCATAACCGCGACCCACGGGCAACAGGGACTGACCGTTGCGATCCACCGCCCAGGCCCCGGCCCAGTCATTACCGCCGATCACCACCGGGGTCACGTTATCGTTGAGGTTTCGGAAGGGCATTCCTTCGATCTGCTCGGCATCGGGTGGCGCGGCTTCGACCCAGACCTCGGTGCCAGAATATCGTCCGGGAAAATCCTGCAACAGATAGAAGGCGCGAGTCAGCACGTGGTCACGCGGAACAGGCTCTAACGAGGGGATATTCAGCGGTGCCGCCAGCTGTTGTAGCTTGCGCCCATTGGGACTGGAGGCCCCGAAACCGGCGATATCGGCATCGCGCGTGTCAAACAGGATCATCCCACCCGACCGCAGATAGGCGTTGAGCTTTGCATAAGCTTCAACCGAGGGCTGCGGCTGGTCCGGAGTGACAGGCCAATAGAGCAGCGGAAAGAATGCAAGCTCATCACGTTCAAGGTCGATGCCAATCGGGTCGGCGGGTTCGACCGAAGTGCGAAAATGCAGCGTCTGCACCAACCCACGCAGCCCGGCCAGCGCGATATCGTCGACCTGAGCATTCCCGGTAAGTACATGGGCCAGCACAAGCTCATGCGTCGCGTTCAATGCAAAATCGGTGTCTTCAGGGGTCTGCGCCCGCGCCTCGGGGGCAAGGAACAGGGCAGCAAGCGCAAATGCAACAGGGGTTGCCTTGGCCAAGCGCCCCGACAACGCCAAAGACGCAATCACATCGATTGTCAGCAACAACAGTGCAAGGCCAAGCAACAGCCCTTCCAACGGAGTCTCATTGCTGATCTCCTGACCCCGGATTGGGACGTCAGACGGCCAGACCACCGGGGATAGTACAGCATCCTCGGCAAGAACATTCCGCGCCAGTTTCTGCTTGCCGTTTTCATAAAGCCCCGGGCGCAGGTCCGGCCCGATTTGCCCAGAAACCAGTTCGACTCCATCGACACCGGGCAGCGTTCCTGCGTCAGTCAAAACACCGAAGCCATCCATTATTTGAATCGGCTCCCATACGGTGCCCTGCATCTGAGCCTCTTGACGCGATTTGGCAGCAGAGGCAACGGCAAGCCGGTCGAGCATTTCGACAAACAGCCCGGACAGCGGCAGGCTGGACCATTCCGCATCAGCCGTGACATGGAACAGAACCACCTGCCCCAGCCCCAGCGGTTTTCGGGTCACCAATGGTGTGCCATCCGACAGTGACGCAATGACCCGATCCGCCAAATTAGGATCTGGTTGTGCCATGACCTGAGTGGTCACAGAGACGTCCGCAGGAATCTCCAACCCATAGAACGGCGAGTTTTCAGTGAACGGAGCAAGCCCCTTCGCTTCACCCCAGCTCATGGCGCCGCCGACCGAGCGGCCACCGCTACGAAGTCGAACCGGCAACAGTGCATCCTCAGTATCGCGCCCCAGATCGCTGGCGGCCATGCGTGGGCCGGCAAAGCGCAGCAGTAGGCCGCCCTGTTCAACCCATTCGACGACTTCAGCCTGTTCCGACTCGGACAGCTTGGCCACATCCGCCAATACGATCACATCCGGGTTAGCGGGGAGAACCTCGGCCAGGCCGCCTTCGACAAAATCAGCGGTCGGAATCAGCACCTGTGTCAGGTAGTGAAGCGGCGACAGTAACTCTAACCCTTCGCGGTTCAGGGTACCTGCGATCAATGCCACTTCGCGCCGACGCAGGCTGTCATCTGTCAGTGTAATGGCACCGGCAGAGCGCTGGCCTTGAATCTCGAACCGTGTAATGCGTGCGCGCAGTTCCGATGGAAGCGCAAGATCAATTTCCGCCTGCGTAGAGCCGTTTTCGAACTCAAGATTGGTCGATTGCAGCACCCGCATTGCTCCTGCCGGGTCGCGCCCTTGCGCCAGAACGGTGACTCTTTCCTCTGGTCCTGGATTAGCGCGCTGTACGCTGAGTCGGATTGCGCCGTCCTGATAGGTGGCGGGCAAGATCGCGGTGACAGGTGCAGAGGATTGGTAGACAATCACGTCCCCACGCGCCTGAAGGGCAGAAGTCAAACGATCATGGCCGACATAGGACAGACGGTCGCTGAACCAATGGGTGTCGAAACCACCTTCAACCTGTCCCAACGCGATCAGAGTTTGGTCAATCTGCGCTTGGGTTGGTTGCCACGGCATCGGTGTAAGGCCCGGCAGACGCCCACGCCACGCCTCGGCGGCCTGAAACACAGGTGCCTCAGGCTCAGTCAAACGCAAGATCGACACAGGACGACCCGCCCGCCCGGCTTCCGTCAATTGCGCATCAATCTGATCAAGTGTCGAGGACCAACGTGTCGCGCCCCCCCAGCTTGCATCCAGCACCAGCAGTAGCGGCCCGGATCCAGTCTCATCGCGTGAGGGGTTCATCACCGGCCCTGCCAGCCCGATGATGATCGCTGCGGCTGCCAGCATCCGCAGTAGCAGCAACCACCATGGTGTACGGTCCGAAACGCTTTCATCATCCTTCAATCCCAGCAGCAAGGTGACCGCCGGAAAAAGACGTCGGATCGGTGCAGGTGGGACGGCACGCAGGATCAACCACAAAATCGGAAGGGTCAGAAGACCCAGCAGCACCCAAGGCGCGGTAAATCCGATTCCTGCAAGAACCGTCATTGCGCACCCCCATCTAAGGCGCGATAAAGCCACAACAGAGCCGATTGAGCGCTGTCATCGGTGTGATGGAGCCCCATCTGCCAGCCAGTCGCGCGGCACAGGTGGGTCAGCGCATCCTTGCGCGCCGCTAAGCGATCCAGATAACGATCGCGCAAATCAGCGGCCTTCAAGGTTTCATGTCGAGCGGTGCCACCAACACTTTCAAAAATGGTACGTCCCGAATAGGGAAAGGACTCCTCGCTGGGGTCCAGAACCTGCAGCAACACGCCGCGCACGCCCCGGTCAGCGGCTTTGGTAAGGGCCAGCTCGACCTCGTCCAGCGGCCCAAGAAAATCCGAGATAAACACCGCACGCGCATGCGGGATCATGGCGCGGTGTTCGGGTGGCGCGTAATCGGTTTGCGCATCTTCAGACCAGGCTTGGGCCAGCCGAATGATCTGAGCATTCCCCCTGCGCGGGGGCAGCGTCGTGCCAGTCAGACCAACGCGCTCGCCACCACGCACAAGCAGGATAGCGGTCGACAGCCCCAGCAGGCGCGCACGATCGGCCTTGGTCGGCAAGTTCTTGTCCGAAGCAAACCGCATCGACGCGCCCTGATCGACCCAAAGCATGATCGACTGTGCAATCTGCCATTCGCGCTCACGTACAAACTGCTGATCACCACGCGCCGAACGGCGATGGTCGATCAACCGGCGACTGTCGCCAATCTGCGCAGGGCGGTACTGCCAGAAATCATCCCCCAGACCCGAGCGTCTCCGCCCGTGATCGCCCAATAACACGGTTCCGGCCAGATGCTCGGCACGCGCCAATAACGGCGGCAACCGGGACGCTTCGGCCTCGGAGCGTTCGCGAAGGGTCTGGGCGGCGCTCACGCCGCGGCCTCAGTTCGGACCAGCCCTGTAGCGGTGGACTCAATCAGGTCAGAGAGGCTGTCACCACGTGCCCGCGCCGCGAAGTTCAACGCCATACGGTGGCTGAGAACCGGACGGGCCATGGTCAGAACATCCTCGGCATTGGGGGCCAAACGGCCTTCCAGCATCGCATTTGCGCGCACGGTCATCATCAGAGCCTGCGCAGCGCGCGGTCCGGGACCCCAGGCAACAGTTTCCTTCACTCGCTCTGACACACCTGCCTCATCCGGGCGGAAGGCGCGGACCAGATCGAGGATCAGTTCGACAACCGACTCTCCTACAGGCATCCGGCGCAACAGAACCTGTGCGGCCAGCAATTCCTCTTTGGTGAAAATCTGATGCGCCTCGGCTTCCTCGACCCCCGTGGTAGCCAGCAGAATATCTCGCTCGGTCTGGCGATCCGGATATTCCACGTCGACCTGCACTAGAAACCGGTCCAGTTGAGCTTCGGGCAATGGATAGGTCCCTTCCTGCTCAATCGGGTTCTGCGTTGCCAGCACATGGAACGGTACGCCCAATTCGCGGTCTTCGCCCGCGACTGTCACCGTACGCTCTTGCATCGCCTGCAACAGTGCCGATTGAGTCCGGGGACTGGCACGGTTGATCTCATCCGCCATCAGCAACTCACAGAAAATCGGGCCGGAGATGAAGCGGAAATGGCGGCTGCCATCTTCGGCAGTATCCAGCACTTCCGAGCCCAGAATATCAGCAGGCATCAGGTCCGGCGTGAACTGGATGCGGTTGCCATGCAGGCCCATCACGGTCGAAAGCGTCTCGACCAACCGCGTCTTGCCCAGCCCCGGCAGACCGATCAGCAGCGCGTGACCACCGCACAAAAGCGCGGTCAGGGTCAGGTCCACGACCTTCTCCTGCCCGATAAAGCGGCGGGTGATCGAGGATTTGGCCTCTTGCAGCTTGTTTTCCAGCGCTTCGATCTCGGACACGAGGTCGGCAGGTTCGGACATGAGGTTCCCTTCCGTGGACTGTTATGATTGAAGTGTATCGCGCTGAGAGGAAATGGCAAAAGCAATGAGCGGACAAAAACCCGTGACCCCTTCGCCAGACGGTCTGGCGGCTTCGGTCAAAGCGGCCAAAACGCGGGGTTTGCCGCCCGTTCACCTATGGAATCCTCCGTTTTGTGGCGATCTGGACATTCGGATCGCCAAAGATGGCACTTGGAGTTATCTAGGGTCACCGATCAACAGGGTCGAGCTTGTTAAGCTATTTTCCTCAATTCTTAAGAAGGAAGAGGGTAGGTACTTTCTCGTCACTCCCGCTGAAAAGGTGGGAATCACCGTCGAGGATGCGCCGTTTGTTGCCGTTGATTTTGAGCATGAGGGACAAGGCGAAGCCCAACGTCTGACTTTTACGACGCAAGTGGGCGATACCGCCATCGCCGGGCCCGATCACCCGATCCGCATTGTCCTAAATACGGAAACTGATGAGCCCTCACCCTACATATTGGTGCGCGCGAATCTTGAGGCGCGCATTGATCGCAAGAGCTTTTACCGGTTGGTCGAGATCGCCAGACATCACGACGGTTGGTTTGGTGTCTGGTCGGACGGCCAGTTTTTCCCACTGATCGCATCTGATGTGCTAGAGGATTGAACCGGTCGCGGTTTGCGGTCCTGCGCCAGCACGACCGCAAGCGCCACCAGCGACGCGCCCAGCGCGCGGGTCCAGTTCCAGTCCTCGCCCAGCGCCATCATGATCACCATCACATAAAATGGCGCGATATTGATGTGGAATGACGCCAGGGCGACCCCTAGTTTTCCCACTGATGCTATGAAGAAAAATTGGCTCAGGCCCAGTGAGAACAGTGCGTAGAACACCAACATACCCATCTGCGCCACATCTACGGGGCGTGTAGGCATGACCTCTAGCCCCAGCAATCCGGCTAACGGTACTAGAATGGCTGCGGTCGACAATCCTCCGACCAAGGTAATGGTGCTACGGCCCAACTGGCTAAGCTCGGGGAAGTCGCGCGCAGTGGCCATGCTGGCCCAACAGAACAGCGCGGTAGACACCACTGCGCACATCGCGCCCAGTCCTAATTGTGCCGGTGCCACCGCGCTGGTGGCAATCAGGCCGCCAATGATTGAAATCACCAATCCCAGCGCAAAGCTCCAGCGCAATCGCCGCGTTCCCGCCACAAGCTCCATTATCGTAGCGATCAAAGGCGCACACGAGGCGATAATGGCAACGGTAACTGGGTCGGTCAGCTTCTGCGCTACAAGGATCAGGAACATCCCCGACCCTAGCCCCAAACCTCCAACCAGGAGGGCATGGCCCCAACGGGCGCGCAATACCTGAGCCGGTCCGTCCAGAATCAGCCAGATTGGTACCATGACCAACACCGCAAGAGACATCCGTGCTGCGAACAGGGCGATAGGTGGCCAGCTTTGCAATAGGATCTCAGCCGCCGGGAAACCCGCCGCCCACGTCAGCATCGAAGCCACCGCCAGCGTATTTCCGGTGAACGCGGTCTGTCGACCGTCAGATACAGCTATAGCGGTCCCGCGCGCGGGTTCAGGGCTCATGGCCATCGTGATCAGACCTTATTGTTGGCGCGGCCCTCGCAACGGGATACCGCTTGAGCCTGATGGTCCCTGATTCGAAAGCCTTTATCTGGCCGATTTTCGACAATCTGTCGTTTTCAGTCTCTTTCACGTGGCCGTCGTGATCGTTAGGCTCTGCAAAGTTCGACACCGGATGCCCGATGCCCAGATTTGCCGCCAATCTTTCACTGCTGTTTGCAGAACTGCCCTATCTCGACCGGTTTCAAGCCGCCGCGCAGGCCGGGTTTACGGCTGTTGAAATTCTCTTCCCCTACGACCTCGCGGCCAAAGAGACCCGCCGCGCGCTGCTGTCCAGCGGGCTTGATCTGGTGCTGATCAACGCCCCGCCCCCGAATTATACCGGCGGTGAACCGGGTTACGCCGCCATGCCCGGCAGCTCCGACCGGTTTAAGTCCGATATCCGGCGCGTTCTGCGCTACGCGGATGTGCTGCGGCCAGAGATGATTCACGTTATGTCCGGATTTGCTTCTGGTCCCGAGGCCCTGCGTTGTTTTGTCGAGAACCTGCAATGGGCGGCAGATCTTGCGCCGGCACAGCGGTTTACAATCGAACCGCTCAACCCCGTATCGCAACCTGGTTACTTCTTGAACAATTATGATCTGGCCGCCGAAGTGCTGGACCGCGTCGACCGCGCAAATGTCGGCCTACAATATGACAGTTTTCATGCACAGATGATCCACGGCGATGCGCTGGCGATTTGGCACCGTTTTCAGCCCCGTATTGTCCATGCACAGATCGGGGCTGCGCCGGATCGCTCGGAACCCGGGCTGGGTACAATGGACTTTGCCGCGTTGTTTGCTGCGATGGACCAGTCGGATTACAGCGGCTGGGTCAGCGCCGAATACAACCCCTCAACTCGGCGGACTGAGGACTCACTGGCTTGGATACAGTATTAAACCCTATATGAACGCTGGATTTTCAGACTGAAATGGCGCAATTGAGGGCATCGACACGCCAAGGATGCCTCGCATGATATCTGCCCGCTATGCCAATGCCCTGTTCGCCTTGATCATGTCCGGCCTGATGTCCTGCGTCGTCACCGGCATAGCCACGCTAAAAGCTATCGGCTTCAGCCCTTCAACACTCGGAGACTGGATGGCCTCTTGGGCCTTTTGCTGGCCTATCGCCTTTACCGTCATCCTGACGCTGGGCCCTTTCGTAAAACGCCTGATCGCCCGCCTGGTCAGGCCAGAAGCCTGACCCGCTGCAAAGAGGGCCCGCAGGGCTTGATGAGCAGCGCCGCCCCTAATGGGCCTCGGCCCAGTTCGCGCCTTGTCCGGCATCCGCGACCAGCTTGATATCCAGCTTCACTGCCGGATCAGCCGCCCCTTCCATCACCGCGCGCGCGACCGAGATGGTCTGATCCACGGCCTCTTCGGCCACTTCGAACAGCAATTCGTCATGCACCTGCAACAGCATCTTAGCGGGCAAGCCGTTGATCGCATCCGGCATCCTCACCATCGCGCGCCGGATCACATCTGCTGCCGTCCCTTGGATCGGAGCATTGATCGCAGCACGACGCGAGAACCCCGCATGCGGCCCCTTGGCATTGATCTCGGGTGTATGGATTTTCCGGCCGAACAGGGTCTGGACATAGCCATTCTCTTTGGCAAACGCGATCGTGTCGTCCATATAGCGCCGGATGCCCGGGAAACGTTCGAAATAGCGATCGATGAAACCCTGCGCATCCGCCCGGGGAATGCGCAGATTGCGCGCCAGCCCAAAGCCCGAAATGCCGTAGATCACACCAAAGTTGATCGCCTTGGCCTGACGACGGATATCCGGCGTCATCTCGTCCAACGGAACATCAAACATCTCGGACGCGGTCATTGCGTGAATGTCCAAACCATCCGCAAACGCCTGTTTCAGGGTCGGAATATCGGCGATATGGGCCAGAATCCGAAGCTCAATCTGGCTGTAATCAAGGCTGACCAGCACATTGCCCGGCTCGGCAATGAACGCCTCACGTATGCGCCGACCTTCCTCAGTCCGCACCGGAATGTTTTGCAGGTTCGGATCGGTCGAGGCCAAACGGCCCGTATTCGCCCCCGTAATCGAATATGACGTATGCACCCGGCCCGTATCAGGATTGATATGGGTCTGCAGCGCGTCCGTATAGGTCGATTTCAGCTTGGAGAGTTGCCGCCAGTCCAGCACCCGGCGCGGCAGTTCATGTTCGGTCGCGAGGTCCTCAAGAATGTCCGCCCCGGTCGAGTACTTACCGGTCTTGCCCTTCTTGCCGCCCTCAAGCCCCATTTTGTCGAACAGGATTTCACCCAGTTGCGCTGGCGAACCGACGTTAAAGTTCTCACCCGCCAATTCGTGGATTTCAGCCTCTAATCCGGCCATCTTCTGCGCAAATGCATTTGACATTCGGCTGAGAACATCGCGATCGACCTTGATGCCATGCATCTCCATTTCTTTGAGAACCGGCACCAATGGACGTTCAAGTGTTTCATACACCGTCGTCACCTGCACCTGATGCAACTGCGGCTTGAACAATTTCCACAGGCGAAGGGTGATGTCCGCATCCTCGGCAGCGTAGGCTGTGGCCTTGTCAATCGGCACCTTGTCGAAAGTGATTGCAGACTTGCCCGAGCCAAGCAGAGGTTTGATGGGAATCGGCGTATGGCTCAGATAGCGTTCAGATAGCGTATCCATGCCATGCCCATGCTCACCGCCGTGCATGGCGTAGGACATCAGCATCGTGTCGTCGATGGGGGCAACGTCGACGCCGTATCGCTTAAAGATTTTGGCATCGTATTTCATGTTCTGTCCGATCTTCAGGATCGACGGATCCTCAAACATCGGTTTCAGAAAGTTTAGAGCCTCATCCAGCGGCATCTGTCCATCGGCCAGCGCATCCGATCCGAACAGATCATCGGTCGCGCTTTCACGGTGAGTCAACGGGATGTAACAAGCCTCACCCGCCTCGACACATAGCGAAATCCCGACCAAATCGGCGATCATCTCATTCAAGCCGGTGGTCTCGGTATCCACCGCAACCCAGCCGCGCTCGTATGCCTGATCGATCCATTTCTGCAAAGCCGCAGCATCGCGCACGCATTCGTATTTCGTTGCATCAAATGGGACGTCTTCGGCCTGTGACTCCGCCTCAGGCGTGGATATCTCGGGGATGGCGGGGGACTCGACGCCCAGCTTGTCAGCAATGCGTTTGGTAAGCGTACGAAATTCCATCTCTGCCAGAAACTTCATCAAAGTCTCAGCATCGGGATCCTTCACCTCAAGGTCATCCAGAGTGAAATCCAACGGTGTGTTTTCGTCCAATTGCACAAGTTTCTTCGATAGCTCGATCTGGTCGCGCTTTTCGATCAGGGTCTGGCGGCGCTTGGGCTGTTTGATCTCTTCAGCGCGATCCAGCAAGGTTTCCAGATCGCCATATTCATTGATCAACAGCGCTGCCGTCTTCACACCAATGCCCGGAGCGCCCGGTACGTTATCCACCGAATCCCCGGCCAAAGCCTGCACATCGACAACCCGCTCGGGCCCGACGCCGAACTTCTCAACCACCCCGTCGCGATCGATGCGCTTGTTCTTCATCGCATCCAGCATCTCGACACCGCCACCCACAAGCTGCATCAGGTCTTTGTCAGAACTGACGATGGTCACCCGCCCACCGGCCTCACGCGCCTGAACGGCGAGGGTCGCGATGATGTCGTCGGCTTCATAGCCTTCAAGTTCTTTGCAGGCGATGTTGAACGCTTTGGTGGCTTCGCGCGTCAGCGGCATTTGCGGGCGCAAATCCTCGGGCATCGCTTCACGGTTGGCCTTGTAGAGATCATACAGATCATTACGGAACGTATGCGAGCCCTTGTCGAAGATCACCGCAACATGGGTCGGCGCATCCGGCCCGGCGTTTCCTTCGACATATTTCTGCAGCATGTTGCAAAAGCCCGACACGGCCCCAATCGGTAGCCCATCTGATTTCCGCGTCAACGGCGGCAAAGCGTGATAGGCGCGGAAGATAAAGGCTGATCCATCAATCAGATGCAAATGGCAGCCTTTTCCGAATTGGGTGGTGGTCATATGAGGCTCCTGCGCTGGGTTGCGCCAAGTTGTACAGAAGGGCTGCACGAAAGACGAGGCCACCCGGCCAATTCGTTGCGACCTAATTTGCCCGTGGTCTGGCCTTAGCTATTCGAAAAGGTGCGCTTATCCGCATTCCAAGCCAAGCCTGCTTTTTGCGCGATCAACGAGAACTGTTTGTTCAGCGAGCGATCATTCAGACGTTGGGACAGGCTGCGCAGTGGGATGAGGTTCCGTTCTCCATATCCGTCGATCAGGAAGCAGGCCGGACCAGCGCCCCTTGTCCCGTAGACAATATTCGAACTTTTGACGTCGCGCGCGACGATGTGAAGGTCAAACATCTGCCCGACGAATGCATTCAGCGCATCTAAAACCGGGGCGTCCAATCCACTACGGCAGACTTCATACAGCTTTGGTGCAAGCCCGCCATCAAGGCCAGAAATGCGCTCAACCACAACCCCCGCCCCATGCGTCGTCTGAACCACGCCCAACATCCTGGACAGGGGTGAACGCTCAATTTCCGTCCCGAGTTTCAGCGATACCCGCAGCTCGCATTCCAGCTCTTTTAGCGTGCTGCGATACTGCGCCTCGGGGAACAGTTTCCATGCCAGTCGCTTGCCAAGCCTGTGCGAGACACGATCTTGGGACCGGGTAAAAACTTTGATCAGAAGGTCAGGATGACCGGGAAAGTCATAGACACTGCGCACAGTCCCGTTCGCGATTGGCTGGCTGTCGGAAAGGTCAATCGTTTTGGCTGTGAACAGCATTATCCATCCTCGCCAGTTACGACCGCCTGCCGTCCTGATCGCCCTTACGCGTCCTGACCAGAGTCCTCACCACGCAGCACGTATTTGCAATCGCAATAGGGGCACTCGACCCAACCAGTGTCTTCGGGAATCTGCAGCCAGACGCGCGGATGACCCAGCGCACCCTCGCCACCATCGCAGGCGACGCGGGTATTTTCGACAATCTTGGTTTCCGGCGCTTCGATGGTCACGGCTGGCGATCCTTCTTTGGTTGTCGGCCTCGCGGGCATGTATTAGGTGCGTTTATGGGCGATGAGCAAACCGGGGGCAAGGGCCACATGTCCGATGCAGCAATCACAATCAGATCACTGCGCAAGACCTATCGCGGCGGCAAGGGCCAGCCCGAGAAACAGGCTTTGAAAGGGATCGATCTGACGGTACCGCAGGGGTCCGTTTTCGGTCTGCTTGGCCCGAATGGAGCCGGCAAATCGACCCTGATCAACATTCTGGCGGGGCTGGTGGTCAAAACGTCTGGCAGCGTCTCGATCTGGGGCTTCGACCAGGATCAAAACCCGCGCCAATCCCGCGCCGCCATCGGCGTGATGCCTCAGGAATTGAACCTTGATCCGTTCTTTACACCTCGAGGCGCATTAGAAGTTCAGGCCGGGCTGTACGGTGTTCCCAAGTCTGATCGGCGAAGCGATGAGATCCTCGACCTCGTTGGCCTTGCCGACAAGGCCGAGGCCTATGCGCGCACGCTTTCGGGCGGAATGCGGCGGCGTCTGCTGCTGGCCAAAGCGCTGGTGCACCATCCCAAGATTCTGGTGCTCGACGAACCCACGGCGGGTGTGGATATTGAACTGCGACAGATGCTTTGGGCCAATGTGCGCAAGCTGAACGAACAGGGCATGACCATCATCCTGACCACGCACTATCTGGAAGAAGCGCAAGAGATGTGTGACGAGATCGCCATTATCAATCACGGCGAAAAGGTCGCACAAGACAGCACGGCCAATCTGCTGGGCCGCATGGACAGCCGAACCATGGTGATCGTGCCGGATAGCCCCATACAGACTCTGCCTGTAGCGGATAACGTGATTGCAGCGCAACGTGAGAACGGCGACCTTGTGCTGCAATACCACAGCAACCTAACTACAGCCGAGCAGGTGCTGGAATCTGTACGTCAGGCCGATATTCGCATCCAGGACGTCCGCACTGAAGAAGCTGATCTTGAGGATGTGTTCCTTGCGTTGACCTCCAGTCGGGTCGACGACGCAACTGTCAACGACCCGAACCAACCACATCGGGGGATGCACCGCGTCAAGCTTTAGACACGATCGATCCGTGCGTGATAACAGTTGTTCAGAGCAGATCGGATGTGGATGTAAGCGACTTCAGCGCGGGAGAAGATTTTTTCAGCCGCCTCATGCAACTGCGCCTGTGGGGTGATGATCCCGGTTCCATAGACAATTCGGTCGTCCGGACCATACCCTTTGATCAGGTAGTTGGGCGAGTCGGTCAACGCCTCGGGCAGCACATCCTCACTTTCATAGCGTGCGCAGGGGTCGGCACAAAGGAAGATCGGTCCAGTCTCTGCATAAGGCTGCGTTTCCGGGAAGGGTCGGTGCGCCAACACCAGCATCTCTTTGCCTTCCGGTATGTATTTCAAACAATGACGGCATGGGTTGCCGGCCCCATTGGAAATCGCACGCTCTGGTGGGTTTCCATATCCATCCGGCGCACCGGCGCGATATGCCTGAACCTGCTGTGTTGGGAGGGCTGAAATTCCGTGCATGATGTTTCTCCTTGATTTGAGATGATCATGGCAATCGCTTGTTTTGGACTCGACCCGTTTCCTGCGTATTGCAAAATCTGCAACCCTGCTTGCAAAAGAATGTTAGCGATAAAATAAGGGCTACCCGTCAGACCAATTTGGGTCTAAGCAAACATCAAACACCCCAAACGATCCATCTATGATTGAGGCTTTTGTCATGAGCGCTCAGAACTCCACCCTTCGTGGGCTTGCCTTTGCGTTCTTAGGCTTTGCCGTCTTCGCGACGCATGACGTGCTGATCAAGGTGCTGGGTGGCACCTATTCGGTTTTGCAGATCATCTTTTTTGCAACATTGTTTTCCTTTGTCCCTATGGCAGTAACAATTCTGGCCGATCGGACCACTGGGAATTTCCTGCCGCGGCATCCGTGGTTGGTGCTGTTGCGATCAGCGACGATGATCATGGCCATGTCTTGTGCCTTCTACGCTTTTTCGGTGCTGCCGCTGGCCGAAGTCTATTCCCTGCTATTTTCCTTCCCGCTGATCGTAACTGTTCTGTCGATTCCGATTCTGGGTGAGGTGGTCCGTGCCCAAAGGTGGGCGGCCGTGGGCGTCGGCCTGATCGGCGTCCTGATCGTCCTGCGCCCTGGCGCAACCGAAATCACCCTGGGCCATTTAGCGGCTCTGGCAGCAGCCTTCTGCAGCGCATTTGCTTCGGTTCTTGTCCGCAAAATCGGGAATGAAGAACGCTCTGCCGTCCTGATCCTTTATCCTATGCTGCTGGCCATCGCCGTCATGAGCGTCGCCCAACCGGCAGTCTATCAACCACCATCATTGCTGCATCTGGCGATGATGGCGTTTGTCGGGGTGTTCTCGGTAATCGCACAGCACCTGATCATCCTTGCTTATCGCGCCGCCCCCGCCGGCGTCATTGCGCCCAGTCAATACAGCCAGATCATCTGGGCCACGATCTTCGGCGTGATTTTCTTTGGCGAGCATCCGGATATCTGGGTCGCGGTTGGTGCGAGCGTCATCATTGCATCCGGCGTCTTTGTGGTCTGGCGAGAGAGCCGATCAAACACTACCTCTGCTAATACGCCTGTGCTGCGCGTCAGGTCGCCCCGGTCAGATACTGGAGCGACGAGGCCTGGGGACTAGAACCCCGGCCTTCAAGTTTCCTTGCATTTGATCTTGAGATCGCCATTTTTTCCACACTTTTCAAAGCGGTCTATAGCGCGAACAAGATCACTCAGTCTTTTGTGACCATAGGTACGGGCATCGAAGTCCGGATAAATTTTACTCAATTGGCTTCCGACAAACGCAAGGCTTGCCCAGCCATCAGGCTCGTTTGTGTTCTGCGCCACATTACGAATTAGTTGATATGCATGGTTCAGATTTTGTCTCGGAACAGTACTCTCGACCGATTTGGCTTGCGGCATACCCGCTTGAGGTTTTTCAATATTCTCAATGTAGATGAACCGGTTGCACGCTGCGACAAACGCCTGTGGGGTTTTGAGTTCTCCAATTCCATACACATCCAGTCCCTGTTCGCGAATCCGACTGGCAAGGCGCGTGAAATCGCTGTCCGAAGATACCAAAACAAACCCGCCGAACCGTCCAGAGTGCAGAATATCCATAGCATCAATGACCAGTGCGATATCGCTGGAGTTCTTTCCAGACGTATTGGCAAATTGCTGATGGGGAACGATGGCATATTCCGCCAAGGATTTACCGTCCCAACCCTGAGGCGAACCATTAGAAAAGTCACCGTAAACTCGTCTTAATCCGGCTTCGCCCAATGTGGCGATTTCTTCGAAAATTTCTGCGGCATGTTTTGCGGGCACGTTGTCCGCATCGATCAGCACCGCCAGGCGGTCTGTATTCCCAATTGTCACCTTCATCCCTCAACTCAATATTTAATTCTTAAAGAGGAACGTATGTACAAAAAAAGGCGGGCAAAAGCCCGCCCTCCTCTTCTATCTCGGTTTTATCAGTAGACGACCACTGATCGGATACTCTCGCCCTTATGCATCAGGTCGAAACCGTGGTTGATGTCATCCAGGCCCATGGTGTGGGTAATCATGGGGTCGATCTCGATCTTCCCGTCCATGTACCAATCCACGATTTTCGGGACGTCGGTGCGTCCACGCGCTCCGCCAAACGCGGTGCCACGCCATGAGCGGCCTGTTACCAGTTGGAACGGTCGGGTCGAGATTTCGGCACCCGCAGGAGCCACACCGATGATGATCGATTCACCCCAGCCCTTGTGAGCCGATTCCAGCGCTGCGCGCATTACGCCGACATTGCCTGTGGCGTCAAAGGTATAATCCGCGCCGCCCTTGGTCAGGTTGACCAGATACGGCACCAGATCACCTTCGACCTCAGAGGGGTTCACGAAATCGGTCATGCCGAACTTGGTCGCCATTTCCACCTTGGCTGGATTCAAATCAACGCCCACGATCTGATCCGCGCCAGCCAGACGCAGGCCCTGAATCACGTTCAGGCCGATACCGCCCAAGCCGAACACGATGGCACGGCTGCCAATTTCTACCTTGGCAGTGTTGATCACCGCGCCAATTCCGGTGGTCACGCCGCAGCCGATATAGCAGATCTTGTCAAAGGGCGCGTCCTCACGCACTTTGGCGAGCGCGATTTCAGGCAGAACCGTATGGTTCGAGAAGGTCGAGCAGCCCATGTAGTGCAGGATCGGATCGCCATCCAACGTAGAAAAACGCGAGGTGCCATCCGGCATGAGGCCCTGGCCTTGGGTTTCGCGAATTGCCTGGCACAGGTTGGTCTTGGGATGCAGGCAGTATTCGCACTCACGGCACTCGGGCGTATAAAGCGGGATGACGTGATCGCCGGGTTTCAGGCTGGTTACACCCGGGCCGACCTCAAGCACGACACCTGCGCCTTCATGGCCCAGAATGGCGGGAAACAAGCCTTCAGGGTCGGCGCCCGACAGTGTGAATTCATCGGTATGGCAAATGCCTGTCGCCTTGATCTCGACCAGAACCTCGCCCACTTTGGGGCCTTCAAGGTTTACGTCCATCACTTCCAAAGGTTTGCCTGCCTGAACGGCGACGGCAGCACGGGTACGCATGGTGCTTGTCTCCCTGTCTGTTTTGCCCGACCCTGCGTCAAATACAGGGTTTTTTCAACTGCGCTTTCATGACAGGTTGGCTAAATCTTTGATATTTCAGAAACGACATCACCAGAAAGCCCTGCGCCAATGTACCGTTTATTTCCGATCCTAATTCTTCTGACCGCATGTTCTGAGACCTCTGCACCGCAGGACGCGGCGCTTGAACTAGAGGAGGCACCGGTTGATCTTGCATTTTGTAAGGGAGAACCGTTTGCGAACACCATTGGTGAGCCGGTTTCAACCATACAAGCCCAACTGCCTGAACGGTCGCGCGTTCTGGGCCCGGATGATATTGCCACGCAGGATTATCGCATCGACCGGCTGAACGTTTATGTGAACGGCGCAGGCACAATTCAGAGGCTTACCTGCGGATAGGGTCACTTTCCCCGGTACACCAGAATATCGGGCAAATAATCGATCAGGCGCACAACCCATGAGAACGGTACCGGGAAATCGGTTCGAAACCGGCGACGGGACATGGCGCGCACTACGCGATCGGCCGCATCTTCGGGTGTCATCAGCATCGGCATTTTGAAACTGTTCTTGTCGGTCAGACGGGTCTTGATGAACCCCGGATTGACAATGCGCACCGTCACGCCTGACCCTGCCAGATCGTGCCGCATGGTCTCGGCCAGCGAGATCAGCGCAGCCTTGCTGGCCCCGTACGAGATCGCATTGGGAAGCCCATGATACCCGGCAAGCGACCCAATCAGCGTGATATCACCACTGCCTGAGCCCACAAATCCTGGGACGGTTTCACCCAACACCCGAAGCGCACCGGAATAGTTCACATCGCTGATCGCCAAAGCGGCATCGGTGTCCCAATCTGACGTACTGATCGGCTCATAGGCGCCTGCGTTGTAGACAAGCGCGTCAATTGAGCCAGCCTCCACCACAGCGCGGCGCACAGTGTCGAGATCAGTCACATCCATCGGTACAGCACGTGCATTGGGCAAGGTGCCACAGATTTCATCCAATCGCTCGGCATTGCGAGCAGAAAGGATCAGATGCGCGCCTTCGCGGCTCAGCTTTTCGGCCAAGCAACGGCCCAACCCTTCGCTGGCGCCAATGATCCAATAGGTTTTTCCGTCAAAACTGCTCATGCGTAAGTCTTTTTTCGTACTACTAGGTCGAATACGTTCTGACAGCAGCAATGGATCACGCCCAGCGCTCGTAGCATTCGGCCAGATAACACTACATAGCGCGTCGGAAAAAAACTTCTAACGCGGTTGATCCAAAGGCTCATTCCCTGCGTATCTTGTTGTAAATACCGAATAACGAGGATGGAATGTTCGACGAAACCCGGGGCGTACGCAAGAAAATCGCAGTCATAGGCGCAGGCATTTCAGGTCTCTCCGCAGCTTATTACCTTTCCGAAGACAACGATATAACCTTGTTCGAGGCTGAGCCCCGACTGGGCGGCCACGCCCGCACGGTGATGGCCGGAAAGAACGGAGATCAGCCGGTAGATACCGGTTTCATCGTCTTCAACTATGTCACATACCCCTATTTGACCCGGCTGTTTGATGAGCTGAACGTGCCGGTCACCAAAAGTGAGATGAGCTTTGGTGCAACTATCGACGATGGCCGCATTGAATATGGGTTGAACAATCTGCGCACTTTGACCGCGCAGAAGCGCAACCTCGCGCGTCCAGCCTATTACAAGATGATCGCCGACATCCTGCGGTTTGGCAAAGAGGCCCCCGAAGCCGCGCAGGACGACGACACCACGATCGGTGAGCTTGTGGATCAGCTGCGTCTCGGCCACTGGTTCCGGCACAATTATCTGATGCCGATGTGCGGCGCGATCTGGTCAACTCCGGTCGAGTTCGTCGATCAGTTCCCAGCCCGCTCGCTGGTGCAGTTCTTCCGCAATCACGCGCTGCTGGCCTCGGGCCGTGCCAATCAGCACCAGTGGTACACCGTGAAAGGCGGCAGCATCGAGTATGTCCGCCGGATCGAAACTGCGCTACGTGCGCGCGGTGCTGACATCAGACTGTCCGCACCCGTGCAGCGGATCGAGCGGCATGATCTGGGCGTCACCGTCCATGCAGGAGGTGAGGCCGCTCTGTTTGACGAAATCATACTGGCAACCCATTCCGATCAGTCCCTCGCCATTCTGGGCGATGCAGCGACCGAAGCGGAAAAAGCGGCGCTCGGCGCGATTAGATATCAACCGAACAAAGCTATCCTGCACTGTGATCCTCGCCAAATGCCCAGGCGGCGTGCTTGCTGGTCCAGTTGGACCTATCGATCGCAAAAGGGCAATGTTGGGGTTACATATTGGATGAATCGGCTTCAGAATATCCCCGACAGTGACCCACTGTTTGTGACCCTGAACGCCGCATCAGACATTCCCGCGGACAAAATCTATGACGAGGTCGAGTTCGCCCATCCGGTGTTCGACAAAGCCGCCCTGCGCGCGCAAGGGCAAATCCGCGAGATGCAGGGACAGAACCGAACCTGGTTTGCCGGGGCGTATAATCGGCATGGTTTCCACGAAGACGGGATTGCCAGCGCAATGCATGTTGTCGAGCGCCTCACCGCCATCCCGCAGAGCATCGGAGCTGACAATGGTATCCCTGAAACGGACCTCGCTGTTTCGGCCAGCATATAGAACCTGTTGCGCTGCGCTGCTGTCACTGGCGCTGATGGTCCCTGGCGGACTGGCGGCTTCGCCTTTGTCGGATGCAATCAAAGACCCTAAGCTGCGCGGCACCGGGACATTCCGTTTTCTGGGGCTTCCGCTCTATGACGCCAAGCTTTACACGCCCGGCGGTGCCGCATTCAGCTGGAATCAGAATTTCGGACTGCAATTGACCTATCGAAAAAACCTGAAACAAAAAGCACTGGTCGAGTCGACGCTTGAAGAGATGGCCCGACAAGGCAATTCTGCGCCGACGGAAGCCCAATTGCAGAGCTGTTTTCAGGCGGTCAGCAAAGGCGATAGCTATCTGGCCATCGCGCAAGGCCCCAACAGCGTCAGCTTCTGGCGCAACGGAAGCAAAACCTGCACCCTGACAAATCCGGGTATCACACGCAGCTTCATGTCAATTTTTCTGGGTAACAATACACGATCCGCCTCGTTCACACAGCAGTTGAAGGGGCAGTGATGCTGTACCCGCGTGTCAGCCTCTATGCGCTAATGCTTGCTGCAGCAGGTATCCCGCTTTACATCCACCTACCGCGCTTTGCCGCCGTGAATCTCGGTATCGGGCTGGGGGTCATTGGCACCATTCTGCTGGTCATCCGGCTGGTCGACCTGGTGCAAGATCCACTGATTGGCTGGGCCATTGATCGCTGGCCCGGTGGGCAGATGTTATTTGCCGCCGCCGCTGCGCTGGGTCTCGCAATTGGATTTCCATTGCTGTTTGGTTTGCCAGAAGGGGTAAGTATCGCCGCATTAGTGTCTATTCTGATCCTGTTATTCTCGGCCTACAGCCTTGGGACCATCTTGCTTTACGGCCGCAGCGCCACGCTGGCGAAACAGGCTAGCGCGAAGGAACTGATGACACTGGCCGCCTTCCGCGAAGGCGGACAACTGACCGGAGTTATCATAGCAGCCGCAGCACCCGCTGTGTTCGTGGCGCTTGGCGCAGCCGCGCAGGGGTATCCGGCCTTTGGAATGTTTCTCGGGCTTCTGAGCGTTGTGACTCTGGCTGTTACCCTGCCAATGTGGCGACGCACGCCGATCACCGGTCAAGGGCTGTCCTTTGCAGGCCTAGGACAGGCTGGGGCTTTACGTCTGCTTGCCCTTGCGTTGGTCAACAGCCTGCCCGTCGCCATCACCTCGACCCTGTTTCTGTTCTTTGTTGAAGATCGGCTGCAACTGCCAGGCAAAGCGGGGCCATTGCTGATCCTGTTCTTCCTCAGCGCCGGGCTCAGCGTTCCATTCTGGGCCAGGCTCAGCAATCGGATTGGCCCGAAACAGACTCTGATGATCGCCATGCCGCTGGCCATTCTCGGCTTTGTCGGGGCCGCTCTTCTAGCCCCTGGGAGTCTCGTCGGTTTCGCCATCATATGCCTCGCATCCGGCGCGGCGCTTGGGGCGGACATGGTTGTCCTGCCAGCAATGTTCTCGGTCGTTCTGACCCGGGCCGGGCTGAACGCATCTGCTGCGTTCGGCATCTGGTCTTTCGCAGGTAAGCTGGGTCTAGCTCTGGCCGCCTTTTTCACACTGCCGCTACTGGAACGCAGCGGCTTTACACCTGGACAGGCCAATTCTGCCGAGGCTTTGAATACACTCACCCTCGCCTATGCGGTGCTGCCCTGCATCTTGAAACTCGGAGCGTTTGGCATGGTCCTGACCCTCCCGACAGAGGTCTCTGCCAAATGAAAACGCTCCTGATCTGTCTGCTTGCGATTTTTGCGCTGTTTGCTGTGAAGAACCGGTTCCTCAGTTTCCGCTCACAATCACCCTCCGACTACAGCGGAACCGGACCTGAGTTTTCACTCAAAAAGAACCTGAATGGCGAAATCCTGTCCGAAGGATTGATCTATGGCCCCAACGGCAAGATGTCGAACAGCTTTGTCGCACGCATGGTGGGCGAATGGGACGGCAATACCGGTACGCTGTCCGAGTATTTCACCTATTCCAACGGCAAACAGATGACCCGCAAATGGCATCTGACGTTGGGCACGGGCAACACTTTCACCGCAACAGCGGACGATATTGTCGGCGAGGGCAAAGGCGTGATTTCGGGCTCAACCGTCAAGCTAACCTATCGCATCATCCTGCCCGAGGACGCGGGCGGGCATACACTGGATGTGACCGACTGGATGTATCTGACGGAGAACGGTGTAATCATGAACCGATCCGAGATGCGAAAATTCGGGATCAAGGTGGCCGAGCTGGTCGCCACGATGCGCCCTGCGCCTGAAGTGAAATCCGCCCATCTGCATGGCGCAAACGGCCACGATACAGACTCTGAACTGAGGGTTTTGCAATGATCGCCCGCCGTACCCTTATTGCAGGGGTCGCGATCGCGGGGTTGGCCACTCTCGCCGCATGCTCGGCCAAACCGCGTATACCAAAAACGTTTCTGTCAGATCGTCAACTGAACCTTGAAGAGTTCTTCGAAGGTAGGACTGTCGCTTATGGTCAGTTTCAGGATGTACTAGGTAATGTCCCGCGTCGCTTCCAGGTCGATATTGACGGCACATGGGACGGAGAGACTCTGACGCTTGTCGAAGATTTCGTCTATGACGATGGTGCGACCGAACAACGGATCTGGACCCTGACCAAGACCGGCGATGACACTTGGACCGGCACCGCTCCCGGTGTGCTGGGCACAGCCAGTGGGGTCGAAAGGGGCGATACGTTTAACTGGAAGTACAAAATCGACCTGCCCGTCAAAGACGGCACCATGCGTGTCAATTTCGATGACTGGATGTGGTTGTTGTCGGATGACCGGTTATTGAACCGAGCCTATGTTTCGCGTTTTGGCGTAAGGCTGGGTGAAATCATATTGTACTTCGAGAAGAAGTAGTCACCCCGCCAGCACAGCCAGCGGGGCAAAAAAGTATCAGACGGTTCCGCCCAGACTGCCTTCAAGCTCGACCATCTCCTGACCACCGGCCATCAGGTCCTGCAGCTCTTCCGGGGTGATCTGGCCACGCTGCGCCGTACCCAGCGTCTGCCCGCGATTGAGAACCGTGAACCTGTCACCAACCGCCAGTGCATGGCGGACGTTGTGAGTAATGAAGACCACCGCGATCCCCTGCTTGCGCACCTTGTCGATGGTCGCCAGAACGTTGGCTGTTTGGCGCACCCCAAGGGCCGAGGTCGGTTCATCCAAGATCAGAACCTTCGCCCCGAAATGCACCGCCCGCGCGATGGCGACGGTCTGGCGTTCACCACCTGACAGCGTGCCCACCGCCTGATCAGGGCCGCGCAGGTTTATCCCCATTTTCTTCATCTCTTCCATCGTGACCTTGTTGGCATAGTCATGATCAAAAAAGTGAAGAGGTCCGACCTTCTTTACCGGCTCATTGCCCATGAAGAAGTTGCGCGAGACCGACATCAACGGGATCATGGCCAGATGCTGGTGTACGGTTGCGATCCCGGCCTCGATGGCATCACGCGGGTCGGCGAAATGCATGGGGTGGCCTTCGAACAGAATTTCTCCGTGGGTGGGCTGGTGCACGCCCGACATGGTCTTGATGAAGGTCGACTTTCCCGCACCGTTGTCGCCGAGAAGGCAGTGGCATTCACCGGGGAACACGTCCACCGAGACACCCGCCAGCGCGATCACGCTGCCGAAGTGCTTTTCGATGTTTTTCATCTGGATGATGGGTTCATGTTCGGGATTCATATCAACGCTCCCCCGTGATGATGCGGCGGATATAGGTGTTGAGGATCACAGCCCCAAGCAGGATCACCCCTAGGAAGACCCGGAACAGCGAGCTTTCGACACCGGCAAAGAACAACCCCTGTTGCACCACGCCAAAGATCAACGCGCCCAGCGCCGCGCCCAGTACCGAGCCGTATCCTCCGGTCAGAAGCGCGCCGCCGATGACCACGGCGATGATCGCCTCGAACTCTTTTAGCAGACCCCGGTCAGCACCAGCCGATCCGAACTCCATCACCTGACAGACCGCAAAGACGGTGGCGCAGAAGGCCGTGAACATAAACATCAGAATCTTGACCCGGTTCACAGGCACACCCGAGTTGCGCGCCGCCTCAGCATCCCCGCCCGAGGCGAAGATCCAGTTGCCGAACCGCGTTTTGGTCAGCAGCACGTGACCAAAGATGATCAGTGCGATCGCCCAGACGATCAGCATTGGAATACCATCCACAACTGGCTGACCGGCGCGGGTGCCACGCTCGAATACGGCGATGATCCCGGCATCCCCGAGCCATTGGAACAATCCCTGCAAAATTTTACCACCAAAGATCGGCGCCAGCCAATCGCCTTCGGCTGCGTCTTTCACACCGCCGATAATAGTTTTGCGCTCGATCACCTGCGGCAGGAAGATTGTAAAGCCGCGCAAAATGAACAGAAAGGCCAGCGTTACGATAAAGCTGGGCAAACCAGTCCGGATCACGATCCAACCGTTCAGCGCGCCGATTGCCACCGCCATTGCAAACGTGACGAGAATCGCCATCCAGACCGGCCACGCCAGCGTGACCGAAAAAATTGCGATCATCATGCCCGAAAAGCCAATCATCGACCCGACTGACAGGTCAAACTCACCGGCAATCATCAGAAGGCACGCACCTACGGCGATGATCATGAACTGCGCCGAGACAACCGACCAGTTCATCATGCCCTGTGCGTTGAACATGCCGCTATCAAAAGCGAACAAAAGAAAGAAGGTGAAGACGGCAACGGTGCCAACCATCCCGCCGAGTTCAGGCCGGATCAAGGCCTTGCGCAGCGGCGATATTTCTTTAATCCGTTCGTCGGTTACAGCCGTGTTTTGAGCAGACTCGCTCATTAGAACGCCCCTCCGAGTTAAGCAGTGATTTTGCGTCAGATAGTTGTTGGCGGGCGCCGCTTTGGCGGGGCGCCCGCGCTGTAAGAATCAGCGGTACTCGCCAGCAAATTCTTCGATCTTGGTCAGACCATCAGCAGTTACGAAGCCGGGACCCGAATTGATGTTGTTGCCCGGCAAAACGCCATAGCGGTGGTAGTTGGTCATCACAACAACCGGCAGGTAAGCCTGCAGGAAGGGCTGCTGATCAATTCCCCACTGGATCACGCCAGACTTGATGCCTTTGACAATCTCACCACCCAGATCGAAGGTGCCGAAATAGATGTCACCGGCCATACCATTTTCTTCCAGCGCCAGAATTGTCGGATCAGCCGAGGTTGGACCCAGTGTCAGAACCGCATCAGTATCCGGGTTCGCCGACAGATAGGCCAGCACGCGGTTCTTGATCTCGGCTGGGTCCTGGCCGGCGTCGATCATCTGATCACCCAGTTCAATGCCCAAGCCGTCTGCAAAGCCCTGACAACGTTCCTGGCTTGAGGGCTGAACGATATAGTGGTTCACACAAAGGAACGAGCCGATGCCGTCACCCTTGGCGCGCTGGCCTGCAGCAAATCCGGCATCATATTCGGGCTGACCCACATACATCAGGGCACCAACTTCCCGTGCCTGATCCGGCGTACCAGTGTTCATGATGATGACATCAACGCCCGCATCAACCGCTGATTTGATCGGTCCGCTCAGCACATCATAATCCGCCAACGTGGTAATGATCCCGTTCGGACCCGAAGCAGCCGCCTGATCGATAATCCGCGCCATATCAGCAAGGTCGCCAGTGGGCGGATTGCGGTATTCGACTTCGACACCCATCTGGTCGCCTGCCAGCGCGATGCCGTTCTTGATCGTGTTCCACCAGCTGTCGCTGTCTGGCGCGTGGCTGACCAGAATGTATTTCTCACCTTCCGCCGCAGCGCCCGTGGCTGCGATCAGAGGCGTCGCAGCTACCGCCGCCGCCAGCGCCAACTTCTTCGTCAGTGAAGTCATGATGTCCTCCCAAAACTCATGTTATCGCGGATTGAGGCAGTCCTTCGCACCTCTCCGACTCGAGTTAGAGCATATCTGTCAAAATTTTGCAACCGGTTGCAAACGGTGTCAGATGTGTTTCATACTGTATCTGCCAAAGAATACAGGTAAAAGGACTGCCACTAAACGCAGGAAGGTCAGACGGATCATGGCTGTCACATTGAAAGAGGTTGCAGAACGCGCCGGCGTTTCACGTTCGGCGGTGTCGCGCACTTTCACCGATGGGGCCTCGGTATCCGACAAGATGCGCCGAAAAGTCGAGAAGGCCGCGCGTGAGCTGGGATACAGCCCAAATGCACTGGCTTCATCTCTGACCACAGGCCGAACTAAGCTGATCGGGCTGGTCTCGAACAACTTCCACAACCCGATTTTTCTTGAAGTTTTCGACCTCTTTACCCGGGGGCTGCAGGACCGAGGCCTGCGCCCGTTGCTGGTGAATCTGACCGACGAGGTTGAACCCGAAAATTCGGTACGAATGCTGCGCCAATATTCGGTCGATGGCGTTGTCGTAGCGTCGTCGACCTTGCCGCCCGGGTTCGCAAAAGCGTTTCGGGATGCTGGCGTACCAGTGGTGCACAGCTTTGGCCGGTCATCCTCTTCACCGCAGGTTCATGTGGTCGGGATCGACAATGTGGAATGCGGACGCATGGCGGCCCGCGAGCTGGTCGCGCGTGGTTATACGAAAGTAGCCTTTCTAGGCGGGCCCGAGGCGGCGACCTCGACTCAGGATCGCCATGCGGGCTTCATGTCAGAGATGGCCCGGCATCCTAGCATTGATGTGACCTGCTCGTTTGCTGAGGCTTACTCATTCGATGCAGGTCGTCAGGAAATGCTACGCTTGCTCCAATCTGAGCGGGCTGATGCATATTTCTGCGGCGATGACGTGTTGTCCATCGGGGTGTTGTCCGCGATTCTGGATAGTGGCCTAAAGGTGCCCGAAGACATCGGCATCATCGGCCTGAACGACATGGAAATGGCACGGTGGGAGAATATTGATCTCACCACCATCCATCAGCCGATCCGGCAAATCGTGAGTTCTTCGATCGAGCTGATGGTGGCAACCCTGAACGAACCCGACCGATATCCGGAGGCACGGATATTCCCATGCTCGGTGGTGGAACGGGGCACATTGCGCCCCGTATCTGAGAGTTAACGAAACATCGGTGGCCGGGCATCCATCCACGCGCTGCCCTGTTTCGCCGACTCGACCGCTGTATGCACAGCCGCCATCGACCGCACGCCGTCTGCCGCATTGGGCAAGCCGTCGCGGGTTTCCCCGGCAATTGCATCTGCGAGATCGCAATAGATATTCGCAACCGCCAACGGGAACCCTTCGGGATGCGCAATCGCCACCCGGCTGAGTCGTTGCGCGTCTTCATGCAGCCCGCCTTCGCCTTTTTCTATGATCTGCAGGCGACCACCAACAGGCGTGTAGATAAGCTGGTTCGGCTGCTCCGACGCCCATCGAAGACCGCCGGTTTCTCCGAACACCTGAATGTCGAACCCGTGCTGCCGACCGATGGCGACCGAAGAGGTCCACAACCGGCCAACAGCGCCTTTTGTCGTGCGGAAGTTGACCATGGCATCATCTTCAAGTTCACGGCTGCCAATGGTTGAAGCAAAATCTGCAGACAGGGTCTCAACCTCATCATCCGCAATGAATCCGGCCATGTGCATCGCGTGGATACCGCAATCAGCGAACTGCCCGGAAACACCCGCCATCGCAGGATCATAGCGCCAGCGCACGCGTGGATTGTCAGCATCAGTGGCGTCTCCGTGATGGCCGTGACTGAAATTGGTAACGACCAGACGGATTTTGCCGATCTCACCTGCGCGCACCATCGCGCGAGCCTGACGCACCATCGGATAAGCCGAGTAACAGTAGTTTACCGCGCAAATCTTCCCTGATTTCTCGGCGACTTTGACAATCTCTTCGCCCTCTTCCACCGTCATGGTCATGGGCTTTTCGCACAGCACGTTGAACCCGGCCTCAAGGTACGCTTTGGTGATCTCGAAATGCGTCGCATTTGGAGTGGCTACAGTGACCAGATCAATCCGATCCTCGCGCCCGCGCTCACCTTCCAGCATCTCGGTCCAGTCGCCGTAGGCTCGGTCTGCCGCGATACCCAATCGTTGGGCGTATTCGCGACCAATGTCAGGCCTGTGATCCAGCGCTCCGGCGGTGAATTGGAAATGCCCGTCCGCCAGCGCCCCCAACCGGTGCGCCGGTCCGATCTGGCTACCTTCGCCGCCTCCGATCATGCCCCATTTCAGCTTGGTCATGGTCTGGACCTCCTTAACTGAAACCAATTGATTCAAGGTATTCACGATTCTTCCGCGCGTCCCCTACAGGATCAGGGTCGAGCGTTGGGTCGCAATCCTGCTCGACCGTGCACCATCCTGTGAAACCAGCGTCCAGCAGCACCTGGCGAACGGTCGGAAAGTCCACGTCGCCGTCGCCCAGATTGCAGAAAATCCCCTGCCCGCAAGCATCATAGAAGCCCGTCCGATTGGCAATTACATCCGCTTTCACTGTCGGAGAGATATCCTTGAAGTGCATGTACGAGATCCGATCAACGTAGCGCTTCATGAAGCCGACCGGATCGAACCCGGCATAAGAGTGATGCCCCGTATCGAAGCAAATTTTAAGAAGGCTTTCATCGACCTCGTCCAGCAAACGGATAAGTTCAGGTTCAAAGTCCATGAAGCCCGCAGCATGAGCGTGCATCCCAACGGTCAGCCCGTATTCCTCGGACCCGATCCGCGCGCTTTCAGAAATCCGATCCCGGAACGCCGTCCACTCGGCCTTGTCCATCTGCTCAGCCTCATCGGCGCGACCAGCGGTTGGCGCGCGGCGGGGTGAGATCGCATCGATCAGCACCATGTGCTTCGCCCCATGCGCTTTCAATGCGCGAGCGGTGCGGTGGGTGGCGTCCAGCACGTCTTCCCACGCGTCGGGGTCGTGATAGTTGCGGAACACAACGCCGCCGATCAGTTCAAGATCATGCTCGGCCAGCGCATCGGCCAGCACCGCAGGGTCTTCGGGCATGAAGCCCACCGGGCCCAATTCGATACCCTTATACCCGGCCGCAGCGCATTCGCTGAGAACGGTTTTCCAATGCGGATTGCGCGGGTCCTGCGCAAATTCCACGCCCCAGGAACAGGGCGCATTGCCAATTCTGATGCTCATCTTGTCTTGTCTCCGATGCTCAGAAATCTTCGATATTTTTCCAGCTTTCATCCGCTGACGATGCCAATGCCGCAGCGACGACCCGGTTGACCTCATGCCCGTCGTGGAAGGTCGGCCAGACCGGTTTACCTGTCTCGATCGCGCGCAGGAAATCTCGCGCCTCGATGATGATCTGATCCTGATAGCCCGTGCCATGGCCCGGCCCTTGACAGAACGGCTCATAGTCCGGGTGCGCAGGGCCGGTCAGGATCTTACGAAAGCCACGCTCAGCTTCGGGACCCTCCATACGGTAGAGCCACAAAACGTTCTGGTCTTCCTGATCAAAGCGGATCGCACCCTTGGTGCCACTGATCTCATAGGCATAGCCCATCTTGCGCCCAGTCGCGATTCGACTGATATAGATCGATCCCATTGCTCCGTTCGCGAACCGCACCATCATCTGAGCGTGGTCGTCATTGTCAACTTCGCCACCCGGGCGGCTATTGTGCACGGTTTCGACCTCGGCCATCACGCGTGAAATCGGGCCGATCAAAGCCAGTGCGGCATTGATCATATGAGGCGCAAGATCACCCATCGTTCCGTTCGACATTCCTGTTGTACGCCAGGTTGCCGGGGCTTGAGGGTGCGCGTAGAAATCTTCGGTATGCTCACCCCGAAACCATGTGATGTCGCCGATCTCTCCTTCGGCTATCAGAGCGCGAGCGTATTGGCTGGCCGGGGTGCGGATATAGTTAAAACCAACCATGTTGGCCAAGCCCGAGGCCTCGGCCGCTGCTGACATCGCCGCACCATCCTCCAGCGACGCGCCCAAAGGCTTTTCACACAGCACAGGTTTGCCCAGCGCAAACGCTGCCTGAGCGATCTCGCGATGTGTTTCCGGAGGCGTGGCGATCACAACGGCCTCGACCTTCGGGTCGTTCACCAACACACGCCAGTCATTCGTCGAGCGCGCGAATCCATAGGCCTGACGATACCGCTCAGCGCTTTCCGGTGACGAGGCGCACACCATCTCTAACCGTGGTCGCAAGGCCGTGTTGAACACCGCCCCAACCGAGGACATGGCGACCGCATGGGCCTTGCCCATATATCCGCCGCCTAGAATGCCAATGCCGATCTCTGCCATTCCGACGTCCTCCCTCGCTTTTTCTTGAAAACCATTTGCAACCGGTTGCAAAACTTGTATCGTGAGAATAGGACTCTCGCAAGCTGCATTCGGCACTGCATCATAATTTTCCTAAAGGAGCCCGCAGACATGTCCGCGCAACACGACACTGTTTACCTGACAACGGCGCAGGCGATCATTCGCTGGCTGTCGCACCAGTTCATCGAGATCGATGGTCAGGAATATCGCCTATGTGGTGGGGGCTTCGGGATTTTTGGTCATGGCAATGTGACCTGCCTGGGCGAGGCACTGAATACTGTCCGGGATGAGCTGCCGTTGTATCGCGGGCAGAATGAACAGAGCATGGGGTTCGCCGCCGCGGGCTATGCCAAGCAATGGCTGCGTCAGCGATTCATGTTCTGCACCGCTAGCGCAGGCCCCGGCACTGCGAATCTGTTGACTGCTGCTGGACTGGCCCATGCGAACCGGCTGCCAATGCTGATGTTGTGCGGGGACACGTTCATCACCCGCTTACCGGATCCGGTTCTGCAGCAGATGGAGAACTACTATGACCCGACGTTTGGTGTGAATGACGCCTTCAAACCGGTCAGCCGCTATTGGGATCGCATCACGCATCCGGCACAGGTCATTCAATCTCTGCCCGCCGCTATAGCGACAATGCTGGACCCGGGCGATTGCGGGCCGGCGTTCCTCGGGTTGCCACAGGATGTGCAGGGTTGGACCTATGATTACCCGGTGAAGTTCTTTGAGAAAAAAGTGCATCGCATTCGTCGCCAATCTCCCGATGCGGATGAAATCGCCGATGCCGCTACCGCGTTGGCAAGCGCGAAACGCCCGATGATCATCGCGGGTGGGGGCGTGCAGTATTCCAAAGCCGTGACCGAGCTGACCGAATTCGCCGAAAAGCTTCAGATCCCGGTCGTCGAAACCATCGCGGGCCGCGCCAATATGCTGGCGACCCACCCGCTGAACATTGGCCCGATCGGCGTCACTGGATCGGACAGTGCCAACGCAATTGCGGAGCAAGCCGATGTGATCGTCGCTGTTGGCACGCGGCTGCAGGATTTTACCACCGGATCGTGGACCGCCTTTGCCAAAGACGCTCAGTTCATCTCGATCAATGCTGCGCGGCATGATGCGGGTAAGCACATGTCCTTACCAGTTGTTGGGGATGCCAAGCTTTCAATTCAGGCTCTAACACAGGCAATTGACTACACGGCTGCATCCGATTGGGTTTCACTGGCGCAAGACGAGCGCCGCAATTGGGATGCCTACGTGGCTGAGAATGTGTCTTACGGGAACCGTCCAAATTCCTATGCTCAGGCCATCGGCGTTGTGAACGAACTCTGTGACTCGCGTGACCGCGTGGTCGCCGCTGCCGGAGGTCTGCCCGCTGAAGTCACCGCCAACTGGCGCACGCTGGATATTGGCACCGTTGATGTTGAGTTCGGATTCTCCTGCATGGGCTATGAGATCGCAGGCGCTTGGGGCGCGCGCATTGCCCAATCTGAGCGTGAGCCGGATAAGGACACGATTACGTTTTGCGGTGATGGCTCATATCTGATGCTGAACTCGGACATCTATTCCTCGGTTCTGAGCCGCAAAAAGATGATTGTTCTGGTGCTGGACAATGGCGGTTTTGCAGTCATCAACAAGCTGCAGAACAACACAGGCAACGAAAGCTTCAACAACCTGCTGGAAGACTGCCCCACCATCCCCGAAGCCTTTGGCGTTGATTTCGCGGCCCACGCGGCCTCGATGGGGGCCACCAGCGAAAAGGTCGCGAACCCGGCAGAACTGGCCGAAGCGTTCAAGCGCGCCAAGGCCAGCGACAAGACTTATGTGATTGTGATGGACGTGGACGCCTATGAAGGCTGGACCACTGAAGGCCATGCATGGTGGGAGGTTGGAACACCCCACACTTCGGCTGACGAGAGGGTTCGTGATGCCCATGTCGAATGGGAATCGACCCGCGAAAAACAACGCAAGGGCATCTGATGAAACGGTTCAAGGCAGAAACGGCTGACCCAGACGTCATTGTGGATGAATTGCTGAACGGTGATGGAGTCGTCGCAATCTCGGGCCTTTTCACCCCTGAAGTGATCGCCGAGGCACGTGCCATCGTCATGGCCGAATCCGAAACAGCGGCCGAGAAAGTGACCCATTTCCAAGGCGCTGCGGAAGAGGTTGGCAAACTGAACCTGCAGCGGCGGGTCTGGAATCTGTTGGCCAAGGGCGACGTGTTTTCACGCATGGCTGCGCATCCGGTTCTGATGAAGATCCTCCGCAAGTTTCTGGGGACCGAGTTCATCATGGGCTCGATCGCTGCCAATCGCATCCTGCCGGGCGGGCCGGGGCAGGAGCCGCATGTCGACTATCCCTATTGGGACTTTCACAGCCCCGAAACGCATCCCGTCGGTCTGAATGGATCATTTCCGATGAATGCACAGGTCTCGGTTTTGCTGGACCCGTTCACCAAGGAAAGCGGCGCGACCGGCTATGTACCCGGATCGCAGAAAGAGCTTCGTTATCCCACGCCCGAAGACAAGTTCTATGACAAATGCGAGCAGATGACCGGTGAGCCTGGCGATGTTGCTCTGTTCTATGGCGTAACGTGGCATTGCGCGATGCCGAACAAAGCGGATCACGACCGCAGCGCGATCCTGATCCAGTATCTGCCCAAATGGGTTAAACCGATGGAAGATATGCCCGCTGCGCTACCGCAGGATTTCCTTGATCAGGCAAGTCCCGATCTGCGGCAGTTGCTGGGCCTGAATTATCCCTACCCCGAGGTGCTGGATGCCGCGCGGGCAGGCAATACCGAGGGGCGCACGTGACTCTGATTGAAGGTATAAAAGGTAACCGCTTTGCCGTGTTCGGCAGGGCCGGAATGGACATGTTTGCGGATCCGGTCGGAACCAAAAGCGAAGACGCACAGTTGTTTCGCGCCGATCTGGGCGGATCAAGCGCCAATATCTGCGCCGGACTGGTGAAGCTGGGATCGCAAGCGGCGCTGGTCACCTCGGTCTCGGATGATGCCGTGGGGCGGTTCTGTGTGAACCGGCTGCGCGACTATGGCGTTGAAACGAGATATGTCCGAGCTGTGGGTGGCGAGGCGCGTACGTCCTTGGCTGTCTACGAAAGTTGTATCGAAGATTTCCAGAACGTTATCTACCGCAACGGTGCCGCTGATTTTGAGGTGAACGAGGCGGATATGGATGAGGTCGACTACAGCGCCTTCTCAGCCCTGATCACGGCGGGCACGGTGTTTGCTGCGGAACCCTCACGCTCGGCCACCTTCCGCGCATTTGAAAATGCGCGCGCCTCAGGTCTGCCGGTGATCTTCGACATCGATTACCGCCCCTATAGTTGGCCATCACCCGAAGTCGCCTCAGAGGTTCTGACCCGCGCAGGGAATGAAAGCGATCTGATCGTTGGCAATGATGAAGAGTTCGGCTTTATGGCGGGCGGCATCGAAAAAGGTTTAGACAAGGCCCGCGAATTGGCGGCCAACGGCAAGATGGTGATCTACAAGATGGGCCATGAGGGGGCCATTACGCTGGCAGACGGGCAAGAGGTCCGCACCGGCATCTACCCCGTTACCGCCGTGAAGCCCAACGGCGCAGGCGACAGTTTTCTGGCCGGACTGCTGGCCTCGATCGCTGCGGGGCATGACCTGCGCGATGCGGTGCTGCGCGGTTCGGCCTGCGCGTCGATCGTCGTGTCGAAACCCGGCTGCGCCGGGGCCATGCCGACGACGCCCGAACTTGACGAATTTCTGGCCCAACACCCGGGCCCAACCGATACCTGAAAGGAGCCGCAGATGCATATCGCGCCCCATGACAACCAGAACAAACCTATCGTCGATGCCGACCATGATCTGGTGCCGCTAAACTATTTCAACATCGTCAAACTGAAAAAGGGCGAGGTGTTCGAATATGCCGTACCGGGCTATGAGACCTGCATCGTGCCCGCCACCGGTACCGTGGATGTCGATGTGGACGGCGCGATCTATACCAACCTTGGCAACCGCGCCATCGACGTCTGGGATGGCGAGCCCGAGGGCGTATACGTTCCCGTCGGCGCCAAGGTTCGAATAACCTGCATGACGGATGAAACCGAAACCTTCATCGCGGGCGCAAAATTCGACCGTGTGCTTGAACCCTTTGATGTCCGCGTACCCGAACTGGATCTGGTGCAGTATGGATCGGACGACACCAAAACCCATCGAAAAATCAAACACATTCTGGGCGCGAACCATCACGACAAGGTCGGCCGCTTGCTGGTGTCTGAACTTTATACCGTGGGTCAGGGCGGCTGGTCTGGCTTTCCCAGCCACAAACATGACACCGACCGCAAAAGCGACGATGGCGAAATGATCGAAACCCGCCATGACGAAACCTATAATTTCCGCTTCCGGCCCAACTATGGTTCTGGCGTCCAGATGCTGCAGCGCGAAGACAACAAGCCGGGTGATGCCTATCACATCATGGATGGCTCGACGATCCTGCTGGACAAGGGCTATCACCCCTGCGCAGTTTTGCCGGGGTATGAAATGTACTATTTCACCATCCTCGGCGGGCTCAGTCAGCGCTCGCTGAAGCAGTATTTCCAACCGACCCATGCAGCCCAGCTGCATACGATCCCGGGCATTATGGACATGGTGGCCAAGTTCAAATGAGCCTTGTGACATTATCGGACGTGCTGCAACCCGCGCTGCGCGACGGCTATGCTGTGGCCGGGTTGGTGACGCTGGGCTGGGAGGATATGCGTGCCTACGTGGCCGCTGCCGAAGCCGAAGGCGTACCGATCATCCTGCAAGCCGGCCCATCATGCCGCGAACACACGCCGCTGCCGGTTCTGGGCAAGATGTTCCGCCATCTGGCCGAATGTGCCAGCGTGCCCGTCGTGGCGCATCTGGACCATGGCTACACCCATGACGAATGCCACATCGCCATCGACAGCGGCTTCACCTCTGTCATGTTTGACGGCTCACGCAAGCCTTTGGAACAGAATATCGCCGAGACCACTGCAATTGCCGAGATGGCCCATGCCGCTGGTGTCTCCTGCGAGGGTGAAATCGGTTTTGTCGGCTATTCGGGTGGTGAAGGTTCGGACGGAACCGACCCGGCGGAAGCCGCGCAATTCGCCCGAGAGACCAGCGTGGATGCAATGGCGATCTCGGTCGGCAACGTCCACTTGCAGCAGAACAAAGAGGGCGGTCTGGACGAGACCCGTATCCGCGCCATCGAAGCCGTGACCGAGATACCTCTGGTGATCCATGGCGGCTCGGGCGTGCCGGTTGCGCAACGTGCTGCGCTGGCGCGCGGATCGAAAATCTGCAAATTTAACATCGGGACCGAGCTGCGAATGGCCTTTGGGAATGCCCTGCGAACGGCCGTGAATGCCGATCCGGACAGGTTCGACCGCGTTCAAATACTGAAAGATACACATGAACCGGTGGTCGAGGCGACGCGCCGAGTACTGAAAGCGTTCAAAGGGGCATGACATGCTGAATATTGGGCTATTGGGATGCGGGCGGATCGGTCAGGTTCATGCGCGCTCGATCGGGCAGATTGATGGCGCACGGGTGAGCGCAGTGGCGGACGCATTCACAGAACCGGCTCAGATGCTGGCCGACAAAACTGGCGCACAGATCCTGTCGGCGGACGAACTGATCGAAAGCAAAGATGTCGATGCTGTCGTCATCGGTACTCCGACCGACACCCACTACGATCTGATCCATAAAGCGGCGAATGCCGGCAAAGCGATCTTCTGCGAAAAGCCGGTGGACATGTCCGCTGACCGCATCCGCGATTGCATCAAGGTGGTCGAAGCCACCGGCGTGCCCTTCATGACGGCCTTCAACCGCCGCTTTGATCCGAGCTTTGCCAATATTCAATCCCGCATCGCCGAAGGTGAGATCGGCGCGGTCGAAATTGTTACCATTCTGTCCCGCGACCCCTCGCCGCCACCGATCAGCTATATCGAAAGCTCGGGTGGGTTGTTCCGCGATATGATGATTCATGACTTGGATATGGCACGTTTCTTGCTGGGCGAAGAACCTATCATCGTTTACGCTGTTGGATCATCGCTCGTCGATCCCGAGATCGGCAAAGCCGGAGACGTCGACACCGCAGCCGTAACCCTGACGACAGCCAGTGGCAAGATTTGCCAGATCTCCAACTCGCGCCGCGCCAGCTATGGCTATGATCAGCGCATCGAGGTGCATGGTGAAAAAGGCATGTTGAGGGCTGAAAACATGCTGGAAAACGCCGTTGAAGTCGCGACTCCGTCAGGTTTCCGCAAAGCCCCCGCACAGCATTTCTTTCTTGAACGCTATGAGGGCGCCTATCAGGCCGAGATGGCCCACTTCGTTGCCGCCGTGTCCGGATCAGGACAGCTTGCGCCCGGTATCATCGATGGGCTGCGCGCGCAGGTTCTGGCCGATGCAGCAGATGCATCCCTGAAACAGGGCACCGTCATCAACCTCATATAATGCTTTGGGAAACTGAATGAGGGTCAAGGTACGACGCGCCAAACTCGTACCCCCTCAAGAAATCATCAGACATCTTCTAGGCGCGCCGTATCGTTTTGGTATCTGGGCGAGATGTCCGGAATGTGTCTGAAAGATTAATTTTCCCAACTACGGGGAACCCCCAATATACGGGCCTACACGCATCGCATAACCTGAGCTCAACGGACCACTTTCACTGATCCGTGTATCCCCTTCAGAGGGGTTGGCTCGACCCCCTCGCCAACCCCTCTGCTAGATGGAATACGAGGCGACGCTTTCAATCTAATACCGCTATCGCGAGATTTGGACGAAGCGGGCTTTAGACCTGTTCACTTTGCGCGACGACGGCGTCACCGATGGACGACAAAGAAGTGTATGGTATTTCTTTAATTGTTTAATTTCATAACCTTATCGTAAAGCCTTCGGCACCCCTAGAGAACAGTTGTCACGAGCGCGACAACATGCGCTTAAAGGCCCTACAGCTTTGCGGTGCTACATTAGATCGCTGAAACAAGCGCATTCACGGCTCCGGCAAAACCAGCCACTGCCACAACACTTGCCAAAATGACGCAAAGGATTTCCAACGCACTGAGTTTCATATCGGCCCCCACCGGAATGCTGCACCCGGCATAGAGCAAGTCTTGAAAGGCGAAAAGTGAGCTTATGTTTACGTTGCGGAAACTTGCTATCCAGGTAGCGCTTACTTGCTCAGATACCGCTCTCAGGACGTTAGTTGGGGTCGTTTTGATGGCATTTCTATCTTGACCTGTTGCACCTCTGCATCGCCGATTGCACATCATTCGGCGTGCAACGATCAATGGAAAGATACCTGAAACTGCGCCCATAGAAACTAATGGCGCTGTCGAGGTACACCATAACTACACCCAGATGCGCGATACAAAAGGTTTGAACGCGCATTGTATCAACGCCACCGAGAATGCGCTTCATTCATTGGACGATCAGAAGATTGCTCGTGGGGCGGCATATCGAACTAGGTAACCCCCTCAAATCCAGTTGGAAAAACTAGAAAGTGCTAAAAATAAAGACATGCCGCCCTCTGTGGCAGGATGGCATTATGGCAAAAATGTGTCCACGGCTAAATTCGAAACTCTTAGTTCGTGAATTGGAAACAAGATGTTTCGGAAAGATTCTCGGGGCCACTGAGAACCCTGCACTTCGAAGGTGCTCAGTGATGAGAGTTTGAATTCGAAAGATAACTCTATGACGTCACTCTCTCCACCTATGAAGATGGCTCGATAAGCGGACCATCGCTGCATGGTGTCCTTCTCAGCAGAAACTACGATACCTCTCATTGGATGAGGGATAGCCTCATCAAGCTTCAACCAAATAGCACGGCCAACACTGGATGGGCACTTCCCGAGCTACTGAACTGACACTTTAAACTGGAATGCATCTTGCTTCCCCATCTGTGCCCATCGCGCATCCTTCGTTCCAGAGAACGGGTCAAGTCATCAAACCTTGGGAGCAAAATTTGTTGTAAACAAAAACGAGGGAGTTCTAGGTTAGTTCAATATACTTCAACTGATAAGCATCCATTTTGACGAAATATAGTACAATGCTTCAATTGGTAGAAATCCAAAGATCTAATTCAATTATAACACGACGCTTGGGTTTTACCGTTGTGTTGTCATAGAGAAAGATGAATTAGCAGCGCTTGAAGTCTTGGTACGTGTTGATGCAAAAATTGAAGCCAATGACAAGATGTCAAGAAACGCCTTTTGTCGATATTCAAGTGGCATTCACTCTTTGACCTCTTAATGTGCATCCTTATCTCGCGCTGCGACGGTGCGTTTCATTCTTATTCACCGGAATCAAGCACTTATGAAGTAATGCGGAAGCTTTCCCTCTTTAACACCTACCAATGACCGGAAAGTATCAGTTCATATCACCCACCACTAAATTTATTTATTTATATCTGGAACTTAACAAATACCTGCGTTCTCAATTGCAAATGTCGAGCGCGTTTAATGTCGACGAGTTACTGAGATTAGTGTACTACTGACCCTAGCTGTGGGGTTATTTTTATTTAAAACAATCGATCAGGGTGTCGAATTTTAGGCATTAGAAACATTTAATCTATTTACTTTGAGGTCAAGATATGGGGTAGACCAGACAAAGTTTTCCAAGACTAAAACACCCGAAGCCCGCCTAATGGCCATCGTGTTCATTGATGCATGTGGGTACTCGTTAGCGGTTCGCGAAACTGAAATGCGAACCCTATCCACTATTCGCGCGGATCTGAATCTAGCCAGTGAAGTAGTGGTCGCACTTGGAGGTGAAGTCACGGGTATTGCTGGTGATGGTTTTTGCGCGACATTCAGAAGTGTTTCAGTCGCGGTAGAAGCCTCGTTGAGGGTACAGGAAACTCTTTCTGAACAAGTCGGAAACTATGATCGCGGGTTCAGGATCGGTGTACATGTTGGTGATACATTTGAAATAGACCGCCAAATCATAGGGAACACCGTGAACACTGCGGCCCGTATCGAAAGTGCTGGATCGGCCGGTGACGTCCTGGTCTCCAGTGCGGTCCGAAATTCGCTTCGGGGTGGAAACGACTTTCGGTTTGTCTCCATCGGCTACCCAACACTAAAAAATCTGGGAAACTCTCTCGAGTTATTCAAGGTGATCAGAGTTTCGGACCAAGGGTCGCTGACAAAGGCCCGTCTCGAATTGATTGGGTATCCGAAGTATTGGGGCTCCCAAAACACTTTGCTGGACCTAAGCAACGAGCAGACAATGCTTCTCTCGCTCTTAGCTTGCTCTCAAGGTGTTTTTTCAGCGCATCGGGCTGGCGAAATTATTTGGGAGGACCAGTCTACTTCTGAAAGGTCTGCTTTATTGGAGCGGCTCGTCGACGCCACCAATGAACACACCGGTTTGGCAACCCTAATCAGTCTAGTTCGCGACAAAGATCTCATTTACCTCAATCAACAAGAGTTGGAAATAGACGTAACAGAGCCAACAGCAGAACCATCAAACAATAGGCTGTTGGAGGGTTTCAAATGCCGCAGTGCTGCTTTCATGGATTGGCTCCAGCATCAACGGTCTGCGGTTCGATGCATCAACCAAGATGGTACTAGTCTAGTAAGTAAAACCGATCTCACAACTCAGCCAACGCCTAATGCATCATGGGTAGAAACTACGAGAACAAATTTCGTAATTGGCCTTCTAGCCTCAGATGTGGGAGCGGGATCGGAAAAAGCCTCTTTCGTAGCAAATATCGTCGCAGAGCAGCTATCAAAATCTCTTTCGGAAACCGAGGCCCTGATTGTTCAGGACTATCGCACCCCGAACGTGCCCGGGCCATACAACTCTAGCCCCAGTCACGGTGTTGGTCCCGACTTGTTTCTTCAGTGCAGAGCGTCAGCCTGCGAAAGCATGCTTCAAGTTTCTGTCACTGCAATGCGCCCCGAGGACCGGAAAGTTATTTGGAATCAGAATGTGGTGGCTGATCAGGGCGACTTTCTTGGGCTCTCAACCTCCAGCGTTGCAGCTTTTGTAAGCTACGCTACCGATGCGCTCCTCACGGCATTGGTGAACGGGCGTCATATGCGCGACCCCGCTGCCCATCATGCTGCAAAGACGGCGATCTCCGCAGTCCATCACTTGCTAACAATGTCCGGACCCGGTTTGGACCATTTGCAGGCAGACATATTGGCAGCCTACGAAATCGACCCCAAGCCTGTTTACTTGGCCTGGCTAGCATATTTTACGACGTTCCAAATCGGCGAACGTTACGGAACGTGGGACATTGAGCTTGAAGAAAGAGCACGAGAGCTTGCGAGGCGAGCAGTCGAAGCTGACGCAGATAACGGGACCGTTTTAGGGCTTGTCGCTCACGTCTATTCCTACGTGTTCCGCGAGTTTTCGATTGCTCAGGACCTTTCTGACAGAGCCCTGGAGCTGAGCCCATATCGTGCAATGTGTTGGGATTCTGCTGCGATGCTCTATTGCTATACCGATCGTCCGAGGCTTGCAGTGGAGGCCGCGAACAAAGCTAGGGTTATCGGACGGCACAGCCCTTATCGTCATCTATTCGACGGCGCAAGCTGCGTAGCTTCGTTGGTAAATGGCGACTTCGAACAAGCCGTCAAATTTGGCGAAAACGTAATGGCGGTACAACCACAGTTTAAAGCAGTTATGCGCTATCTGGCGGCATCTTACGGTCACTTGGGCGATCACACCAAAGGTGAGAAAGCGTTACATCGACTTGTCGAATTGGAGCCAGACATGTCTCTCACAAGTATTCGAGAAGACTGGTTTCCGGTTCCAACCCGCTTCAGCGCAAAACTTATGGAGGATGGTCTGAGCCGTATCGGGCTACCAAAACAAATTTAGTATTTCGATCAAGGGAGGGGGATTCATTGAATTACGTTAGTTTTCTCAACAACTTCGGTATGCTCGTTCGGCGTGGGGAATTGATTTCGTGTAAAGTTTTAAAGCTGGCGAACTTGGGCGCAGAGGACAATCCTGAGCGAAATAGGGATGAACTTGTATCGCTAATCTATGACGAACAGCAGCAAACATTCTGGGCGTACATCAATGCGATTCGTGAGATCAAGGACGACATAATTGATGATCCAACACTTGAAAAATTGAATTTGTTTTTTGATGAGATGACTCTGGTAGATCGTCTTCAGCGGAACGAACAAGTAGCTAATTCGGTTGCCACAGAAATTGGAAGCCGGTCTGCACTCGGAGCCGCTGTAATCGCGATGGGTCAGTCTTCATCCTTTGCCCTGAACCGCAACAGAAATAGAAACCGCAATAGAAACAGGAATCGAAATAGAAACAGAAATAGGAATCGAAATAGAAACAGAAACCGCACTGAGTTCGATTTCGGTGGGAGCGATGCCTCATTTGGGTGGCGCGAAATGCGTGATCTCTGTAAAATTGGCATTCCTATTGATACAAGTATTCTCGGGAAAATCTGGGAGAATATTGATCTTCTACCACCTCCAGGACCCGATGAAAGCCTGAACGAAACCACTCATCTGCTGGAGCTTCAGGAGCAACTGAAACAGCCAGATCAAGTGCGCCGTCGCGACGAAATTGTTGCGCAAGCGCAGTTCGGAATTGACGATTACCTGACCCCTTTAGGGATTGACGAGCAGGGCGGATTTGATGCGACGAAGGCCTTGATGGTCATCCTGCTGGAAATCACCAACGAGATCGGCCTTACTTACAAGAATAGGTTCAGCCGACCTCGACCAAACATCGTGCAGCCGCTTATCCGTCCTTACATCCCCGTACCCTATCACGCTGCATATCCATCCAACCATTCTTATCAATCATTCGCGATTGCAGAGCTGTTCTCTCGGCTGGTTCCAGAGCATCCGGGAACGATAGCGCTTTTCCATCGCGCCCAGCGTATTGCCGAGAACCGAGAATGGGCAGGTCTACACTACCCAAGTGATACAGCTGCAGGACGAAGTCTCGCAAAGAAAACAGTGGTTTATCTAACAGAAGCTCTCGATGAACTGATGGATGAAGCCCAGGACGAATGGCTGGGATAGCTACAAAGGGGAGGTGAGCCAATGCCTGTTGGCGATGAGTTATATAAACGTTACTACTATCTTTGGCATCTGGTGGCGATCAATGCGATTTCCGTACCAACTGGCACCTCATCTGGTGAGGTTTGCCCGACGATAACTGGTGTCGAATGGGATTTTGCAGGACGGGATGTAAAAATTGGCCTCATTGATATGGGGGTGGCCCGGCATCATCCAAACTTAGAAGCGCCAGAGGCCCCCCTTCCCCCTCCAGATCAAGTTATTTGGAATGACGCAATTGATTTAGCGAGTCACCCATATGGAGCAAAGTACGAGGAGTTATCGGCATATCCTGCAACAAACAGACACCGCGAGCTACCAGAACAACATTTGACCGGAATCAGCGCTTTGGTCATACCTGGTCTCGACCCCGAAGAAACCGAGATAATTAACAGAATTAGTAACGGTTTTGGCGTCAAGCGTTACGTCGATGCCTATGATGATCGGTATGCCGCTCACGGGACTGGATGTGCCGGCCTGACGAGCGGTACCAGTTATGAATTGGATCAGTTCGGCAATGCGGGTAATATTGCCCCTTACTTTGGCGTAGACCCGCTAAGCAAAGTAGTTCCTATCACAACTTCAATATCTCCTAGCCCTGAAGAACTGATAGCGGCCTTTCTTTATGCAGAAGCGAAAGGTGTGGATGTCATTCTATTTCCGCGCGATGCCGCTGACCCTTCGTATTGGCCCGGCTATCCAACCTCTTTTGACGATGATGAAGAGACCCGCCTTCACAAAAGCAAGGCGGGAGAAGTTCATGAAGATATTTTGGATATCCAAAAATCCTGGGCTCTACTTGAGAAAGTCATAGAATGGGTAAGCAAGCAGACGCCTGTTGTATGCGCCGCAGGTAATGAGGGCAGGAGTGAACTGATTTACCCGGCTAGTTTGTCATCCAATCCCGCAAACGGTGTCATTTCAGTAGGCGCCGTCAATTACAACGGCTACCGATCGGGTTATTCCAACTACTCGGGTGATCTGACCGTAGTCGCACCTTCAGATGACGGAGAAGTATATAACCGGTACCAAATCCGTTTGGACCGTCGCGCTGCTTCAGCAGGCGACTTCTGGGTAGAGAACGTGCACAAAAAGCGCGAACCACCTTATGATGATATCCCTGAAATTTCATTTGCCTCACAGCGGTTGCTTTCCTTGGATGTTCCAGGACCGCGGGGCTACGTGGAAGGAACATTCGCTGGCCCTGTGAAGAAACGAGAAAGTGCGCGCGACGATCCTTCGGGATTATATGCTGAATTTGGAGGCACATCGGGTGCTGCTGCCTTGGTCGCCGGAGCAATCGCGATGATGCAGCGTAAGTCGACTTCAAAGGTGTCAGGTGTTGACGTCAAGAACATTTTCGAAGGTTTTTCGGCTGATACCAATAAACTAAATCTAGACCACTGGTATTGGTTAGATGCAGGGTCATCTTTGCAGCCAGATGCCATGAACTCATATACTGCACCGAGCACTGATGAGCTTTTTGGGCAGGCAGGACTATTGGACGTCGCAAAACTGCTTTTACAGGTTTGAACAAACTAGGACGTGTGATTGGTTGATGCCGCTCCTTTCAAGGCATTTTGCCGCAAAGGAGATTGAATATGGGAATGAAGCGCACGGATTGATTCGTCTCTGCTGCGAGACGGATCAAGCTGATCATAGGGCTTTCACGCCAACAGACTGCGTTTGAACGCGGCATTGGCCTTAAGCGATCGGAACGCTTGGTGAAGAATACCAATATCGCGCCATTAATGGGTTGGGATCAGAAGCACGTAGAGCGATAGATTCAGGGTCATCCCTATTCTCCCATTCTTCCTCACGCGTCGATTTAAGGGCGTGACGCTATAAAGTGCTTGATCGTTAAGCAATTGATCGGGGTGATCAATTGTAGTCTGCGCGGGCTGCTCTGGGATTTTCTAAAGTTGGTTGCGGGAGCAGGATTTG